>JANQSC010000026.1 GCA_028284235.1 Opitutaceae bacterium
GGGTTGCTGGCCCGGTTGTTGGCCTTGGCCGGGCGAGCCTTGCTGGGCGAGGGACTCGTCGGATTGCTGACCCTGCGAGCCGGGCGATTGTCCGTTTGGACTTTGCCCGTTTGGCGATTCCGATTGTTCGCCGGGATTTTGGCCTTGCTGGCCGGGACTTTGACCTTGCTGGCCGGAATCGGCGAGCTGGGAACCTTGTTGGCCCTCTTGCGGTGTATCTGAATTTTGACTACCGCCTGGACTTACGCCTTGGCCCGGATTGTCTTGTTCGGACTGCGCTTGCAAGTCGCGGGTGAGAGAATCGAGTTCTTCTTGGGCGAAGCGAAGGGAGGTGGCTTCGTCGCCGAGCACGCTTTCAGCGGCACGTTCCACATTGTCGCGTAGCTCGTCGAATCCGCGCTGCAGATCGGGTTGCATGCCTTGGGACTGTTCGACGAAGCCTTGGCTGAGCATGCGCGAGCTGGTTTCGAGTTGTTCGTCGATGTCGCTTTGGCTTTGCTCGCGAAGGAGGTCGTAGAGTTCCCGGTGGAGGCGTTGCTCGCTGAATTCCGAAGCTTCGGTGACTTCGCGGAGGCCTTGCATGAGGGAGTCGAGCTGTTCTTGTTGTTTGCTCAGTTGGTCGGTGATCTGGTCGCGCTCTTCGGAATTGTCGAGGCGTTGGCCTTCGGTCCGATCGAGTTCATCGAGAGCGTTGCCGATGGCTCGCTGGTTTTCAGCGAGATCGCGGGCGGCTTGGCGAGCGTCGCGGAGTTGCTCGGTGAACTGGCTCGAGGTTTCGTTGCGAAATTCCTCTTTGAGCGATTCGAGATTTTCCTGGGCGCGGGTGCCGGTGGCAAGCGCCTGGGAAATCTCTTCATTGCTCAAGGATTCGCCGAGTTCGCGCATTTGCTCGCGGGCTTCGTCGAGCTGCTGGCGGGCTTGCCGATTGTCTTCGTTGGACTGGAGGCGATCCATCCGTTGCCGCGCTTCGTCGACGTCGGCCAGCATCTGGCGTTGCTCTTCTTCGAGGCGTTTGAGCTCGCGGCGAATCCGTTCGCGCTCTTCCTCGTCTTTGGCGTTGGCGATGGCGGTCTGCAGTTCCTGAAGGCGTTGGTTGATGTCGTCCTGCCGGCGAGCGAGTTCGCTCAATTTGCTGAGTACTTGCAGTTGCTCTTTCTGTTCGGGCGAGGTGAGGCTTTGCGCCTGGCTGGCGGTTTCGTATCGGTTTTCTTCGCGCTGAAAATCGAGCTGGTCCAACTGGCGCTGGTTTCGGGACTGTCCGCCTCCACCGCCGCCGGCTTGGCGGGAGCGCGAGACGTTGAATTCTTTGGGCTGCATTCGCAGGAGGGCCTGCACCGCTCCTTGGGCGCTGGACCAGGCGGGATCGATCAGGTCGTCTTTCTCGTCGTCCAGAATCGTATCCAAGTTTTGAGACACTTGGTCCATGAGGCGAGATGCGAGGTTGGCGGCGGCGATGGCTTTTTCTTCCTGAAGACGGGGCTTCATTTCCTCGAGCGTGGCCCGGGCGTCTTTTTGGGAATCGTTAATTACGGCGGTGTCGTCGAGAAAATGTTCGTCGGACGAGCCGCGCTGTTTCAGTTTCCAAAGGGCGATGGCGATCTGCCGCTGGGTCTCGATAAGCTCCTCGTTTTGGTTGCCTTGGCCCTGCTGTTGTTGTCCGGCTTGCTCGCCTCCGCTTTCGTTGGCTCGGAAAATCTCCTCGAGCGAGCGAACTTCAGCGAAATAGAGATCGCTGGTCGAGCGCCGTGGTTCTCCGTCGGGGCCGTAGTCGTCGGCCCAGGCGAACCACGACAGGAGGTCGTCGACTTCGACGGATTTCTCTTCCAGGGCGAGATAGGTTTCAAATTGGCTGTCGAGATCAAGAGCGCCTTCGGTGTTTGAAGAGAGATAGACGGGGGCCTCTGAGCCGATGCTGAATCCGAGACCGTAGTCGAGGAGCCCGAAATCGTCGCGGGCTTCGGCTTCCAGGGCGATTTCCTCGATGGGGGAGACTCGCTGGTCTCCGCGGGGAAAAGCGATTTTCAACTCGGGTCGCTTGTTGGGGAGTGCTTCGACGCGTATGTCGGGCGGAAAGGGGTTTGCTCGACCTTTGTCGTCCGAGAGTTCGAGGGACATGCGTAGGGACTCGTCCACTACGAAGGATGTTTCGAAGCGCGTGCGTTCGGGGTTGGCGGCGACGAGCGGAGTTTCGGTTCCGTCGCGGGACCTTAGAACTGCTTCCTCGACCGGTTTGTTGGTGGTGAAGGAGTATGTGACTTCGGTTCCCTCCACAGCGCTGATACGGCGGGTATCTTCGATGACGCGAGTCGGGATTTGCGTGTAGTCGGGAAACTGGAGCGTGGCGTCGGCTTGCAGCAGGGCGGGAAGGTCGAAAACTTCGATGTTGTACGGATCCGAGTCGACGCCGTCGTACTCAATTTGGTAGACTAGGTCGGATTCGATTTTCCGAAGCGAGTAGACGAAGACTGGATCGGATAGGCTCTGGCCCATGTTCTGACTGGTTTTACGTCCATCCGGGTAAAGAGTGGTAAGGGTTACGTCCTTGGGGAGGGACGCGCCGTCGAATCGAGCCGTGACGACGACCGTGGATCCGCGTTCGGCTTCCGTGTCGCCAGGATCGACTGTGAGTACTAGATTGGGATTGGATACGCTGATACGTCTCTCTGTGGCAGAAGGTTGAATAACAAAGGCGACGGCGAGTAGAACGCAAAGCGGGAGGGTGGCGACGGCGTTGTGGAAGAGCGCTCGTTTACGCGCTTTCTCTCCGGCGGCGTTCCAATTAGCGATGGTCGGGTGATCGAGGATTTCGGATACCAGCTTCTTTTGCAGGAAGTGGAAGGAGCCCTCTTGGCTCGACTGTTCCATTGCGGTGGAAAGTGCCTGGTCGAGCTCGGGATTTCTTGATTCGATTGCTCGGGCGGCTGCAATATAGTCGAGCGGGGTTCGATTCGCGTCGCGTCGTCCGAGAAAGAGAGTGCTAGCGATAGTGCCTAGTGTGGCGACGACCAGGAACGGCGCGATCGCTGGCAGGAGAAACGCGAGGGTAAGGAAAACGATGCCGATGACGGACGCGATGCGCCAGCGACGGGTCTGTCGTTGCAAGAGTCGAGTGGAGCGTATGCGGTTGGCGACTTCGTGAGTTTCGCCTTTGAGCCGTGGATCGGCATTGGCCCCGATCGCTTTTATCAGAGTGGTGGATTTTGGTTTCATGCGGTCACAGCGTCCTCTCTCGTTTGCAGTTTTCGGGCGATAAGGCTTTCCAGTATCAGAAGGCTCGCGACGGCCAGAATAACCCACCGCCAAATCTGCTGTTGGCTTTCAAGTTCGACCGCGTTTTGGGCTCGGAGTTCGGATTCGGATGCGGCCGCCTCGTTTTGGCGATCGTAGGGGGAGTCGATGGGCGCTCCGAGTCGCTCCCAATCTTCCAGCGCGTAGGGTTCCCACTCGCTTTCCTCCGGCGCGATTTGCAAGGCGACCCATCGGTCGGCCCGTCCATCGGTGAGCCGATAGAGACCGGGCGCGTTCGGAACTTCCGCGGCGGAGTCGCTCGCGCCGATCGGCTGCCAACGGGCGGTAGTGGATGGGAAAAGGGAGCGAGCGCTATCGACGCGAACGACGCTCGGCTGATCGGGGCCGCCGGCGGCGCGTTCGAAGAGACGTTGCAGCCAGGGGACGAATTTGGTGGAGAGCGTCCATTGGCTGGCTTTGGGCCCCCAGTCGCCTACCCACAGGGTGACCGATCCGCGACCGATGGTTCGCTCGAGGACGGCGGGAGAATCGTCGTCGTATCGAGCGACGATCGATGCCTGGCTGCTGGACGGAAGTCTGAGAGCATGTGTATGCCAGAATCGAATACGGGAGAAGTCGCTGAATCTCGGATCCGAAAATAAAACGAACGAGGGGTGTTGAAAATCGATGAATCCGAGTCGGGAATCCGCTCGGTCGATGCGCGCGTCGGACCAGCCGGTTTCCTGGAAGAGGGACTGTGCGGTGGGGATGAGGTCGGGCGATTGGAGAAGGACGAGGGCGTGGGAGCCCGATTCGACGGCATCTTGGACGGATTGAACAGTGGCCCGGTCGAGCGGGGAATCGACGAGGAGGAACGGAGGCGCCCGATTCTCGGCGTTGTCGGGCATGTCGGGCCCGCCAAAGGTGACGACGGGATCGCTCCAGCCGGCGCTCGCTCGCTTGATGTAGAAGGCGGATCGATTGGGATCGTCCGCGTTTTCGGGATCGCCGTAATAGTGAAGGGCCATGGGGCGGGGGCGTTCCTCGGCGATGTAAAGTGTGTTGTCGAAGGGCTCGTTGTCTCCGGACAGTTCGACTTTGAAGGGGCCTTCCGTTTCGGCGGGAACCTCGAGAAGCGCTATGGCGTTGTCGCCAGAATTCGAATACAATTGTAGTGGGTCACCCAAAAGGGTGCCAGTTTGAGCGTCGTAGAGACTGAGCGTCCGTTCGCTGTTTTGGATGATGCCGGTGGTTTGCACGCCGATTCTCATTTTGCGCTGGGATTCGTCGCTTCCGCTCCAGCCCAGCCAGCGAATTCCGGTGTTTCCGGGCTGGGAGCCCTGAACGGTGGCGATGTCGAATCGGCAGCCCTCCGGCCATTCGCGTCCAGCGATGCCGGCGATGCGGGCGGACTTCTGTGTGTCGGAGATGAGGACGATTCGCTTGTCGGAGCGCAGTTCGCGGTTTTCGTCAACTTGCTCGAGCGAGGCGAGGGCCAAGCCGATTGCGTCGTCAAGGCGGCTGGCTCCCCAGGTCGGCTCGTTTTCGGCGAGGGTGGCGGAGGCGAGCGTTTTGCGCTCGTTGGGAGGCCACTCGTTCCATTGCTCGAAGGTGACGAGGGTTCGCGCGGTCGCGGCGGAAGAGATTAGGGAGAGTTGATCAGTCGCCGCGAGATCGTCGACGTACGATTCCACTTGCTCAACGGCGTTTTCCCAGGCTCCGGTCCGCTGCATGCTGGCGCTGCTGTCGATGATGACTACGAGGGCGTTAGGCGTCGTCAGAGCGGGCGTGATGGGCAAGTTGGACTGGATAAAGGGTCGTCCGAAGGCGAATGCGAGCAGACCGATAATGGCGCAGCGGAGAAGGAGGAGCCAGGGATTCTGGATACGGCTCTTTCGCTGCAGTTGCGGAGGCGATTCCTTGAGGAATTGAGTAGCGGAAAAGCGGATACGGTCTTTGGTGGCCCGCCGGATCAGGTGGAATATGATGGGGCCGGCGATGAGGAGCGCTCCCGCGAGAAACCAAGGGGACAGCAAGCTCATACGGCGACCCTCCCGTGCAGGGGTTGACGTTTGAGCAGGTCGATCAACGCGAAATCGAGCGGTTTGTTGGTCGGGGCGATCAAGTGCCGCACGCCGCGTTGCTCCAGGGCTTCCTGGATTTTAGCCTGATGGGCGGCGAAGCTTTCTTTATACGCGCTTCTCGCTTCGCCTGGATCGATGTAGAGTCGTTTTCCGGTTTCCAGATCCTCCCATTGGGAGGCTTTGCCGAAGTCGAGGTCGAGTTCGGCGGAGTCGAGGATCTGCACGGCCCGCACGTCGTGTCCGGCGGCGATAAGTTGGCCGAGCGGGGTCTCCCATTCTTCTGGCGGGGAGAGGAAGTCGGAGAGAACGATGATGAGGCTACGTTTGCGATTGAGCAAGGCGGCTTGCTCGAGCCCTTGTCCGATTTGAGTATCGCGGCCTTCGGATTCGCGCGAGAGAAGGGAGAGGATGCGGCGGAATTGGCCGGGTCGCCAGCGAGCGGGAAGGTAGGCGTGCAGATCGGCGTCGAAGAGACCGAGTCCCACTACGTCGCGTTGCTGGAGCAGAAAGTAAGCGAAGGTGGCCGCGAAGGTGCGGGCGTATTCCGCTTTCGAAACATCGCCCGAGGCGAACCCCATCGACCGGCTGGTATCGACGAGGATCATACAGCGCAGATTGGTTTCGTCCTCGAACTTCTTGATAAATTCCTTGTCGGTGCGGGCCAGTACTTTCCAGTCCAAATAGCGGAGGTCGTCGCCGGGCGAGTACTGGCGGTACTCGGTGAATTCGACGGAAAACCCTTCCAGCGGGCTGCGGTGCAGCCCGGACCACAGTCCTTCCACGATCACGCGAGCCCGCAGCTCGAGATCGCGGATAGCGAAGAGGGCGGCGGGGTCGATGCCGGTTTTTTTGGGGCGAGTGGACATGGGTTAAATTAAGAAGGAAGAAGTATGAATTAAGAAGGGTGTGTTCTGATTTTAGCCGAGGGTTTCGATCAATTTTTGGGTGACGGTTTCTACAGTTTGTCCTTCTGCTTCGGCTCGGTAGTTGAGGAGGACGCGGTGACGCAGGACCGGCGGGGCGAGGGCGATGATGTCGTCTTTGGTAACGTGAGCCCGGGCGTTCCAGAGGGCGAGCGCTTTGCCGGCGAGGACGAGGCCTTGGGCGGCGCGCGTGCCGGCGCCCCAGCTGACCCATTCTTTTACGAAATCGGGCGCCGCGGAATCGCTGGGCCGGGTGGAAGCGGCGAGGCGGACGGCGAATTGTATGACTTCGTCGGATACGGGGACTTTTTTTACGAGAGACTGGAATTCGATGATGTCTTCGGCGGAGAAAACGGGCTCGATGGGGTCGTGGTTCTTGGAGGTGGTTTGTCGCACGACTGCGACTTCGTCCGCTTCGGGAAGGTAGTCGATTAGGACGTTGAAGAGGAAGCGGTCGAGCTGGGCTTCGGGGAGCGGGTAGGTGCCTTCCATTTCCACGGGGTTTTGAGTGGCGAGCACGAAGAAAGGCTCGGAGAGCTGGTGTCGCGCGCCGGCGGCGGTTACTTGATGCTCTTGCATCGCTTCGAGTAGGGCGGACTGGGTTTTGGGCGGTGTGCGGTTGATTTCGTCGGCGAGGAGGAGGTTGGTGAAGATGGGTCCTTTGGCGAAAACGAGGGCGCGACCTTCCGGGGTGTCGGTGAGGATTTCGGTTCCGGTGATGTCGGCCGGCATGAGGTCGGGCGTGAATTGGATCCGCTGGAACTCGAGCTGGAACACTTGGGCAACCGATTTGACGAGCAAGGTTTTGGCGAGTCCGGGGGCGCCGGTGATGATGCAGTGGCTGCCGGAGAGGAGGGCGAGCAGGATTTGCTCGACGACCGCGGTTTGGCCGATGATGGCTTTTCCGAGTTCGGCTTCGACGCGGCTGCGTCCCTCTTGCAGTCGGTTGAAGGCGGCCTCTTGCGTTTCGTTGGTTTCGAGTAAAGACATATTTTGGAAATAGTGAATATTGAATTGTGAATTATGAAATCTTCTCGGCTTAGTGGGTCATGGCGTAGAATACGATGTTGATACCCATGGGGTAGGCTCGCTTTTCGGCGAACTCCCTAAAGTACCATTCGTCCTCGCCCTCGCGTTCCCAGCCGTCGCCGAGGTCTGTATTGTGACAGATGATACACATGATGCGCCCGTTGTCGTCGAAGATCGCCTTGTAGTGAACTTCCTCGGTTCCGTAGCCTTGGTGGCTGACGACGCCATAGCCGGCCCGGTAGTTTTGGATGGCGTGTCCGGCGCTGGGGATTTGCGGTTTTTCCTTCAGGTCGAAGACCATGTGGAAGATGGGGTGGTCGATTGAGAGCTCGACGGGTTCGCGGTCGGGAAAGACGCGGCTCATCTCGTAGGCGAAATTGTCGTACTCGTCGTCGCCCCAGAAATCGTCGACCATGAGGAAGCCGCCGTTGAGGAGGTAGTTTCGGAGAGCCACGACTTCCTCTTCCATGAAGACGAGTCGCCCCGGTTCGATGATGTAGAGGAAGGGATAGTTGAAGAGGTCGTCTTTGGTGAGCTCGACCACGACGGAGTCGGGATCGACTTTGAGGCTGGTCATTTGCTGGAGCCGGAACGCGAAGTTGAGTTCGGCGTCGGGGTAGTCGGTGGCCCAGCCGCCGCGTCCCCATCCGCGTCCGCCATGTCCCCAGCCGCCTCGGCTGGAGCTATATTTGACGCGGGCGAAGGTGAAAACGTCTTGCTTGAATTCGGGGTCGACTTGCCATTCGGGGACGCCGGCCCGGTCGTCGTAGCGATCTCTGTTGTAGCGTTGGCCGTTGAGCGGCAGGTTCAGGCCGATTGCCAAGGCGAATGCGGCGAGCGCGAGTTTAATCGAGTGTGTGTCTTTTGGCATGGTTTGATTACGAGTCTGGTTGCGCGTTCGCGTTCAATTCGTTGAGCAATTCGTAGGCGAGTCGGAAGCGGGGGGCTTCCTCTAGAGCCTGGAGCGTGTGCCGCTTGGCGGTTTCCGGATTGCGGCGGGTGTGTCGCTGGGCGAGCGTGTAATGGACGTTGGCGATGTCGGGTGGATCGAGCTCGAGGAGGACGTTTCCGGTTTCAATGGCGGGGCCGTCGTTTTGGAAACGGGCGTGGGTGGTGAAGAGAGCGCGCCAAGGCTCGATGGCCAGCGGTTTGATGGCGATCCAGGTGTTGGCCCAGCGCACGACCGCGGGCGGGTCGTCTTGGTCGAGGGCGATTTCGAGCAGGCGTTGGACCGGTTCGAGCCGATGGCCTTCGCGTTCGGCAATGAGCGTAAGCGTTTCCCGTTCGAGGTCGATTTCGCCGAGCTGCTGGTACACGTAGGCGAGGAGGCCGTGCATGTTTTCGTCCCCGGGGAGGTAGCCGGACTTTTCGATCAGCGCTTCGATTTCCTCGCGGGCGGTTTCCCAGTCTTCCGCATCGATTGCGGGCTGGATAGCTTCGATTGCTTCAAAGTAGTTATTTTTTGGCGACACGATTTCAATGGCCGCTTCGAACATGTTTTCAGTGGGGTCGCTGAAAGTGAATTGGCCGCCCAGGGCTTGGGCTTGGATTTTCGCGGCGGCAAGGAAGCGTTCGTCGAGCTCGTCGAGCGGGGCCACTCGTTTTTCGAGGGCGTCGTTCATCGCGATCCCGTCGCCGAGGTCTCGTAGCACGGCTCGCATGGCTTCGATTCCGTAGTGGTCGAAGAGGAATTTTACGACGAGATAGGACTGGTAGTAGGCGAACTGGGTGTCTTCGCCGCTTTGGGCGCTGAGGAAAGCGGCGGACATTTCGCTGATCGCCTGCATGCGGCCGCTGAGTATGCGCTCTTTGTAACCGGCGGTCATCATCTGCCCCCAGGAGAGGTCGCGTTCTTTTTCTTCGTAGACGGAAATTCCTTCGCTGAGCCACCGCGGCATGCGGTTGCGGGTGAGCGTGAGGGTGACGGTGTGGCAGAATTCGTGATAGAGAACTGATTCCCAATTGGCGAGGCTGGTGGCGGGGCTGTTGATGGTGAATACGGGGCCGAAGCAGACGCCGAGGTAGCCGGGATTGCCGGGCATGCCGAAGGTGCGGACTTCGAAGTCGGCGGGATTGGGGTAGATTTCGACGGTTACCTTTTCGTCGATTTCGACTTGGTATCGATTTACTAGATACCGATAGGCGGGTTCGAGAAGATCGATGGCCCGTTGGCCGTAGACGCGGGCTTCGTTTTTGGCGATGCGAATACGAAAATTCTCGGTTTCGAGTGTTTCGAATTCGTCGAGCTTGTCGCGGAGGGTAACGAGGTTGTAGGCGGAGATGTTATAGGGGTCGGCTTCGTGGACGGCGTCGGCGAGTTCCCAGCCTTCGTCTTCGCGTCCGAGGCGGAGGAGGTCCTGGGCGAGCTGGATTTTAGCGGGCAGGAAGTCGTGTTGGTAGGCGAGGGCGAGACGTTGGGAGGCGGCGCCTTCTTTGAACCAGTACTTACGGGAGAGGTTGCGCCCGATGGTGTGGTCAACGTGGGGGTTGCTTCGCCAGGACGAGAGGGCCCGGGAACGGTGTTCGTCGCCTTCGTCCGGATTGCTGCGCAGGTAGGCGATGGCCGCTTTGAGGGCGAGCCCTTCTGGGTGGAGCGGGTTGACGGCGAGGGCGAGGTCGATTTGCTCGATGGCTTCGTCGTAGGATTCCGCGTCGATCAGGTGCTGGGCGATAAGCACGCGGGTCGACGGGTGGTTTTCGTTTATGCCGAGCGCGTTTTCCGCGTACTTGAGCATTTCGGCTCGATTGCCTTCGATGAAGGAGCGGGCGAGCCCGTGCCAGAGGTCGGGGTCGTCGGGATGGAGCTTGAGTCCGTTTTGGAAGGTTTTGGACGCGAGGCTGAAGTCGCTTTTGGAGAGGGCGAGACTGCCGCTGGCGAGGAAGGCGCTGGCGGGGGCGTTGGCTTCGGATTGGGCCCGTTTAAAGAAATTCTCGAGAACGATGCGCGGCTCGATTCCAAGGAGAATGGCGGCTTCTCCGATGGCGACGAGGGAGTCGGGGTCGTAGGAGTAGCGTCCGCTGCGGCGAAGGTTGGAGTCGATTTGCTGCAGGATTTGGGCGGCGCCGCTGACGTCGTTGGCGAAGAGGGCGGCTTCGCGGGCGATCAAGCGGAGGCGAATGCTGAAGTAGCGGGACTGCAGACCTTCGGTGAGGAGCGCGTAGGCTTCGTCGTAGCGGCCGGTTTCGAGGAGGATGGAGGCTTGGAGTCGCCACCAGCCTTCGTTCCAGGATTGGGCTTCGCGGCCGCGGGAGGCCTCTTCTAGGGCTTTTTCGTATTGGCCGGTTCGGTACAGGGACTGGACGTCTTCGATGTCCGGCAGAGGGCGTTCGTCGTCGTTCTGCCCGTGTACGGACGTGAGCGCGGCGGCGAGAGTCGCCCCGATTGCCGTAATATAAAAAGACAGGGTAATAGGACGAGTTCGAAGCACGCTTTTAGTTAATTCCGTCAGGTTTGGGGTCGCAAGGATTTAAACGGGCGATTGGGAGAAAGAGTTACAGGGGGGCTCGGTCGTTGGCGACTGGAAATCCTCTGCAAATTGCGGGTGGACAGGTATTGGGCGAGTTGAGAGTGTCGGTGGTCGTATTTTTCATGGAAAGCGAAACGCAAACCTCGTCGTCTGAAGCGGCCCGCTCGGGGGCGGAACGGCCGAATATTCTGTGGCTTTGCTCGGACCAGCAACGTTGGGACACGGTCGCGAGTTTGGGCAATTCTCGCATCCGCACGCCTCGATTGGATCGTTTGGCTAACGAAGGGGTGGCGTTTCTGAATGCGTTTTGCCAGAGTCCGATTTGCACGCCGAGTCGTTCCAGTTTTCTGACGGGCATGTACCCGAGTTCCGTCCACGGCTGCGGGAACGGGAATGATCGCTGGGCGGAGGCGGCTCCCTTGGTGACCAAGCGGTTGGCGGATTCCGGTTACACCTGCGGTTTGGCGGGCAAGCTGCATTTGGCGGGCTGCCAGGATCGGGTGGAGCCGCGGCCGAAGGACGACGGGTACTCGGTGTTCCACTGGTCGCATTCGCACAAGGACATCTGGCCGGAGGGGCACGCGTACGCGGACTGGGTGAAGGAGCGCGGCGGGAATTTGGGCGAGATGTACCAGGAAAAGGGTTACATGGATCCGGAGTTGCATCAGACGAAATTCTGCGCGGACAAGGCGATCGAGTTTATCGAGGATGATCGGGACGGGCCGTGGTTGATGAGCGTCAATTTTTTCGATCCGCATCTGCCCTGGGATCCGCCGCCGGAGTACCGGGATCGCTACGACGCGGCGTCGATGCCGGATCCGCTGTTTCGCGCGAGCGATTTGGAGGCTCAGGCCCGTTTGAGTGGAGTCGATTTTCAATCGGAGGCTCAGAATCCTGCGGCATTCGACGTGAAGGAGAAGATCGCGGCGTACTACGCGATGATCGAGCAGGTGGACCACCATGTGGGACGCGTGCTGGACGCTTTGGAGCAGAGTGGCCAGCGGGAAAACACGATTGTGATCTATATGAGCGATCACGGCGAGATGCTGGGGGACCACGGCCTGATAACGAAAGGCTGTCGATTTTACGAGGGGTTGATTCACGTTCCGCTGATCGTTTCCTGGCCAGGGCGACTTGAAAGGGGCCTTCGCAAGGAGGCGCTGGTGGAGTTGACGGATATCGCTCCGACGCTGTTGGACTTCGCCGGTTTGGAGGTGCCGGAGCGGATGGCGGGGCACTCGCTGCGGCATTTACTAGACGGGAGCGGGGACGAGGACGCCCATCGGCAGTTTGTCCGCTGCGAGTACTATCGGGCGTTGAGTTTGCTGGCTCCAGGTCGGGAGCGATGGGAGGGCAGCTACGCGACGATGATTCGGACGGAGCGGTTCAAGCTCGTCGCGTATCACGGACATGAAGTTGGCGAGTTGTTCGACTTGGAAACGGATCCGGGCGAGTTCGACAATCTGTGGGATCAGCCGGAATACGCGGACATTCGGTTCGAGTTGATGAAAACGATGCTGGACCAGAGCGCCTTCGCGATCGATTACGGGACGGATACGACGCAGGTTTACTAGTCGAGAATTACCCATGAAAATGACTCCGACACGGTAGATAGGGATAGAAATTCTGCGGTGCCGTAGCAGAGCCGAAACTGGCTTCGGATCTTTGTCCCGCTCAAGCGGGATCCTTGTGACGCGGAGCGTCATTTCGCCGCAAGGCGACTGTTTTAAACCGTGTGTTGTTTTTAACAGTGATCTCTTCGAGATCAAATTCCGCGGCGCGGAACAAGGATCCCAACCCGCCAAGCGGGATGGGACGAGGATTCTCTCTTGCCTTTGTTTATAGGGCGTCACTCGTTTGGCGCGCGTTTTTGCGCAACCGAATCGGTTCAGACGTGTAGTTAGTAACAATGCTAGGACGAATCGGTTTTTCGGGTCTCGCGGTTGGGGCTTGCGTATTGGGGGCGACTTTGTCGTCGGAAGCGGTGGATCCGCTGCCTTCGATCAATCTGTTGGAAACAGACAAGATTTCCATTTTCGCGGAGAAATCGGGGGACCGGAAATACGCGGAGCGCTTTGCCGAGTCGGTCTACGACACGGCCTACGAGATTACCGGCGAGTCCGCGGGCAAGGGGCTGGTGATCATTGGCGACTACGACGAGATTCACCCGATTCTATTGGTGAAGCGCTACATGGACGCGAGGGGTTTGGACGAGGGGCATCCGAGCTTGCAGTTGTTCGGGGCGAACGAAGGGGAGGCTCCGATTCGCTGGGACGAGGCGAACGAGGAGCTAAAAAAGGAGATGGGAATGGATATTGACTCGATTGCCTACGTCATACCCATGCCCATGCGGCCGGCATTGCTGACGCTTTATTTGGTGGCGCGGGAAGAAAAGTTCGACGAGGCGGCGGTCGACCGGCGTTTTGGCGATCTCGAACCGAGGGAGTTGGTATCGGACGAGTACGAGCGATTCGACTGGGTGATTTACTTGCCGCAGCGCGACGCGATCGATCGGGTCATCAAAGACGTGCTTCCGGCTGTGATGAAAAAGGAGAAGATCGGCTTCTTCAAGCGGACTTTGGTACGCGGGGCGGTGGCGACCTTCAAGCCCGCCATTCGCGATGCTATGGAAGGGGTTCGCAAATCGCTTTTGTTCGAGGGGATTTTGCAAGCGACGAGCGACTACGACGAGGACGAGATCAAGCTGCTGACGGAGGCCTACCGGAATGCGTTGATGCCGCGTGGCAAGGTGATTCCCGGGGGCAAGTCGAAGCGGAGTTTGGAGGCGGTTCGAGCGCAACTCCAGGAGAACGAGTCGTACAAGCGGGACCCCTTCGTGCCGCCGAGCGCGGTTTTGAACGATCTGCCCAAGGATGCCGCTCGTTACGCGGGCTTGTACCGGGACGCGGACAAGCGATTGCTCACTGTGACCTTGGAGGACGGGGTTTTGAGTTATTACAGAGGCGACAAGCCCGAGCCGATCGCTCTGGAGGCGGTGAGCGACACGCTTTTCACGACGGAGGAGCGCGATTGGACACTCGAGTTTATGCGGGACGAGTCGGGGGAGGTTTGGGAAGCAGAATTGCGGCGCGAGCGTTGGCGGAGAACTTACGCCAAGCGATAGGCTTTTTGCGGGCGCGGCGCGCTAGATCGGTTTGAGAGCGAGTCTTTGCTTGCGCCTGCGGGCAAAGTTCCAATCGTTTTTCGACTCGCCGCCGATGGCGAGCCTACCTCCTTACAACGAACTCTCCCATGTCCGATTCAGAACGTCCGAACATCATTCTCATCATCACCGACCAACAGCGCTACGAAACGATACGCGCGCTCGGTTATGACTATATGGATACGCCGCATTTGGATCGGCTGGTAAACGAGGGAGTCGCCTTCAGCCAATGCTATATCACCGCGCCGTCTTGCGCGCCGTCGCGGGCGAGCTTGTTCACGGGGACCTATCCGCACACGACGGGCGTTTTGAAAAACGCGGATCCCTGGAGCAAGTCTTGGGTTTCGGACATGTCGGATTCCGGCTACTACTGCGTGAACGTCGGAAAAATGCACACCTTCCCCATGGACACGAAACTGGGATTTCACGAACGCTACGTGGTCGAGAACAAGGACCGTTTTCTGGAGGAGCGCTATTTTTACGACGAGTGGGACAAGGCCCTGCACGCTCGGGGATTGGTGAAGCAGCAACGCGCATTTTATCGTCAGCGCGACGACTACGGCGACCGCTTGGGGGCCTTCAAATGGGAATTGCCGGAGGACATGCACTCGGATATGTTCGTAGCCAACACCGCGACTTGGTGGCTGGATACGAAACCGAAGCCGGATGGGCCGCTCTTTATGGAGATCGGATTCCCGGGACCGCATCCGCCTTTCGACCCGACCGAGCGATTTATCGAAAAGTACCGCGGGAAGAAGCTGCCGTTGCCGCAGATCAAGCGCGAGGACATCGAGGGGCAGCCCTACGCGTACCAGAAATTGCGCGAGCACAATTTCGAGGTGGACCACGACTCGGTGGTGCATTTGGACGACCCGAGCGAGGAGCAGCTGCAACGCCTTTGGGAGTACTACTTGGCGAACGTGTCGATGATCGACGAGAAGGTCGGTGAGATCATGGACGCGCTGGAACGAAACGGCTATCTCGACAATACAGTGGTGCTCTTCACGAGCGACCACGGCGAAGCCTTGTGCGAGCATGGCCACATCCAGAAGTGGACGATGTACGACTGCGTCACTAAAGTCCCGCTCGTCGCTTGGTGCCCGAAGCGTTTTCAAGGGGGACGGACCATCGACGCGCTGTGTCAGCTAATGGATGTCGGGCCGACCATTCTCGATTTGGCGGAAGTCGAAAAACCGGACTGGATGGAGGCGGAGACGCTGATGCCCGCTCTCAAGGGCGAGGACTTCGAGGGGCGCGAATTCGTCATCGCCGAGCACGGTCGAGACATCTTTCTCTACACGATCGATTTCGTGACCATGATCCGGACTAAGGAATGGAAATTAGTGCAATTCCTCGACGAGCCCTACGGGCAGTTGATCGACTTGGTGAACGATCCGGCTGAGGAGGTCAATTTATGGGACGATCCTGCCCACGCGGAGAAAAAGGCCGAGCTGATCGAAGCGATTGGCTCGTTCCGCGTCCGCAGTGGCTACAAGACGCGGACAATGTGGGAGGACGTTCGCTGAGAGATTGTCTAATAAATCCGAATATGCGTCGCAGCTGGCATTTTTCGCGTTTGGCAAGGCGCAGGCGCGTCAACTTAAACCCGCCGGGACGGCGGGTTCCACCTTTATCTTCCTTAATCAAGGGGTGGAACGCGACGTCCCGACGCGTTTTTTAGAAGAGAGAGCTGTTAAGTTGACGTGTATGCGCTCAGCGGCGTTGCGCGCATTGGGGATAGTGGGGATAGCCATTCCATGGATACCCCGCAATGCGCCCGTCTTGCGGCAGGCCTATCTGGATGCGAACGACACATATTCCGATTTATTAGACAGTCTCTAGAATCCGCGGCCGGTCACCTTCGTTTGGATACGGCATAGGTACATGTCGGCGGTAATGTAGAGCGTCGATCCGTCGTTGCCCCAGGCGCAATTGGCGGTTCGTTCACCGGTGGCAATGTGGCCGATGAGCTTGCCTTTTGGGCTGACAACCATGACGCCGCCCATGCCGGTGACCCAAAGGTTGCCTTGCGTGTCGGTTTTCAGTCCGTCCGGATTGCCGGCGCCGAGATTTCGGTGCGGCTTGGCGTCGAAAAAGAGTTTTCCTTTGCCGGCGATTTTCCCGTCACCGTCGAGCGGATACGCCATGACGATTGGATTTTCAGGATCGGACTGGGCGACGTACAAAGTGCGTTCGTCGTGGGAAAGCTCGACCCCGTTTGGAAAGCGAAGCTCGTCGGTGATCAGCGAGACCTGCCCGTCTCGGTTTAGCAAGTAGACGCCGGCGAAGTCGATCTCGCGCGTGGGGTCGGATTCCCGTTTGGGGAGGCCGTAGGTGGGGTCGGTGAAGTAGATGCGTCCGGTTCTGCCGATGGCGAGATCGTTGGGGCTGTTGAAGCGCTTGCCTTGATAGTTGTCGACGAGCGTGCGTTTGCCTTCGCCCCAGGCCATGACCGACAAGCGCCGGTCTCCGTGTTCGCAGGAAACGAGCCGTCCGAGCTCGTCGATCGCGAGTCCATTACTGCCGAGGCCCAGGCTGTAGGCGCCAACGCCGGTGTAGCCGGATGGTTCGATGAACACTTCGGCGCCTTTGCCTTCGGTCCATTTGATCACCTGGTTGCGGTGCACGTCGGAGAAGAGGAGGACGTTCCCGTCTTTGACCCATACGGGGCCTTCGCCCCAGGCGAACCCCGACGAAAGCACTTCGATGCGGGCGTCTTTGGCGATCAGGGCGTCCATTTTCGCGTCGAACCGGAGGACTTCTCCCAAGCTGGGGAAATTGGTGGAGTCCTGGGCAGAGGCGAGGGTGATCGAGCTGAATAGGCAGAGGGTAGCGAGGCGAGGGCGCGAGGTCATGGCGTTGGTGTTCGGTTCAAGGAAGGTCGTTAACGAAGGGCGCCCGTGTGCGGCGGAGTTCGGCGATTAGTTCGCGTTTCATTTCCGAGCGGATCGATTGGTATTCGGGGTAGAAGGCGAGGTTGGTGAGCTCTTCCGGGTCGGCGTCGATGTCGTAAAGCTCTTCGACTTCGCCGGGAAGGAGCGTTTTGATGAACTTGAAGTTGCGTTTTCGGTAGGAAACCCACCACGGGATATTGGTTCCATCGTCGGTCGATTGTCGCAGGTCTTTTGTATCGGAACCGTAGATACGAGCGGTGTAGGCCATGAGGACGGGGTGATCGCTTTCCGCGGTTGGGTTTTCAAGAATGTCCGAAAGATTGCGACCGTGCATTTCCCAGGGGAGGTCGACTCCCGCATAGTGGAACAGCGTGGGAACGAGGTCTTGGCCGCCCACGGGGGTCGACGAGACGAGTCCTTCCGGGATGCGTCCTGGGAAGGAAATTACGAGCGGGCAAGCGATGTTGGCGTCGTAGGGAGCCATTTTGTGCTGGAAGCCGTGTTGCCCCCAGGCGAAGCCCTGATCGGAAGTGAAGATGATCAACGTGTTTTCCAGCTGTCCAGTTTCCTCGAGCGTCGCGACCAGCGCGCCGACGGAGTCGTCGAGGCTCATGACGGTTTCCTGGTAGCGTCGCGAGCTTTCCTGGAATTCCCCGCCTTTTGGGGGGCGTTGCGTGTAGTACTTGCCGTCGTCGGCCTGTTTCCATGCGTGGCGTTTCTTGACGTAGCTGGGTTTTCCGGGCCGTGGCCCTTGGAAGTCTTGAGGGTAGGGAATGTCGAGAGACGGATCGAGGGAGCCTTCGTGTCGTGGAGCCGGTGTAAAGGGCCCGTGGCTGCCTGCGTGGCAGAGCCAAAGGAGCCAAGGTTTTCCAGTCTCGCGCCCTTCGCCTCGCAAGTAGTCGATTGCCCATTTCGTGTAGTTGTTTGTTGAGTACCCTTTGACGAGTTGAGCGGGCTTCCCGTTGAACGAGATGAGTTGGTCGTCGTAGTATTTTCCTGAGTTCTCCGGATATTTGGGTCGGTTCCACACGATCTGGTAGTCCCAATCCCGTCCGTATCCCGCATCCACGCCGGTGTGCCATTTTCCAATGTGGGCGGTGGTATAGCCCGCTTGTTTGAAAGCGCTCATCCAAAAGGGCGTTTTTTCCGGGTCGTAAACGCTTTGAGGATACGGGCCCTCCATACGCATCGACTCGACGCCGTACTGCAATTTCCCGGTCAGAAAGGTCGCTCGGGCGGGCATGCACCAGGTGCCGTTGTACGCGTTTTTGAAGCGGACGCCACGATCGGCGAGTCGGTCAATGTGTGGCGTCTCAACCCATTCGCCCGCCCGCTCGTAGCTGCTGACAGTCCGATCGGACTGGTCGTCCGTATAAATGTAGAGGATATTGGGTCGTTCGGTTTGCGCCAATAGCGGGCCAAGGGCGAAGGCGGCTAGGAGGGTAATGGAAAGAGTTTTCATAATTGAGGCGTGATTAGACCAGCGGCAGGAGACGGGCGCCGACCATGCAAATTACGAGTCCCGTAGTCCCCATTAGGATACCCATTATAGTGTTGGTCTTGAGCATTTCTTTCTCGGTCAGTCCGCTCATTTTGGAGATTACCCAGAAGCCGGAATCGTTCATCCAGCTGATGGGTTTCGAGCCGCAACCGATGGCGAGGGCGATGTAGAGCGGGTGGTAGCTCAGGTCTTGGGCGGCGATGATGGGGGCGATGATTCCGATGGTCGTGATCATGGCCACCGTGGACGAGCCTTGGGCGGTGCGGACGAGCATGCAGATAAAGAAACTGAGCGGAATGAGGCTGGATTGAGCGGCGGGCATCAAGTCCTGGATGGTGAAGGCGATGCCCGTCTGTCGCAGTACGTGGCCGAACGTGCCGCCGGCGGCGGTAATGAGAATGATGATACCTCCGCTAGAGAGGGCGGACTGGACCAGTTCTTTGATGGGTTTGTCGGAGGTATTGGAACGGAGCAGGAGAACGATCCCGCAAATCGCGGCGAGTGTCATGGCGATGTTCTTGTCGCCCAGAACGCCGAGGATGTTGTTTAAGGTTGCGAGCGCTCCGGAGGCGCTGCCGGCAGCCATCATGGAGACCGCCGTGGCGCCGCCCATGAGGACGACCGGGAGGAGGATGGGCAGGAGGGAGAGGCCGAGTCCGGGCAGTTGCGATTCGTCGCGATTGGCGATCGCTTCGAGCTCTTTTTCGGTGAGCTCTTCCGAAGCTCGCAGAGGAATTTCCCAGCGGCTGTTGGCGTAGCGGGCCCAGAGATAGCCGGTCGAGGCGGTGAAGAGTCCGACGAGGATGCCGCCGATCATCATGAGCCCGATGTCGATCCCCATTTCGGCGGCGACGAACAAAGGCCCCGGAGTCGGTGGCACCAGCGAGTGGGCCATGGTGCCGCCGCAAATAATCGTCAGCACGTAGAGCAAGTAGTTCTTACCGGTTTTGACGCGCATCGCTTTTCCGAGCGGTATCAGCAGATAGAATACGGTGTCGAAAAAGACGGGAATGCTCAGAGTAAACCCGCTTCCGACGAAAGCCAGTGGCATGCGTTTTTCGCCCACGGACTTGGCGATGCTGGAGACGATTCGCTCGGCCCCGCCGCTATCCATGAGGCATTTTCCGATAATGGAAGCCATGGCGATGAGTAGGGCGATCTTCGTCATGGTGCTGCCGAGTCCGTCCGCGATGCGGGCGCCCCAGTTTTTTCCCGCTTCCTTGCGCGACGCGGAGAGTTGAGTGTCGTGGATGATCCGGTCGCCCGGATTGACGTCGAAGTCGGCGTCTTGGAAGTCGATGGCGACCGCGTAGGTGTCGCCGCTGGCGGCGAGAGCGCTCACACTGCCCGAGGCCACGACCTCCAGAATTCCGTCGGCATTCGAGCGAAGGACCGAACTGCGTCCTTCGGTGGGCTTGTCGCCGACTAATACGCCCTCTGCCGACGCCGATTCGATCGGAATCGCGTTCGTCTGCAGCGAGTACTGGAGTACTTGCGACGAAGGCGTGAGAATGCTGACGCAAAAGGCGGCTAAAATGAGGGCGAGAAAGGCGTGCATTCGAAAAGCGAGAATTCCGCTTATGACGATGGCCATTCCTACGAGGGCGATAAGGAGGGGGTTCATTGACGGGGTGGGTGTGGAAGGTAGTGGAGAAACCGCGACGGGTTAGGTAGTTGCCGGAAGGAGACTTTCGGGAAAGCGAATCGATGTCGAGATCGAGTTGGGGGGGACGCGCAATATTTGGCTGAAAGGGATGGCGGGCGCGAATTGCGCGAATCGGGCCTTGGGATCTCCCTTGTCTAAGTATCTCATCCAAAGCCTGATAGAAAGAATACTGACCGCTTTTTCCTTGGCCAGTGAAACGACTCAGTGTTTCATGTTATAGTCAGGTGTGGCTCCTTTGTTTGGATCGAGGGGAGATTCAGAATTTTTGTTCCTACCCCCCCTATTGATTATGAAAAACCTGATTAGAGTGTGTCTCGTCTTGTTGGTATCCGCTTTTTGCGGTCAGAATTTGTTTTCGGCTTCAGTCGCGGACCTGGCCAAAGCCCAGGCAATCATCTACAAGATTAACGAAATCGTCGACAAGTACAACGAGATGACGATAGAGCTCGAAGCTCCGAAATCGCGCGATGGTGGCGCGGGCAAGTTCATGGTTCCGTTTACCGACGATGGCCAATTGACGGACTGGGCCGGGAAAGCGCTCGAGGCTCAAGCGGGCGCTGCGGTCGGCGAAAAGGCGGGATCGGCGGTCGGAAAGGCCTTGGGGGCGAAGGTTCCCTTCGGCGGTCTGATGGGCGCGTCGGCCAAGAAAAAGGGGAAGCAGATGGGAGCGGCGACTGCTATTGGGGGAATGAAGTTCATCAAGGAGACGACCGACCGCTCGCTAGACAACATCGATGACTACATTGTTTATCTGCATGTGGCGCACGGCTCGAACCCAGATTATCAGAAGGGACTCGCGTCCGCGATGGCCTTGCACCCGGAGATGGAAGGGCGGGCGGACTTCGCCATAAAGAACGCCTATAAGCAGGCTGCCAAAAACCAGAAAAAGAAGAAGTAACAGTATTGAGAAAAAGGAGTCGCCAAAACAGAGCGGCTCCCTTTTTTTCTCTCGCGTGGGCGGTCCTCGGTCGATCGCCCTGATTTTTGGAACCACTTTGTAACTCAATATTCTATACAGCGTATGAATCGATTCGTTTTGAAATTCCTGCTTGTCGTTTGCGCGGCGTCGTGCGGCGCTCACTTTTCGATGGGCCAGGATGAGAGGCCGGCTCCTACGATTTGGGAGGAGCGAGCGAAGGAGCGGCTCAAACGACTGACATCGATTCAGAAATCGAAAATCAGCCAGGCGCAGCCGCAGGATTCGGGCTTGAAGAAGAGGCAGCTCAAGAAGTTCAAGCGGGTTCTGGTGTTCTGGCGTTGCGAGACCTTCATCCACACTTCGATCCCTGCCGGCAACTTCGCCCTGCAGGAAATGGCCCGCCGCACGAAGGCGTTCTCGGTGGACCTCGAGGACGACTACAAGGTGTTCACGAAGCAGAATCTGAAGGAGTACGACGCGATCCTATTTAACAACACCACGAGCTTGAAGTTTCCGGAGGAAAGCCAGCGCAAGGCGGTTCGGGATTTCATCAGGGGAGGCAAGGGCATCATTGGCATCCACGCTGCGACCGACAATTTCTACGAGTGGGAAGATGGCGCCGCGATCATGGGCGGGCAGTTCAACGGCCACCCGTGGGGCGGGGGCGGAAACTGGGCGTTCAAGCTGAACGACCCCACGCATCCCTTGAACGCGGCGTTCGAAGGAAAAGGGTTTTGGCACACGGACGAGATCTACCAGTACAAGCCGTCAACCTACCAAGGAGCCGAGAATCTTCGCATCTTGATAAGTTTGGACATGAGCAAGGAGGCGGTGCTTGCGCCGATGGCAGAGGAGCGATTTGAGCGTTTTAACAAGGAGTACGGCGCAGGACCGCGCGAAGTGCCCGTGAGCTGGATACGCGAATACGGGAAAGGGCGCTTGTTCTACACGAATTTCGGGCATCGGGAGGACACGTACATGAACCCGGTCATCATGCGGCATGTTCTCGACGGAATACTCTACGCGATTGGGCGAACCAATGCGGACGCGACCCCGACCGCCGAGTTGCCTCCCATGGCGGTGGCCCTAGCGCCCGAGCCTGAGTGATCAACGGGCGCAGAGCGCGACCGCGGCTGCGGTTTCGTGTAGGTCTGGCGAGTATCGCTGGGAGCGAAATACGAAGCCTTCGTTTGGGCGAACGGAGCGGACGGTGATCGTTTCCGGGACGAACGTCTCGAGTTTGGCTTGCAGTGTGTTGGCGGAATCGACCGCGACGATTTTGGGTTGGATGCCCAGCTGCAAAAACGGGATCGCGTTGGCGAGCAGCGGATCGGACTCGAGCCCGTTTTCGGCGTCGAGCGGGAAATCGGAAATGAGGATGTCGATTCCGCCGAACGCGTGAACCGTCGCTTCGACCGCTTCGCGCGGCGGTCCGTCTAGGGTGCGAAAGGCGACGCTTTTAGGGGTGTCGATAGGTTTGGCGCCGATCGACGCCACCGCGGCGTCCAGCTGGAGTAAGTTGGCGACGCAAGTCTGGGCGAGTTCGGGCTCGTTCAACGCGACGAGGGCGATCTTCCCTTGCAGCGGGGCGCGGGCCGGTCCCGATTTCAGTTTCGCCTGCTCGAGCTCCCAGTATTCCACTTGGAAAATCTCGCTTTCGGATAGCGGGTGCCACCCGCCGAGGGATTCGCTCAGTTGAACGACTTTCGCTGTGTGGGCTGCGATGTCGCGGATTACCTGCGCGTTTTTCGCGTTTAGACCGAACGAGACGATGCCTTGACCGGGCCAGATGGCCCAACGCGGGGCGGGATCGAGGCAAGTGAGACCGGGCTGAGCGGCGCGCTCGAAATAGGCAGCGTACTCCGACGCGTAGGCGTCGATCGCTTCAGTCGGATCGCCGGCGAGAATCACAGGAATCCGCTTGGCGAATATGGAGTGGTCGGGAGTGAGCGGGCCGAGCGCGCCGCATTCGCTCAAGTTGGGAAGCTTCGCGTAGCCGGCGGCTTCTGGCGAGCGATCGAACCGGGCGATGGTCGGGCAGCCGCGTTTTGCGGATACGCGCGCTCTCGTTTGAGCGAGGGCGACGCTGTCGATAGGCTCGGGTTCGGCGCGATTCGTTTGGGCGTCTCGGGATTCGAGATAGGCTTCCGCTTCGGAAACGAGTTGGATCATCGTTTCATAGGAATCCCGGGCGCTGTCTGAAAAAGTGAATACGCCGTGGTTCATTAGAATCATCCCGTCGTAGGCGCTCCAATCGATGTCGCGCGTTCGTTCGTAGACGAGTCGAGCCAAGGCGAAGCCCGGCATGACGTAGGGAATGACGATGACTCGCTCGCCGTAGAGGGATCGAATGCGTTCGTCACCGTCTTCGGTATTGGTAAGCGCGAGTACGGCGTCGGCGTGGGTGTGGTCGACGTATTTGAAGGGAATGATCGCGTGGAGAATCGCTTCGACGGACGCGTTGGGGGCTTTGGGGTTGAGCATGGCGATGCGTTGCTGCTCGACCATGTCGGAGTCCGACAATGTCTCGAGCGCGGCCAGCTGCTTGAGAACGTCGATCCGCACGGGTGCGAAACCAGCTTCCTCGATGGTCGCCAGGTCCCAACCGCTTCCCTTGACAAAGAGAGTATCGACGGGATTGCCGAAAAAATCGTCGACGACCACTTTGACGGACGTGTTGCCGCCGCCATGGAGCACGAGGTCGGGATCACTGCCCAGTAGTCGAGAAGTGTATACGCGGAGTTGTTGCGGGCTCGACGCGTACGTGCGGGCGTCCTCTTCGTTCCAGCGGCTTTGCATGGCAGTTTGTAAATAGAGGCGGAGCGAGATTCACAAGCTCGCAATTCCAGCGTTCCAAACCCCACTCTCTGTAAAATATCCGTTACCTAGGTCCCGTTTGTTTGGCAATTGGACTTTCACGCTAGACAGACTGACGCAATATTGTACCGTGCCGCTTCCGATCGTGGATCCGAGACGTTCTCGAGGTCGATTTCTCGGTTGGGCAAAAACAAAAAAACAACACACACATGCCAACAGGAACAGTTAAGTGGTTTGATTCAGAAAAAGGCTACGGCTTCATTCAGCAGAATGACAGCGGAGACGATCTTTTCGTGCATCATTCCGAAACGGGTGGCGACACCTTGAACGAAGGCGACTCGGTCGAATATGAAATTGGGGAAGGCCGTAAGGGCCCTTGCGCGACCGGCGTCAAGAAAAGCTAGGGCTTCGGGAGGAGCCCGCGGTTGGGAGCGTTTTCGCGAGAAAGCGAAGCCCGAGCCAAAACTGCGGTTTTCAAAAGGAAGGGCTTCGGCCCTTCCTTTTTTTTGGGATTGTTTTGCCGCTCGCGTTCGCCATAGGTTAGACGACCGTTCCTGAGGTGTTCGCTCGCCGTCTTCTTTCTTTTTTAAAACACAACCCCACGTACCGATGAACTGTTTCCGCTCCATGAGATTCTCCCATTGTCTCCGCTCGGTCTCGATGTCCGCGGCGATCGCCGCAGGCGTTGTTTCCGGTGTGTCCGTTTGGGGGCAAAACGACACGTTCTTTCCCGGTTTCGGCAACTACGAGCGGGCGGTGTCCACCGAAGACAACAAGACCCAGAGATTTTTCAACCAGGGGATGCAGTTGCTTTACGGATTCAATCACGACGAGGCGATCCGGTCGTTTCACGCCGCTGCCAAGGAGGATCCCGACGCGGCCATGCCGTGGTGGGGAATCGCCTACGCCCACGGGATCAACATCAACGATCCCGAGATGACTGACGAACGCTCGAAGGCCGCCCGCGAAGCCAGCGACTTTGCTCTGGAGCGTATTGGGTCGGCCACTCCGGTTGAAGCCGCGTTGATCAACGCCGTGTCGGCTCGTTACGAATACCCTGCCCCGGAGGATCGTTCCGGGCTGGACCGGGACTACGCGGACGCGATGGGCGAAGCGTACGCGCAGTTTGGAGACGATCCCGATGTGGGAGCCCTTTACGCCGAGTCGCTCATGAATCTGCAACCGTGGGACTACTGGGAGAACGACGGGAGCCCCAAAGGCCGTATTGAGGAAGTGGTGACCGTTCTTGAAAACGTTTTGGAGATCGATCCGCGGCATCCGGGCGCCAATCATTTTTATATACACGCCGTGGAAGCCTCCAAGGACCCGGATCGGGCGGAAGCGGCGGCGGATCGCTTGCGCACGCTGGTGCCGGGGGCGGGGCATCTGGTCCACATGCCCTCTCACATTTACGTGCGCGTGGGTCGCTATTCCGATGCCGTCGATTCCAACGCGGAGGCGGTTGAGGCCGATCGGGTCTATTTCAAGTCAGCGCCCGCGCCGAAGTTGTACGCGGTCTACTACGCCCACAATTTGCACTTCTTGTGCTACGCGGCTATGATGTCCGGGCGATACGAGGACGCGATGAAAGCGGCTCGCGATCTCGAGAACGAGATGCCGAAAGAGTCTCTGCAGGCCTTCGCTGGACTGATCGAGGGGATTATGCCGTCGAATTTCCATACGATGATCCGCTTTGGCAAGTGGGAGGACATCCTGAAGGAGCCGGCTTACGAGGACTATCGCCTGGTCAGTAACGCGGTGCGACTCTACGCCCGCTCGATCGCCAACTCGGCCCTAGGCCGGACCGTGGAAGCGCGCGTCGAAATGGCGGCTTTTGTGGAAGCGATGAAGGCGGTCCCGGAGGACTGGAATATTTTTAATAACAAAGTGAGCGCCGTTCTCCCGATCGCCTTGTCGATGATCGAAGGGGAACTGCTCTGGCGGGAAGGGAAGAAAGAGGAGGCGATCGCCAAATTGCGCGAAGGCATCGCGGCGGAGGACGCGCTGGTCTACGACGAGCCTCCGGGTTGGATGCTGCCGGTGCGGCACGCGTTGGGGGCGTTGCTGATGGCGGATGGGCGCGCCCGTGAAGCGGAAGTGGTCTACCGCGAGGATTTGGAACGAAACCGCGGCAATGGCTGGGGATTGGTTGGATTGCAGCAGTCGCTCCGGCTGCAAGGGCGTTTGCGCGACGCTTTGGCGATCAGCGATTCCCTGGACATTGCCTGGAAAAACGCCGACACGATTCCCAAGACGTCGTGCTACTGCGAGCCCGGCGATGCCTGAGGCGACCTTGAGGATTTCGAGTCACCTCGAGCTTCCGCTCGAGGAAGTCGAGCTCCGGGCGGTCCGGGCCCAAGGCCCGGGAGGGCAGAAGGTGAACAAGACTGCGAGCGCGGTTCACTTGTTTTTCGACATCGACGCGTCCTCACTACCGGCTGCGATTAAGGGGAGACTGAAGCGGCAGCGAGATCACCGGATCACGGAGGAGGGCGTTGTGGTGATCAAGTCGCAGGAGTCGCGTTCTCAGGAAGGCAATCGCGAAGCCGCGTTCGAGCGGCTGCGTCAGCTGATCCAAAGCGTCGCCAATCCGCCTAAGAAGAGGAAGCCTACCCGCCCGTCGAAAGCCGCCAAAGAACGACGACTCCGCTCCAAAGCGCGCCGGAGCCTGGTCAAATCGAATCGCGGGCGGCCGGGATTGGCGGATTGACCCGCATTTGGCGATAGAGGGCCTTCCGGGTCGATTCGAATAGAGGATCGACCCTACTCGATAGATGCGGGCGATCAGTCCGAAGCGGCGAAATATGAGCCGATCGGCTCAAAATTCGCCCAAAATGCTAATAAAAAGTTAATTTTTGAGTAGTTTACTCCATTCCCTCTTTACTAAAATTTTAGTAAAAAGTGGGCATGTTGTTTGGAAACGATAGAACTGCGTCCTCAGAGGGCACCTTTAACAGCTTCGCGTTTAGCCTGCGTCAGAAGGCCCGTACGCCGATCCGCCAGTCGATCAACTTCTCTTCGGAGTCGATGACGAAAATGGCGGTGCGTCGCGTCATGAAAGAGTCGAGCACGCGTTCCGCGTACACGATCCACGGCGCGGTTACGACTCGTCCGGTGGGGCATTTGCTGAACGCGACCGCTTAGTTCGCGAGCGATTCGCTCGACTTGTCTCCGTAAAGGCGCGTTCTGGGCGAACGGGCCATTGCCAGCGGGCGAAAACTGTGTTCACTCTACCGGGATGCGAAGAATCCCCGTTCGCCCATTCGTTTGCCTGTTTCTCTTCATTGCAGTCGTTCTAGGAGCGGCGACCGCGGCGGAGCGTCCGAACATCGTTTTGATCTTTGTCGATGACTTGGGCTATGGAGATTTGGGTTGTTACGGTGGCGAGACGATTCGCACGCCTCAAATTGACGCGCTGGCGTCTCGGGGGCAGCGTTGGACGAACTTCTACGCGTCGGGATCGGTGTGCGTGCCGAGTCGCCGGGGGTTGATGACGGGCCGGCATCCGGCCTTTCTCAACGATGTCCCGCTCGCGAGTATTCGAGAAAAGATGCTCCCGGCATTTTTGAAGCGGCAAGGCTACGCGACCGCGATTCTGGGTAAATGGCATTTGGCCGGATACCCGGACGATTTTACGCAGAGCCCGATGCACCCGCTTGAATGCGGATTCGACTACCACTTTGGAACCCCCGGCAGCAACGACGTGCCGGCTCCGAAGGGAAAAAAACAGACGCGCGACGTATTTGACGCGGCGGACAAGTTCACCTTCAAAATCCCGCTGATTCGCGGGCGGGAGCTGGTCGAGTTTCCGGCCGATCAGGAACTGTTCACTCAACGATACACCCGAGAAGCTGTCGATTGGATCAGGCATCATCGCGACGAGCGCTTTTTTCTCTTTCTGTCACACAATATGCCGCACGTGCCCGTGTTCGCGTCCGAAGCGTTCCAGGGGAAAAGCGGCGCGGGCGTCTATGGCGACGTCGTCGAGGAAATCGATTGGTCGGTGGGGCGCGTGGTGGAAGCTCTGCGGGAAAATGGCATCGAGAACGACACGCTGATTATCTTTACCAGCGATAACGGACCCTGGGAGATGTTTGGACCGCACGGCGGCTCCGCAGGCCCGTTGCGTGGGGAAAAAGGGACGCCCTGGGAAGGCGGCAACCGAGTGCCGGCGATCTTCTATTGGCCGGGCGTGATCGAGCCGGGTGTTGTCGACGGTATCGGGGCCAATCTAGATTTGTACGCCTCCTTCGCGGCGTTGATCGGGGGAGGCGAGCCCGAGGGGGATCGTGGCTACATTTCGCAAGACCTTTCCCCGGTGTGGCTGGAAGGGCGGACGAGTCCGCGCGACATTTGGTACTTCAGCGGATCCGGAGAAGCGTATCGATCGGGCGACTACAAAATTGTTCTTCGGTCGAAGGATCGGGGATCGAACCCGGACACGCGAGGACGCGAGCCCATTGCGACGCATGACCCGCCCTTGCTTTTCAATCTCGCCCGGGATATCGGGGAGAGTGTCAATATCGGTTCGTCACATCCGGAAATCGTGGATCGACTTCAACGAGAATTGACCGCGTTTCGACCAAGAAAATGAATTTTCAAAAGTAGTTTGTATTCAAAAATTAAATAAAATGACCCTAATTCTAAATCGAAGAGCTTTTTTAAGAGACGTTTCATTGGCGGGGGCGGCCATTGCCGCGGCGCCGACCATCCTCGGCCAGTCGCGCGATCCGAAGTACAAGACGGCGCTGATCGGCGCTGGCTGGTGGGGCAACAACATCCTGACCGAGGCCATGGCCTGCGGGGAATGCCGGATTGTGGCCCTCTGCGACGTGGATTCGCGCTACCTCGACTCGACGCGCGAGCGGGTGGAGAAGGCGATGGGCGACGCGCCCAAAGTCTACGGCGACTATCGCGAGTTGTTCGCCAACGAGGACGTGGATATCGCGATCGTGGCCACGCCCGATCACTGGCACCCGTTGATCACCATCGCCGCGGTTGAGGCGGGCGCCCACGTTTTTGTGGAGAAACCGATCGGGCACACGATCCAAGAAGGTAGGGCGATGGTCAACGCGGCGCGAGCCGCGGATCGAGTCGTGCAGGTGGGGACGCACCGGCGCATCTCCCCGCACAATGTCGCGGGTTTCGATTTCATTCGATCTGGCAAAGTCGGCAAGATCGGTATGGTGCGCTCCTTCGTCCACTACGGTGGCGGGCCGGAAGCGCCGACGCCCAATGCCGAGCCGCCCAAGGAGCTCGACTGGGACATGTGGTGCGGGCCAGCTCCTTATCGCCACTACAACGAGTCGATGCCGGGAACGCGCGGACGCCCGATCCATCCAAAGGGATTTCGCAACTACCTCGACTACGCCAACGGCATGCTGGGCGACTGGGGCGTGCACTGGATGGATCAGATCGTATGGATCCTGGGCGAAAAGTATCCGAAGTCCGTCTACTCAACGGGAGGGCGCGACATTGCCGGCCCCGCGATCTACAACGACAAGGAGCAAACGACGGACGCCCCGGACCACCAGGTGGCGACCTTCGAGTTCGAGAACTTCACCGCGACTTGGGAGCATCGGCGATTTGCCGCAAACAATGCGGAGAAGGGAGAGAATGTCGGCTGCTACTTTTACGGAACGGAAGGCACCTTCCATATGGGCTGGCAGAAAGGTTGGACGTTCTACCCTTCGAATTCGAAGGCGGCGACCGTTCACTACAAGCCCGAGTTGAACTCCCCGGACGGACAGAATATCAAAGAGCTTTGGGCTGATATGCTGCGCTGTATTAAAACGGGGGATACACCGGTTTGCGATGTCGAAGAGATTCACTATTCGACCAATATGAGCTTGCTCGGAATGCTGTCTCTGAAACTGGGACGGAGTGTCCAATGGGACGGTGAGAAGGAAAAGATCGTGGGCGATGCGGCGGCCAACAAGCTGCTGCGACGCAAATACCGCGGCGACTGGGAGTATCCAAAAGTATAGAGCGAATATCGGAATCTGAAAGGAGCTGGACTAGTCGAGCTCGGGAACGGGCCAGTTTTCGGACGGCGAACGGGACTGGCGCAGGATTGTCTCCATCTCGGCGACCACATCCGGGTGGGAGCTGGCGACGTTGCGCGTTTCACCGGCATCCTTTGACAGGTCGTAAAGTTCGAGCGGCCCGTCGAGTTCAAGACGAATCGCTTTCCAGTCCCCTTTTCGAACGGCCTGTTGGAAGCCGCGTTCGAAGAACTCCCAGTATAGGGGTCGGTTGGACAGATCTTGCTCCTCGCCGCGGAGGGTGGGGAGAACGCTGACGCCGTCCGTGTTTTCGGGGAGAGCCGCTCCGGCGATGTCGGCGAGTGTCGGCAACACGTCGGCGAAGTACCAGGCGGCGTCGCTGACTTGCCCCGGGGCGATGGCGCCGGGCCAGCGAGCGATCATGGGGGTTCGGATACCGCCTTCGTACATGTCGCGTTTGCGGCCTTTCAGGGCGCCGGAGCTGTCGAAGCGTCCCTCCCAGCGTTCGGCGGCCCCGTTGTCGGAGCAGAAGAAGACGATGGTGTTGGAGTCGATATGAAGGTCTTTGAGTTTTTGGAAAAGGCGTCCGATGTCGCGATCGAGCCGTGTGACCATGGCGGCGTGGACCTTTTCGTTGTCGGTCCAGGGTTGATTCGTGTACGGAGCGGTATCCGGGATTTCATAACGCGAGTGTGGAACGGTGTAGGGGAGGTAGAGGAAGAAGGGTTTTGCGTGGTTGCGATCGAGGAAGTCGAGCGCGTACTCGGTAAACAAATCGTGCGTGTAGGTTCCTTGCTCGCCGTCCCGATTTTCGGGGTATTCGACTTTGGTTTTGTTCTTCCAGAGAAAATCGGGATAGTAGCTGTGGGCCCGGCGCTGGTTGAGGTAGCCGAACCACTCGTCGAATCCTTGGTCGTTGGGGTGGCCGCTTGTGTTGGGTTCGCCCAGGCCCCATTTTCCAGTGATGCCAGTAGTGTAGCCGGCGGTTTTGAGGACTTCGGCCACAGTGACGTCTTCCGCGTACAGAGGGACTCTTCCTTCATTGCCGGCGAGCCCGACCACCCCGAACTTGCCGAAGTTGCCGCGAACGGTGGTGTGGCCCGTGTGGAGGCCGGTCATTAGGACGGAGCGAGACGGGGCGCAGACGGTGGAGCCTGCGTAGCACTGGGTGAAACGCATTCCTTCGGAGGCCATTTGGTCGAGGTGAGGCGTTTGGATAACGGTTTGGCCGTAGCTGCCGAGATCTCCGTAGCCGAGGTCGTCGGCCATGATGAAAATGATGTTGGGCCGTTCGGAAGGCGCGTGGCGCGTGCAGGCGGTTAAGAGGAGGAGGGCGGATGCGAGCAGGATGAGTCGTTTCATAGAGATGGAGGGACTGAGGGATGGAGTGAGGGGGAGATGATTAGGACATGGTTTGCGGCGGAGTAGCAAGTCGAACTTGGGTCGATGCGCTTGGGTGCGAATCGGAGCTTTGACATTCTGGTCAAATTGGAGAGGGTCGGCGGCAACGTCCATCTGCAGACCGATCTAACGGTTTGGAGTTTTGGATTTTATCTTAGAGACGATGGAAGAAGCGGAGTTTATTTGGCACAAAGGAAAACTGGTTCCCTGGAAGGAGGCGACAATTCACGTCATGTCGCACGCCTTGCACTATGGATCCTCGATTTTTGAAGGTATTCGCGTGTACGATACAGCGGAGGGTCCTGCGTTTTTGCGGCTGGAGGATCATTTGAAGCGGTTTTTCGGTTCCGCCAAAATCTACCGGATGAACATGCCCTTGGATTTGGAAGGACTGACCGCGGCTTGCCACGAGGTGGTTCGGGTGAATGGGCTCAAGGCGGCCTACGTGCGTCCGATCGCGTTTAGAGGCTACGGGGCGATTACGGTTTACGGATCGCCGGATCCGGCGGAGGTCGCGGTCGCGGCGTTTCCTTGGGGCGCGTACTTGGGCGAGGAAGCGCGCGAGAAGGGAGTCGATGTCGGGGTCTCCAGCTGGACGCGACTGGCTCCCAACACTTTGCCCACCATGGCCAAGGCGGGTGGCAACTACTTGTCTTCGCAGCTGATTTCCATGGAGGCCCATCGTCATGGATACACCGAGGGAATCGCGCTCGACGTGAATGGCAATTTGAGCGAGGGAGCCGGAGAAAATTTGTTTCTGATTCGCGATGGGGTGATTTGTACGCCACCGTTATCAGCGGCGATTTTGCCGGGGATTACGCGCGGTATCGCCATCGACTTGGCCGTTCGTCTTGGCTTTGAAGTGCGCGAGGAGGCGCTGCTGAGAGAGTCGCTCTACGTTGCGGACGAGGTCTTTATGACGGGCACGGCGACGGAGATTGTCGGTGTCCGTTCGGTCGACGGGATTGACGTCGGAAGCGGAAAGCGCGGACCGATCACCGGACAGCTTCAGCGGTCGTTTTTCGGGCTCTTCGACGGGAGCACGGAGGATACCCAGGGTTGGTTGGAGCCGGTCGAGTAGGGCTGGCGCTTGCGCCACGCCGCGTATATAGATCAAACCAAACAAACGCGGCATGGCGCAAGCGCCAGCCCTACGTTTTCGATTATTTCCTCTTCTTCGCCTTCTTCCGGTCTTCCAACCCGAGAAGCTCGATTTCGAAAACGAGCGTGGAGTAGCCGGGGATCGCCCCGTGGTCCTTCGCCCCGTAGGCGAGCTTGTAGGGGATATAGAACTTGTAGTGGTCTCCTGGGGACATGAGCTTCAAGCCTTCCGCCCATCCGTCGATCACGTTCCAGACGGTGACGTCGATCGGCTCGCCGCGCATGCGCGAACTGTCGATGACCGTGCCGTCGAGCAAGGTGCCGTGATAGTGGATCGTTATTAGATCCTTGCCCGTTGCCAGCCGGTCCGACGGGTCTTCCCGCAATACTTCGTACTGCAATCCGGTACGCGTGACAACTACGCCGTCGCGAGCTTGGTTTTCCTCCAAAAACGCCAGCCCGGCGTCGCGGTTCGCGAGCGCTTCCTTGCGCGAGGCTCCCTCGAGCTCAAGCGACAGAAGCAAGGCGCAGACAAGAACGAGACAGCGCGTATGAGCGAGGCGTTTCATAGGGTACGCGGCACAGCCTGCCGCCGCCCTTTTTTGTTGGCGATGAAAATTTTCCCTTGACGTTGATATTAAAGTGATATCACTTTGATCTCATAAATTTGAAAGGAAACTATTATGAATCAAGAAATCAAATCCTCCTCGGCCAATTCGGAACGCCCCACAGGGGCCGCGAGTGGATGGCTGATAATATCGTTGGTAATTGTATTGGGATTCCTCGGAATCGTGTTGATTGTGATGTCGATCGCGTCGGAAGTGCCTCTGTATTTCATCTTGGGGCTGCCGTGTATTTTGGGCGGCATCTTCCTGTCTTGCGGTCTGTTTACACTCCAGCCGAATACGGCGGCGGTGCTCATTTTGTTCGGAGCGTACAAGGGAACGGTTCGTGAAAGCGGATTCTTGTGGCGAAACCCGTTCATGAAGAAAGAGAAGGTCTCTTTGCGGGCCCGCAATTTGAATGGCGACAAGCTGAAGGTGAACGATTTGAGAGGGAACCCGATCGAGATCGCCGCGGTAGTCGTCTGGCGTGTTGAAGATACGGCACAGGCCAGTTTCGACGTGGACGATTACGAGCAGTACGTGTCGGTTCAGAGCGAGTCGGCGGTTCGTCACTTGGCGAACAGCTACGCCTATGATCGCGGGGAAGGGGAGGAAGTGACGCTTCGTTCCAGCACTGAGACGGTCAACGAAGCGCTGCGCGAAGAATTGGAGGAAAGGCTGAGCAAGGCGGGGGTGAGTGTGGAAGAAGCGCGGCTGACGCATTTGGCGTACTCGCCGGAGATCGCCCAAGTGATGTTGCGTCGCCAGCAGGCGGAAGCAATCGTCGACGCCCGCACCAAGATCGTGCAAGGCGCGGTCGGAATGGTGGAGCAGGCGCTGATCGAGATTGGCCAGCGCGATGTCGTGGAGCTCGACGACGAGCGCAAGGCGTCGATGGTCAGCAATCTCCTGGTCGTGCTTTGCGGCGAATCGGAAGTGCATCCGGTAGTAAACACAGGTACGCTGTACAGCTAGTCGGCTGTGCCTGGAAAATTGATACAGTCGAAGAGGAAGTTGCATTGCCGAATTGAACCCTCCATCGTGATCGGAAACTAGAATGGCGAGCCCAAAACGAAAGTCGTTTCCCTTGCGCATCGATCCCAACCTTTGGAAGGAGGTCGAAGCGTGGGCTCACCAGGAGTTCCGAAGCGTGAACGGGCAAATCGAGTTTCTTCTGCGCGAAGCGGTGCGGCGTCGCAAAGGCGCCTCCCAATCGCCCGATAACCCCGAGGAAACCCCTTAAGACAACAGCTATGAATAATTCTTCAAACGAATCGTCGGACTCGAAAGACGGAAAAGAGAAAGGCCCTATGATTGCAAGCGCCGTCGCCGTTATCGCCGCCATGGCGAGTAGCGGGTTCTTCATCGACCTGATGAACAACAATGGCAATGACCGGAGAAACCGGGCTGCGCCGAACGGCACGCCGGCGACGTTCCAATTCGTCACCGAGGACGCCAGCATTCGGCTCGCTGACCTCGAAGGCGAGTGGCGTTTCGCCAAGGGGGACGACCCCGCTTGGGCGGAGCCGAGCTTCGACGACACGTCGTGGCGACCGATGAACGTGCCCGACCAGTGGTCCGGCGGCGGATTGCGTCAATACGACGGATTCGGCTGGTATCGGAAGTCGTTTCGATTGGCGGAGCCTTTGGGCGAGCGTCCTGTATTCCTAAAGCTGGGACGCGTGGATGACGTGGAGGAAGTTTTTCTCAATGGGCGTCGCGTCGGCGGGCTCGGGAGTTTTCCGCCCAACTATCGGACGGCCTGGGACCGAAATCGGATTTACCGACTGCCCGAAGGCGTATTGAAGGAGGACGAGGAGAACCTGATCGCCGTGCGCGTGTACGACGCCGAGCAAGGCGGCGGGATCTACCAAGGCGATGTCGGATTGTACACGACGGACTTGCCGCAGCCGCTGATCGATTTGGCGGGCGAATGGAAATTCAGGACGGGCGACGACCCCGATTGGAAGAGCGAGTCCATCGACGAGTCGGAATTCCAGACCGTCCGCGCTCCCGCGCCATGGGAAAATGTAGGGTTTGATGGATACGACGGAGTGGGTTGGTACCGGAAGTCGTTTGGGAAGCCTAACGTCAACGCGGACGAAGAAATGGTGCTCGTCCTTGGGCGTATTGACGATACGGACACGGTCTTTCTCAATGGCGAGCAAATCGGCAAAACGGGCGATCCAAGTAAGGTGGACAAGAATCAGCGCAGCAACGTGTATCGAAAGTTTCGCGCATACACGTTTTCAGCGAGCCTACTAAAGGAGAATAATCAAATCGCGGTTCGCGTCTACGATAGTCGTGGCATGGGCGGATTGTATTCCGGTCCGATGGGGATTATGCGGAAGACCGACCGCGTCGCCTACCTGGAGCAAATCGAGGAAGCGGAGAAGTGGACGACTGCCGACGTCATGGACTGGTTGATGGGCCGCGACTAACGCCTGCAAAACGCGCTTGATCGAGAAGCGCGAACGGGCAGGCTGGAAGCAATGCCGCTCTCGAACGCGTTTCCGATCGTCGCCTTCTTCGCCATTTGCATGGCGCCGCTCGCAAACGCGGGAAACTACGTAGCGGAAATGCGCGAGCGGGCCCATCAAGGGGATCGGGAGGCGCAATTGGTCTTGGCCCATCTTTACGAGAAAGGGAAGGGCGTGAAACGCGACCGGACCCAGGCGCGACGTTGGCGGGAGGCGTCGACTCGAGTGGTCAGCCGGACAGGGCGTTACAGTCCGACGCGTCCGGAGATGGACTATTCCGCGCGGGTGCGCCCAACGCGTCCGATGGAGCCGATTCGCGCGGAACGTTCCTATGCGACTCGAGTGAATGCCGTCCGTTCTTATCCGAGGCGGGTCGACGCAGCCCGCTCCTACGCGGCGACTTATGAATCGGTTCGATCGACTCGTCGCGCGTTCCGAGGCGGGCGAAACCCGATTTTGGTAGGGGGCCGAATCGTTCTCAGCCCGATCACCTTCGCGGTGAACCAGTCGCGGCGGGTGATTATGAAAGCGGCTCGCAAAGGGGCGATCTCCCGGGCGACGGAGTTTTATTGAGAAGTCGATTGGAGCCCGAACGGCCTCGTTTGACCGCTGATTGTCGATTTGACACCGGAATCGATATTGGGATGATCATTTTCTCACCCTGGACCCCATCATGAAAAAAGACCCTTCGGTTTCCTCTCCTAATCTCACGCGTCGCCAATTCAGCAAAGTCTCCGCCGCGGCGATCGCCAGCAGCGCCTTCAGCTTCAACGTTCTCGCTAGCAACGCCCGCGGGAATCTGACCAAGCCGACAGTGGTCGGCATTGGTACGGGCGGCAAAGGCCGCGTGGACATCACTTCGAGCGACAAGGCTGGATTTCAAGTGATCGGGCTTGTGGACACTGCCGATGCCACGAAAATGACGGCGGCTGAGCGCGGCGAGCGGCGCTTGAAGTCGGTCATCGAAACGCGCGAGCAGTATCCGGATGCGGCGTTCTTCACCGACTACCGCGAAATGTACGAAAAACTTGGTGACAAAGTCGACGCGGTGATCGTTTCGACTCCGGATCACCATCACTTTCACGCGTCGGCCATGGCCATTGAGCTCGGCAAGCATGTGTATTGTCAAAAGCCGCTTACGCACGGGATTTGGGAAGCCCGCGAACTGGCGCGACTGACGAAGAAGCACGGCGTCAAAACGCAGATGGGGAATCAGGCCCACGCCAACGACCACATGCGTCGCTGCGTGGAGTTGATCCGAGCGGGGTTGATCGGCCCCGTGCGCGAAGCCCACTCCTGGACCAATCGCCCGATCTGGCCGCAAGGATTCGCAAAGCCACCGGCAGCGGAAAAAACGCCCAAGTGGCTCGATTGGAAGCAATGGGTCGGACCGGCTCCAAAAGTCGAATACAACGCCAACATCGCCCCCTTCGCTTGGCGGGGCTGGTGGGACTACGGAACGGGCGCTCTCGGCGACATGGCTTGCCATATCATGGACATGGCCTACTGGGCAGTGGACCCCGGTTCTCCGGCGCGAATCACGGCACAACAAGCGGGAGCGACGGCGATTTCGCCGCCAGTCAACTCGAAGGTGCTTTGGGAGTTTCCGGCCAACGAGTACAGCTACCGAAAAGGATTCAAGTTCCAGTGGTACGATGGCTACGTGGACGCGGAGTTCGATCGCGAAACTTGGTCGCTCATCAAGCACAGCGAGGAGTACAATCACCCGGATACGAAACTCCTGGACGGGCTTCCCTTCCAGCAGTTCGGCTGCGTGGTTATCGGCGAGGACGGCAAGCTCATCTTCAATCGCAAGCACGGCAAATGGTTCCTTCGCTCGCACAGCGGCGTCGACGGATACGAATGGCCCGACCAAACCATCGCTCGGGCTCGCGATCAGGACCCGTACAAGGAGTGGTTCGACGCGATTACCGGCAAGATCGACGAAGCCGAGTCGCACTTCGGTCAGGCAGGCCCCTTTGCGGAAACGGTATTGCTCGGCGTCATCGCTCAGCAGAACCCGAACGAGACGCTCGAATGGGACGCCAAGAAGATGGAAGTCAAAGGCCGCCCCGATCTCAAATCGCTCGTCCAGCGCGAATACGCCAAAGGCTGGAAGTACAAAGCGTAGGCGAAGACAGTTTCCAGTGTTTCAATTGTTCCTGGCCGCTCGGAGATCGGCCGCTACCAAAAACTCTTAAAAGGTAGCGGCCGATCTCCGAGCGGCCATTTTTCATTAGATCCTCTCCTCGTCGCCCCCTCCCTCATTCTCTCCATCCAACCAAAAATGAACCACCACCTCTGTACCGTTTTACTCACTACAACTGCTCCCCTCGTCTTCACCGCCTGCACCAACCCGGACCAAAGCAACTCCATCGACTACTCCATGCGTTCGATGGAGATCCCATTCACGAGTGCCGCTCCGGCAATTGACGGCGTCATCGGCGCGACCGAGTGGGCCTCTGCCAATGAAGCGAGCGCCTTTGTCTTTCCCTGGTGGACGGAAGGGGAGAAAGAACCGACGCGGGCCCTGTTGCAATGGGACGAGCAATACCTCTACGTGGCGTTCGAATGCGCGGACGCGTTTGTCTGGTCGGAGAAACGGGAGCGCGATGGTCCCGTATACGAAGACGACTGCGTGGAAGTATTTACTTCGCCCGACCCGGATCGACTCATGGAGTACTTCAATGTGGAGATGAATGTACGGGGCGACACGCTCGACTACTATCACCCGCAGCCCGGCAGCAAAGAGCCCTGGGATCCGGAGTTGATCATCGCTACGTCCGTCGACGGAACGCTCAACGACGACTCCGACCGCGATCAGGGCTGGGCCCTGGAAGTCGCCATTCCCTTCGAAGCCTTCCGTAGTGTCGCCAAGAATACGCCGCCTCTACCCGGAGACGAATGGCGACTCAACCTCCACCGCCTCGGAGGCGAGACCAATGCGCAATTCAGCCAATGGTCCCCCTCGACCTCCGAAAAAGTCGCCTTCCACACCCCGCAATTCTTCGGGCGGGTGACGTTTGTGAAGTAAGAGTCTTGTCGAGGCCGATTGCGGCGCATTGTCACCCGTAACAGGTGACGTATTTCATGGTCGGAACAGATCTCGATGAAGAGTTAGGGGCCCTTCCTATTCGCCTAAGTTGTGGGTATCTCATCAGCGGGATGTGGGGTGAAAACTCGAGTCAGTCCATCACAGGTGAAACGTAACGGGGTTGTCTTCTCGGTTCAGATTGGGCGTTTCCAATTTGTAACATTTCGTTTTGTTGGTGTTTTCAACTGATGCTCATGTATTTACGTATACTACTTAGATATATATTAAAAATTTATTGAACATAAGTATAATTACTATTGACACAAATAGCTCAAAAATATCAGGTTTTAGCACCAAAAATCTTCTTAAACCCAACTTAATTATGAAAATGACCCCATTTGGAACCGTCCTAGGATCACTGTGCCTAGCAATAGCAATACTTAGTTCAACAACTACAACAAAAGCGCAGAGTTCGCTTAGTGAAGACGCGAGATCCTTCACAATTGAAGAACGCGCTGTGAGAGATCGGCTGGTGAGTCGAGTCAGCGCCAATCGAGCCACAGGCTATGTGAAACGATTCGGGCGCGATGCCGAAGATTCGTTCGAGATTGAGGATTCCCTCATGAAGATGCTGTCGCGACGTCACGACGAGATTGACCGGGCGCGACTGGACGCGGCGGTCGACCGAATTGCTTCCCGAAAAGCCGATGGGTTGGACGTAGTGGAAAAGCGGAAGTTGGCCCGGTCCTGGTTTCTCTTGTACGAGCTTGCGAAGCAGGAGCTTGGAAGTGGCACGGAAGGTCTGGATCGGCTACGCGTAGCGGTTCTGCTCGATCCGGAGGAAGCCTCCTATGCGAAGGAGTTGGAATTCCAGGAACGACGTCAGGAGCAAATCCAGGCCCGTTTGGATCAGGCGGCGGACTTGCGAGCGGGAATTGTCCGGGACCACCCTCAACTCAAGATTGCTGAAGGAGGAGAAGAACGATGAGAGCATTGATCAAAACTCTTTCTATCGGCGTTGCTGTCGCAGCGAATTTTGCGTCTACCGGGTTTTCCGCTCTGCTGGACGAGGATCCCGTAGATCTGAAGGTCGACATAGTCGTTGAATTTACGTCCACTCGCTACGACGGGCAGGTAAATATGTGGTTTCAACCTGCCAGCGGACCTTGGGATACCTGGGTCGAGACGGGTGGTGTCGGTACTCACGAGTCGGCTCAGCACGAGGTCGAAATGAAGCTTGGAATGGTGCACGAGTTCCGGATCGACCGATGGCATGTCAGTTCGGGAACCTTCACGGTTGAGAATCCTCCCGGCTACACGCTCTACATTGCCGAGCACAATACCGAAGACCTCGTTCCGCGCAACCAGCTCACGGATACGGCGGGTACGATTCACGAAGTGCGGAAGTACAAGGTCATGTTGGTCAAGGATTCGGCGGATGCCTCGGGGCTCGGATTCGGCGAGGCGGATTCGCTTACCCAGGAGGGTACGCTGAGAATGGGTCTAGGCCCGATGCTCAATGGCTACTCAGCAGGGGACATCCGGTTGTCAAATTACGATATATTCGCATCTACCATCGATACGTCTTCCTTGGTCTATGCGTCGCGAGGAACTGAGGTAGAGCCAATTTATGTAAGTAACAAATTGCGCCAGGTCAATGCGCCCCATGGACTTGCTGATATCGTCACATTGAGTTCGACGAGTTTTGAGGTCCGATTTTACAGTTGGCAGGATGTGGGAGCTAAGAGTGGCGGATTGTATACGCTTGTTGGAAGTCCCACACCAATTTCAACGTACAAGGTCACAAAAACTTCATTAAACGTGACTATGCGCAAGACGGTTGGCTCGACGTATTGGGAGTCGAAGATAACTCTTTCGTTGTCGTGGCCGTATCCCAGATTAGTATACGACTGGGCGAAAAACTCGTCTGCAGGATCAGGCAGTGGGCAGAGTTTGTCCTACAAGTATTTGTGGACGATTGCGAGCGGGTCAGGCAATTTGGAGACAAAGGAAGGCTACTATGGCCGCCCGGACGCTTCCAGCAGTTTTACGGAATCCTACAATCGATATCGGAAGTACACGGACTACGCGTGGGGTCGTGAACTGGTGAACGTAAAGGAGGGCTACACCAACAGCTCGACGTATTTGACCAATACGAGCTACGAGTACTACACGAGCACCAGCGATGGGAATGGCCACTATCGACAATTGAAGAAGGTGACCCGAAACGATGGCGGCTACACGCGGTATACCTACTACGACGATTTGGATAAGCTAGGCCAGGTGAAAAAAGAGTACTCACCGTTTCAAGACACGCAGGAAGGGCTTGTCAAAGAGTACACTTACGGAAGCGATGGGTCTGGGGAGAACTATAATGCGACACAAGTGCTGACCAAGGCCAATGGCGAGCTCGTTGGCAAGGTCACAACGACTTACGGAAGCGAGACCCGCTATGGCGAACCCGTCATGTCGGTGACGACTCGAAACTACTCGGACGCGTCGAACTACGTGGAGACGGTGGTCAAAACGTTTCGCAAGAACGCATCCGAGACTTTCCTCAGGCTCAGGCCCCATTCGATAAAGCGTTCGGACGGCACGAGAACGAGTTACCATTATTATGACGCGGGCGGTTCATGGCAGGTCATCGCCACCCACGGTACTGACGACGCGATGGGCGAGAGCTCTACGTTGATCACGAACTATGGAGGCTCCGACTTTGAGGATCTGCGGGTGGTAGTGAACAAGTCTACCCGTGATCTGGACGTGTACGACCTCGCGGCGAGAATGTTCGATTCCTATACGCTCATCTGCAATTCAGGCGCGTCCTTCGACTGGGTGGAGAAAAAGGACTACACCTTCGACCCGTCCAGTCGCGTCACCAAAATTGAGCGGTCCCCCTATGCGACCAGTGGGATCCAGAGCGCTTCGACTATTTTCGAAGCCTCGTACTCTTCTACGGACGGAATGCTCGCGTGGACCGAGGACGAGGCTGGCCAGCGCACCGAGTATTCCTACGACAAGCAAGGCCGTCTCGAGCGAGAAGAGAAGAACGGCGTTGGCAGTGGCGATGGCTATAACGCGACCGACACGGTAGTCACTGAGAGTACCTACGACGGCTCCAGTCGCTTGGTTAAACGCGAAGTCAGCGACTTGGGCATGACTGAAACCGTCGTCTCAACCTGGGCGTACGACAAAGCCGGAAGACTGACAAGCAAGTCTCTGGATTGCTGCAATACGGTGACTTATAGCTACCCGACGACGAACCAGGTCAAACAGCTGAATGGGGATGGAGGCGATATCTACACGCAGCGCTACAAGGACGGTACCCTCAACAAGCGCTGGGGGACGGCGACGACTCCTCTCTGGGTCAAGGCCTTCGCCAAAAGCGCGGACTACATCGAAGAGTGGAGCGCTTCGCAGGATTTCACGGAAGGGTCCCCTTACAAGGACAATTGGCGCATGAAGCGCCTCGACTGGCTAGGGCGGCCCATCCACGAGCGTTCTCCGACGGAAGACGGGGGCAGTCTGAAAGTGAGCTATACCTACAACAGCAAAGGGCAGCTGACCGAGTGGAAAACCCAGGCGGGGACTGAGAGTGGCGGAAGTCTCGTCGATCGAATGAAGCCCTACTTGTACACCTACGACAGCCATGCTAATGTCCTGCTCGAAGGTCTGGACGTGGGCGGCGGTGGATTGAGCTCTGCCTCGTCGGTCGACCGCCTAACCAAGACCGTGCGTGATTTCTACGAAGATGGTAGCGGCTACTGGTGGGCGCAGGTGCGTACCTACGCGTATCCGAATGCGAACGACGAGACGCGTGTATCGACCAGCCGTAGCCGAATCGCTCCAAGCTCCGGCGAGGTCAGTCGGAGCTACAGCTTGGATTCGCAAAACAACAGTGTAACGAGCTGGGGGACAGTCAACAAGACCTACGATCGAGTAATTGTTACGAATGACTACTATCCAAGGCCGACTGGGAACGCCACCCAGGTCTACAAGAGTGGCTTGCTGGTTCGGGAAACGTCTACGGCCGGTGACATCACCAACTACGACTACGACAAGCTGCGCCGTCCGAGCGAAATCGACGGGCGCGACAGCGTGATCTTCCGCAAGCAATACGTCGCTAATTCCTTTCGCGTTTCGAAAGATATAGAGGTCGCTCCAGGCAACGTGGAGGTGACGGTGCGCGAGTATGTGTACGGCGCCGTGAATCGGTTAACCAGGCTGCGTCGCAAGAATGTCGGCGTGAATGAAGATACCGATTACACTTACAACAAGCGAGGACAGGTGACGAGCGTTACTGGAAACGGAACGTATCCAATCGACTACGACTACGACAGCTACGGGCGCCGTATCGAGCAGATTCAGGACCGAGGCGGTTCGAACGAGTCGAAGGTTACCTGGGTCTACGACGACGTCGAAAACACCGGCCTGATGGTGCAGAAGCGCCACTACAAGACGTCGACCTCCTATGACGACACCGATTTTGAATACAGTGACCTCGGCCAGGTGAGTAAGCGGACTTGGGACCGCGGCGTGTACACGACCTACGGCTACTCCACTTCAACGGGGGAGCTTCTCACCGAGAATCACAGCGACACCACTCCCGACGTGACCTACACCTACGACAAGATGAGTCGCGTTAAGACGGTCGCCGACGCTGCGGGCACGCGAACCTTCTACTATACCGAAAATGACGATCTCGCATTGTATCGCGAGGATCTGCCAAACGGATGGTACGGAAGCAGTAAAGACCTGTACTACGCCTATTTCAGCAACGCGACGACTACCGACACGCGGGGAGGACTGCAGCGGGTCGCCTATGGCGCCAATTCTACGGGATCGGCTAGCTTGTCCTACTACTACGACGACGCTTCGGGCCGCATCGACGAGTTCACGGGCTACTGGGGCGGCTACAAAAACTTCGATGTCCACTACGACACGGACAGCGATCACGTTGAAGCCATCGTGTCTGGCTCTTACGAAGTCGAGCGCACCTGGGAGACCTGGCGCGAGAATCGAGCGACCGCGACCACGTATTGGGGCTCGGCCAAGCGAACGGACTTCAACTGGCCGAATTGGGATCTGCAGGGGCAATATTACGACTACACGCTTCTCAACTACGATAACAAGTCTCTTGCGGCGCAGTACAGCGTAGGTCTAGGTGTGAACATCAAGTACGAATTCGACTACGACGATCGCCACCAGCTCACCAGCTGGGACACGACCGGCTACACCTTCCCGGGAACCCCCGGAACGACGACCTACACCTACGACTCGGCCGGGAACCGCACCGCGGACAACGACATAAACGGCTCGGACACCTATACGGTCAACGGACTGAACCAGCTCGCCCAGTCGAGCAACATCCTGTACGACGTGGACGGCAACTTGACTAAGCACTACGATTGGTCGTATGAGTACGACGCGAACAATCGTGTAATTGAGATGGAGAGTTCAAGCCAGCGACTGGAGTTCACCTACGACTACATGGGGCGTCGAATAGAGAAGAAAGTGTGGGACACGACCGGCACCGAAACTCTAATCACCCACCTGCGCTTTGCCTACAACGGCATGGAGCTGTTCGCCGAACTCACGAGCACTGGCGGAATCCGCAAGACCTTCTACTGGGGCCTGGACAAATCCGACACGCTCGGCGGCGCCGGCGGGGCCGAGGGCCTGCTCATGATCCGCGACTGGGACGACAGCAAGACCTACCTGCCGTCGTACGACCTGTCGGGGAACCTCGTTGGACTGCTAAACGAGTCGGGCGAATGGGAGGCCTGGTACGCCTACGACTCCTTCGGGAACGTCCTCGACGAGGGCGGGGACTACGCTGCGGACAACGTCATCGGGTTCTCAACGCAATACACGGACCGAGAGACGGAGCTGGTGTATTACGGGCTGCGCTACTACCACCCCGAGATGGGCCGGTTCGTGAACCGGGACCCGATCGGCGAGGCGGGTGGTGCGAATTTGTACCGGTTCGTTGGCAATGCGCCAGTTACTGATGTGGATTTGTGGGGACTTCTTCTGCCTCCTTTTGAGGTGTTATATGATATTGTGGCTGGGTACCTTGATGGAATTGATAGGATATATGATATAGGAGAGTTTAGGGAGACAAAACCGCATCCACTTGACGTTTACTTGTGGGGAATGCACGCAGACGAATTGCTTGATACGGCAAAGAACACCGGTACGAGTGTTGGCTCGAGCGGTAGTGGGACCAGCGGCGGACCTGATGGTTCTTCAGGTGGAGGCAATGGAGATGCAAGTGATGGCTCCGATTCGACCCATGTGGGGAACCTATGCGATAGAGCCCAGCCGAGTCCGCAACCAGGCAAGGAAAGTGCGAAGTGGTATGATAGAGTAAATGCTGCTAGAGCCAGATACGCTCCGAGAAGAGAGAGAGCAACTTGGGTTGACAGAATCAACGAAGCCAGGGCTAAGTATGGCGGCACGAGTTGGGATGATTTTCCCTCTACTAGAACCACTATTACTCATATCGGTATAGGAGGTGGCATTGGTGCGAAACATGAAAAGAAGATTGGAGGGCAAACAGTATTTTCTCTTGGAGCTTCTGCTGGGATTGAGAGGAATTTTTCAGTCGATAACTACTGGGATACAACATGGGAAACGGACGCCTCGATTTCTGCGAAAGGAGTATTTCGCAATTTGGAGCTCACTGTTTTCGATGCAGGCTTTAATGTAGTGGAGCCAATGAATGGGCCAGAGGTGAGAGACGTAGTTTGGCCGCCAGAAATAATGCAGTCACAACCGTCCGTGTCCTCATTGGGAGGCGTCGATATAAGAGAGGACAAGTTTTCGATAGGTGTTCTTCTTCGATTATCGGTGACTACTAAATCTGAAACGGTTCCTGCAAAAAATAGTGAGGCTTGCCCGTGAATCAAAAGTTGGAGTTTTGGTTGCTTCGCATACCTATGTTCGCGTCTTTGTTATGTATTTTTTTCCTTCTGCTTTTTGCGAGCATGGTAGGAGAGGAGATTACTGATGCAATTGATCGGTCGACGTTTGCTTATATTTCCATGCAGGGATTTGGATACGCGTCTATAATATTGGTTTTCTACTTGTGGGTATTTTATTTATACAGACTGGTTGCTGGCCGTCATAGTCGGACAAACTTGCAGAATCTATGGTTCGGTATTATTCTAGTATCGCTAAATGTGTTTTCCCCATATTGGTTTTATTTGAGGAAACAGAAGTAGTGTTTATTCTCTGTTATTTTGACAATTAAGGGACGTAATATAATCGTAGTACGATGGACTCGATTATTCGTCCTTGATCTGAAAAATCTTAAAGGCGAATGGGGAAAAGTATAGCCATTGGCATCTTTATTGTGTATCTGTGTGTAATCGGGTACTTGTTCTTCTTCGTTCGTAGTAAAGCGACTGACCCAGTCGTTAGGCGATCAAGGGATCGTGCGAGAAGACTCATCGTTGGACTTGTTGCTTGCGTTCTTTTCACAGTAGGCTTTTTTATGTTCTCTTTTCGAACCAAAGGAAAAGAGCTGACGAAAAACGAATTGATTACTTTGTCTAGGACTTGGAAAGATTCAGAACTTGTTCAGTGGCACTACGTGGGGACTCACGAAGGTTATGACTACTTTCATCACAGAGATCTGAATACTGTTATGGGGTATCGGGTTAAGGAAGGGGAGATCGAGATAGATACGAAGTTTGAGGCTACCTCGGATGAAACGCAATGGATACTTATGCCTTGGGGGCCGCAAAGGGGTCAATAGTCAATTGTCAACTTGCCTCCGGGGGTGACCTTTCGGTTCATACCGAGGAATTGAGTGTCAAGTCGCGCGAGGAGAAAATACGAAAGACTCATCTGTGAATCAAACTTTGGGTTCAATATATTTGGATGCGGAGAAAGCGCCCCATGATGTATATTTTTATTACCACGTTGATAGGACTATTTATCTTAGTTGCCTTCTTACTACCTGCGACACTGCCTTTTAAGATTGTGTATGGACTGCTGTTTCTCGCGCCAATACTATTGTTTTCTTATGGGTTGATTGAGAAAAAGAGGAAGAAAGCTGATGAGGATAAAAGTTAGAGCGCTTTAGCTTGGTAAGCACTGATGCGATCTGTTCCTTTACTTACATTTGAGTCCACTTCGTTCTCGATAGGACGCTAGTTGTTGTTGCTGAGAAGGTGTTCTCTGATTGCGGTTGCTCCCTTCTTGTAGACCGCGAGAGCAAGTAGTTCGCCGTCTACGAAGACGGCCCAGAAGCGGGAGCTCTTCCATCGTTGGATGCTCACTTCTGCCTGTCTTCGCTTTTGTTTCATGTACAACAAAGTAAAACAAAGCAAACATTGCTTGATCAAGCCAAAAGTTAACAATGTTGCGCATTGTGAGCGGCAAGAAAGAAAACACATTGGGTATCCGAGTCGATGACGAGCTTCTGAAGACGATCGATCGTCTGGCCAAGGCCGATGAACGCAGTGTCTCGGCGATGGCTCGGCTTCTTATCCTCGAGGCTCTTCGCGCTCGAGGCGAAGCGTAGTAGCGGTTTCGGCGATTTCGAGTGTTGCGGGCGGTTGGCGTTTGATTTGGCGTGTGCGGCTCGCTCGGCGATCGAGCCCTACCTTCTCAACGCTCCTGTATCCGCTCAATTGCTTGATCGAATAGTTCGATCGCGCGCTGTCGTTGGGCGTCGCTTTTGTATGCCCCTTTGGTTTGGTAGTACTCGCGGCGGGTTTGTAGTTGGTCGAGGATGAAGGTTTGGTCCGGTTCGGAGCGAATGGGTTGTTGGGCGACGATGACGCGGGTGGCGTTGGTGTGGGCCATGGCGTCGAAGCCTTGGGCTTCGATAGCGGCCCCTCGTCCCCAGGCGGCGACCCAGCCGCTTGTGTCGAATTGGATGGCGCGTTCAATTGACCATCGGTGGATTCCGTCGTGCTTGGTTTTATGGATGGAGGATTCGAGTTCCGTTCCGTTGTGGACGAGTTTGAATTCTCGCAGCGCTCGTGGAGAGGAGAGTTCGGCTCGAATGGTCACTGTGCCGCTTTTTTCGAGTTCTACAGTTCCTCCGATGGGTTCGTTGTTGACGCTGAGCGTGATGATTGGTCCTCCGGAAATGAATACACGGCCGCGGGTAATTGCTGCTTTGAACGATTCGAAGTCGTGTTTTCCATCGGTGTGGACGTAAGTTCGGATCGATCCGAGCATGGGTTGCCAGGGATCGCGCAGGGGCGAGTTGGGGAGATCGGTGCCGGCGACGGGTGGGAGGAAGATGCCGCAGTTCATCAAACGGTACCAATTTTCGACGCGGTAGATGAAGCCGTTGCTGATCTCCAGGAAATCCATTTGGCCGAGGACGGCGTCGGCGAGGGCGGTGGACTGCGAGCCGAGCGTACCTCCGTGGGCGGCTCCGACGAGAGCGCCTTGCGAGCGGGCTTTTGCGAGGACGTCGTGGAGTGGCGGGTAGTTTTCGACGACTGCGGGCCAGCCCATGCCACCGGTCGAGTAGGGCTCGATCACTTTTCCGATTCCGAGCAGGTTGATGTGGCCTTGGGCGTTGTCGCGGTATTCTTGGCCGGGAGTGAGCGAGCGTTGGCCGTCGTCGGTTCGACCCGCTTCGCCGTAGTTGAATTGTCGCGACCAGACGCCGGGCGTCATGCCGCCTTTGAGAACCATGAAGTGGCCTCCGCGTAGTCCATCCGCATCAAGCATGGTCAGCCAGCGTTCGTCGTCTTTTGGATCGAGGCGATCGAAGTGGAGGTGCTCGTCGACGGAGATCCAACCTTGGGATTCGAGATGGGACCAGCGTTTGAGTCGAAGTTCGAAAGTCGTTTGAAGGTTTCCCAAAGAAACGGTTCTGATGGTCGGTTTGTATTCAAATCCTCGTGTCGCTGTAATCGAGACAGTGTTGGCGGCGTTTGGTAGGTCCACGGCGAGTGGGCCTTCGCCGGTTGCGTAGATGGCGGTGAAGGTCTGGCCTTTACGTTTGTGGATTGAGGTGAAACGGATGCCGTGAGCATTGACCCAGTTGGGGACGTAGGGGTTGTTGTTTACGGTGAAGCTTACACGGGCAGCGACGGGTTCGCCGGTAGTGTCGTCGATAACATTGAGTTGGAGTCGTCCGCTTTCGATGGATTCCCCGTTCGCGAAGGAATGGGTGATGGGCTCGTGTTCGTGGGCGAGCGCTGGGGCGAACGCGAGAAGGGAGCAGAGCGCGACTAGTCTGGGGTAGAGAATTGAGATGTAGTGAGTATTGGATTGAGTGAGTAAATGGTCAATCTCGACCTATGGGACTAATGAAAGAGAGTTGTTTGGTTTTTCCCACAGATTACGCAGATGAACACAGATCTTTCTGAATCATAAACTACTCTATCTGCGTAATCTGTGGGCGAACAAATGAACATCTAGAAATTCATTTTCTGACTCCCTGGTCGTCGCAACGCGATTGTTGCGAAAAGGAAGATTGTCATTGGGGGCGATCGGCGCGAATCCTGCACGTGAGAAGTGATGAATCGATACCTGCAAACCGGAGCGTCAATCCTGGGAATTCTCCTGCTGTTTCTACCTTGGATGGTCGGAGTCGATGGGCTTGGACCGGCGGGGGAGATCACTTTTGGGATCTTCTTGCTGGCGGCGGTTTACTGGGTCTTCGAGCCGATTCCGATCTACGCGACGTCGTTGATCGTTATCTTGCTTCAAGTGCTTCTGCTCAGCGACCAGGGTGTGATCGATGTGAGCAGCGACTCCTACGTCCCCGAACGCTATCAAGTGTTCTACGGCGCGCTGGCCAGTCCGATCATTATCTTGTTTCTGGGCGGCTTCACTTTGGCAGCGGCCGCAGTGAAATACGGCATCGACAAAAGCCTCACGCGCTTGCTGATCCAGCCTTTTGGCTCGAACCCGAAGTTTGTGTGCCTGGGAATGATGCTCTCAACGGGCCTGCTCTCGGCCTTCATGAGCAATACGGCGACGACGGCAATGATGATGACTATGGTGATCCCCGTCATTGCCGTTCTCGGCCCGAAGGATCCCTTTCGAAAGGGGGTCGCTCTGTCGATCCCGATCGCGGCGAACATCGGGGGCGTGGCCACCCCGATCGGCAGTCCGCCTAATGCGATCGCCTTGACCGCGCTGAAAGAGCAGGGGATCGCGATTACTTTTTCGACGTGGATGCTGTTGGCAATGCCGCTTGTACTCGTGATGCTTGTAATTTCGTGGCGGATACTCGTTTGGCGATTCCCGCCGTCGAAGGAGCCGATTCGCTTGGATTTGTCCGAAACGTTCCAATGGACGCGGAACGCAACCATTGCGGTTTGGGTGTTTGTGGGAACGGCGTTGCTTTGGATCACGGAGGCCCTGCACGGAGTTTCGTCGACGGTAGTCGCATTCATCCCTCTGGTCGTCTTGACCGCGACTGGCGCTTTGAGCGCGACGGACATTCGTCGTTACCCCTGGGAAGTGCTTTGGCTCGTCGCGGGCGGCTTGTCCATGGGCGTGTCGTTGAAGAATACCGGTTTGGCGGAGTGGTTGATTGGACTGGTCGCGTGGGAGAATTTGCCGGTGTTTTCGATTGCGCTGCTGTTCGTTGCGGTCGCTTACAGCGTAGCGAATCTGGTTTCGAATACGGTCACGGCATCGCTGCTCATTCCGCTGGCGACGGGTCTGGGAGCGGCGGGCGCGCTGGGGCCGGGCGCTTCAATCGGGACCTTGGTGCTTCTAATCGGTATCGTCGTGAGTTTTTCCATGATGCTGCCCGTTTCCACGCCGCCGAACGCGATCGCGATGAGCACGCAACTGATCAAAACGAAGGACATGGCGACCGCTGGGGCTCTGGTGGGAATCGTCGCGGTAGCGCTTTGCGTCTTGTCCTATTTGTTTTTCTGGCCGATGATCCTTGGGTAGCAAACCCCGTTTATGAATCAGGTTTACGTACTTTGCGTGGATGACGACCCCGAGGATCTGCGCCAGATCGAGAAGGATTTGGCCGGAATTGGCGAATCGTTCCCGATCGAATACGCCGAATCGGCGGAGGCGGCTCAGCCGATTATCGCCCATCGAAACGAGGAGGGCGACGTTCCGGGACTGATCATTTGCGCCCATGTGCTCTCCGGGGAAAACGGGGTGGATTTTCTGATTCGCGTTAACAGCGATCTCGGGTTTGTGGATACGCGCAAGATGCTCATTACGCGCAACGCGACATTCGACGACACGATCAAAGGACTAAACGAAGGGCGCTTAAACTATTTTTTGAGCAAACCCTGGAAAAGCGATGAACTCGCCCAGATCGTGAAGGAGCAGTTGACCGAGTATTTTATCAGAGCCCGCAAAAACCCCATGCCGCAAATTGAAGCGCTGGACTCGATGCGTATATTGGACGCCATCCACAAAGGGCTCATTCCGAGGGAAGTGTAGTAACCGCGGATAAGGGTTGGATTTTTGGCCCACAGATTACGCAGATGAACTCAGATATTTTATAAATTGATCTGCGTTAATCTGTGTAATCTGTGGGCGACTTTTATAGGGATCAACCCAGAGATTAGTCTTTGCGGAACGTGTCGGCCATGAAGTCGACCATTTCGGGGACCATTTTGTCGGCCCAGCCGGTGGAGCGGGCGAGGCCGAGGGCTTGCTTGGTCGCGGGCGATAGAAAGCTGGGGGCTCCGAGGTCGTCGGCCATGGAATTGTAGTAGCCGACGTCTTTGCGTCCGTTGGCGATGGAGAAGGCGAGCATGTCTTTCACCCCGTCGACAGCGTTGGCCTTGATGAAGTCCAGCATTCCCGAGTGGAGCGGACCGGAGGCCATTACGTCGTAGAGGGTTTCGCGTTTCAGTCCGGCCAGATCGGCTAGGGCGAAGGCTTCAGACGCGGCGCAGGCCATGGTCATGGCGAAGAAATTATTGATGAGCTTCAACGTGTGCCCGGTGGAGATGGGGCCAATATGAAAAATGTTTTCGCCGAGGTCGTCGAAGATCGGCTTGGCTCGGGCGAAGTCCTCGTCGCTGCCGGCGGACATAATGTTGAGGAGTCCGTCGACGGCGTGGGCGGGAGTGCGGCCGAGCGGGGCGTCCATCATGCTGGCGCCTTTTGATTTGAGCGCGGCTTCGAGTTGCAAAGTCGATTGCGGGAGCGAGGTGCCGAAGTCGATGACCAGCGAACCGGGCTTGATGTGGGCGATGACTCCGTCCGGACCGTTCATATTGGCTTCGACGGACGCGGATGTATCCACGCAAAGCATTACAACGTCGCTGGCTTGAGCGAGTTCGCCGGGGGTCTTGGCTTCAGTAGCGCCGCGGGCGACAGCGGCGTCGATCGCTTCGCGCTTACGGTGGGCGATGACGGTCATCGGGTAGCCGAGGGATTGGAGGCGTTCGACCATGGCGGAACCCATCAGGCCGAGGCCGATGAATCCGATAGACGGTTTTTCTGTATCAGACATACGATTGATTAAACTGGGGTTGTTCGTGGCGCGCTTCCCTTTAGGCGCTTGCGAATGATGAATAAAAAGGCGAGAATGCAGGGATATTGAAATTATGGAAATGAAATTTCGCGCTTATTTCCTGTGTTTGGTTTTTGTATCCGCCGTTGCTGGGAGCCGTGCGGAGGACGGTGCTCAGCGGGTTTTGTTTCTGGGCAACAGCGTTTGGGATTACCAGGGCGGGGTGCCGCAGGCGTTTATCGGGTTTTGCGAGGCGGAAGGGCTGTCGTTTTCCGCCACGAGTCAGATGAAAGACCGCGCCAATCGCCACGGTATCGAGTTTTTGGACATCGGCCGGATCCCGCTCAGCTTGCCGGAGGTCGCCGCGCGGGCGGATCTGTTGGAAGCGATTCGCTCGGGCGGCTACGACTACGTTGTGCTCGAAGGCAGGCGCTCGGGATACTTGCTGCCGTCGTGGGTGGATCGACCGGAAGATCGCGGCGCGAGTATTCCGTATGCGGAGAATTTGACGGCATTGGGAGCGATTCACCGGGCGATTGTGGAGTCGGGTGGGCGAACCGTGTTGTACATTCACCCGGGGCTGAAGACGACGCCGGAACTGAAACTACCGGTCGCGGAGATCTATCGTCGATTGCGGACGGATTTGGAGGGAATGGTCATCGGCGGGGAAACGCATTCGGTCATCCTCGTTCCGGCGAGTCAGCTGTGGCTTGATGGGGTTCGACGCTATGGTCTCGACAACTGGTTCGCGGACCGGGGGCACGGGGCAGAGCTGGCCCGTTTCGCTAGCGGGTGCTTGCTTTTCACCTACATCACGGGCAAGGACCCGCGGGGGAATGGGTTTCGGTCGTTTCCCAAACCTTGGACGGTTTCGGCGGATACGCCGGCGCGGCGAGCGAACGAAGACGACGCCGATTGGGTCGCCCGGCAGGTTTGGCTCTACTACACGAGCGAAAACCCTGACCGTTGAACGGCTCGGCTTTGGTCGTGACCTGGCGACGAGAATGCGCCTGAATGCGGTCATGATCAGTCGAACTACTTGGTGGGTGTTGCTTTCTTTTTTCTGGGCGGGCTCGTTTGGATGGGCCCAGTCGAGCGGCGACCGCGACGCGCCGTTTGCGATCGATCCGGATGTCCGGTACGGGAAATTGGAGAATGGGTTGACCTACTACGTGCGCGAGAATCAGAAGCCGGAAGGGCGAGCCATGCTGAACTTGGTGGTGAACGTCGGGTCGTTGCAGGAGGAAGACGACGAACAGGGAATCGCCCATTTCTTAGAGCATATGGCTTTCAACGGGACCGAGCGGTTCGCCAAGCACGAGATCATCGACTTTCTGGAGGGAATTGGCATGCGTTTCGGCTCTCACCTGAACGCGTCGACCTCGTTTAACGAAACCATCTACAAACTCGAGATTCCCACGGACGATGCGGAAACGGTTTCCAAGGCGTTTATGATTCTCGAGGACTGGGCCAGCGGAATCTTGTTTGAAGCGGAGGAGATCGACAGCGAGCGTGGCATTATTATTGAGGAATGGCGTTCTCGCAAGGGTGTTGGGCAACGGTTGTTGGAGAAGCAGCTGCCTCTGACGTATTACGGTTCCAAATACGTGGATCGACTGCCCATTGGGCTCGTTCCGGTGATCGAGAAATTGACGCGCGATCAGTTCCTTTCCTTCTACGAACGCTGGTACCGACCCGATCTGATGGCAATTGTGGCGGTCGGGGATTTTGATGGGGAGTGGATCGAGGCGATGATCCAAGAGCGGTTCGCGGGCCTGGAGACTCCGGATGACGCTCCCGAGCGTTTGTCCTATCCATTGGCGGACCACGACGAGACCTTGTTTTCGATCGAGACCGATCCCGAGCTCAGCGGATCCAGTGTGGGCATGTACCTCAAAACCGATCGGCGGGAATACGGAACGCCGCGATTGTACCGTCAGAATCTGGTGGATAGGATCTATTTTTCCATGATCAACAATCGTCTTCGAGAGCGAGCTCAGAAGGAAGATCCTCCATTTTTAGGAGCGGGCCTGGGTCGAGGAAATTTCGGACGCGAAAAAGGCTACTATCGCATTGGCGTGGGCGTTATCGGCGACGACTACCAGATGGCCTTGAAGGCGACCATGCAAGAAGTCGAGCGAGCGCGACGGGATGGATTTGCGGCGAGCGAATTGAACCGCGTCAAGGTGAACCTGCTCCGGAGCATGGAGAAGGCCTACGACGAGCGGGACAAGCGTCAGTCGACGTCGTTTTTACGTGAATACATCAACCATTTTCTGCAAGGCGAACCGTCTCCAGGATTGGAAACGGAACTGGAGTGGACGCGAGCGTTTCTCGAGGAAATCACGGTCGAAGAAGTGAGTCGCGTCGGCGACTTCATTGAGCAGGAGACCAATCGAGTCCTAATCTACGCGGCGACCGAGGAAGAAGGGAAAGCGATGCCCACTTCGGACGAGTTGCTTGCTGCTCTGGAACTCGACGAGAGGGACGCCCTGGAGGCCTATGATGACGGAGTGAGCGGTCAGCCGCTCGTGGCGAGCTTGCCTAAACCAGGAACGATTGCCGAGTCGATTTACCACGACTCGATCGACACACACGAGTGGCGCTTGTCCAATGGCGTGCGGGTGATTGCGAAGAAGACGGATTTCAAGAATGACGAGATCCTCATGTCGGCCTTTAGCCCGGGTGGATCGAGTCTGTTTTCGGACGAGGATTCCGTATCCGGGTCGTTTGCGACCTCGATTTTGGGTCAAAGCGGACTGGGCGGGTTCGACACGATCCAGTTGCGAAAGAAACTTGCGGGAACGATTGCCGGAGCGAGCCCGGGGATCAGCTCGATCTACGAGACCTTTCGTGGTTCGGCGTCGCCCAAGGATTTGAAGACGCTCTTCGAGCTCACTCATCTTCACTTCGTCCAGCCGCGACTCGATATGAAGGCTTACGCGTCGATGAAACGCCGCTTGATCGCGTCGGTTGAGAATCGACTGAAGTCGCCAAACGCGGTGTTTTCCGACGCCATAACCGAAGCGCTCTACCAGGGCCACCCGAGGCATCGTCCGATTTCGGTGGAGCTGGTCGAGGAAGTCGACCCGGAGCGGGCATTCGCGCTGTACAAGGAGCGGTTCGCGGACGCGAGCGACTTCACCTTTCTCTTCGTAGGCTCGATTGACTTGGATGTTCTGAAGGGTTACGCCACGCAGTATTTGGCCTCGCTCCCTGCCTTGGGTCGCAAAGAAGAAGGTCGCTTCAATGGGGATGCCATGGCGGAAGGAAAACTAGAAGTAACCGTCGACGCGAATATCGAGCAGAAGTCGATCGTGCGCGTGATGTATCATGGCGATGCGGAATGGTCTCCAGTGAATGAATACACATTGGGATTTGCGGTGGACGTTCTGAATATCCGGCTGCGCGAACGCCTGCGCGAGAAGGAAAGCAAGGTTTACGGAGCGGGCGTTTCCGGCGCCATGAGCCGGTTTCCGCGCCAGACCTTTTCTTCGGGTTTTTCATTCACGTGCGATCCGGAGAACGCGGACGGGCTTATCGCTAGCGCTCGCGAGGAAATCGAGTTCTTGCAGAAGGAAGGCCCTTTGGCGGAAGACCTCGAGAAAGTGCGCCAGCAACGCGTCCGCAGCTACGAGAAAGGCCTTAAGGAGAACCGTTTTTGGCTGAGCGCCTTGTCGCGCTACTTGAGGCAGGATCGTCCGATGGAATCGATCCTGGAGAGCCCGAAAATCACGCAGGCGGTAACGGCGGAAGCGGTTCAGAAAATGGCCCAGCTCTATTTTGACGACCGGAATCGTCTCATTGCGAAACTGAATCCGATTTCGCCGGAAGCGGCGAATTAGCAAGGCGCGGGTCCGAGCTTTGCGGTTTGACCTTTTTCCCGGGGGCCCGTAGCTTCAATCACTTGGAGGTATTGCTATGAGAACGTTGTGCGCTGTTTTACGAAGGGTGAAATCGATATGGGCGGTGTGGCTGTGCGCCGTTTCAGGGCTAGTTTTTTTGTCGGGATGCGAGACGACGACTTCGGGAACGACGCAAGTGACTGGGAAAGTGCGCGCTGCGGTGACTGAATGGGACGTGGATCTGTACCAGGATCCGGCGGGACAGTTGAGCTGGATTCCGGACATGGAGATCCCCGTGAAATACGAGGAAGTCGCGAAGCTCGAATCCAGCGCCACAGTTTCGAACAACAATCCGATGGCCATCGAAGAAAAATCGACGCAAATCGTGTCGGATTTGAAGAAAAAGGCGGCTCGGCTCGGGGCCAATGGCGTAATCGTGCGCGAGGTACAGCTTACCGAAGAAGTGGTAGAGCGTCACTCGGATGGCTATCAGACGGTTCGCTATCCGGATGGCTCTTACGGACAGGTGGAAGTGCCTGTGCAGACCTACTACGAACGGGTTTACAAGGTTAAGATTCTGGCGGACTCGGTGTTCCTGGACTGGAACACGGTTTGGACCGGCGAGCCGACGAGTTGAGGAATTGGGTTTTGATCGTAGGGCCTTCGCTCTTGTCTCGGCGTAGCTCGTAGAGCGAAGACGGATGCGGAGTGCCGCGTAGGTTTATTTCTATTGTATCTGCGGCATGGCGCAAGCGCCAGCCCTACATATTCGGCTTTGACGCGCTCTTCTCTCAAATCGGAAGGTCGGCGAAACGTTCGCGTACGTGGTACACGGCGAGAAAGTCTTGAGCGAGTGTTGGATCGACGAGGGGGAGGGAGCCGGAAACGATTTTGGGTTTCGCTTCGCTAGTGAGAACGACGGGGTGTTCGGTTTCGAGTTTTGCTGCGTATTCGGAAAAGCGCTGGACTCCGTTTTTCTTGATTTGCGATCGAGAGAGGATTTGGAGGAACCCCATCGAGCTAGGCGCGTTGCGCTTGCCGAGTTCGAGACCGACGCGTCCCATTGTGTAGCGCGGGTTGAGTTCGACGATGGGTTTGAGGCGGAGTTGGTTGTCTGGATCACGGTAGACGAACGCGTCGACTCCAAAGGGGCCATTGTAGTTTGATTGGGCGAGTTGGGCTGCGATTTGTGGCGCAAGCGTGTTCTCGTACCAGGTGTAGGCTCGGGGTCGTCCTCGGATTGACTCGAAGAGGAAGCGGGTGATTTCGTTGGAGGCGCCTTTGCAGAATCCGTTGGTGATCACGCCGTGAATCTGCCCTCGGGCGTTGTTTGCGATTTGAGTAAATCCGATGACCTTGGCGATCTTGGCGCTATATTCAAACTGTACAGAAAAATCGAATACGCGATCAAGCCATGGCTCTACGATTACCGATTGCTGTGTATCCCACAAGGTCTCTATCCATTTTTTTAGTCGAGAGCTGAGCGCTTCTTCGGCGCGAAGGATGCGGTTGCCGTTGGCGGCGCTGCCGAATGGGGCTTTAATTGCGAGATCCGCGTAGCCTAACTCGTTGAATGCGTTTCGAGCGGCAGTAAGCTCCTGGTAGTCGCGAACAGGTCGCCCGTAGATCGCTCGCGGCGCCATCCAGTCGTCCACGGGAGGGTCCGGCGTGATTTGTCTCGCCCAAGCGGCGCTGGTTTCCTTTGAAAAGAGGGACCGTGCGAATTCGGTCCAGAGTGACTTCGCGTCGAAGGAATGCGTTACTTTAGGGAGCAGTTTTTCGAAGAAGGAAATGCTGTCGGGGGTCCATGCCCAAGGGCGCAGGCCATTTAGCTTCCGTTTGATGTCAGGGGCTTTGGGTTGTCCGGATTGCGTATTGGCGGCGATAATCTCGGGGATTGTGAACCCGCATTTCTGGATACGTTGAAGAAACGCTTTCGAGGGAGATTCGCTGACGATTAAGACGTCGTCTTTCTTCGCCAGGTAGGCGGGGAGGAAGGAGAGATCGTCGCCCAGGTTCGAAGCGGCCGTTGTCAGTGGTTGGGCGGTGTTTTGGGCGGCGTAGCGCTCAGCGTTCGGGTTGAACCAGTAGACGCGCGGCGTGCGTCCACGGGACTGGCTGAAGAGGCGCAGGTCGCTGATGAAGGACTCGTCGAGACCGGCTTCGCTGCGGCCTTCCGCGTTGAATTGGTTGCCTTTGGCTCGGGCGGGCGACATGGGGAATACGAGCCGCTCTTTGAATGCCTCCCAATCGGATTTCCCGCGCGCTTTCCATTGTCGGAACCACCGAAGTCCAAATCCAACATGTCCGATCTCGTCGCGGTAGATGCGGTCGAGAATGCCGGCTGTGGCGGAGTCGCCGACGGTCTCGAAAATCGCTCCGTACTCGCGCGCGTAGTCGAGGTTGGCCTGCTCGAAGGTGAGGGAAAGGCGCGTGACGTAGTCGAGCGGATCTTCCATGGTAGAAACGCTCCTCCAGAAATAGTCGCTTAGTGGCAGTTCGCCAAATTCGACGCCGCATTGCTTCATGCGATGGAGGTAGAGCTGAGTGTGGATCTGCTCTTCTTTCAGTGTTTCCAGAAGGCCTTGTCGAAAGGAGGCGGGGGCGTCGGGGAATCGGAGGAGGGCGAGCGCCATCAACTCGGTGGCGAGTAGTTCGTGGTTGCAGAAGAAGTGAAGCAGGCGGCCGCGTTCGCGTTCGTCGATCAGTTTGGCGTTGCTGGGCGAATTGGAACGCGCGTCCTCGGTCCTGAGTTTGAGGTGAGCGGGTCGATTCAGCTCGACGGCTCCAACCAGGGCAGCTCCGGGTTGCGTATCGACGATCTCCTCGCGCGGGAAGGCCAGTTTTTCTTCGAGAGTGTTCCCGTAAAGGACCTGCTCGGCGAATTCTCGAATCTGGATAGGCATGGGTGCGTCGTTCTTGTTTGAAGAGGGATTCGGCCGGGCTGGCAAGGAACATAAAACGGGATTCGGGCGGATAGGCGCGGTCCGCTTGCAAGCGATACGGCTTGCGGTCTGCGAATCCGCTCGATCCGGGCGCATTCGGAGCAACGCGACATGCGTCGTAAACGATACCATGACCGATACCAACGATACTCCTCGCGCCCTCGATTTGAATACCGACTATCCCGCTAGCCCGCGTCAGACGCTGGCGGGCTACGTGATCGCTAAACGGACTCTCGACAAATGCCGGGCGGCCCTCGCGGGAACGAATGGGGAATACCACTTTGATTGTCCCTTGGACAACTGCTTCCTGGGCTTTACGGAGATCACTGCGGACACGTTTAAAGCGCAGGTCGCGACTGGAGCCAGCGATGCGGAGATGGCGGAGTGGATCGAGGCGAACGCGAAGCCGAGAGAGAAGCGAGAAATTATCGCGTGGAATAACGATATGCGTTGCCGCCGGATTTGTGATATGCCGATCGAGCTGCAGGAGTTTTTGGAAGGATACATTCCACAGTACATCCCGGCAGGAAAAGTCGTCTACGTTTGGTTCGACGTTTACGATATCGAAGAGGGGCGGATCTGAGCGGGAGACTCGGAACGAGGCTCCGCGAACTCGCTAGAGGTAGGGACCGACTGCCAGGCGGTCCGCAGTCTTAAAGGTTGAAACTCAACTCGCGCGGACCGCCGGGCCGTCGGTCCCTACCAAGAGTGTATTAGACAATCTCCAAGGCTCTGTTTCTTGTTGCTCTCATTAGCGAGGAAGCAATGCTCTTTTCCCATGTTTCTCGTTTTCGATACGGAGACCACTGGATTGCCTAATCGATACGACGCGCCAATCAGCGATGTGGACAATTGGCCACGTGTGATTCAATTGGCCTGGGCGTTTTATGGCCCGGATCGATCTCTGATCGATAGTTGCGTGGATCTGATTCAGCCGGATGGATGGACGATTCCACAAGAGACGTTTTGGATTGAAAATGGATTCAGCCAGGCGAAGTCGGAGGCGGAGGGAATTCCGATCCGCAATGCTCTGGACGGTTTCATGGAACGAGTGGAGCAAACCCAGTATTTGGTCGCTCACAATTTAAGCTACGACCATCCCGTTTTGGGAGCGGAGTGTGTTCGGGCGGGGGTGCGGTCGCGCCACAAACCGGAACGCGTGTGCACGAAGGACGTGTCGACGGACTTTTGCGCTTTGCCGGGAAATTATGGATACAAGTGGCCAACGCTCTCGGAGCTCCACGAGAAATTGTTTGGCGTCGATTTTGAAGGCGCTCACGACGCCTTGATGGACGTCAAGGCCTGCGCTAAGTGCTTGTTCGAACTCGAGCGACTGTCGGTGGTTCGCCTGGGTGGCGGACGCTACTCGAAACCTTGAATTCGGTCTTTCGGGCGGTCTCTTTTTCATTGCGAGCCAGATTGGGAAATCCCAGATTAGGACTCTTATGTATCTTACCCTGCGATTCGTTCCTGTCCGCAATGCGGTTGCGTGCTTTCTAGCGTTGGCCCTGACTGCCTCCCTTTTCGCCGACGACTGGCCGCAATGGCGTGGTCCCAGTCGGGATGGCGTCTGGAAGGAGACAGGCGTGCTGGAAGCGTTCGACACCGACCAATTGAAACCGGAATGGCGGGCGCCGGTCGGAGCGGGCTACGCGGGTCCGACGGTGAGTGGCGACCGGGTTTATGTGATGAGCCATTTGACGAAGCCGAAACCGGTGGAGCAAGTGCACTGCGTGGATCGCGCGACGGGCGAAGTGATTTGGACGCACGTGTACGACTGCGAATATTTCGACGTTGGATACCCTTTGGGGCCGAGAGCGGCCGTGGCGCTGTCTGACGGGAAAGCCTATGCGCTGGGCACCATGGGTCACTTGCATTGTTTGGATGCGGAAACTGGGGAAGTGCTTTGGGAGAAAGAATTGGAATCTGAATACGAGGCGAGAATTCCCGTTTGGGGCATTACCGCGTCTCCGTTGGTCGACGAGTCGAACGTGTACTTGCAGGTGGGCGGTCTGCCCGACGCCGCCGTGATGGCCTTCGACAAGGAGACGGGGGAAGAGCGATGGCGAGCGCTCGATGGGGCTGCTTCTTATTCCGCTCCGAAATTTATCGAACAAAACGGTAAGACGCTTTTGCTCGTTTGGACCGGCGATTGGTTTGCGGCGCTCCATCCGGAGTCGGGCGACGTTGCCTGGAAACATGCCTTCAAACGGGCGAAAGGAGTGATCAATGTAGCGGATCCCGTGGTGGATACAGCGACGGGCCGGATCTTCCTGAGCTCGTTTTACGACGGCTCTTATTTGTATCAGCTGAAGTCTGACGCGTTTGAATCGGAACTGCTTTGGAGCCGTCGCGGTCGCAGTGAGATCCATACCGACGCCTTGCATAGCATCATTATGACCTCAGTCATTATTGGAGACTACGTGTACGGAATTGATAGTTACGGGGCGATGCGGTGTTTGGATTTGAAAAACGGGGAGCGCGTTTGGGAGGACCAGACTTTGCTCGTTGACGACCGGTGGGCGACCGCGTTTTTCGTGCAAAATGGCGACCGCACGTGGATTACGACGGAGCGCGGGGAACTCGTCATCGGACGCCTGACTCCGGATGGTTTCGAGAGAATTTCGTCCGCTCAATTGATCGAGCCGACGACTTTTCTACCGCGGCGGAGCGGCAATATCGTCTGGTCGCAACCCGCCTTCGCCCATCGCAGCGTATTCGCCCGGAACGACAAGGAGCTGATCCGGGTGGATTTGTCTCGGTAATTGTAGGTGACTTGTAGGGCCGGCGCTCGCGCCGTGCCGCGTAGTTGATGCGATCGTCAGACGCGGCACACCGCATCCGTCTTCGCTCTGCGAGCTACGCCGTGACAAGAGCGCTGGCCCTACATCGGATCTATATACTTCTCATTTGTGTTGAGATCGGAACACGTTAGCGCGATTTTGGTATCCGTTATGGCTCGCCCGGAGGAACCCTACACTTTCAAATCAGAAGTTGTTCGCGTCGAGGGGGCGATGAATCCGCACGGCGTTCCAGTGCCGGATTCGGTTGCGGAGTCGTTGAGGAAGGCGGGCACCCGGCGACTGATTGTTCGAATAAATGGATACACGATGAAGCGTGGCTTGCAAGGGAGTCGCGAATACGGGAGTCACTTGGTGGTCGGACTCGACCTTTTGAAAAAGGCGGGGGCGGGATTGGGTTCTGTAGTCGCGGTGGAGATCGAGGTGGATCCCGCGCCCGACGAGGTGGATGTTTGCGACGAGTTGTTGATTGCTCTCGAGCAGGATGAGGCGGCGCGGGAGCGATGGGAGACTCTAACTCCGGGCAAGCAACGAGGGCTCGCCTACCACGTCTCCAGCGCCAAACGCGAGGAAACGCGCGTTAAGCGGGCGCTGGATATCGCTCTCAAACTGCGAACGAACACGCTGTACGGCGACTGACAGGGTCGATTCTCGACTTAGTCAGTTTGTGGCAAGAAAAAGCTCTACTCGATTGCGCAAGTTGTTAGGGTGAGGGAATGAAGAACATTGCTCTGGGTGTGGTTTTGGCCGGGGCGCTTTGCGTCATTATTTTGCAGCGAATCGAGATCGGGGCGCTCAAGGCGAGTCTCGCTTCGTTGGAGAGCAGCGATGAGGATAAGTCGATTCCGGTGTTCACAGAGTCCGTGGTTTCGGAAGCGGGAGCGTCCGTTTCCGACGAGGAGGTCGCGAGATTTGATGTTGTGGCGGAATCGGGGTTGGAGGCGGGTGAAGCGGCCGAATCCGAATCGGACCGGGGATCTCGCATGATGCGCAATTTCGCCGATTTTCTCGATAATCCTGCCTACAACAAAATGATGGTGGCGAGCCAGAAGGCGGCGCTGGAGGTGATGTACGAGGACTTGATCGATTTTCTGGTGTTGGACGATAAGGAGAAGAAGTATTTCTTAGATTTGCTTGTCTCGCGTCAAATGAACCAGGTTCAGCACGCGATGAAAGCGATGGGTGGGGGGTTGTCCGACGAAGAGCGCGACGAGGCTCAAGAGGCGATTAAGTCGAATCGAGAGGAAATGGCGGAGGAGATCGAGTACTTCTTGAATGAACCCAACGACATCGAGGAGTGGAAATTCTACGAGAAGACGATCGAGGAGCGTATGACCTTGTCGGGTGTGGAGAAAGAGTTGGAGAATTCCGGTTTGCCCTTGGAGCCGGGTGTCAGTCGACAATTAATCGAGGCGATGCACGACGAAAAGCAGTCGTTCGATTTTTCAACAGATCTTCATAATCAGCAAAGTTTGGATACGAGTCCGGAGCGGTTTTCGGATGAGAATCTCGCTTCGTTCGGCGACGATCTAGAGCGATTGGACGGGCAAATCGCCGAAAGTGTCGAAGGAATTTTGACAGCGGAACAGCTCGAGATCTTCATTGCTAGCTTGGGGCAAATGCGTCAGTTGAAACTGTCGCAGCTGGAAATGGCCGCCAACATGTTTCGGAATAGCAAGTAGCGCTCTATTTAGTCGGGCGTTGGCTTTTGACCGTGGGACAGTCTCTAAGAACGGTGCTTCGACCGATTGTGGGCGCGCATGCAGCGTCTTAAATTTCCTCTCGACCAAGAAAACGCGCCGGGACGGCGCGTTCCACCCTTCAAGAAGACCAAGGTGGAACCCGCCGTCCCGGCGGGTTCAGGTGGTTGCCTACGCGATTGTTTGCGTGGACAGACGCGGCATGGCGCCAGCGCCAGCCCTACGTTTTTTCACGCTTACGCTTTCAGCCCAAGGCCGATCGACTTGCAGTAGCGGAGGCTCTTCTCGATCTGGGCCTTTTGGTAGTTCTGGGTGGCGAGATCCTTGTTGTGGTCGGCGCGGTCGGCGTTGGGCCCAACCGGCGGCTTCCATGGGGCGCGTTCTTCGCCTTGTCGCGCCCATTTGAGGTAGCGGGCAAGCGTGGTCGCTTTCATATCGGGGAAGAGATCCATGAATCCATCCTCGAGGAAGGGGATCTCCCGGTTGAACCCAGAAATTGTTTCAATGTGCACGGGAACGTTGGGGCAGAGTTCCTTAAAACGGTCGAAGTAGGCGACCCAATCGACGTCGCCGTCACCCATCGCCGTCCACTGCACGGTCGTTCCTTTTTCGGAAGTCCAGATGGCGGAGTCGCGCAGACTGGTCGTCGCTGCGTAGGGGCCCATGATCTCGAGATTTTCTATCGGATCTTCGAGGGTCCAGGAGGCGTTGCCCGCGTCGAGGTTGGCTCCCATGTAGTCGGTACCGCCGGCTTCTTCGATCAAGGTGACTACTTCGCTGGCTTGCATGTCGCCGGCGTGGTTTTCCATGGCGATCTTCACGCCCGCATCCATTGCTTGGGTACGGCAGGCGCGGCAGACTTTAGCGGTGTCTTTGATACGAGCCATGATTCCGCCTTCGGTAGCGCGGTCGTCGCGATTGCCTAGAATGACGCGGATTACCGGCGAGCCAAGGGCTTCGGCCACGCGAATGGAGAGACGGAGATGCTCTTCGGCAGTGCCCCAGTCGTCTTTGAACGTTGTAGAAGTGGGGCAGATGCTCCAAGTGCCGACGTGGATGTCGATCCCCATGTCCGTCGCTTTTTTGCGCACGTCGCGCAGGTAGGGCATTTTTAGGGACTTGAAATGGTTCAGGTCCGACATGAACAACGAGTCGATCCCGAGTTTCTCGGAGTATTTCAGGTGGTCTTCCACCATCCAGTTCATCGCTCGAACGGCGAAGTTGTCGTAGCCAAGTTTGACGCCGCCGCTCTTTTTGTGGTGGGCGGCGAGGCTGGCGAGTGGGCTGGCGAGGGCGGCGATACCTCCGGCCGCTGCGGTTTTGAGAAAGCGGCGACGATCCGGGGAGTGGGATAAATTAGACATGGCGACCAGCAAACCGTAGTCTTCCGCCGCAGGAAAGAATAAAGCTCGCTGAAGGGGAGAAATGTTTGAATGCGATCGGGCAGATTGATTTAGTCCAAAAATCGTCGCTCGTTTGGAATTAGTGGAGCATCGGCGAATCGCTCCGTTAACTCCTGCAATTAAACTACATCCTCTTCTCAAAATGAAACGTACCTCCACTCTGACTGTCGCGTTTATCCTCTCCCTTTTTACCCTGAACGCCGCGGTTGGCGGCGACCGCCCCAACATTCTCTATCTTTATGTGGACGACATGGGTTGGGGGGCGATTGGTCCGAATGGCCAATTTGAGCGGAAGGCTCAGGGGCTGCCGCATTTGATCACTCCCAATTTGGACCGATTGGCTCGGGAAGGCGTCAATTTCGCTCGTTCCTACGGCGCCACGGTTTGCTCGCCGGCACGTTCGTCGCAGCAAACCGGATTCCACCAAGGGCATACCTTCGCGGACCGGAACGATCCCGACAATGCGAAGAAAGCGATTCGAACCGACGATTTGACGATGGGCGACGTCCTGTCCAAAGCGGGCTACGTCACCGGCTATTGGGGCAAATGGGGATACGGGGGTTCCGCCAACAAGGATCCGTATCCCGAGATTCTCAATATCCAGACGCTACCGACGTCGCATGGCTATGAGCATGTCGTGGCGGAGTTGCACCATGTCCGGGCCCATACGTTTTTCCAGCCGACCTTGTGGAAGGCGCCGGCCAGTCCCGGAGCGCGAGGAGGGCTGGAGCTGGTCCCGAACTCGATGTCCCGATTTGCGAATAACAAGCTGTATCCGGAAACGCCCGCTTTGCAAAGTCACAAAAAGTATCCAGAAATCGCCTACTGCGACGATGTTTACTCGTTTGCCGCTCTCGATTTCATTCGCGTTCAAGCCCAGAACTACAATACGACTGGGCAGCCATTTTTCGGATTGCTTGCCGCCCAAGTGCCGCACGCTCCGTTTGACGAGGTCGAACAGTTGCCGGAATGGGACAAGGCCTACCGGGGAATGCCCTGGTGGGGCGATCTCAGCGATATGGCGAAACAATGGGCGGCGATGATCACGCGAATCGACGGCCATTTCGGCAACTTGCTGGCGGCGCTCGAAGATCCGAATGGCGACGGCGACACGTCCGACTCGGTGGCGGACAAGACGCTGATCGTCTTCCAGTCGGACAATGGCGGCCCGGGGAACGAGGGGAGTCGCGTCGAGTTTGCCGCGAATGGAGTATTGAGTGGGCAAAAGGGGCGTATTCAAGAAGGCGGAATTCGCGTTCCGACATTGATGCGGCTACCGAAGGCGTTTTCGTCGCGCTCGCGATTGAAGCCCGGGACCACCAGTGACAAAGTGATCGATGTCACCGATCTGCTGCCTACCTTTAGCGAATTGGCGGGAGTCGATGCTCCGCTAGGAATCGATGGCGTTTCCATTGCCCCAACCTTGACGGGCAAAGGACACCAACGCTCGAGGGAATTCCTCATCCACGAGGCGGGCAATGGGCAGTCCATCATTCGCGGCAAAATGAAGCTCGTCCGTTCGAAGGACAAACTCACGTTGTTCGATCTCAAAGCGGACCCGGGCGAGTCCACAGACGTTGCGGGTTCCCGCAAAGCGTTGGTGAAGACGATGAAAGATCTCCTGATCGCCGAGCGGGCAACGGAACCGAAAGGCTTCGCCAACACCTACCACCATTGGATTGGCGGCAGTGGTCGCGCCATCCTCGATGCGGGCAATTGGTCCGACTATATCTACGAGAACGAGGGGATTCGCTACATGACGGACGATGGGGGGCCGAGCGATTCATGGATTGCTCGGATCGAGAGTAGTGAACGTACTGATACAACTGTCGTTGTCGATTCGAACGTGGATTTCCTCGGTCTAGGTGTGCGTGGGGGACAAGGTCGGCAAACCGTTGTGGTTCAACGGGGAGCGGTCCTGGGTGGCCGAAACGAGATACGAGTGGGAGACAACGCATCGCTGCGATTGCAGGGAGGAAGCCTGACCTCGATGCGGTGGGTGAACATCGACGAGGGCGGGGCCTTGGAAGGATCTGGCGAGGTCGTCGCGGAAGTGATCAACGAGGGTGAGCTTGCTCCTGCTTCACGCGCGGGTTCTGCGTTGAAGATAACGGGCGACTACTGGGAAACGGACGGGAGCTCACTCGTCGTCACCCTCCGCGACTCGAAAGCGACCGCGCTCGAGGTCGGTGGCGTGGCGCTTTTGAGCGGGGCGTTGAAAGTCGTAGTGGACGGTTCATTTCCAAAAGCGTCCGGCACTCAGCGAACGATACTGAGCAGCGCCCATGCGATCGCGGGTCGCTTCTCCAACGAAGGGGGAGAGGTTGTCGCAGAGGACGGAACGCGTTTTCGGATTCGCTATCGCAATACGAGCGTGTCGCTGGAGGCGCTCTAGCAAGCAGGTATTTGCGCTCTGCGACTAGCGGGTTCAGCTATGGTAGGGACCGACTGCCAGGCGGTCCGTATTTCCCTGCTTCGCCACGCAGTCGCGGCTCGCCGGGCCGTCGAGCCCTACCTCGATCGACACCTTACGCCAGGATGTCTTTAACTACGTGCCCGTGGACGTCGGTTAGGCGGAAGTCGCGTCCCTGGAAGCGGTAGGTGAGCCGCTCGTGGTCGAATCCGAGCGTGTGTAGGAGCGTGGCGTTCAAATCGTGAACGTGTACTGGATCTTCAATTACATTGAATCCAAAATCGTCGGTGGCTCCGTGGACGTGGCCCGCTTTTATGCCTCCGCCGGCGAGCATCATGGTGAAGGCGCGGTTGTGATGATCGCGTCCGTCGTCGGTGCCTTGGGCCATAGGCGTGCGACCGAATTCGCCGCCCCAGATGACCAGCGTGTCCTTGAGCATGTCGCGATCCTTGAGGTCTTGCAGAAGAGCGGCGAACCCTTGATCGGTGTCTTTGCAGTTTTTCTGCAGGTTTTTGTGCAGCGTGTTGTGCTGGTCCCAAGCTTCGTGAAACAGCTGGACAAAGCGCACGTCGCGTTCCAAGATCCGGCGTCCTAGCAAGCAGTTGCGAGCGAAACTGGTTTCCTTTACATCCTCGATTCCGTAGGCGTCGAGCGTCGCTTGTGATTCCTGGCTCAGGTCCATCAGTTCTGGGGCGCTTGACTGGAGTCGGTAAGCGGTTTCGTACGCTTGTATCCGGGCCGCGGTTTCAGGGTCGGCGATCTGGTCCAAGGTTTGCTGGTTGAGGCGTTTCAGCGTGTCGAGGGCGGCCCGTTGGGCTTGGGCGTCGTATCCTTTAGGATTGGACAGGTAGAGAATGGGATCCCCTTTGTTGCGAAAGGGAACGCCGCCGAAGGACGTGGGAAGAAATCCGCAGCCGTAGTTGCTGGCGCCGCCGCTGGTGCCTTTGGCGCTGTTGAGCACGACGTATCCAGGGAGGTCGGCGCTTTCGCTTCCCAAGCCGTAGAGCGTCCAGGAGCCGAGGCTGGGCCGGCCGAACTCGGAATGGCCGGTGCTGAGCATGATCTGGGCGGGGGCGTGGTTGACCGCGTCGGTTTGCATGGACCGGATGAAGCAGAGGTCGTCCACGTGCTTGCTGATGTGGGGAAGCAAGTTGCTTATCTCGATCCCGCTTTGGCCGTGTCGGGCGAACTCGAATTTTGTTCCCAAGAGCGCGGAGTTCGGATCAATAAAGGCGGCGCGGTAGTTTTCCAGGAGCGAGGCGGGTGGAAGCTCGCCGTCGCGCTTTATCAGCTCGGGCTTGTGGTCGAAGAGATCGAGATGGCTCGGCGCCCCGGCTTGGAAGATGTAGATGACGCGTTTGGCTGTGGGGGCGAAGTGCGGTGTTTTCGGCGCGAGCGGATTGGCTTGGGCGGCTCCGCTCGCGTTTTGTGAGAAGAGCGCGTTGAGGGCCATTCCGGCGAATCCGACCCCGCAATTGCGGAGGAACCAGCGGCGGGACTGGAGGGAAGCGATTTCCTTGCGTATTTCGTTTTCCATTACGGCTAGTTTTTGGTGAGAGTTTCGTCGAGGTTCAGCAACACGCGAGAGGCGATGGCCCAGGCGGCGACGGTTCGCGGGGAGACGCCCTCGGGCAGTTCCGGAGGGTTGTCGATGTCAATGAACGCGATGGACTGGCTATTGAGCCATCCATCGGCGAGGCGGCTTTGCTGGCCGTCCATTAAAGCGACTATTTCGTCGATTTCGTTGTCGCGGGCGGGTCGACCAGTGGTCAGGAGGTAGCCATAATTGACGCGGGAGCGATCGTCGGAGCCGCCTTCTTCGAGGATCCGGAGCGCGAGGGCTTTGGCGGATTCGACGAATATGGGTTCGTTGAGGGACGTTAAGGCCGAGAGCGGCGAGTTGGTGCGGCCGCGTTGGACGCACGAAATGTCTGCGTTGGGGGCGTCGAAAGCGCTTAAGGTCGGGTCCGGCATGGCCCGTTTTCTGAATACGTAGAGTGAGCGCCGATAGCGGTTTTTGCTGGTGGTTTCTTTCCAGTATTCCGGTACGACGTAGTTGTCTTTCAGAACGGTTTCGGGAATCGGCGGGAATATACTGGGGCCGCCTAGTTTGGAGGTGAGAAGGCCGGATGCGGAAAGGGCGATATCACGCACGACTTCTGCTTCGGCCCGAAAACGAGGGCCTCGAGAGAGGAGCCGGTTGCGCGGGTCTTTTTCTCTCAGTTCATCGGTGAGTTGCGAGCGTTGCTGATAGGTTTTACTGGATACGATCGTCTTTATCAGCGCTTTTTGGCTCCAGTCGTTTTCGAGGAAATCGACGGCAAGCCAGTCCAGAAGGTCCTGGTACTCGGGGATGGGGGCGCGGGTTCCAAAGTCTTCTGGCGTGATGACGAGACCTTCGCCAAAAAGCGCTTGCCAGATCCGGTTGACTTGCACGCGAGCGGTGAGCGGGGCGTCGTCCCGAGTCACCCAACGGGCCAGATCGAGTCGAGTTGGATTCTCGCTGGTCATTGGGTTGAGGACGGCGGGGACGGATCGAGCGACGACTTCCGTCGGCTTGTCCCATGCGCCTTTGTCGAGTAGTTGAGTGACGCGTTTAAATTGAGGTTGCGTATCCATAGTATGGAGAACGCTCGTTTTCGCTTCCGGGTATTCGGCTTCTCGGGCTGCGATCTCGGAATTGATCGATTCGAGATCGGCTCTGCTTTTGCGCCAAGCCCGAAAGATTGCGTCGGACTGCTTCGAGGTTCGTTTTTCCCGGGGTGTTTGCAAAGCGAGGATGGCGGCGTGGTCGATTGGCGGGACGCTTGGTGATTCGGCGTCGGTGAGGGCGAATCGGTAGCGTCCGACCTGCAGGTTGTCGCGTCCATTGTTGTCGCCGCCATGCCGTTGCTTGAGCTGCACGCGAATCTCGGTTCCTTCAGGCGTCTCAAGTGGCGTTTCAAATTGGACGGCTGCCACGGACGCGGTGTGCCTCAGGACGGGGCCTCGATCTGGGCTCCATCCGGTTTTGTCATCCCCGTCGATCAGATTTGCCACCGGACCGATGCGTCGGAGATTTTCTGCGTCGATTTTCTTGTTTTCAAAATAGGGATGGAGCTCGCTATCCTCGAAATCGAAGTCGGTGGTGGCCTCTTTGAGTTTCGCCTTTTTCCATTTTTCTTCACCCGGGAGGCGGTAAGACACCTCCCATTCGCTAACGGCGAAGGTTCCCCAGAAGCTGCGCCCTGGACCGCGGAAGGGTTGATCGCCGTGGGTGAGCGCTTCTAAACGCATACCGGTAACGACTGGCAGATTTGAGACTCCTTCTGTCGTCGTCATTCCGACCACGGTTGGGTGGCCTTGAATAATGATGCTGTGGTCGGGCAGTTCTTCCGGGTGGTTGAGTCCGCCTTCCCAGATTTGCAGGCTCGTGTCCCATATCTTCCAAATCGCGTTTTCGGCGACTCGCTCGGCGCCCCAGGTCTCGATTTCTTCAAGCCAATTCGGGTGGTCGCGTTTAATGCGCGACTCGAGTTCGGATACGTCGTGTTTGATTGCCCCGATCGTTTCCAGTTGAGAATCTGAATACACCCAGGACTGGGCTTCATGGGTGTCGTTGAAAAACGAGAACAAGCCAAAATACTCTTCATGCGAAATTGGGTCGTACTTGTGCGAATGACACTGGGCGCATTGAAGGGTGAGACCGAGGGTGGCCTTGCCGAAAGCGTCCATTCGGTCGAAGATACCTTTGATGCGAAATTCTTCGGGGATGATGGCGCCTTCTTCGTTGACCATGCCGTTACGCATGAATCCGGTGGCGACTATTTGGTCTTGAGTGGGATTGGGCAGCAAGTCACCCGCGAGTTGCTCGACGAGAAACTGATCGTAGGGAAGGTCTTTGTTGAGCGCATCGACGACCCATTCGCGGTAGATCCATTGATCCCGCATCTTGTCTTTCTCGAATCCATTGGTATCCGCGTATCGAGCCACGTCGAGCCAATGGCGGGCCCATTTCTCGCCGAATTCGGTGCGATTCAATAAGTCGTCGACTACGGATTCTACGCTCTCGGTCGGATTGGTTTCGTATTGAGAAATAAACGACAGGATTTCAGAAGGCGTAGGCGGCAGGCCCACGAGATCGAGATGGAGGCGCCGCAGGAGCGTTGCGGCGTCGGCGGGAGGCGAAGGTTGGAGCCCTTCTTCATGGAGGCGTTTGTGAACCAACGTGTCGACCGGGTGATCGCTTGGGGAGACTTCCGCTTTGCGCGGCGCCTCGAAAGCCCAATGCGTGTCGTATTGGGCACCCTCTTCGATCCACCGAGCGAGTATCGCTTTCTCTGCGTCGCTTAGAGACTTTTTAGTGTCGAGCGGCGGCATGCGTTCTTCCGGGTAGTCGGTATTGATGAGATAGATCACTTCGCTCGCGTCGGGGTCGCCGGGGGCGATCGCAACGATGCCTTCGAGGTCCGCGTAGGCTCCCTCGGCGGTGTCGAGGCGTCGTCCGGCCTCTCGGGAGTTTTCGTCGGGCCCGTGGCAGTCGAAGCAATTGTGCGAGAGAATGGGCAAAATGTCCCGAGCGTAGTCGAGCGGGGCTTCTTCGGCTCCAAGAGTGGCCGCGAAGAGCGGAGGGAGAATAAATTGTGCGACGAATCGGCTCATGGGGTAGGCGTGCGACGGGCGGTAATATAGGAATATCGGGATGCAGACTGCAAGGGAGCTTTTAGGGAATCTCAACGATACCGTAATAAAGACCATTTACAGAAATGGGCGAACTCTGTTTGGTTTGACGGTATGATTCGGATTTGGAGCGTGGTTTGGGCCCTTGGGGCGACGTCGTTTTTGGTTTCTCTTGGATGCAGCAAGTCTGTGGACAAGGGCAAGATTCTCACGGTGCAGGGTCCGATCACGCTCGATCAGTTGGGCAAGACGTTGAGCCACGAACATGTTCTGGTGGATTTCATCGGGGCGGAGGAGAGTGGCTACCATCGTTGGGATCGGGATGTGGTCGTGGAGACCATGCTGCCGCGATTGCAGGAGCTTCGAACGCTCGGCTATCAGTCGCTCTTCGAGTGCACGCCAGCGTTTCTGGGGCGGGATCCAAGGCTTTTGCGGCGGCTTTCGGAGTTGAGCGGATTGCATTTGGTCACGAACACCGGGTACTACGGGGCGCGTCAGAACAAGTTTATTCCGAGCGAGGTTCAAAACTGGTCGATTGAGCAGCTATCGGATATGTGGATACGAGAGTTTCGAGAAGGGATTGAGGATACGGGCGTTCGGCCGGGTTTTATGAAAATTGGAGTCGACCGGGAAGAGACTCTCAGTCCCCTGCACGAGAAGCTGGTGCGGGCGGCGTGTCGCGCTCATTTGGCGACTGGAATGACGATCGCTTCGCACACGGGCGCGACGCCCGTTGTATTCGAGATCGAGCGAGTGCTCAAATCGGAAGGAGTCGATCCGGAAGCGTTTATCTGGGTCCACGCGACGCGCGACTTACCCGATAATCTGATTCGCGCGGCTCGGTCGGGAATGTGGATCTCTATCGACAACTTGCGTGACAATGCGAACCTGCTCCGAGCGAACGTGGAGCGCGTTGTCGCGTTAAAGGAGGCGGGTTTGTTGGACCGGGTTTTGGTTTCGCAGGACGCCGGCTGGTATCGCCCCGGCGAGGAGGATGGCGGGAAGAAAGCGCCCTACACCTTCGTGGAGAATGCGCTGCTCCCCGCACTGGAGAAAGCGGGCTTGAGCGATGACGATTTGACGCAACTTATGGTGACGAATCCGGCCAGGGCCTACCGCATCGAAGTCCGCAGCAGTCCATAGCGGAACGAGTGGTTTACCTAAAGAGCGCGCCATCTGAGCTGTGAAAAGAACTGCACATTTAGACAAAAACGTTTTTGTCTAAATGTGCGGAATGATTGAATTCAAGACGGGTGGTGGATTCGTTAGCGGCAATGAGGCGAGGTGGGACAAGCGATCAGTTGAGCTGAGTCAGGTCGCGCGAGCCTTTGATGGTTGTATCCAGTTGATTGGAACGGGGGTGCCGACCTTTGCTGTTGGATATGCTGGGAGCGAATTCCGAGGGGATGCGTTGCAGAAGTCGGCGTTTTGCGGCAGCGCTGATCTCGGTTAAGTGTGGGATCAGGTTCGACCATTCTTGCGGGTCGTTTTGGAGGTCGTAGAGTTCCTCCGTGCCATCGCTGTAGCGGATATAGCGCCAGCGGTTGTCGCGGACGGAGGCGTTGCCGTATCCATGAATCGTGGTAACCGGGTGATCCCAGTTTGCCTGTGGATCTTCGAGAAGCGGGGCGAAGCTGCGTCCATCTAGAATCGGCTTTTGCGGGAGCTGGCAAAGGTCGATGAGTGTGGGGTAGAAGTCGATCATGCTGACGAGCCGGTCACAGTCGCTCCGTTCAGTCATGCGGGGCAGTCGGACCAGTAGCGGAATGCGTGTCGATTCGCTCCATCCGCTGCCTTTGCGGTAGCGGAGTTTTTCACCTAAGTGCCATCCATGGTCGCCCCAGACCACTACGATTGTATTCTCGTAGTGCGGGCTTCGTTTCAGGGCGTCGAATATCACGCCGAGACAGGCGTCGGCGTAGCTGCTAGCGGCGAGGTAGCCGCGGGCGACTGCGTCGAAAAGGTCGTTCTCTTTCAGCCAAAGGTAGTCGGACGTGGGCTTGAATTTGGGTTTTCCGCTAGGGGTGAGGATGTCGTCGAGATCGTCTTCGCGAATGGGGGGAGCGTATTCGTCGTCGGGATCGTAGAGGGCGAAGAACTCCTGCGGGGCGTAGAATGGGAGATGGGGGCGGGAGATTCCGATGGCCATGAAGAAGGGTTGCGCGTAGCGTTTCTGCAGTTGGTTGGCTGCCCAGAGGGCGGTGATGTAGTCTTTGGTGTTTTCTTTGCCGTCTTTGGTGGGCCCCCATGCAAATTCCGATCCGGCGGCGCCGGTGTGGTTCGATTCGGGTCCGGGTTTGCCGTTAATGAGATTCTGGATACGCGAGGTCAGCTTGGATTTGTCGGGAGCGGATCCGCCGCGGGTTCGTTCGTATTGGTCGAAGGCCCAATGGCCGGCGTCGATTCCGTGGGGGGCGTCGTGCTTGTGGTAGATCTTCCCCATGGAGAGCGAGTAGTAGCCGTGTTTAGAGAAGTATTCGGGAAGCGTGGCGTTTGCTTGCACGAGGGGCGACTCGAGCATGTTGTTGCTGTTTCCGTAGGCGCCGGTGCGGCTAGGCATGAAACCGCTGAGCATGGCCGACCGGGAGGGTCCGCAGATCGATCCCGCTCCGTGAGCGTTTTGGAAGACCATGGCTCCTTCCGAGGCGAAACGGTCGAGATGCGGGGTTTGGGCTTTCGGGTGTCCCCCAAAAACGGATACCCAGTCGTTGAGGTCGTCGATGGAGATGAATAGGACGTTTGGACGCTCGTCGGCCTCGACGGACGCTAGGGTGAAGGCGATGGGGATGGAGAGAAGGAGGGATAGGGTGACGGGGCGCATGAGGGGAGTACGAATGCCGCAGGTTTGGCCGAAGGTCAAACGCGGAGCGTTCGCGCGAACTGTGGGGCAGTGACTTTTCTGGGGTTTGTGTTCGGAGATCGCGTTACTATCCGGTACCGATTTCCCAGCCCCAGCCTTTGGGGACTTGTCCGCCGCCTTGGTCTAGATAGTCAGAGCTGAGTTTGAGGGGAGGGAGAGTAGCGACGAAGGCGTTATAGCGCTGACGTAAGTGGGTGACCACTTCGCGGTTTTTGTTGGCTACGTCTTTTAGTTCCTTGGGGTCTTTCTTGAGATCGTAGAGATGCCAATTGTAGGTGCCCTTGACGAGGCGCCAGTCTTTCCAGCGGACGGCGTAGAGGTTGCGTCGCGGCTCGTCGGTGGGGTCGGCGTTGTGCCAGAAAATGTACTCGTGAGCGTCCCCCTTTTTTTCGCCATTCAAGTAGGGAAGCAAGTTCACGCCGTCGCAGCGTTCAGGGAGAGGCTCGCCGATGGCAGCGGCCATGGTGGCGTAGAAGTCGATGGTGGCCATCTTGCCTTCGTAGGTGACGCCTGCCGGGATCGATCCGGGCCAGGTGATAATGGTAGGCGTGTGGACCCAGCCTTCTTGCTGGGTGTCCTTGCCTTTGCCGCCGCGATAGGGTTCGGAAGAACCGCCGTGGGACCGATTGGCGCCGTTGTCTCCGGTGAAGAATATAAGGGTGTCCTCTTCGAGGTCGTGCTTCTTCAGCTGGCGCAGGAGTTTGCCCACGGCGTCGTCGACGGCGACGACGGCTCCTTCGTAGGCGGTTCCATTGCCACCGGGAACTCGATCGCGATAGCGCTGAGGAGTGTTTTTGACATTGGAGTGAACGGCGAAGGGGGAGAAGTAGAGGAAGAAAGGTTTGGCCTGTCCTGCCTGCCTCGTCGTAGCTCCTGAGCGAAGACGGGGGCTCGTCGAACGGGTGGCGTTGCGTTCAACGAACTCGGCCATGTAGTCGCCGTCGAGATCGGTGAGGTAGACGTAGCTGCCGTCTTCGCGTTCGCGGTCGTATTGGTTTCCGGGCGCGTTTTTAGCAACTTCCATAAATCCGCGTTCGTGCGGGCCTTGGCCTTTCGAGCCGATGTCCCATTTGCCGATCTGCCCGGTGACGTATCCGGCGTCGCGCATGAACTCCCCCATGGTGGGGTGGTCTTCGGGGATGGGGAGTCCGCGGGCCATGCCCGATTTACCGAAACGCTGGGCGTACATCCCGGTCATGAGGGAGCAGCGGCTGGGCGAGCAGGGCGGATTGGTTATGTAGGACATGGTGCATTTGGCGCCGCGGGCAGCGAGGGCGTCGATATTCGGCGTCGGGATTCGCTTGTTCCCGAAGCAGGCGAGGTCGCCGAAGCCGAGGTCGTCTATGAAGAGGACGACCACGTTGGGCGGCGACTTCCGGTTTGCGGCAGGGGCGGTTTGGGCGGCTCGTCCGAGCGGAGCGCCCGGGTAAAGGCTGGCGGCGAGAGTGCCGGTGGCTGCGTTTCTTACGAAGTGACGTCGATTCTGTTTTTGCATTGGAGCGGCCTAGTTCGGGCGATTGAGATTATGAACGATAGCCCACGTGAACTCAAGTTCAAGCGTGTGTCACTCGCTCGCAGGGGAAACGCGGTCTGTATCCAAATGGTAACGAAAAATCGTTGTTCGAGCGAAGCCCTTGAATCTCGCAGGGGCGGATGGGAGCAGTGATTTTGACTGGCGTTCCCGAGTGTTTTCGCCATGTTGGCGAGCTATCGCGAACCCATCTTATTCCTCATGTACCCAATGATCTTACGTTTGACTGTCGCGCTATCGCTCGCCGTTGCTCCTGTTTTGGCGGAATCGGAAGAGGGGTTTACGCCACTCTTTAATGGAATCGACCTCGAAGGTTGGGACGGGAAGCCGGGCGCCTGGGAGGTTCGAGATGGGGAGATTTGGTGTACGGGAGCTTCGGTCGGAAAAAACTGGCTGATCTGGCGTGGGGGCGAGCCAGCGGACTTTGTTCTGCGGCTCGAGTTTCGTTGGGACAAAGGGAATTCGGGCGTTCAAGTGCGCAGCGACGATCTCGGCGAGTGGCAGGTTTTTGGATACCAGGTTGAAATCGCTCGTCAGGAAGTGATGGGTCTTTGGCATCATTCGCTCATCGACAAGGAGCACCCGAAACGGGAGGCGCGGTTTCTCATGACGACCGCGGGGGAGCGGGCGTCGATCAACAAACGGGGCGAGCGTGTGAACACGAAGCTTAAAGACGCGGCGGAGGTGCAGTCGCTCTACAAGGAGAACGAATGGAACACGATGGAGATCATCGCCAAGGGCAAGCGGATCGTCCAGAAAATCAATGGCGTCCACTTCGCGACCGTCGTTGATCGCGATTCCGAGATGAGCCGTTCGAAGGGATGGATTGCCTTTCAGGACCACGGCAGGGGATGCGTGGTCGCTTTCCGCAACGTCCGTCTCAAGGAGACGGACGTTGCGGAAAGCGAAGGGTGAAGAGTGAGGAGTGAGGAGTGATTGCTCGAACGGGAATCGGTTGTTATGTCTAGGAATTTGAAATCTTGTTGTTTTTTATTGTTTGCGATTATGTCTGCTTCTTTGTCATCCGCTTCCGACACGCCGAATATTCTTTGGATTACCGCTGAGGACATGAGCCCAACTCTCGGCTGCTATGGCGACGAGTACGCGACAACTCCCAATCTCGATCAGCTCGCGGCGGACGGGGTGCTTTATTCGAACGCGTTCGCGACGGCGCCTGTGTGTTCGCCTTCTCGGTCGTGCATCATCAACGGTCTGCCCGCAACGTCGCAGGGCACTCAGCAGATGCGTTCTTCGTTTCCAATTCCTGAATACATGAAGGGATTCCCGAGCGTTCTGCGCGAAGCGGGCCACTACACGTCCAATAATGTAAAGACCGACTACAATAGCGGAAATTGGGAGGCGATTATCGAGGCGTCGTGGGACGAGAGTAGCGACACCGCTCACTGGCGGAAAAAGGAAGGCGATCAACCTTTTTTCTCTGTATTCAATTTGATGACGTCCCACCAGAGCCGCACGATGGTGTGGCCGTACGACCAATTTGTCTCCGACGTGCAAAGCGTTCTTGATGGGGACGAAATTCACGATCCAGCGAAGGCGCCGGTCCCTCCTTACTATCCGGATACGCCTATCATTCGCAGAACGGTGGCGCGCTACTATGATTGCGTGACGGCGATGGACAAGGAGGTGGGAGCAATTTTGGAAGAGCTGGAGGCGGATGGTTTGGCGGAGGACACGATTGTGTTTTTCTATTCCGACCATGGATCCGGCATGCCGCGGCATAAGCGGGCCTTGCTTGATTCGGGTACGAAAGTCTCGTTGATTATTCGTTTTCCCGAAAAGTACCAGCATCTGGCGCCTTCGGGACCGGGAACGAGGACGGACCGGCTCGTTAGTTTCGACGATTTTGGCCCGACCGTTCTGAACCTTGCGGGCCAGGAGATTCCTGACTATATGGAAGGGAAGCCATTCTTGGGAGCCGCGGAGTCTCCACCTCGTGAATACGTCTACTGTCATCGCGACCGGGTCGACGAGGTTCACGATCTGGCTCGTTCCGCGCGCGACAAGCGATTTCTCTACATCCGGACGTATATGCCGCATCTTGGGTACAACCAGCCAACGGCTTGGCCGGACTTGGGCGAGGTTCGCCATGAGATTTACGCGCACGCGAAGACCGAGCGCATGACCCCGCCTCAAAAGCACTTCGCGGGTCCGACGCGGGAATTGGAGGAGCTGTACGATTGCGAGGCGGATCCTCAGAATCTAGAAAACCTCGCTGGCGTGCCCGCCTATCGCGAGGTTTTGGAGCGGATGCGAACCCGACTCGAGGGGAGGATCGCGGAAAGCCGCGATCTGGGGTTTATTCCGGAAGCTTATGCGTGGGAGTTAATTGACGGGACGACGCCGTATGAGTTGGCGCGTGGATCCGGAAACTACGATCAAAGCATACTCGTTGCTGCAGCTTCTCAAGTGGGGGTGGGCTCGGAGGGGGAACTACTGGCGAATTTGACCCATGGCGACCCAGGGGTTCGCTACTGGGGCGCTGTGGGATTTAGCGCGGCGCGATCGTTGTCGAACAAGGCGATTGAAGCGTTGACCGATGCGCTCGACGATCCAATTCCAAATGTGCGTATCGAGGCGGCGAACGCCCTTGCTCGTCATGGGAATTTGGATCAGTCGATCGAGACCTTGGCCAAGGAGTTGGAAAGCGAGAATCTCGCTGCGGTCCAGCACGCGGCTCGGGCGATAGAGCTGCTCGGGGAGAAGGCGATTACGGCGCTGCCGGCGGTGGCCGCTTGCGATGCGCGGATGAAGGTGATTCGGCCTCCGGGAACGTCTCCCATCGTGGTGGATCCGGTTTTGGACAAAGCCATGTTCGTCGGCTTTTCCACGGAAGCGTTTTTGGCTCGATTCGGAAAGAGCGAGTAGTCAGGAGTGAAGTCTTCCTTATCGCGGGAGAGCGGTATTGGGAGCGACTGCGTTTTCTGGATACGGGTTGTTTGGGCCGAACACGAGCATTTCCGCTCGCGACTCGATGGTGACGAAGGACTCGTCGATTTTTCCGTCGACATGCGGAACTTGGCTCGGGTCGAGGCCGAGGTGTTTTATAAGGAACGGGTAGGCGGCGAATCGCTTGGAGGGGCCGTAGTCGTGTCCTTCCTCTGGAAAGTGGGCGTTCTCCACCTGGCTGCCTGCTCCGTAGAGTTGGTAGACGCTCTTTATATAGGGGAACTCGATTTCGGGCATCTTCTTGGTCCAGTCGTTGCCATTGGAGATTAGGAGTTGCGGTCTCGGCGCGGCGAGGGCGGCGATTTCCGCGTTATTGGTAATGTGTTGGTCGCTGAAGTGGATGGGCATTCCGCTTTCGCAGACGCAACCGCCGAAGAAGTGGGCGGAGACTTGGCAGGATGGAATGCTCACGGCGACTCGGTCGTCCAATGCTGCGAGAATGAAGGACTGCGTACCGCCTCCGGAATTGCCTGTTATGGCGAGCCGGTTCGAATCGACGCGTGGCAGAGACTCCAGAAAGTCGAGGGCTCGCATGCTGTTCCAAGTCTGCAGTCGCAGTACTTCCGGGGCTTGCTTATGCAACCAGCCGGCTTCTTCCCAGTCGCCGTATCCGACCATGTCGTATTGAAAAACGGCGGCGCCCATGCGGGCGAATACGGCGCAGCGGATTTGGCGATTGTCGATGAAGCGACCTCCGTGGCCGTGGGGGCAGAGGATGCCGGCGAGCTCGCCATTGTATTCGGTGGGAAGATACAAGGATCCAGTAACGTGGAATCCTGGCGAACTTTCAAAGGAAACGCTTTGGACGGTGTAGCCGTCGTATTCGCGCTTGTTAGTGAAGTGAGCGTTTAGGGGCGTTCGATCGGGAAGTTCGCTCAATCCCGCTCCACGCAGGATCCCGGCTCGGATGTTCTGCTTGCGCTTTTCCCATTCAGCCAAGTTGGAATAGGACGCTTTGAACTCGACGAGTTCTCGGCGGGATTCCTCGATTGTTTGCGCATGGCCCTTACGGAGTACGGGTTCGCCTTCAGGGACTGCGCGTGTGGATATGCAAAAAGAGGCGAGAACGAGCAGCGTCAGCGCTGCTCGTCCAAGGGAAGGCAATTGGGGTACCGTCATTGGACGTTTTTGTTTTTGGATCATTGAAGCCCGCATACCTGCGCGGCATTTGGGGCCTAATCGCAGTACTTTACTCCGACTATCCTATCCAAGTCGATCCTGCAATCGCTTTTCGTCCGGAACTCTCTCCTCTGGGCGAGGAGTTATTCGAGCGTTCTACCTAGTCTAGCTTCCGCTGGTCTAGGCGATCCCCGGCGGGCCTACGGAAGGGCACGTCTAACGCCCCTGACGCCTCGAGCTCTTCAAACAACTGATTTCGCATTCGCTCAATTTGTATCTTGTAGGCGGGTACATTTATCAGGTTGTGCCGCTCGATTGGATCCGATTCTAGATCGTAGAACGCATCGATGTCCCAGACACCGTGATGGTAGACGTATTTGTATTGATCGGTTCGAATCGCGAAAAGCGTCGGCGTCGCGGGAAAATTCCACTCCCAGTGGTATTCGTAGAGGATGTGGTCCCGCCACGGAATGTCCTTCCCGGCGAGCAATGGTAGGAAGCTGGTTCCGTCGAATTTTCTCGCTGCGGCTAGAGTGGGCGGCAAGGGCGCGCCCATCGCGTCCATTACGGTCGCTGCAATGTCGATGTTCTGCACCATGTGCGTCACGACATGACCCGCTTTGATCAGGCCGGGCGCGCGAGCGAGCATTGGAACGCGGATCGACGGCTCGTAGGCGTCTCGCTTGTCGTAAAAGCCATGCTCTCCTAGATGGAATCCATTGTCGCCCATGTAGATCACGAGCGTGTTTTCGGCCAAGCCTGCATGGTCGAGCTGGTTGAGAACTCTGCCAACGTTTTCATCCACGCTGCGAACGGCTTCGCAGTAGTCCCAGTAAAGATCGTCGAGGTCCGGAACTGGGTCGTTGTCGAACGCTCCCGTTTCCATATGGTCGATACCGTGAATTGAAAAGCGGCGATCGCGTACCCAGCGTGGCGCCGTGCGGTAGTTACGCTCTGTATTCGCCATCGTTTCCGGATAGGGGATCGGTTTGCCGTGGTAGCTGCCCGCGTGGCGCGGGGCAGGGAGGAACGGGTAGTGTACGGCTTTGTAAGACAGGTACAGGAAGAACGGTCGTTCCGTGTCGCGTTCGTTGTTCATCCAATCGATGGCCTGTTGCGTTAGAATGTCGGCATTGTATCCTTCGAATTGTTCGCGTTCCCCGTTTATATTAAGAGTCGGGTTGAAGTATTCGCCTTGGCCGATAAAACTGACCCAGTGGTCGAATCCCGGTCTGGGCGCATCATTGTCGTGCCCCATGTGCCATTTTCCCACAAACGCGGTTTGAACGCCTGCGGACTGTAGGTAGCTGGGAAAGAACACCGTTCCCTCGGGGACTGCGCGCTGATTGTCGACGACTCGATGGCGATGCATGTATTGTCCCGTCAAGATCGACGCTCGGCTCGGGGAGCAGAGGGAAGTCGTCACAAAGGCGTTTTTGAGATGGGCGCCTTCTTTGGCGAGTCGGTCCAAGTTTGGCGTCTCTAGCCATTCGGGAGCCGCATCCATAAATCCCATCAGGTCGTAGCGGTGATCGTCGCTCAGTATAAAAACGACGTTTTCTATCGAGGGGGACTGGTCTTCCGACCAAGCGGCGTAGGGGATTGAGATTCCGAGGAGAACAACGAAGAACCGAGTGAGACGTAGCATGGTAATGGTAAGGGGCATACACTTTGAAGAATCGAGATCGGGAGGCAAGTCCAACGTCGGAATCTACTGCCTCGCGTTTATGTGTTTGAAAGTTGTCCGGACGCATTCCTATTGTCGTTTCTATGAGGCCAATTGCGCAAATATCCCTGGATCTCATTGGGATTCCTGAAGCGATGGAAACGGCCGAAATGGCGATGCGAGCGGGAGTGGACTGGCTGGAAGCGGGAACGCCGCTCATTCTGGCGGAAGGGATGCATGGAGTGCGAGCTTTGCGTGAGCGTTTTCCGGATACGCCTATTGTAGCAGACTTGAAGACGATGGATGGAGGTTGGCTCGAGGCGGAAGTAATGGCCAAGGCGGGGGCGACTCAAGTTGTAGTAATGTCGCAAGCCCACGAGGAGACGATTCGATGTGTCGTCCAAGCAGGCAAGGATCTGGGAATCGAGGTGATGGGCGACAATTTGGCGAGCGTCGATAGGGTGGGCGGGGCGCGACGTCTGGAAGATCTGGGCTGCCACTACGTCATTCACCATATCGGCTACGACGAGCGTCGAGGCATCGCGGCTCGGGGAGAACGGCAGCCGAGTCCGCTAGATGAACTGGCGGAGATCGTGTCGGCGGTCGGGGTCCCGGTGCAGGCGGTGGGGGGATTGACGATCGAGCAAGCGGTGCGGACTCCGGAATACGGGGCTCCGCTAGTGGTGTTGGGGGCGCCGCTGACGATTGACGCGGACTCGTTTCGGATGGCGGACGGGAATGTGGAAGCGTCCCTGCGAATGATCTGCGATACGGTGCATGCGTACGGGGACGTGGTCGTAGGGCCGAGGGAGTCGGGTTAGGTTAAGCGTTGCCGCAGGAATGGCGGTTTTTTAAATTCGCCACAATCAATTCGCGGTTCGGGGCGTTTACATGGAAACAATCAATTCGATTCCCCGAATATAGGGTGCATCGAATTGTAATTATTAATTAGATACATTGATTAGTAGCCATGAATATCTTCCTTAATCCCACCCGCAATGCAGCAATCGCGTTTATCGCATCCATTTTGATTGGAATCAGTTCCGCGACAGCCGCTCATCACGAGCTTAAGATCGACAAGGAAAAAGGCACCAATGTCGTCTTGCGTGGATACGACGCGGTTTCCTATTTCAATGAAATGGAGGCCAGGAAAGGCAGCCCGGACATTACGGCAAAGTGGATGGGGGCTGTGTGGCAGTTTTCAAGCGAAGCCAACAAGAAGACCTTTCTCGAAAACCCGGATCGCTATGTTCCCGAATATGGAGGCCGTTGCGCGGTATCGGTGTTCGTGGGAGAGGCAAGCGTAGCGAATCCCGCTTGCTTTGTGATTGAAGCGGATCGCTTGTTCCTGCTTTCCACGCCGGATTTGGCGAAGACCTTGAAGGCGGATTTTTCCAACATCGTCTCGAAAGCGGACGCCTTGTGGCCGTCGCTCAAGGACGAGATCAAGTTCGAGGGGAATTAAGGAGACTGTCCAATAGATCGAACATGTAGGGCTGGCGCTTGCGCCACGCCGCGAAGGTGACATATAATTAAACTTGCGCGGCGCTTCGCGAGCGAAGGCCTTACGGATGGAAGAAGTTGGTCAGTTTCTAAAGAGAGGTTCGGACGGCCCGGCGGTCCGTCCCTACCTGATTTTCGATTCGCGTCGCAACTATTAGTTAATCTGGCCGAGCAGTTCATCAACTGCTCGTTTTAATTGAGGGTCGAGGTTCCGGGCTTTGTAGGCGGGCGGATTTTCGACGAGGATATCCGGGACGGCGGGGTAGAATTCCATGTTCAACTCCGTCTCGCGGACGAACCAGCCACGCATGGGCATGCGTACGTACGAGCCGTCGACGAGCGTGTAGCTTCCGGTGGATATGACGGCTCCGAAGGTGGGTTGGCCCACGAGTGTACCGAGGTCGAGGGACTTGTAGGCGTGAGAGAAAATCTCGGCATTGCTGTAGCTGCTCTCGTTGCAGAGGGCGACGGATGGCTTCGAGGAGGAGGGCAATGGCAGGCGCGTACTCGGGTAGTTGTTTTTAAACTTCAAATGCTCGGCCTCCAAGTCCGTCGCGGCGCCTCGAGGAATTGTGTAGGCGTGGCGGTCGACATTGAGCACGGCGAGGAGGTAGTCGGTGGTCCATCCGCCGCCGTTGTAGCGGACGTCGATGACGATGCCTTCTTTCCCGTATCCGGCAGCGACGAGCTCTGTTTCGAAGCGCTCGAAGCTGATCCAGCCCATGGCGCGGATGTGCAGGTAGCCGAGTCGCCCGTTTGAGTATTCGTCCACGAGGGCTCGGCGACTCTCCACCCACGCGTTGTAGTTTTCCATAACGAGGGAGGTTGAGGGCCAGACGATGCTCTCGCTTGTTTCCCCGTCTCGTTCGTATTGGACCAGGACTTCGTCGTTGGCTTTGTCGAGGAAGAGGGAGAACAGGTTCACTTCGGGGCCAACGGGCTCGCGGTCGACGGACACGATGACGTCGTTCGCTTGCAGGGGCGGGGTTGCCTTGGTCAAGGGGCTGTCGGGCAGGACGCTCGAGATCTGGAATCCCGTCTCGGTATTTGATCCTTCGATACCGATAAGTCCGGTTCGTTGCGATTGCGTCTCTTTCGGGTTGTCGACGCCACGCATACCCATATGACTGGCGTTGAGCTGCCCGAGCATGAGGTTGAACGTGTATTGAAAATCTTCGGTCGTCGAAGCGCTTCGAGCGATCGGAAGGTACTTGTCTCTTAGAGCGCCGAAATCGCGGCCGTGAAAGTTGGGGTCGTAGAAGCCGCGATCGAGAGAGCGCCAGGCGTCGAGATAGACTTGCTCTTTTTCTTTGGCGTTGTCGATTTGGAGTCGCGAAGAGGTCGAGAGTTTCTCTACCTTGTCGTCTTTGGTCGCGATACGCCGGACGACGCCTCCCTTGGTGAGGGCGTAGATGTGGGATCCATTCTGGGAGAGGTGAAGGCTGTGGGGGCTGCTTTTGTCTCCGATTACTTCTTTTCTGTCTTCGCCGTCCCAGCGGATTTTGAAGAGATTGCGATCGGCTTGGTAGTTCTGTCTTCCCGGGCTGCCGATGGCGTAGTAGATGAACTCGCCCTCCTTGTCGAAAATGAAATCGCCTTCGTTTCCGGCTTTGGAGGTTACCTGTTCGAGTCTCAGATAGATTCGGTCGAAATCGATTTCGATCGCGGGCGTCTCTTCTTCGTCTTTTTCTTCCTCCTCCTTTTCGGCGTCGTCCGCGTCTTCTTCGGTTTCGTCGGAATCCTCGTCTTTCTCTTCGGACTTCTTCGATTCGTCCTTTTCCTTTTTATCGTCTTTCTGCTGGCGTTCGCGCTCCCATTGCTCGTCGGTTTTCTCCCAGTCGGATTGTTTCAACCAGGCGAACCAGACGTCGGAGTCCCCGTTGTTGCGCTGTGAGAGGAATCCGAGCTTGCTGCCGTCGCGACTCCAAACGGGATTGGAATCGACGCCGGGATGCATGGATACATTTACGGGAGCCGATGATCCATCCGCGGGATGTATAAATATCTCTGAGTTGTAGTTCAGGTCGTCGATGCTATAGGCGATCCATCGACTATCCGGGGACCAGTCGATTCCCGCGGGTTGGGCCCATCCGTCGAGGAGGGTGGTTTCGTTTGAGAAGGCGCCGTCTTCGTCGACGTCAGCCGCGACGAGCGCGCTGTTGCCGATTCGGTAGACGAGTCGTTTTCCGCTGGGGGCGAGAATCGGGTTGAATTCCTCTACGGGCGTATCGGTCAGACGCTTAATCTTCGTCTTGAGCGTTTTGAAGAGGTCTTTCTCGTCTTCGTCGTCCGAGGTGAGGAGATAGAGGTCGTTTTGGCCGGCTTTGTCGGACACGAAAAGGACTGCGTGATTGTTCAGCCAAATCGCGTCCCGGTCGCGAGCGGGGCCCGTGGTGAGGCGGACGCTGCGATCGTCTTCCTTGTCGTTGCGTGTGACGAAGAGATCGCCGCGGACCGAGTAGACGGTTTGTTTCCCATTGGGCGAAACGGCGTAGTCTCCGACCTTGTCCTTGACGGTTTCGGAATAGACGGGGTCGAAGCGGTCGTCGGCGGACAGTTCGATTTCCAGCGGGGAGCTCGCGCGTGAGCCTATTTTTTGAAGCAAGATGTCAGTGCCGCGTTGATACACGATGGTCTTGGTTCTACGGCTGAGGTCGAAGGTGTTGACACCGAATTCCTCTTCGAACGTGATTTGTTTGGCGTCGCCGTCGAGTGTGGTTTGGAAAACGTTGTATTTGCCGGCTCGCGACGTAATGAACAAGAGCGTCGAGTCGTTCAGCCATCTGGGCGAGAAGTCGTTTCCTTGGAAATCGGTGACCTGAGTGTATGTGTCGTTGGAGCGGTCATAGACCCAGATATCGCGATTGGCGGACCCTTGATAGGCTTCGCGTTCGATGCGGCACGTGCCTCGCACGAAGGCGATCTTGCTTCCATCGGGAGACGCGACCGGGTCGAATCCCAAGGCGTCCATGTGCCGCGTCGGAGTCCCGACGTTGGGCTCGGCCTTGTAGATCTCGTATTCTCGCTCGACTTGGGCGTAGACGCGACGGGTCAAAAAGAGGAGAGAGCCGTCTTCCTCGTAGCTGGAAAGCAGGTCCGATGTGGAGTGGTAGGTGTGTCGGGTCGGGGCTCCGCCTTGGCTGGGCATGGAGAAGACGTCGTTGTTTCCGTAGCGGTCGCTTTGATACGCGATTCGATCCCCGTCGGGATTCCAGCGGGGGTTCGAGTCGTATCCTTCGTGGACGGTGACGCGGTAGGGTCGACCGCCTTTGGCTGAAACAGTCCAGATGTCGCCTTGGTAGCAGTAGGCGATTTGTTTCCCGTCGGGACTGATAGCCGGCTGAAGCGGGTATCCGAAGGCGGTTTGAGCGAGAAAGAGAATCCCGGCGATATAAAAGATGGATTTCGTCATGTTGAGCGAGTTCAGGGAAAGTGGTTGGTTTTCTGCAAGAATGGGATAGGTTGAACAGCATCTAGGTGGGCGTATTGGACGGTAAACGCAAGATTATTGGGAGTCGCTTTCAATTGGAATGGACTTCGATTTGGTTCTGTGGCTTAGTGGCGTTTCGCTTGATTGATCCCATATCCATTTTCTGATGACGCAGCCTGCCGTAGTTAATTTTGAAAACGAGCCGGGCGCGGTCGAAATTCGCGAAGTGGGGCGTCCTGAGATCGGCGACGAGGACGCGTTGCTGGCGGTGGAGGCGGTGAGTGTTTGCGGGAGCGATTTGCATCAGTGGAAGGCGATGCACAGCTGGCCGGTCAATTACCCGGTGATTCTCGGGCATGAGTTTGGCGGCGTGATTGCTGAATTGGGCAAACGGGTGACTGGCTGGAAGGAAGGGGATCGTGTTGTAAGCGAGACGGCGGCGATTATCGACCCGGACAATCCCATGTCACGAAGGGGCCTCTATAACTTGGACCCGACGCGCAAGGGATTCGGATACGGGGTTGACGGGGCGATGACTCGGTTTGTTCGCGTGCCAGCTCGTTGTTTGCATCGCATTCCCGAAGGGCTTTCGTTCGAGAAGGCGGCGTTGACCGAGCCGTGTTGCGTGGCGTTTAACGCGGTGGTCAATCAATCGGAGATCAAACCGGGGGATCGCGTGGCGGTTCTCGGGCCGGGGCCGATCGGGTTGTTGTGCGCAGCGATCGCGAAACTTTGGGGCGCTCAAGTGGCGGTGGTTGGTTTGGAAAGCGATTCAAAGCGTTTGCGAGTCGCCGAGATGTACGGCTGCGAGGCCATCGTCGGGAGTCCGGACGAGTGGGCGTTTGCGGCAGACGGATTGGGCGTTGACGGGGTGGTCGACGCGGCCGGCGTGTCTCAGACTTTGAAAATCGCGCTGCAAATTGTTCGGCCCGCGGGTTGGATCAGCAAAGTCGGCTGGGGGCCGCAGCCTTTGGGTTTCTCATTGGATCCGCTGGTGCAAAAGGCGATTACCTTGCGTGGCAGTTTTAGTCACAACTGGCCGATCTGGGAGCGCGTTCTCGACCTGATCGGCACCGGGCAGCTCGATTTAGATCCGGTGATTGGCGGAGTTTGGTCTTTGCAGGAATGGCATGACGCGTTCGAGTCGATGCATTCCGGGGATATCGTTAAAGCAGTGTTGAAACCATGAGTTCGGAAGTATTGAGTGGTAAGGTAATTTTGGTTACGGGCGGAAATACGGGCATCGGGCGAGCGATCGCCGAGCGATGTCTTGCGGAAGGCGCGCGGGTTGCGGTTCATGGATTGGAGCAGGAAGCGGTGGAGGGTGTGGTCGCGGAACTGGGCAGCGAGTCGCGGGGCGTTGCTGGCGATCTTGCTCGACCGGATACGCCGGGACGAATCGTGGAGGAAACCGTCGCCCATTTCGGACGATTGGATGGAGTCGTGAACAACGCGGCAATTATTACGCGATCGAGTTTCGAGGAGACGGACGCGGCGGCCTTTGACGAGACGATGGCGATTAACGCGCGGGCGCCATTTCTGATCTGCCAAGCGGCGGCGCCCCATTTGATAGAGTCAAAGGGCGCCGTGGTGAATATCGGTTCGATCAATGCGCATGGCGGCGAGGGAATTCTCAGCGCCTACAGCGCATCCAAGGGCGCCTTGCAGACGCTTTCGCGAAACTTGGCGGGGATCTACTCGAAACGCGGCATTCGATTTACCCATTTAAATCTGGGCTGGGTATTGTCGGAGACCGAGTACGAGCGGAAGATCGAGGATGGTTTGCCGGAGGGGTGGCCGGACAAGTTGGACCGAGGCGTTGTGGCGACGGGAAGTATGACGCGGCCAGTCGAAGTGGCGCGAGTCGTTGCCTTTTGGTTGAGCGACCAGTCGCGACCGTTTTCGGGAACGGTATTGGATTTGGAGCAGTATCCGTTCTTAGGTCAAAATCCGTCTAAGGATGAAAATTATGAAATATGATGATTTTTACCCACAAATGAACATGGGTAGTATAGGATTATTGAGGAACCACGAATGCACGCGAATATACGCGAATTACAATCCACTTACCAAATTCGCGAGTATTCGCGTGCATTCGCGGTTTCAAACATCTTGTTTGTCTATAGAGGAAATCGTCAATTGATCCATTTGAGGAATCAGCGGGAACAAGAATTATTTTGCCGAAATTAGCTGCATTTCCTAAGGCTTGGATGGATCCGTTGTGTATTGACGGGTCAATGACGTTGAATGAGTGGATTGATCTTTCGGATGGTTTGGACGTAGATGGGTTGGAGTTTTATTCGGGCTTTCTCGATTTGATGGATCCGTCACGATGGGCTGACTATCGTGGCCGCGTGGAAGACCAGGGGCATTCAATACCGATGCTCTGCTGTTCGCCGGATTTCACGCATCCGGATCCGGATTTTCGGCGGGCGCAGGTCGACAAGGAAAAGGGCTGGATCGATATGTGCGCCGCGCTGGGCGGCTCGTATTGTCGTGTCTTGTCGGGGCAGAGGCGGCCTGAGGTTTCGCGGGAGGATGGATTGACCTATGCGGCGGAGTGCATCGAGGCCTGCGTTCCGCATGCGGCGGATCGAGGAGTCACGCTTGTCATAGAAAATCACTACAAGGACAACTACTGGAGCTATCCCGAGTTCGCCCAGAAGATGGATGTGTTTTGCGATCTCGTGGAGCGCGTGGAGTCGCCGCATTTCGGGGTGAACTACGATCCGAGCAATACGGTGCTGGCGGGGGAGGATCCGTTGGAGTTGCTCGAGCGGGTAAAAGACCGAGTTCTGACGATGCATGCCAGCGATCGATTTTTGCTGGAGGGCAGTCTGGAGGATTTGCGTACGGAGGAGATGGATAGCGTGGGCTATGCGGAGCGATTGAGTCACGGGGAGATCGGGAAAGGGCTCAATGATTTTGACTCGATCTTCGGGACTTTGAAATCGGTCGGGTTCGACGGGTGGGTCAGTATCGAAGACGGGGTGGACGGATTCGAGCAGATGCAGCGAAGCGTTCGTTTTTTGCGGGAGAAAATGGACTCGGTTTGGGGGTGAGTGGCCAATGTTGTCGCCCACAGATTACACAGATGAACTCAGATAAGTATGATTTTGATTGGGAAATCTGTGTCGATCTGTGTAATCTGTGGGTGAATTGATCACGAGGATATAGCAGGCACCAGGAATCTCTATGTGGGTTGTGATTTTTCGCGTGCTCATTTTTTGGGATGCGCTAGGGGTTTGGTATGGAGATTCGGAATTTACGGGGTACGGGGGCGCAGGTGTCGCGTTTGTGTTTGGGGACAATGACCTTTGGGGATCAGTTGAACGAGGCGGATAGCATTCGCATCGTCGAGGAGTCTCTCGATCAAGGTATCAACTTTATCGACACGGCGGATGCGTATACGGGAGGCGAATCGGAGCGGATTACCGGGAAGGCGTTAAAGGGGAAGCGCGATCGTGTGTTTCTGGCGAGCAAGGTGGCGAATCCGGTAGGTCCGGATCCGGTCAAGGATTCAGGGTTGAATCGCTGGCATGTCATGCGAGGCGTCGAGGATTCCCTGCGGCGGCTGCAGACGGATTGTCTCGATCTTTACTATTTGCATACGCCGGATCGGAGTACGCCGATTGAGGAGACTCTTGCCGCGATGGATCTCTTGGTTCAGCAAGGGAAAATCAACTACGTGGGCATGTCCAACTACGCCTCGTGGCAAGTGTGCGAAGCGTTGTGGAAATGCGACCGGAATCGCTGGGCCAACCCGGTCGCGTTGCAGTTGCCCTACAATTTGATCACGCGAAGTATCGACGAGGAATGCGTCGAGTTTGTTCGTGAGATGGACTTAGGGCTCGTCGTTTACAATCCCATTGCGGGCGGCTTGCTGACAGGCAAACACCGGCGAGGGAAAGCGGCGGACGGTTCGCGTTATGTCGACAACCAAATGTACATCGATCGGTACTGGCATGACTCGATGTTCGACGCGGTGGAGTCGTTGGAGTCGATCGCGAGCGAGATGGGATTGTCTCTTGTCGAGCTATCGTATCGTTGGCTGGCGAGTCAGGACATCGTCGATTCGATTATCATGGGCGTGAGCAAAGTGGAGCAGTTGAAGATGAACGTATCCGCTGCGGAGGGACGATTGGACGATGCCATTTTGGCAGCCTGCGATGCCGTATGGGCGCAGTTTCGCGGCCCGCATTTCAAGTACAACCGGTAGCGGGCGCTTGGACGCCAGGGGGCTCGCGCGCGATTTTTCTGAAATGCCTTGAGCTGCGAAGCGACGTATCACTAGCATTGGATTTATGAAAACGCGTTTTCTTTTGGGAGTTATTGCAGTTCTAACGACGACCTCGGTTTGGGGCGAATATTGGCCGTCTTGGCGCGGCGCGGGGCAAAATGGCACGACCGATTCGAGCGCCCCCGCGACGTTGTCGCTGGAAGACTCGCTGGCATGGAAAACGGAATTGCCCGGTCGCGGTTGCTCGACGCCGATCGTTTGGGGGAAGCAGATTTTTCTTACGACTGAGATCGGGGAAGAGGATGGCGTGCTCGCCTATGATTGGAAGGGGAAGGAGCGCTGGCGCGTGACGATTGGCGATTTCCGTCCGGGACGGGGAAAGCGTGTGGGAAGCGGAGCGAATTCCTCGCCGGTGACGGATGGGAAAACGGTGTTCGCGTATTTCAAATCCGGGAATTTCGCGGCTTTGGATCTCGACGGGAATGTTCTTTGGAAGAAGAATCTCGAAGAGATTTACGGGGAGGACAAACTTTGGTGGGACAAGGGGACCTCGCCGATATTGGCGGGCGGCAACGTGGTTGTGGCTATTATGCAAACGGAGGGCGACTCGTTCCTTGTTTCGTTCGACAAGAAGACCGGTAAAGAAGTCTGGAAAACGCGACGCGAGTACGAGACTGAACCCGAGTCGGGAGACGCTTATACCAGTCCCCAAGTATTGGATATCGATGGCGTGGAGACGATCGTGAGTTGGGGAGCGAACCACTTGACCGGCCATGACGCGAAGAACGGAAAGCTGCTTTGGGAGGTCGACGGGTTTAATCCGGAAAACCAAAAATACTGGCGAGTTATCGCTTCGACGGCGATCTCGAACGACGTGGCGGTGGTTCCCTACGCTCGCGGCGACGCCTTGGCGGGCATTGATCTCCGGGCGAGCGGGTCGAACCCGAACTGGCTTTGGAAGCGAGAGGGCGTTGGTAGCGATTCGGCGACTCCGATTGCGACGGACGGGAAGGCGATTGTCCTCAAGGACAGTGGAATTACGCGGGGGCGCGTGACCTGTATCGATTTGCGTACTGGCGAGACCCTTTGGGAATCAACCCTGCCGAAGTCGGCCAAGATTTTTTACGCGTCGCCCATACTCGCTCAGGACCGGTTGTATTTGGCTCGCGAGGACGGGACATTGTTCGTGGCGGACGTTACGAATAAGGGGCTCTCGAATATTCAAGAGCTCGCCTTGCTGGAATCGGTCATCGCCTCGCCGGTCGCGGTGAACGACAAGTTGCTAGTCCGCAGCGATCAGCATTTGTATTGTTTTGCGGAATAGGGCGGCTCTCAATCACGTTCGCCATTTTGAATGCTTGAACTTTGATTGATAATCGGGTTCGATGAGAGACCCCTTGAGGTCGTAGGGCCAGCGCTTGCGCTGCGCCGCGTATGGAGATCTTCTTCAACTGACGCGGCGTGGCGCCAGCGCCAGCCCTACATTCCCCCTCTACCCCGCGCTGAATGGCCGAATCCGATAGTCAAACCCCGCCCAAGAGTGCTCGACTGCTGTCGCTCGACGTCTTTCGAGGGCTGATTATGGTCTCCCTGGCCTTTAATGGATTTGGCCTCGAACGAACTGCGATTGCCCACTTGCGGGACAATCCCGACTCGTGGTTCTGGTCGTTCATCAAATTCCAGACATCGCACGTGCAGTGGCTCGGGTGCAGCTATTGGGACCTTATCCAACCGGCGTTTATGTTCATGGTTGGGTTGTCTATGGCGTACTCCTATGTGAAGCGACAGCGTGAAGGGCATTCGTACCGACGCATGTTGGGACACGCGACTACGCGGGCGTTTATCCTGATTGGTCTCGGGATATTTCTCTCCTCCCAGGGAGCCGCGACTCGCTGGTGGTTCACCAACGTGCTGGCCCAAATGGGTCTCGGGTACGTGTTCCTCTTTTTACTCTGGGGGCGCGGAGTTCGGAATCAGGCGATTGCGGCGGGAGCGACTCTTGTAATCACTTGGATCTTGTACGTAGCGTATCCAGGATCTGGATTGGATTTGTCGCAAGGGGCTCCCGATCGAAACGTGTCTCCGAAGTGGGCTCAGACGCATCTGGAGAACGTGGGTCCGTCGTGGCACAAGAACGCCAACGTAGGGCATGCCTTCGACGTGTGGCTTCTTAATCTCATGCCGAAGCGGGCTCCGTTCACGGGTGAAGGCTCCGAGCAGATTCGCAAACCTTTTGTGGCGAATCCGGGCGGGTACCAAACGCTCAATTTTCTGCCTTCGCTGGCGACGATGATCTTCGGCCTCATGTGCGGCGAGCTGCTTCGTTCGCAAAAGCGGCGAGAGGAGAAGGTCCGCCTCATTCTGGTCGCCAGCATCGCTGGAATCGCGTTGGGCTGGCTGCTCGGCGCGGCGGGGGTTTGCCCGCTCGTAAAGCGAATTTGGACGCCCTCGTGGGCGCTGTTTTCGACGGGTTGGTGCGGATTGATGCTCGCGGGGCTTTATTGGCTTATCGATATCAAGCAGCGTTCTGGCTGGGTGTTCCCCTTTGTCGTCGTAGGAGTGAACTCGACGGCGATCTACATCATGGGAATGACCTTGCGTCCTTGGGTGGCGAAGAAACTGAAAATCCACTTGGGGGACGAATTGTTCCTGATCGGCGGGCCCAAATTCGAGCCGATGTTTCAAGCGACCTTCGTGGGTCTTTGTCTCTGGCTGGTTTGCTATGGAATGTACCGGCAAAAGTGGTTTCTCCGAATCTAGGAGGCGGTCCTATGAAAGGGACTGGAAAAATGTCTAAAAACCCGTAGTTTGCCGGAATGATCTACGCAGGCGCAAGCGTCTGCCACGTCTCCTTACCCCAGTCATGAATAGACGACTTTTTCTCAAATCTTCCTTCGCGACCTTGGCCTTGCCCGCCATGGAGTCGATTGGCGCCTCGCTTCCGGCCGGCTCTACGGGACTAAACGCGAGCGGGCCGCCGATGCGGATGGTCTGCGTGGGAAATTCATTTGGAATGCACCCCGAGTCCTTTTTCCCGAAAACGGCGGGGCGGAATTACGAGATGACGCATCTGCTTTCGCCGCTCGAGCGATTCCGGGAGAAAATGACCGTTTTTTCCCATCTGGATCATGGAATTAAAGGGGGGCATTTCGCGGTTCATTCGTTTTTGAGCGGGGTGCGCGAGGAGGATGCCAAAGGGATGCCGGATGGGAATCTAACGGTCGACCAGCGAGCGGCAGAGCACGTGGGAGCATTGACTCGCTTCCCCTCGCTCACAGTTGGAATCGAAGACGGGCTGCATGGCGGCTGCCGCATGTGCTGGACGCGAACGGGGGTACGAGTGCCGCCGATACAGGGCCCGCGCGAGGTTTTTCGAAAGCTCTTCGTCAACGAAGGGGAGAACGCCCAGCAAAAAGCGGCGAACCAGTATAGCGAGCGCCGCTCGATTCTCGACTCAGTACTCGGAGAGGCGAAGAGCCTCAATCGCCGTCTCAGCAGTCGCGACCAGGAAAAGCTCGGCGAGTATTTCGATTCTATCCGCGATGTGGAGACTCAGTTGGAGTTGGAGAAACGTTGGAGCGATGTGGAGAAACCAAAACCTCCATTTCCAGAGCCGGAGGACCGCAGCTTTGTCGAGGACATCCCTGTCATGTTCGACTTGCTCGCCGTTGCTTTGCAAACGGACTCGACTCGCATCGCGACTTACGAGCTGGCTGGGGCGAAGTTCGACACGTCTTTCTTCGGGCTCAGTTCCGGCTACCACAGCCTTTCCCACCACGGGCAAAAGCCGGAGAAAATTGAAGGGCTCGTGACCATCGAGCGATTTCAAATGGAGCAGCTCGCCCGGTTTCTAGACAAGCTCCAATCGATCCAGGAGCCCGACACGGACAAGAGTCTGCTCGAGAGCACGATGGTTCTGTTCGGAAGTGGAATGGGGAATGGAAACGCGCACGTGAACAAGGACCTTCCGCTCGTACTTGCCGGCGGCGGGTTTAAGCACGGAGAACACAAAGTGTATCCAGAAGAGGAGATACGACGGGTTCCTTTGTGCAATCTTTTCCTCTCCATGCTGCAGCGATTTGGGGTGGCCACGGATTCGTTCGGAACGAGTACCGGCGCGTTGACCGGTTTGGATTTCGCATGAGTGGATCGTCTCTAAGGCGAGCGCTATGCAACGCGCTCTTCTCGGGCGCGCTGTTGAGCATTACGAGCGGCGAAGCCCAAGAGCAGGAATCCGTTGAAGTCGATCCAGCCGCGTTCGAGGCCTCGATCGTGCCTTTTTTGGATACCTACTGCATCGGCTGTCATGGCGCCAACGAGCAAAAGGGCGGTCGTCGATTCGACAGGCTTACGTATCCGATTGAAAACGACAATGCCCTTATCGACTATCAGGATATACTCGATCTTCTGAATTTGGGCGACATGCCTCCCGAGGAGGAAACGCAGCCCTCGGACGCGGAGCGTTTGAAGACGATCGACTGGCTGACTCGAGCGGTTGAGCACGCCCATGAGAATCGAACCGAACCCGCGGGGGAGACCGTGTTGAGGCGATTGACGCGTCGCGAGTACGTCAATACGGTCCGCGACCTGTTTCAGATTGACATGAGCATGTTCGATCCGACCGAGAGTTTCCCGAGCGAGCGAGCCCACGAGCATCTGGACAATATCGGGGAGACGCTTGTTACTTCCGGGTATTTGTTGAACCGCTATTTCGACGCCGCCGACCAGATTGTGGAGAAGGCGCTGGGAACGGTGGAGCGGCCAGCGCCCCAGTCCTGGCGGTTCGCGGGACCGTTTTTGCAACAATCCGAGTTGGACAAGCGACACTTGGAAGCGCACGGGCGCCGGTATTTGAACATTTACGAGAATCCCAATTCGGATCTGAACTTCGGCGCCTACGCTCCGCTGATCGACTTCGAAGAAGGAGTGCCGGTTGGTGGGCATTACGAAATTCGAGTCAAGGCGCAGGCCATGAATCGATTTCATGAATACGACGCGAAAACCGTTCCGATGCGGCCCGAAGAGCCGTTCGTTATGCGGATTGTGCCGGGCCATCGCAAGTTCGGAAGGCTGCACCTGCCGCAGCCGTATGAACCCAACTTGGGAACGTTCACACTCTCGGACGATGGACCGCAATGGTACTCTGCCCGGGCTTGGCTGGACGCGGGGTTCTCCCCGCGATTCAACTACATGAACGGGGCGATGAAGATCCGGCCGGTATTCACGCGAACGGCTCAAATCACTCACGAGCGAATCGACCACACCTTGCCCGAGAAAGATCGGCAAATGGAGAAGTTCGCCTTCTCGATCAAGCACGCCAAGATCCCCCACATTCGAATCTACGAAGTGGAGATTGAAGGCCCGTTTTACGACGAGTGGCCGAGTTCGAGTTGGCGAACGATTGTCGGGAACGGCGATTACGATCCGCGCCTTGCCCGGACGATCTTGACCCGCTTCGCGGAACGCGCCTTCCGTCGTCCCGCGCGAAAGGCGGAGATCGATCGGTTGATGGACGTGGTCTCCGGGCAAGAGCAGCTGGGACGGGCCCCGATCGACGCTCTGAAGTCGGGGCTGAAAGCGGCGCTGGTGTCCCCGGCGTTTTTGTATCTGGAAGAGCCGTCGCGAACCGTTGCAAGAAGCGAATTGGACGGATTCGCGATCGCTTCGCGACTGTCGTACTTTTTGTGGGGGACGATGCCCGACGAGACCTTGTTTAGCTTAGCCCGCAATGGTCGACTGCGAGAACGGCGTGTATTGAATGATCAGGTACAGCGCATGCTGGCGGATGAACGATCCGGTCGCTTTGTGAGCGGGTTTCTCGACAGCTGGTTGACCATGCGCGATCTGGGCGAAGCGCCGCCGGACCGAAATCGGTTCAACGTCTACTACGAAGCTAACTTGGAAACGGCCATGCGGAGGGAGACCGAGCAGTTCACGCGCGACCTGCTGGATCGCAACGGGAAGATTACGCGCTTTCTCGACGCGGACTACACCTTTGTGAACGAAGATCTGGCCGCGCTGTACGACCTCCCGGGCGTGGAGGGCGAGGCGTTTCGGAAGGTCGCTCTCAATGACCCGCGAAGAGGCGGGCTTCTCGGTCAGGCGAGCATTTTGAAACTCACAGCCAACGGATTTGATACCTCGCCGGTGGTGCGTGGGGTATGGTTGCTGGAGAATCTACTGGGCACGCCTCCGTCTCCGGCCCCGCCAGACGTAGAGCCGCTGGATCCCGATATTCGCGGCGCCCAAACGATTCGGGAACAGTTGGAGCTGCATAGGAACGACGCCTCGTGCAACGAGTGTCACCGAAAGATTGATCCGCTTGGATTCGCCTTGGAGAATTTTGACGCGATCGGGCAGTGGCGCAATCGCTACGAAGAGGGTGGTAAGATCGACGCTTCAGGCGAGTTGCCGAATGGCGACGCGTTTCACGATGTCGCGGGATTTCGAAAAGCCCTTCTTGCCCGAGAGGATGCGTTTACGCGGGCGCTGTGCGAAAAGATGCTCGCTTATGCGTTGGGGCGGCGTATCGAACTTTCGGATCGCCGCGAAGTGGACACGGTATTGAAGACACTCGAAGAAAGAGGCGGCGGCTTCCGGGATCTCGTGCAGCTCGTGGTTACAAGCGAGGCGTTCTCGCGACCCTAGTCAAATGGCGCTAGCGCCTCGTTCCTGTATCAGTGCTCGTCGCCTTGGTAGATCCACATGGGTTCAGTGTTTCCGGAACGTTCGAATCCGAGACTTCGGTAGAAGGCGATGGCGTCTCCGTCGGCGGTGAGCTGCTGCTGGTGGAATCCGGCGTAGCGCTCCATCAAACGCCGCATTATGCCAGATCCGATTCCGTTTCGCTGGTAGTCGGGATGTACGAGCAAGTGAGGGTAGTAGACGACGAGATGGCCGTCGGAAAGGGCGTTGCCCAGGCCAATAAGCTTCGACTGGTGCCTCGCGGTTACCACGGTATGGGACCCGGCGAGGGCGGCCATAAGCGCCCTCGGCTTGTGGGCGGAAGACCAATGGTTCGCTTGGTAGAGCGCGATCACTTCGGCTTCGTCGAGCGAGTCGCCTGCTTGGTAGTGGATATCCATAATGCAACTACGACTCTGTATCAGAAGATTCCGTAGTCGGGAAAATCACGTAAGCGGCGATAAATCCTGCAATCAGGCCGACGAACAGTAGTATCGCGCCGCCGATGAATACTGACACGCCGTGATCGGCTCGGTAGAAATACACCCAGTATCCGCCTCCCATCGCTGCGCCCACACCGCCTCCGATAGAGGAAAACAGCTTGCGGGAGTTTCTGATGCGGTCATTTGATTCGTACAGACTTTCAAGCGCGAGAAACAACACGATGGAGGGAATAGTGGTAACAGCTAGGCATCCAACCGCGACTGAAAAGAAACGCGCCAGTAGTTCTGACAGGGAAAGTTGCTCGGATATGAGAAAAATGGTCGTAAAAAAGGGGGATGCTATTGCTGGCGGTATGAAAAGAACTCCGAGGAACCGTAGTGCAGGGTAGGACCATTCTCTGTCTCTATTTCTCATTTTTAGATATTTGCTTAGATATTCTGGGCGCCCTTCTTGATGAGGATGCCGATTGAAAAGACGACATGAATAATGAGACCAGTCAACCAGAGTAGAGAGTGTCTTTCGTATCCAATTTGCAGCCACAATCCAATCGAAAATGCGGAAAGGGCTATCGCAATGGGCAAGGGTCGAATGGGAGGCGAGATAACGAACCAAATGAGTAGGACAAAGGCGAGCGCGGGAGGGAGAACGAGTACTTTTGTCATGGTTGTGGCGAAGGGGAATTGGATTTAGTCGCGAACGTAGCGATGTAGGTGGACGTGAACCGATTCAAAGGGGTGGAATCGTCGTCCCAACTGTCTTCATAGAAGCCGCAGATGGAGAATCCCGCATTGATTTGCCCTCCAATCTGTTCATCCAGCGTGTGGCCAAACTCGTAGGCGAAATTGGCTTCCTCTATTTTCGCTCGTTTCTCGGGTGGCAGGCTTGTCAGGTCTGAATAGGGAAGCGCGTATTTGACAACGAGCGCTCCGGACTCTTCGGCATCTTCATGGTCGAATAGAAAAATCGTCGGATTCATGAATCCCGCGAGAAGTCGTCCGTTTTCCTTGAGGACGCGCGCGCACTCGTTCCACACGGGTTGTATCCGTTCCGAGAACACATTCGAGACTGGATGGAAGATGAGGTCGAAGGCAGAGTCGCCAAACGTCGATAGGTCGGCCATGTCGCCTTGCGTCGTCGTCAAGTCCAAGCCATCCCGATCTGCGACCATTTGGTCCTTGGCAAGCTGCTCGTCTGAATTGTCGAAGCTGACGACTTTCGCTCCCGCCGCAGCCAGTACGGGTGCTTGCTGTCCGCCACCCGAAGCGAGGCAAAGAACGCGTTTGCCGGACAGATCGCCGAACCAGTTCTTCGGTACCGACTTATTTGGAGTCAAAATTACGTCCCAATTCCCCGTTTTGGCCGACTCGATCGTCTCGCGGTCGACGGGGACGCTCCAGCGATTTCCGGACTTCGACTGCTCATTCCAAGCAGCGCGATTGTGGGCAACGGTGTCCATAGCGTTTCAGAGGGTGTCTAGTGAATCGAATGTTGTGAGTTCATTGGTAGGGCCTTCGCTTGCCCGTTCGAGAGCCTCAGGGCCATGAGCTTGTCGTATGGCGAAGTGCCGCGTAGGTTGAGTTTTTAATCTGCATCCGCGGCATGGCGCAAGCGCCAGCCCTACGTTTCGCGACTTATTAGACACTCCCTCAGGTTTTCGGCTGGCGCGGCTGGATTGGCGGCTGCCACGCTTGAACGCCGATTGATTTGACTTTGCGTTTGTAGACCTTGTCGCCGCAGGTGGCGTAGATCGTGTCGAAATTCGGCCCGCCGAAGCAGAAATTGGCGACGCGTCCATTGGGAGTGCGAAGGATAGCTCGAGGGCGTCCGGCTGAATCGCAAATCTGGATACCCATATTGGTGGCGACCCAGATTTGGCCGATGGTGTCGACGCGCACGCCGTCGGCGCGGGCGGAATCCTCGGAGTCTTTGTGATGAAGCCAGATGAGGCGCTGTTTGTGGGCCAGCGTTCCGTCGGGCTTTACCATGAAGCTATAGATCCACTTGGATTCGTAGTCCGAAACGTAGAGTTGGGTTTGATCGGGGGAGAGGGCGATGCCGTTCGCAAATTTGAGTCCGTGGTCGAGCTCGACTTTCTCTCCGCTCGGTCGCACGAGCCACACGCGGCTGCGCTCGGAGCGTTTGCTGTCGTTGGTGACGGGTTCGGTGATGTAGAGGTTTCCTTTGACGTCGACCACGATGTCGTTACCGCGTATTCCCTTAGCAACTACGCTTTTGTTCCCGTCGGCGTCGAATGCCCAGACTTCGCGGGCGTTGGCAGCGAGCGCGTAGCGTCGCCCATCGGGTCCGTAGGCCATTCCATTTGCTCGCTGGGTATCGGTCATCCATTCAGTCACAGTTCCATCGAGGGCGACATGGTAGGTTTTGCTGTGGCGTAGATCGTTGAAATAGACATCGCCTTGAGGAGTCGCGACTGGGCCCTCGGTAAATCCGTAGCCGTCTCCGACCAATTCCCAAGGCTCGTCGCGAAGAATTGACTCGTTGAGCGTCTTGCCTTGGGTGGGGCCGTTTTTAGGGAGTTCGGGCCAGTCTTTCCAGAGCCACCGCATGGCGTCGGGGAACACGGACGTCGCGTGCTTGGAGTTGTGGCCGCCTTCGCCCCAGGCATGTTTGACTTCGTAGCCCGAGAATTCGAGCGCCCGCTGCATGGCTTGGTTGCCGATCCACCAGTCGCCGACGTCGAGATGGTTGTCGTTGGTGCCGCCTTGCAGGAAGACGCGGAGGGGTAAGGGCTCGACCTTGCGAATCAGACCGGCGATTTGATCGCCTCCCCGCATGCTCACGTATGTGCCTACTCCCGTGAATACCCGCGTGTAGCGGAGCGGGTGGGAGAATGCGACCATGAACGCGGCGATGCCGCCACTGCTATTTCCCGCGATCATTCGATCGGTCGGGCGTTTCGACAATCGGATGGGGCGACCGTCGCTCGTTTTCATGCGTTCGACGACAGGGAGCAGGTCTCTCTCCAGGAAGAGCGCGTACTTGTCGTGAAGGCTGTCGTACTCGTAGCTGCGGTTGAGGCGATCGACTTGGGTTTCGGGATCGTCTATTTTAATGCGTCCGTGAAAGGCGAATACGCCGATTGTTACTGGCATTGCGCCTTTGTGTATCAGATTGTCGAACACGGTCGTGGCGTTGTACTTGATTCCGTCTTGCCCCACGTAGAGGCAGGCGGGCTGGGAGGCGTCGTATTGAGCGGGTACGTACACCCAGATTTTCCGGGAAGTGCCGGTGAACACTTTGGAGTCGTCAAAGTTGAAGGTCAGGATTTCCCCTTTGGGAACGCCGGTTTGCTCGACCGAGTCGGGGTGGGTGGGCCATTCGTCTTGGGCCCAAGCGAACGGCGCGGCGGCGGATAGCAATAGAGAAGCGAGAGTCGAGTAGACAGATTTCATGGGAGTTCTAGTTGAGATTTTTTCCTGCGAACGCGGGATAGTCGCGCGGGTAGCGAGTGACGCGGAAGACGCTGTGCGGGCCCTCCGGACCGACGGGCGGTCGGGTGACCGGGTTGTTGTATTGCCAGACGACGCGCTTGTCGGCGGTGACTTCGAAAAAGATGCCCTCGGCGCCGGAGCAGATGAGGGTATTGCCGTTGGGCAGGCGTTCCGCGCCGGAAATGAATGAGGAGTAGAAGTCGCTCGGATTCGGGGCGACGTATCTCCAGGACGGGGTCGCGGGAGCGAAGGGGGAGCCGGGCGTGATTCGGTAAGATCCGTTCGGGAGGATCGGCGGGGTGATTTCTTCGATTGAGGAGTATTGGCCGTCGGGGCGGTTGGTTCCGTTGTTGAAGATTGTCAGGTTGCCGCTTCCGGGCTGTCCGGACTGGACCCATCGGGCGTCGTGTTGTGAAAACAAGGTTTGGTCGCTGGCGTCGCCGGCCCGGTAGTTGGCGGGATTCCCCCAGCGGTAGAGGATGTCGCCGCCGCGGCCGGCCTTTCCTCCGGCGCTGGTTTTGGTGATCTCGGTGGTCGCGCTGTGGTCGATGACGATGATTTCGTTGAAGGAGCGGCAGCTGAGGACGATTTGGTCGAGCTCGGGATTGTAGTCGATGGCGTTGGTGTGCATCCAGTCTGGTCGGGCGCGGGGATTGAGATTGATGTCGATGCGTTCGGGGCGCTTACCCACGTCGTCGAAGTTGGGCTTGGTCGGATCGAAGTCCTGGACGAGATGGTCCCAAGTCCGCCACTCCCATACGATCGCGCCGGTTTTGGGTCCGGTTTGTTTCACCTCGACCACGATGTCTGGAAACATGCCGCGGTCGGAAACGGTTTCGGGATTGCGACCCATGGCGATGGCTTCCGCTTTGCTGCGGCGTTCCCAGGCGAGAATGAGAATATTGCCGTTGGGAAGCGGTTCTATGTCGTGATGTTGATGGAAGTCGTCGCTCGAATAAACGAACTCCCAGAGGCGATTGCCGTCCCAGTCGAATCGCTCGACCCGCCCGCCCGAAGGACCTCGACTGCCGAAGATCTCGTTTCCAAGGACTTTGCAGGAACGGATCAGGTCGCCGTTGGGAAGAAGGTAGGCGGCGTTGGACGGGTGGTGTTCGCTTACCCATTTGTGAACGACTTTGCCTTCGAGGTTGAGGAGAAGTGTTTCAGTAGAGCGGAGCGGCGTGTAAAGTGTGTAGCCGTCGAATGCGCCTGGGTCGTTTGTGACAAGCCCGCGAGGGAGTTCTTGGGAGAGCATCGAGCACGCAAAGGCAAGGGGAAGGGCGCAACAAAGAAACGGGAGTGTTCTCATAAGCCGCTTAGGATGAGGTAAAGCGAGTGGGAGTCAAAAGGGGATTAGGTCGCGTGGCCTAATCTCGAGCGAATTTCTCGTACGCTTCGAGAAGCGCGTTGGGTCCGCCTACATTTCCGGGAAACACGACCAGATCGAGTCCGGGGAAGCGGGCGCCGTGGTCGGACCTCCAGACGGGGACGCCCGGGATGAGTTGGCCTATGATCGTCGCTTTCGCGATTTCTAGGGCGCGAGTGGCTATGTCGCTCGAGGTGATACCGCCTTTAGAAACGAGAAAGCGAGGCGGTGTTTCGATTCGCCGAGTGATTTGAACGAGAGCGTTGGATACGCGGTTGCCGATCGAGAGATTGGACGCGTCGTCGCTGCCGGAAACGAGCGATCGACTTGTGTAGAGCAGCGCGTCGCGTCCGGCGCGAATGGCGTTGTCGACGCGGGACGCGAGGGTTTCGACGAGGGAATCCGCGTCGCTGGCGAGGAGGCGTGTGACGTCCAGTTCGACGCATTCGATGGAGGCGACGGATTGGATTGCTTCCAATTGTTGGGTGGTTTTGGGGACGTAGGAGCCCACCACGATCAAACCGCCGGATGGAGAGTCGGTTTTTCCGAATCCGCGGGTCAGCGGTTTTGAAAGGGGTTGTCCGATTCGGGCGGATACCAGGGCGGCGGCGCTGCGATAGATGATTGGCGATCCCGATTGCTCGAGTCGCAAAGCGGCGGCAGCGAACACTTCCATGTCTCGCTGGACGCAGGCATTGACGATGCACACGGATCCAGCGGGAGCGGCTCGAAGTTGACGTTCCACTCCATCAGGACCTTCGCTTCGAATTGTCTCAAGGCTGATTGACACAACGGAGGATGCGGTGATTCGAGAACTCGTTTTCTCTTCGACCCATTCGGCAAGATTCGAGTGTTTGTATCCAAAAACCTTGTCTTGAGCAAAGGGGGTTACGCTGGCGGGGACGAGCGCGTCGCCGTCCGCCACGTAGTGAACGTCGTTGATCGTGAGCCGCCCACCCGCTTCAAAAAAGGGCGCGATCACCGTCAATGCGAAGGGTCCTTCGCTAGCTTCGAGCGCGTCGGTTTCGGCAGGGTAGTGCCCACGCAATGTCGAGTCGCTCCGGCTGAGCAATGTGAATGGTGCGTTGCCGGCGGCGGTTCTTAGATTGGCGACGACCTCTTTGTGCAAGGCGACGCTTTCGGGCTCGGTGAGGGCGCGAGAGTTGGTGAGAATGAAGAAACCGTTTTCCGGACCGGCGAACGCGTCTCGGAGCGTATCCACGTCCCAGCGCGTTACCACGGTGATATCGCGAACGGTTTGGGTGCCGGTCGGATCGTCGTCGAGCGCTATCAGTTTGCGCGGTCGAGCAGCAAGCGAGTCTCGAATCTCTTCGAGTGGATCCGCTTCCCAAGGCCGCGGAAGCGCGGCGATTTCGGGAGGAAGGACAGGCATTGCGATTAGGCGCCCGTGTACTCTAGGAGGGTGTTTTGAGTCGCGTCTCGATTCACGAAGACTGCCCGTTTCCCTTGTGTCCCCTCGTGCGGCGCCGGGGCAGTGGAAGCGGGACTTTCGCTCATGGCCGTATCGATATTCTTAACACGCAGGCAAAAGTGGTGAAGCCCCGAACCGTTCTCGGTGATCCACTCGTGGAGAGGGTGGCCGTCGACCATTGGCTGGACGAGTTGCAGATGCGTGTTGCCAAGGTCGAGGTGGGTGAGTCGGACGGAGCCTTCGTTGACGATTTCAGAGCAGACGACGGGAAACCCGAATTGGTCTCTCCAGAGTTTAAGCGCTTCGTCCGTATCCGGAACGGCGATGGCGATATGGTCGAGTCCTTGGTGTTTCATAGCGATGCGGGATTTAGCTCTTTTGAATAGCGACTACTTGATTTGCGTGGTGGGACTGATAGCAGGCTTCGACGAGGGCGATAGTTTTGAGATAGTCCTCGCCGGTTGATTCGAAGGATTCTCCGTCAGCCATACGATCGACGAAGTGACGTTGCAGGGCGTAGACGCAATCACTGGCGAAGTTTGCCCGCGTGCGTTCGTATTCCAGTTCGCGCGCGGGTTTTCCTAGCGGCTTCAGAGTCAGAACGCCATCGGTATCCAGTTCAATGTGTCCTCTGCTGCCGTCGACTCGAACGGTCCCGAATGTGTAACGCGGGTCTTCGCAGTCGGCTTCATTGTAGCGACTGGAATCGAGAATTGCCGTGGCGCCGGACTGGAAGGTGGCGACGACCTGGCCGGCGTCTTCGCCTGCGATGTCGGGGTTGCGTTTTTGCAGTCGGGCGTAGATGGAGTCGATTTCGCCTCCGAGAAATCGAAACGTATCCAAAAAGTGAACTCCGGTTTCGTATATCAGTAGTCTTGGGTAGTCGCGAAAGAAGGGCTGACGGGCCAAGTAGGCGTCGCTTTGCCAGCCGTCGCCCATGCGCATTTGCACGCTAATGGAATGAAGGGAGCCGATTGCGCCGGCGTCGAGTTGACGCTTTATTTCCCGGTACCAGGGCTGCCAGCGCCAGTTTTCGTGCACGAGAAAGCGGATACCTGCTTCGCGGGCCATCGACACGATTTCGGCGCTTTCTTCGAGGGAGGGGGCGAGCGGCTTTTGGCAGATCACGTGAATCCCCCGTTTCGCGGCGAGCGCGACGATCTCCATGTGAGTTTCGGGGGGCGTGATGATGTCGATGAAGTCGGGATTGAGCGTGTCGAGGGCGTTTTCAAGGTCGTCCCACGCGACTACTTCGGGAATGCCGTACTTGTCGGCTGTCGCTTGGGCTCGTTCTTGGTTTCGGTTGCAGACCGCGAGAATATCCACTTCGGGGATACGCGTCCACGCTTCGTATTGGAACTGGCTGAAGTAGCCGGCTCCGAGACATATTCCTTTGAGTGGTTTCATAGATCTGTGGGGTGCGAAGAGAGTGTCTATTAAGTCGAAATCGTAGGGCTGGCGCTTGCGCCATGCCGCAGATGCAGCGGAAAATTCAACCTACGCGGCGCTTCGCAAGCGAAGGCCCTACTAAAGAGGTCAAATATATCCAGATTTTTGAACATTCCCTAAGAAAATTCGACCGTGTGATTGAAGGCGATGGCTCGAACGGGTGAGCCGTCTCCATCGGCAAGCTTGAGCGGGAGGGCCATGAAGAATACCTGATCGTTCAATTGATCCAAGTTACACAGTCCTTCGACGATGGTGATGCCAGCGCCGAGCAGTATTTTATGGATACGGTCGACTTCTTCGAGGTTGTTGACGTCGGCGACGGAAGGGGCTTCCACGCCGATCAGTTTGACCTTTCGATAGACGAGCCACTGGGCGAGTTCGTCGCTTATGCGCGGCAGTCCGTCGCGATAGGTGGCGGCGTCGTCCACGTACTGGCTCCATCCGGTACGGAGGAGCACGCAATCACCCTCGCTCACGCGGTCCGCGGCGGAGCCGAGGTGTTCGGGCAGGAGCCATTGGGCGGGTTGGGTATTGTCGATTGTGATGACTCGCGCGTCGCCCATGAAGGCGGTAAGCGGCATTTGATCGATGGTCTGGTCGGACGCTTCGAAATGGATGGGGGCGTCGGCGTGAGTGCCGGAGTGGGAATAGAGCGTCCAGTTAGCGGCGTTCCAGCCGTCTTTTGCGAATGTGTTGGCGGTGGCCCGGCTGATCCCGCGCATTCCTGGTTTCGCGGTCAGGGTGAGATCGACGATGTTCATTGGGAGGTTTGGGAGCTTCGCGCGAACGCGACCTAGACTAGAGATGGGAGATGATGATGTCGGTGATGTCGGATGTCGAATGGGAACCGCCGAGATCCACGGTTCGGTTGTCGTAGTTCTTCAGAGCCTTTGCCACGGCGTTTTCGATGAGTTGAGCTCCGGCTTCGCCTTGTTCCCGGTCGAGCCAGCGGAGCATGAGGGCCGCGGAAAGGATGGTGGCGATGGGGTTGGCTTTTCCTTGTCCGGCGATCGTCGGCGCGGTGCCGTGCGAGGGCTGGAAAACCGCGTAGTTGTCGCCGATGTCGGCGGAGGGGGCCATGCCCATGCCTCCGACGATGCCAGCGGCTTGGTCAGAGAGGATGTCGCCGAACATGTTCTCGGTGACGATCACGTCGAACTGGTAAGGGTCTTGCACAAGGAAGAGGGCCATGGCGTCGACATAGACGCGATCGGTTTCGATGTCGGGATACTCTTCCGCGACTTCGTCGAAAACGGCGCGGAAGAACGCCATGGACTGGAGGACATTGGCTTTATCGACGAGAGTGACTTTCTGGCGACGCCCTTTGGCGATCTCGAACGCGGCCCGGCAGATACGTTCGGCTCCGGCTCGGGTGACCTTCATGGTGTCGGTTGCGAAGTCGGCTTGCCCGTCGCGGGGAACAAGCCGATCCGAGAAGAGTCCCTCGCAGTTTTCTCGCACGAGAACGAAATCGATGTCCTTCCCTTTGGGCACGCGAAGCGGAGAGTGCCACGGATGGTAGAGTTTGATCGGTCGCACGCCCTGGTAGAGATCGAGTTTTTCGCGAATGTCGACCTGAGGCGTCATTTCCACGCCGTTGGGCCAGCGCACGTCCGGCAATCCCATGGCTCCGAGAAGAATCGCGTGGTAGGTCTTTAGCTTTTCGACGGTCGACTCGGGAAGCGGGTCTCCATTTTCAAGATACTCGCCGGCTCCCACTGAAAGCGCGTCGTAAGAGAGGGTGAATCCGTCGAGCCGGTCGACCGCGGCGTCGAGGACGTGGCGGGCGGCCTCGGTAACCTCCGGTCCGATTCCGTCTCCCGCCAATACTGCTACATTATAGTGAGCCATGGGGGCGAGAGTATCACAGTTGCGTTTTTTGGGGCTATGTGCATTTGCTTAATTAATCAGAGAAAAAACGGCGCGGTAGGCAATGAGGAAAACGATCAGACTAGGCATGGAGAGGTATTCAGATAATGGCTGCGCGTAGCGCTCGCCGTGTGGCGTTGCTGATCGAGACCTCCAATGTGTACGGGCGGGGTTTGCTGCGCGGCATTCGGGCTTGGTCGCGGGAGAACGAGTCCTGGTCGTTTCGGCTAATCGAGCAAGGCCGGGGCGCGGACGTGCCGCGCTGGCTGGCAAACTGGGACGGAGACGGCGTTATCGCTCGAATCGAGAACCCGAGAATTTTGCGTTTTTTGGAAACGCTGGGAATTCCCGTGGTGGATGTGAGCGCGGGATTGGAGAATCCGGACTTTCCGCAAGTGGTCACGGATAGTCGCGAGGTGGTGCGTCTGGGTCTCGAGCATTTTGAAAGTTTGGGACTGAGGCATTTCGCTTATTGCGGGGACGATCGTTTTCACTGGTCGCGGGCGCGGGAGGCGTTTTTTCGGGAAGCCTTGGCGGGGCGCGGATTGGAGTGCCCGTCGCGCAGCGGTCGGGAGTCGCGTCCGGAAACGGAGATCAAAAAACTGGGCAAATGGCTGGCGGGTTTGCCGAAGCCGCTGGGCGTTCTCGCCTGCTACGATGTGCGAGGGCAGGAGGTGATGGAGGCCTGTCGGGAGTCGGGGCTGCGGGTGCCGGACGAAGTGGCGGTGCTGGGGGTTCACAACGACGAAATCCTGTGCGAACTGTGCGATCCGCCGATGTCGAGCGTCATTCCGGACGCGGAACGAGCGGGGCACGAAGCCGCTTCTATCCTTGAGGGACTGATGGAGGGAGGGAAGCGGGCCCGTCCGCCATTGGCTCCGAGATTGATCGCTCCTCTTGGATTGGCGACGCGTCAATCGACGGACACGGTTGCCGTTCCAGATCCGAAGATCGCCCGGGCGTTGGCGTTTATCAAAGCCAGGGCCTGCGACGGGATTGGGGTGGCGGACATTTTGAAAAAGACGCCCATGGCTCGAACGCAACTCGAGCGCAGTTTTCGCAAACTGATTGGCCGCAGTCCCCGCGAAGAGATCGAGCGTGTGCGCATGCTTCGAGTACAGGAGCTTTTGCTCCACACATCGCTTCCAATTAGCGCTATCGCGGAGGAAGCGGGCTACGAGTATCCGGAGTACTTGACGGTGGCCTTCAAGCGTCGACACGGAATGACGCCCCGTGTGTACCGGGCCGAACGCGGACGTTGACTTGAGTCGGAACGGTTGGTGCAAAATCTCTGTTTATTTAAGCAAATGAACATTGCGAAAATTCAAGCGAAGCGCTATTTTCGGAATACGTTTTCGTTATGCACTACTACTCAGGGATTTTTCGGCGCGGCGCGGCCGCGATTGGTGTAATTTTGGGACTGGGTTCCTTTGTCACGTTTGCTGCGGACGGCGACGTCACGATTAGCGGCGAGCTGAAGACGTGGCACCCGGTCACGCTTTCGATGGAAGGTCCTCAGGCGAACGAGCGGGACCAGTTGCCGAATCCGTTCATGGATTACGCGATGTTCGTGGTGTTCGCTCACGAGTCCGGAACACCCGTGTACACGGTTCCTGGATACTTTGCCGCGGATGGCGACGCGGGAAACACTTCGGCTCGGTCGGGCAATATTTGGCGGGCTCATCTGTCGCCGGACACAGTGGGCGAGTGGAGCTACGAAGTGCAGTTTCGCAAAGGAAACGGCGCTGCGGTCGATCCGTCCGCGGGTTCGGCCCTGGAGCCTTACCACGGCGTTTCCGGATCGTTTTCTATTGGGCGAACGGACAAGAGAGGACGCGATTTTCGAGGCAAAGGCCGCTTGGAGTACGTGGGCGGCCACTACTTGCGATTTGCGGGAACGGGCGAGTATTTTTTGAAGGCGGGGCCGGATGCGCCGGAAACCGTCTTCGCGTATACGGATTTCGACGACACCACGACGAACAAGCCGGGCAAAGGGCCGCTTAAGAGTTGGGCCCCGCATGCTGACGATTGGAATTCGGGAGACCCGACCTGGGGCAACGGGCGCGGCAAGAATTTGATCGGAGCGCTCAACTATCTGGCGGAAGTGGGCGTGAACTCGTTCTCGTTTCTCCCGTACAACGCGGGAGGCGACGGAGACAATGTCTGGCCCTTTGTCGAGCGCGAGATGAAGTTCCACTACGACTGTTCGAAGCTGGACCAGTGGGGCGTCGTTCTCGCCCATGCCCAGGCGAAGGGGATTTACCTGCACTTCAAGTTGCAGGAAAACGAGATGGACGACGAGCGAATGGGCTCTCAACGCAGGGAGCAAGTGGTTCCGGAGGCGTTGGACGGTGGATTGCTGGGGCCGGAGCGCAAACTTTATCTGCGGGAGTTAATAGCGCGTTTTGGACATCATCTGGCGTTGAACTGGAACTTAGGCGAGGAGAACACGCAGAGCTACGAGGAGATTCGGGACATGGCGGCGTACATTCTCAATATGGATCCCTACGATCACAATATAGTGATCCACACCTTTCCGTCGCAACAGGACGAGGTGTATTCAATGCTCCTTGGCAGCCAGACAGCGTTGACCGGGGCTTCGTTGCAGAATCACTGGGACCAAGTGCATCGCCGGACCTTGCAATGGGTGGAAGCGTCGCGCAGCGCGGGTCGTCCTTGGGTAGTTGCCAACGACGAGCAAGGGAAGGCGAGTCAAGGTGTGCCGCCGGATCCTGGATACAACGGCTGGGACGGCAAAATGGACGAGGAGGATACCTACACGATTCACGACGTGCGCAAGAAAACGCTTTGGGGCAATCTCATGGCGGGCGGAGCGGGCGTGGAGTACTATTTTGGATACCAGCTTCCGGAGAACGATTTGGTGGCCGAGGACTGGCGAAGCCGTCATCAGTCGTGGGAATTCTGCGCTCACGCCATCGCCTTCTTTCAGGACAACGACGTGCCTTTCTGGCGCATGCGCAACGCGGACGGGCTCATAGGGAATGTCAAACGCGAGAACGGTCGCTTCTGTCTGGCCGAAGCCGGCGAGGCCTATGTGGTGTACTTGCCGGAAGGTGGCGACGCGTCGCTCGACTTGTCGGGAGCGTCTGGTTCCTTCGACGTGCGCTGGTTTGATCCGCGCAACGGAGGTTCGCTGCAGCGCGGCGAAACGCGTCGCGTGCGTGGCGGTGGATCGGTGTCTTTGGGAGCGCCTCCCTCGGATGGCAGCGAAGACTGGGTCGTTTGGGTGAAGAAGCAGTAGCGGGCGAAGCGAGAAAGGAACGATGACCTGGTTCCTTAGCGAGTGGAATTTTTGTTATCGCTTTCCCGCTGAGCGTATGTGCGTAAACTTTACTGAACTCCACCGAAGAAAACGCGCCGGGACCCGTCTTCGTCTCTCGTAGCGAGACTTCGCCGAGGCAAGCTGGCGCGTTCCACCTTTGGGTTTGGAATGATCAAGGTGGAACCCGCCGTCCCGGCGGGTTTAAGTTGAGACCAATAGGTCTTTTAGAGACTGTCTAATAAATCGGAATATGTGTCGTTCGCCTCCAGGTAGGCCTGCCGCAAGACGGGCGCATTGTGGGGTATCCATAGAATGGCTATCCCCAATGCGCGCAAC
>JANQSC010000050.1 GCA_028284235.1 Opitutaceae bacterium
CTACACTCGGATAGATAAAGGTGGAACGCGACGTCCCGGCGCGTTTGCGTCGTATAACGACGCATCTCGCTTACAGCAATCGAGTTGCGCCACCGCAACAACATCAACCGTTCCAACAGTCAACTCACTGCACAGCAGCCAATTCGGCCAGAACCTCGGAACGCCACGTTTCCATTGCGTGTTTCAAGCGGGCAGCGACTGGCGCGTTTTGCTTTGAGACATCCTTCGACTCGCTGGGATCGTCGATGATGTCGTAGAGCGTATCGCCCTTTTGAGTACGAACGTACTTGTACCGGTGCTCCATCCAGACGGCTTCTTTTGCGTCGCGATTGAGGAAACCGATGGGTTTTGAACGTCTCTCCTGATCTCCGTCGATAAACGGCAAGAGACTGACTCCGTCGTAAGTTCGGTCCTTGGGAAGATCGATTTCAAGCGCATCGAGAATGGTCGGAAAATAGTCCGTGGTGACGCTCGGCGCGTCGACAACGCGGGGCCGTTTTACGCGGTCGGGCCAAACGAGGAGTCCAGGCACACGAATTCCGCCTTCTTGGATTGAAAGCTTGTAGCCCGAGAGGTGTTTTGCCGTTCCGACATGGCGCGGCGAGCCTTGGCGGGCCGGACCATTGTCGGAACAATACCAGAGCATCGTATTGTCGGAAACCCCCAAACGCTCCAGCTCGTTTCGCAGTCGCCCCATCTGCGCATCCAATGCAGTGATACAGGCGTAGTAGTGCTGCTCGTGCTCCGGCCGATCCGCGTACATGGATCGATACGGTTCGCCTCCCACGACGGGCGAATGCGGCGTATGAAACCAAATCACCGCGAAGAAGGGATCGCCCGCGGATACGGTGTCTTGGATAAACGGTATGGCCCGATCCATGATCACCCGCGAGTCGTCCCCGTCCGTGTTCTCTTCAACCGTCTGCCCTTCCCCAACGAAATACTCGTTTCCATAAGGCGTTCCTTTCAGGGCGACGATTTTCGGGTCGGACTGTTCTTTGGTCTTGATGGGGCCGGGGTGAAGGAGCGGGTCCCACGTGGGCACTTTGGATTCGGTCACGAAAGACACGTCGACATCCCGCTCCCAAGGCGGACAATAGTAGCGTTCGGGAGTTTCCAAAAAAGCGCCCCAGCGATTCTGGTCGCCCTGCTTCTTCGAAAGCGTGCCTAAGTGCCATTTCCCGAAGTGCCCGGTCGCGTAGCCTGCCTGCTTCAATACAGTCGTAATGGGAATCTCGGTCGGCTCTAGCATCCCTTTCATGGCGAAGGTAATTCCATAGCGATACGGATTCCGTCCAGTATAGACGCTCCCGCGCGTGGGCGAACACATCGCCGCGGCGGAATAGAATCGAGTGAAGGTGACGCCTTCACGACTCATCTGATCGAGGTGCGGCGTTTTTAGATGCGGATGCCCATTGTAGCCCGTGTCGCCCCACCCCTGGTCGTCCGCCATGCAAAGGATGATGTTCGGACGCGGCGCGGCGGCAGCGACGAGCGATCCAAGCACACAAAGAGCGAAAAGGAGCGGGTATCCAAAAACCGTTCGCACGACTAATTTCGACTGGCCAGTTCGGCTTCGCGAACTTTTTTGAATTCGGCGGAAATCTCGATCGCTTTCAAACGGTCCGCTTCGCTGTAGTCCCAGAACTCCTGAACCACCGCTTCACAGGCCGGATAATGCGATCCGTCGTCGCCAATATCCTTGCGCATCTGGGCGAACTGGGCTTTCAGTTCGTCGCGAATTTTCCTGTATTTGGGAACGTAGTACACGTTGCGTAGTTCGTGCGGGTCCTCGACGAGATCGTAGAGCTCCCAGCCTGGAGGCGTCTGTTTTTCCCCGTTGTAGTTGGCGCCGTAGAAGTAGATCAACTTGTGCGTCTTGGTCCGAATGGACATCTCGCCCGGATTGTCGTGATGAGCCATGTGCATCCAGTAGCGATAGTAAACGGCCTGTTTCCAGTCCGCAGGCTCCTCGCCCGTTTCACAGATGGACCGGAACGACTTCCCTTGATAGTGATCGGGAACATCGATGCCCGCGAAATCGAGCATCATGGCCGGGTAGTCTATGTTCTCAATGAGGGCATCGCTGCGAATGCCGGCCGGGATAGTCTTCGGATATCGGACGATGAACGGCATCCGGGCAGACTCGTCATAGGCCCAGCGCTTGTCCTGGTAATCCTTTTCGCCGAGCCAGAATCCTTGGTCACCCGTGTAGATGATAACGGTATTGTCGTACAGCCCCTCAGCTTTGAGGTAGTCGAAAAGACGCTTCAAGTTGTCGTCCACGCCTTTGACGCAGCGGAGATACTTCTTGAGGTAGCCTTGGTAAGCCAATCGCGTGGTTTCCTCCTCGGACAATTCAGCGGGATCGTAGCCATCGGGAAATTCCTCGGGAAACTTCGCGAACAAATGGGTGGCGTAGGAGCGACGCGGATTGCGTTTTCCGATCGACGTTCCGATATGCGGCATCAATTCGTCGTTGTAGCCACGCGTGGCGATCGAGCCAAAGGTATTAGGCACGTCGTAGAGCGTATCCGGCTCGGGGATAGTCACGTCCGCGAGGTAAGACTGGTAGCGGGGCGCATTCTCAAAGTAGTCATGCGGCGCTTTGTATTGGTGGCAAACGAAGAATGGCTTATTCGGGTCGCGCTTGTTCTTGAACCACTCCAGCGTCGAGTCGGTGATGGCGTCGGAGGAATGCTCGCCCTCATGCGTCACGGTGTTCTTCGGCCATTCCTCGTCGCCCTGTATCCGGAATACGGTGTTGAAGAACAAGCCCTGCCCCGGGAGCACTTTGTAGTAGTCGAAATTCGGCTCTTGCTTGAGGTGCCATTTTCCGATCATGGCGGTTTGGTAGCCCGCTTCGCGCATGAGAATTGGCAGGGTCTGCTTCTCCGGGACGATATTGCCGCCCAAGTCGAAGACTCCATTGTTGTGCGCGTAGAGGCCGGTAATGATCGACGCTCTCGACGGCGTGCAAATCGAGTTAGTGCAGAACGCGTTGTCGAAGACGATCCCCTCCTCCGCCAGCGTGTCGATGGTCGGGGTCGGATCGAGCTCCTTGAGCAGGGTGGCGTAGGCGCCGACCGCTTGGGCGGTATGGTCGTCCGACATGATGAACAAAATGTTCGGCCGGTCGGATCCGGCAAGTTTCGAGAGCGCTGCAAAGAGAGTGAGCAGAATAAGGACAAGAGGTTTAGATTGCATAGAGTCGCGGTTTTGAAGGGATTAATAAAAAGGAGCGGATCCAGCCGGACCCGCTCCCGTAAATGCGTAACTACTCGAGGTCGAAATCCGACACTCTGAGATTCTTCTTCTGCCAGTAGCCTTCCGATCGTTGGAAGCCGTACATGGAAGGCTGAAAATCGCCGACCACATCCACGTTCGTTCCTTCTTCCGGAACGGGCAGACCGACGGCCCAGTAGACGCCGTTGACGACCATACGGCGCGTTCCGGCTTCGGCGAGATCGTTGGAAGATCCCATTGTAGTGGTAAATACCTTACCTTTCTTGCCGCCGGGAATCTGATAGCTCTTCGTCCAAGCAATCGGCATCATCGGATCGTTCTTGTGGAACCCTTCCACCTTTCCGTAGCCTGGCACGCGATCGTACGGCCCCGGTCCGATGGGCGGGTGAAGTCTGCCCATTCCAGCAACTACCTGTCCGAGTACGACCGCTTCGCTGTCTCCAGGAAGTGGATTCGGAACGCCGTAGACGTCGGTCGGCCCCCAGATTTCCCCTTCGCCGATTCCATTGTTGATTTCGTGGTCGCCCACGAGAATGCCGCGCGTGCTCTCGTATTTGTGCCATCCGTGGTGGCTAATCCAAGTCGAACCGAGAACGAGGTGCCCGAAGCCTTTCTCCCAAGCTTTTTTCGGTCCCTTGTAGTTGAAGCTGTAGTGGGCGTACTTGGCGTCTTCCGGGATGTTGAAGGCGTGCGTCGCGGTGCGCATGCCCACGACCGGTCGGCCCGACTTCAAGTAGTCGTCGATCTCCTTCATCTGGCTGTTCGGCAGATTGCGGAATCGCGTGGCGATGATCATCAGATCGGCAGTGCGAAGGGCCTCCAGTCCGGGAATATTGGTCTGGTGATTCGGATCGATCACGCCTGGATCCCCAGAGTGTTGCGAATAGAGGACGGTGCAGTCGAACCCGTTGCGCTGTGACAAGATTTTGCCGAGCTGGGACATCGCTTCTTCCGAGCGGTACTCTTCGTCGCCCGCGATCAGCACGACGCTCTTGCCCTTGCCGGGTCCTTCCTTCCCCGCGTAGGTCTGCCATTGCTTTTTCAAGGCGTCGTTTTTGGCCGATTCGGGAAACGGATGCTCCTTCAGCAGTTCGTCGACCATGTAAAAGTTCTGACGGTCCTTCGTTTCCTCGCGCACCTTGGCCACTTGTTCCGGTTTGATGGCTTTGGCAAGGGCCTTGCGATCGCCAAAACGAGCCCGAACGAATGTGAGCACACCGGCGATTTCCTCGTCGTTGAGCATTCCAGCAAATCCGGTCATTGGCGGCACACCCGTGGAGGGATCGTACTTTTTGCCATCGACTTCGATCGGTCCCCAAAGTCCTTTGAGGACGATTTTGATGAGGCGCTCGTCGTCGCCCATGACCCACTCATTGGCGTTGAGCGGCGGGTAGATGTTTGGCACCGCGCCTTTTCCGTCCGCCCCGTGACAGGTTTCACAATGAGCGTCGCGGTGGTACACTTCCTCTCCGAGCTTGTAGAGGGCGAGGTCTTCTTTGGAGAGATTGATCTGCTCCACTTGGACGGTTTTCTCTTTCTTGTCGTAGAACTCGAAGTCGCCCGAGAGGAAAGTCTTGGCCGCGGGATTGCCCGCCAACTGCAGTTTGCCTGAGTCGTTGAGCGCTTGAGCGTCGTCGCCGAGCGTCACGAAAATCGCCTCGTAGGCCCGGCCCATCCACTTGTCGATCGGCTTCTTGAGACCTTCCAGGGCGATTTCGGCGCCTTTGTCATTGTCCTGCCAGGACGCCGCGACCACCGACTCCAAACGCACGCGCGGGTGCTCGTCCACGGCTGCTTTCATGAAAAGCTCGTGGCTATTCGAAATCTGATCGTGAGTGTAGCGCAAGACGCGCACGGCGCCGGCCCGGACCTTGTGGTCTTCGTGGTTGAGACAAAGATCGAGAATTCCCGGATCGACTTGGTTCTGCCCCCAGGTCGCCCAGAGCGCTTCCAGGAGATTGCGGCCGTAGTTGGGATCGTCCTTGTCGAGATTCCGGGCCCAGCGCTTGACCGCGGGAATGACTTTGTTCGCCGGGTGGCCGCGCAACTCGCGACGCGTACGATAACGTGTGCGATACTCGTGCTCCTTCAGGTTTTCCAGCAACTGCTTGATCGAAGCGCCGGCGACTTGTACTGGCTCGACGAGCGGACGCGAAGGATAGGTGACGCGATAGATACGGCCGTGATCGATGTCGCGATTGGGATCGCGGGCGCTGTGCTGCATGTGGCCAATAAGCGGATTGTGCCAGTCTATAATATAGAGCGAACCGTCCGGGGCGAACTCCATTTCCACGGGACGGAAGTTCGGATCCGTGGACATGATGAGGTCCTGCTTCAACTCGCCCGTAAATCCCGCTCCATCCTCGACCATGCTGTGATGTTTGGTGCCGAGGAATCCGATCGTGTTGTTGATCAAGAAATCGCCTTGCGTATCCTCAGGAAAATGACGCGAGGAAATGAACTCGGTGCCTGATGTGGGTCGAACGCGGTGCGTGGTGAACTGGGCCAGTTTCTGAATTTCGTATCCGTGCGGCACTTTCGCCGAAAGCGGCAGCGACCACCAGTTGGCCCCGCCCGACGCGTCGGAGAGGAAAGTCTGGCCGTAGTCGTCGATAGTGACGCCCCAAGGATTGGATACATCGGTCTGCATGAACCGTTCCAAGCGCCAGTTTTTTGGATCGAATCGCCAGAGACCTCCATCGGTCATATACTCGGGACCATAGGGTGTTTCCACAGCGGAATGAAGAAATCGCCCTTCGTTCATGTAGATACCGCCGGACGCGTCCGCGAGGAACGTGGATATCGAATGGTGCGTATCGTGGGAGTCGAATCCGTGCACGAGGATCTCCTCGCGGTCCGCCCGGTCGTCTCCGTCGTCGTCAACGAAGAGCGACAGGTTTGGCTGCGTGGCAACATAGACGCCTTCCGGAGCCAGTTCGAACCCGATCGGCATATGTAGTCCGTCGGCGAATACTTTTTGCCGGTCAGCGCGACCGTCGTTGTCGGTGTCTTCAAAAATGAGGAGCTTGTCGTTGGGGCGCTCGTCGCCCGGCCGATAGTGCGGATAGGACGGGATCACCGCTACCCAAAGGCGTCCTTGATTGTCGAACGTCGCCTGCACGGGATTTTGCAAATCCGGAAACTCCGACTCGGACGCGAAGAGATCGATTTTGTAGCCTTCCGGCAGCGTGAATTGCTCCAGGGCCTTGTCGACATCGAGAAACTCGATGGGACGGTTGTAGTTGGTTTCGATCTCCGAAAGCGCCCGGGTGGCGCTGTCGTCGACCGGCGTATCCGGCGAGGCGCCGCGGGCGACTTCGTGGATCTTGCCGTCGCGTAGCTCGGTCATCTGGCGAATCTTCTCGATTTCCTCCGGATAGTTGACGTTGCCGTAGGGCTTGTAGCGGCGACCGTAGACGTGAACGCCATTCAGGATTTGGTAGTCGTTCAGCCAAAACCAGTTTTTGTCTTCCACCGATTTAAACACGGCTTCTTGCGACACCATTTCCTGCGGACTGTATTCGCCGTAGAGCGATTGAACGAGAATCTTGGACAAGTTCTGGTAGCCCTCGTCGGAAAGCGCGAACCCGTTGATGGTTTGAGCGTTCTTCTCTTTCTTATAAAGTTCCAAGGTCGGATTGTAGAGGTCGACGAAGCCGACGCCTCGCGCCGCGGCGACGCGCTTGATCGCGTCCGAATAAGCCGCGAGCCGCGCGTTCTCCTCTTTTCCGTCGGGCAAGTCCTGCTCGTCGGAGAGATCCTCGTAAGCGATTGGGGTGAAGAGCACGAGCTGCGGCGCGGACTTGCCGTTGTACTTCTGCTTCAGCGTATGCTGCACCCAGGCGTCCAGCTCGTTCTCGAAATTCTCGAGCTTGTCCAGCCCTTCGAAGGACTCGTTGTATCCAAAAAACGCGAGAATCGTGTCGGTCTTGAGTTCCGCCAGCCACTCGTCTGGCTCGGGAAAATGTCCGATGCCGAGGTGGGTCTGGCGTTCGGGGTGGAACTTGTCGGCTCCGGGGAACGCCCACTGAGTCTCCCGCGATGGATGCGGGCGGAAGCCCGGCGTGTCGCCCGGCTTGGCGACGTTGCGTATGATCAGATTCTTGTTGGGGAACTGGCGATGCAGATCGGTCTCGAAGTGCGGGAAGTAGAGCATGCGTTCGCCCAGGCCGTTTCCGACGATGACGATTCGCTCACCTTGTTCCACCGTGAGCGGCAATGAGGCAGCGGAAGCGCTCCATAGTAGGCCAGTTGCGACCAGTGACAGTAATATTCTTGGGAACATAGTATTCGTTGGTTTTCTTATTACGCTTGGCGTCGAGCTACGGAAATGGCTCGTTCATACAGAAAACGCTGGGCGGGCGTCCTTTGAAGTTACGCGTTCGCGGGTGTTTATCGACGAGTTGTTAGCAGTTTTTTTGTTTACGTTCGTGTGATTAGGTTCGCAGGACCAACGTCAAGCGACGTGCGTGTCCCGATAGACTTGAGGAGTGACCCGCATGAGGCGGGCGAACTCCTTGGTGAGATAGCTCTGATCGCAGAAGCCGCAGTCCTGGGCGATTTGAGCGATCGTCTTGTTACTGTGGATGAGGTCGCGGCAGGCCGCGTTGATCCGCACTTTCTTGAGGTAGGCAATGGGGCTGAGATTGAATCGGCGGCTGAACTGGCGCTCGAAGGTGCGTACGGAGAGGTTGGCCCGCTTGGCCATTTCCGCCACGGTGATTTTCTCGGAGTACCTTCCCTCGACGAAATCGATCACCTTGAACAGCTCCGGGTACGGGCCCAACGCGCTGCTCGCCGCCTTGAACTCGCGCGTCACGCCTTCCAAGCCCACGATGCTCCCGTTGCGCGAATAAAGCGGGACTTTAGTGGTGGTGTACCAGTAAACGGACAAGTTGTTATGGGTCACCAGCTCCACTTTGTTCACCACTTCTTTCCCGTAGAAAAGCACCTGCTGGTCGTCCTTGAAATAGTTGTCGGCCAAGTAGCGCGGCACGAGCTCGTAGTCGGTTTTTCCGAGGACGTCCGACTCGCGCGTGTAGCCGAGCAACAGCACGAGCGCCTCGTTGGCCAGGACGAAACGCCCCGTCTGGTCTTTCACAAAGTAGCACGCGTCGGTGAGATGCTGGAAGAGTCCGAGACCGCGGCGAACCGGGTCGACGTCCTTTAGAAAAGTCTCTGAGACGGGTTCCGACGTTGAAGTGATCACGGGGCTTTGCGGGTTTGGAATAACGGACAGCGTTCGGTCGCGCTACTTCCGAACAACGACAGGGATAATAAACCGGCCCTCGCGATTGCGATAGGATTTATCCCCTTAATTCATTGTACATTTACGACAATGTCGGGATTTTACAATCAAAAGCTGCGAGAATCGCCCTTCCAATGGCTGATTTATTCAACCAAACCGAAATCCGCAGCGCTACGGCCCGACCCCGACGACGCGCTCTTGGTCGACCGCTTGCCCCTGCGACGGATAGGAGTCCAGAACGGCCTGCAATTTCTTGCGAGCCTGCTTCGCCGCTGTCGTGGCGCGTTCCGGATCGACGGCGCTCGTTTCGAGCACGTCGTTCACGGTGTCGTAGAGCGCCCCCGTGTTGTAGAGCTTGTAGCGCTTGTCCCGGGCGTAGCGGACTTCCCAATGATTGTACTTGTTGTCGAACTTTTTTGAATACGGTCGGGGAAAATAGTAGCCGTAAACCCATTCCCGCTTGCGGCCTTCCTGGCCCAGGCACTGGGGCCAAAAGCTCATTCCGTCGCCGTCGGCAATCGCCTTTGGCGGAAGCTGGGCGGCATCGACAATCGTCGGAAAGAAATCGGAAAACGCGATCAAGTCGTCGTTCACCTGCCCCGTCGGAATCGTCCCGGGCCAGTTCATGACAAGCGGTACGCGCGTGCCGTGATCCTTTGTGTAGCCTTTGCCGCCCCGTATTTGCGTTCCTTCGAACTCGGATGTCAGGACATCGTTGGTACCGTTGTCGCTTGTGAAAATGACAAGCGTATTTTCACGCACGCCCTTCGCTTCCAAAGTGTCAACCAGACGGCCGACCAAGGCATCCATGTAGTTGACCATGTCGATGAAGTTCCGCTTGTCGTCGTCGCGTTCCTTGTCCGCCGTATTGGGTGCCGGCGGAAAGGGGTTGTGGACGAGAATCATCGGATAGTAGGCGAGAAAGGGCGTATTCGAATCCGCGCAGTCTTCGATAAAGTCCACGAGGAAGTCGGTGCACACGTCCGGTCCGTAGCTGCCTTCGGGTAATTCGAGCAAGGTCCCGTTCTGCTCCAAGGACGGATCCCAATAGCGGGCACGCGTCGTCAGGGGCGTATTCCAGAGGCAATAGGTGTCGAAGCCCGCTTCATTCGGAGTGGTCCCGCGGCCGTCCGGCATGACGAGTTGCCACTTCCCGGCGACCGCGGTCGCGTAACCGGATTGCTTGAAATGATTGGCGAACGTGGGCTCCCCTTTCGGATAAACGTTGAAGTCGCTGTAGTTGAAAACATTGGACTTGCCCGACATGAGATTGACGCGGCTGGGAGTGCACAACGGAGTCGAGTGGCAGTTTTCGAATCGGATCCCCTCCTCCGCCAAGGCATCGAGCCGCGGCGTCGAGTACTCCTCGCTTCCGTAGCTGCTGAAGCACTCGAACCCAACATCGTCCGCCATTATCAATAGAACGTTGGTCGGCCGATCCGCGGCGATCATCGCGGACGCCAGCAATGTAAGAAAAGCGAATACCGTCAGTAGTTTCATGCTTAGGAGATTGGGTTTGCCGGACTACAGGACCTCAGCCTTATTTCTTCACCTTGCGCTTGATTTCCGCCTTGGCCAACCGTGTATCCAGTTTTTTACGCCAATTGACGAGTTCCTTCTCCCGCTCGGGATTGATGGCGAGATTCGTATACTGACCGGGGTCGGACTCCATGTCGTAGAGCTCTTCCTCGTCGTTGTTGTAACGCATGTAGGCCCAACGGCTGGAACGGAGTGAGTAGCCCGAGCCGTCAATGGTCAGAGCGGCCTCGCGGACTTCGGCGTCTTTGTCTTCCATTACGGGGCGCAAGCTCTTGCCTTGCACGCTCGCCGGCGTCTTGAGGCCGGCTAGATCGGAAAGCGTCGGATAGATGTCCATCAACTCAGTGATCGCCGACGTCCGGCCCGACTCAAAGCCGGGAGCGGAGATAATGAGCGGAACGCGTATAGCTTCCTCGTGCAAATTGCTCTTCTGCCAGAAGTGATGCTCCCCGAGGTGATAGCCGTGGTCGCTCGTGAACACGATGGCGGTCGAATCCCGCAGCCCCTGCCGGTCGAGCTCGTCGAGAATCCGCCCGACCTGCTCGTCCATGTAGGTCACGGACGCGTAGTAGCCGGCCCACATTCGCTTGATGTTGTCGGGGTACTTTCCGATCGGATCCTTGGTCGAAATCACATTCGAATGGCCGATCTCCGGAATGTCGTCGAGATCCCCTTCCGGCACGTGCGGGAGCGGGATGTCCTCGATCGGATAGAGATCGAAGTACTGCTTGGGAGCGACCATTGGATAGTGCGGGCGAATAAATCCGGCAGCGATGTAGAACGGCTCGTCCTTGCGTTCGCGTATCAGCTCGATGGTTTTGGTCGCCGTCTTGTAGTCCGGCTGATCGGACCCGTCGCCTTCATAGCTCACGGTGACAAACCAGCGGTGCGGCATCGCCGTCGAATAGCGTCCACCGAGATCCGTCGTAAAGATGTTCAGGTTCAAGCAGGCGTAGTCGCCCGGAGTGTGGGCCTCGAGTCCGGGGGAATTGAAACTGTCGATCCAAGTCGAGCGGATGTCTATTCCGTCGGTTCCGGCGATAATGTCGCCCGGAACTTTCATATGGTAGATCTTCCCGACGCGGGCGCTGTAGAATCCGTTGTCGATGAAGTGCTTGCCCATGTTCTCCTTGGCGCTCCCGAGGTAGCGACTGTGCATGAAGGATTGGCGGGAAGGGCCGCAGGAGGTGCCTTGGCAATAGACGCGATCGAAGACGACGCCTTGGCTGGCGAGACGGTCGATGTTCGGAGTCTTGCAAATCGTGTCGCCGTAGCTGCCAAGAACGCTGGCCTTCAGGTCGTCTGAAATCAGGAAGAGGACGTTCTTAATTTTGCTGTCGGCGGCGAGCGAACTCGCTGTATTCAAAATTCCGATAACGATAAAAACGAATGCATACTTCAGTTGTTTCATAAAGAGAATGGGCTCGAAATTCGTTGAGCGCGGGGACGTAGCCGCGTTACGGACCGGCTTCCGGGTTGAGCATCAGGCCGGATTCCGGCATTCGGTCGAGGGCGGATTGCAACATCGCCCGGGTCTCCTCCGCGAACGCCGTGCCCTGGCCTTCGGCGATGGGATCGACTTCGTACCGGTCGGCGACCGCGTACAGCGTGCCGTCCTGGTAGAGCTTATAGTATTGATTCTGGGCCCACATGATCTCGCGCTTGCGGACGCCTTGCCCGTGCTTCGCGGCCGCCGGGACGAATTTCGGGTAGTAGTACTGGGTGATGTACTCGCGCGGGTTGCCTTCCTGGCCGAGGCATTGAGGCCAGAAACTGCGGCCGTCCAGGGGAACGTCCGGCAGCTTGGCTCCGGAGAGTTCCGCCAGCGTCGGGAGAATGTCGGAGAAATCGACCAGATCGTTGCTGACGATGTTCGGGGGTATCACCGTCGGGCAATTGACGACGAGCGGAACGTGGTAACCGCCTTCGGTCGCGAAGGCTTTCTCGCCGACTCGCTGGGCCCCATGAAATGGATACGTGAGTGAGCGGTTGGTGCCGTTGTCGGCCGTGTAGATGAAGACAGTCTTCTCGCGGAGACCGAGGCGGTCGACCGCGTCGACGAGTTTCCCGACCATCTTGTCTGCGTAGGCGACCATATCTCGATAATTTTTCAGCCCTTTCGGAAGCGTCTTCTCCTTTTTCGTCGCCGGTTTGCTGTCGGGCGTTTCAGGGAACGGATTGTGGACGAGAATCATCGGGTAGTAGACGAAGAACGGGCGGTTCTTGTTCTCCTCCATGAAGTCTACGAGGAAGTCGGAAACGATGTCCGGGCCGTAGTCGTCCTCGTCGGTTTCGAGAATCTTGCCGTTCTGATTGAGGCTCGGGTTCCAATAGCGATCGAGGGTCGTGCCGGGATAGTTCCAAAGGCAGAACGTATCGAAGCCGCAATCTTCCGGCAAGGAGCCGTTGGGCTCGGCGTGCAGTTGCCACTTCCCCGCCACCGCGGTGGCATAGCCCGCTTCTTTCAGCATCTCGCCGAAGGTGATCTCGTCTTTGTCGAGAATGCCGAAATTCACGTAGTTGCGAACGCCGTCCCGCCCGGTCATGATCTTGACGCGGCTGGACGTGCACACGGGCTCCGAGTAGCAGTAATTGAACCGGGCGCCGGTTTCGGCCAGGGAATCGATGCGGGGCGAACTAAAGAAATCGCTCCCATAGGCGCCGTAGTTGTCGGCCGCCGAGTCGTCCGCCATTATGAGGACGATGTTCAGCTTTTCCGATTGGACGTGATTCGCGCACAATCCGACGACGAGGCAAAGGAACGCGATGCGAACGGCGATTTGTTTTGGGGGATTCCAAATCATGGCGGCAACGAGTCAGCCCCATGGCCTAGCCCAAGGCAAGTCACAACGGAGCGAACACGTCCCTCGATCGAGCAATCACGAATAAAAAGCTTACACTCAGGGATATTGCCCCTGAAATCAACGTGGCTACCAATTACTTTCGAGTACGGCCGGAATCGATAATCTCGGTTAGCTGGGCAACCAGCTTGCTGGCCATGCGGGAATTCTTGTGGAAAAGATCGTTCGTCTCCTGCGGGTCTTTCGACAAATCGTAGAGACGGTATTGGGCGACTTGGGTGTTGGCCAATTTCTTCTCGACGACCACGTTCCGAGCGGATCGGGAATCGTGGCGCTGCAGCTTCCAGTTGCCGACGCGCAGACCGTAGTTGTTGCCGCGACCATTGTCCTGCTGCACCAGATGGTCGCGCCCTTTGGCGTTTCTTTTGCCGAGAAGCGCGTCCATGATGTCCATGCTGTCGAGCGCGGCGTCGTCCGGAATCTCCGCTCCGGTCAATGCGGCCAAGCTCGCGAGCAAGTCGATGGTGCAAACGACCTCGTCCGAAACGCCTGGCTGGATGCGTCCCTTCCACCAAGTGATGAACGGCGTGCGCGTGCCGCCTTCGTAAACGCTGTATTTACCGCCCGTATACGGTCCGGCGGCACGATGGTCGCCCAGATTCTCGAGCGCGAGATCCTCGTAACCGTCGTCCATGACTGGTCCGTTGTCCGAGCAAAATACGACCAGCGTATTCTCTTCGAGATCGTGCTTCTTGAGCGTCTTCATGATCTCGCCCACGCACCAGTCGAGCTGGACGATGACGTCGCCCCGGTAGCCGAGCGAAGTCACGCCTTGAAAGCGCTCGTGCGGAATGCGCGGCACGTGGAGGTCGTGCGACGCGAAAAAGAGAAAGAACGGCTCGTCCTTATTCTCAGCGATCCACTTGTTGGACTGCTTGACCCATTCGTCGGCCAGGTCCTCGTCACGGAACCGAGCCGCGTGGCCGCCGGTGTAGAAACCGATACGGCTGATACCGTTGTGAATGGTCGAATTGTGGCCGTGCGACCAGTTCATCTTAAGGGTGTCGCGGTGCGTGATGCCGGTCGGATGGTCGTCACTCGGCTTTGCGCTGCCGACCCACAGCGGGTCGTTTGGATCGAGATTCAGCACGCGGCTGTTCTCTACGTATACTTGCGGCACCCGGTCGTTCGTGGTGGGAAGAAGGAAATTGTAGTCGAAGCCAATCTCGCGCGGCCCGGGCTTCAGTTCCCCATTCCAGTCGGGACCGTCCGGCCCGCCCAGCCCCAAGTGCCATTTGCCGATGACGGCGGTCTTGTATCCAACGCTGCCCAGAATCGTGGCGATGGTTTCCGTGTCGGGATCGATCACCATCGGGCTGTTGGGCGGGGCGATTCCGGTATTGGGGCGTCGAAACGCGTAGGTTCCGGTGAGAAATGAATAGCGCGTCGGCGTACAGGTCGAGGCGGAGCAATAGCCGCTGGTGAAGCGCTGGCCTTCGCGGGCAAGCGCGTCGATGTGCGGGGTTTGCAAGGAGGTCGCTCCATACGAGGAAATGTCCCCGTAACCCAAATCGTCCGCCATGATGACGATCACGTTGGGCTTCTCGGCGGCGAAGGCCACGGAGGAAACGACGAGAGCAATGAGAGACAGGGCAAAGGATGTAGTAGATCGCATAGATCAGTTGGAATAAGGGGTCGGGAAAAGGTTTCAACGCCAATCGACGCGAAAAGACCACGACGGGCTCAGGTCCGACGCAAAAATTAAGGCCAGATTCAACTTGCGTTTAGCGAGACAGAAGTTTCACTTCACCTCTCTTCCATGAATTCCCTGTTCACCAATCTCAAAAACACCCGTCGCGACGACAAGCGCGCCCTCAATGCGTGGTCGTCGTATGTGGAAATGAACCACGTCAAAGCGGGCGCAGAGATTTCGAGCAGAGTGATCGGTATCCAAATTTTCAACCAATAGAGATACTCGAAAACAAATTTTCAAAAACCTCTGCTGAACTCGAATCGGCAGGGGTTTTTTAGTTTTCAAATCCCTCTCCCGTTTCTGATCAGCGCAGACGAAATCACCCACAGCTCCCCTGCGCCATGTACCACTTCTTCCAAAGCCTCGCCACCGATATCCGCGGATTGCCCCGGTCCGTCTACGTCCTCGTGCTCGGACAATTTATGAATCGGTTCGGAGCGTTCGTGTATCCGTTTTTGACGCTCTTTCTCGAACAGAAGGACTTCAGCATGGGCAAAATCGGCGGCGTGCTCGCGGCCATCAGCCTGGGCAACTTCTTCGGCCCCATGGCGGGCGGCTACTTGGCCGACGCGATCGGGCGCCGCAACACCATCGTGTTGTCCTTGGTGAGCTCCGCCTTGAGCTTGATCGCCATGTACTACTGCCAGCAATACATCGTATTGCTGCTGGTCGCGACCTGCTACGGCTTCTTCAATTTCCTTTTTGGACCGCCCGCAAACGCCCTCGTGGCCGATCTCGTTCCCGAGGAAAAGCGCATCACCGCCTTCGCCATGCTGCGGCTGGCCATCAACGCCGGTTTCGCTGCCGGCCCGATGGTCGCGGGAATTCTCTTCCTCTACGATCCCGCCTTGATCTTCTACGGCGACGCCGTCACGACCTTGGCATTCGCAGTTCTCGCCTTCGCCAGCCTCCCGCACGGTCTGCGGACCATTTCGGGCCGCGTGTCCTCGCCCAAAGTCATAATTAAGAGCTGGTGGGACGCCGCAATCGACGTGGCCCGAAACCCGCGCTTTTCCCAGTTTCTCGTCGCCTGCCTCCTGATGGGCATCGCCTTCAGCCAAGTGTTCAACTTGCTGGCCTTAACCACGCAGCGCTTCGGTATTTCACCACGAACGTACGGCATCATCATGGGATTCAACGGCCTTCTTATCATACTAATAGAAGTTCCGCTCACGCACTGGATGAAAAATTGGAACCCGGTCCGAGTGCTCGCGGCGGGCTACGCCCTGATCGGCCTCGGTTGCATCGCCTTTGGACTCGCCCGGGAGACCGAGTGGTTTTTCGTGGCCATGGGCGTATTCACGCTGGGCGAAATCGTCGCCTTGCCGATCGGCATGGCCTACAGCAGCAACCTCGCTCCCGAAGCGCTCCGCGGACGCTACTTCGGCTTTCGCGGCATGACCTGGGCCTTGTCCGGTCTGATCGGCAGCGCAGGCGTCTGGGCGTACGGCCACCTCGGATCCAACTGGTGGCACATTTCCGGAGCGATCGGAGTCACAGCGGCGGTGTATATTCGGTATCGGAGGTGAATGGGGACGCGTGTGGCAATACGCGAATCGAATTCCCTGCCCTCAAACCATGTAGGGGCGTTGCTTGCGACGCCCGCGTGTCCATGAATCCACTGAACTAGTGCGGGCGTCGCGAGCAACGCCCCTACATCGATCGTCTCAGATCTTCACTTATAAGATCATTCGCGTCTTTCGCGCTTGGAACACATCGCCCGATGTTTGCAAATTCTCGTTGCGATGCCACGGAAAAGCCGATTCGCTCCTCCTCATTCCGCGTTCGAGCACCCCCTAATTCCCAAATAGGCGGTCGCGGTCGCCACCCCATTCTTCACTCCGCGCATGACCGAAATAAAAGACGCCCCGAAAACCCCGAAAGGAATCCTCAAACAGCTCGGCCCCGGCCTCATCGTCTCCGCCAACATCGTGGGCTCCGGCGAGTTGATCGTCACCACCAAACTCGGGGCCGACGTTGGGTTCACTCTGCTCTGGTTCATCATCTTCGGCTGTTTGATCAAGGTCTTCCTCCAGGTCGAGCTCGGCCGCTACACGCTTTCCAAAGGACGCACGGCGCTTGAAGCATTGAACTCCGTGCCTGGCCCGAAATTGGTCGTCTCGTGGCTGGTCTGGCTGTGGGTCCTGATGTTCGTCGCCACGTTTTTCCAACTGTCCGGCATGGTGGGCGGTATCGCTCAGGTTGCCGGACTCGCCGGCTCGACGCTTTCCAATACGGCCCTGGCCATCCTCATTACCGGATCCTGCGCGGTCCTCTTGTTCGTCGGGCGCTACGGGTTCATCGAGAAATTCTCCACTACCGCGATCGCGACCTTCGCTCTTTTCACGATATTCGCGGTGTTCTCCCTCTATTGGACCGAGTACGGCATCACCGCGGGAAATATCAAAGAAGGGCTCAGTTTCGGCCTGCCCGACCAATTCGTCATTGCCTTCGCCGCTTTCGGCGTCATCGGAGTCGGCGCCGCCGAGCTGATCTACTACCCATACTGGTGCTTGGAAAAAGGATACGCTCGCAACGTCGGGCCTGACGATGGATCCGAAGCTTGGGTAAAACGCGCTCAAGGCTGGATGCGCGTTCTCAAATGGGACGCCTTCGTATCCATGGTCATATACACAGGCGCCACTGTGGCCTTCTACCTGCTCGGAGCCGCAGTTCTGAACGGGAAGAACCTCGGCGTAACCAACGAGACATTAATGGTCGACCTTTCCGAACTCTACCGTGCGTCGTTCGGCAATTTCGGACTGTGGGTGTTTATCATTGGCGCGTTCGTCGTCCTCTACTCTACCATTTTTATTTCCACCGCTTCCAACAGCCGGTTGGCGACCGATCTCTTCCACCTGCTTCGCGTCCTCAAGATTAACAACGAAGCCGACCGCAAAAAATGGATACGGGTCGCCTGCATCGCCCTCCCGACTCTCTACTGCCTCTTCTATCTTTCAGTCGGCAAGCCGGTCACTCTCGTAACCATCGGAGCGGTCGCCCAAGCGCTGATGCTGCCCTTTCTCAGCTTCGCGGCGCTTTACTACCTGTACTGCAAAACGCACGCCGCCTTGCGGCCGCATTTCGCATGGATCGTGTTTCTTTGGATTTCGGCAATCCTCATGACCGCGGTCGGGATATTCCAACTCGCCAAGGAAATCGAGAAAATCGGCTAGCCGCGACCGCCTCTCCATCCACGCAATTCTTCTCTGAACATGAGCACCCTTACCCTAAAAGTTCATCCTAGCGACAACCTGATAGTCGCCCTGCAAGACCTCGACGCGGGCCAATCCGTAGAGACTCAGTCCGGCGCCTACGCGTTAACGGAGTCCGTACCCGCTAAACACAAGTTTGCCGATCAGCCTTTCCAGCCCGGCGACGATATCACGATGTACGGCGTAAAAGTCGGCGTCGCCACGGAGTCAATCTCCCAAGGGGAACGCATCCACACGAAGAACGTCGTCCACGCCGCTTCCGAAGCGGTTGTCGGGGATTCTGGATACAAGTGGGCGCCCCCTACCATCGATAAATGGAAAAGCGCGACCTTCCAGGGCTACCACCGCGCCAATGGCTCCGTCGGAACCGCGAACGTCTGGATCGTCGTGCCGCTGGTTTTTTGTGAAAATCGAAACCTGAACCTCATCAAGGAGGCGATGCTCGAACCGCTCGGCTACGCCAAAGTCAGTCCGTACGCGAAGTTCATGGGCGACCTCGTCGCCGCCCACCACCAAAGAACCGACCTCGACCAAGTGCCCAATGTTGGAGACGACATCGATCGCTCCCTCCCCAGTCGACTGTTCCCCAACGTGGACGGGATCAAATTCCTCAGCCACAATCTCGGATGCGGCGGCACTTCCGACGACGCCAAAACGCTGGGCGGACTGCTCGCCGGATATATCGCCCATCCGAATGTTGCCGGCGCGACCGTGCTCAGCCTCGGCTGCCAGAAAACGCAAATCGACCACTTGAAAGCGGAAATCGAACGCCGCGACCCCGGTTGTTCCAAACCCGCTTTCTACTTCGAGCAACAAAAGAGCCAGTCCGAGAAAGACATGCTCTCTCGAGCAATCCGCGCCACCTTCGAAGGCGTCCGGGAAGCGAACGAACTGCGGCGATCCGCAGCCCCGCTCAGCGCCCTTACCCTTGGCGTCGAATGCGGCGGCTCCGACGGCTTTTCCGGCATTTCCGCCAACCCCGTCATCGGAGGCGTTTCCGATCGGCTCGTCGCGCTCGGGGGCAACGTGGTCCTCTCCGAGTTTCCCGAACTCTGCGGCGTCGAACAAAGCCTCGTCGACCGATGCGTCCGCCCCGAACTCGGTCAGCGCTTTCTCGACATGATGAATCAGTACGACGACGCCCTGAAAAACGTGGGATCCGGCTTCGACCAGAATCCGTCGCACGGCAATATCGTCGATGGACTGACCACCGACGCCATCAAGTCCGCCGGCGCTGCCCTCAAAGGCGGAACGGCGCCGATTAGCGACGTTATCGACTACCCCGAGAAAGTGACCGAATCCGGGCTGACCTTGCTTTGCACGCCCGGGGGCGACGTCGAATCGACAACCGCCATGGCCGGATCCGGAGCGAATCTGATGATGTTTTCGACTGGACTCGGCACCCCCACTGGAAACCCCGTCACTCCGGTCATCAAAATATCCAGCAACTCCAAGATCGCCCAAAAGCTCGCGGACATGATCGACTTCGATACCGGAGCCATCATCGACGGCAGCGCGTCCCTCGACGATTTGTCCGACGACCTCCTTGAACTCGCGATCCGGACCGCCAGCGGCGACTACGAGACCAAAGCCCAACGCCTCGGGCAAGACGACTTCATCCCCTGGAAACGCGGCCTGTCGCTTTAACTCCTAATCCTAGTTCGCTCATAATCCTACTCCTAATCATAATCATGATCATAATCAAAAAAACCGGCGGGAGATTATGATTAGGAGTAGGATTAAGATTAGGAATTTTTGGCGGTCGCCGTAGGCGAATGCCTCCTATTCTCCGAAATCGAATTACCAGTTCAAACTCCGGTTGCGTCTCGCGCAAACGCTACCCGCTTGAGAAAAAAGCAAATAGAGCGCAAACAATCAATCCTGCTCGCGCTTCAGCCACCGACGGAGTCGGGGTCTTTGACGCGATCCTGTTCCGAGCGAAGCTCGGATTTGATTCCGCCAGGAATCACTGTTCACTTAGTAGAGGATGTTGAGTCGTTTTAAACATCGCTCGTTCCTCGCTGGATTTCGCTTCGCGAAAACAGGATGTCCCCGCATGGCGGGGCCAACAGGAGTTATTAAATTGTCTCTCAGACAAGTCCCGCCACCTCTTTGTAACGAAAACACGTGGTCAAATGGTCGTTCACCATGCCCACCGCTTGCATGAACGCATAGACAATTGTCGGTCCGACAAAATTGAAACCCGCTTTCTTGAGGGCCTTGCTCATCGCCTCCGCTTCGGCTGAAACAGTCGGGACCTCCTCCATCGTCTTCCAACGATTCTGTATCGGTTTCCCACCGACAAATCCCCACAAAAATTCCGAGAAGTCGATCCCCTCGTCCTTCAGACGCATATACGCCCGGGCATTGCGGCGGGCGCTCTGGATTTTCAAGCGATTGCGAACAATCCCAGGGTCATCCATGAGTTTCTCCAGCCGCGCATCGGAAAAACGCGCCATTTTTGCCGGGTCCAATCCATCGAACGCCTTCAAATACCCCTCCCGCTTGCGCAAAATAGTGATCCAAGAGAGCCCCGCCTGGGCCCCGTCGAGAATCAGTTTGGCAAACAACTGCTGGCTGTCCCGTTCCGGTACGCCCCACTCCGTGTCGTGATATTCCACATACAACGGGTCATCCCCGCACCAAGGGCAGCGAGACTCCTCATTTTTTGAAACCCTCGGCATAAAGATCAAATCCAAAACCCCAATCCGTGAACGGGCAACTTGAAAGGCCAAGAATCTCACATTCGACTACAAAAACACAAGATCCTGGTCCCGGTGAAACCAGGATCCTGTCAAGGACCCCGACGCAGTCGGTGGTTGACTCGAAGAGTCATTTCGCCGCAAGGCGACTGTTTTATCGATTGATTGGAATTGGAACAGTGATCTCTTCGAGATCAAATTTCGCCGAAGACCCCGACCTTGTCGGCGGCTTCGCGAAAGCAGGATCGCTTCGCGAGCATGATCTTGAGCGAAGAGTCGCTGTTCCCTCAATCGCTCTCGCAAAATCCGCTTTCTATTCTAAGATTGCTCCGACCCAACCGCTTCTCCATTTACGTTCCAATGGGAAACACCCCGCGTATACACTCCCTGAAACGCCCGGCGATCGAACGGATGCTCCGGATCCACAAAGCCCTGCAAAAAGGCGGCTTTCCCAATTGCACTCGCCTTGCCAGAGAACTGGAAGTCAGCTCCAAGACCATCAGCCGGGACATCGATTTCATGCGCGACCGCATGCTCATGCCCATCGAGTACGAAGCCTCGGAACACGGATACTGCTACACGCGTGAAGTCGAAAGCCTGCCGACCATCGACATTTCCGAAGGCGAACTCCTCGCCCTCAGCGTGGCTCAGAAAGCGCTCGACCATTACAAAGGCACCCCCTTCGAAGAACCCCTCGCCAACGCCTTCAACAAACTCTCCGCCAGCCTGCCCGACACCATCACCGCCAACCTGACGGCTTTGAGCGACACTATTTCCTTCAAGCAAGGACGCCTCTCCAAGCTCGACGACGAAACGCTCAAGCTCGCCATCAAAGCGGCGCTGGAGAAGCGTGTACTGAAATTCCAATACAAAAAACCAGGCTCCCCCTCGACCGAAACCCGCACCGCCAACCCTTACCACGTCACCAACTACCTCGGGAAGTGGTACCTCCTCGCCTGGGACCACAAACGCGACGCCATGCGCACTTTCCTGCTCGGACGCGCCTCCAAACTGGAGATTCAAAAGGACAGCTTCGAACTGCCGTCCGAGTTTTCCGTAGACGACTACCTTTGGAACAGCTTCGGAATATGGTGCAAGTCCGGCAACCACGCCGTCGCCATTCGATTCAAGGCTGACCTAGCCGAGTACATTTCAGAAAACGTCTGGCATCCCACCCAGGAAATCGAGTCCCTCCCCGACGGCGAAATAGTTGTCCGCTTCCAACTCGGCAGCCTCCACGAGATCGCCCAATGGGTCCTCTCCTGGGGCGACGAGGCCGAAGCCATCGAGCCACCTGCCCTGCGCAAACTGATGAAGTCGAAGGCAGAATCCATCGTCGATTTATATCGGAAGTGACTGTACTCAACAGCCGCGGCCCCTATCTGGCCGGATTCAACCCTGCTGACGAAATTCACTTAGAAGAAACTTGACCACTTCGCCTATGACGCTAGCGAAATAGAGGTTCATTCTCAATAGTGTCGGGACGTAGCTCAGCCTGGTAGAGCGCTACGTTCGGGACGTAGAAGTCGCTGGTTCGAATCCAGTCGTCCCGACCATTGAACTACGGGGGAGCGTCCTCAAGAACGAGCGTTCACAAGAGCAAACGCCTCCAACTGAAAATCGTAGGGCCAGCGCTTGCGCTGCGCCGCGTAAGCATATGGTCCTCCCGTCGCGGCACAGCGCAAGCGCTGGCCCTACAGCATTGACCACGGCCGAAACGACTCTGCCATCTAAGATCTTTTTCCTATACGCCCAAACGCAGGAAGAAACGCTCCGACCTACACATAGAAAACGTTGCGCTTGCCCGTTTTAGAGATACCCTTCTTCACACGCGCGTCTAACTTACTCCCAACAATGAATCCAATCCGAGTTCTCTTTACCACTTCCATCTTCGCCATTTGCGCAAGCATCGCTAACGCCGCCAACCCCGTAATGATCCGCCTGGTCGATCCACTGGACGAGCCCGAGTTCTATTGCATCGACGTTCCGGGGTTTCGGCAAAACGTGCAGCTGGATGCGCCGCTCATGGCTCACACCTTGAAACGTTTCGGGTCCGCCGACGAGATGTTCGCCATCGACCACCCGTCATCGGGGCAAATCAGCGCCATCGAGTACGGATTGTGTATCCAAGCCGAAAGCGCGCAGGCGGGAGCTAAGTTGCTACTCAAACCCCCTAGCGATTCGCCACTGCAACGATTCACCTTCACCGATTCCGGCGCGATCGTTCTGGAGCAAAACCCAGATCTTTGCATCGCGATCGCTCCAGGTTCCGGTCAGAAGGCCGGCGGCCCGAGCCACCTGCGGCGCGACCTAGGCATTGTCTCCCTGAAATCGTCCGATCTCAAACTCCACACTTGGAAACTCGTGCGCAGCGCCCAGAGCTGGCCCGAGTAACGCGCATGAGCCTTGCTCTAAGAATCAGTTTCCCCTACCGCTCGTCACGTCAAAAGAGCCGTCTCAAGTGGAGGAAAAATCGACTGTGCGGACGGCCCGGCGGTCCGTCCCTACCTGATTCTCGAATTGGGAGAGAGTCCCGCTTTCTCCTCCCTTCGATTGGTCTAGGCGTTTTCACTACTGAAACTCTTCGCGGGATCGACATACTCGTCATTGCCAATCCACTACATAAGCGCAACCAGTCGAATTGGAAAGAAGACGGTCAAATCACCGTTGTCAAAGCCGCAAAGACCTTTGAAATCGTCGCCACCAACGAACTTGCTGACAACTGCCTCGCAACGCCCGCTATCGCAAAGGGCGTCCTCTACTACCGAACGCAGAATAGGTTGACCGCTATCGGATCGCGTTAGGCTGGGGACTATCTTGGTGGCCGGTAGGGACGGACTGCCAGGCCGTCCGAGTAGTCTATACGGATGCGGCTCGCCCGGCGGTCGAGCCCTACCCCTTGGCTCTACTGGCAACCAACCAGATCCCCCCTAAGCGTTCTCCAAGACCTTTAACGAAACCCCGTCGACCAATCCCTCGACTCGCTCGCGAAACGCTAGCATATGCGGAGCTTCCAAGTGGGCCTTCAAATCGTCGAGCGAACTCCACTTTTCAATGACAGTGATCACATTCGGGTCCTGATATTGAACGGGAATTCCCGAATCAAAATCGACTGCCGGAGTATACTCGATACACCCGTGCTCCGCCAGGACGGCAGGAACGTTCGCCTTGAACGCGTCGATGAATTCAGACCGGCGGCCTTCGTTTATGCGGATGGAAGCAATTACGTGAATCATGAGCGAGTGATTCACCGATTGAGCGTCCAGACGCAATCCTCGAACGCCCAACGTGAAACAAAAGAACCCGCCGAGACGTCGGATTCCACCTCGTACTCAGGAAGGTGGAACGCGACGTCCCGGCGCGTTTAAGAGCAGTTAATCTGAATTTCTGCTTGAAACTGGGGAAAGGATGGCAACTCTGTCCCTCCCTTTCCGATCCGCTGCGGCGGTGAGGACTCAAGGCGTGGTAGCCAAGTGGTAAGGCCGAGCTCTGCAAAAGCTCTATCGCGGGTTCGATTCCCGCCCACGCCTCCAAAAATCGCGAATGCGATTGTTGTCGCGGCGATCCTTCGGCGAATAGTGGCTAGATTTAAACCCGCCGGGACGTCGGGTTCCACCTTGAAGCAAAAATTAGGTGGAACGCGACGTCCCGGCGCGGTTTTCAACATGAGCGACCCCACGAGTCCACGACCGCACGCTCAACAACCACCCCGCCCCTTCCCGTCGCATTAATAACCATTGCCTTGGCGGGGAATTGATCCATAAAACGCGACCAAGATGGCGTGCACAGTATTTACGATCGCGAACCAAAAAGGAGGCGTGGGCAAAACCACCACCGCCGTCAATCTCGCCGCCGCCCTGGCGGACCAAGGCGTCGAAACCTTGCTCGTCGACTTGGACCCGCAAGCGAACGCCACCAGCGGCCTCGGATTTGAAAAAGAAGAGGGCCGCAGCGTCTATCCCGCTCTCATGGAGGACGGCGACGCTTCCTCCATGATCATCGAGACCGGCCGCAAGCGCCTCAGCCTCCTCCCTTCCGAAGTCGATCTCGCCGCCGCCGAAATCGAGCTTTCCCAAAAGGAGAACTACCTGGGCCGCCTCACCATCGCCCTGCAGCCCATCGTCGACTCCGACAAGTATCAAGCCGTGATAATCGACTGCCCGCCCGCCCTCGGAATGCTCTCGATGAACAGTCTCGCTTCCGCCGACTACCTTCTCGTCGCTCTGCAGTGCGAATACCTCGCCCTCGAGGGGCTCGGTCAAATCCTCAGCGTGGTCGACCGACTGCACGAAGCGGGCGTCAATGAACGGCTCCAAATCGGTGGCATTATCATGACCATGTTCGACATTCGGACCAAACTCTCCCGCGAAGTCGTCGACGAAGTCCGCGAGAACCTCCCGGATCAAGTCTTCGACACGGTCGTACCCCGCACCGTCCGCATTAGCGAAGCCCCGTCGTTCGGCCAGACTATCTTTGAATACGACAAGTCCAATCCCGGGGCCACCGCCTACAAAAATCTAGGCAAGGAACTCATCAAACGGTTCAATCTCAAGTAGACGCCTCGCCTTTTCTTCTCTTCCCGCATGGTCGCCACCAAACTGAAGCGCATCTTCCGCAACCTCTCTGACACTTCGCCCCAGGAACCGGAAAACACCGCCCTCGTGGCGGACATGCCGAAGCGGAAGATCAAAGAAGTGGAACAACTTCTTGGATACACCTTCAAAAACAAGAGCCTCCTCGTCAAAGGACTGACCCACCCGTCCTATCTCCTCCACTCGCGCGACCAGATCAACAACAACCAGCGACTGGAATTCCTCGGCGACGCGGTCATCCAACTCGTCCTTACCGAGACGCTGTACGTAAAATTTCCGGACGAGCGCGAAGGCAAGCTCACCAGCCTCCGCTCCGGCTACGCTCGCGGCGATTACATGGCTCAAATCGCCCGCCGCCTCCGCCTCAACGAATATCTGCTGCTCAAAAAACGCGATAGGGACTCCGGCGTCGGCGAAAACGATTCGGCTCTGGGCGACGTCTTCGAGTCGGTCATCGGCGCAGTCTACATGGATAGCGACTGGATCACCACCCGCGACCTCATACTCGCCCTCTACGACAATCTGGAGGAAGCGCCCATTGAAAAAGGCGAGATCGCCAATCCCAAAGGCGCTCTACAGGAACTGATCCAGCCCAAATTCGGCAACCACGCCCTCAAATACGAAACCACCGGGCAAACCGGAAACCCGCACGAGCGCGTCTTCCAAGTTTCCGTGTTCTGCAACGGCGAAAAGCTCGGATCCGGATCCGGGCGAAACAAGAAAGAAGCGGAAGAAAAGGCGGCCCTCGAAGCCATCGCCGTTTTGAACGAACGCGAATGACCCGACTGGATACCGCTCTCGTTCCCGACGCGGCCCAATCGACCGAGCGCCACATCGGCGTCAGCTCGGAAGCGCTTTGCCCCATCCTGGAACAATGGATACACGGACAATCGGATCGCCAGACGATCTTCGTGGTCGTCGCCAATGAGCGCGTCGCCGAACAAGTCCGGGCCGACCTCGAGTTCTTCCATGGCCAGGCGCGGGGCGACTCCGCCCAGGTCGAGTACCTCCACTATCCCGAATCGATCGAAACCGGCGACGAGATCGCCGCCCAATTCGAAGCCGGAAGCGAACGCATCGCCGTCCTCAACGCCCTCCGAAACACCGACTCCAAAACCCCGCGGGTCGTCGTCACCACTCTCGCCGCCCTCGCCCAGCCTGCCCCGGATCCCGAGGCGCTCGCCAGCCGCCAAATCGAACTCGCTACCGGCGCCAGCGTCGTCTTCTCCCAATTGATCGA
>JANQSC010000042.1 GCA_028284235.1 Opitutaceae bacterium
GAATTCCCCATCACCGTCACCCCTTCGTCCAGCCGCAAAATCGGCGTGCGCGAACGGCAGCACAACAACCGCGACGCCGCCCGCCACACCTTCAAAGTCGCCCGCGCTCAAGACCTGCCCATGGAAACGCCCGCCGTGTGGATCGACTGGCTCGAGTGGGAAGGCCCCATCCAAAACGAAAAGCTCAGCCGCTTTCACCAGACACTATTCGATCGCGGGCCCGACGCCGTTCAAAGCGACGAATACGCTGGCGAAATTCTCCGCGCCTTCGCGACCCGAGCCTTCCGCACGCAAACGCCGTCCGAATCGTTCCAAGAGAAGCTCATGAGCCTCTACCGGAATCGACGCGAGTCCGGCGACGACTTCAAAACCGCCCTCGTCGAACCCATGTCGGTCATCCTCGCCTCGCCCGCATTCCTATACCTGAACGAACCGAAGCAAAGCGAAGACAAGCGCGAGCTCAACGACCTCGAACTCGCCGTCCGCCTTTCCTACTTCCTTTGGAGCAGCCCGCCCGACGAGGAACTCTACGATGTGGCCCGAGCCGGAAAACTCAAAAACCCCATGGCCCTGGAAGCGCAGACCAACCGGATGCTGCAGGACCCCAAAGCCTGGGAGTTCATCAGTTCGTTCACGAGCCAATGGCTCCACATGGACCGACTCAACTTCTTCCAGTTCAACTACGAACTGTATCCAGAATTTGATGATAGCGCCAAAGACGCTGCTCGCGACGAGATCTTCCACACCATCGAAACGCTCATCGACGAAAACCTGAGCATCGAGAACCTGCTCAAATCCGACTTCGTCGTCATCAACGACCTCCTCGCCGACTACTACGGCATCGAAGGCGTCACCGGCCGCCACTTCCGTAAAGTGCCCGTTCCTGCCGATTCACCTCGAGGCGGACTCCTCGGAACCGCCGCCGTCCTGGCCATGGGCTCCGACGGCGAACGCACCTCGCCCGTGGAACGCGGCGCCTGGGTCATGCGGAAACTCCTCAACGACCCACCGCCGCCCGCGCCGCCCAACGTGCCCCAGCTCAGTCGACTCGCCGAAGAAAAACTGCCCGCCCGCGAATTGCAAATCGCCCACATGGAAGAGCCGCAATGCGCCCAATGCCATCGCAAGATCGATCCGATCGGATACGGCCTCGAAAACTTCGACGCGGCCGGAAAATGGCGCCACAAGGAACGCATCCTTGCCACGAGCAAGAAAGACTCCGACGTCTGGGCCGCCATCGACCCTAGCGGAACCCTCCCCGACGAAACGCCCTTCGCCGACTACTACGAACTGCGCGACCGCATCGCCGAGCGGGGCGACGCCTTCGCCCGCGGCCTCACCGAAGCCCTCATCGCCTACGGTCTCGGACGCCCGTATGGATTTACCGACTACGACCTCGCCCAGTCGATCCTCGCCGACGCCGGGAGCGACGACTACCAAGCCCGCAGCTTCATCCACGCCCTCGTCCAATCCGAACAATTCAAACTTAAGTAACAATCATACAAAACGAATTAGCAGCGCTCGTGCCTCGCTAGACCCTTCGTCAAGACTCAGGCCAGGATCCCCGCTGAGGCGGGGCCAAGACTTTCAACGAAAATACCTACTTATATATCTACCAACGAATTAACTTCGAAGAAATCCTGCCCCCGCCTCAGCGGGGATCCTGGCCCAGCACAGCTGGGATCTAGCGATCCCGCCTAGCGGGAGAGCGATGCTAAAAAACAAAACACAACATTTAGTCCTATGAAGTTCCCTATAACAACCCGTCGATCTTTTCTCCGGAGCAGCACTGCCCTCGTGGCGCTCCCATTCCTCGAATCGCTCGGAGCGAAGGCCTTCGCCAAGGCGGCGCCGCTCGCGGCCGCTCCAAAGCGAATGGTCTTCCTCGGTTTCGGCTGGGGAGTGACCAAAGAATCCTGGTATCCAGATATCAATACAACGGGTACGAACTACGTCCTCCCTAAAGGACTGCAAGGATTGCAGCGACACAAGAAGGACATCACAATCATCCAAAATCTGACCAACCAGTTTTCCAACGAAGCCCACTGGGGGAGCACGTTCTACCTGACCGGGGCCAACCGCTACGCAGAACCGGGCCAGAGTTTCTACAACAGTATCTCCGCCGACCAAGTCGCGGCAAAAACGCTCGGCAAAGAAACCCGTTTCACCTCGATCCAGCTCGGCTGCGAGAAGGCCGAGGACTCCGGCCACGGGCCCGGGCTTTCCATGTCCTGGAACCAGCAAGGAAAACCCATCGCCGGGCTCAACACGCCCGTCGCCGCCTACCATAAACTCTTTTCCGACAGCGACACGCCTCTGGAGCAACGCCAGGCCATGCTCAAGCAAAAGCGCAGCGTGCTGGATACCGTGCTTGAAAACGCCGGCTCCATGAACGGCAAACTCAGCAAGACCGACACGGACAAGCTCGACGAGTATTTCCAGTCGATTCGCGAAATCGAAGTCCGCCTTTCCAAAGAAGAGCAATGGCTCGACGTGCCGAAAAAGCAACCGACCGATTCCATCAACGAGCCGCAAGGCGACATCGAAGGCTACGAAGAGGTCAAACTGATGTACGACATCATGATCGCCGCCATGCAAGTCGACGCCACCCGCGTCATGACTTATCGCCAACCTGTGGATACATTTATTCGCAGCCTCGGAGCCACCATCACCGGCCACAATATGAGCCACTACACCAACGGCTCGCGGCTCAGCGTATCCGAAATGCGCGACGAGAAACAAACCGAGCTTTTCGCCTATTTCATCGACCGCCTCAAAGCGTCGAAAGAAGCCGACGGCACCAGCCTGTTCGACAGCGTCACGCTCAGTTACGGCAGCAACATCGAGTCGATCCACTACCTCAAGAATTGCCCGACCATCCTCACCGGTGGCGGAGCCGGAATCAACCACGGCCGACACCTCGTCATGGACGATCCCAAAACGCCCCTCTGCAACCTCTGGCTCAGCCTCTTGCAAGGGAACGGGATTTCCGTCGACGCCCACGGCGACAGCAACGGGACGATCAAAGAACTTTGGACCTAGAAAAACGCGCCGGGACGGCGCGTTCCACCCCATCATCAAAAATCAGGTGGAACCCGACGTCCCGGCGGGTTCTGATCAACCTATGAATACCTTCAAAGCACTCGGGCTCACGGGAGCCTTCACTCTCGCTTTTCTTTCCACCGTCCTCGCAGTAAACCCCAAGGGCCTTCCGGACGGATTCACCACGCTTGAGATTGGCGACGCCGCTCCAGACTTCACCTTGCCAGGAATCGACGGCAAGGATTACTCTCTCTCCGATTTCGACGGGCCCGAGATTTTCGTCGTCTACTTCACCGGCACCCACTGCCCGACTTCGCACGGAGCCATGGGCCGCATGCTCCAGTTCGTCGAAGACTACGCCGACAAAATGGCCTTCGTCGCCATCAATCCTAACCACTCTTCCGGGCTCCGGCCCGACGAGTTTGGCCACACCGACTACGACGAGACGTTCGCCGATTCCAAACGCTACGCCGAGGACTACAACTGGTCCTTCCCCTTCCTCTACGACGGCGACAAGCAAGAAGTCGCCCGCGCCTACGGCTGCCTCGCCACGCCCCACGTCCTCATTTTCGACAAGGACCGAAAACTCCGCTACAACGGACGCTTCGACGACTCCCGCTTCCCCGACCCCGCTACGGTCAAACACCCCGACGCCCGCAACGCCGTCGACGCCCTCCTGGCCGGAAACCCCGTTCCCGTCGAAACCACTCGCCCGCACGGCTGCTCGACCAAATGGAAAGAGCGCAGCCTCCACGTCATGGAAGAAGAACGCCAATGGCAGGCCTTCGAAGCCACCATCGAGGACATCGACGCCGCAGGAGTCGCCGCCCTTCGCACCAACGGCACTGACAAGCTGCGCCTAATCAACGTCTGGGCCACCTGGTGCGTCCCCTGTGTCGAGGAATTTCCCGACCTCACAGCCATCGCCCGCAAGTTCAGCCGACGCGAATTCGAGCTCATCACCATCAGCCTCGACCAGCCCAGCCAAAAGGCGCGGGCCAAGGCATTTCTCGGCAAACACCGAGCTGTCATGAGCGACAAACTACGCAAAACCGTCGAAGCGGAAGGACGGACCACGAACAACTACCTTTATACCGGCGCCAGCGTGGACGCCCTCGCCGAAGCACTCGACCCCGAATGGCCCGGCCCCGTGCCCTATTCGATCCTCGTCGACCAGGAAGGCAACGTCCTCTACCGCAAACTCGGCAAGATCGACCCCGACGTCGTGCGTAACAAGATTCTCGATACGCTTACACGCCACTACGTGCAGTAGGGACAGGACGATTCGGTGGCGGGGAACAGGATTTCATTTATGTCACCGCTCGTTCCTCGCTAGGATCCGCTACGTCGGTGACTACGCGGAACTAAGGATGCCTCCCTCCGTTCGGCAAATAAAGTCCTTTGACCAAAGGAAAGTAACCTTATTTCCCCGACGTGTCGGGGATCCTTATTGGCTCGCGCAAGCGAGACTCCTAGGCCGAAGGCCGGTGACAACCAATCCGACTGCACTTTAAACCGTCAGCTCCTTTTTCTCCCAAACGAACCAGTAGGGATAGACATACACCCAATAACCGGGGGACAGATTCTGAATTCCTTCGTACTCTGTACCATTCCAACGACCCCAGTCCCGAAATTCACCAAACTCCTCCCGATCTTTGGGAACGTGCAGAACATGGAGTAAAACCGAGTACCTTCCGCCCACCGACGCCTTCGCCTCAAGGTCCTTCGAGTCTTGTATACTCTCAGTGGATACCTCTTTTACCGAATTCGAGCACGCGGTAAAAAATGTGAAACACACCAGTCCGAACAAAAACGAGAGCGGAACTTTACGATAACTCATGGTAAGATCATTTATTCAGCTTGAGGGCAGTCTCTATTGAGCCCCCTAGGTCCAAAACTACGATCAAATCTGGTCAACGTTCAATGCCGATTTTTGTCACCGCTCGTTTCCTCGCTAGGATCCGCTACGTCGGTGACTTCGCGGAACTAAGGATGCCTCTCTCCGTTCGGCAAATAAGGTCCTTTGACCAAAGGAAATTAACCTTATTTCCCCGACGTGTCGGGGATCCTTATTGGCCCCGCTACGCGGGGACTCCTAGGCCGCAGGCCGATGACAAAATGTACAGCTCGAAGAACGACGACAGACGCCGCGACGTTTTAGTCACTTCAGAATGTATCCATACAAATATATCCCTTTGGCATCTTCCACGAGCGTTCGTTGGGCACCTACGTTGACACGCTTTTCCTGTCCGCCGTCAGCCGATTCTCTCTCCTCCCAATCCGTCTCGTCCCCGTAGAGCAGAAAAATTCTCCGCGTCAGATCCTTACGTAGTTCATCTCCATTGCAAAAGTAAGCCATCCTAAGCGCTTTGTCTTTGTGAAAGTGGATCTCCAAAGTCACCGGATCAAAATTCCAATAAATCAGCTGTTCGTTTTCCCTCAAATCCCGCACATCGAACGGCTCCCCCAAATTGTCGATGATACGCTGAGAGCTTAGGCCAAACGATTTGAATACAATGCTGTTCCCCTGATCCACGGGAAGCGGATTCTCAACAAAATAACGCTCCTGCTGAATGCGTGCCCAAACAAAGAATACAGCAACTGTCGCCATAACGATGCCGATCATCCACTTCAAGACACCCGCAATCGCGTCCATCCTGTCAGGTTTCCGAGCTCTCATAGTAACGTCTATCCATCTATAAAATACGATAGCTACGGACTAATCAACAAGACCAAAACAGGAATTGTATCTTTGTCACCGCTCGTTCCTCGCTAGGATCCGCTACGTCCGTGCCTTCGCGGAACTAAGGATGCCTCTCTCCGTTCGGCAAATAAGGTTTATTGACCAAAGGAAATTCACCTTACTTCCCCGACGTGTCGGGGATCCTTATTGGCCCCGCTACGCGGGGACTCCTAGGCCGAAGGCCGATGACAAACGAATAGGCCACCCACTACTCCTTCAAAATCCTGTTCCCCGACTATGTCGGGGATCCTGTTTCCCGCTTCAGCGGGAATCTAGCGAGGCACGAGCGACTGTTAAAAAGAACTCCGCTGCCTAACTTCCAGAACCTGTTCCATCCCCCTTCTTCGTCGATACAAACGCCGGCAGGAACATCAAGAGCAACCCCGCGCTCAGCAACTGAAACACGATCAGAATTCTGTCGTACAGGAAGACCCCGTACATCAACGACTGTTCCGCAAACGCCAATCCAACAACGTACGGTCCTAGAGCCAACCACTCGTTCTGGATCTTGGATATCCAAAACCGCATCCCCCCGCATATAACCACCGGTATCGAGAGCACTCCAACCGCAAGCGCGTCCAGTCGAATATCGAACGAATTCGTGTCTTCCTTTCCCCCAGCCAGGAACACCGACACCATGATCCCATAGAATACGAAAAGTATCCACAGTATCCACATTACCAATTTCGGAGAAGTCATCATTCAATGGGTCTAAACAGGCATCGACGAATTATTTTTTTGGACATCCGGCTTCGCTCTCCGAGCTACGCCGAGACAAGTCGCTCTCTACGTTCGCTGGATCGCCTTCGGCGGCAGGACCGAGTTTAAAACCCATTATTGTTTCTATTTAGTCAACTCACAAAGTCCTGCCCTCGCCTTGCAAGTCGACCTGCTCGAATAGATCGCTGATCGAGTCGAGGATACAATCCGGTGGGCGTTCTCGGTTTTCCTCACAGCCTTCCCGGTATTTTCCCGTCCTCACTAGAACGCCCTTCATCCCCGCGGCGATGCCGCCGCCAACGTCGTTTTCAACGTCGTCTCCAATCATAGCCACCTGAACAGCGGGCAATTGCAAAGAGTCCAGCGCCAGTTGGAAAAAGCTGAGGCTTGGCTTACCGATGACTTGAGCCTCTTTTCCGCTCACGTATTCCAATCCGGCTACAAAGGCGCCGATGTCAACCATGAGGCCTTCTTCCCCCTGAAAGAACTTGTTTCGATGCATGGCGATCAACTCGGCGCCGGCATGCAACTGCGCGAAAATCGTATTCATAAGCGGGTAACTCCACGCAGCCCCGATGTCCCCGACTACCACATAGTCGGGGCGCTCATAGTCTCTCGGGAAATCGGAAAACGCCGGAACGACGCTGTCACGAACAACGGGGTTGACCGTGGGCGTACCCACGTTCTTCAAAAACTGTATGGTCGCGGTAATCGGGCTGAAGACTTCGCTCTCGCCAACCTCAAATCCAAGACGCTGAAGCTTCTGAACAACCAGGGAAGCGGTCAGTGTCGTCGTGTTGGTCAGGTATCGCCGCGAAATTCCCTCGGATACCAGTCGATTCAACACATCCCGGGCGCCGGGCACTGGGGTTTCACCCACATACAAAACGCCATCCAAGTCGATTAACAGCCCGCGGATTTTCCCAAGTGAAGACATGGCTCGCTTCAACGACTTTATCTGAACGCGCAGCGCGCACAAGAGCCAATGCCCTAAATCGGGAAGTATTTCTTTTTTGGACATCGCTGCGCTGGATCCCCGTCTACGCGGGGCCAAGATCGCCTCCGGCGGCAGGACCGAGTGTAAGACTCAATAAGAAAATACTCCTCTCGGTTCAATTTGGTAAAAACACAAAATCCTGCCCTCGCCTCAGCGGGGATCCTGGCCCAGTCGTAGGCTGGGATCTAGCGAACGCAGAGAGCGATGTTCTGTTCGCCCGGGTTTTCCTTTCGTAGTATGTGTCAAATTCGTCCTCGTTCGTCACAACGAATCCGTGACTTTTGTAGAAGTCATTTGATCTGCTGGCTCTCAGCACGCCCAGCCAAGTCGTACGTTCATTTTTCGTCTGAATCGAGCCCGAGTAGTTTCAAAGCAATTGCCATGAGCAAAGCGCCCGCTGGAATAACGAGAGTGGTCCATTCGAACGTGGATCCGTCGATAGCGAGTCGGAAGAAATGTACGAACAGGACGATTATAAGTAGTTCGCCTAAAATCCTCTTAAGGCCTCGAATCGAGGAAACACGCTCAAACCCGCGCAAACCGCGAAAATCCTTCTCTTTGAGCTCCATAATGAACAGGTGGAATATCCCCGTCGAGAAAACCACTAGCACCGTCGCTACGAGGAACGCGTCCATCGCATGAGCGATATAGGTAGAGACGGAATGTAGCGCAGCGTCGTCCATGAACTGCTTCGCAGAGAAGAACACCATCACCGCCTTTGCCGTCTTTATGACACCGACTGCGCTCATACACAGCGCGCCAATGAAAAGGCAGGCAACGGCAAGCAGGTTGATGAGACGCAACCTTAGCCCAAACTTTACGAGCGAGTAGAGCGTAGAGCTTTCGGAATTTGGAATCGAGGGGCGATTCTCATCAGGCTTTTGAGTGGGGTCCATTTCTTTAGTCGAACTCTCTTAGTGGGACTGATCCCACGGTTTTATGGCAGAACATTGAGCCTTCACGACGTAGGAGGCGCAGGCTCCGGAGCTGTGAGCGACGTCTGGTTCGCTCTGGTTTTTCTTTCGTAGTAAATGTCAAATTCGTCCTCGTTCGTCACTACAAATCCGTGACTTAGATAGAAGTCATTCGATTTGCTTGCTCTCAGTGCGCCGAGCCGAATCGGCAAGTCGCTTTCTTCTGAACGACTTATGATTTCCTTTATCGCCATAGAGCCGAAACCAAGGGACTGGTGGTTCGGGCTGATGTAAAGATGATCCAAATACAAGTGATCCTCTTGCTCAGAGACCGCAAAAAATCCGATCGTTTCTTCTTCTTTCTTTAAGATCTTAGTCTCAATAGGTCTGAAGGAAGCTCTAAATCGCTCTACACTTCGTTCGCGATCGAACCTCCCAATGGCTTCTAAACTCTCTTTCATCGCATCGATACGCAATTCGACGAGTTCATCGAAGTCTTCCGCTGTGGCCGATACATAAGTGAGTTCCATTTTGATTTAGCGAAGGTCTAGGGCACTCGATAGCGACGAGCGCGACAAATCCAATAAAACTCAATCAAGTCCGTTCTCCGCTCCCCCAGCTCGCATTTCGAGACGAACGTGTGGGCCCGCTTCAATCGCTTCGCCAACTCGCGCTGCGTCAACCCTGACTCCTTCCTGGTGGCTGCCAGCATTTCACAGAAAATCGCGCCGCGCTTGCTGTGGATGGTCTTGTTCATGTCCCCGTTATAGGGACAAGGTGGTTTAGTTGCCAAGTCGGGGAATTGAATATTTGGACATCGCGTCGCTGGATCCCTGTCTCCGACAGGGCCAAGATCGCCTTCGGCGGCAGGACCTAGAAAATAGACCTATTTCGGTTTAAATTGATAGATACCTGAAATCCTGTCCTCGCCGTTTCATTCTTTCTGTTGCTGCTCGATCAATCCCAACGCAGCTTCCAAATCCAAATCCCGTCCGGCACGAATCGATTCGACCGTGGGGTCCACCCTCACGTCAGGGGCGAAGCCAACGCCGTAAAAAGGCGATCGATCATGACGTAGCACATCCATCGTGGTCCACATCACCCTGAACCCGCCATTCAGCTGTATGAACGCCGCCCCTCCATTAGTACCCGCCGTTGGCTGTCCAACCGTCTTCCCCAAATCGTAATGATCGATCATTGCCATGCATGTCTCGCCGTAGCTAACGACGTGAGGTCGATTGATCCAAACGACTGGACAATTCAACCGCGGCTCTCGTGGCTCCACGGGCCATGTGACTTCGCTATAGGTCCATCCCTTTCGATCTGGTTGCGTTATTTGGGGCAACAACATTGGCGACGCTTGGATAGGCTCGTCGATTAGATGCGGAATAATGTCGACATGCGGTCGCAACGCTTGGAACTCGGAGTCCTTCGAACGTTTCGCTAATCGTTGATCGAATACAATACCGCGCGCGGTCTCGATCTTGGGAAGCCAACGTTGGAATTCACTCCGATCAAGGCTCGTAAGATTCATATAGACGACTCCCGGGCGAATCTCGTGAATCGGCTCCAGCTCAACCTCGGGCAAATTGTGGAAAAAGTACTTCCGCTTTCCTTGGGCGTACGAAGTCTCGATCCGAAGCATTTCACCATCGCGCTCGATGTCCACGACGGCGGCTGCATCCTGCGCTCCCTGCGCGAATTGGTTGAGAGCCCGATAGCGACTGAGCTGGGGCGAGCCCGGCGCGATCGCCTCAAGTCCGTCGAGGATTTCGCGGCCCTCCTGCCCGTTGATGCGGACGACCACATCGCCAGGATTAAACAGCGAGTCCTCCTCGGTAGCGAAAACGACTACTTTCCCCTCCACGACGGTCGCTTTAAATCCAAGATCCCCACAGTCGGGCGACCTGCCAAAAACGTAGCCGTGGCCATCGTTCGTGAGAGCGATCATAGACATCAAAGTCGCGTAATGATCCTCTTTGGTTTCGTCCCTCATCGATCGACGGATCGATTCACTCAGAGCCGAATCCCAGTCTATTCCAATTTGAGTAAGATACGGATGAAAGTGCTGGAATCGTGTCCAAGTGTTTATCACGTTGGCCACGTATTCAGCAGGTTCATACGTCGAAACTGCCGTATCACTTCTCGATACCGTTGCCGCCGGCACCGTCGCGTCCTCATCGGAGACGGCTAACACCGTAGGCATGAAGATATACAAATCCGACAAAAGCGCTTCGCCAACCGGCGGTGGCGCATCCGAGGAAAACAACTCGGAACGATCGTCGCTCGATCCAGGAATCACCCGTCGATGCCGATCCGGAAACCGAGGATCCAGACTCAGGTACTGCCAATAAGTAATGCGCTCGTCGTCCGCGAAGGCCTGTGTATTCTCAATCCTCTTGCCGCTAAACTGTAACGTCGGCGCTACAGGAGCGAAGATTTGCGTGAGAACGTCTCGCAGCTCACCGCTGTCCTTGGCGACCACCACTCGACTCACTCCCTCGACAGCGATGCCGTCCCAATCAGCCGAAGCGGCTTCGTCGCTCGGGTGAAAGTAGCGGACGTAGCCGTATGCTTTGGCAAATGCCTCGAGATGCTCGATGCGCGTCTCTTCAGACACGGACGCCACGCTGCTAAACGACATCAGGCTTATCGAGATCCAACCCAGAGCAGATTTTAAATGTTTCATATATAGTTTAGACCGCTGAGAGATGGAGCGGTTTAAAGCCGTTCCTAAACACGATTCATCTTAGCCCCATTTCTCTCTTCCAACGCCTTACTTTTGTTCGCGCGGAGCCATACGGAGCAATCGTATTGACTTGTATCCATTTGACCATCGCCCATTTATCGCCCGTCCACTGTCGCTGATGAGGCTGAAATATCTCTTGTTCAGTCAGAGACTCTATCCAACGAGCTAATGCTTGAAACGTCTCATGGAATTCTCGTCTCAATTGACCGAGTTTCTTTTCGGAATTCCTTTCATAAAAAGACTGAGCAAGCTCACCAAGCTGATTCCACCTGAATCCCTCAGCAGGCATACTCGGCGATTCCCCGCGTTCCTCTTGTCTGTCCCAACCCATTAGCAAGTTAGTCCATCCAATTTGGTAGGCGACCACGTCGCAACAGGAAACATTGCCTTCAATCATCTTCAATCGCTCATGCTCAGAGCTGACCGTATTAAATTCTGCATCAAGCTTAACGTAAGCCTGCTTCAAATTCTTAAGCAACTCAGCTTTGCAAGTGGGTAATGGCATGAGAACTTCTCTTCTCAACTTATCAGAATCTTCATCACCGCATCGTCGATGAAAGAGCTTCGTTTTCCTCTAATCAGTCCGGCTCTTGCGCGCAGGGCTAGACTATGAAGGAGAGCTGCGGCTATTCGAGCCAGACTCTTAGTTCGATGCAATTCCAGTTGGCCGTCTTTCACAGCCTGTTCGAATCGTTCTTCGAGCATTTGCTCGACTCGTTCGATAGCTGCCGCCAGATCCGAACGAATTTCATCGTCTGTCGGTGCCTCAATGACCGCAGTGCACAGAGTGGGGCAGCCGAGCGCGTTGCCGGAGTCGCCTTGATATTCGGATAAAGCTACTGCATAGAATTTTTTGAGGTCCTTTTCAAGTGACTCGCCTGCGAAAAGCGCATTCTGAAGACGAATAAAGAAAGTCTTGTTGAATGCGGAAATAGCCTTCCTGTACATCGACTTCTTGTTTCCGAACGCTGAATACAGACTCGGCCGGTTCATATGAGTTGCGAGACTGATTTCGTCCAAGCTCGTTGCTGAGAAACCTCGGCGCAAAAAGACTCTGAGGGCGGCATTGAGGGCCTGCGCTTCGTTGTAAGCTCGAGGACGCCCGCGTTTCTTTTTCGGTAAATTTGTATCGGTTCGCATAAAAATATTGACTGAGTTAGAGAAGTCTTCGTTGTTTTTGTTCGAAACAGTACAAAATACTTGCGAATAAAAGTAGGTCAATTGCCATCTTCACTTCCGTGTTGTTTTGGCTAACCCATTCTAGCTACTTGAAAACAGCATTCTTCGAGATAGACGTCCCAGTCCCCTCCATGGGAGCTACCGTTAGTGAAATGACAGTCATCGATTTGCGAATCGAGGTCGCCCAGCGAGTAGCGAAGGGGGAGGTGCTTGCCGAGCTTGAGAGCGACAAATCAGTATTCGAGCTCGAAGCGCCCTGCGACGGCAAGATAAGTCATATATTCGGGGGAGCGGGCGAAATTCTATCGGTGGGATCGCCTTTCGTGCGTATAGAGACACTTGATACGTCTATGCTGCATTTGAAGGCCTTAGCGAGTGAATCCGTAACGTCCTCTGAGGAAATTGTTGAAGAGTCTCCGCTATCTCTTCGACCTCCTGCAAGCCCGGTATCTAAACTGACGCCGAAGGCCCGAAAACTAGCTGAAGTTAGTGGGGTCAGTATGGAGGCGATTCACGAGATCGAAGGCACTGGTCCGGGTGGTCGCGTCACAGGAGACGATCTTGCATTGCTTCTTGAGAGGACTGATGCAGGCCAAAAAGTGGCTTCGCGCGAGGGCAACGGAGCCTTGAGAAGGAACTCATCCGCTTTGGAAACGGAAACGGTTTGCGTTTCGGGAATTGGCTATTCGGTTCCTCAACGTATTCTCTCTAACGATGAGATTCGAAAAAATGTCCGGGGCGAGAATTCGGAAGACCCTGTCAGACTGACTGGTATTCGGCAGCGTTACGTCATCGGCGCGGGCGAGTCTGTAACCAGTTTAGGACTTCACGCTTCCAACAAGGCTTTGGCGGCAGCGAGCTTAAGAGCTCGTGATATCGACGCTATTATCGTGGCGACCGTTCTAGCGGACGAACCGATCCCGGGAGCTGCGAGCGATCTAGCGAATGCCCTGGGATTAGGCGAAGCCTTGGCATTCGACTTGAACGCGGCGTGTTCGGGTTGGCTCTACGCCCTCGAAGTGGGGCGTTCTTTTATTCTCGCAGGCACGGCTCGCAATGTTCTGGTTGTGACTGCGGAGGCCCCATCCCGGATCACGAACAAGGAAGATCCGGATACGGCCTTTCTTTTTGGGGATGGGGCAGGCGCGGCCGTACTGACACGAGATACTGGAGGTCACCGTCTTCATCGCCATCAACTCAGCGGCGACTCTCGATTCGCCCACGCTATCCGTCGCCAGGGAGGTGGAGCGTTGCAACCGGTTCCGCTCTCTGAGGAAAATCTGGACGACTTCTACATGAAGATGGATGGAGGACTCATTTTCAAGAAAGCGACCATCGCTTTTTCGAACATTATCGATGAAACCTTAGAACGCCATGGGCTGACTTCAGGTGATGTGTCGTGGGTCGTTCCGCATCAAGCGAATGCTCGGATCCTGAAGGCGGTGAGCAAACGCGTTGGCATCGCTTACGATCGATTTGTCGTCACGGTCGATCGATTTGGTAATACGTCTGCAGCGTCTGTGGCGATGGCTCTCGCTTGGGCAGCAGAGGAGGGGCTCTTTGAGAAAGGGGATAAGATAGTACTGTGTTCGGTGGGTGGCGGCTTGACCTATGCCGCTGGCCTAATGGTCTGGTAACCGACTTGGCGGGATGCAAAAAGCAAGCTTCCACTAGAACGGATGACCGCTTGTGACATCCCAAAAACCTCACCGTCGTAGAGGTTTTTCGGGCTAATTCGCTTTTCTCTCATAACGTTTTCAAATGCCGAGGTGTCACGCGGAGAGGACAGCAACCCTCGAGGTTGTGACTCCCGACTGGTTCGAACTATTTGGATTCATCTTTGCTTATGAATGAAGCTAAGGTCGATGCCAGGATTTCGCTGTAGTGAAAACATGGAATCAGTCCATCAACCGGAGAGTATTCGGGAACGCGGTCTCCTTCTTCGTTGATATGATAATCGGTATTGATAAAGAAGATGTACACATTTCCGACTTCTATTGGGCTCAGCGCTTTCCTCGTTTTGAAATCGGTAAAGAAATCTTGATAATGAAGCCACACTTTATCTCCTGGTTTCAATCTCCCCTTCAGGCTCCTAATAACCGCTAACTCGGAGTTGTGAATATTGGTAGCCACTTTGGGGCTTTGCGTGGACTTTGCAACCGAAGCAACCACGATATCGTCAGCCTCGGAGATCAATTTCCTGACAGCGGGAAAGTCGTTACTTGCTTCTAGACCTGCCAAGGTAAAGAGGGAGAGCAGCAACGATAGTGGTTTCATGATTTCTTCGAACGTCAAAGTGTCTCCAGAGTACCCGTGGAGTGGGTACAAATTGAGACCAATGCCTTGTTAACCAGTTTAATTTGACGGAAAACCTTCAAAAACGGTATTTCCTTTATCACGCAATTCAAGTGCAGGCCGTCCCGGCCAGATTCCGATCCGGGCATAGTTCTTTTCATCGTCGAAAAATGTCAGGTGACCCCCTCCACCTGGATTAACGATAAAACGAGCCTCTTGGCCATTTTCACTGTCGAGGCCCATGAATACCTCACCAGGTATGGCATCTGAGGTGGCGAATCCCGCACGCTCGTTTCCTTTTGCATCTAACAATACTATGCCTGAGATTGGACCAGACCGCGGTTTGGTTTCGCCATGGATGATGGGATCGGGTACAGGAGCTCCAATCCATACGCGTTCTGTTCCGTTATCATCCACGATTGTTATACCTTTTACGCGCAAACTGTCTTGTCTGCTAGGTCCTTGTCTTAAACTGACTACCAAGAGACCCACGAGGGCTAAGATGAGAACTGCCGACAACAATTTTTGTCGACGTTCAAGACGTTCAATTCGCTTTTGTGTTTCCATAATTATTTTCGGCTAACGTTGAAGTGATACGCGTAAGTTGGCGCGGAGCGCTAACCGGAGTTGTATCGACCGACTTGTTCGCTGATTTTGTTTTCTATTATTTGCTTTAGAACTGATTCGTTTCGTTCATCTATTTCTTCAGACCCGCGAACGAACTCGATGGCAACTTCTTTGCCTTCGTGATCCTCAACTATCACGTAGAACCTGTCCAAGTGACTGAAGTTTCTCCAATCCCATCGACGTGACAACCCGTGGTTCTTTATTTTAAAATTTTCATTCTCTCGGACGAGTCTGACAACGCGATTGTACTGTCCGTATGTGCCAAATTCTTGTCCATAATTCTCTAATCCGAACTGCATTTGAAACCAACGGAATGCTGGAATCGAAAGCAGAAACGCTAAGAACCAGAGAAATAGCTTCTTATTGTTTATCTTCATTTTTAGCGAACAGTATTAATACGTGTCCGTTTTTGTTCGCATAACACGCGTCGAAATCGCGGTTTTTACACGGTTTAAAATGTAAAAAATGGTCTTCTTACATTTTTCAATACTGACCGAAACTTGTGGATTATAGAACCGCAATGGAAATGGAAAACACTCCGAATTCGCGTGTTTCTCAATAAAATACTAGCGTTTTCGACCAACTTTCACTGATTTTCGCTCAGTTCGAGTCAAAATCGGGAATTCTCGAAATCAGCTAAAACCACCCTCATCGCACTACCATTCGTGTGCGATACACATCCCAATTTGTAAAAAACGAACGTGCGAGGAGTGTCTCTTTAATCAAATCACGAACCCAACCCAGAGACTGAACAATTGTCGGGAAAAGTAGACCCCGATCATCGGATAACGCGCCGAGACGTCGCGTTCCACCTAGTCTCTTCGTAGTCCGCCAGGACGTAGACAAATCCCTCCGTCTCCCCCTTTCTCATTCCCTCCTTCTCCACGAAGTCACTCCCGCAGTAACGTCTCGTGCAGATGAATAATATTTCCGTCCGCGTCACGTGGGGCGGGCGGACCCGCGGCGGCGCTAGCGCCAGGACCTCCACCGCCTGGACGTCCCCCAGCAGGCCGTCCAGCTGGACCACCCGGACCTCTGGGGCCGCGACCGCCCGCTTCGCTCACTTCCGCTCCCGGGCGTCCGCCGGGACCTCTCGGCCCGGCTCCGCCTCCTCGGGGTCCGCGTCCGCGGCGCGATTCTCTCGCGGGCGCGTTGCGTATCAGCGCCGCCACTTCAGCGTTGTCGTCGATCATGGCCTTTACCACATCCGGGTATTGATCCGCGACATTGGTCGTCTCATTCGGATCCTCGTAGATCTTAAAGAGCTCAATCAATTCCGGCGGGGCGTTCGGCGTATTCTCGTTCACGCTGGAATGGACCAACTTGTATTCACCCCGGTGTACCGAGTAGTCGTTGCTGTTGCCAATAAATATATCCGTTTTTCGGGGACGCGTTTTCCCGGACTGCAGCGCGTCCCACACACTCTCCCCGTCGAACGGCGTATTCATTTCGGGCCGCAAGCCGAACGCTTCCACAAAAGTTGGATACAAATCGTACACCACCATCGGCTGGTCGCTCACCGTTCCTGACGGTATCACTCCCGGCCAGCGCGCTACCGCCGGCATGCGCGTGCCGCCTTCGTAAACGCGGCCTTTCTGACCGCGGAAGTCAGCATTGTCTCCTACGGTTGACGCGCCATTGTCTGAAAAGAAAAGCACGAGCGTATTGTCGCGAATGCCTTCGTCGTCGATCGCTCTTAAAATGTTGCCGATAGCGACGTCCAGGACTTCGACCATCGCGCAGTAGACGCGGCGGTTCTCATCCTCGATGTGAGCGTACTTGTCCACGTACTCTTGCGGCGCCTGAATCGGCGTATGCGGGGCTGTAAACGCGACGTAGGCGAAAAAGGGCTTTGCGGGATCGCGCTCCCGAATCAGTCGGGAGATCTCGTTGCCAAATAAATCGGTAATGTATCCATTTTCAAATACAGTTTTGCCATCGCGCGCCCAATCCTTTTGCTCGCCGCGACTGTGCGTCCAGTAATCCGGCCCCGCCCGCAGAGAGCCGTAGGTATGATCAAATCCGCGGTTGATCGGCAAGTCCCGGACATGGGTCATACCCAAATGCCACTTCCCCGCCGTCATGGTCATATAACCCGCATCCTTGAATGCTTGGTTCATCAACGGCTCGTCATGCGTCAACGTATGGTTGGCTGAAATCGGGGAGAAAATCCCGTGACGCATAGAAATATGCCCGGTCAGCAACGAGGCCCGAGTCGGCGAACAAATCGGGTAAGTATAAAACCGATTCAACTCCATTCCATCCTTCGCCAGCTGGTCTAAATGCGGCGTATTCATCTCACCGCCATGAAAACCGACATCGCCCCAGCCCTGGTCGTCGGACACGAGAAGCACCACATTCGGCGGCGTTTGAGCGGCGAAAGCGACGACGCTCGCCAGGCACGTGAACATCCATAAAATACTGATAACTAATTTTTTAGGTGGATTCGAACGTAGAGGGCTGAGAGAGAAAACGAGTGATTTGGGCATAGTTCTCCAAGGGTATAGATTGCGGGTTTGGGGAAAGAAACTGGATCCTAGAAAAAAACGACCCAAAGCTCAAGGGGAGACGACGTCCAATGAATTCCTAATCCTACTCATAATCCTAATCTTAATCAAAAATTGTGAGGAGGTTTGGGGTTGGGAGTGTGATTATGATTAGGAGTAAGATTAGGATTAAGAGTATGAGTTATTAAGAGTATGAGTTGATGGCGGTCCAATCCCGCTGACACAGCCGTAAATCCCGATTGCGTAACCCCGATATCTTTGTTGCCCTAAAACTACCCTCCCTCGGTTTCGCCCCAAAGCGTCATGCTTGCTCTACCCCGTAACCAATTTTCCCCAAATTTCCGAATCGCCTTCGTCCCGATCGCCTTCGCTCTGTTTAGTGTCGCGACAGCAACTGCCGGGCAAGAAACCCTCCGCCACGCCTTCGAAGCCAATTGCGTGCAATGCCACGGCCAGGACGGAAAGGTGAAAGGCGACCTCGACTTGCTGCAAATCGGCGATCCACAAAACCTCCTCGCCACGCCGCAAACCATCCAAGACCTCATCGACGTTCTCGAATTCCAGGATATGCCCCCGGAGGAGGAAGGCCCGCTCCCCGACGACACGCGAACTGCGATGATCGGCGCTCTTCAATCGCTCATGGAAACCGCCATATCGGCCCGAACGTCCTTCCCGCAGACCCCCATGCGGCGCATGAACCGCTTCCAGTATAGCAACGCCGTCCAAGACCTCTTCCAACTTAATGTCGAAGTATTCACTTTGCCCGAACGCATGGCCCGCGAACACGGCAACTACTTCCGTCCCGCCACCGGAGCCATGCCCCAAACGCTCAAAGTCGGAAGCCGGCCGCTGGGAAAATCGCAGCTCATCGAGAAACGCCTCGCCGGGATCGGCCCCTTCCCGCAAGACCTTCGAGCCGAACACGGCTACGACAATCGAGGCGACCACCTATCCCTTTCGCCGCTGCTCATGGAGTCCTTCCTCACCCTCAGTCGCTCCATCGTCGACAGCCCCGACTTCAACAAAAAAACCTGCGGCATCTGGGACGACTTCTTCGCCCCTCCCGCCAAGACTGCGAATCTTGAATCCGTAATCAAAAGTCGACTACAAACATTCCTAACAAACGCCTTTCGTAGCCCCATCGACACCGAAACGCTCAACCGCTACACGTCCAACACCCTCGCCCGCATCCAGTCCGGGGAGAGCTTCACCCAGTCGATGAAACTCACCGCGTCCGCCGCTTTGGCCTCGCCGCGATTCCTCTACGTCTACGACCTCGGCGGGCCCGACTCCGACATGGCCCTCGCGTCCCGTCTCTCCCAACTCCTCTGGGGAAGCGTCCCCGACACGATTCTCCTGGAACGCGCCGCCAACGGCGAACTCGGCGACCCCGACACCCTCGCCAGCGAGGTCGACCGCATGCTCAAAGACGAACGACTCAAACGCTTCTGCGACAGCTTTCCCGCCCAGTGGCTCCAGCTCGACCGCATCATCACCTCCACCCCGGACCCGAAAGCCTGGCCCAGTTTCTATTTCTCCAAGTACCGCGGCAGCATGCACATGATGCTCGAACCCCTCCTGCTTTTCGAAACCATCGTCGTCGAAAACCGCTCCATTCTCGAACTGATCGACTCTGACTACTCCTACCGTAGTGAATATTTGGATGCGTTCTACCAAGAAGGCGTCGATCCCCAACGAATGCCGCCCACCGCCATTCCCTTCAGTCGCGTCGCTCTCGACGATCGCAAGTACGGCGGCGTCATCACCACCGCAGCCGTCATGACCATGACCTCCAACGCGACCCGCTCTAAACCGATCACTCGCGGCGCCTGGGTCGCCTCGGTCATCTTCAACGACCCGCCCGAACCGCCCCCGGCCGACGTCCCGCCCTTGCCGGAAGACCACGACGACATCGACATCGAATCCCTCACCCTCCGCGAGCGACTCGAAATGCACCGCAGCAATCCCGAATGCACCGGGTGCCACAGCCGTATCGACCCGCTCGGCTTCGCCCTCGAAAACTACGGCCCCACCGGACTCTGGCGCGACCAATACGAGAACGGCCGAACCGTCGACTCCCAAGGCTCCCTCTTTCGCAAATACCCCTTCGAGTCGATCACCGAGTTCAAAGACGCCATCCTCGCCGAAAAAGATCGCTTCACACGCGCCTTCGCCAGCCACCTGCTCTCCTTCGCTCTCGGCCGCGCCATCGGCATCGAAGACTACCCCTCCCTCGACCACATCACCGGAGCCACCCGCCAAGACGGCTACCGCATGCAGACCCTCATAAAAGAGATCGTCCTCTCCGACTCCTTCCGCCACCGCACAACCAAACCCAACCCAACTCTCGCCGACGCCACTCCCTAGTCCCCCCATCTCCCCCTCCCTCCGTCCCTCAATCCCAAATACCCTCGCCAATTCACTCCTCACCCTTCACACTTCGCTCTTCAATGACCCCCCTGAGCAGACGATCCTTCCTCCGCGGCACTGGCGGCGCCCTGCTTTCCTTGCCCTGGTTGGAAAGCCTGGCCGAGTTCGCCCCGAAGTCGCTCCCCGCTCAGCGGCTCGCCTACTTCTACGTGCCCATCGGTGTCGTGCGCCGCAGCTTCTTCCCGGGCGAAGCCGAAGCCATCGTCCCCAAAGGCAACAACGGCGACAAGATGCGCTCGGACTTCGTGCCGAAGATCGAAACCGGCTTCCATCCCCTCGAGCTCACGCCGACCATGGAGCCGCTCGCCCCCATCAAGGACAAGATCACTCTCATCACCGGGCTCGACCGCCAGTTCCAAAACGGCACCGACGTCCACGCCCAATGCGCGTCTTGCTTCCTCAGCAGCGCTGCCCCCTTTACCATCAAATCCTCCGCCTGGCCACTCGACCGCTCCCTCGACCAAATCGTGGGCGACCACGTCGGCGGCCAAACACCCTTCCGCACGCTCGAATTCGGCTGCAACAGCCACGTCGACAACAAGGAGTCCATCTACTTCGACAACATCTCCTGGTACGGCACCGGACACGTCGCCCCGTCCATCCGTGACCCGCGCAAGATGTACAACCGCCTCTTCGGCACGAAGGACATCCAGGATTTCCGAAACATCACCGACCTCGCCCTCGAAGACGCCCGCGCGCTGAATCGAACGCTTGGATACAGCGACCAACAGAAGTTCGCCGAATACTTCGACTCCATCCGGACCATCGAAGAGCAAATGGACAAGCTCGACCGCATGAAAGGCGAGATCGGCAAGGCCTCCCTCCCCGAACCCACCGCCGCCTACCTTCCGCGCGGCGAATACATCCGCCTCATGGGAGACATCATGGTCGCTGCCTTGCAATCCGGGCTAACACGCGTCGCCACCTTCATGGTCGGCCCTGAACGCTGGGACACGCCCTTCACCTACGACAGCCTCTTCGACAAGCCCATGAGCCATCACCATATGTCTCACAACCAGACCATCTACGTCGAAGATCTGGAACGACTCGACCGCTTCCACATGGAGCAGTATTCGTACCTCGTCCAGAAAATGGATACGATTATCGAGGCCGACGGATCGACTCTGCTCGACAACACCATTTTCACCTACGGTTCCGGCCTCGGCGACGGCTCTACCCACCAATACCACGACCTTCCCATCATCGTGGCCGGAGCCGGGCAAGGGAAACTGAAAACCGGAGCCCACTACCACTGCCCCGACAAGACGCCCCTGGCCAACCTATGGCTCACCCAAGCCAAGGCCATGGGACTGCCGCTCGACCGTTTCGCCGACAGCGCCGGACCGCTCAGCGCGATCCAGAGCTGAGGAAGAAGGGTAGGGACGGACCGCCGGGCCGTCCGCGTAGGTTGAGTCATCATCAAGGCACTGCGGACGGCCCGGCGGTCCGTCCCTACCTTTCCCAGCTCACTCCAACACGATCGTCTTATTCCCGTGAACCAAAACCCGGTCGTCGAGATGGAGCCGCAACCCTCGCGCCAAGACCGTGTTTTCAACGTCCTTGCCGTTGCGGATCATGTCTTCGATGGAGTGATTGTGGCGAATGCGCACAACGCCCTGCTCGATGATCGGCCCGGCATCCAAATCCTCGGTTACGTAGTGGCAGGTCGCGCCGACTAACTTGACCCCACGCTCGTCCGCCTGGTGGTACGGCTTCGCTCCCGCGAAGGCGGGAAGGAAACTGTGATGGATGTTGATCACGCGGTGACGGTACTTCTCGCACAGCCAGGGTGGGAAAATCTGCATGTAGCGAGCCAGAACAATCGTATCCGGATTTGCCGTATCAATCAGCGAGGCGATCGTCTCGAACGCTTCGCGCTTTTTGTCAGGATCCTTGGATACAGGCACATGTTCGAAAGGAATACCGTACCATTCGACCAGGGAACGCAAATCCTCGTGATTTGAAATCACCAGCGGAATCTCGCAGTCCAAATCGCCCACTTTCCAGCGATGCAGCAGGTAGGCGAGACAGTGATCGAACTTGCTCACCAGCAGCACGACCCGCTTTTTGACGGTCGCATCGACGACGCGCCACTCCATCTCGAGCTCCTCCGCCAAGGGCTGAAAGGCGCTCGCAAAAGCGCCCGCAGATCCATCGAACCTACTCGCGTCGATCGAGTACCGCATAAAAAACGTCCTCGACCGTGGATCGTCGTACTGGGCCGCCTGACGGATCGAGCAAGCCCGATCGGCGATGAATCGCGTCACTCGGGCGACCAGGCCCACTTGGTCCGGACAGGTGCCCAGCAGGCGGATTTCCTTCGCTTCAGTCGTCGGCATTGAGACGCGCGACGCTCAGGGTCGCCTTGATTTCCGTCTGGCGGTGTCGTTCGACGATTGGCTTGGCGGAGCCCCCGTCTTCTTCTCCCCAAACAACGGATACTTCCGCGCCGTCCACCGCGTCCGCCTCGTCGACCATCGCCAGGGAGAACCAACTTCCGACATTGACCGTGTAGACCGTGTAGGTCGACAGGCCAATCATCCGGTCGCCGCTCATGACGCGGTCGAAGGGCAGAATCGAATAATAAGCATTGGGCGTCTCCATGTACTTGTACGGCGTGCCTGGCTCGAGCTGGCTGGCCATCACCCGCAAGACGTCTTCGTTGTTCCAGCGTAGCCAGACTTTCTTGCGGTGCGGCTTGTTCGCAAGTTCCATCAGGGCGTCCCTCCCGATAAACTCGTGATCGAAATTAACATGCCGCCCGTATCCAAGATCCCATGGCGTCTGGTAGTAGTCCTCGATTCGATCCGCGTAGTAACTACCGCCCAGCGACGCGTTGGCTTCGAATCCATCGGCGCTCAGCCACTCGCGGTAGGGCTTCATCGCCTCGCCCGCGTAAACCGCCGGCATGGGCGAGGGAATCCAGCCGCTCTCGGGCGACACCGTCGCATAGGCGCGACTGCCTCCCAGCTTTAAGCCGAAGGCGTCGCCCGCCTTTACCAGCGCTTCCATGATCGCGTCTCGTTCCTCCACCGGTCCGTGCAGCTCGAGCCCGCCCATTCGCGACATGTTGTGATTCAGAGCGCGAACGCGACGACCGGCGATCTGCAGGTAGCCGAGATTGAAGAACTTGATGTTCGGAAACTCGCCCTCGTGCACGCTCTTGATGAATTCGAGCGCGTTCGGGCCTTGGATCTGATACCGGTAGATCATGCGTGATCCATCATTGGATACAGTTCGCTCGTCGCGCTTGATCTCGAGATCGTAGTCGCCATTGCGGGCTTGGAACTCCGCCCAGTTCCCCACCGACGGGCGACCCACGATGCTGATTCTCTCGTCGCCGAGACCGAAGAGTATCGCGTCGCCAATGACATGTCCGTCGGGATTACAGGCGACGATTTGCTTGGCTTTGTTGACGCCGAAGTTCTTGAGGCTATTGACGCCGATGTCGGAAACGAGTCGATGAACGTCGGGGCCTTGGAAATACACGTCGGTCATGTGAAAGGACTGGTCGAACAAGACCACGCTTTCCTGCCAGGCGACCTGCTCGTCGCGCCAATTGGTGTATTCGCCGGGAAAGGGGAAGGCGTAGCCGCCCACGTCCGCGTTGCGGAGCATATCAACGGCGTCGCCGCCGTGAGATTGGAGTTTCTGTTCGAGACTTTGCTTCATAATTTTTCAATAGGTTGGGGTTGTGCCCGCGAACGGGCTTGAGCCGCGCGATCGCGGATTTGATGGAGAAATTCGTCGATTAACGCCGGCGGCATGCCAAAGTTCATCGCGTGGATGCCCGCTGCCCCGACTTCGATCACGTCCTCGGCAATTCGAAACGCCCATTCGAGGGCCGATCGCTGGAAATCGTTCTGATCCAGAATCGCATGGAGCGACGGGTCGACATAAACGCCGGGGAGACGGCAGAGCACCTCGAAGGCCCGGCGACTCCCGACCAAGGGAAGCGACGGAATCGTGAGTTTCGGCTCGTCTTCGCGCCCCGCCCGCACTTGGCGGTACCATTCCGCAAAGGTGGGCGCGTGGGTAATGGCTTGGGTCTGACAGAAACGCGCCCCGGCGCTCCGCTTGAAGGCCAACCGCTCTACATTGACCGGCATCGGGACCGAAAACGGATTCGCCGCGCAGCCGAGATAGGGGGCCACGCCGAGCCCCTCGTTCCAGTACGCGAGCTGGCTATTGGCGAAGTGGATCATCTGCGAACTGTCCATCGGAAACCAGGTTTCCTGGTCGACCGCTCGTTTCGTCTGCGGCAACCAGTCCCCGGTGAGCAGCAGAAAATTCCGGTAGCCCATACCCATAGCCCGCTCCATTTCCTTGAGGAAATCCGCCTGATCGTGGTCGCGCCCGCAAAATTGAATAATCGGCTCCACCCCGTAGGCCTGCACCACGCGGGCCGTCTCCGTCGAGTGGAGCGAGGGGACGCCTCCTGCGTTGGTCGTCGTATTCACCGCGTCGACGCTCGCTGTGACGCGCTCCATGATCCGCTCCACCTTCGATAAGCCCTTTTCCGTGAGCGGGGACGCGATCTCGAGCGTCACCACGAACTCGCCGCGGGCCATCTTCTCCGAGAGCCGGGAGCTCGCTTCCAAATGGGACGTATCAACAAAGGCCTGCTTGCGACGGGTCGCCCGGTCCTTGCCGTTCAAGAGATTGACATAACTGGCGGTGTTCAACAGCTCCGGAGCCGGTGGCAGGTGAATGCCGGTCGCGCTCGATTTCTTCGCCGTCTCGATATTCGTCCAAACGCAGTCCAGCTCCGGGATCACTTCACACTTTCCCTCCAACGTTCCCCCGCAGGGTCCGTTCCGCAACCCCTTCGGGCAATTCATCGGACAGATCATGGCCGTGTGCGACAGGATGCACTGGCCGCAATGTTGACAGTCGAACAGCGGGTCCTTGATGAGTTTTTCGGCTTCGAACAAGAGGTTCATTGCGGGCAGTTTCCGAGCCTCCCAGACTCCTCTCTTTCAACCTCGCCATCCATCAAAAAGAAGTCGCAAAACGGGCAATATTAGTCCTAAATTGGACAAATTCCGCTATTTTATAACTGACTAAACGACCTAAAAAATCTTGCGATTCAGGCAATTTCACCAAAAAGACGAATAAGGTAGGGCCCGATCGCCGAGCGGGCCGCGTCAGTTGATCCATTCTCAAACGAAATACGGCCCGCTCGGCTCTACCATTGAACTACACCCATGGAAACCCAAGCTCCCGTCGAAGTTCAAATCCCTCCCCACGGAGTCGCCGTTCTGGAGAGCCGCCACCGAGCGGACTTCTTCATGCCCTGGAGAAGCGATTCCTACGCGAAGGTACTCTACGTCCTGAGCGGCTCCGGCCGCCTCTGTTTGGAGAACCGCGAACAGGCGCTCGGCCCAGAGCAAATCATCCTCATACCCTCGGAAATTCAGCACCGTCTCGTAGACGAGCACGGCAAGCCCGTCTGGCTTCTCGGCCTCTGCATCGACATTGAAAACCCCGCCTGGTCCGAAGTCGCAAACGCCCTCTTTTCCGGCGCCGAAGTCGTAGCCAACCCGTCCTTGATTCAGGAAAGCGTAACCGGTCTCAAACGCTTGCTCTACGAGCAGTCCGCCCGTAAACCCGGCTGGCAGGAAATGCAAATCGCCCTCTGCGGAACGCTGCTGGTAAAACTGCTGCGCGGACGCGGGGAACCCGGCGAAATGAAGGCGATCGACCGCGTCGCTTGGTACGCGGACGAACTGACGTCCAGCTTCTACCTGAACGAACGAATCGACGAGGTCGCCCAGCGCTTAAGCCTCAGCCGACGACGCTTCACCCAGCTCTTTCGCGAAGCGACCGGTGAACCCTGGCTGCAACGCCTCAGGTCTCTGCGAGTCGAACACGCCTGCCGACTCCTTAAAGAGACGGACCGATCCACCAAAGCCATCGCCTTCGAATGCGGATTCGAAAGCCTCTCCCAGTTCTTCCGGACCTTCAAACAGATCAAAGGAATGACGCCCGGTAAATGGCGGGAGAGACTGTGAAAATTCGCCCACAGATAGCGCAGATGAACGCAGATAGTCCTCCTCTAGAAAATTCATCTGCGTTCATCTGCGCTATCTGTGGGCGACAACAACCCCGGCCAAATCCTAGGGCAAAAACGTAAATTTCCCGTTAAGAATTGATTTGCCCCATCGTTGTCACCTAGATTGTGGCTCATGCGTACCCTAACTCGAGTCACGCTGCTGGCTGTTTTCGCTACCCTGACCGCCTCGGCATCCGACCGCCCCAATATCGTATTTCTCCTCGCCGACGATCTCGGCTGGACCGGCACCGCCTCGTTCGGGAGCGATTTCTACGAAACCCCCAATCTCGACCGTCTCGCCTCAAAGGGAATGTCCTTCACCCAGGCCTACTCCGCCTGCACTGTCTGCTCCCCCACGCGAGCGAGCATCATGACCGGCATGTACCCCGCCCGGCTCCGGCTGACCGATTTCATCTCCGGGCAAAACCGGCCCTACGCGCGCATGACCATTCCCGACTGGAACAAAGGTCTGGAGAAACGCCACGTCACTATCCCCGAAGCGCTGAAAGAGGGAGGCTACCGCGCCATCCACATTGGGAAATGGCACCTCGACTACCCCGACCAGGACAACCAAGGCCCGACCGCCCACGGCTTCGACGTCTCCCACGAGAAACCCGCCGGAACACGCGGCTACTACATTTCCGAGAAAACCGTCAAGGAGCTCGGTCTCGAATCCAACTACGCGACCGACTACCTCACCGACAAAGCGATCGAGGAAATCGAGAAATCCCGCGGCCAGCCCTTCTTCCTCTACTTTGCCTACCACACGCCGCATACGCCCATTCAAGGGAGAGAGGATCTCGTCGCCTACTTTGAGGAAAAAGTGGATACAAACAAAATTCACAAAAACCCAGTCTACGCCGCGATGGTCAAGAGCCTCGATATGAGCGTCGGTCGCCTCGTGGACAGCCTCAAGAAAAACGGCCAACTCGACAACACGCTCATCGTATTCACCTCCGACAACGGCGGCTTGACCCAGCGATACGGCAAGCACGACAACTTCACCGAAAACCTGCCGCTCCGACGCGGCAAAGGGTCCGCCTACGAGGGCGGCGTGCGCGTGCCCGCCATCGCTAGCTGGCCCGGGACGATTCCCGAAGGCGCAACCAGCGGCACTCCGATTATCAGCAACGACTACTACCCGACATTTCTCGCCGCCGCCGGCATCGAAGGCGATTCCGGGCACAACGCCAATCTCGACGGCGTCAACCTGATGCCCGTCTTTCGAAACCCCAACAAGGCGATCAAACGCCATCTCTACTGGCACTACCCGCACTACCACGCGGGAGGCGACGGCCCCTACAGCGCAGTTCGAAACGACTTGTGGCGGCTGGTCGAATTTCACGAAACCGGCAACGTCGAATTGTATCGAATCGATCGGGACATCGGCGAAACCGAGAACCGTGCCGAGATCAACCTAAAGACGCGGGACCAGCTCAAAATCAAGCTGCAGAAGTGGCGCAAATCGATCGCCGCCCAAATGCCGACGCCTAACCCGAACCACGATCCCGAACGCGAAACCGAGGTCGCTAGAAACCGCTAAACGCGCCGGGACGGTGCGTTCCACCGTAGGTCTTGACGGAAGAGGGTGGAACGCGTCGTCCCGACGCGTTTTCTCAAGCAAGAAAATCGAGAATCTGACGCGTGTGCACTTAGTCAGACCCTCCCCGCAGCGATTCGAAAACCGTATTCAATACACGGATATGCGCTTCGCGGGTCATTTCCGTACGGCGTTCAAACGGAGTACCGTCGTCCTGCAAATACGTCCGTTTCATCCGACCTTCCGGAAATCGGCTGTCGTTGCCATGGCTGCCGATTAACTGGCACTTGAACACGCCCACGATGTACGGAGCGTCGAACGCGTCATAAAGAAACTGATTCGTGTCCTCGGTCGCTTCCCGCTCGTTTTTGATCGTTCCCTCCGAGTTGACAAAGGTTGTATCCAAACTGAATGGCGCCGCCCAGTCGATGATCAGTATCGGCCTTCCGGTTACCGCTTGCTCGCGATCCCAACGCTCGCGCTGGAAAAGCTGCCACTCGGGCGGGCGTTGCGGAGAGCGAATGAGAGCCTGGGTGCAAAAAACGTCCACATGCTTGCCCACGGACCGAATCACCGGATCGGATAAATCGCTGTCCAACTGGAATCGCTCGCCGAAGAGAAGGTGATTGGGCGCCGCCTCGCGAACCACCGACGCCACCAGCCCGTATAGCGTGTCCGCGACCATTCCCAAGAAATCGTCGTCGGACGCGTCCGGATTCGCCTCGAAAAACTCATCGTATGCAAGCCGACCCGGAGATCCCTCCGGCAGCGCCTTGTGGTAGCCCGCCCGACGCTGATTCCAGATCGGCAAATCCGGACACGCGATACCTAGAACGAACGGATCGTCTCGAATCGGGCTCACCTGCTCGAACACGCTCTCCCGAAACGCCGCCTGCACCTCCGGATCGAATATATCGAACTGGAACTTGCCCTGAACCGGGAAGCGAACGTTCAAAACGTATGGCATCTCCCTAGCCAATCGCGGATCGATCGGCGCGTACGCCTCCCCCGCATTCAGGGCCAAGTTCCGAACTTCCTCGAACAAAAACTCCGCCGCCTTCGGCTCAATTCCGCCGAACCGCGCGAGCAGTGGCCCATTCTGCGACGGATCCGCCAAGAACTTCCCAATGTGATTGGCCCCCAAGGCGACAAACGGATGCCCGCTCGGCGTAATGAAACAATCCCGACCGTTAATTCGGTCCAACCGGAAAAACCCAGTCGCCTCCCGCTCGATTCCAACGAAACCACCAAACTTATCCAACCGCGGCATCTCGGCCGACTGAGGGGAACAGCCCCCAAACAAGAACGAAACGACTAAGATAAGTAGGGGTACAATTGCTTTCATCTACGCAGTTCAAAACTGCAAGGGAATCCCCGCCGCAACAATCAAAATCCAAGCCCGAACGTCCAATTCGCGCGTCTCAACGAGAATCCCTGCACCTCCACAACACGCCCCATGCATCGATTCCCCGTCTTAGCCGTATTCTTCGCACTCTCCGCCGCGCCCGCGATCGCCGGCGACGAACTCAAACCGCTACTCGCGGTCCCCGACACGCTCGCTCTCGCCAAGGACTTTTCGACTCCCGAACGCCTGGAGCGGGATACCTGGCAGCAACGCCAGCACACGCGCTGGGCCGTCGAGGACGGCGTGCTTCGAGGTCGTCCCTCCACGCTCGAATACCAGAAATCGACGACGCATCATCAAGGTTTCGAGCCACGCGTCAGCTGCCCGGCGACTCCCGAGGAGTTTGTCGCCAAGTTTTCCATACGATTCATCGGAGGATCGGAAACCAATATCGCCCCCTTCATCGAGTTCGGCCACCACGTGGCCCGCGTCCGGTTCAGCGAGGAGGGTGTATTCTTGCTCGCGGACGGCGAGTCCGTACAACTAGACGCTTCCAACGCGCTCGCACTCGAATCTGGAAAGTGGCTCCACGCCCTCGCCGAGTTGAAAGGGGAGGAATTCGTCATCCAGTTCGCCGGCGGACCCACTCTCTTCGCAAAACACCCCAGCTACGCCCAACCGGTCAAAAGCGGCGGCGCGGGATTCGGAGTCGCCGGAACCAAAGGGGGGATCGTCGAAATCGACGACGTGGAGCTTTGGACCATAAAGCCCAAGCCCCAACCCGATTGGGAACAAACGAAAAAGCGCTTCGATCGCTACGAACCCGTGATCTTGAAAGAGCGGAAATAGGCCATCAGCCCGCCAAATACCCCGACTTGTCGTTGGCTCTGGCAAGATCGCGTTCCACCTTCCTTCGTCCGAACCTGTGGTGGAACGCGACGTCCCGGCGCGTTTTCTCAAGCCAGAGATTCGAAACACTTACCAGAAGAGAGACGATCCAGAGAGAATCGACCTGTAATCGTCGAATCACTACAGATCGACTCCCGAACACCTCCATTGCTCAACCCGAACGCACTCGCCCAACCAGAACGGCGGCCTGGAAAACCAAGCCGCCGCCATTGTACTAGTACTTTGATCAGCCTAGAAGTGTGTTTACCATCGCCACGCTCGAGCGTTTGAAAGCGTGACCGCGAGCCCTGCCCCGCCGAAATGCATGGGTGGGCCGGAAACGAAGTTGAAAAGGAGAGGATGCATGGGCTGCATCTGAAATTGAGGGTAAAAAGGGGATAATCGAGTGGGGAGACCGATCGCAATTGAGGATGCCTCGCAAGATCGCAATCAATAGGAGCAGTGTCAAAACCATTCTCCGCGGTCCACGCCGCTAAACCCTATTTCGACTGGCTGAATAGCCAGTCGAGAATCGCCCGATTCGAATAGGTAGGCGCCCAGGCATTGTGCCCCGTGTCCTCGAATTCCGTGTAAATCGGACGCCCGCCCGCTTCCCGGAGGGCCGCGACCATGTCCCGTGACCGCTGCGTTTGCACGACCGTGTCCCGATCACCGTGCGTGACCCAAATCGGCAGCCCGCTCAATTTCCTGGCTTCGGCCGTGTCCCCGCCACCGCACACGGGAATGGCGGCAGCGAAAAAAAGCGGCCGCCTCTGGACAATGTCCCAAGTCGCGAACCCGCCCATGGACAAGCCCGTGACGTAGATCCGCTTCGGGTCCACCGGACGAGTCGCCACGATCGAATCGATCAACTCGATCGCCAATCGCATCGACTCCGAGGGATCGAGCGGCATCGTGTGCGACCAGTCGCCCCAGGGCGTGTCCACCCACTGTTTCCCCTCCGGGCATTGCGGGGCGACGACGATCCCCGCCTGCCCGCTCGACTCCAAATAAGCGGCGATATCGCCCACGCTGTGCTTCAGCTGGGCCGTGTTGTCCGATCCCCGCTCGCCGGCGCCATGAAAGAAAATCACCAAGGGAACACCCGTCTCCGAATCCTCGCCCGGAGAGGCAAACTCCCGGTAAAGCAACTTGCCCCCATCCTTAGATTCGAACGTCTTCGCCTCGAAATCCTCCTGCGCTTCAACAGCCGACGCGCCCGACAAAAACGCGGCCAACGCCGCAGCCCACATTACTAGTAAACGAAAAAAGTTACGATTCATACCCTCCAGCATCGCGTCCAACCGACGCGATGCAATCGGAGAAATCGCAAATCGCCCCTTCCAATCGAGCCGCCCAAACCGTAACTCCTGTATAACGCTGGACTGCCTTCGCGCCGCATGGCAATCTACTCGAAACTAACCCTGATACTATGACACGATTTCTCGCCTTTCTCGCCTCCCTCAGCCTCTCCGCCTCCCTCTTCGCCGGGCCACCTAAAGGCTACATCACCCTTTTCGACGGCAAGAGCCTCGACGGCTGGAGCTTCATACCCTCCGAGGTCCGCCCCGTCTGGCAAGCCGATGCCGAAAAAGGCACCCTCGGCCGCGTCGGCCGCAACGGCGCCATTTGGACCGACGATTCCTATAGCGACTTCGTCCTCGACCTCGAGTTCAAGCTCAGCCGCAATTGCAACAGCGGGATCTTCATCCGCTCCGATCCCCAGAACCCCGTCCAAGGCGGATTTGAAATCCAACTCTACGACTCCCACAAAAAAGACGTCATCGGATCCCACGACTGCGGCGCCCTCTACGACGCCGTCGTCCCCAGCGCCAACGCCGTTAAACCCGCCGGCGAATGGAACCGCATCCAGATTCACTGTAAAGGCCCCCTTATCAAAGTCACCCTCAACGGCCAGTCCATCGTCACCGCCAACCTCGACAAGTGGACCACTCCGAAAATGAACCCCGACGGCACCAAGAACAAATTCAAAACCGCCCTCAAAGACCTGCCGCGCTCCGGCCATATCGGCTTCCAGGATCACGGCCACAACGTCTGGTTCCGGAACGTCTACCTGAAGAAACTGTAACGCCTCTCCCGCTTTGAAACGTCTCCTTCCGCTTCTCCTCCTAGGCGTATCCACATTTTCCCTCGCCCAGGACAAGCCTAACATCGTCCTACTCGTCGCCGACGACCTCGGCTACGGCGAACTCGGCTGCCAGGGCAACGAGGAGATCCCGACGCCGCATATCGACTCCATCGCTGAAAACGGCGTCCGCTTCACCCAAGGCTACGTTACCGCTCCCTTCTGCAGCGCTTCCCGAGCCGGCCTTATGACCGGTCGCTACCAGACGCGCTTCGGCTACGAATTCAATCCCATCGGCGCCAAAAACGAAGAACCAAACGCCGGCCTCCCGCTCGGCGAGCAGACCATCGCCGACATCCTCGTCGACTCCGGATACGTGACCGGCCTCTTCGGCAAATGGCACCTCGGCGGAACCGCCAAATTCAACCCGATCCGACGCGGTTTCGACGAGTTCTTCGGCTTCCTCCACGAAGGCCACTACTTCGTCCCGCCCCCGTACGAGGGCGTCACCACGTGGCTGCGGAGAAAAGTCCTCCCCGGCGGAGGCGAAGGCCTTTGGATATCCCAGGACAAGAAACTCCTCTACTCGACCCACATGGGCCGCACCGAACCCGACTACGACGCCGACAATCCCATCTACCGCGACGGACAGCCCGTCGTTGAACCCAGTTATTTCACCGACGCTATCACGCGCGAGTCCGTATCCTTTATCCAACGACACTCCGACAAGCCCTTCTTCCTCTACGTTCCCTACAACGCCGTGCACAGCCCCTTGCAGGCAGCCGACGCCTACATGGAACGGTTTACGCACATCGAAGACATCCAGCGGCGCATCTTCGCCGCCATGCTCGCCAACATGGACGACAGCGTCGGGGCTATTCTCGACACCCTCCGACAAGAGCGCCTCGAAGAAAACACGCTCGTCTTCTTTCTCAGCGACAACGGCGGCCCAACCCGCGAGCTCACCTCCAGCAATCTCCCTCTACGCGACGGCAAAGGCAGCGTCTATGAAGGCGGCAATCGCGTTCCCTTCCTCGCCCAATGGAAAGGCGAACTCCCCGCCGGCCAAGTGTACGAGCAGCCGGTCCTCTCCCTCGACATCTTCGCTACCGCCGCCGCCCTTTCCGGAGCTGTCCTCGACGACCGAAAACGATACGACGGAGTCAACCTCATCCCGTATTTGAAAAACGAAGACGCGTCCGCGCCACACGAATCGATCTTCTGGCGAATCGGACCCCGGTCCGCCATCCGCGTCGGCGACTGGAAGCTCCTGCAAAACGCCCGACGCGCCCGCGACGCGACCTGGGAGCTCTACAACCTCGCAGAAGACATCGGCGAAACCAACGACCTCGCCGCCACTCACCCCGAAAAACGCTCCGAACTACTCGCCGCCTGGGAAGCCCTCAACGCCCAGATGATCGACCCCGTCTGGACACCCTAACCACGACTAGAACGCAAATTTCCCCAGAAGCTACCCCTTACCCAAAGTATGAAACCCATCCTCGTTTTTCTAATTTCACTCCTCACTCTTCACTCCTCCCTCCGCGCCGCGGACGGCCCCAACGTCCTCTTCATCGCCATCGACGACCAGAACGACTGGATCGGCTGCATGGACTCGCACCCGATGGTGAAGACCCCCAACATCGACCGTCTCGCCGCGCGAGGAACCTTGATGGCCAACGCCCATTGCCAAGCCCCGCTTTGCAATCCGTCCCGCACGAGCCTCATGGTCGGTCTCCGCCCAAGCACTACAGGAATACACGGACTCCGCCCCTGGTTCCGCGACGTGCCCCAATGGGCCGACCTCGTCTCCCTTCCCCAGCACTTCGCCGACAACGGCTACCAGACCTACAGCAACGGCAAGATCTACCACAGCGTCCGGACGCAGCCCGCGAGCGAGCCCAATCCAGAATTCCAAAACTGGGGATCCCGTGGAGGTGTCGGCTCCCGCCCTCCCGCCAAACTCATCCCCGCCACGCCCTTCGGCAACCACCCGCTCATGGACTGGGGCGTCTGGCCCGACAACAACGACGACTCCACCAAAGGCGACTACGACGTCGCCAGCCAAGCCATCCGCATGATCGAGGAAATGCCAAAAGGAAAACCGTTCTTCCTCGCCGCCGGCTTCTTCCTGCCCCACGTACCCTGCTACGCCACCCAAAAATGGTTCGACTTGTATCCAGATGATGAATCCATTCTGCCAGAAATGCCGGAAGGCGACCGCCTCGACACGCCGCGCTCCTCCTGGTGGATACACTGGAGTCTCCCCGAGCCGCGCAAACGCTGGCTCGACGAGAACGACCAGCAAGTCAACCTCGTCCGCTCCTACCTGGCCTCCACCAGTTTCGTCGACGATCAAATCGGACGCATCCTCGACGCCCTCGAAGCCGCCGGCTACGCGGATAACACCATCGTCGTCCTTTGGAGCGACCACGGCTACCATCTCGGCGAAAAGTCGATCACCGGGAAAAACACCCTGTGGCGCAACTCCACCCGCGTCCCTCTCATCTTCGCCGGCCCCGGCGTCACCGCCGGGCAAACCAGCTCCAAACCCGCCGAGCTGCTCGACATCTACCCCACGCTCGTCGAACTGTGCGGACTTCCCAAACTCGACCACCTCGAGGGCCTCAGTCTCGCGCCTCAACTCAGAAACGCTCGCGCGCCGCGGGACCGACCCGCCATCACCTCCCACAACCAAGGCAACTACTCTATCGTCACCGAAGAGTGGCGCTACATTCACTACGTCGACGGCGAAGAGGAACTTTACGACATCGTCAACGATCCCCGCGAATGGAACAATGTCGCGGCCGAAAACCCCGAACGGCTCGCCGAACTGCGCAAGTGGATCCCGAAAGTCGACAACGGCCCCGTCGCCGGCAGCGGAGCCCGCGTCCTCACCTACTACGACCGACAACCCGTCTGGGAAGGGAAACCAATCGGCAAAGACGACCCCATCCCTCACGACAATAAATAATCCTAATCATACTCCTAATCTTAATCACTCCGCTACCCCACTCGATTCTAGATTAGGATTAGGAGTATGATTAAGATTAGGATTTTGGATACGAACCATCAGCATCTCGCCAAGAATCCCAACTTTCCAAAATACAAATGAAACCCATCCTCAAAACTCTTCTCCTCTTTCACCTTTCACTCTTCACCCTTCACTCTTCCGTCCGCGCCGCGGACGGCCCCAACGTCCTTTTCATCGCCATTGACGATCTTAACGACTGGGTCGGCTGTATGGACGGCCACCCGCAGTCCAAGACGCCCCACATCGACTCGCTCGCCGCCCGCGGCACGCTTTTCACCAACGCCCACTGCCAAGCCCCCATCTGCGGTCCCTCCCGGGCCTCCCTGCTTTCCGGTCGCTATCCCCACGAAACCGGAATCTACAACCAGCCTAGAGGCAACCGACTCGCCGACGACACCGAGATCTTCCACGGCCACCTTCTACCCCAATACTTCGCCGCCCACGGCTACGCGACTTTCGGGGTCGGGAAAATCTCCCACGGATACCCGCAGGAAGATCTCTTCCAGATCGCCGGCTCACGCGGGAATTCCGGCCCCAAACCCGAAGGACCCAAAGCGCCAAACGACACGCGCTTCCGCTATCGCCCCGACTACTCCCAGCCCTACACCGGCACCCAAACCGACTGGGGCGTGTTTCCCGAGTTCAACAAGGACATGCCCGACTTCCAAACCGCCGACTGGGCCATCCCCTACCTCGAAACGGAACACGACAAACCGTTCTTTCTCGCCGTCGGCTTTCACCGCCCCCACGTCCCTTTCTACGCGCCACAAGAATGGTTCGACCTCCACCCACTCGACCAAGTCGTCATACCCGAGGTTCCAAACGACGACCTGGACGACGTCCCAGAAACCGGGCGGCGTATCCACGAATTGCCGCGCTATCCGAATATCGACTGGCTCAAAGCCAACGACAACGAAGAGCTCCGCCGCTGCACCCAAGCCTACCTCGCCTGCACCAGTTTCGTCGACGCCCAAGTCGGCCGCGTGCTCGACGCCCTGGAAAACTCGCCCCACGCCGATAACACCGTTGTCGTTCTCTTCAGCGACCACGGCTATCACCTCGGCGAAAAGTCGCGCGTCTCCAAGCAAGGCCTCTGGGAAGAGTCCACCCGCGTGCCGCTAATCGTCGTCACGCCCGGAAACGAGCGGCCACAAAAACGAGCCCATCCCGTCGGCTTGATCGACCTCTATCCGACTTTGCTCGACCTGTGCGGTCTCCCCGCGCGCGAAGAGAATACCGGCAGCAGCCTCGTTCCTTTGATCAAGAATCCCAATACGCCGTGGCGCCGCTCCATAATCACCACCTACGCCCGAAACAACCACAGCCTTCGCTCTAGCCAGTACCGATATATTCGATACGACGATGGATCAGAAGAACTGTACAACCACGACTCCGACCCCAACGAGTGGACGAATCTCGCCACCAATCCCGAGTACGCGGTGATCCTCGACTCCTTCCGCGACCAACTCCCCTCCGTCAACAACCCCTACCACCCCGCGATCGGCGACGGCCCCATCAACGCCTGGTTCAAGGAGCACTACATCAAAGAAGGCGTCACCAAGTAGACCAGACCCGAGAATCGTCGCATAAGCACCGCAAATCCGGCGGCGACGGGATCATCCAAGTGAACCCGCTCCGCGGGCGAACGCACATCCCGCTTCGCAAAAAAAGAACCCCTTTAAAAAAACAGTCGCCTAGCGGCGAAATGTCGCTTCGCGCCACCAGGATCCCGCCTTTGACGGGACAAGGATCTGTTGATGAGGTCCCATTTCGCCGTTCGCCACTAAAAACCTCTCAAAAAATCCTGTTCGCGAAGCGATCCTGCTTCCGTCCTGTCAAGACAGGACGGAATTTGATCTCGGAGAGATCACTGTTTAAATCTCAATGTAGAAGGAGAACGGCCGCAGCCTCACCTAGAGCTCCACATTTTCACTCGTCACTATTCAACCCTTCACCGCTTCGATATACTCGTCCACCATCTGTTCCAACACCGTCAGCGGCAGCGGACCGCCTTTCAGGATCACGTCGTGAAAGACGCGAATGTCGAACTGGTCCCCCAGCGCCGTTTTCGCCTTCTCGCGCAGTTCCAGAATCTTAAGCATCCCCACCTTGTAAGCGGTCGCCTGCGACGCCATGACGATGTGGCGCTCCACCATTCGGATACAATCGCGTTCCGTGTCCGGTGTATTGTCGCGATAATAGGCGATTCCCTGTTCCCGTGTCCATCGTTTCGAGTGAATTCCCGTATCCACTACTAAGCGACACGCTCGCCACAGTTCCATGCTCAGGCGCCCGAAATCCGAATACGGGTCCTCGTACAATCCCATTTCCTTAGGGATGAGCTCGCAATAGAGACCCCAACCTTCGATGTAAGCCGTGTAGCCGCCGAGCTTGCGAAACTTCGGGATTCCCTCCAGCTGCTGAGCCAGAGCCAGTTGCATGTGATGCCCCGGAATCCCTTCGTGATAGGCCAGCGCTTCCAATTTGTACTTCGGCATGTTCGCCGTGTCGTAAAGGTTGGCATAGTAAATTCCCGGGCGACTTCCATCCGGGGCCGGGCGCTGGTAGAACGCGGTCCCCGCCGATTTCTCACGGAACGCCTCGACCCGCTTCACAATCAACTCGGCCTTCGGCTTCGTCAAAAACAGCGTATCCAACCGATCCCTCATGTCGTCGATAACGGCCACCGCCCTGTCCAAGTACGCCTGCTTTCCTTCGTCTGTATTCGGATAGTAAAACTGCGGATTCGTGCGCATGAATTCGAAGAAGGCCTTCAGATCGCCTTCAAAACCCACCTTCTTCATGATCCCGCGCATTTCTTCATGGATACGCGCCACCTCGCTCAGCCCAACCTGATGAATTTCTTCGGGGGAAAGCTCGGTCGTGGTCGTTAACCGCAGCGCTTCGTCGTAAAACGCGTCGCCATCCTGGAATTTCCAAACGCCATCGTCCGTCGTCGCCCGCTTCTCCTGAGCTTCCAGAAAGTCGATGAGACGTTCGTACGCGGGCTTGACCACCTCCAGCAGCGCCGTGCGGGCTTGATTCTGCAATTGCACCTTTCGCGGCTCCGCAAGATCGAGCGCCTGTAGTTTCTCCCGGAAATCGCCCCACAAGGCCGAGTCCTCTCCGGAATCGTCGAACGGAGCGCCCGTAATAATATTGCGGCTCGATTCAATCGCTCGCGGATAGACGAACTTCGGCGGGATCACCCCGATCTGCTCGCGCAAATCCAGATTCTCGATCAATTGCTCGAATACCCGGTCCACGCCCTCCAGCCGCGACACGTAGGCCTCCGCGTCATCGCCGTCGGCCATCAAATGCATATTGATTAAAAACGAGGGCACGCCCGTGTGCCTTCCGAACATTTGGTTCACCGGGTAGTTGTAGCGTCGATACTTGAAATTGGCGATAGCGTCCTTGGCGTTCTGAATGGCAAGCCGATAGCTGATTTTCGTCTGCTCGTCGAGCAAGTCGTAATCGATCGACGACTGCAGCCACTCCATATTCTCCTTGGTAATCGCCAGCTCCCGCAACTCCATCTCCTCGGAGCCATCGTCCCACTCGCCGTAGTCCTTCTTGATCCCCAAGTAAGTCTGCCATTCCGGATAGCGATCCACCTTCTCATTGTAGACCCGCTCGAAAAAGTCGTTCGCCTTCTTCGACTCCGCCACCACCCGGGGATCCAGCTCCCCAAACAACAAGAGAGGCGCCCCGAAAAACAACCAGCCAAACAAGAAATTACGCTTTACCATAACCTCACTTTCAGCCACTCGGTCCAAAACCTAAAGCCAAAACGAAGCGACTATATTCACAACTACCCAGTTAGATTTAACAGGATACGCCCCGACAAAGTCGGGGCTACAGGATGGCTATGCCAACAGAATAAAGAAACTTTATTTTCCGCAGCGCGGAATCCTACTGTCCCTGCTCGCAGGGACTCCTAGCGAACCCGTTGCACGGGTGAGCGATGACAAAATCCCGACTTCAAGATCCACCCGATCTCGTGTTGGACAAAACGCGCCGGGACGTCGCGTTCCACCTAATACAAATCCTGTCTGTAAAAACTCAGTCCTCAGCGAATCCCGCCTTGCGACCGTCCCGGCTCATCTCTTCCTGAAACGTCACCGCCATTCCCCGAAGCTTACGCGAAACCTCCCGGTTCCTCACCAATTTCGACTCCCCCGGATCCGCCACCAAATCGTACAACTCCAAAGTCGGATTCAACACCAGTTTCCACCGACCCGAACGCACCGCCGCCAGCGCCCCATGGCTGCCATGATAGAAAAACGCGCTCACGTATTCCTCACGCGTGAACAACGGCGCCCACTCGCCCGCAAAGTCCAAGTTGCGCCGCAAAGGAACGTCCCCATTCAACGACCGATCGCGCACCGACGACGGAATCGCATCGACGCCACCGGAGAAATACGCGCTCAAATCGCGCCCATCGATCACCCGTTCCTCCGGAATCCGAATTCCAGCGAAACTCGCCAAGGTCGGAAACCAGTCCATCGCCGTCACCACCGACGACGATTCATAGCCCGACCGGATCCCCAAACCCGGCCCCCAAACGATGCCCGGAACGCGCAACCCGCCTTCATACGTAGAGATCTTTCTCCCCTTAATCGGCTGGCTCGGACTCCGCCCCGGACCGCGCCCGTTGTCCGACGCGTAGGCGACAATCGTCTCGTCCTCGATCCCCAACTCTTCAAGCGCGTCGAAAATACGCCCCACGTTGAAATCCAACTCCTGGATCGCATCCCCGTATTCACCAAAATTGGACGAACCTTTGAACGCTTCGCTCACGCCCAACGGATTGTGAAGCATGGTATGGGGTAGGTAGATAAAAAACGGCTCGTCTCGGTTTTCCTTCATGAACGCGATCGCCTCGTCCGTGTAGATCCGCGTGAGCTCAGCCGGATCGGCCGGGCGTTTAACCACTTCGTTTCCACGTATCAAAGGAACGCCCCCTTCCTCTTCGAAATAAATAACTTCCACCCCATCCAAATTGTGGTGTAATCCGAAGTAGTGATCGAAGCCCTGCTGCAACGGAAGGAACTCTTCCTTGAATCCGAGATGCCATTTGCCAATACACGCCGTCGCGTATCCATTTGATTGAAACAACTCGCCCATTGTCAGCTCTTCAGAGTGGATTCCGCGACGCGAATCCGCTCGTTGCACCCAAGTTTCCATGCCAATGCGCCGCGGATAACAGCCGGTCAGAAGCCCCGCCCGCGACGGGCTGCAGATCGGCGCGGCCGCGTAGTAATCCGTGAACCGAATTCCTTCGCGAGCCATCGCGTCGATCCGCGGCGTCTCCAGCTCCGTCGCTCCATAGCAACTCAAATCGTAGTAGCCCTGGTCGTCGATAAAGATGAAGACGACGTTGGGTCGGGCCTGCGCCCAAGCGCATGAAACGAGAGCAGTAAAACCGACTAAAAACGGGGTAAGTTTCGAGGAGAACATCCCCACACTAAACCACCCGATCCGAGTTCTAGCAACGCGAATCGAAACGCTCGCGCGAATTGCCCTAACGCTGCATCTCAGGATTGTCCGGCTTGTCCGAATCCGTATCCGCTTTCTCCCTCTCTTCCGCGTCCTTGGACATGCCCTTTTGCACGGCGATACCCAGCCCAAACAGGATAAACGCGCCCGCCACCAAGGCGAAGAGAATATAGAGTATCATAGAGAGCATTGTCCTAAGTAACCGCGATCGACAAAAACCGCAAGCCCGCAGATTTAAACTAGAACAGAGGGTTTTGAAACCGCGAATAGACGCGAATGATCGCGAATCCGATTAGAATTAGAGAAATTCGCGATCATTCGCCTCTATTCGCGGTTCCTAAAGCTCCTTGATCTTCAAATTCCGGAACCACACACGGTGCCCGTGATCCTGGAGTCCGATATGCCCCTCGCCCAGCGTCGCGAAATCCTTCCACTTTCGGAACTTCGAGTTGGCGACCTGCTCCTTCCACTTCTCGCTGTGCATCTCGTACTCTGCCGTCTTGACTCCATTTAACCAATACTGGACATGGTTACCCTCGACCACGATCTGGCTGGAATTCCACTCGCCAATCGGCTTGGTCACGTCGCTGACCGCCGCCTCTATCGCATAGTGCGACGCTGTGTGCTCGGTCACGCCAACCGGCTGCCCCTTCCCGTTTCGAAACCCGAAATTGTCGAGCACCTGGTACTCGGGACCGGTCAAGTAAGGCTGCTTCGGCCCCTCGCCCACGTGAAACATCACTCCCGAATTGGTTCCTTCCTCCACCTTCCAATCAAAGCGAAAATCGAAGTCGTCGTAACGGCCTTCCGTGATAATATTCACATGCGGACTGCCCTTCTCGCGACCCACCAAATGCAAGGCGCCATCCTCTACAACCCAAATGCCCTCGGTCTCGACATCGTTGTAGCCACGCCAGCCGGCGAGCGACTTTCCATCGAACAACGCGGTCCAGCCATCAGCGGAAGCATCGCTTGACGAAGGGGTTTCTGAACAGCCGATCGAGAAAAAAAGCGCGGCGGCGAGAATGACGAGTGTTAGTTTATTCATGGGCATAATAGACTGGATTTCGTTAGTACTAAGAACATGGGACTTCTGAAAGCAATGCGAATTGTCTAACCGCAGAGGACGCAAAGACCATCAACCAAGACTCCGCGTCCTCTGCGGTTAACACGCATCTCCAAAATCATCGCGCATCGCCCGCCTTGCGACTCACCCGCTCCAGAGCCGCGCTCATCATTTTCAACTGCGACGCGTATTCAGGATTCTGAGCCAAATTGGTGTACTCCCGCGGATCGTTCTCCAAATCATACAGCTCCGCGTTGTCTGCGTCGAACCACTCCGCGTAGCGCCAGCGATCCGAACGGATCGAACGCCCCAGATCCTTGCCTCGACTCACCACCGTATACGCGAACTCCTTGCCGGCGCCCGACGGATCTTCCAGCAAGCTCGTAAGACTGCGCCCTTGCAAGGGCCCGGCTGCCTCCAATCCACACAACTCCAGCAGTGTCGGATAAAAATCGACGTGCTCCACCAACGCGTCGGATTGCGTCCCCGCAGGCGTCACCCCCGGCACGCGCATCATCATCGGCACCCGAGCGCATTCTTCGAACAGAGTCACTTTCCCCCACATCGAATGCTCACCCAAGTGATAACCGTGGTCCGATGTAAAGACGACAATGGTGTCCTCCCAGAGCCCGCTCTCCTTCAAGGCGTCGAAAACAATCCCCAACTGCGCATCGATAAAGGCAATACACGCATGATAGGCCTGGATGTACTCGCGCCGCAAAGCGTCGTCCTCCTTTTCAAACTCGAACCCGAACGCCACGTAGCGATGCGACGCCGCTTTCTTGGGAATGTCCGCCCAGTCGTTTCTCCGCATCGGCTCGTACTCGATATCCTCTATCGGGAACTGGTCGAAGTACTTCTGCGGGGCCAAAAACGGGACGTGCGGCTTGTGAATCCCGCAAGCGATGAAAAACGGCTTGTCCCCGTTGGCTCCGCTCTCGAGCCACGCCGCGACCTTGCGGGCGTTCTTTCCATCCCGATGCCCGGCGTCCTCCAAGTCAGTCGGCCCGTATCCGGGAGGCGTCTGTCCACGCGTCTGCTTGGAGTAAGCGCTTAAAAACGCCCGCCACTCCTTACGGTTTTCGCGCTTCTCGATCGATCCACGCGCCGCTTCAAACTCCCTGCGCGCATCGACTTCCAAACCATGTGTATCGTTCTGAAACATGTGATACTCGTGCCAGGCCAAGTCCTTGGGCTGCATCTTCTCGTTGTGAAAAATCTTGCCCACCGCCGCCGTCCAATAGCCGCTGTCCCTGAACCTCTGTGGCAGCGAAACCGTCCCCGGACGCGTATCGCGAATATCCGCCGTGTTGCTGACCACGCCCGTGGATTCTGGATACAATCCGCTCAGCATAGACGCCCGCGAAGGCCCGCATACCGGATACTGGCAGTACGCCCGATTGAAGGTGATACTCTCGTTCCCAAAGGCTTCCAATCGCGGAGTCGGAACCCGATGGTAACCCGCCGCGCTCAATTGGACGTTGAGGTCGTCACACACAATGAACAGCACATTCGGCGACTGAGCGACCGACGCCGACGCGAGAGCCAGGGCTGCAATAAACGAGTGAATACACTTTAGCTTCATAGTCAGTAGTCCGCGTAGCGAATCTCAGTTGAGTGTTCGTTCCGAATGAAGCGGCCCGCCTCGCCTGCCAAACGTAGATAGTAGTCGCTCGGCAAACCTTCGTAGCCTAGGAATTGGGAGCCGTCCAAGAACGGCGGCGTGTTGGTACACTTGAAAATCGCCGTCCCCTCGTCCATTTCGTCGAACATGGCGACATAGATCATTTCCGCCCCGATTCGCTTGGCCGCCTCGATTTGCGACCAGAAAAACGTGCCCTTCAACCGGGGAATCTGGTCCAGTTTTCCACCGTTCTGATTGTGCCAGCTGAACCCTGGGAAAACGACGGGAAGGTAGTCCACACTGCGCTCCACGCACCACTCCTGATCAGGCTGCCAGTATCGGATCGCATGTCGCTCAACCGTATCCAGATCTCGGTAACGCCCGACCGTCCAAGGGCTGACCACATCCACTCGGGCTAGCAGTTCCTGCAATCGGGGATCCTCCATCGCGTCACGGCCGCCCTCCCGCCACTGCGTCGGCACGCCAAGCATGACCGAACAGCCATCTGCTTTGAGAAAATCAACCAGCGCCATGCACTCGTCCAAAGTGTACGCGCGCAGTTTGCCGCGAGCGCTGAACCCCACTCCCCAAACACTCACCAGCGGCTTTCCTTCGTGACGCAAATAGGCCGGGTCGTCCATAATCCGCATTTGTTCGCGCAATTGTATCCAATCATTTCGGACAGATTCTACTCCACCCGTTGGGAGACCGCTCAAATCGTACATCACCGCATAAGCCCGCCCATAACGATTGGCCCCTTCCCGAGCGCTGGCCAGGACGACGTCTTTGTGGTGTTTCAATTCCGGCCGACCCAAGCCATTGGCGAATCGCTGCACGAACGCCCCGTCGATCCCGTAGTCCCGCATCCACTGAAAGTGCAGCAAAACGGTTTCCCGATCGTAGGAGCTAAACACTTCGATCGCCTCGCCATCGATTCCCCTAAATTCCGTCGCGTAACGCTGCGACTGGCCATACTCCCGCATGTCAGGCCACAAGTCGACCGCCACGTTCTCCGGCCCAAACGAATCGCCTTTCGGGCGGGTCCAATGAGTCCAGTCCAACCCGGCGCCATCGCCCCCCGCATTGAACCAACCTTGATAGCCGACCATGACCTTGCCGGTCAGCGAGTTCGTGTAGACCCCCTCAACGACCGAGTCTGCGTAAGCCGCGAGCGGATTGCCGACGTCGGAATCGGGCGAGACCGCGCAACCGGAAAACAGGAAGAGAACTCCCAAAGCGGCATTCCAGGCGCGCCGACCCAATTCCAATCGACCCATAACAACTACCGACTTCGTCCCGAATCGACGATCGTCGCCAACTCCTCCCGCAACCGGGAGACGATCTCCGGCTTCTTTTCGTACAAGTTCTTGGTCTCCCCAATGTCCTTGCTCATCAAATACAGCTGGGCTTCCGGTCCCGCGTCCTTTGCTGCCCGAGCATTGTTTCCGCCACTGGCCAAAGGATCGCCGCCACGCGGGCCGCGATCGGAGAATCCGCCAGACCCACGTCCTTCGATGAGCTTCCAATTCCCAGAGCGGATCATCATGAGCCCGCCACTGCCCGACTTCATCACGATCGATTGGCGGATCGAATCGCCTTTGCCCTTCTTACCTTTAAGGGCGGGAAGAAAACTAAAACTGTCCGGACCGGCTTCCGAAGGCAGAGTCGCGCCGTGAATATCCGCGAACGTCGCTAGCAAGTCGGTAAAGCACACCAACTGGTCGCTAGTCGACCCCGCCTTCACCGTTCCCGGCCAGCGAACGATGAACGGCATGCGATGGCCGCCTTCCCACGCGTCGGACTTCATCCCTCTCAGCGGGCCCACCGAGTCGTGACCGAATCGCTCCACATCTTGGTCGTACCAAACCGGACCATTGTCCGAGGTAAATATAACCAGCGTGTCTTCAGCCATGCCAGCGTTCTCCAGCGACTCGAGCACGCGGCCAATCTCGTGATCGACCATCATCATGAAGTCGCCGTACATCGATGCGCCGCTCTTTCCCACGAATTCAGGCGAAGGCAGCCAAGGCGTATGTGGCGCAGGGTAGGCCAAATAAAGCAGGAGGGGATCCTTCTGCGAATGCCCGTCGATCACTTCGATCGCTTCATCCGTGAAGCGCGGCAGCACGTCTTTCAGTTCCAGCCCGGGAGCAATCCCGCCTTCGCGTGAAAACTCGCCCTGAATCGACGTCCAGCCTTCGCTGTGCACGCGCTCGATGTAATCCGTTGGCGGACTCACCGCCCGGTCCCCGCGTATGTAAAAATAAGGCGGGATATCCGTCGACGCCCGGATACCGAAATAAGAGTCGAAGCCGCGATCCACCGGGCCGCCCGGCAACGGATTTTCGTATCCATTTTCCTTAAACCCCAAGTGCCACTTGCCCACCATCGCCGTTTGGTAGCCCTGTGACTTCAAGAACGACGCAATCGTCATTTGCCCCTCGTCGATCAGCGGCTCCTTGGGCCAAACCGTCACGTCCGTCCGAAACGGATACCGACCCGTCATCAGACCGTAGCGCGACATGTGACACAGCGGACCCGGAGCGTGAGCGTCGCGAAACAGCATCCCTTCATCCGCCAGACGATTAATATGCGGCGTTTCGATCTGAGACTCCGAATTGTAGCACTTCGCGTCGCCGTAGCCCATGTCGTCGACCAGGATTACAAGCACGTTCGGCGAATCGGCAAATGCGGCGGGCAACCAGAGGGCGGCCAGCAAGGATAGAACAGAGAGAGTTCGTTTTCGGATCTTCATATCAATAGTTATCAGGATTGTCGATTTGGACTCAGTCTCCGACCCTCTGGCCAAACGCGGTCAACCCGCTTGGGAAACGTGTCGAGGCTCGAATGGGTAACGGAGAAATTCCCTCAAGACTCCCGAATCCGGGAGAAACTTCAATCTTTGATTCGCCGGGCGAGACGAGGACCGGTCGCGAATAGGACCTATACGACCTATCAGACCTATAGGTCCTATGCGTCCTAACACCACACCCAGACCTCGCGCCCCTACACTACACCAAAATCGGCTTCACCACTTTCCCGTGCACGTCGGTCAAGCGGTAGTGGCGACCCTGGAATTTGAAGGTCAGGCGCTTGTGGTCCACGCCCAGCAAATGCAGGATCGTCGCGTGCAGGTCGTGCACGCTCACGGGGTTCTCGGCGATATTGTAGCTGAAATCGTCGGTCTTGCCAAAGCTCATGCCGCCTTTGACGCCGCCGCCCGCCATCCACATGCTGAAACAGCGGGGATGATGATCGCGCCCGTAGTTGTTCGCAGTCATCTCGCCCTGATTGTAGACTGTCCGGCCGAACTCGCCGCCCCACACCACCAGCGTGTCCTCCAGCATGCCTCGCTGTTTGAGGTCCGCAATCAGCGCCGCCGAAGGCTGGTCCGTCGCCGCGCACTGCCGCTTCAACTGGTTCGGCAAATTGTTATGCGTGTCCCAGCCGCGATGAAACAACTGGATGAATCGCACGCCCCGCTCCGCCAACCTCCGGGCCAACAGGCAATTGTTCGCATAACTCCCCGGCGTACGGGCGTCCTTGCCGTAAAGGTCGAACACGCTTTCGGGCTCGTCCGACACGTCCGTCAGCTCCGGAACCGAGGTCTGCATGCGGAAAGCCATCTCGTACTGGGAAATGCGCGTCTCGATCTCCGGGTCGCCATGGTCGTCGAACTTCATCTCGTTCATGGCCGCGATGTGGTCGAGCGTCTTGCGGCGCAACTTCGAGCTCATCCCGTCGGGATTATTCAAATACAACACTGGATCCTTGCCGCCGCCAAACTTCACCCCCTGGTGCTTCGAAGGCAAAAAGCCCGCCCCCCAAAGGCGATCGTACAAGGGCTGGCCGCCATTGAACGAGGTCATGGCAACGAACGCCGGCAAATTCTCATTGAGACTTCCCAAGCCGTAGGAAAGCCAGGCTCCGATGCTCGGGCGCCCTGCAATCTGGAAACCGGACTGGAAAAATGTAATGGCCGGATCGTGGTTGATCGCTTCCGTGTGCATCGACTTGATCACGCACACCTCGTCCATCACCTTGGCCAAATGGGGCATTACTTCCGTGTTCAGCCAAACCCCGCCGCGTCCCGCGCGTTCGAATTTGAATAAGGAACGCGCTACCGGAAACGAACTCTGCCCCGCCGTCATTCCAGTCAGTCGTTGTCCATTGAATACAGAGTCCGGGACCTCCTGGTTGTGCACCTTGTCCAAATAAGGCTTGTAGTCGAACAGGTCCATCTGCGGCGGTCCGCCCGACTGGAACAGATAGATCACACGCTTCGCCTTTGGAGCGAAATTCGGGAACCCCGGCAGGCCGCCGTTCGCGCTCTGCGTCGCGAACAACCGCTCGTTCAGGAGCGACCCCAAGGCTACAGTTCCCAAGCCCTTGGCCGCTTTGCCAAGGAAATACCGTCGGGTCATCGTCAACGGGTTATCCGACAATTTATTGTATCCACTACAGCCTTCCATGGGGGTGTTCATACGTCTATTCCTTCGTGATCGTCTCGTCAAGATTGAGCAGCACATTGGCCAGCGTGGTCGCCGCCGCCAACTCCCGCGGATCGAGCGAATCGTCCGCATCCGACTCGCCAATACCGATGAGCCGCTCCGCTCCGACCAAGTCCTCCGCGAACTCCGCGCGGTAGGCCGCGTAGGCGCTCGTGAGCGTTTCTAGCTCGCGCTCGTTGGGACGACGCGCCAAGGCGAGTCGAAAACCAAGCACAACCCGATCCTCGGCCGCGTCTCCCGCTTCCAGCAGAATACGCTGCCCCAGATTCCGGGCCGCTTCGACATAGGTTTTCTCGTTCAACAAGGTCAGCGCTTGCAAGGGCGTATTGGTCCGATTGGAGCTGATCATACACACTTCCCGGTCCGCCGCGTCCATCAAGGCCATCGAAGGCGGAGGCACCGTCCGCTTCCAGATCGTGTACAAGCTCCTTCGATACAAGTCGTCGCCAGAAGACTGGGAGTACTTCATGTTGCTCATCAAATCCCAGAGTTTGTCCGGCTGATACGGACTCACGGACGGGCCTCCCAAACGCTCCGCCAACAAGCCGCTCACCGCCAAGGCCTGATCGCGAGCCGCCTGAGCCGTGAGCCGCTGACGCGGGCCGCGGGCGAGAAGGACGTTCTCCGGGTCGCGCTCCAGCAATTCCGGCGTTACCCGCGACGACTGCCGATAGGTCGCGCTCGTGACGATGAGCTTTTGCATCGCCTTGACGTCCCAATCGAGTCGAACGAACTCGTCCGCCAGCCAGTCGAGCAACTCCGGATGACTCGGCCAGTCTCCTTGCAACCCGAAGTTTTCCGCCGACTTTACCAATCCGCGGCCGAAATACTTGATCCAGTAACGATTCGCCGACACTCGCCCGGTCAAAGGATGCTCTCCACTTACCAGCCACTGGGCTAGCCCCAGCCGGTCGCGCGAAGCGCCGTCCGGGAAGTCAGGCAAAACTTCAGGCAGCCCCGCGGTCACTTCTTCCCCATATTGATGGTACACGCCGCGCGCCCGTACATGCGTCTTCCGCGGCGTATCCAATTCTTCCATCACCATGGTAGTTGGGAGCGAATCGTGGAACGCTTGACGCTCCATTCGAAGCGAGTGGTAGCGGGCGTCGATCGCTTTTAACGGTTCCGGTCCCAGACTCTCCAGCAGATAGGCGGCGCGCTTGGCGATGGCGGTCGCGCTCAAATCGGAGGTCCGCTTGAATACGATGTCGTAGACGGACTCCGGCGTCGCCAGGAGGGCCACTTCGTCAGGGAAAAGCGTCCGGTCGTAAACCCGAATTTCGTCCAGGCCGCCCGCGAACGGCTCACCGATGACTCCTTTCCCCAACCGGAGCGGGGCGTTCTTGGCTGTGTTTACGACGTTGCTATTGGTGTTGTGAAGCGTGCGCGTCTCCACCCGTTCGCCATTCAAGTAGATGTGCATTCCGCGGGCCCGCTGCGTGCCGTCGTTGGTCAAAGCGACGTGCGTCCACTCGCCCGGTTTCAGTCGGTCCAGAGTTTCGATCGAACCGACGCCGGCAATCCAGCGCGTGATGATATTGAACTGCAGTTTTCCGTTCACCAGCTCAACCGCCAATCCCGGACGCCGCGTGTTGACGTCTTGTTTTGACAGTATCACCGAGTCGGATACATCATCCGGTCGCACCCAAAACGACAAACTAAACCGATCATGGCAAAAGTAGCCGAATGCGCTTTCAAACGCGACTGAAGTCGTTCCGTCGAAGGTCGCTCCTCGGCCCATCGACCCGTTTCCGTAGATCGGTCGTTCATCCGTTGCGAAGTCCAGCGCCTCGCCCGCTTCGAACGAATAGCGTTCCACCAAGCCGCGTGAAACAAACTGCCCTTCGTCGAGCAGCGCGTCTCCCAACTTTCCGGATACGATCCACTCCGATATGCGGGACGCCGCCTGCGTTCGCTCCGCACGCGCTTCCGCCACGCGTTGATCGAGAACCGCTAGCTCGGCTGCCTGCTCGTTCGTGGGAGCAGTGATCCACGGTTCGGAGTTGCCGAACTTAATCGCCCGCCCGGACTCCGTCACATTGTCGAACAACGAGATCAACTGGTAGTACTCCTTGATGGATATCGGATCGTACTTGTGGTCGTGGCAACGAGCGCAGCCCATGGTCAAGCCCATCCAGACCGTCGAGGTCGTGTCGACCCGGTCGACCGCGTTCTCCAGCAAAAATTCTTCGAGCACCAGACCCGACTCGGAATTGTAGCGGTGGTTGCGATTGAAGCCGGTGGCGATGAGCTGGTCCAGGGTCGGATTCTCGAGCAGGTCGCCAGCGAGTTGCTCGATCGTAAATTGGTCGAACGGCAAATTTCGGTTGTACGCCTCGATCACCCAGTCCCGCCAGCGCCACATGTCGCGCGGCCCATCGTTCTGGTAGCCATCCGTGTCCGCATAACGAGCCGCCTCTAGCCAAGGCAGAGCCATCGCTTCGCCATAGCGAGGCGACGCGAGCAGTCGGTCGACCAGCCGCCCATAGGCGCCGGGAGCGTCGTCCGCCAAAAACGCGTCCACTTCCTCCGGCGTGGGCGGCAGACCGGTCAGGTCCAAGGTAACCCGTCGTATCAAGGTTGTCTTGTCGGCCTCGTCCGACGGGGAAATCCCCTCGGCCTCTAGGCGAGAGAGAATGAACGCGTCGATCCCATTCCGCACCCAGGCCTCGTTTGCGACTTCCGGCAACTCCGGACGCTTCACCGGCTCGAAGGACCAGTGACCGCTCCATTCCGCCCCGTCCGCGATCCACTTTTCCAAAATCGCTTTTTCCTCGGCGCTGAGCGACAGTCCCGAATCCGGCGGCGGCATCAGGTCTTCTTCGTCCTCCGCGCCAACCCGCCACATAACCTCGCTCGCCTCCGGGTCGCCCGGGACAATGGCGAAAATCCCCTCGCCGAGGTCGCTCAACGCGCCCGCCTGCGTGTCCAGGCGCAAGTCCGCCTCCCGATACTCCTCGTCGGGCCCGTGGCACTTGTAGCAGTTGTCAGAAAGAATCGGGCGAACATCCCGGTTGAAATCGATCGAGCCCCAAGCCGTTCCCGCTACAAACGCGCACCCAGCCAGCGCGCCGCTCCGCAAAGCGAAGCGCGGTATTCGAAAAACAACGGGGCGTTGGGGCGTTTTCGTCATCAGATCAATCAGGGGCAGACTGGTGAATTTCCCGGTTTAAGTCGCCGAGTGGACAGGGCGAGAGGAAAGATACTTCGTTGCAGCGATGAGGCGACTCGTTCCCGCTCAGCGCCGCTGTGCGAACATCCAGTCCCACAGCTTCGGATCCCAATACGCATTGAGCCAGGAATCGTGCCCCACTCCCGGGTATTCCGTGTACTGGACGTCGCCGCCGGCCGCCGCGATGGCCCGATTCATGTCGCGCGAACGATCCACGGCAACCGCCCGATCTTGATCGCCATGAAACAGCCAAAACGGCGTTTTCGTAAAACGCTCCGCCTCCTCCGGCCGCCATCCCCCGCAAACCGGCGCCGCGGCCGCCCAAAAGTCAGGCCGAGCCGACACGGCGCTAAACGTGCCAAAGCCGCCCATCGACAGACCGGTTACATACAAGCGCGACCGGTCGATCCGCTCGCTCGCCACCACATGATCCACCAAGTCCAGCAACACCGGCTGCTTGCTCGGACGAGTGCCGCCCACCGTCCAAGTATTCGGTCCGGGGCACTGCGGCACCAAGTAGTAGGCGTCGTGGGAACCGCTCACCGAGTCCGTCGCCAAGCGAGCCGGCACGTCGGCATCGGTCAGGTTTCGAATATTGGCCGGCCCTCGACCTCCACTGCCATGCAAAAAGAGCACGAGCGGATAACGCTTGGCCGGATCGAAATTGGCCGGCTTCAAAAGCTGGTAGGCAATCGAGTCGCCGCTGCTCTCAAATACTCCCGGCTCGTAGCCCTCGTACAACGAGCGCTCCCCCTTCCAGGCCAGTTTGTCCACCAGAAATTCGACTACCGAATCATAGCAGAGGTCCGCCGCCCCCGGGTATTTGAGCGTCGATTCCACGCCGGCCGCGTCCAGCTTCTCCTGTAAATGGAGACCAAAATTAACATGGTGGACCTTCCAGCCGCGGGCGCGCTTGGGGTCCTCGGGAATCGCCGCGTCCGGACTCATGTTGTAGTTCATGAACACCGGAGGATCGTCCGGAGAGATCAAATTGACGATCGACACGTCGCGGACCTGCTTCTCGAGCGCCGCTCCTTCGGTTTCGAAATAACCGCTCGGATCCACGTGATACGCGTCGTATCCGGGAATGTTCTCGACCCACCAATTCAAGTCCATCGTCGACTGGCCGCCCGTCGGGGCCACGCAGAACAAACGCGTCGACTGGCGGTCGATCGGATCCGGGCTGTCCGGATCGGCCAAATCGTCGTGGAACGCCAAATAAGCGCTCAACTGGGCCCCGGCCGAGCCGCCAAACGCCCCGACCAGCTTCGTGTCCACCGCCCACTCGCCTGCTTTCGAACGAATGAACTGCACCGCCCGAGCCACGTCACGATGGGCCGCCGGCAGCTTCGCGTGCTTGAGACGCCGGTACTCCACCGCCGCCACGTGGATTCCCGACTCGACCAAGCGGACCACTGTCGCCGGGTTTATGCTCCCCTTGTTTCCGCCCGTAAAGCCGCCGCCATGAATGTAAATCGCCACCGGCCCGCGATAGCCGATATCGGCCTTCCAAAAGTCGAGGACCTGCTCTGGGTGATCGCCATAAGCCACATTCGCGTGCGTTGGCGGCGGAAGTTCCGGTCGCTTCGGCTGGGCGATAAGCGCGCAAGCGAACAACACGGAGAATAAGACAAGGGGTAGTTTCATCGTCTCCGAATACACCCGCGACACTCTCGCAGGTCAATCACCGTCGAAAGCGCGGAAATTTTCCGGTTCTCGCATGAATTAAATTCCAACCCGCGATCGAAACCGGTAACCCTCTCCAGCAGAAACGGAGTTTCCCTTTGCCAGCCGCCCAATCATGAGAGCCCCCTTACTCGCATTTCTTGTCCTCGCCACCGCTGCCTCGATCGCCACGGCCGCCGGCGACCGACCGAATTTCGTCTTCGTTCTCGCCGACGACCTCAGCCACTTCGACGTCGGCTGCTACGGCGGCCAAGCCCACACGCCCCACATGGACGGCCTCGCCCAGGAAGGCGTGCGCTTCACCAATTGCTTCCAATCCTCGCCCACTTGCTCCCCGACGCGCCACAATATCTACACCGGCCAATCCCCATTCAAAACCGGAGCCTACCCCAACCATACCTTCGCCAACCCGGGCACCGAGTCTATCGTCCACTACCTCCAGCCGCTCGGCTACCGAGTCGCCATTAGCGGCAAAACCCACATCAAGCCGCAAAGCGTCTTCCCCTTCGAATACCTGAACAAAGGCAACAGCCCCGATTTCGACGCCATCGAAGCATTCATAAAGTCCTGCCAAACCGACGACACCCCATTCTGCCTCTTTATCACCTCCAACGAGCCGCACGCCCCGTGGGACAAGGGCGACCCCAGCCGGTACTCCGTGGACACCGTCGCACTGCCCTACACCTTCGTCGACACACCGGAAACCCGCGACGCCCAGGTTCGCTACCTAGCCGAAGCCACCTACTTCGACGCCCAAGTCGGACAAGCCCTCGACCTCGTCGACCAGTATGGTCTGAAACAAAACACTCTCTTCATCGCCACCACCGAACAAGGCTCCAGCCTCCCCTTCGCCAAGTGGACGCTCTACGACGCAGGCCTCCACACCGGGCTAATCGCCCGCTGGCCCGGCAAAATCGAACCCGGATCAGTCTGCGACGCCCTCGTCGAGTACTCTGACATCGTCCCCACTTTCGTGGAAGCCGCGGGCGGGCAACCCGCCGCAATCCTCGACGGGAAGAGCCTCCTGCCGCTCCTTTCCGGAGAGACCAACAAGCTAAAGGACTACGTCTTCTCCCAGATGACCACCAAAGGCATCATCAACGCCCCCGAACACTTCGGGCTGCGATCCGTGCGGTCCTTGGAATACAAATACATCTGGAACTTTACGCCCGAAGTACGCTTCGAAAACGTCGTCACCATTCCCGAGGACACCAAATGGGGTGAATCGCAAGTATTCAATTCCTGGAAACGCAAAGCAAAGCACGATCCCGACGCGGCCGAGAAAGTTCGACGCTATCACCACCGGCCGAGCGAAGAGCTTTACGCCATCGGCGAAGACTACCACGAATGGAACAACCTGGCCGACAACCCGGAATACGCTGACATCAAACGAACCCTCCGAGCCGCCCTCCTCGACTGGATGGAGCAAACCGGCGACAAGGGCCAGCAAGCCGAACTCGAAGCCGACCTCCGCCACAGCCGCAACGCGCCGAAGTAAGTGAAACGGATTTCTATATTGAAAAACCCGCCGGGACGTCGGGTTCCACCCTTGATCCATGAAAACAAAAGGTGGAACGCGACGTCCCGGCGCGTTTTTGCACCGCTGAAACAAACGACTTGTCGCGGCGTAGCTCGGAGAGCGAAGACGGATGTCCAAAAAAATACCACTCAACTAATTTCCAACCACAACCCACACCTAACACTACAATCGTGAATACACGCTCCCTATCTCTCATTCTCCTTGTCTCTCTTTCCCTTTCCCCGCTCACCGCGGCGGACTACTCGCTCGAAGTCCCGAGCGACGTCACCCGCCCGTGGATCGCCCCCGAGATTTGGTCCACTCCGATGATGGACTGGCAAGTCGCCAACGGGCGCGTCGAGATCGCCCAAGGGGGACGCGGGCACGACATCCAGCTCCTCACCCATCAAATGCGCCCCGGAAACGGATCCTTCAAAATGACCCTCCGGACCGGCTCCCTCAACGACCATTCCCAAGAAGAAGGAACCGGCGCCACCGGCTTTCGCTTCGCCGTGACCGGGGCCATGCCCGAAGAATACCGCTCCAACCTCTTCGGCAGCTCCGGGGTCAACGCCGGAATCACCACCGAGGGAAAGCTCTTCATCGGAAGTAATTTCTCCACGGATACGCTCGATGCGAGCCTCCTCAAAGACGTCCGCCTCGAAATCGAGATCGACTGCGACGGACCCCACGCCAGCGCCACCCTCAAGGCCCGCAAAGGCCGCGGCTCCAACCGAGTCCTCGGCGAATTCTCCGCCAAGGTGAAAAGCGATCCACTCGTCGGCAACATCGGCCTCTTCGCCGGCCCCATCGACAACGCCGGCCAGTCCAACGCCTCCCGCCGCGCCGGCTCCAATGGCGACTTTCGATTCTGGTTCCAGGACTGGGACGTTTCCGGCGATAAAATCGTCGCCAACGAAGACCAGCGATTCGGCCCCCTCCACTGGTCCCAGTACACCCTGCACGAGGACATCATGAAACTGACCGCCCACGTCGCTCCCGTCGGCCGAGATGAAAATCAAGTGGTCGTCCTCTCCACCAAAAAGAACGGTAAGTGGACGCCCCTCCGCAGAGCCGCCATCGATCCCCTGTCCCGTACCGCCCACTTCCGCATCGACGCCTGGGACAGCTCCCGCGACGTCGACTATCGCCTCAGCTTCGACTACGCCAGCGGCGACGGCGACACGACCGACCACTGGGATGGACGTATCCGTCGCGACCCTACGAACAAAAGCGAAATTACTCTCGCCGCTATGTCCTGCATGCACGACTACGCGTTCCCTAACCAATACATCGCCGAATCCGTGCGGGCCCAGGACCCCGACGTCGTCTTCTTCGCCGGCGACCAAATCTACGAAAGCGTCGCCGGATACGGCGTCGTCCGCACGAACTCCGAAGCCGACATCCCTCGAGCGGCCCTCAACTACCTTCAGAAATACTGGCTCTTCGGCTGGAGCTTTCGCGACGTACTCAAGGACCGTCCCTCAGTCATCATTCCAGACGATCACGACGTCTACCACGGCAACATCTGGGGACAAGGCGGAGCCGCCATGCCCAAGAACGCCCAGTCGACCAGCAGCTACGGCGGATACAACATGCACCCGAAGTGGGTCAACATGGTCCAGCGCACCCAAGTGTCCTCGCTCCCTGACGCCTTCAACCCCACTCCCGTCAAGCAAGGCATCACCGTCTACTACACCGAGCTCAACGTCGGCGGCGTCAGCTTCGCCATCCTCGAAGACCGAAAGTTCAAGTCCGCCCCCGGCGACGCCCTCGACGAACCGGTAGCCGGCAGCCAACGCCTCGACCACGTGCCCGACCCGGATTTCGACACCCGCAAGCTCGACAAGCCTGGACTCAAGCTCCTCGGCGACCGCCAAATCGAGTTCTTAGAACACTGGGCCTCCGATTGGACGGGCGACAAAATGAAAGTCGTCCTCTCCCAAACCCCATTTGGAGCCGTCGCCACGACGCACGGCGCACCCGACGGACGCCTCGCCGCCGACCTCGACTCCAATGGCTGGCCGCAAAGCGGACGCGCCCGGGCCCTCGAGTCCATCCGCCGCGCTCACGCTGTCATGATCCACGGCGACCAGCATCTTGGCACCCTCACCCATCATGGCGTCGACGACTGGAACGACTCCGGATGGTCCTTCGCTCCCCCCGGCATCGCCAACGGCTACAAGCGCCTCTGGGATCCGCTCGTCCCCGGCAAGAATCGCCAGCCAGGATTTCCTGAATACACCGGCGAGTTCCTCGACGGATTCCGCAACAAGGTCACCGTCTGGGCCGTCAACAACCGCCCCGACACCATCAACCCCGACTTCGAGCGTTCCAGCAATTCCATGCTCGAACGCCTGCAAGACTCCGGTAGCGGCTACGGTATCATACGATTCAATACCAAGACCTTCGAAACTACGGTAGAGAATTGGGGGCCGGACCAAAATTGGACCCCTCGCAAAAACCGAGGCCAATACGTCGGCTGGCCCAAAACTATCCCGGCCAAATCTCAGTACGGGCGCGAAGCAGACGCCCATCTGGAGACCTTCAAAGTCCCCGCTAAAGTCACCAACGCCCAAGTGGTCAACCGATCGACCGGGGAAATCGAATACACCTACCCCGTCAAAGCCGGACAATCCGTCTCGCTTAAAGTCTTCGACAAGTCCGCCCGCTACGACGTTCTCCTGCGGGACATCGAAAACAAGGAAATCGAAAAACGCGAAAACCAAAAGGCAAACTAGCTGTCTACCGACCCCAAGGTCATAGGACCTATACGTCTTATAAGTCCTATAGGTCCTATCAGCCCAACCCAATCACAACCATGACGAAATACCTCTCACGCACCCTCGCCAGCGCCGGCGCCCTCGCTTTCGCCCTAACCGCCACCGCCCAAGCCGACGACGGCGACTGGCTGAACTGGCGCGGGCCGAACGGCAACGGCGTCGCGCAGGACGGCCAGAAACTGCCCACCGAGTTTTCCGAAACGAAAAACGTGCATTGGAAAGCCGCCGTCCCCGGACGCGGGCACTCCACGCCAATCGTCATGGGCGACCGCATCTTCATCACCACCGCTCGCGAAAAGGAAGGAACCCAGTCCGCTCTCTGCTACTCGTTTTCCAGCGGAAAGCTGCTTTGGGAAACCACTTTGACCAAAGGGAAACTCCCCGATCGTATCCACCGCAAAAATACGCATGCCTCGCCAAGCGTCGCTACCAACGGGAAACACGTTTTCGCCTTGTTCCTCGTCAAAGGCGATCGACTCAACCTTTCCGCCCTCGACCTCGACGGCAACATCGTCTGGCAGAAAGACGCCGGCCGTTTCTATTCCGAACGCTCTTTCGGCTACGGCTCGTCTCCACTGCTCGTCGATAACACCGTCGTGATCAGCGCCGAAAGCGAAGGCAAGGGCTTCATCGCCGCCTTCGACGCGAGTTCGGGCGAGAAAGTCTGGGAAACGACGCGCAACGCCGTACGTTCGTCCTACGGTACGCCCGTCCTCGCCGACATCAACGGCTCCAGACAAATCGTCCTCAACGGAGCCGACCGCGTCGCCGCCTACGATCCGAAAAACGGTCGCGAATTGTGGTCCGTCGAGGGCGGCGATCCGCTCATCGCCAATACGGTCGTCTGGAAGGACGGCCTCGTCTTCGCCTCCGGAGGCTATCCGGGAATCGAAACGTGGGCCATCGACGTGGCCAAACAAAAGGCGGTCTGGAGCCACCCCGCCAAATGCTACGAGCAATCGCTGCTGATTGTCGGCGACCAGCTTTACGGAGTCGCCGAAGGCGGCGTACTCCACTGTTGGGATATCGCCGACGGCAACCTCCGATGGCGCGAGCGCCTTGCCAAAGGCCCCGAAAGCGCATCGCCTATTCTCGCCGGCGGACACATCTACCACGCCAACGAAGAAGGCAAGATATCCGTCATCAAACCGAATCCCGACAAGCTCGAGCTCGCCGCGGAAAACCAGCTCGGCGACGAGATATTCGCCACGCCGGTGATCACCCGAGACCGCATTCTCGTTCGCGCCGCCCACTACGAAGGCGAAGAGCGCAGCGAGACGCTATACTCCATCGGGCTTTAAGAGAGCTTCAACAGCTATAGTCTCTAGTCCACCGGGATGTCCGGTCGACGCTCTTTCCAGGCTCGGTGCTTCATGTTGCCCAGCCAGTCCTGAAAGTACTGGGCGTCCAAATCGATTTCGGCCACCGCGATGGGATCATCGTCCTTGGCCTCCGAAAGCACCTCGCCCAGCGGGTCGACAACAAATGAACGCATGCTATAGCTCGAAGAAACTAAATACACGTGGTTCTCGATCGCCCGGGCCCGCGTCAACAAGTCGTTACCGCCCCAAATCGGCAAGAGCAGCAAATCCGCCCCCTGTGCCGCCATCGATCGCGCTGGCTCCGGAAAATGAATGTCCCAGCAAATCAACATTCCGATTTTTCCGAAATCGGTATTGAAAACTGGATACGTGTCGCCAGGCGAAAGGCCCGCCTCCCATTCCTCGCGCGGCAAATGCGTCTTGCGGTAGATCCCGTCCAATTCTCCCTGGCGGTTCAGCAAGACCGCCGTATTGTAGACAATGTCGCCCGCTCGCTCGTATATACCCGCCACTATATAGACGCCGTGCCGCCGCGCCGCTTCTCCCAACTGGCGTGTCGTCGGACCCGGGACCGACTCCGCCACGTCGACAAAACTCAATGGATTGCCAATCGTCGTAATCCCTTCCGGAAGGCAGATAATATCGGGACGCTTGGAGGCCGCTCGATCAAGCAACTCAAGGTAAACGTCCAAACTCTCTTGAGCGGACTTCTTGTTTCGAGCCTTGTGGTGAACCGTGGCAACGCGGACCACCCGCTTGTCTAAGGAGTCCGCCCGTTTCAACGAAACATCGTCCCACCAAACCGCGCCGCTCGCGGTAAAGCCCAACCCAAGTTGAATCTCCAACTCCGACGCGTCGGACGGCGCGTCCGTCACGTACTCCACGCGCGTCCACTCGCCTTGCCGCTCGGAACCGGCAACGAAATCCGGTGGGCGAACCTGACGCCCCTGCGCGCTCTTCCAATGCAATCGGGCAATGACGGAGCGGTCCGCATTCTCGACGCCTTCCACTCGAAACCAAGCCTCGAACCGGTACAGTTTCCCCGGCTCGATGGACTCCACAACCGTTTTCCAGCTCCCGAAATCCGAACCGCCTCCACGCCCCGCAATTCTCAACGATCCCTCCCCCGTACGCCCCACCTCCGAATCGAAGGCAAACTCCGGCGCGATCTCCGAACGCGGAGACCACGACGACCAGGATTCCGGCTCTTCGCTAAAAGTGGCCTCGAGATCTGCAGCCCAAGACAAACTCGAACCAAAAACCAGAAAGCAAACAGCGGGGTAAAAACGTAGCTTCCTCATGACAAAAACCTGTACGAATCTCAGGCTTATTCCAAGCCAATTGCGGAAACCAAGCTGGAATACACCGACCGGGGATGACATTCTGAAATCGAACGTATGTATTCAAAATCAGAATATCCGCGCTCGGATCAGGCGCGTTCCGTGAACGTGTTCGGCTCGATTGAGGAATCTGAGAAAACGGCCCTCGACCGCTTACTCGGATTCTTCTGTCGTTTCCGATTCGGTGTCCGCCTGTCTCGCGGCGGCTTCCGCTTCTTCTTTGAGGCGCTTTTTCTCCGCTTTCGCCTCCGCGACCCGAAGCCGCTTATCGCGTTTTCTCTGTTCGCGCTCCAGACGCTTGTAGTCTTTGCTGGGTGTATAAGCCATAGTTTGTTCTATTCGGTTTTGAAACGAGTGACTGAATACTTGCCGCCGAGACAGGCTCGGCCCCGATGCAAAATCCAATCGTAATTACAAGGTTGATCTACGGGGATTTGAAGGGGGATACGGAAAATCGAGAGCCAGACAACAACAAATTCGCGACGCCCGCAAATTGACGCCCCACCCAGACCGAACGCGTCCCCCGCCCCTGAAAACACCCGAATCCCCGACTCAAACCCGCAAGCACCCCCCCCGAAACTCCCACTTAACTTTCCAACCTTGG
>JANQSC010000057.1 GCA_028284235.1 Opitutaceae bacterium
TCCACCCTTTGCGTTCTTCCAGGTGGAACGCGACGTCCCGGCGCGTTTTTCTCCAACAGAGTGTAATAAACTCCGACATCAGAGTACACCAATCAAAGCAAATTGTAGACGACCTCACTCCCATGTCGCGGCGTATCAACGAGAAGCCGGATCACTCCTCACTCTTTCCTCCCGCCACTCTTCTAGGACCGCCTTTTCTTCCTTGGTCGCGGCGCGATTGCAGATTCCGCGCGCTTGGGCGATTACCTTTCGGGCCGGTTCGATTTGCACCGTGAGCGCTCGCTCCCCGTTAACGCGAAGCGAGAAGATCGCAGCGGATCCGCTCATGCAATACGAGACGTATCCAGAAACGCAATGACGCATCTTCCGTCCTTCCTCGTACAATTCCTCTCCGGTAGCCAACTCGATCATCTCCCATTCGCCATTTGGACCCCCTTGCCAATCCCAGCCGCGCTTGGGCCAAGTCTTGTTCTGCCAAGGGCGGGCGAGTTCCTGATGGTAGCGATTCGCTCGCTCCAGCGCTCTCGTCGGGGAACGCCCCTTCCACGTAAACCGTTTTCCACCTTCGCGACGGGCTTCGGTGTATTCATGAACTGCCCACGCGAGAACGTCGTCGCACTGCTCGTCGGTGAACTCCAACTCGAATTGGCTCAACCAAAGAACCGTTTCGCGCCAAAACGCCTCGAAACCGCTTTCGCTCAACCGGACGTCCTCGGGATTGGTCGGATCCCAGACAAAAACCGCGTTGCCCGACAAACGCTCGTATACCCGTTGCGAACCGCCCAAGCGTTTTACTTCGGCAAACAGAACCGCCCCGATACAATCTGTATCCGCAGGAACCTGATTTAAATGCTCGGTATAGCTGCGCGTCAGCTTCCACCCAAAGCGCTTCGCCGCTTGCTTGAGACTGCCGCCCTGCCCCATGAGGATAAACCAAACGAGCCACTTCAATTGATCCGGATGACAGTCCTCCATGTTCATCCAAGCTGGATACAAGAACCACGGCGTATCGTACTGCACAAACAAATGGCGCAATAAACCGACATGGCCGCCCTCCGCGTCCCAGGCATTCGGCTCGCGCAGCCAAAAGGGGGCGAACAAGCAAATCAGCTTCGCGAGATTCGGGCTTCCCACCTGCCGGCCCAGCGTCTCGATTGTCTTCAACCCCCGTTGGTCGCCAATCGATGTCAACAGCTCGTGTCGCAACGTCTCCGAGTCGGTCGCGTAGGAGCGAATCAACGCGACGTGCCGATAAAGCCGATCCTCCAAGGAGAGGCTGTTTTTACGATCGACGCCGCTCGCGGCTTCCTCGCGCTCTTCACCGTCAATTGTCTGCCTAATATCCTCCAAGTGCAGCTTCCAGAAGCTCGGAAGCAGCACCTCTTGCAAAAGAAGCTCCAATCGGCGCGTTTCGACTTCGCTCGAATTTGCGAAGCCTCGATCCTCATTGAAGCACGCTTCGCAACAATCCCAGCCCGGAGTATACGTCCACGGGTCATAAGAGAAATCCGATTCGTAGTCCTCGAGCGACGCCAGATTCTCATCGATCCCCGTCAATTGGTCGCGCTCCCGAATGTAGCCGCGCTTCAGCGCGTCCGGACCTAAGGGCCGATGCCAATTATAGACCTTTTTCCCGTCCTTGCGCTGCTTCACGGTAGTAAGGAGTGAAGAGCGAGGGGTGAAGAGTGAAGGAAAAACGAAGGAGACCGACCGGCTTCCACCAGGGTTCCCAATCAACCCTCCCGCAATCAAGCCAGATCCATCCCCGTAATTTCTCAGTTGATACTTTGGAATAAAAAGCGAACAATCAAAGGTCCAAAACCCCCGCCCCGCTCCAGCGCCTACAACCCAGAACCCATTTCACTCTTCACCCCTCACACTTCACTCTTCCTATGGCCGTTTCCGATCACGTAGATTTTCCAACCTTCATGGAGGGCGTGAAAAAGCGCAATCCCGGGCAACTCGAATTCATCCAGGCAGTACAAGAGGTCGCCATGGACATATTCGATTTCATCGAAGACAAGGAGGCCTACCATAGCGCCCAGATTTTGCGGAGAATCGCCGAGCCGGACCGAGTGGTTTCCTTCCGCGTGTGCTGGGAGGACGACAACCACAACATCCGCGTGCAACGCGGCTATCGCGTCCAAAACAACAACGCCATCGGCCCATACAAAGGCGGCCTCCGCTTCCACCCAAGCGTAAACGAAAGCGTCCTCAAGTTCCTCGCCTTCGAACAGACTTTTAAAAACTCGCTCACTGGCCTGCCCATGGGTGGCGGCAAGGGCGGGGCCAACTTCAACCCCAGAGGCAAGTCCGACGCAGAAGTCATGCGCTTCTGCCAGTCTTTCATGACCGAGCTCTACCGTCACATCGGTCCGGACATCGACGTCCCAGCGGGCGACATCGGAGTTGGCGCTCGAGAAATTGGATACATGTTCGGCCAATACAAGCGCATCACCAACCGCTGGGAAGGCGTGCTCACCGGAAAGGGCCTCGAGTACGGCGGCTCGCAAATGCGGCCCGAAGCCACCGGCTACGGAGCGGTCTACTTCCTGGAGAACATGCTCCACCACAAAAAGGACGCCATCGCCGGCAAAACCGCGGTCATCTCGGGATCCGGCAACGTCGCCTCCCACGCCGCCGAACAAATCGTCAAACAAGGCGGGAAAGTGCTCACCCTCTCCGACAGCGGCGGATTCGTGCATGACCCGGACGGGATTGACCAAGAGAAGATCGACTGGATCAAAGACCTTAAAACCAGCCGACGCGGTCGCATCTCCGAATACGCCGACGAATTCACCGGCACCACCTACCACGAGGGCAAACGCCCATGGAACGTTCCCTGCGACCTCGCCCTGCCCTGCGCCACCCAAAACGAGCTGAACGAGCCGGAAGCCAAAGCGCTTGTCGACAACGGGGTGATCGCCGTTTCCGAAGGCGCCAACATGCCTACCACGCTCGACGGCGTACGCGTCTTCCACGACGCTAAGATCATGTACGGCCCGGGCAAAGCCGCCAATGCCGGTGGCGTCGCCGTTTCCGGCCTAGAGATGAGCCAAAACGCCGAGCGGATCAGTTGGAACCACGAACGCCTCGGAGCTATGCTCACCGAACTCATGGAGGGCATCCACAACAAATGCGTCGAGTACGGCGACCAAGGCGACGGCTACGTCGACTACGTCAAAGGCGCCAACATCGCCGGCTTCAAGAAAGTCGCCGATGCAATGCTCGCGTACGGAGTTGTGTGAGAAGGAGGGATAGAGAGATTGCGAGACCGAGCGATCTTTCATACGCTATAATTGAAAATCCACCGAATCGCGGAGGCGCGCGAGCCGTCCGCTATTGATTCTTGTCTCCGTCGCGATTCCCGCCTATGCCATTGCCAGAAACCATATCGAGCTATGCCCCTCTCGCCCCTTCGCCTCGTCGGAACCATCACGCTTATCCTCGCCCTCTGCCCCTTCGCCTGGTCAGCGCTCCACTCGCCTGGCGTCGATAGCGTCTCTGTCTCCGATACCGACTGGCCCTGGTGGCGAGGACCCAGCCGCGACGGTCACGCTCCTTCGCAATCGGTTCCGCTGCAATGGAGCGAAGACCAGAACGTCGTCTGGAAAACCGACATTCCCGGCCGTGGTCACGCGTCCCCCGTCATTATTGGCGACCGAGTCTTCCTCGCGACCGCTGATGAAGGCAACCAGTCGCAACATCTGATTTGCATCGACAAACGCGACGGCGGAATCCGTTGGTCCACTCAAATCCATGAAGGTGGTTGGGAAGGGCGTATCCATGCCCGCAACACACAAGCCTCCTCCACCGTCGCCAGCGACGGCGAACGCGTATTCACAGTCTTCATGCACGACAGCCATATCTGGCTTTCCGCCCTCGACTTCGAAGGCAAGATTCTCTGGCAAAGGAAAGCAAGCGACTTCGCCTCCCACTGGGGCTACTCCACCTCGCCCGCGATCTACAAGAATCTAATAATCGTCGGCTCGGATCACAAAGAAGGCGGCAACCTCAGCGCCTTCGACCGAACAAGCGGCAATCTGGTCTGGAACACGCCCCGGCCCGCCATCCCCAATTACGCCTCTCCCGTCGTGCACCACCTCGACGGCAAGGACCAACTGCTCGTTCCCGGATGCGAGCTCATGGCCAGCTACGATCCCAATAGTGGGAAAGAACTCTGGTCCACCGCAGCGACCACCCGCGAAACCGTCGGCAGCGTCGTCACCGACGGTCGCAACGTATTCGCCAGCGGCGGGTATCCGAAAAATGAAACCAGCTGCATCACTGCAGACGGAACCGCTCAAACCGTATGGACCAGCCCAATACGGGTCTACGCTCCGTCCATGATCGTTGTCGAGGGATTCCTGTACGCGGTCACCGACACCGGACTCGCCCATTGCTGGAACGCCTCCAACGGCGAACTCATGTGGCGGGAGAAAGTGGGCGGCGACTTCAGCGCTTCACCGACATTGATTAACGGCAACTTAATTGTATCCAGCGAACAAGGAAAGACCATCGTGTTCAAAGCCAATCCGGAACGCTTCGAGCTGCTTGCCGAGAATCAGCTCGGCAACGAAATCTGGGCCTCGCCCGCCCTCAGCGAAGGGAAGCTCTATCTACGCGTCGCCCACACCGACGAGAATTCCCGCCGCGAAACGCTGTACTGCATCGGAAACTAGATCGACGTCCGCCGACCCCAATCAACGCCATGAACCGCCAGTCACACAGGTCTGCTTGCCCAGCGGCATTTTTTTTAGTGGTCACTTGCGGTATCCACTCTTTCGCTTCCGACGTCCCCGAATCGACCTTCCTGTTTCTCGAGAACCACTGCCTGGATTGCCACGATTCTTTCGAGCAAAAGGGAGGACTCGATTTAGAGTCTCTCCGCTTCGACCTAGGTGATCCGGATACAATGGCCACTTGGATAAAAGTCCACGACCGCGCTCGCGATGGTGAAATGCCGCCCAAGAAACGACGGCGCCCAAACAATGAGGAATTAGCCGAGTTCACCGAATCGCTCGCCATTCCGATGATCGAGGCCGACCGCCAACGCATCGCCAACAACGGTCGCTCGAAGGTACGCAGACTGAATCGATTCGAGTACGAAAACACTCTGCAGCAAATCCTCGACGCGCCCTGGCTACTGGTTGCCGATCGACTGCCCGAGGACGGCACCGACCATCTGTACAATAAGATTGGCGAGCGTCTCGACGTCTCCCACGTGCAGATGGCCAAGTACCTGGAGACCGCCGAATACGCGATCCGAACCGCCGTCGCCACCGCCGCCCACCCTTCAACTACACGTCGATACTACGCGCGTGAGGAAGAAGGTATGCAAAACTACATCCGCTATCGCCCGGGACAACAAGCGCCGACGCGGGCGGCGGTCCCCCTGTTGGGACTCACACCGCAGCCGGACGTCATTCGCGGAATTGAACCGATGACCGTTGGCGAATCCAACCCCGCCTTGCGCGAGCTGGAGGCGCTTGGATTCGTTTCCGGTACTTACACAGCCACTACGAAATACGATTTCAATCGAGTGGAAATCCCCATAGACGGCGACTACCGCATACGCCTCAAGACCTACACATACACCGCCGGACCCAACGGGCGGCGAGGTGGGCCCGACCACGGGCTCACCGGCGGCGACTCCAAATGGTGGCGACCCGACCGCAACGTCGCCTTCGCCGGAAAACGATCCGAACCAGTCACGATTTACGCTCTTTCCGCCAGCCAGGACAGCAGGTGGCTGACCACATTCGACTCCTTTCCGGAGCCCAGCATCGCCGAACGCGTCGTCACACTCAAACACGGCGAACGCATCCGGCCCGACGCCGGCCGACTCGTGCGAACGCGGCCCGGATGGGACGGCAACCCCAACGCCACGCGAGAAGGCGTCCCTGGGTTCGCTTTGAACTGGCTCGAAGTCGAAGGTCCGCTCAGCGAAACCTGGCCGCCCGCCAGCTATCGCGCCGTTTTCGACGATCTTCCGTTTTCAGTCGACGAAAACAAGACGCTCACCGTCACCACGGAAAATCCGGACAAAGACGCTCGCCACTTGTTGAAGCGATTTCTTGAGTCGTCCTCCCCAAACTCGTCGCGAAAGAATACGAATATTGAATCCTACTATCGTATCTATAAACGCGCTACGGAACTAGGCATTCCTTTTACCGACGCCATGATCGCCGCGTTCGCTTCCGTCCTTTGCTCGCCAGACTTTCTCTACTTCGAGTCGAAAGCGGGTCGACTCGACCACAGAGCGATCGCCTCTCGGCTCGCGTACTTCCTTTGGAACAGCCCGCCAGACGGGCAGCTCCTCTCCAATCGCAACCTGCGCAAACCCGACGTCCGAGTCCAGGAAGCCGAACGAATGCTCCTCGATCCCAAGTCGGATCGATTCGTCAACGCCTTTCTCGACTACTGGCTCGATTTGCGGGAAATCAACGCCAACACTCCAGACGCGATCTTGTATCCAGAATATTATCTCGACGACCAACTCACCGAGGCGTCTCTTTTAGAAACGCGCCTCTTCTTCAAGGAACTCGTCGAACAAGACCTTCCCATTCGCAATCTCGTCGACTCCGATTTCACATTCGTCAACGAACGCCTAGCCCGGCATTACGGCCTGGAGCCCACCGAAGGGGTCCAGTTGCGCCGAGTCGCCCTTCCCGAGAATTCCGTTCGCGGCGGAGTTCTGACCCAGGCCAGCATTCTCCGTGTCACCGCCAACGGCACGACGACTTCCCCGGTCGTCCGAGGCGCGTGGGTTGTGGAGCGGATTCTTGGCTTGGAAGTGCCTCCGCCACCGTCCGGAGTCTCCGCAGTCGAACCCGATACCCGCGGCGCCACGACGATTCGGGAACAACTCGACAAGCATCGCGAAATCGAGTCGTGCAACGCCTGTCACCAGAAAATCGATCCACCGGGATTCGCCCTGGAGAGCTTTGACGTGGCCGGAGGCTGGAGGGATCGCTACCGGGCGAACGGCGATATCGGCGAACCCGTCAAAGGTCTCGGGAAAAACGGGCACGCATTCGAATTCCGACTCGCCGAACCCGTCGATCCTGCAGGAACGCTCTCAGACGGACGCGCCTTCAAAGACATCCAAGAGCTGAAAGCGCTGCTCCTCGAGGACGAACGCGTGATCGCCCGCAATTTCGTCACGCAACTCATCGTCTACGCGACCGGCGCCCCCGTCTCTTTCAGCGACCGGGCTGCCGTCGAAGCGATTCTAGACAGAAGCGAAGCAACGGCCTTCGGAACGCGACAGTTGATTCACGAAGTGATTAGAAGTGACATTTTCCAAATAAAGTAGCAATCTGCCCTACGCATCACCCCCGATCGAATGAACATCCTCTCGTCAGATCGCCGCATCACCCGACGCCAGCTCTTGCGTGGAGCCGGTGTCGCCATGGCCCTTCCGTTCCTCGAGGCGATGACGCCTCCCTTTACCCAAAAGCTGTTTGGCGCCACAACGAGCGAGAAAACGCCGAGGCGGATGCTAGCCATATGCAACAATCTTGGCGTCCTGCCCGATCGGTTCTTTCCCAATCAAGGCGGCCGTGACTATACTCTCTCTCCCTACTTGTCTGAAATCGCCTCCCACCGATCGGATTTCACCGTGCTCAGCGGCGTCTCGCACCCCGGGGTCGATGGGTCGCATTCCTCCGACATCTCTTTCCTAACCGCCGCGCCGCATCCCGGAGGCGGCGGATTCCGCAACACCATCTCGCTCGATCAATTCATCGCGCGAGAGATTGGCCACTTGACGCGCTTTCCCTCCCTCACGCTTGGCGTCAATGCCAAACCTGGGAAACGCAGCCTGTCCTGGACCGACGCCGGCGTCCTCATCCCCTGCGAAAACAAGGCGTCGAACGTATACAAACAGCTTTTCCTTCAAGGCTCTCCAGACGAAGTGGAGAATCAAATCCGCAAACTGAACCTCGGCGAGAGCATTATGGATACAATCGCCGACCAGTCGAAATCCTTGAATCGACGCCTCGGCCCCAGCGACCGGGACCGTATGGATCAATACACTACAGCCGTCCGCGAAGTCGAAAACCGAATGGCCCTGGCGCGGGAATGGGAACGTCTTCCAAAACCCGCTCCGCCTCAAGAAATGCCCGAAGACCCGACCAGCGACCAGCAGTACATGGAAAAGACGCGTCTCATGTACCAAATGGCCCGGCTCGCCTTCGAGACCGACTCCACTCGCAGCATCACCCTGCTACTCGACAGCAACAATTCGCCGACGATCGACGTGCCTGGCGCGGAAATCTCCGACCGCTATCACAGCCTGTCGCACCACGGTAGGAATGAGAAGAAACTCGCCCAGCTCGACGCCATCGACCGTTCCCACATGAAGCTAATCGGGGAACTCCTCGACGACTTGAAAGCGTCGCCCGACCCCGACCGCAGCCTGCTCGAAAGCTCCCTCGTCCTCTACGGAAGCAACTTTGGCGACGCCAGCAAGCACACCACCGACAACATGCCCATCCTCGTGGCCGGCGGTAGCCTGCGCCACGGACAGCACCTCGCCTTCGACCGAGACAACAACTACCCGCTACCGAATCTATTTGTGAGCATGCTTCAGGCCATGGAGATCGAAACCGATCAATTCGCCTCCGCGACCGGGACGATGAGAGGCCTCGATCTGCGATGATCCCTGTTTCCCACGTATGAGTTCGCCCGCGCCCGTCGAATCCTCCCAATCTCGAGTGTCCGCCAAACGAACCACACTGCTCTTAACGCTCCTGGCCCTAGTGCTGATCGCCATTGTCTGGTTCGGCGTCTACATGGCCGAGACGATAGGTCGAGACTCGCCGCTATCCGTAGCGCTCGCTGCGGTCGCAATTGTCTCCTTTTTATCGCTCTTGCGTATTCAGAAATCAGACGCGAACGCGGCGCTTTTCACTGAAGCCTCGATGCGATCGGCGATCGCGGGATCAATCGTCATCGAGTACCTAACACTCATCGCCTTGGTCGCTTTTTTCCGAGAAGCTCCCGACGAGATTCATCCCGTCACCCAGATGATGATCAACAATTTCACCACGATCGTCGGAATCGTCATCGCTTTCTACTTCGGATCCAGCGCCTATATTCAATCGCGCAAGAAGGACCAGTAGCCCTTTAAGAGACTGTCTAATAAATCCGAATATGCGTCGCAGCTGGCATTTTTCGCATTTGGCGCGGCGCCAATGCCCGTAGGGCCTTGGCCCTCGGCGGCAACGCCGCCAAGCGCGAAAAAGGACGCTGCCCCGAAGGGTTCGCCCCCAGATAGGCCTGGCGCGGCGTTGCGCGCATTGGGGATAGCCATTCCATGGATACCCCGCAATGCGCCCGTCTTGCGGCAGGCCTATCTGGGCACGAACGACACATATTCCGATTTATTAGACAGTCTCTAAGCCAATAAAGCCCTGCGACGATAACGCCGCAGGGCCTCTCTTTCATACTCACATACTCATTTAAAACCTAAACGAATTGGAGAGGCTCCAAGTGCGAGGAGCGCCCGCTTTCCAGATAGCGACGCCGTACTCCTCCGAATTGGTAGAGCGAACCGGTATCAACTCGTCCGCATCTGTATTCAGATTCTTAACGCGCAATTCTATGTTCCAACGGACTTTGTCGTCCCAGATCTTCCTTCCATAGCGCAGCCATGCGTCCGCATATATCTCAGCAGGCGTAATGTGCGGATTCTGGATGTCTTTCATGATCAATCCGTCTTCCACCCAGGTCGGGTATCCAATGGACGCGCCTTGCTGCCAACGAACGGCTGAACCGACGCTGAAGCCCTTGAGGGCGCCTTCGTTGAAGCTGTAGTTGGTAATCAAGTTCGCCCGCCACTTGCGCTGCTCGGGAGAGGTCTGGCCTTCAAGCGCTTTTTGCACGCGGAACGGCGCGTAAACTCTCGACTCCATCGTTCCGGACACCAGGTAGCCTTCATACAGATTCGGACCGCCAAAGTATTGCGGAGGAGATGTTCCCTCTACATCCAATTCCGTGAAATTGAATGGCTGATCATAAATCGCGCCACCATGCCCGATGTACGGATCGAAGATTTCCATCAATTCCGCCAGACGTGGCGAATAGTTCGTCTTCACCGTCTCTTGCTTCGCGACGTTCAACGCGATTCGCCACTTGTCCGTCGGATTGAAGACGATTTCCGCCTCGAATCCTTCTGAAGCTACGTCTTCCGTATCTGTAACGTTGATGCCTGTTCTTTCAAATCCGGTCTCGTCTGGATCCACAGAAAACGCCGTATTGTAAGCGAAGTCGGGAACCTGCTGCCGGAAGAAGCTCAAAGCGTCCATCGCTACATCGTAGTTCGGCATGGGATCCCATACAGTACCGTCTTCGTTCAAGTGAAGCGTCGCTGGATCTGTCGAATGGTCGTACCACTCCGTGACTCGACCCATCGCCTCCGTACTGAGCAGGACTCCATAAATGTGCATCAACTGCTGATTCACATAGGTGCTATACAAGTTCACCTCAGCCGGCGAATTCAAGAGATTGGTTTCGAATTTGTTTAAACGCACATGCATTCTGCGATCAAACAGACTCATGGTAATACCATACTCTTTCGTCTCACCTGAAGGCGAAGCGACATTGGCGCCGTAGAAATCAAGCGCGGATTCGCTGAGCGAGAAATTTTCAGACTCGCCATAGTAGGCGCTCAGTTCAACGGATTCCGGCAAGAATTTGCTGGGTACGTGGCCCACGATGGACCAAGTGAAGGTATTGATATCGCCTTCGTCTTCATCGTTGTCGAGCACGAGATCGCCCGGCAAACTTACAGCAGTCACTGGATCCTCGTTCGAATTGTACGATCGAAAGTCGATTTTGTCTTTGCGCCATCCGGCGAGACCAACCAAGTGCCTGTCGAGGAAATAGCTATTCAATATTGCCGATTGAGATTCCACCGACTCATACCGCTCGGTGTAGTTGTCGAGCAATGGTTCGTATCCAAACGACTGGAGCTCGTAGCCGCCCGTATTTACATTAAAGGATTCGACCGTTGAAGTATGACCTCCTCCCCAAAGCTGCGGAGCCGTCAATGGATTCAATCGAACATCGTCAATGGAATCGAGATCGTATACGCTATCATCGCTGATATAGACAATATAGTTATTGAAACGGCCCCAGTGCGCTCCCACATCCCCAGCGCTTATGTTATTCCCGATCGCTTCAGGGCTATCCGAGTACTCTCTGTAAACCGAGTCAGTTCGAGATTGGTCGTATTTGTTAACCAGACCGGTAATAGTGTGGCTTCCCAACACTCTCGATAGCATATTATCGCCAAAATAGTCTTTGGTATCTATATTTAGGAAAGCAGTCGCCCGTGTGGATTCCCGCCTGTCAGAGTACGATTTAAAAACCGTTTTTCCCTGCACGAAAGTGCGGCCATAGTTGGGATTGGGCCTCCCTTTGCGGAACTCGTTAACGTCTACGAAAATCCCCGAGTACCCCTGGAAGGGCACGAAGGACTCGTTATCATAGCTTTGCTCGTCATGCACAAGCTCGAAACCCGCCTTGCCATCCCAGAGCACTTGCTCAAGGGAGAGATTGTATTGATCCCAATCATCGTTCTGAAACGCCGCGTATCCAGAAAGCAAGTTCTCTGTAAAATCGAATTGCTCGAGATTCGAAACACTCGTTGGGGGAAGCGAGTTGTCTATATTTCGCCATGGCTGCACGCTGCCGTAAAAGTGATAGGTCGGCCATGTATTGTTGCCGCTCGGATCGACTTCATAAGGGAAGTCGTGCCCCGCCTGGAAACCATAACCCCACTTCGCTACTCTGCTCTCAATCGCGGTAATGCCGTCCCTTCCCGTCGTCGGGTCAGCCGAGTCGTGCTCGAAAACCGTGAAAATCGCCCGGCTGGCATTTGCATGATTGAAGGTTCTTTCATCATTTCCTCTTCCAACCGCGCCAAGGTTCCAGTTCACATTCTGCCGTAGAATCCCTAAACGGGCTAAATCGTCCGCAGCGTCAATCACCCCATCGTTGTTTACATCGCTGACGTTTATCCAGTTGTTGTTCGTTCTGAGATCCGCATAGAACGAATTGAAAGCGACGGTGTCGTAGTCGCTCGGGACCTGAAGCGGATTGCCGTTGACGTCCAAAACGCCGTTTTCGTCCAGCAATTCCTGCATCAACTCCCTCTTCACTCCAAGCTGCTCAAAGAAGTAGGGAAGCGTATAGCCCGGGCCGATTTGGCTTGGACGATTGCCATCGCGTTCGCCTACCTCAAAAAAGCCACGGAGCGTCGCGCCTTTCCAGAGCTTCCCTGTAGCCGTTCCATAATAGCGCACCTGATTTTGGTAGGCTTGTTCCTGGCGAAACCTCTTTTCCTCGTTCAGATAGGAAAAACGCGCCGCGAGACGATCCTCCAGAAGCACCTTGTTGTAATCCAAGGTGAAGCGGTTCGTCCCCTCGCCGTCTAGCTTGTAGCTAAGCGATCCCGAATCGCGGAACTTCGCGCGAGACATTGAGGAATTAGCAATGCCCGCGGGACTCCCCAGACCAAATAAAATGGAATTGGCGCCGCGGTTGATCTCGACGGAATCCATATTGAACCGATCGGTCGGTATTCTCGATGGAAAGTAGTTGCGGGTGATATCCGCTCTCCCCAAACCCCGGATACGCTGGGCATCCTGGGGAGACACTCGAACGGATTCGTCGCTGTAAGACGTTCCCTCCGGAACCGCATAGTCCGTAAAGTTGCCTCCATCGCCCGCCGCCTCCGTGTTAGTCGTATAGAGAAACAAATCACTGTTACTCGTCGCGCCGATATCGTCGAGAAAATCAGCCGTAAGAATCTGAATCGATGCGGCAACATCGCGTACCGAGGTCTTCAAACGCGTCCCCGCCATCGTCTGCGTAGCGCGGTAGCCTTGGTTTTCCGACGCGTCGACGGTGAACGGCGATAATTCGAATACTTCCTCTACGGATGCATCATCCTGGGCAGGCAGCTGCGTCGCCACCGTGATCGCAATTGCCAGGAGGCCTTTGAAAAAGCCGCCAATCGCTTTTTTAGTTTTTGCTTTTTGTAAATTCATTTGGGTTTGTATAGTAGTGTTTTTCTGCAAGGTGTTTTCTGAGCGGTCCGGGACATCACCTCCTTTCTCCACTCGCTCTATGATTCCATAAGCCTGCCCGCCACTAACCGGGACGGCCACGAACGGGGTGCCTTCCAGCAACTGCTCCAAAGCATCCTGGACTAAGAACTTCCCCTTGAGGGGGCGCGTCTCGTAACCCGCGATTAAGTCGCTTGCGAACACAAGCTCGATTCGGCCTTGTTTCGCCGCGAGCTGGAGCGTCTCTTCTGCCGGCCCAACTTCCAAATTGTACACGCGCTTCTTCGCCGCGCTCGCCTCGGCGAAAGCGCAATGAAGAAACGCGCTCAACAAAAATTGGAGAGCCAGCGCATTCCCAATGATATACCTCATTGTTTATGCATGTTTGCAGTTCGAGTTGAACGAGCGTCATGGGGATCGTGAAAGGGTACACGTCTCCAATGACACTCCGGGTTTGTCGTTTTATGAAAAGAAATATAGTTTTTTTCTAAAACTCAAAAACAAACGCATTCATTCCTAAGAATACTTTAAATTAATATGCGCGAATTTATATAACTTATAGAAACGTGCATACGCGAAGAATCTGCCCATCCTTACATGATGGGATCTCACATCCGCTTCTCGCGCGTTTTTACTCCCTTGAGCGAAGTACAATCACGGAATCGCCCATTCGTTCCGCTTCAATGTTCTTCGTTATTTCCAGAGCGCTTACAAACGCGTCTATATTGTTCGGGCTAATATTGACGGACATTTCCTCGTCGCGAATGGAAGGATCCTCAATGAAGATCTTCCTACTATTGCGCCGATTCAACTCCATCACGATCTCCTCCAGAGGAGTCGCGTTGAAAACTAACAACTGATTCAGCCAAGTGAGCTCCTTCTCGATGTCGGCCTCCGACACCAATTCCACCTCAGGCAAGCGAGACCGGCGACTCGAACTGACAACCGATCTTTGGCCCGCGCTCAACTCCTGGACCGTCGACCCAATCGCTTCCACCTGCAATACGGGTTCACCCGCTTTTGCGGAACCAAGCATCACCCGCCCCTCGGTCACCAGCACATCGACCGAATCGCTTTCAATCTGTACGTTGAACATCGTCCCGACCGCCTGCACCGCAACGCCTCGCGCCGTCACTACAAACGGCCTCGCCTCGTCTTTGGAAATCGTAAAATGAGCCTCGCCGCGAACGAGTTCTACATTCCGGCTCGTCTCCGTATAGCGCACGAACGCCTGGGATTCCCGGTTGAGTTCAACGATGGAGCCGTCCTCCAAGACATGGCGTTCATACGATTCGCTGAACTCCCCCTCGGCCAATCTCTCCGCCTCCGGACTTCCAGTGAAAATCCACATCCCGAGCCCCAATGCCAACACCGCTGCAATCGAAGCAACCCACTTAGTCATCCAACTCGCATACACACGCTTCTCCCTTGTCTCCGTATCCAACAAGTCAGGATTCGGCGTGAGACTGTGCTCGGGACGCCAGTCGGCTAGAATGTCTAGTTGCTTCCAGGTCTTCTGACGATTCGCGTACGCCTCCGCGTGGTTCGAGTCTTCGCCCAGCCAATCCAGGAATTCGTCCTGTTCTTCACTTGAGAGACCATAGGCTTGCCGGACCACCCATTCGGAGGCCTCTCGATTGACCCGAACCAATCCCGGTTCGGCTGAGTCTGCCGTTTCCTTCTTCATAACGTTCTAATCCTGCTACAGCTGCGCAAATACTCCGAACACTTGTCCACGCCGATTGAAAGCTGCGTGTAAACCGTCGGCAACGAGAGGCCCAGCTCGCTGGCAATCTCCTTCGGCGTCATCCCATATACCTTGCACAAGGTAAATACCCGGCGACATCGAGCCGGAAGCGATTGTATGGCGACCGTCAGCGTCTCCAACTCCTGGTTACGCGAAACGGTTTCCTGAATATCCTCATCTTCATCCAGTATCTCGAGGTCCTCAAACGTCGCCATTTGGCCCTCGCCCCGAACGGTCGCCGACCGGATCGCGTTCAACGCGACATTTCGAGCCGTCGCGAACAAGAACGCTTTCGGCGCCTTCACCTCCCTCTTCTCGTACGCGCGGAAAACTCTCAGGTAGGCTTCCTGGATGACGTCATCCAAGTCCAAACCAGACGGGAATCGGCTTTTCAGCCAAGCGCGCAGCATCGCTTCGTGAGGCTGCAGATTGGCCGCGAACCAACGGCTTTGCCCTGTCAGTTCAGGAGACATTAATCGAGATTGGATTTCATATCGATACTGAGACACTCTCAGCGAAACGTTTTATGAAAAAATTCTCGGATTTTTTTTCGCGACTCAACCACACAGTAAGAAGCGACGTCATTATAATCTAAGGTTCATGTTTTGTTCATGAACAGAATACTGTATGACTTCATGGGTTCTACGTATGTCAACCAAGCATGCGTTCTCTCTGCCCGTGCCATGCTCTTCGACCGGCGATACGTTACCCCTTTTCTCGGCGTCCTCCGCGTCCTCTGCGGTTCAAAATCGACACCTGCCAATTCTAACCGCGGAGGACGCAGAGTTCGCAGAGGAACTAAACTACTCAATTGAGTTCGGAAGTCACCCCACTCCCTTAGCGCTTCACCTCTTAGCGCATCTTGGAAATTCGATCCACCCCCCCCCTCAGCGTTTTTGCACAAGCAAGTCTACCAAGTCTTCACTATTCACTCCTCACCATTCACTATTCACTGTTCACTGTTCACTCCTCTAAATCCCAATCGGCCCAACCCTTCAATCACTTCCGGACACGACATAAACAGGTCCCAAAACAGACCCGTCCGGTAGTTCTCGATCATCACCACTATCGGCCCCTGGTCGATGGCCAAATATCGTGGAGCGACCCAGCCGCTGTCGGGACGAAACGCGTCGTAGAACCCAGCCGGACCCACCAAGACGTCACCGTAATCCCGGAAGAACCCGCGGATCGCCGCGAGCGACTCCTCCGGCGTGTACGGAATCACGCAAATCGCCCCGGTCGGGGAAATCACGCCAATGTCCCGGTCCGGCCGATGGGACGCGTAGCCGATGTGGTCTTTTTTCGGTGAATAACTCGAAGTCATCCCCCAGCAACTCTCGCCGTATCCGCCAAAGCCATTCGGATTCCGCAAGCAATAGCGATAGTGCATCAACGCCTGGTTCCGATTGAGCTCCCAGAAATTCCCGTAGGCGTCCTCCAGATTCCGAGGATCCAATCCCATATAGGAATACGCCGCCCAAAACAGCGGGCCGACCGGCGAATCGTTGTCGTGGTAGTGGTCGAGCACGCGATCGAGCCCGTAGAACGTGTCGTCCGCCTCGATCTCCCCATTTCGCGCCCAACAGTGATGGTAGACTTCCGGATCCATCGAATGAGTGGGCGACGAAGCGGCTAGCACGTGAGTGATGAGCGTCTCATTGTATCCATGCAACGCGAAATTCTTTTCGAATCCATAATTTGGAGACCAGTGCCAATAGAGGTTTTTCGTTCCATTGGTATACCAATTCCAGTCCACTTCCCGCCACAAGGTGTCAATCCGATCCGCCAGCGCCTTTTCCGCCGGATCGTCGGGATCGCAATATTGCCGGACGCACAAGAGCCCCTGAATCAGAAACGAGGTTTCGACCAGATCGCCGCCGTCGTCGTTCGGGCTGAACGGCTTGACCCGACCCGTTTCGCCATTCAACCAATGCGGCCAAGCCCCATGGAAGCGATCCGCGGTTTCCAGAAAGCCCACGATTCGCTCCAATCGCTCCATTCCCTCTTCCCGCGTGATATACGACCGTTCGATGCCGACAATCAGGGCCATGACGCCAAAACCTGATCCGCCCGTAGTCACGATATGGGCGTCATCGAGCGGATAGATTCCATCCGGATGGTAGCGCTCGGGAGCGAGCCCGGAATTCGGTTCGGCGAAGTCCCAGAAGTACCGGAACGCTTGGGACTGAGTCGCGTCCATCAGCTCCTCGTCGGTCGCCGTTTCTCCAAATTTCTTCCATTCGCTTCCGGCATCGCTGCAACCGGAAAGAACAAGCAAAAGGCCGACGACGGCCGTTAAACTAAAAGTCGATTTCATGGGGTAAGATGTATTTGCGTACGTGCTACGCGGGTAGCAAACGATGACTACACTGTCTAGACGCTCAACGGATTTTCAAGCCTGACTCCCTCGAATCGATGAAAATCGCTGTCGTTGCTGAAAATCGTCGCCCGGTTCTCCATCGCCATGGCCGCGATGTAAGCGTCGGTCGTAAGCTTACCCCCAACCCCCAGGGTCACCAGCAACTCCCTGAAGAAGGAATAGTGACGCTCTCCCGGCGACAACAGACTAACGCAGTCGGAACTCAACCAAACATCCACCATTTCAAACGCAGCGGCCGTCGACAGCGGTTCTTCCAAGATTTTTGGATGCGTCATCAATCGCACGAATCCATTCACGCAAATGCTGGGAATTAATACGCTTGTTTCGCCATTCAAAGCAGCCTCCCACCAGCGTCTCGATTCCTCGTGGAACCGAGATGACTCGTTGTGGGCGTAAACAAGAAGATTAACATCCGGAATGATCATACCTTCGAGGAGTCTTCCACGTCCAATTCATCGAGCCGCTCCTTCAGCTTCACCTCGTCCACGCCACTCCGGTAAGCCAATTTCCTCGTCTTCAATCGCGTCCGTCTCTTGGTAGACGAGCCACGAGACGGTTCTAGCCCCCTTCTTAGAGCGCGATTCACCACATCCTTGAAGCTCATGCGTTGACGTCTCGCCACCCGCTTCAATTTCTCCGCAATATCGTCTTCGATCGTGAGTGTCGTTCTCATTTTAGACATCATGATGTTTCAATTATTGATGTCAAGATGTAACTCTTTCCAGATTACTGGCACACCCCATCGGAATGCGTCAAAATATCGGGCAGCAAACCGACGGCCGAGCGACTCTCGTCGAGTAGCCCCCTCTACTCCAGCACAGCTGCGAGTTCATCTAACCAAAGCGGGTCGCTCGCGAGATAGCGCAACGGCCGGTCGCTCGTCGCCACCATCAGGTCTTCGTAGGGCTCTGAGAACTCGAGAACTGAATTCGTTTTTGCACTATCCCTACTCACGTATATATAGATCCGCGTGCCCCAATCAGGAATCCATAAATCCACTACAGAATTTCTTCCTCTGAAACGAACCAGATAGTCCGCCCTGGCAACGGAGTCGTAGTCCCCCGACTTATAGACGTGGATCATATCGAGAGCGCGCCTGACCCTCCCGGCGTCTACCACACGCCACTTCCCATTGAACGTATGCCCCATGAGTCTCCGATCCAACATTGAACCGTCGCCAGACATCTCTTCCATGGAAGGTGGCATGGGAAATCGACCCGGGGGCGTTAGCTTGTAGACCATCGCTTCAAGAGGGTCTCTATAGGCGTCAACGGCTATCGACGCATCCAAACAAGCGAGCATTGAAAATCGATTCATCCTCGGCGTGAATACGTGAGTGAAAAGCGACCAACCCACCAGCCAAAGAATCGCGCCACCTAAAATCCAAAACCGGAAGCGAATCACGCGTTGTAGCCACACACTCCTTAGAATCGCCAGCGCGTTGTAGGCGATCCACAACAGAACGCATCCCAGCATTGCCAAGGATATTCCGTAGTAAAACGATCTCAGCTCAATGAGTTGGTACCCGAACCACATGAAATTGCTGTCGGTTCCAAATATACGCACTAAATCCGCTCTTTCGAGCAGCATGGTCCCCAAGCGAAACGCCGCCGAGAGACCTGCAAACAGCGAAATCGAAGCGATTGCGAGCAGTCCCTCAATGTCCCTGTCCCCACCCATTCGTTTTTGGAAAGTCTTATAGGCCGTTCGGACAAGCGCCACCCCGCAAAAAACCAAAAACGCGCGGTACAAGAAATCCATCTCGAAGATGGTCGTATCTTGATGCATCAACAGGGGCATGCTTCTTATTCCTACATTTGTAGGAATAAGTGTCAAGGTTCAACCTTTGACAACCAAGATACCTATGCCAGCGACGTTGACTCAGTCAGAAGACTGATCGACGAAACCTCGTTGCAGCAACCGATCGCTTCGACGGAGAAACGCGCGTTCGCGCGGCTTCCATCGGTTGGCCCACTTGCGCTTGTGCGGTTTGCACAGGGCGCAACAGACGCGTTTGTTCTTGTACTGCTTTCTCATGGCGATCGGGTCAGCCGCGTGTGACTACGATTCCGAATACGAGTTCCGCCCTATTCCAAATCCAGTCCTTTCAATCCGTCAACACTGAGGCGGTTTTTCTCCCGCTGGTAATCCTCGATTCCCGTTTCCCCTTTCGTCTCCGCCCATTTCAAGAGTGCATCGCGATCCTCCTTGAATTCGTACAAGGGCACCGTGAAGCCGCAGGAGTCGCTGATTCGGTCAACGGCAATCTCAACAATGGATCGAGTTCCTGGATACCGGTCGAACGCCCCAATCCGCTTTTCGAATCCTTCCGTTCCCGTTTCAAACACCGTTCCTTTCCCGTGAAACCGAAAGATCTTCGGCGGGCCCTCAAAGGCGCACATCATGACGACGATCCGACCGTTCTCCTTCAAATGGGCGATCGTCTCCACGCCACTACCAGTCATATCCAAGTACCCAATCGTTCGCTCCCCCAGAACGCGAAAGGTATCCATCCCTTTAGGTGAACAATTCACTCGCCCATCTCCCGATAGTGGCGCCGTGGATACGAAAAACAGCTTTTGCTTCGCAATCCAGGCGGCGATTTTGTCGTCAATCCGATCGTATTCCTTTCCCATAAATATTCCTTGTCAATCACTAGCGAGGCAGACTGCTCGGCTCTCGTTTATATCGATCCAATATCGCCTTCAACGCGGCTGCCTTTTCTGGATACTGGCCGATCTGATTCTCGGTTTGATTCGGATCGCGAGCGAGATTGTAGAGCTCCGCAGTCTCCGAATCCGCAACGACTCCCAATGCATCCAACACGTGCCGCGGCTCGCGGTTGTCTGCGCCGTTCTCGTGGTCGATGTAGACCCAGTCCCCCTGCCGAATCGCGAAATTGCCGCGAGCGCTGTGGTGCACGGTCGCCTCCCGAATCGGAACGGCAAGCGCCCGAGCCTCCAGCGCCGGGAGGATATTATACGAGTCCTCCCCCGCGTCCTCAGGAATCGGATACCCCGTGATCGCCGCGACCGTCGCGAAAATATCGGTCAAGCAGATAATCTCGTCCGAATTCGCTCCCGCTGGAATCCGACCCGGCCAACGAGCGATAAAGGGCACGCGATGCCCGCCTTCGTAGAGGTCGCGCTTTACGCCGCGCCGCCCGTTGGAGCTCCAGTGGCCGAAAGTTTCGATGTGACTGTAGGCATTCACCTCCGCGCCATTGTCGGCGGAAAAAATCACCAGCGTGTCCTCCGCTTGACCGGTGGATTCCAGCGTCGCGAGCAGCCTGCCCACGGCATCGTCCAGCTCCACTACGAAATCGCCAAACACGCCGCATTCGCTCTTGCCGTAAAACTCCGCGTTCGGATTGATCGGCCGATGCGGGCAAATCGGAGCGAAATAGACGAAAAAGGGCGTATCCGATTCCGCGCTACGCTCGATGAACGCCTGTGTTTTCTCCACCCAAGCCGGGATCATGTCCTCGAACTCAAATCCGGGCTGACGGAACCCTGTGTCATTGTTCCCGCCAATTATCGCGCTGGGAATATGACTCAAGTCAAACGCCTCCGTCGGCTCGACAAGAACGCGACCGTTTTCCATGAACGCCCAAGCCGGCTTCGCCAAGCCAAAGTGGTAGCTAAATCCCGCGTCCAACGCCGAGTAAAGCGCGGGAGCCTCCCAATCGATATTCTCCGGCGCCACTTCTCCCGAGGCATCTCGCAGCGCCCACTCGTGGCCCAAATGCCATTTCCCAATCGCCGCGGTCTCGTACCCCGTCGACCGAAGCATTCCGGGCAGCGTCAAGCGATCCCGCTCGATTAAAGGCGGCGACGCGCCATTGAGGACTCCGCGCTTGAGCGACGTGCGCCACGCGTAGCGACCGGTCAAGAGCCCGTATCGAGTCGGCGTACACACGCCGGACGGACTGTGGGCGTCATGGAAGTTGATCCCTTCCGAAGCAAGCCGATCCAAATGGGGCGTCGGAATCTTAGAGTCCGGATTGTTGACCGACAAGTCGCCCTGACCCAAATCGTCCGCCAAGATAATGAGGATATTGGGGCGTTCGTTCGCGCGAGCGTCCAAACTAAAAACAGCGCGGACAGATAGAAGCAGCAAAGCGGCTGCGACACGCGGGAGGGAAAGAGAATTCATGGGCGGGGAAACTGATTCATGATAAACGCCGATCGACGCGGCAAACGCCGGTCGGATCGAGGCGCAAACCTAGGTCAGGCGCCCCGCCCTGTCCACCATGAACCGCCCCCGGCCAGACTAGACCTCTTCTTTCCAATACCGGCTCAACACCCCGTCTCTGAACTCGAAAAAGAAGGTCTCCTTTTCGATCCGCTCCGAGCTCGAGTCGATAATGAACAAGAGGTGCCCATGTCGCTTCGTGATTCGACTCGACGTGTATTTCAACAGCTCCCCGTCCTCGATTCCATTGGAACTGTCCGGTACGCCCAGGGCGGAAATCAACCACGACTTGGTCGTCTCCCCAATTTGAATTCTGGATATGGTCTCCGAGCTGACTTTTGTTCCTTCTGTTCTTGAGTGGGAGTGATTCGACATCACGGAACAGCCCGTCAATCCGACGAGCGCGACAACTAGCAATACAACTGAACTGTGCTTCATAATTTACTGGGTCAATCGTTAGAGTTTTGAGAATTACTTGACTGGGACGAAGCCAGACCGGCGCTTATTCAACCCAAGTTGCGACACGAAATAAGTTGCGACCGCTCCACTCGAACCATAGCTCTAGTTCATGTCGGACAAGGACGCATTCTGGATCGCGAAAAATGCGGATTTGCGACTCACCGCCACCCCCGTCCTCTATCACTGCGAGCCGATCTGGAGCTGGAAGTCCGAGTCGCTTCCAGACTACGCAGTCTGGGGCATTCTCGAAGGTGAAGGCAGCCTCGTCCAAAACGAGCGACGCTACGCGCTCTCGCCCGGAATGTGCTTTCTCTTTTCCCCCAACGACAAGATCGAAGCCGCCCAGAACCCTATCGACCCACTGTCCCTCTTCGTCGCGCGTTTTGAAATTCTGGATACAGAAGGACAATCCATCCCGAGCGACCACCTCGCGCTGCCCGCAGGTCCGGTTCGAGCGACCCACCCCTCCAGCCTCGAAGCGATCGCCAACCTCGCCCTCGCCTGGGATGCGGAAAACGAAATCGAAAACCGGATCCAAGACCACGCCTTGCGCATCCTCCTCCTGCTCATCGCCGATTCCGGACGCAACGGTTTCGACGAACGCATTCTCCACGCCTCCGCCTTGATCGACTCAGACCTCAGCCGGAAATGGACCCTCGAAGAGCTCGGGGCTGAGGCCGGCTTGTCCGCCTCCCAATTTAGTCGGCTCTTCATCAACCAGTTCGGCGAGCCGCCCATCCAGAACCTGATTCACCGACGCATGCGCGAAGCCAAGCGACTCGTGCTCGAAACCAGCCTCTCAATCGACGAAATTGGCGCAGCCGTAGGCTACGAAAACCTGAGCTTTTTCGAACGGCAGTTTCTCAAGCACGTCGGATTCGCCCCCGAAACGCTGCGCCGCAACCGCGCCATCTAGCCACTCGCCGGCCGAATCACGACGAACGGCATTTGCGCCGAAAAACCCGCGAAGCGCATTTGACACCCTCGACGGCCCTCCCTATAGCCACGACTCGATGCAGAAAAACGCGGTTTTGCTAGTCAACTTGGGATCGCCGGAGTCCACCTCCGTTTCGGACGTCCGGACTTATCTGAGGGAATTTCTCTCCGACGACCGAGTCCTCGACACGCCCAAACCCATACAGCAATTCGTGCTCAATTGCTTCATCCTTCCCACTCGCCCCAAGCGTTCCGCCGAGGCCTACGAGAAAGTTTGGACCGACGAAGGCTCGCCCCTCATCGTCACCAGCCGAAACGTACAATCGCTCCTGCAGGAACGCATCGACGATCCCGTCGCGCTCGCAATGCGTTATGGAAAACCGTCCATCCCCGACACAATCGCCGAACTAAAGGAAAAGGGCATCGAGCGCATCCTCCTCGTTCCGCTCTACCCGCACTACGCCATGTCCAGCTACGAGACGGTGGTCGTGCGGGTCATGGAGGAAGTTGCCGCCCAAATGCCCGAAGTCGAAATCGACACGGTCCAACCCTTTTACGACGAGCCCGACTACATCGAAGCGCTGTATCAATCCGCCAAACCCTATTTGGAAACCGACTTCGATCACCTGCTTTTCTCCTATCACGGCATTCCCGTGCGCCATCTGACCAAAGCCGACTCCTCCAACGCCCACTGCCAAGTCGTCAAAGACTGCTGCGCCACTTGCAGCCCGGCCCACGCCACCTGCTACAAGGCGCAAACTCTCGCGACCACCAACGCGTTCGTTAAACGAGCTGGAATCCCCGCGGAGAAGTACTCCATCTCCTACCAATCCCGACTAGGACGCGAACCATGGATCGAGCCCTACACCGACTTCGTGCTCCCCGAACTCGTCACGCAAGGCAAGAAACGCATCCTAATCATGATGCCCGCCTTTGTCTCAGACTGTCTAGAAACGCTCGAAGAAATCGCCATGGAAGGCAAAGAGGAGTTCCTCGAGGCCGGTGGCGAGTCCTTCCAAGCCATTCCCTGCCTGAACGAACACCCCGCCTGGATCGACTTCCTCGCCCAGAAAGCCCGCTCCCGCCTCGCGTCGGTTGCAATCTGAAGTTCTGCATAATCAGGTAGGGACGGACAGTGGTTCGACGAAGCTCACCATCCTGAGCCTGTCGCAGGACCAGGCCGTCCGAACGCCCACTAAACACCACAATCGCGATTCAAACCGTCGACGCAAACAGCGCGTCATACTTCCGCTTCACCGTCTTCAACGATCGTTCGAAGTCGCCCACTACGCGATCCCAACCAAGCTGTAACGCAGTCTCACGAGCCCGGACTCTTATCCCAGACATTGTATCCGATTCAAGACTACACGCATTCATCGCCTGATTTCGAAACGACGATTCGCAATCGAACGGGGCGACGAACCCATTGACTCCATTCTCGATCCATTCCCGCCCCGCCGCGTAGTCGTACGTCACAACCGCTAGGCCGGACGACAACGCTTCCGCGACGACATTCCCGTAAGTCTCGGTAATGCTCGGGAAAAGAAAAACGTCGCCCGAGGCGTAGTGGCGGGCCAAATCCTCACCCTTTCGCATGCCCGCAAAAACGATGTCCGGGTGGGCCTCCTCCAAGCGCGTCCGCTCGGGACCGTCGCCCACGACCACCATAACCGCGCCGCCAGTCCCCGCGCTCGCCTGCCGAAACGCATCGATCGCCAACTCGATGTTCTTCTCGCTCGCGACACGACCCACATAGAGAAACACGCGGCCGTCGGGCTCGACGCCCCATGCGCGTCTCAAGCCCTCGTCCCGTCGCTCCGGAGAGAACAAAACCGTATCCACGCCTCTCGAAAGCACCCCCACGTTTTTGAATCCCACCGCCCTCAGAGCCGCGACCATTTCACGAGTGGGAGCCAGAGTGCACCCGCATTCGTTGTGGGTGATCCTCAAAAATACCAAGATGAAATCCCGAATGAGTCCAATCCGATAGTGGCCGGTGTACTGATGGAAGTTCGTGTGGTATGTCGAAGTTACCGGAATTCTCAATACGTGGGAAATCCACAGAGCCGCCATACCCAACGGCCCCTCGGTCGCGACATGCACCAGATCGGGTCCAAACTCGTTCCAGTTCTTCAATAGCCGGTACGCCTCGGGCATACCCATTCTCAATCCGTTGTATCCAGGCAGCGGCACGCCAGGGACGATCAATTCGGAAAAGCCTCGATCTTCCCAATGCGACTCCGTTCGATCGCTCGGCTGGATAGGCCGGACGACTTGCACCTCGTGTCCACGTTCGGCAAGACCCGAAACCAGCCGACCCAAAGTCATGGATACGCCGTTTACCTCGGGAGGAAACGTCTCCGTAACGAGGGCCAGTCTCATGACTGTGAAAAACCGGTTCCCGAAACGGCTACTGAGGAATAGGCGGCAATCCCAATTCCGCCGGGTCCGGACCCAGAATCTCGAGCAATTCGACCTCGAATATCAACGCCGACGCTGGTGGCACGCCCGGCGTTCCCGCGTCGCCGTACGCCAGTTTCGCCGGCACGAAGAGCTTTATCTTGCCCCCAACCCCGATCAAAGGAAGACCCTGCGTCCAGCCCGGGATCACGGATTTCAACGCGAAATCCGACGGCCCTTCCTTCCTCTTGTAAGAACTATCGAATATCGTCCCGTCGAGAAACGTGCCCTCGTAATGGCAACGCACGCGGTCATTGGTACTCGGCCTCTCGTCGCTACCCGGATCAATGATTTGAAAATAAAGCCCCGTCGCCAGAGACTGGTACTCGGGCCGACCCACCAAGTTGTCGAAAAACTCCAATTCCTCCGCCTTGTTGCGCTTCTTGTGCTCCTCCATGACCTGCGCCTCGCGCTCCACGAAATAGGTCTGCATCGGGTCGATGGATTTCGACAAATCAGTCGGCGGGTCCTCGCGATTGACGTAGCGCTTCATGCCCCTGGCAATCGCGTCGATCTCCGCGTCCGTCACGTCCAAGCCGCCCAAGTTGAACCGTTCCGACAATAAGAATCCCCAGGTTTCCAGGAGCTCCATCGAAGTGAATTCCGCCACCTCCTCTTGCAACGCCGCGTCGGGCGATTGGGCGACCGCCGCAAAAGAGGCGGAACAAAGGGCGACCAAAGCGATCTGCTTTTTCATAAAATCCTCGTTTCCAATAAGATGCACTATTCCAGCGGCGGTGAATCAACCGCGATCAATACGCGATTTCGAGCCCCGGAACTGATAGGAGTAGCAAATTGAGTTGAATTGTAAACGACCAAAACCAACCTACAAGCCAATGGAAAACGATACGTTCTGGATCAGCGACGACGGCCTCATCACCAGCTCCCGGGAAACCGACGACGCAAACCGAATCGACCTCACCCTCACCTTCCGCCTCCCCGACAAAACCGAGGTCGAGCGGGCCCGAAGCCGACTGAAGAAAATCCAGTTCACCGAGCGCAGCTCCCTCGCGCGTATCGGTCTGGAAATCGTCGCCAAACGCGCCCCGCGACTCAATCGAGACCGACTCATCCTCGAGTGCGAAGCCTTTCCCTACGACACGTCTTTCCCCTGCGCCCCCTACTTCAAGGAGCTCCTCAAACCCGGCACGCCCGCCGGTCGCGTCTTCTACGCCCCCGAATCGCAAAAACTCACTTCCGAGGAAATCTGGGAAGCGCTGAAAGACAATCGCATCAAATTGCCCGACACCACTTCCATCGACCGATTCGGCCGCGTGTTTCTCACTCCCCACAAAGTACGCTACACGCTTCCGAGCACTGTTACCAAACGCGACCATCTCCTGCTCACCGGAGGCTACTACCCCCGGTCGTTTCTCGACAAGGTCCAAACGCGAAAAGACATCGACGTCGTCGACATACCCCCGCAGTCGGGCTTGCTCACCAGCTGCTCCGTGTATCTTAAAGATCACTACGTCGTCCTGAACCGAGGAGACGGAAACTTCGGACTCCACTCCGGAGCGGTTCTACTGGACCCGATAAAAACATGCGGCTCCAACATAATTCTCGAAATCTACAACCGAAGCGACCAGCCGTTGATCAACCCCGTCGTATCGATCGAAGTCTATCACTCGCCCGGATTCGATCGTTCGCAGAAGGAAGCCCTGCGAGAGAAAAGCAAAACCTTCTACGCCAACCTCAGCCGCGTTTATACCCAGCTCGACGAAAACCCCAAGGCCCACAGCGCCAGCGTACGGCCAATCACCCGAATATCCGTCGGCGGTCAAAGCGCCTTGACCGAAAACCAGAGCCTCCTCCTGAATACCGATGGCGATTTCGCCAAGGAGATTCGACGAGTCAGCAAAGGCAAGCACTTCGGCCACCGAACCGTAAACCAAGCGATTCGCAAAGGCGACCCGAAATCGGACACGCTCATCGTCGATACCTTTCCAAGTTTGACCGAGCACATCGAAATACTCGCTCGTATCCAAAAACTGAATCTCAAAAAGATCGTGTTCCGAAAAGCGAGCCCGATGCAGGATTTCTTCCTCTCCAGCTACGCTCACAGCCGATTGGAGACCTACGAGCAACTCGGGTTGAAAGTGTACTGGCACAACACGCATCTCGACGACATCTACCTGCACACCTACAAGCACGAGCACGGCTACTTTATAAAAGAAGCCGAAGTGGATCGCTTTCTCGCCTGCACGATCCTGGCATTCTATGGATCCGCCCTGGAAATGAACGAAGAAGAACGAGCCGCCATCACCTCGCTCGTCGAGCGCATGACCCACTTCTTCGGGCCCAATGTGGGGATTCTGACAGGAGGCGGCGAAGGCGTCATGGGGCTGGCCACCGATGTCGGCCGCTCCAACAATTGCCTCACCGGAGCGGCCTACCTGGAACTCGAAGCCCAGCCACCAAAGGTGGGTGTCGACTTCTTCAACTCCTTCCAGGAACGCAATCGGCACAATCGCCAAAAGTGGTTCCAAGTCGCCGACTTCTGCATCTTCAACCTCGGTGGAGCCGGAACTCTTGAGGAAATCGGAATCGAGCTCTGCAATCTCAAACTCGGAATCCGCCCGCGCGCGCCCTACGTCTTCTTCCATCCGAACTACTTCGACAGCCTCCAAAACCAACTCCACCTTATGGCCGAAGAGGGGCGCATGCCTGACTGGATCGAAGACTACCTGCTCTTCTCCGACGACCCCGACGAGATCGTGGAATTCTACCGGAAACGACTCCAAGTGCTGTAGACAGCGCCCTCGTATCGACCAAAGTTCTAGCGCGAATAACTTTTCGTTGCCTTCCCGATTTCACGCTTACTTTATCGAAAGCGAATGTCAGATCAAAGCCCTCTCACCGCCCTCATCGTCGGCTCCGGCGGACGCGAACACACGCTCGCCCACGCCTGCCTCAACAGCCCCCTGGTCAATCGAGTCATCGCCGCGCCGGGCAACCCCGGCATCGGTCAGGACTGTGAGTGCGTCAACGTGGCGGCGGACGATGTCGACGCGCTCGTAGCGCTCGCGGAAAACGAAAACGTCGACCTCGTTGTTGTCGGCCCCGAGGTCCCTCTTTGCCTCGGTCTCGTCGACAAGCTCGAGGAAAAGGGCATTCTCGCCTACGGTCCGAAAGCGGATGGGGCCCGATTCGAGGGAAGCAAAACCTACACCAAAGAGCTCCTTCTCAAATACAGTATTCCAACGGGAGCCGCAGCCTATTTCGACGACGCCCAAGCCGCTGTAGAATACCTGCAAACCGCAAGCTTCCCCATTGTCGTCAAAGCCGACGGGCTCGCCGCAGGCAAAGGCGTCATAATCGCGGAAGACTTCGAGACCGCCCGCGACACGGTCACAAACATGATCGACGGCGGCGCGTTCGGTTCAAGCGGCGAACGCGTGCTCATCGAAGAGTGCCTTTTCGGCGAAGAAACCTCCATCCACGCCATCGTCTCCGGCAAAGACTACGTCATCCTCCCCACCAGCCAAGACCACAAGCAAGTCTTCGAAGGCGACAAAGGCCCCAATACCGGGGGCATGGGCGCCTACTCGCCCGCCGACCTGATCGACAGCGCGATGATGGAGCGAATCGAGCGCGAAATCGTCAAGCCAAGCGTCGACGGGATCGCCGCCGAGGGAATCGACTTTCGCGGCACGCTTTTCATCGGGCTCATGATGACCGCCAGCGGACCCAAAGTGCTCGAGTACAACACGCGATTCGGCGATCCGGAAACGCAAGTTCTCATCACCCGCCTGAAAACCGACCCCGTGGAGATCATGCTCGCCGCCGCCAAAGGAGAACTCTCGCAAATCGACGTGCAAGTAAAAGATGAATACGCGATGGTCGTCGTGCTCGCCTCCAACGGTTATCCCAACAGCTATCCAAAAGGCGAGACGATCACATTCCCAGACTCTACAGGACCCGGCGAACACATCTTCCACGCGGGCACAACAAACGGCGACAATGGCTCCGTGGTCACCAACGGCGGGCGTGTACTCGGAGTCACCGCCCTCGGCGCCGACCTCAAAGAAGCTTCCGACAAAGCCTACGCCTTGTGCGACAAAATCGACTTCGCGTCCAAGTACCTACGACGCGACATCGGCGCCAAAGAACTCAAGCGGTCTTAAGCGCCTCCCGCTGGTTCAGTCTGAACAAGAAGAACTCGTACTTCTTGACCGCGCTGAACTGATCCGCGTCGAGCAGCACGCGCTGCCTCATCGCCTTGTCGTACTTGCGGGCGCCAAACCACTTCACCACCCTCCACAAAAACGGATTTCGGGCCCGGAACTTCTCGGTGAGAATCTCCGCCCCGAGCAGGATTTTCTCCGCCCAGTCGTCCGCGATCTCCAAAGTCTTGCGGATGTCCTGCGTAATGTCCCGCCGATGGGCGATCTCAAACGAGCTTTCCGAAGCCTGCTCCAAGAACTGGTTGTAGTCGTGGCCGCTCTTGGACAGCTCGCCCGCATTCTGATTCAGCACGAAATAGTCGCACACCATTAAATGGCCACCCGGCTTCAATGCTCTCTGAGCCACCTCGAACACCTTCTCGATCGGGATGTACTGGCAGCTCTCGCTCATGATGATCAAATCGTATCCACCTTCCAACTCCGCGTCTTCGAACTTGGTAAAGTGAAACGGCGCCGCCACCTTGTCTAAAAAGACGCGCTTCTGGTTTACGTCCGGCGAAAGCCCTTCCACCTCGTAGCCCGCCGCCTTTAAATTCAAGCAAAGCTCGCCCGTGCCACAGCCGACATCCAAAACTCGCCGCGCGCCCTCGGGAATGCTGTCGATCAAAAAGTCCTCATAGCGCTTTTGGGCCGTTTTCAGCGACTCCATCGTCAACTCGTCCTCCGGAAGCCACATTCCGTAGTGCAGACGGTCGAGTCCGAGGACATCTTGGTAGAATCGCAGAGCGCGGTCGTTTTTCGCTTTCTCAGTGGGCGCAGGGGAGGAACTCATTTGGGGGGAGGAGTAAAGAAATGTAAGAGCGGGGATCGCCCGCTACCCAATTGAGAGATAAAATAATGTAAAGAGAAAACGGATCGGAGGCCTCCCCCGGGGGCAATCGCTTCAAGCTCCCGTTTTGCCCACATTCCCGCTTGATTTCGAGACGCGCTCCCATTCCTATCGACAGCAAAAATGGCAAAGTCGAACTATACCGAATCGAGTATCAAGTCCCTCAGCCCCCGCGAACACATCCGGCTCCGCCCCGGAATGTACATCGGAAAACTCGGAAACGGAGCCTCCGCCGACGACGGCATCTACGTTCTCCTCAAGGAGATAATCGACAACTCCATCGACGAACACTCGAGCGGCTACGGGAAACGAATCGACATCACCATTGGCGACGAGATCGTCGCCGTTCGCGATTTCGGACGCGGCATTCCGCTCGGCAAAGTCGTCGACTGTGTTTCAAAGATCAATACAGGCGCCAAGTACGACAGCGAGACCTTCCAGAAAAGCGTCGGGCTAAACGGTGTCGGCACCAAAGCCGTCAACGCCCTCTCCAGCTACTTCATGGCCGAGTCCTACCGCGAATCGAAAATGAAGCAGGCCTTGTTCGCCCAAGGCGAACTCGAGTCGGAAAGCCGCCAAATGAAGACCGACGAAAAGGACGGGACCTACGTTGAATTCACGCCCGACAAATCCATCTTCAAGTCCTTTGACTACCGTCTCGAATACGTCGAGACCATGCTCTGGAACTACGCCTACCTGAACACCGGCCTGACGCTGTCCCTCAACGGAAAGACCTTCCGCTCCGAAAACGGCCTCAAGGATCTCCTCGAAAACAATCTCTCCGGCGACATCCTCTACCCGATCATCCACCTGAAAGGCGACGACATCGAAATCGCCATGACGCACGGAACGCACTACGGGGAAGACTACTACTCGTTTGTCAACGGTCAGCACACCACGATGGGCGGCACCCACCAGGCCGCGTTCCGCGAGGCGATCGTAAAGACCATTCGAGAGTTTTTCAAGAAAGACTACGACGCCGCCGACATTCGCACGTCCATTGTATCATCTATATCCCTACGCGTGCAAGAGCCCGTGTTCGAAAGCCAAACGAAAACGAAACTTGGCTCCCAGAACATGGGTCCGAAAAGCCCGACCATACGAAACTACGTCAACAACTTCATCAAGAAGGAGCTCGACCTTCACCTCCACCAATTTCCCGAGACCGCCAAGGCCATTCAGCAGAAGATCATCGCCAGCGAGAAAGAACGCAAGGAACTCTCCGGCATTCGCAAGCTGGCCCGGGAAAAAGCGAAGAAAGTAAATCTCCACAACAAGAAACTCCGCGACTGTCGGGCCCATTTCAACACGAAGCACAAGCAAGCCGGCGAATCCACCCTCTTCATCGTCGAAGGCGACTCCGCCGGCGGCTCTATTACCAAAACTCGCGACGTCAACACCCAAGCCGTATTCAGTCTGAAAGGGAAACCGCTCAACTCCTACGGGCTCAGCAAGAAAATCGTCTACGAAAACGACGAGTTCAACTGCCTGCAAAGCGCCCTCGATATCGAGTCCGGACTCGACACGCTCCGCTACAGCAAAGTCGTCATCGCGACCGACGCCGACGTCGACGGCATGCACATCCGCCTGCTGCTGATCTCCTTCTTTCTCCAGTTCTTCCCCGACCTAATCCGCCAAGGGCACTTGTACATCCTGCAAACCCCTCTCTTCCGCGTCCGCACGAAGAAGAAAACCGTTTACTGCTACACGGAAGCTCAGAAGAACCAGGCGGTCGACGAAATGGGGAAAAGCGTCGAAATCACGCGATTCAAAGGACTCGGCGAGGCCTCTCCAGAAGAGTTCGCCACATTCATTGGGCCCGATATCCGCTTGGACCCCGTCACCATGAATCACCTACACAACATCGACGAGCTTCTGAGCTTCTACATGGGCAAAAACACCCCGCAGCGCCAAGGGTTCATTATCGACAACCTCCGCGTAGAAAAAGAGCTGCTGGAAAACGCCTCCTAGCCAAAACGAGTTTCGTTCCCATAGATGAGCCCGCGCAAAACCAAAAAGAAAAAAGAACAAAAGACCTTCGACTTCTCCGCCGACGAATCTGCCGAGCCATCCGCAGACGCGCCCACCGAAGAAGGCCGCAACGACCGCGCTCCCCTCGCCCAGGCATACGAGAACTGGTTTCTCGACTACGCGTCCTACGTCATTCTCGATCGCGCCGTTCCCGCGCTCGACGACGGGCTGAAACCCGTGCAGCGACGCATTATGCACGCCCTCAAAGAGCTCGACGACGGCCGCTACAACAAGGTCGCCAACGTCGTCGGCCACAGCATGCGCTACCATCCCCATGGCGACTCCAGCATCTATTCCGCCATGGTCGGTATGGGCCAACGGAATCTCCTCATCGACACCCAAGGCAACTGGGGCAACACGCTCACCGGAGACGGCGCGGCCGCCGCCCGCTACATCGAGGCCCGCCTTTCCCCCTTCGCCCGAGAAGTCGTTTTCAACCCCAAAACGACTGTCTGGCAATCCTCCTATGACGGACGCAACAAAGAGCCCGTAAACCTGCCGGTCAAATTCCCGCTTCTTCTCGCCGAAGGCTGCGAAGGCATCGCGGTCGGACTCGCCTGCAAAATCCTCCCCCACAATTTCATCGAAATTCTCGAAGCCTCTATCGCCTACCTCCGCAAAGAGGAGTTCGAGCTGTATCCAGATTTCAGTACTGGCGGAATCGCTGACGTATCCAACTACAATGACGGCCTCCGCGGCGGCAAAGTCCTCGTTCGAGCCGTTTTCGACATTCGCAGCAAGTACCAGATCGCGATCACCGAAATCCCATACGGCGTCACCACTTCCTCGCTCATCGACTCCATCCTTTCCGCCAACTCGAAAGGAAAAGTAAAGATAAAGAAGATCGAGGACAACACCTCGGAGAACGCCGAAATCGTCATCACGCTTCCAACCGGAGCCGACGCAAAAGCGACCATCGACGCGCTCTACGTGTTTTCCGACTGCCAAGTCTCCATCTCGCCAAACGCCTGCGCCATCGAAAACGACCAGCCAATCTTCATCGGCGTAAGTGAAGTCCTGAGACGCTCGACCGACGGGATAAAAGCGCTTCTGAAACAGGAGTTGCAAATCAAACTCGGCGAACTCGAAGAAAAGTGGCATTTCGACTCGCTCGAACGAATTTTCATCGAAGAGAGAATCTACCGCCGTATCGAAGAATGCGAGACATGGGAATCCGTTATCGAGGAAATCCATTTGGGCCTCGATCCCTTCAAGGATCGACTAAAGCGCGAAGTCACCGACGACGACGTAGCCCGGCTCACAGAGATCCGCATCAAGCGCATTTCCAAATACAATTCGTTCAAAGCGAACGAAGTGATTAAGGCGACCGAGAAAGAACTCCGCGCCACGCGGAAATCCCTCCGGAAACTCACCGAGTACACGATCGACTACCTTCAAAGTCTAATCGACACGTTCGGCCCCGGACGGGAACGCAAAACCCGACTCGACAACTTCGTTGCCATCAAGGCCACCGAAGTCGCCCTTCCAACCGAGAAACTCTACGTCAATCGCGAAGACGGATTCATTGGCACTAGCCTGAAAAAGGACGAACTCGTTGGCGAGTGCACCCAACTCGACGACATCATTTGCTTTTGCGGGGACGGCACCTTCCGCGTTTCCCGAGTCGCCGACAAAGTTTACATGGGGCAGGACATTCTCCACGTCGCAGTTTGGAAGAAAGGCGACGAAGAAACGATCTACGATCTCGTCTACCGCGATGGCCCCCGCGGCGATTCCTATGTGAAGCGATTTATCGTCAACGGCGTAACGCGCGACAAAGTCTACGATTTAACCAAAGGAAACAAAGGCTCCAAAGCCCACTATTTCAGAGCCAATCCGGACGGCTCCACTCGCCCGATCATTGTCAGGCTCACGCCCACGTGCAAAGCTCGCACCAAGGAATTCGAGTACGATCTCGGCGAACTCGCCGTAAAAGGGCGAGGCTCCAACGGGAATCGAATCACGAAATACGCGATTAAATCAATCCGCGCCCTTTTCGATACCGAAATGAAGCGACGCTAGCCCGCCTAGGCATTACCCTTATAAACGAGCGACTTCGAGACCTGGATACACCTCCTTGAGCTCGGCAAATATTGCCGCATCCGCCTCTAACTAAGAGAACGCGCCGCTTTTTGTCTGTTTTTCCTCCTCGTAAAGAGAACTTCACCAATCTTTAACTGTCATAAATCTAACGAGCGCGGCGATTCAGCCGATTAGAAAAGGTGACCCACGCGTCCCACGCTCAGCAATACAGAGAGGAGGAACCATGACAACGTGCATCGACACGCAGCTAACGATTAAAGACCTTGAATCCTACATCAAGGACCAGTTAGAGGATCCTCGATACGCCGGAATTCGAATCGATCCGATCCTGGATATCATCATCCACTCTAAGAAGCGGCTCGACAACGGCGACTACATGCCACGCGTCGTTTCGGAAGCCATGGTAAGCCTCGACGAGTACCTGCTCGAACACGCGGGACTCGAAGCCTGTATCATATAATTCGCTACGGATTCGCGAATTTCACCAGCCGAGTTCCAGTTGATGCTGATCGAGCCATCGCTCGTATTCGCGATAACGCGGGCACGCGTCTTCGACCAACGACCAAAATCGCGGCGAGTGATTCATCTCCTTTAAGTGCGTGAGTTCGTGGATCAGCACATAGTCCGAAACTTCAGGCGGAACCATCATCAGGCGCCAATTCAGCGAGATCGTTCCCGTCGATGAGCACGACCCCCATCGCGTTTTCTGACCTCGGATCGACACTCCGGAATACCGAACGCCCAAACGTTCGCCTAACTCCCGCAATCGAGGCGGCAATTCCGATCGAGCAATCGCCCGCATCCGCTTTTCTATCGGACGCCTGAGATCAGTCGATTCATCGGCAATAAAAACGACTTCATCCCCAAACCTCAAAACGGGTCGCCCCCAATCTTTAGATACAAGTAGTTCCACCTGGTCGCCTCGAAACCAGATGCGATCCCCGTGGGAAAGAGACGCATCCGATTGTCGCTCGCGGGCCATTCGCTGCTGCTCCCGCAACCACTCGCAATGCTCGTTGGCAAACGAGATCGCCGCTCGCTTCGAACCTCGACGCGGAATCGTCACCTGTATACGGCCCTCGTCGTCCACGCGGGCAATGTAGCGCTTGGCGTTGGAGCGCCGATGCAAGACGACTTCGTCTTCATCAATCGGGCCCGCCATCTGATCCACGAATGCATCCATCCTCTCTACAGTGAGGATCTATGCTCGACAGACTCGAGGCAAGCCATAGGTTTTGCCTTCAAAATTTCAGGTCTATCGAACCCAGAACCAACCCACTTCATGAAGTTCTCGCGAATCGCCGCTCTCTCCACAATCCCTGCCCTGTTCCTATTCGGTTGCTCGCAGCCCGCCCAGGACAATTCCGAAACGGCTGCGGACACTGAGGCGTTCGAGGCGCCGACCGAATCCACCTATTCGGATCCGGAGCTTGCCCGCATCGCCCGAGAATACCCGAACGCAATCCGAACCGCATCCGATTTGCACTACATCATCACCAAAGAAGGCACCGGCGACAGCACCCCAAACGCCGGTGATATGGTTTTTGCGCACTACACCGGAACCCTGCTCAATGGAAAGAAGTTCGACAGTTCCCGAGATCGGGGAAGACCTCTCCCGTTTCAGGTCGGAATCGGCGATGTCATCAGAGGCTGGGACGAGGCGTTCCTGACGATGAAAAAAGGCGAGCAACGCACTCTCATAATCCCTTCGAAGCTCGGCTACGGATCAAGTGGAGCCGGAGGCGTTATTCCTCCGAATGCAACGCTGCTATTCGATGTCGAACTGGTAGATTTCAAGTAGAGAACCGACACCGCTCGATTACCAACTAGTGGCAACCGCAGCCACCGCCACCACCACCGCAGCAGCCGTCGGCCTGGTGGACATGCCCGTGTGAAATCTCTTCTGGTGTCGCAGGCCGTTTTTCCACGACTTCCACATCGAAGAACAAATCCTGCCCCGCAAGCGGGTGATTGGCGTCAAGCGTCACTTCGTCCCCGTTGATCTCCACTACCTGCACCACAGGCGCATGCTGATCGGCCCCTGCTTGAAAGAAATCGCCCACATTGATTTCATCGGCCGGCAACTGCGAGCGCGACACAGTGTCGATCTGCGACTCGTCGCGAAAGCCGTAGCCTTTTTCGGGACGAACGATCACCTCGCTCTTATCTCCCTTGGCAAGCGACCCGATACTCTCTTCGAGACCTTCGATGATCGCTCCCGAACCCTCCAAATAAGCGAGCGGACGCTCCGGATTCGAACGATCCAGGACTTCCCCCGCCTTGTTTCTTAGCGTGTAATGAAACTCAACGACATTCTGAGACATGCCGCGTTATCGAACCGTTTCCCCACGAATGCAACCCTCATCGCGCGGACTCGCCTACGCCTCGGAAGATCCCGATTCGTAGCCTCGCACCCGACTCACGCAGTCGCGCCAACGCTTCAACTTCGCTTCTCGCTCAGCCGGCGCGCTCGACGGCTCGTAGCGGGCGCTCTCCGACCAAGCAGCAGACAATTCCTCCTTCGAGCGCCAATAACCCACCGCCAAACCCGCCAGATAGGCAGCCCCCAGCGCGGTTGTCTCCGCGATTTGAGAGCAGCGAATGGGAACTCCGAGCAAGTCCGCCTGCGTTTGCATGAGAATGCCATTGGCCGACGCCCCGCCGTCCGCTTGCAACGATTCGAGCGTCCGTCCCGAATCGTCCTCCATCACGGCCGCAACGTCCGCCACTTGATAGGCGATGCCTTCCAACGCCGCTCGAGCGATATGCGAGCGCGACGCTCCACGCGTCAATCCCAGGATCGCCCCGCGGGCGTACGGATCCCAGTACGGCGCTCCCAGTCCGGAGAAAGCGGGCACAATCGTCACCCCGCCCGCATCCGGGACTTCGGCCGCCAATGCCTCCACTTCCGAAGCGGACTCGATGATTTTCAGCTCGTCTCTCAGCCATTGGATTAACGCGCCGCCGATGAAGACGCTCCCCTCCAACGCGTATTCAGTTTTCCCAGCCACGCGCCAGGCAACGGTGGACAACAGCTTGTTTTTCGAGACCACTGGGGTCTCGCCCACATTCATCAAGATAAAGCAGCCCGTTCCATACGTGTTCTTCACCATTCCCGGCTCGTAGCAAACTTGCCCAAACAGAGCCGCCTGTTGATCCCCCGCGATCCCCGAAATCGGTATCGATATTTTGGTCACATCCAGCGACGACTCGGCAAGCTCTCCGCTCGAGTCGACGATTTCGGGGAGGGCCGAACGCGGAATCTCGAACAAATCCAGCAACTCTGGATCCCATTGCAGTGACCGCAAATCCATCAAAAGCGTACGACTGGCATTCGACACATCGGTAATGTGCGCCGCGCCGCCCGACAGCTTCCAGGCGAGCCACGTATCCATCGTCCCGAACGCGAGCCGGTCCGACTTCGCCAATTCCCGCGCCTCTGGATGGGCGTCGAGCAGCCATTTCATCTTCGTGGCCGAAAAGTAGGGGTCCAGCAGCAAGCCCGTTTTCTCCTGTATCCACGCTTCCCTGCCCTCAGTTTTCAGTTGATCGCAATACTCGGCCGTCCGGCGATCCTGCCAGACAATCGCGTTTGCGAGCGGCGCCCCGGTCTCCCGGTCCCACATGACAACCGTTTCGCGCTGATTGGTTATCCCGATGGCCGCCACGTCGCTCCAAGAAGCGGAGGCGGCGCTCAGGGCGTCTTCCACCGAACGGATCTGGGTCGACCAGATCTTCTCGGCATCATGCTCCACCCATCCGGGCTGGGGAAAAATCTGTTCGAACTCGTGTTGGCCGACGCCCGCGATTTGAGAATTCGAATCGAAGAGGATCGCTCGGGAACTCGTAGTGCCCTGGTCTAGGGATAAGATAAAACTCACGCCCGGACGCTAGCAAAGCGACCGGCCCGAATCAAGCGACGAGAAGCGCGCTTGCCTTTTCCCCTAATTCGAGTAACTCGTTAAAAGTTATCGTAAATGACAAACTATCGAACTCGCCAGGCAATTCGCCTCGTCCCAAGCCCGATTCGCCCCGCGCAAATCAGTCGACGCGCCGCTAGAGACTCATTCACGCAGCCATGCTTGTAGCGTTTATCGGAGCGGTCGCCTTCACGATCGGAGCGTCCTTCTACTGCTCCATGATGGAGGCTTTGATTTTGAGCACAACCGTCGCCGAAATCGAGTCCCTCAAGAACAATCGGCCCAAAAAAGGAGAGCAGCTGGAAAAGCTGAAAGTCGACCTCCCCGACACGATATCCGCGATCCTCACCCTCAACACGATCGCCAATACCGCCGGCACGGCGCTTGTCAGCGGACTCGCCGTCATCATGTGGGGCAACGCGATTGTCGGCATCATAACCGGCGCAATGACGCTCGGCGTGCTCATCTTCTCCGAAGTGATCCCGAAAAACATCGGCGTCCACTACCGCACCCAGCTTCATCCCTGGTCGGTCCGGCCGCTCGTCATACTGAAGTTCTTGATGGCCCCCATCACCTACATGACCAATCTCTCCGTTCGACTGGTTGTCAAAGAAGAGGCGAGCCAGGATCCCGACGCCGAGGAAAAAGAGATCATCCTTCTCGCTGAAAAAGGAGCCAAGGAAGGAAGCTTGACCTCCGGCGAATCCGACATGGTCACCAACGCATTGAAACTGGATGACGTTCTCGTCAGCGAGATAATGACTCCGCGCGTCGTCGTGACCGCGCTCGAGAAGTCGCTTACAGTCGGCGAAGTGTTCTCGCGCTCACCCCATCTTCAGTTCGCCCGAATTCCGATTTACGACGAGGAGCTCGACAACGTGGTCGGGATCATCCGACGCCGCGATTTGCTCAAACAAAAAGCCGACGACCACGACGACGTCGCTATTTCGGATATCATGGACGAAGTCCGCTTTGTTCCCGAAACCGTAACCGCCTACTCCGCTCTGCAGACCATCCTCAAGTCGCACCAGCAATTGCTCGCGGTCGTCGACGAGTTCGGCTCGCTCGCCGGAGTCGTTACGATGGAGGATATCATGGAGTACATACTCGGTCGGGAAATTTTCGAAAAAGACGACGTCGCCATCGACATGCGCGAGCTCGCCCGCAACGAGCACAGCCGCGCCAACGATCCTCTAACCCACGAAGAATCCTAGTACTCGCTTCATGGATACTGGCGAAGACATTGTCTACCGGGTGCACGAACCCACACCCTTTCTAATACAATTTACCGAAACGTTCGGCATCCGCTACTACGGACTCGCCTATATTCTGGGATTCGTCATCGGCGCCTGGCTGCTGAGCCGCTACTACAAAAAAGGCGTCTCGCCCTACAACCCAGCCCAGCAGTCCGACTTCTTCATCGCCCTGATCGTAGGCGTCGTCTGCGGCGGACGCATCGGCTACGTTCTTTTCTACGCGCCGGAAATCCTCCTCACCGAACCCTGGAAGATATTCTACGTCTGGGAAGGCGGCATGGCCAGCCACGGCGGCTTTATCGGCGTCGCCGCCGCGACGTTTTATATGGCTCGAAAGCACGGCCAATCGTTTTGGCTCACGGCCGACCTCGCCTGTTCGCTCGCTCCCGCTGGCTTGCTCTTCGGACGCATCGCCAACTACCTCAATGGCGAGCTATGGGGGAAAGTCAGCTACGTTCCCTGGGCGGTCCGATTCACCACCGACCCCGAAGGCGGAGCGGAGCCGCGACATCCGTCCCAGCTATACGAAGCCGGGCTCGAAGGGCTCGTCATGCTGATTTATTCGCAATTTCGAATCTGGAAAACACCCATTCTAAAAGAACGGCCCGGCACGCTGGTGGGCGAGTTCCTCCTCCTGTATTCAATTCTTCGTGTCGTTGGAGAACAGTTTCGCGAGCCCGACGAGGGGATCGAACTGATTCTCGGACTCAGCCGCGGTTCCGCCCTGTCGGTACTGATGGGGGCTGCCGGACTCGCAATCATCGTGATGGCGAGAAAACGAAGCTCCCCAGAAAACGTTTCAGGCTAGAACCCCAACCAAAACCGCATCGCCACATTGACCACGAAGCAAGTGGCGACGCCCGCGACGACATCGTCCGCAACCACGCCAAATCCGCCGTAGTAGCGCTGCAGTTTCTTGATTCCAAACGGCTTAAGAATATCGAATAGACGGAATGCGATAAACACGGCCGCAATCACAACCAATCCATGCCCCGCCGCGATGTAGGGCTTGAGTCCCAAAAAACAAATGGGGATTGCGACCACCTCGTCGAGAACGATCTCCCCAGGGTCCACCTTCTTCAATCGCTTCTCCGCCTCGCCACAAATGCCAATCGCGAAATAGCAACTGGCAACGATCAGGATCGCCCCGACGAAATTGCTAGTGAGATAGAACAAGAGAAAATACAACAAAACGCCCGCTGCCGACCCCCAGGTTCCCGGAGCCTTGAGTTTTCCGATGTTTCCAAGCGTCGCCAGCCCGACCACCACGTGTGTCGGCCAATAGCGAGGCCACTTAGGATTGCGAATCATGAGCGGTCGCCCCCATCGTCCAAAAAGACCAGTTCGCCGTACTTCTTGAAATACTTGGCGCCTGAATACAGTGTCATAAACACGCACAGCCAAAATAGAATCAATCCCGTCCAGTTCAGGATGTTCGCCAATTGAAGCGTCCAATCGCTTCCCGATCCCGACAAATCGGCCCGAACCACGGCTTCCAGCAAAAAGGCGCCCACCGCTAGAATTTGCGTAACCGTTTTTTGCTTACCGGAACTTTCCGCCGCGACTACCACCCCCTTAGTCGCCGCCACAAGCCGCATTCCCGTTATCATGAACTCTCGCCCGAGGATCAAAAGCACCAGGAAGATGTGGATCTGACCGACATCGACCAACGCGATCATCAGCCCCAGCATCAGGATTTTGTCCGTCAAGGCGTCCATGAGGATGCCGAAATTCGAAACGAGCCCCTGCTTGCGGGCCACGTACCCGTCGAGCCAATCCGTCAACCCCGCGATGACGAACAAAACGAACGCCCCCGTCGCCGCCCAGGCGAAATCCTCCCGCATCAGCCAAACGATGAGGAACATCAAAGGAATCCGCGAAAGAGTCAGGAGATTCGGCAAGTTCATTCAGGCGCACTCAAAGAGCAAACATAGCGAAAGTAAAGCTTCGGTCGCCCTCATACTTGAAGAAGCAAACATTTCGTTGCAAATCCCGACCTCCTGGCTTTCCTCAAGAACGCCTTATGAGAGTCTGCATCTATCCGGGCACCTTCGATCCCGTCACCCATGGACACCTCGACGTCCTCGAACGCGCTTGCCGCATGTTCGACCGCGTCATTGTCGCTATCGCCGAAAATCGGGACAAACAGCCGTTCTTCTCCGCGGAGGAGCGTCTCAAGCTAGTCAACGAAAACCTCGCCGACTACCCGACCGCGACTGCTCAGGTTTTCGACGGTCTCCTCATCGACTTCGCCAAAGCGCAAGGAGCGTCCGTAATCATCCGTGGACTACGGGCGGTTTCCGACTTCGAGTTCGAGTTTCAAATGGCCAATATGAACCGCCATCTCGGACCGGAAATCGAAACGACACTCGTCATGACCAAAGAGGGCTACAACTACACGAGCTCAACCTTGGTGAAACAAGTAGCCGAATACGGCGCGGATGTCAGCGAATTCGTTCCCGCCAATGTTTACGCGGCCTTGAAACATCGGCTAGAGGAGTCGACTTAAAGGTCGACCTAAGACGCTCGATCGCCTCGCGTATCCAGAATTTCCAGCAACTCGTGATACACCTGCGGGTTTGTCGCGATCGTCGCGTAGCCGCGAATCTCCGGCAACTCGTCCCGAGCGTCGTCTGCGAAAAAGCCGTAGCGAGCGCCCGCCTCCAGGGCGATCAGCTTGCCCGCCGCCAGGTCCCACGCCTTTATATCCTCCTCATAGTAGGCGTCGATCCGCCCGCAGGCCACCCAACAAAGATCGAAAGCGCAGGACCCCGATCGGCGGATGTCGCGACACCGACTGCGGACCGCCCCCAGCCGCCGAGCCAGACGGTCGATCCCTTCCCATCCATGGGGAAATCCGGTAGCGACAAGCGAATTCTCCAATGAACTTGTCCCGCTAACTTGGATACGCTCGCCATTAAGAAACGCGCCGCCACCACGGGTCGCGGTAAACACCTCGCCCAGAGCAGGACAACTAACGACCCCCACTTGTATTCGACCGCCGACGCAAAACGCGATCGATATGCAAAATTGGAAATGCCCGCGAGCGTAGCCAACGGTCCCGTCGATCGGATCAATCACCCAAGTCGGTTCGACCAGATCGGGGCGAGCGGCAGCCGCCCCTTCCGATTCTTCCGTGAAAAACGCGTGCTCCGGAAATGCGGCTTGGATGCGCGCTCCGATCAACGCGCTCACCTCCAAATCCGCGGAAGTCACGAGCTCAACGCTCTCCTTAAAGTTCTGAGCGAGTTCGCCCGATTCTCGCAAGGCCAGCGCCCGCTCGCCCGCTTCCCGAGCTATCGACTGGGCGATGCTCAAAATTTCGTCGAGATCGTATTCATGCGATATCGATTCTTCCATAACGATATCGCTAATGCCTGGATACAGTCCCGCACGCCAGCGAATTATTCGCGCTGGCGAAGGTGGTGGATTTGCTTCGGTCTCGCATAAACCCACAACCTAGTAGGTGGAACGCGTCGTCTCGACGCGTTTTCCGCAGCAGGCACTGAAGCTACGCCGTTTTCTGATGCAGCAGCGAATCCAGTTCCCGACCCATGTCCACGCAACTGAACGGCTTGTGGAAATAGCCTGCAAAGCCTTCTTTTACGCTGTCCGATCGCGTTACGTTCGGACTCCCCGTCATGAGAATCACCGGCGTTTCGGAATCGTTCGATTTGATCGTCTCCATTATATCCGAACCCGTGCCATCGACGAGATTGTAGTCGGTTATCAAGGCGTCGAAACGCCCCGGACTTCTGGCAATGAGTTCAATCGCTTCCTCCACCGATCCCGCTCCGGTTACCGAGTAACCCATCATCGACAAGACGTTCTCCATCATCGACAAAATCATCGGCTCGTCGTCGACCACTAGTATTTCTTCCATTCGTTCCTCCCTTCCCCACAGACTGCAAAATCCTTCGCCTGTTGCTTCTTATAACGAATAACACACGCGTATGGATTCCAAATAGGACAACAAGAAACCGAATTTGCTCCCTTTCACATTATTCTGACAGATTGGCAATGCTGTCCATAACCCGTTCATATTGAGTGCATTCCCGTGTCCACATGAGGGCGAAAGCGAGCGAATGGATGCAAACACAGGACCGCTTGGAAAATAAAAAAGCGGCCTCCCACAAGGGAAGGCCGCTTCGAAATCAAATAATAAATACTAGCGTAGTGAGCTGTGGACTACATCATGCCGCCCATGCCGCCCATACCGTGGTCGTGACCACCACCCGCCGGAGCGGCTTCCTTTTCGGGAATATCGGTGATCATACACTCGGTGGTGAGGAGCAATCCGGAGATGGAAGCAGCATTCTGCAACGCTGAACGCGTCACCTTGGTCGGGTCCACAACACCTGCCTTGAGCAAGTCTTCGTAGGTATCAGTTGCCACGTTGTATCCAACATTTCCATCGCTCGCGAGGATTTCCTTCACGACAACGGACCCTTCAACGCCTGCGTTCTGGCAGAGTTGACGGATCGGGCCGGCCACAGCGGTCTTGACGATCTGGGCGCCAATCGCTTCGTCGCCTTCGAGCTCGAGAGACTCGATCGCTTGAGCAGCGCGGATCAAAGCAACACCGCCACCGGGGACGATTCCTTCCTCGACCGCAGCGCGAGTCGCGTGCAACGCGTCCTCAACACGAGCCTTCTTCTCCTTCATTTCCGGCTCAGTCGCAGCGCCGACGTTGATGACGGCCACGCCGCCAGCCAACTTCGCGAGGCGCTCTTGCAGCTTCTCGCGATCGTAGTCCGAAGAGGTTTCCTCGATCTGACGACGGATCTGCTTCACACGGCCCTGGATATCGTTGGCGGAACCTCCGCCTTCGACGATCGTCGTGTTTTCCTTGTCGACCTTAACACTCTTGGCTTGGCCGAGATCGCTGATCTGAACGTTCTCGAGCTTGATTCCGAGGTCTTCGGTGATGCAGCGTCCACCCGTGAGGATGGCGATGTCTTCGAGCATCGCTTTGCGGCGATCGCCGAAACCAGGAGCCTTGACGGCGCAAACATTAAGCGTTCCGCGAATCTTGTTCACGACCAGCGCGGCCAGCGCTTCGCCTTCGATGTCCTCAGCAATGAGGAGGAACGGCTTGCCGGTCTTGGCCACTTCCTGGAGAAGCGGGAGCAAGTCGTTCAACGCGCTGATCTTCTTCTCGTGGATCAGGATGTAGGCGTCTTCGAGAGACGCTTCCATCGACTCGCTGTCGGTCACGAAGTAAGGAGAAAGGTATCCCTTGTCGAACTGCATCCCTTCGACAACGTCGAGAGAGGTTTCGATGGACTTCGCTTCTTCAACCGTAATCGTTCCGTCCTTGCCGACCTTGTCCATCGCGTCCGCGATGATGTCGCCAATGGTGTCGTCCCAGTTGGCGGAAACGGTCGCGACTTGCTTGACCTCTTCCCGCGTCTCGACGGCCTTGGAGATGTTGGTGAGCTCGCCAACCGCCGCTTCAACGGCTTTGTCGATTCCACGCTTCAAGTAGATCGGGTTGGAGCCCGCAGTGACGTTCTTCAAACCCGCGCGGTAGACGCTTTCCGCGAGCACGGTCGCAGTCGTCGTACCATCGCCCGCGGCGTCGGAAGTCTTGGAAGCGACTTCGCGTACCATCTGAGCGCCCATGTTTTCGTAGGCGTCCGGAAGTTCGATTTCCTTAGCAACGGTTACCCCGTCCTTAGTGACGGTGGGGGAACCGAATTTCTTGTCGATGACGACGTTCCGGCCTTTCGGGCCGAGAGTTACTTTTACCGCTTTCGCAAGTGTTTCCACGCCCTTGAGGACGCTTTGGCGGGCGGATTCATCAAATAGCAGTTGTTTAGCCATTGTCGTTATTTTTTAAATACTATTGGTTGATATTGATTGGTTCGCGTCGGGCTTACGACTCGATCACGCCGAGGATGTCGTCCTCGCGGACCAAGAGGTAGTTTTCGCCGTCGATCTTGACTTCGGTTCCGCCGTACTTGCTCGTGAGGACGCGGTCGCCGACCTTCACATTAAATGGGACCGCGTTGCCGTCCCCGTCCTTGGCGCCGGTGCCGAGGGCGATGACTTCAGCCTCTTGAGGCTTTTCCTTAGCGGAATCCGGAATGATGATACCACCCCGAACTTGTTCGTCTTCGTCGACGTGCTTGATCAGCACGCGATCTCCTAGAGGTTTTACTTTTACTGATGTTGATGCGCTCATGATTGAGTTTATTTTACTAGATAGTTTTGATTAGACAGATTTTGTTATCACTAAGACCCGAACCCCGCGCTCGACGATCGCGTTAACGGGGCTCGAAATTGTTCGTCGCCTACTTCTTGTCGTCGTCTTCAACAACTTCGAAGTCGGCATCCACGACGTCAGCCGGCTTGGGCTCGCTCGAAGCCGAATCCGCGTCGCCCGCAGGCTGCTGAGGAGGAGGTCCGCCAGCGGCGCCGGCCATGTCCTCCATGTTGGGCATCCCGCCATCCGCGGCAGCCGCCTGATAGAGATCCGCTCCGAGCTTGTTCAAGTCTTCCAACGCTTTCTTGATCGCGTCGGGATCTTCCGACTCGAGCGCTTTCTTCGCATCCGCGACGCCCGCCTCGATTGGAGCCTTCTTGTCCTCGGGAAGCTTATCGCCCGCCTCGCCCAGCATCTTCTCCATCTGGTAGATGGTACTATCGAGCTGATTCCGGTTTTCGACGCGCTCCTTGAGCTTCTTGTCTTCCTCGGCGTGGAGCTCCGCTTCCTTGGTCATCTTCTCGATGTCTTCTTCGGATAGTCCGCCGGAGCCGGTGATCGTGATGTGCTGATCCTTGCCCGTGCCTTTGTCCTTGGCGGAAACATTGAGAATACCGTTGGCGTCGATGTCGAAGGTCACTTCGATTTGCGGCGTTCCGCGCGGCGCGGGAGGAATGCCGTCCAAGTGGAACGTTCCGAGAACCTTATTGTCCGTCGCCATGGGGCGCTCGCCTTGAAGGACCTTGATCTCAACCGACGGCTGATTGTCGGCATAGGTCGAAAATGTTTGCGACTTTTTTGCGGGAATTGTCGTGTTTCTCGGTATCATAGCAGTGGATACACCACCCGCGGTTTCAATCCCAAGCGTCAGCGGCGTTACGTCGAGAAGCAGCACGTCACGCACGTCCCCCTTGAGCACCGCTCCCTGGATACCGGCGCCAATGGCGACGACTTCGTCCGGATTCACCCCTTGGTGAGGTTTCTTGCCGGCAAGCTCTTCCGCAATCTCGACGACCTTCGGCATACGGGTCATGCCGCCGACGAGGACGAGTTCGTTGATTTCCGACGCGGACAGGTCCGCGTCTTTCAAGCAATTTTCAAACGGAACGCGGCAGCGAGCGAAGAGATCGTCGGTGATCTGCTCGAGTTTCGCGCGGGTCAGTTGAATGTTCAAGTGCTTCGGACCCGTCGCGTCCGCGGTGATGAACGGCAAGTTCACGTCGAACGTCGTTGCCGAAGACAGGGCGATCTTCGCCTTCTCGCCTTCTTCCTTGAGGCGCTGCAGAGCCATGGGATCGCTTTTCAGATCGATTCCATTTTCGCTCTTAAATTCGTCTACCATCCAATCGATGATGGCCTGGTCCCAGTTGTCGCCACCTAGCATGGTGTCGCCGTTGGTCGCTTTAACTTCGAAAACGCCATCACCGATTTCAAGAATCGAGACGTCGAAGGTGCCTCCACCCAAGTCGAAAACCGAGATTTTCTCGTCGCTCTTCTTGTCGAGCCCGTACGCGAGCGACGCGGCAGTAGGCTCGTTGATAATACGGAGCACGTCGAGCCCCGCAATCTTGCCGGCGTCTTTCGTCGCCTGGCGCTGGCTATCGTTGAAGTATGCGGGAACTGTGATCACCGCCTCGGTGATCGTTTCTCCAAGATACGCTTCCGCGTCGGCCTTGAGCTTGGCGAGTACGAAGGACGCAATCTGCTGAGGAGCGAACTGCTCGGTTTTGTCCCCCACCTGGCACTCTATAATCGCGTCGCCATTGTCCGCTTCGACAATCGCGTACGGAATGCTTTCCGCCTCCGAAACGACCTCGGAATATTTCCGTCCAATCAGTCGCTTGGCCGAGAAGATGGTATTTTTCGGGTTGGTTACCGCCTGCCGCTTGGCAGCCTGGCCGACCAGCCTTTCACCAGTCTTTGTAAACGCCACGATCGACGGAGTCGTGCGAGCGCCTTCCGCATTCGGCACAACGACCGGCTCATCGCCGTCCATTACTGCCATGCAGGAATTAGTAGTACCTAAATCAATTCCGAGTACGCGTCCCATGCCACCGCCCCAGCAAGGGGCATACCAGCTGAGCTAAAAACAGATTAACCTCTTAATCAACAGTAACTTAAACTCATTTTCAGCTAACGGGATCGCCCAAGATCGAGCCAATCGCCAGTCAGAATGTCACAGTTTGTGTCACACCTTCGATGACCTGGGACATCCGAGTGACACATTCGCCCCTAGTATTCGGGCGGCAGCGATAGAGAGATTTATCCCTTCAAATGGGGCCGTTTCCGGGCCAACACCTCGACGACCTCTGGCAAAGACAGCGTGTTGACAACGTTTTCCGCGGTCAGCCAACCTTTGCGAGCAACATTCACGCCGGCTTCCACAAAGTCGAAATGCTCCGGCGCGTGGGCATCTGGATTGATACTCGTCGCCAAACCCTTCTCCGCCGCCTTTCTCCAAAACCGCCAGTCCATGTCCAGCCGATACGGATTCGCGTTCAATTCTATAATCACATCGTTCGCGATCGCTGCATCGACTATTTTATGAGTGTCCACCGAGTACGGCTCCCGCCTCAAAAGGAGTCGTCCCGTTAGATGCCCCAGCATCGTCGTCGCTGGGTTTTCGATCGCTCGAATGATCCGGGCGCTCATTTCCTCTTCCGACTGTGAAAACGACGAGTGAATCGAAGCGACCACGTAGTCCAGTTTCATCAATATCGACTCATCGATATCGAGCGACCCATCCGGAAGAATGTCGCACTCGTTACCAGAGAACACATGCGTCGAAAGCCGCTTCGACGCATTCAGTTCTTCAATACGTTCAATCTGTTCCAGCAATCGCTCCTCATCGAGTCCATTGGCTTGGAAACTGGCTTTGGAATGATCCGCGACACCCCAGTACTCCCAGCCGCGCGCCTGCGCCGCCTCGGTCATCTCCTCCAAACTGGCGCGACCATCGCTGGAGGTCGTGTGATTGTGAAACGTCCCTTTGAGATCCGAAACTTCCAGCAGTTCCGGAAACCCGTCCGATTCCGCCGCTTCCAATTCGCCCAGCCCTTCGCGCAACTCCGGTGGGACAAACTGCAAGTCCAAGTGCTTGAAAATATCCTCCTCGCTATCCGCCTTCAGGCTACTCTCCTCGAAACTCTCCGCGTCGACGGATTTCAGTCCCCACTCGCTCAAGCTGTATCCACGCGACAATGCGCGCTGGCGCAACAACACATTGTGGTCCTTCGATCCGGTGAAGTGGTGCAACGCGAAACTGAATTGCTCCGAAGGCACCACTCTCAAGTCCGCTTGCAGTCCGCTTTCGAAACGCACGCTCGCCTTAGTGTCCCCTTTCGCCGTGACCTCGCGGATATTGTCCTGAGCGACAAACCAATCCATAACGGGCCCAGGGTTCGAGGACGCCACAATGAAATCCAAGTCGCCCACGTGCTCCCGCTTGCGACGAAAACTCCCCGCGTGCGACGCCCGCTCCACTTCGGGCAACGCCTGCAGGCCCTCCAAAATTGGTTCCGCCACTGCTCGAGCGTTCCACCAAAGATGACGCTTTCCGTAGGCTTCCCGGTTCTTGATTCCCTCGGCAATCTTGTCCTGCGACTTCTTCCCGAATCCCTTGAGTTCCGCTACGCGATTCGCCTCGCAGGCCTCCTGCAACTCCTCGATCGACGACACACCCAAAATCTCGTGGAGCGACTTGATCTTCTTCGCTCCCAAACCCGGTATTTCGAGCATGGATACAATTCCCGGATCCACCGACGCTTTCAACTTCTCGTAGAACTCGAGCGAACCCGTTTTTGCCAAGGTTTCAATCTTCTCTACCAGCGCTTTTCCAAAACCAGGCACGTCGCCCAAAGTTCCTTCCTCAATCAGCGTATCGAGATCTTCCTCCAAAGTCTCCAGTTTTCGAGCGCCATTGGAATACGCCCGTATCTTGAACGGGTTCTCCCCTTTGAGCTCAAGCAGCGTAGCGATTTCGTTAAGAACGTCCGCGATTTCCCGTTTGTTCATAGTTCGTTTCTATCAGCCTCTCGCAAACGCCACCCTGGAAAACACCCGCGTTTAGGTCCAACTCTTTTTCCTCAATCACCGAGCGCGAGCGACTTGAGTTTCCCAAGGAGTGGCTTTCCCGCCTCGCTTCGAGGCACGCGTTCCAACCGGATCCATTCTTTAGGGCGCTTGAAGTTGGCCAGCTTCGTTTCGATCTCCTCTTTTAAATACGACTCGCTCACGTCTTCCGACCGTGGCGCGTACGCGACACAGAGCCGCTCGCCCCATTTCGCGTCGGCAATGCCGAACGCGACGACGTCCGATACCTCGCCCGTCCGTTCCAACACGACTTCGATCTCGCCCAAGTCGATTTTCTCTCCACCCGAAATAATCACGCGGTCAATTCGTCCGAGAATCGAAAGCTGCGTCTCGCTATCGAGAACTCCGCGATCATGCGTGAGCAATTCCTCGTTTTCCACGCGCTTTTCTCCCCAGATCCCCGCGCACAGGGATTCGCTTCGAATGCGAATTCGTCCCGGGCAGCCGCTCGCGGCCGGAACGCCGGCCTCGTCGAGAACGTCAATCCGGGCATGAGGCAGCGACTTCCCCACCCCCTCGACTCCATCCAAAAACGCGTTCGGCAGCTGGGTCGCGACTTGGGCCGCCGTCTCCGTCATTCCATAAGTCGGAGCCAACGGCAATCGCCACGCTCGAGCCTGATCCCGCAACTCGCTGGAAATTCCGCCACCGCCAACGAAAACCGCGTCGTAAGAACGCATCCGCTCCCTCGACTCGGAATCGCGGGAAAGGCGCTGCAATTGCGTGGCGACGAGCGACAAAAATCGCTCCTCGGAGGCCGCTTCGAAGAGTAGGTCATGATTTGCGGCGAATGAATTCACCGAGCCAAAAACAACCGATCCGCCCGTCATCAGGGCTCGAAAGAGCTGCATGAATCCACTCACGTGATACAAGGGGAGCACGCAGTGCGACGACAATTGGGACGCGTCCAAATGCCCGCGGAGTCCCTCAACCGCTGCCGCCAAAGTCTCCCAGTTGTGAATCGCGAACTTCACCCGTCCCGACGTCCCCCCCGTTGGAATCATAATTCGCATCCCTTCGACTACCCCTTTCGATCGCGATTGTTGTGTTCCCGCCGACGAACGCGCCGAGACGCTCCCACCGACTTCAAGAATTCGATTCGGGTCTGCCACTCTCAACGCTTCCCCCATCTCCCGTTTCCCCCAATTCGGATTGAACAAAAACAAGTCGCAATCCAAATCAGCCCAAGCGAGAAAACGACCAATGAACTCCTTCGGTTCCGCGACCGACAAGGCGAGCCGCGGACGGCCCCCTTCTAATTCCGCGATGAGTTCTTCCCTCTCCGCCCGAATCGAGTCCGAAACCAAAGTTGCGCCCGCAAAGAACTGCGGGAACAAAGCGCCCGAACGACCCCGATCCAGAATGTACTTCAAACCGTGTCCCACAGCGTTTCAAAATCGTCGAGAGCAGGCATCCCTGTTCGTTGCAAAAAAGGTCCAAGAATAGCGGATACACCGCTATCGGCAAACAAAGCGTCGACTCCGAATCCAAGCGGACGGCCCCCTTCTCCCGCTTCAATCGCAACCGAAAGCGCAGCCGCCGTCCCCACCATCGTCTCCAACGCGCTTGAAAGAGCCACCGACTCCCTTTCCCCGCTTTTTAGCTCGTTGATCAAACTGCGCCGCCCTCCAGACAACGACGGTTTTACGACGAATACGCCATCCCAGTGGGCGTCCTTCCAGCGTTTCAAATCGTCGACCGAGCAAACCGATTCGTCCAAGGCGATGGGCGTCGGGTAGTCCTGGGCTAAGGCCTGCATGGTTCGCTCCTCGCCCTTTGCCAAGGGCTGTTCCAGAAACTCGGCAGGCGTGTCGGCGAGAAACTCGAGCCAGTCGCGGGCGGCTCGCAAGTCGAGACTCCCGTTAGCGTCCAGCCGCAGCGGAATCGCGCCATCGGTCCGTTCGAACAAATCGCCGACCATCGCTCGTTCCTCCTGAAACGAGCCTTTTCCGATCTTGATTTTTAGACACCGATACCCTTCATCCATCAGCCGCTCCAACCGCTCCGTGTCACCCAAATTCGGAAGCAAGCCGCACACCGCCCAGGGCTCATCCAATTCTGGTGGATACGATTCTGACTCGAGCATTGCGAACGCGGACTCGATTCCGAAGCGGAGGCATGGAAACGATTCCAGATCCGGCAAAATCGCGCGGTATTCAATTTTCCCCTTCAAGTCAGCGCACGCCGCCAAGGCCGAAACAAACGACTCCGAGCCGAATGACTCGATCGGAGCCACCTCTCCAAACCCGGTTCGCCCGTCGCCGTCACGCAGTCGCAGAAGGATCCCCGATCGCCGCGCCATCGCGTCCGAAGCGGTCGCGTACGCCTGCGCGAATGGCCTTCGGTACGCTTTGAACTCAAAATCAACCATGAGTTGCGACTCAATCTACCACCACGACAATACGCCACTTTTTTCCTAAGCCCTTCGCAAAATACTTGATTCCGAAATTCAGACTCTCTATGCCGGATCATGGCCAGTCCGAGCGCAACCAACTTCGACGAAAACCAGTTTTACCAGAGCGCTGACGCGTTCTTCCACGACCAGCGCGATACCGCCCTCACCTACGACGATGTCTCGCTGGCAACCAACTTCAGCGACATCCTCCCGAGGGACACGAAGCTGGAAACGACGATTTCAGGCCGCATCGCGCTGAACATCCCGATCATCTCTTCGGACATGGATACCGTGACCGAGTACGACATGGCGATCGCCATGGCCACCAGCGGCGGAATGGGAATCATCCACTACAATATGCCCTACCGCGAGCAAGTCTCGCAAGTGACGCGCGTCAAATACCACATCAACGGCCTCCTTCCCAACCCGATCACGGTTTCTCCCGACAGCTTCATCGGCGACGTCATTGAGCTCATCGAAGAGAAGAACTACAAGTTCCGCACCTTCCCCGTCACCGAACAAGACGGGACGCTCGTCGGCTTGCTCGGCAGCCGCGTCGTCAAGTCCCGCTACGGCCACATAAAAGTGGCGGACGCGATGGACCCGCAGTCTCAAGTGCTCAGTCTCAACGAAAAGGAGATCAAACCCAACCCGATCGAAGTCGCCGACAAGTTCTTCAGCAATCATCTCGGAATCAACAAGCTGCTAGTCGTCGACGACCACAACAAGCTTAAGGGACTGGTAAGCATCTCGGACATCGAGCGAATCATCTCCGAAAAGCAAAGCGTTCTCAAACCCGCCCGCGACTCCGACTTCCGCTTGCTCGTCGGCGCCGCGATTTCGACTGTCTGGAAGAGCGACGGGACGCTCGACAAAGACGCCATCCTCGAGCACGTCACCAATCTCCGTAATGAGCGAGTGGATGCAATCGCAGTTTCCGCCGCCCATGGACACAGCAAGGGCATCGGCCAAGTGGTGAAATTGCTGCGCAGCGAATTCGACGATCTCACGCTCATCGCGGGCAACGTCACCTCCGGCAGCGGAGTCGAGTACTTGGCCGAATGCGGAGCCGACGCAATTAAAGTCGGCCAAGGCCCCGGATCGATCTGCACCACGCGCGTCGTCGCCGGAGTCGGAATTCCCCAGCTCTCTGCCCTCTACAGCGCCTCGAAGGGAGCGCAGAAAAAAGGCGTTCGCATTATCGCCGACGGCGGCATCACCAAATCCGGGGACATTGTCAAGGCCATGACCCTTTCCGACGCCGTCATGCTTGGCGGTCTCCTCGCTGGAAGCCGAGAAGCGCCCGGCGAAATCATCGAGATCAACAACAAGCTCTACAAGCAGTACCGCGGAATGGGAAGCATCAGCGCCATGAAAAAAGGCTCCGCCGCCCGCTACGGCCACGACAAGACCGACACCGCTCGCAAGCTAACCGCGGAAGGAATCGAAGGCATGAAAGAAGTGCGCGGATCCGTCTTGAACATACTCGCGGAAATGGCCGGCGGCCTCCAATCCGGCATGGGCTACAACGGAGCCAGCACCCTTTCGGAACTCAAAGCGAAAGCCCGATTCGTCCGCATCAGCTCCGCTGGAATGAAAGAGTCCGCCCCGCACGACGTGATCGAAGTCGCGAAACGCGGTTAGCCGCGGCGAGACTCAATTTGACGATTTCGTTGGACTAGGTCACCAATTTTTGCGGCTGTCTCGCTCTCCAGCTTCAACCGGAAGCTCAAAATCTACATCTTCATTGGCTACATATCCCGACAATCGTATATTCGAGTAGAGAATCTTCCAATCTCTACGATTAAAATTAGTATCCCAAACCGACGGACGCCTTGGAGTTAACCCACCTCGCCGCCACTCTACCTTTGCAGTCGCGTTCGAATTCTCAACTTGTACCACCACATGCAAATCGCGATGGACCCAAATTGTACTCGCATTACTAAAATCGCCTTCTATTCGATGGCAAAGCAGCCCGTCCACGCTTTCCACTCCTCTATATCGCAAGTTACCTATATTGCTCGCCCGGAGCATCAAATTTCTTCGCATTCTTTCAGATAGCAATTCCCATTGAAAGATAGCGTGGAAGTTTGGAACCTGCATCGATGCAAAAACCGCGTCGCGCAACGAATTGAACTTTTGATATTTCTGGTGGAGCTCTCTATATAGATAATAGAAACCATCTCGCGTAAACAGAACCACAGCGAACTCCTGTTCGCTCCTAAAACGCTCCTTCCAGCTCACTTTTATTCTATCTGGACTCGCGTACACAATTTCCACTGGCATCTTCCAATTTTCGTTTTCGCCACCTGTAGGTAAGTCGATTTTCCAACTTGGCTCCTCGGACTGACCTGACTCCAGAACACCTTCGCATCTGAAAGTCATCATCGAACCATATGCGAGAACAACGGATTCCAAGACCGCGAGAGACTCAGGATCACTTTGCCATTCGATTTCCAAACTCTCGCCAAGCTCTGTGATCGACTCATCCGCCCAACCACTATTGGCAATGGAGAGGAGCGAACACGAAATCACCGCGACACAAACATAGCGCCCACGGGCTCTTGACGGATTCACATACAGAATTGGGGAACTCACGCCATGATACTTCGAATCGACCACGGCTCTTGGATTCAAGGCCCGCAAGGGGCTATATAGCCCATGCCCAACCAAAGCGTCCACCTCGCCCCATCGAATCACTCAACCTGCTCTTGCGCCCTGCTCAACCATTCCGAACGTAGGTTCGGTTTTGCTCGATTCGCTCGCTGCGAATCAGCAGATTCCCCCCTTTGTGGTCAATTCTACGGCTCCGATTCGGTCCCTCGTCCACCTTCAAAATCGCAGAATCACTCTCATGGCACTTACACCATTTAAAAGCAGGCTCATCGCGGATTGCGGAATCAGCATGGGCGACGAAGGCAAAGGCCGTCTCATCTCCGAAGTCGTCGAGGAACTCCGCGTCACGACCGGCCAGGAAAACCCGGTAGGAGTCGTCATCAAGATCAACGGCGGCGCCAACTCCGGCCACACCGCGGGCGGACTCAAACTCAATCTCCTTCCGGCAGGAGTCGTCGATCGATCCGTGGGAACGCTGGCGATCGGCGCTGGAGTCGTCGCCGACCCGAGAAAATTCCTTTGGGAGCTCGTACCCGTCGACGCTCAAGGCTACAACGTGACGCGTCGACTCGCCATTGACGAGCGGACCATGGTGTCCGACCTCACCCACCGACTGCTCGACCTCGCTTGGGAGTGGTACCGCGTCAACCGAATCGACCAAGAGCCACGCGGCAGCACGGGCCGCGGCATCACGCCGTCCTATCTGGATGAAGTGGGGCAATTTCAGATCGTCTACAGCGATTTTCTGGGCGAGAGAAACGCCTTCGCTGAAAAGCTGGCCCAAAAGGCCGAGCGCGCTTGCAAAACGATACGACACGTCTGCGGCGTCAGCGAAGACGACTGGCATGGGTTTTTCACTACGCTTACGAACGCCGAACTGCGCGCCAACGAGGAAGCGCTCAAAGCCGGACACTTTGCGCGAGACGAATTCGACTTCACCCGCTTCAAAGGAGAAACCCCGTTCAACCTCAACATCGAAGCAGTGATCGACGCGTACTGGGATGCCGGGACAAGACTTCACGAACAGATCGCAGATGTCCGCGAAATCGTGCGCAAAACGGAAAACTCCGGCCAATACGTGATTGGCGAGTACGGCCAAGCCTACTGGCTCGACAAGCGCCACGGGTTTTCGCCCAACGTCTCCGCGTCGCACACCTACGCCCCCGAGTTTTTCAACTCCGCATGTGTCCCCGTTCAGCCACTACACGTGTTTGGAGTCGCCAAGGCCTACGACACCAAGGTCGGCACGCACGTATTCATAACGCAAGTCGACGAACCCCATCCCCTTTTCGATCGACTGAAGCGACTCGAGTTCGGCACCTCAACCGGCCGGCAAAGAATGGTCGGCTGGTACGATGCGGTCGAGAAAGCGGATACGCTTCGGTACGGCGGCTTCGACGATCTAATGATAAACAAGATCGACGCGCTGGGCCACGACGAGGACTGGACAGGCAATCTCAAAATCTGTGTCGCCTACCAGAACACTGACGGAAACCGTATCTGCCGAGTTCCGCGCAACGAGGCAATTCGACGTACGCTCACTCCGGTCTACCAGGAATACGCGGGCTGGAAGGAAGACATATCGACCGCCCGAACGTTCGAAGCGCTGCCGCCCGAGGCGAAAGCCTACGTCGCCGGCATGGTCCGGAGTGTTCTCGACTCCGCCTATCACGACGAAGAGTGGCCCGAGAGTTTGCCCAATCTACGCTACTTGGGAGTCGGACCAATGCCCGCCCAAATCATTAAGGACATTCCGGATACGCGTACGCTTCTCGACTACGACAATCCTCTGTAGATCTCGCGTCACTCAATCCGAAGCCACCGGGTTTTCCGCGTCCCGCTCGCGGCAAGCGATCCGCAGCAATCGGTAAAGCGTTTCCAATTTGGGAGCGTCGACACCGGCTGCAATCGCTTTCCTCAGCGGTTCCCCCCAAATGGCCTCCACTTCTACCGACCGGCCCGCTTGAAAGTCGACCAAACTAGAGGGCCGATAGTCGCCCATCGTCTTCGTCATCTCGAATTGCCGATCAATCAACTTTGAATCGATAACCAACCCCAACGCGGACGCGATCGCGACCACCTCCTCCATCAATCCGCGAGCCAAACGGCTCAGGTTCGGGTCCGAGATAATCACGTCGGTAGAAACTTGCCCGGCTGCGATGGAAAGCCCGTTGAACGGGATATTCCAAAGGAGTTTCTTCCATTGAAGCAGGTTCATGTCCTCGAATGCGCGGGCATTGACACCCGCTCGTTTGAACATATTCGCGATCGCGTCTCGCGCCGCCTGGTCCCTGCCCGTAACGCCCAATCGGCCCACGTAGAAGTTTTCGACCGTCCCCGGTTTGACCCGATTCAAGCAAATGAAACAAGATCCCCCCAAGACGCTATTCCGCGGGAACTGGGATTCCAAAAATGGAACCGCGCCGAGGCCGTTCTGCATCGACAGAATAATCGTGCCCGGATGAACCATCGGCTTGATAAGGGATGGGATTTCCCCGTTCGACGTCGCTTTCAAACCCAAAATCACCAGGTCTACCGGTCCAATTTGGTCGGTCGTTCGATAGACGTTTACCTTCCTCAACTGGAAGCTCGCGTCTGGAGCTCGAATCGCGATTCCCGATCGCGCGATCGCATCGAAATCGCTCCGAACCAGGAAATGCGCGTCCTCGCTCGCTCGCTGCAGTCGAGCCCCGTAATAAAGCCCTACCGCCCCCGCTCCTACAATACCGATCCTCATTGAGCTCGCTCGGCTGGGACAACCCGAAATTCAACGAATCGCCTCTCTTTTGAGCCTATTTTGGTCGGTTTCTTCACAATTATTCGAACGTCTCGCTGATTTTGAGAATAATAGATCGTTCAGATAGATCGATCCGCATGTCAATCCGGACAATTTGTAAAAAACAAGGCGGGATGCTGAACAATCGTCTGCCCTAGGAGCCCCGTCCCTGTCAAGCGCTCTAATTTAATTCCATCGAGATTCTGAAATAATCTCGCGGCACACTGCCTTCAGAAACTCGATAAGATATTTTAATCACTGATTATTAATTACTTAAAACGAAAACTGAACCTGATCGGATTCATAAGCCACCACGAGCCCGTTCAATCGCATCCTGAATCGGGCCCGTCAGTCTCCGTTCCCGTCCATTCGCTCCATTGAGAAGCGTTCGGCGACGTGGTTTTTACAATTGGTTTAGGCATCGACCTCGAGCGTTACAGTTCGGTGACACCCGTGCTGCGAAAGCCCTTAAGAAATCGCGATTTACCAAGTTACTCTCAAGTTATTAACAGCCAATGTGGATTACTGCCCGCAGTTCGCCCAATCGCTCGCTAAACCGAATTCGAATGGCCATTTCGAGAGTTGCGAAGAATTGAATTGCCAACCACACGCCAGTTTCAAATTGAGGTCTACTGCGATCACGCAATCCATGACCGATTCAAAAAACGCCGCCTACCTGTTCGATATGGACGGGACCCTGGTTGACCATTTCGAGACGATATTTCGCTGCTACGAGTACGCCTCCATCCAGCTCGGAAAAGCCCCGCCGACCTACGAACGCGTGAAACGCAACGTTGGCGGCTCGATGCCCGTGACCATCCGCAAGTTCTTCGACGAATCCGAGATCGAAGACGCCATGCGACATTGGAACGAACACTTCGACCGCATACACCTGGAAGGCGTCATATTGCTAAAGGGGGCCCGGCAACTCGTGGAAGCAATCGCCTCGCGCGGAATCAAGGCCGCCGTTTTCACCAACAAGAGCGGCGAACACACGCGGAACATTATCGAGTCTCTCGGCCTCGGCGCCCACTTCTCGCTCGTAATCGGCGCGGAAGACACGCCATACCGAAAGCCCCAACCAGAACTCTCTCGCATCGCGCTCGAACGACTCGAAGTCGACGCGTCAGACGCCACGCTAGTCGGCGACTCGCCCTTCGACATCGAATCCGCGCATTGCGTCGGGATGACCAGCTTCTGCGTCCCCACCGGATCCCACTCCGAACGCGAACTCGTGGAAGCCGGAGCGGACCGAATATTCCCGAGCTTGCAAGCGATCGCCGAGACGCTATTCCCCTAGGACGTGCCACAGTCTCCCGGCAACGAAAAACTCATTGGCGTTCTTGAACGAATCAAGTATTCGAATGATGAAGACGGGTTCATGATTGCCGACCTGCGGCCTGAAAACGCGAAAGAGGTCGTCACTATTGTCGGGAAGTTTCCCGGTGTGCAATGCGGAGAGTCGCTTCGAATCGACGGAATCTGGACGCGACACCCCACCCACGGTCCCCAATTCAAAGCGTCTGGATTCCAGTCCGAGTTGCCCGCCAGCGTTTACGGCATCCGAAAATATCTCGGCAGCGGACTCGTAAAAGGCGTCTCCAAAGGACTCGCCGACCGAATCGTGAGACGTTTTGGCGAGGCGACACTAAAGGTCATTTCCGAAGAGTCGGCCCGACTACAGGAAGTCGATGGAATCGGGAAGCAGCGCGCCCGCTCCATCAAAGAGGCTTGGGACGAGCAATCCCATATTCGCGACCTCTCGCTCTTCCTCGCGCCTTACGGAGTCACCCCCGCCCAAATCGTCAAAATATACAAGGAGTTCGGATTCGTCGCCATCGACACAATTAAAGAAAACCCCTTCAGACTCGCCCGAGAGATCAAAGGAATCGGATTCAAGAGCTGCGATCGAATCGCCATAAACATGGGGATCGGAAACGACAGTCCCAAACGAGTCGACGCGGGAATCGAATTCGTCATGCAGGAACTTCAAGACGAGGGCCACACTGCATTCCCCGAAAGCGATCTCGTAGACAACGCCGTGGAAAAACTGGAGATCGACATCGACACCGCAAAACAGGGAGTCGACCGAGTCGTCGCCGGATCCGCCCTGAAACGATTTACTCCCCCCGACTCCACGACGTATTGCCAACTCCCCTACAACTTCACCGCAGAGGAGAAAATCGCCCGTTCCGTCCGTCGAATACAAGACAATGAGAGCGGTTTGCCGCCCATCAAACGCTCCATCGCCGTGGACTGGGCAGAGGAGAAAGCGGGATTCGAATTCGGCGCCCTCCAGAAAGCGGCAATCGAAAACGCCCTCGCCCACAAGATATTCGTGCTCACCGGAGGACCCGGAACCGGGAAAACCACCATCCTCCGAGCCGTCGTCAATATTCTCAAAGCAAAGAAAGCGCGCGTGCTCCTTGCCGCCCCGACCGGCCGCGCGGCCCAACGCCTCACCGAAACAACCGGCGCCTACGGGCAAACCATTCACCGCCTTCTCAAGTTCGACCCCTCCGAGGGTTCTTTCACGGTCAATGAAAGCAAGCCGCTCAGCGCCGACGTGATCATCGTCGACGAAGCGTCGATGCTCGACGCTCGACTCGCTGCCAGTCTCTTCCAGGCAATCCCCACCCGAAGCCATCTCGTGCTCGTAGGCGATATCGACCAACTCCCCTCCGTCGGCGCCGGCAACGTATTGAAAGACTTAATCGCCTCCCAGCGCATACCGGTGACACGGCTCGATCAAGTGTTTCGCCAGTCCAAACAATCGAGCATCGTCCACTACGCCCACGCCATCAACAGCGGACAAGTCTCGCTCCCCACACCCGTCGACAAAGCGAGCGAGCTCGTTCGCAACAAAGACTTCCAGTTCCTCTCCGCCGCCGATCAGGCCGACTGCTCGCAGAAGATTCTGGATGTATTTAATGTATTTATAAAACGGACACTCGCCATCGATCCGGTGAACGAGGCTCAAGTCCTCGCGCCCATGCACAGAGGCGACGCCGGAGTGGGCAACCTAAACGCTCTGATGCAGGATACGCTCAATCCAACCCGCGAATCAATACCCTTCGGGCCGACTAGATACAAGCCGGGAGATAAAATAATCCAGACTCGCAACAACTACGACAAAGGCGTCTTCAATGGCGATATCGGGGTCATCGCGTCCATCGACGGCGTCAACGGAACCATCGAGGTGGATTTCGACGGCAACACTGTCACCTTCGAAAAAGCCGATCTCCTAGACATCGCGCTAGCCTACGCAGTCAGCATACACAAGTCCCAAGGCAGTGAATATCCAGTAGTGGTCATTCCACTACTAAAAGCGCATTTCATGATGCTGCAACGAAATCTCGTCTACACCGCCATCACGCGGGGAAAACGAAAAGTCGTCATAGTCGGCGATCCTGCCGCATACGCCATGGCCACCCGAAACGCGGATTCGAAAACCCGCTGCACGCTTCTCAAGGAACGGCTCGTCTTGGAAGCCGCGGGCTAAGCGCTCACGGCGCCCGAAATACGAGCGTCACATTGGCCCCGCCAAATCCGCTGCTGTTGCTCAACGCCACTTTTGGAGCTTCCTCAATCGTATCGCGTATCACGTTGATGGACTCAAATGCCGGGTCGATCTCTTCGATATGAGCCGAGCCCGGCGTGAACCCGCCCCGCATCGACAAACTTACTATGGCCGATTCGAGCACACTGGCCAAGCTGAGACCGTGCCCTGTAATTGCTTTCGTACTACTCACTCTGGGCCGATTGTCCGACTGAGTGAAAACCGCTTCAAGAGCTTTCACTTCGCTCGCATCTCCAATCAATGTCGACGTCGCGTGGGCATTGATGTAGTCCACATCGCTCGGCTCTAAACCAGTGGAGCTCAAAGCGTTCTTCATCCCCCGCACAAGCCCTTCACCCTCGGGGTGGGAAATCGCCACATTGTGCCCATCGCTCGCCTGTCCCCAGCCGAGAAGCTCGGCGTAGGGCGTGACCCCTCTTCGCTCGACTTCTTCCTCGCATTCCAATACAAGCGAAACGCCGCCTCCCGCGCTCACGAATCCGTTTCGCTTTCGATCGAATGGACACGAGGCCTTGCGCGGGTCGCCCTCCAAAGACAGAGCCCGCATTCCCGTAAACGGGACGACGCTCTCGTAATTCACATCCTCACCAGCGGTGACAAACATCCGGTCTTGTCGCCCCGAAGCGACATCGTCGTAGGCGTAGCCGATCGCATGGCCCGAGCTCGCGCAAGCGGAAGAAAACCCGCAGGAGTTTCCCAGAATCTTAAAAATGGCTACCAGATTGAAACTCAACGTTCCTGAGATTGCGGATACAATACCCGTGGGCGGACAACGCAATGGCCCGAGCTCGCGCATCCGCTGGAAGTTGTTGAACAAGAGTCGAGGAGAGCCCGCGGAGGCCGTGTAGATTCCCGTATTCGCGTTGGAAATCTCGTTTTCGGCGAGTCTCGCGTCTTCAATCGCTTGCTTCATCGAGCAATACACATAAAGCCCGTGTGGCGCTAAACCGCGCATCTCTTCGCGGCGTATCGTATACCCGCTCGGGTACGTCCAGTCCTCGAAATCAATCGAATCCACTTCGAACCCTTTCGGAGCGGATACCAGCTTCACCAAGGAAGACGGATCGTCTTCACAGGGAGGATACGGAGGGAACGGGCTAAACCCGTGCGTCAATGTTCGGAGGCTCTCGGTCGCGCTTTCCCGATCGTTGCCAATGCCGCTTATGATGCCGACACCTGTTACAAATACCCGTCGCTTGCTCATTTTCTAAATGCCTGCCGCTCGTTCTTAAAACGCGATAAAACAACCCCAGCGACCCGTAAGTCCAGCCTTTATACTGTTCCCCGATCCAAGGGCCGCCCAACTGGACGTCTCAAGTTTGTCCAGCGCGATCTCGAATGCGGCGCCCTAATGCGCGCCGTTGTTCGATCGAGTCGACCCATTCGAGCCCTCGGACACGGCAGAGTGACTACCATTGCCGTTGGATGCGGACTCTACTTCGACCGGCTTAAAGGCCAGCGTAATTTCCTCGGCCACCACCGCTTTTTCTCCGTTCACAGTGATCTGGCCAGAGAATACCGCCAGCGGGGCCCGGACGCGTTTCAATTTAATGTTCAGGTCTAGCGAGTCACCCGGCTTGCAAACCCGGTGGCAGCGCACGCCGTCAACTCCCGTGAAGTAGACTTCCGACATGTCGATCGAACCGCCGATTTCGCTGGGAGGATTTTTCAGGAGCGAAAATACGGCCAACTGTCCGAGCGCCTCCAGCATAATGGACGCGGGGAACACCGGGTTGCCTTTGAAATGCCCTTCGAGAAAGGCTTCGTTGCCCGAGATCGAGTAGCGACCTTTCGCTTCCCGCTCACTCAAATTCGCCTGCTCTAAAAACAAAAACGGCTCCTGCTGAGGCATGACTGCCGCCACCTGCTCGATGGTATAAAAATCGTCCGACTCGCCGCTCTTGAATCCCGTGATCTTCTCCTGGATGAAGACCTTCAAGTCCCCGATGGAACGCAGGTTCAGAAGCTCTTCGTTCTTGATCGAAACACCCAGGGATTCTTCTACCATCATGATCGCCTCGATCATCGTCAAAGAATCCAGGCCTAAATCCTCCATGAATCGCACCGAATCGTCTCCGCTTCTCAACTTGCTGATCACGTCCGGATCGAGGAAACGCTCGACAATTCCCAGCACGATGACCGGCAACAACGAAACATCGCCCGAGGAACGATACTTCAACGCGGCCTCCAAAGTCTCCGGCGAGCAGCGCTTCAGGGTGTCCCTAAGCAGGGCCTCGCTGCCCGTCTTTGGCGTTAAGGCGGATTCCGCCTTGGTGGTTCTCTGGTTTGACATTGCGAGGCAAGCAAAGGTCGCCGTGAGTCATTTGTAAATCATAAACATGGTCAACGGTTGTAGATTGACTTCATCTACCTAACGTCCCTTGGGGCACCGTTGCGTCAGACTACCCGATTTCCCCGAAGTCGCCCCAAGCGAGATTTATAGCTTGTGAAGCCGTCTCGCGGTTCGAATGCTCTCTCGACTCCTCCCGCTCGCCGGCCGAATTCCGCGCGATGATCCCGAACAAAGAGACTCCCATTTTCATTATTTCCCACGAGTTTCCGCCCACGCGGGGAGGCGTCGCCACGTTCACATACGAAATGGCCCGGGCGCTCGCCCAACTCGGATACTCCGTCGAGGTATGGGCCCCGCAATCGGGAAATGCCGACGACACAGCTCTTCCTTTCGCTGTAAAACGTTTGAAATTAAGAGGTTCGAGAGATCTCGCCTGCCAAGTACGCTTGATTCAGACCTGGATCGCCCACCGGGCCGAACTGCGCGACGCCATGGTCTACCTAACCGATTCGGGACCCATTCTCGCAATGCGATTTCTCCAGTTTTTCGCTCCCTTGCGCCCCCGCCAGCTTTTGCTGGCGTTTCACGGCTCCGAAATCAACCACTTCATCGCCAATCCCATCCGCAAGTGGCTAATAGCCAAAGTGATCAAACGTTCCGACCGGCTGAACACTCTTTCGAAATTCACCGCCAAATCACTTGTTCGCGCTTTTCCCGACGCCGCCAAGAAAATCCGGCTCACCCCCGGCGCCCTGCGCAGCGATTTCAACACCCAAACCCCTCTCCCACGCAGTTCGACCGATCGTGTCACTATCCTCGTTGTCGGCCGTCTCCACCCGAGGAAAGGGCAAGACCGACTCATCGCCGCTCTCGAAACGCTCCCCGAGGAACTCCGCGATCGGACCCAATTGTGGATCGCAGGCTCCGGCAACAAATTTGGCTACGGCGATTCCCTCAAAGAATCCGCCCGAAACTCAAATACGAGAATCGAGTTTTTCGGAAACGTTTCCGATTCGAAACTCGACGAGCTCTACCACCAGGCTGACGTCTTCGCCTTGACCAGCGTCCCTTTCCGCAAGAGCGTGGAAGGATTCGGCCTCGTCTATCTCGAAGCAGCCGCCTACGGACTTCCGGTTGTCGCCCACAGAATCGGGGGGACGCCCGAAGCGGTCGACAATGGCGAAAACGGTTTGCTTGTGGATCCCGATGATCCAGCCGGTCTTACAGACGCGCTCGCGCGACTGATCCAGAACGATACGCTCCGAGCTGAAATGGGGCGCAAGAGTATCGAATGGTCGCGAAAGCACAGCTGGACCGACTCCGCCAACGCTCTCCTGGGCCCTCCTATGACCAAGTTCGGCTCCTGAGCAATAGCCCTTACTTTCTCACTATGATTTCAAGCGTATCCAAAATCCAAGTTCGATATTCCGAAACCGACATGATGGGCATCGTCTACCACGCGAGCTACTTTCCGTGGCTAGAAATCGGTCGAACCAATCTGTTAAAGGAGAATGGCATATCCTACGCCGAACTTGAACAATCCGGCATACTGCTCCCCGTTGTCGAAGTCCAAATGAAATACCGGCGACCCGCCACCTACGACGACACGATTCTAGTGACCAGCACGATTCGGGAACGGGCCCTAGCAAAAGTCCGATTGGACTACGAACTGCACAAGGAAGACCAACTAATCGCGACCGGCTATAGCGTACACGCATTCATGAATCGCTCCGGCGCCCCCATCAAGGCTCCTCAGAGATTTGTCGATATGCTCAACGAAGCATTCTGCTAGTTTCCGCCGAGCTCGTCCCTTTGGCGCGATTCCACCAGCGATACTCATCCAACGTCGATTCGTCTTCCTCCACGCTTCTGCACGTTTTCAGAGCCATTTCCGCAGCGCTTCCAAAAAGTCGATACAGGGCCCAAACCGCATGCGGGCGCACCATCGCCTCGGGATAGCGAGCCAGCGCAACCAAAGCGGTCTTCACCCGCTCCATCCATTCCGAGTCCCCAAAGTCTCCCCACTCTTCATAAAACCGCAAATTACCCGCGACAATGCACGCGTTCCGAAGCAGCCCCCTCAACTTGAGCCGCTTGATCGGAGTTCTTCGAAACACTTCGCGAAACGTCTCGATCTCCATCGTCAAGATATCCAGCAGACTCAATTCGCAGATTCCGTACCGGCTGCTCAAAAGCAGTTGCTTCCCCGAAGTCGCGAATCGATTCCACGGACAAACGTCGAGACAAATATCGCATCCAAAAATGCGACTGCCGATCCCCTCGCGCATCTCCCTCGGAATCACGCCCTTGTTTTCGATGGTCTGATAAGAGATGCAACGATTGGCGTTGATAATCCCCGGTTCGACAATCGCGCTTGTCGGGCAAATGTCGATACACGCGCGACACTTCCCGCAAAGTGCCCCCAGCTCCGCTCGCGATGGTTCGCTCTGCAAACGTTTCATCACCGGCGGATCCGGCTCGATCGGCGCTCGCGTCAACACCGTTGCGAGCAAAAGCCAATTCCCGTGCGTCTTGGAAATGAGCATTCCGTTCTTGCCTTGCCAACCCATTCCCGACGCCGCAGCCCAGCCACGCTCCATCACCGGCCCAGTATCCACATAATAACGATAGTCCGTCGGCTCCAAGCTGAAACGCTCCTCCAAAAGCCGACCAACGCTTTTCAGACCTTTCAATACCGTGTCGTGGTAGTCTTCATACAAGCTGTACTTTCCCCAACGCTCCTGTTTCGCCGCCCCCGACTCGCCAGGGAAGTAGTTGACCCCGAGCATAATCACAGAACAGGCCCCGTCCAAAACAAGACTCGGATCGAGGCGCTTTTCGATTGATTTTCGCAACCAATCCATGTCCGCGTGATAGCCCTGTTCGATCCAGTCTTCGAGCCGCTTGGAGGCCACGGGACTCAAGTCGGTAAAGCGCGCCGCGTCGAAACCGAGCTCCATCAGCTCGCTCCGAAAGGTCTCCTTTTCTTTTCCGTCGAGCATTAGGCCTCGCCCCAAGAACGCGCTTCGGCCCGGTAAACACGAGCCACGTGCGACGCCACGTCTGAAATTGTCCGACCATCCGTCAGCACTTCCGTACCCGCGCTACGGTAAACCGGCTCACGAGAACGCAACAGCTCCTCGATCCGGGCCAACGGATCCGTCACATTAAGCAGGGGGCGCTTGTCGTTGCCTTTGACACGATCGTAGATCGTCCGAGGCGACGCGAGCAAACAGTACACCAAGCCCTTCGAGCGAATGGAATCCAGAATCCCCGGCTGCATGACCAACCCGCCGCCACAGGAGATCACACACGCTTCTGCCGGGTGCCCCTCTTCGACAAATCGCTTCTCCATCGCCCGAAACGCGTCTTCCCCGTCGGATTCGAAAATGTCCTTGATCGCTCTTCCCTCCGACTCTTCGATCGCGTGGTCGCTATCCAGATACGCGTACCCCAAACGCTGAGCGACGGACCGGCCCACCGCGGACTTACCGGTCCCCATGAACCCAACGATGTAGAGATTGGGCTTACGTTCCTTGCGGTTACTTGGCATGCGAATTCACTAGCGTTTCAAAAAAGTCCTGCTTCCATACAGAGCTTCGACCCATAGTCTAGGCCATTTATCATCCCAAGCAGTTATCCATGGCAAGCAAAGCTCGCGAATTCGACTGCCTCCTGTTCGGAGGAGGCCTCGCCGGCACCGTCCTCGCGTGGACCTTGTCGCGCGGGGGTCTGAAAGTTGCCGTGATCGACGACCCGACAAAGTCGCGCTGCTCGATGGTCGCCGCCGGACTCGTCAACCCAATCGGCGGCCGGCGTCTCAACCTCGCCTGGGAAGCGGAGAGCCACATCCCATTCGCCAAAGCATTCTATCGCGAAATCGAATCTCTCTCCGGGCAAACTCTCTTTCACGAACGGCCCATCGCCCGGTTCTTCGCCAGCGATGACGAACGCCAACTGTGGAGAGCGAAAGCCGGAGACCCTCGATACCAACAATGGCTGGCCAATCTCAATTCCGTTCCCTTGCCGCAACTCGAGCAAATCGACAAGCGCGATGGCTTCGCCATTCAATCCGCCGGATTTGTCGAAATCCCTTCTTTGGTCAATTGGCTACGACAATCGCTCGTAGACTACGGCGCCTATGTCGAAACCGCATTCGACTACAGCGAAATTCAAATCTCCACCGAAAAAGTCGCCTGGCGACAGTTTGCAGCTCCCATCGCAATCTTCGCCGAAGGCCATCTAGCCACACGAAACCCGTGGTTTTCCTTCATCCCCTACAAACCCGCGAAAGGTGTGATCGGTCGCATCAATTCATGTATACAATTTCCAGATACAATCGTAATTAGAAAGCATTTTCTTCTTCCAAAAACAGATAATTCGATCACCGTAGGAGCGACATACAATTGGGAAGAACCTGACGACACGCCCGATGCTGACGGCATCCGAGAACTCGAGGAATTCCTATCCGAGACCCTTGGTAACGACTGGAGCTGGATCGAAACGCTCGCAGGCGTCCGACCCGCGACCGCCGGAGCAAAGCCCACGGTCGGACCCCACCCCGAATTCCCAAACCTCTATTCCTTCAATGGATTTGGAAGCAAAGGAGCGACGCAAATCCCGATTCTCGCGCAAGCCATTTGCGACCATCTCCAAAACCGCTCTCCCCTTCCTCCAGAGATTCTCCCGGAACGATTCAAAAAACAAGCAAAGTCGAGTCGATGGATTGCCGTCGAAATCGCCAGAAATCGGGTGACCCAGTCCATTCAACCGGGGGACACGGCGATCGACGCCACAACCGGCAACGGCCACGATACCCTTTGGCTAGCCAAAGCTGTCGGAAAGACCGGGAACGTATTCGCTTTGGACATACAGCCTAGGGCATTGGCAATCGCCAAAGAACGATTGCAACGCTCCGATGCGATTGATCAAACAACCTTCATTGAAACCTGCCATTCCCAATTAACCGAATCAGTGCCATCCAGTTTTACCCCTACTGCAGTCGTATTCAATCTCGGCTACCTGCCTGACGGAAACAAGTCAATCACCACTCAAACCGCGACCACCCTCGACGCGCTCAATCAATCGCTTGCTTTATTGAAACCCGGTGGAATCATCAGCGTGGTTGCCTATCCAGGACACGCAGGTGGCGACCACGAGTCCATGGCGCTTATAAGCTGGGCCAAGGAACTCGACCCAACCATCTGTCAAACCGACATCGTCACCAACCCGTCAAACCCGTCAACCTCCCCATTCGTGGTCTTCATCGAAAAAGCAGTTCAGATAACCTCCTAACCATACTCTTACTCTCAATCATAATCTTAATCCTAATCATACTCTTAATCTAAAAGAGTGGAGGAAGTCGGGAAGACTAAGAGTAGGATTAAGATTATGATTAGGAGTAATTGTATAGACCCCTTCTCAGGCAAACAAATCCCCTTGGTCCGGGTCTTCCGCAAGCTTGGAATGGAATGGCGCGTATCGCTTTCGCCAATCATCGAGCTTCTTCACGTAGTACCTGGGGTCATACGGAGCGCTCTCCTTGTCAAAATGCTCAAGCGGCAACGCCCGCTGCCAATCCGCAGTCTGGCCTTTCTCCTTTGGGGCAATAAAGTACGATACACGGTCCCCCATTCGGACCGACTCCCCTAGCTTCAAAGCAACCTCCGCGGACGCTCTCCGCGGTTTTCCGCCGGCTTCGATCTTCTTTCGGTACGCTTCCGGATTCTGACTCAAAATCTCGGACTTGGCCAGGCGCTCGACTGGGTAGTCGCCCGCTTCAATAATTGCCTGCACGTCGTTCGCCCGCTCCGCCGGATCCTTATCATCCAATCCGAGGAGGAAACGAATGAGCTTCTGAGTCAAATCCCGAAGAAACGGCTCCACGCCGCGCGACCGAAGGGCGGAACCGCGGATAATCACCTTCTCGCCCTCCAACAAGGCATAGTTTTTCGCCTTGTAGCAGAACATGGACTCGTAGCGCCCGTCGTACTCGAGATCGATTCCTTCGGGCAAATCCGCCTGGGCCCGGGCGAGCAAGGCGTCCGCTTCATCAAAAAAGCCACTCGCCTCAACGTAAATCCCGTCCGTATCCGCTTCCAAAGGCGGGCAGCCCGCCTCTTCGAAAAATGCGATAAGCGTTTGCAGGATCTCCCGCCCTTTCGCTGTCACTTCCGACGCGAGCTCCGCATCGCCGAAGCGAGCTCCGGCAAACCCAAGGTATCCGTAAAACGAATTGATCAGCACCTTGAAACTGTTCTGCCGGGCCGTGTACTCGGCCGCCAAACTCGCGTCGTCCGTTTCTTGGGCCAGCTTTTTGAACTTCAAACGATACTCCCTCAGCTCTTGGAGCATCGGAATAAAAACCCCTTCCGTATCGCGAATCGGATTCCGCCCGATCAGAAGCAAAAGGCTCGGATACAGAGACGCCACGTCAAAATGCAGTACCTTTTTGAATACGCCTTCCTTGAAACTGGCGGTGTATCCGCCCGCAAACGAATGCGATTCCCCCGGAAATGGACAGGCCGCGTTCAAGTGAAAATACTTTTCCTGAAACACGAGGTCCACCTTGCTCGCGGTGCCACGCAAGCACGCCTCCTGCAACGTGGTTGGAAACACTTTCGTCTGCTCGAAATACGTGGGCAAGAGCAGATCCGAAACACCCGCCGTCTCACGCAAGTCGTCCTTGAGATAATCGAGAAATCGCTCTCGATCATCGTCGAACATATACTGGATCTCCGAGCCTTCAATGTATACGCGGTCACCTCCATCTTCTGGAGTCACACCCAAATAGCGAGCGACATCCTTAAGCCCGTAGGACATTAGCTCCCGCTTCGTTATATCGTAAATCTGCGCCAGTAGATACGTATCCACAACTGCCCTACCCGGGATATCGCAACGCGGGTAGTCGATCCAGCGTTCCGCCACTCGCAACCGACTGTTTCTAAATTTCGGCTTCTGGCCAAACCGCCCCCAGTTCAAGGGAGTTTTAAGGAGCTGCGAACGCCGCTTGAGATAGTCGAGATCGAATTTGAAGAGATTGTGTCCCTCAACCACATCCGGATCCCAATCGCGAAACCGATCGCTCAACTGCTCCAGCAACTCCCTCTCCCCTTCGTCGGTCCTCTCTTCCAAGACCAGTGTATCGAGGTTCGACCCGCACTGCAGGCCAATCGCCAAAACTCGATCCTCAGGCCGCTTGGCGTCGCTGAAACCGCCCTTTTCCGAGCAAGCGGTTTCGATATCCAGCTGCATTCTCCGGAGGTTCGAAAAACTCATATCTCGGAACAGTCGCCCCTCGATCGAAAGCAAATATTGCTGCTCCAGTTGCCGTATCCAGTCAATGGATCCCGTTCTTCCCTTTTGCTTCACCCAGTCGCGGTAGTCCTCGATCTCTTCAAACCGGACCAACCGATTGTAGTCGGCTTCGCCCGACAGATCCGTCACCGACGCCCCAACGACCAAATCTTCAACCGCGCTCTCCAAAGCCCACACGAACGGCGAGAACCGGGCCGTGTCGCACTTGCGCGGGCCGTCTCCGTTTTCCCACGACTGGTGGGCTTCTCCCTCAGGACTAATCCAAACTCCGCAAAGCGAAGGCCCTGCGTCGTCGCCCAACATCAGAAGGGGCGAAAATAGACCATAAACACCGCTACCGCAACGGCGACGATGAGCCCCGTTTGGACGAACGATTTAGATTTCTTGTAGGCCATTCCTCCAAGCGCCGAAACAAAGAGCCACGCGAGGATCTTCACGATCACCCAGCCTTGAGCCCAGTCATTCCCGTGGAGCTTGGACATCAGTCCCGCTCCCGCCACCAAAGCGACCAGCGAAAGGATACCTGTCAGGATAGCCATCATCTTCTTCTTGTGCTTCTGCGGGTTCGCCGCGATGGCGAAAGTGAATCCAGTCAGCAGCAAGATAGAGAAAACATGTAGGAATTGGTAGATTTTCGGGTCCATTGCCGCGCTATATAGCAGGCACAATTCCGTTAGGGCAAACGTTAAAACCGCCTTGTCCCAAATCCACTGCTAACTCAAAAAATCACGCGCCCCACCCCTGTGCCGTACGCCAAAAGGGCTCTCGGTCCTTGGTATGTCCAAGTGGGCGACATCAAAACAGATTCTGCGGTCCGGTTTACGGCTGAGCATCCTCTATCCGTCACGTCTCCCGTTAAATTAAGGTAGGCAAAGAGCAGTTATCCAACGCCTCGAACACGGCAGGGCGCGTGATGAGGCCAACCTACCGAGCCACCCCAGAGCGTCAACAGCAATGGAGCCCAAATCTCACTTTTCCCGCTTTTTTGACGCTCGCCATAGGTAATACACTCCACGGTACAACCCGATAGCAATCAACAAGTTAGCAATTAAAAACCGGTCCGGTAGATGCGTTTTGCCTCCCGCGAAAAACTCGGGCGCAACGATCACTCCGACCGCCGCCAGGGCCACGAGAACATCCCGAAGTCGCTTGGGCGAGCTCGCTATCCAGCCAAATAAAGCCATCACTAGCCAGACGATTCCCGCCACTATTGAGCCCGTCGCAAATCCCTCGGATGCCGCCCAATCGCCCGACGCGCGTTTCGCCCAGGCCGCCACGCCGAAGAGGGCTTGGTTGAAAAGAACAAATCCGGAACCCAGAAAACCGAAGAGCTCCCAACTCGCCGGCAATGCGTCATCGCCCAGAGGGATTCGCGCCGCGAGCGCGCAGCCAACCGAGCACTGGTTGCTTCCATCCGGGCACGGCCGGCCGCAAACCGAGCAGCGTTTCTCCGACCGAACCTCTTCGCTCGCCGAACTCATGGATCCATCTGCGAGATAATCAGCTCCTGCAAACTCGCGAACAAGATATACGCGCCGTAGGCTTCCGTTTCCTCCTCACTCAAATCGTCCCGCTCCAGTTCCCCCCGCTCGAGCGATTCGTCCTCGAAACGGTTCAGGCACAACTCGCGCAGCTTCAAGCGAGCCGCCGCGCAACCCCGCAATACGCGATCGACGTCCTCCTCGTCTACTCGAGCCCGACCCGTATCCAGAAAAGTATCATCGAACAAATTAGTTAAGGCAGCCATGTCGGACTGCTGAGACCCCAAAAGGTCGCTCTGCCAAAAGTCCGTCATCAAGTCGTCGTCGACAGGCGGGCCATTCGGAGCCGCCAACTGGTCTTCCGTGCCGTCAATCGCCAATCGCGTCCGCTCGATCAGCGGACGCACTGCTTCCGCGTCTAGCCTGAATTCAAGTTGACGACCCATCTTTTTCCAACACTGCGGTTAAATGCCATTCCTGCAATTGATACAAATAAGTCTCGGCCTTTTCACGCTCACCCGTCCACACCACGGACCGGCCCAGCTCGTGAACCTCCAGCATGTGCGTTTCCGCTTCAGATTGGGACATGCCAATGACTCGCTTGAACACCATGGTCACGTACGACATCAGATTCACAGGATCGTTCAAGACGACCACGCTCCAGAGACCCGACAACGAAGTCTCGTCCTCGACACTGGCCTCCGGGCTCGAAGAGCCACCTCCCCCGACGAAAGAAACCATCTTCAACCAGTCGTCCGATTTTGTATTTCCGAAACCACTACCGACTCCGCTTCGTCGATAGCGATCTTCCGAGCGGATTCTTCATCGCGCCCCTTGAGCTCGACGATTCCCTCCTTGAGGCCGCGTCCTCCAATCGTAATTCGCAAAGGAATGCCAATCAAGTCCGCATCCTTGAATTTCACGCCCGGACGCTCGTCGCGATCGTCGATCAACACGTCCGCTCCAGCAGCTTCCGCAGCTTCACCGATTTTGCGAGCGAGCGACGACGCCTCTTCCATATCGGGATCCAACACTGTAACGACCACGTGATACGGCGCCACATTCCACGGCCACTTGATTCCGTTCCCGTCACGCGATTGCTCGATCACCGCCTGTACCGTGCGGGAAACGCCAATCCCGTAGCACCCCATCACCGCGGGCTTGGTCTCCTTGTTCGCGTCGGTGAACTTGGCGCCCCAAGAATCGTTCTCACTGAATTTCGTTCCCAGCTTGAAAATGTGCCCGACTTCGATCGCCCGCGCAATTTTAAGCGGCTTGCCCGACAAAGGGCACGGCTCGCCTTCTTGCACGATTCGAAAATCGCCGAACGAATCGATGTCTAGATCGCGCTCGACATTCACGTTGCTCAAGTGGAACCCGTCCCTGTTCGCTCCGGTAACGCCATTGCCGACAAGGCGAACCGCCTCGTCCGCGTAGACGCCCGCGAGCTGCCCGCGTTCTTTGATCGTTCCTTTCACGACTCCAAGACTTCCGGGTTTCGCCCCCATCACTTCCACGATCTCATCGGGCGTCGCGGGTCGAACCAAGTCGAATCCCAGCGATCCGAGCTTCGCTTCCTGCAAGTCGTCGCACCCGCGCAAGACGATAGCGAACAGCTTGCTGTCGCCAACATACAAAAGCGTTTTGAATTGAGCGTCCGCCGCAATCCCATACGGCTCGCGACTTAGTCCCTTGATCGTCGTCACACCCGGAGTCGCGAACTCCTCTATCTCCGCTTCCGCCGCGATTTCGGAAAACCCTTCCGGAATCAGCCCGCTCGTCGCTTTTTCCACATTCGCCGCGTATCCACTTTCCTCGCAATACACCACGTCGTCGTCGCCCACTTCGGCGGGAACCATGTACTCGTGCGAAAACGCGCCGCCCATGATTCCGGTGTCCGCTTCGACCGAGATAAACGAGAGGCCACAACGCTCGAAAAACCGATCGTAAGCCGTCGCCATGCGTCGATAGGTTTCCTCTGCACTCTCGTCGTTTTCATCAAAGCTGTATCCATCTTTCATTACGAACTCGCGCGCCCTCATAAGTCCGTAGCGCGGCCGGATCTCGTTTCGAAACTTCGTTTGGATCTGGTAGAAAGTCCGCCCCAGATCGCGGTAGCTCGACATTTCCGAACCGACCAAAGGCGTGATCACCTCCTCGTGCGTCGGACCCAAAACGTACTGAGGCTCGTCCGGCGCTTTCGCTCCCGCTCCAGCGCTGTCCACTGAATACATGACCTCGCGAACGGCATTCCAGCGCGGACCCGCCTTCCACTGGTCCGCTGGCAAGACCGCCGGCATCAACAGCTCCACCGCGCCCGCCGCGTTCATTTCCTCGCGGCAAATCTGAGCCACCTTGTCCAGCACCCGTTTCCCCAACGGCAGATACGCGTACAACCCCGCGCCAATCTTGCGAACCAAACCCGCCCGCAACAGCAGCTTGTGCGACTCGATCTCCGCTTCCGCGGGACTCTCCTTCAAGGTTGGGATGTAGGTTTTGCTCCAGTATTGCATGTCAGAAAACCTATCAAATGACCCCCGCGTTTTAACCGCGCAACGAAAAATGAACCCAAATTAGGGCATTCAGGCTTTAACTCCCAAACAATTCCGATTGGCATGAGCCGGAATGGACAAACCGAGCCCAAATGCCGGCGGGAGCGTTCCGCCGAAACCCGAAAAGAAGCCATGGCCCATGTGGCCCATCGCGCTCTCGATCCTCTGCTTCATCGTCTTCTACACCTGGGTCCAACTCAACTTCCGCAAACCTGGCCAGCCCTACGAGCCCAACCAGGCCATGAAAGAGCGGATCGAACGAGCAGCCGAAAAGAACCTATACGACTGGTACAGCCTGCCAGTGGCGCGAACGAACTACGAAGGAGAACTCGCTCCCCTCGACGCGACTGCGAAGCCGTTCACCGCTCTCGAGAACGAGCTTCCCTCCCAGATTGTCTACTACCTGCCGCGCAAACCCATCCTCGTCCCGCGTCTCACGCAAATTTGGCGTTTGCCGAATCGGGCTCCAGGTGAGCCCGTCCAAATCGGAATCCGACTCCCCAGCGCTATCGCCACGCATCCCGACTTCCACCTGACCGCGCTCTATAAAGAGAAGCAGTTAATCCTCCTGCCCGAAATTCGGATCGAGTCCGAGGAGTCGCTCCCCAGCCTCGGCGCCGATAGCCCCGAAGAAAACGTGTTTTTCGAAATCGGGTCGGAACCGATTGGCGATACCTCGCCCGAGACTTCGCTCTATAGCGCTGGAACGGTCTGGACTTGGAACTGACCGGCCTCTTGTCTGAACGAACGCGCTCCCGCTCAGCCACCGACAAGTCGGGGTCTCCGACGGGATCGCGTTCCACCTTCTTTTCCACTAGAATCTATCCCAAACCCCATATGCGCGCCGCTGAGCGCAATTTTGGCCTAGAGCTAGGCGTGTTTGAAAAGCGAATACCTACCGGTATTTGTTTTCAAACAGAATACAGCTCTAGGCCAAAAGGGCCTCAGCCCAATGGGTTGCGAGCGAAATCGCCTCTGGCAGCGTTCGCTATGGCGAGGATAGGCCTACGGGCATACCCGTAGCCATAGCCGCCTTGCCAGAGGCGATTTCGCTCGCAACGGCACACATATGGGGTTTGGGATAAGTTCTAATCAGTTGCGTCTTGGAGAGGCCCTATTAGTTCAAAACATTCACAACCAGATACGATTCGCGCTCGAAGCAGGTAATCATGAACGACCCAATTTCCAACATCAACCCGACCGACCTCAGAGGAATTCTAAACTATGTCCCAAAATTTCTGGGACAAACCTTCGTTGTCTCCCTAGACGGCTCCATCATCGAAAACGAGAACCTACCCAACCTCATTCTCGACATCGCCGTGCTCAGAAGCCTGCAGATTAATGTCGTAATCGCCCACGGAGTAAGCCAGCAACTAAATCAGCTCTCCCAAGACCGTGGAATCGAGATTTCAAATGCGGACGGTTCGGGGGTCACCGACGCAAGCACCCTCGACCTCGCCATCCGAGCCTCCGCTCGCGCCTCGCACCAGATTTTGGAAGCGCTGACTCAGTCCGGACTCAAATGCGCCATCACCAACTCAGTCCGCTCCACGCCGATCGGCGTCATCAAAGGCGTTGACCACCAGCGCAGCGGAAAAGTCGAGCGCATCGACGCCGAGTTTCTGGAGCACCTGATCGCCCGCGATATCATCCCCATCATACAGCCGATCGGATTCGACCGAAACGGACACACCTTGCGGATCAACAGCGACTTGCTCGCCATCGAGGCCGCGTTCGCCCTCAATGCCACTAAAACCATCTTCGTTACCGAACGCGAAGGTCTCGAGGTCGATGGCGGCATCGCCCGCCAGCTGTCGGTTGAAACGCTCGAATCGAAACTCGAAGACCCTTCTCTAAACGCCGTTGGAGCATCGTCGCTTAGCAAAGCGACCCACGCGGTGGCCGGTGTTCGGGGCGGCGTTGCTCGCGTCCACGTATTGGACGGCCGAATACACGATGGTCTGATTCGAGAGGTATTTTCAAACGAAGGTGTCGGAACGCTGGTGTACGGAAACGAATACCAGCAAATCCGCTCCGCCAAACGCTCCGACGTCGCCCTCATATACAATTTGACCAGCGGCGCCGTCGAAAAAGAGGAACTCGCCCCTCGGTCGATCGCGTTCATCGAGCGCAACCTCGGCGACGTGCACGTGTACGAAATCGACGGCAACCTCGTCGGCTGCGTGCTCATCACCCGATTCGAAGCGGACCCCGAGACCGCGGAAATCAACGCGCTATTCGTCCACCCGCTCTACCAACGCCAAGGAATCGGGTCCAAGCTCGCTAATTTCGCCTGTATGAAACTTAAGGAATCAGGAGCCACGCGGGTGCTCGCCCTGTCCACTCAGAGTTTCGGGTTTTTCGAGTCGGTCGAAGGATTCGAGGAAGCCTCAGTCGAGTCCCTACCCAAAACCAGGGCCGAAGAATACGACGCGCAGAAACGCAATTCCAAGATCTACGCCAAAACGCTCTAGACCACGCAGCCTAGTCGAGAAATTCCGAGCGTTCGAGGGAAGCCTGCATCCGACGCAACTTTTTCAATTCCATCGGGTCCTTCACGTCGAGGTTTTCCAGAACATGCTCCAGTCGACGCTGGGAACCTCCGATCCCCATGGCCAACGAACCCAGACTCTCCACCGCGTCGCGACTCAATCCACCCGTTCCCGAGGCGGCGGCTATCATCAATTGAATCTCTTCCGATGAACCCATCGTATCATTATCGGATTGATACGCTCCCGCTTTAGATTCAACCGGGGCCACCGATCTAATGAGCAAACTCATTTGCGCCACGCGTGGGGCGCGTGTACACTATCCTGGATTTCCACCACGTCCACCAAAGCAAACGCCTCGCTATCAAGTGATTAGAATTCTGTCAGACCTCCACTGGGGCCACAAGGCAAGCCGAATCAAGCACGTCGATTCGCTACGGCCTTTGATATCCGAATCCGATACCGTCATTTTCAATGGGGACACGATCGAGCAGATCTACGAAGATTCCCCCGCCCACAAAGACAAGCCGCTCCCATCGTTCGACGCGCTCAAACGCAAAATCGCCAGCTGGGGCACTCGAAGCATTTTCGTTACCGGAAACCACGATCCCGCGATATCGCCCGCCCACTACTGCGAACTCAACCAAGGCTCCATTCTCATCACCCACGGAGACGCGATATTCGACTCCGTCGCTCCCTGGTCGCAACATAGTGCCCTGCTCGAGCAACTCGTCGCCCAAGGGAAACGCCAGCAAACCAATGACGAGCGAGCCTCCCTCTACCAATATCTCCAGATCTTCAAGTCAGCGTCCAAAAAACAGCACGCCCAGATGAAGGACTACGACCCGACGGCCTGGGGGAAAATCCAGATCTTCTTCCGCCAAGCCTGGCCGCCGACGCGCGTCTTTAAAATCCTCGACTCATGGAAGCAAGCTCCCGCTCGCGCCGTGGATATGGTCGCCCAATTCAAAACGCCGCCCGAATTCCTCATCATCGGCCACACTCACAAGCCCGACATTTCCACCCAAGGCGCCACCACCGTGCTCAATTCCGGCTCTTTCTTCCCTTGGCCCGGCACCTACGCCATCGATATCGAATCCGACGGCATCCGCGTCCGGAAAGTCCACAAACGCAACGGAGAATTCGTCGCCAGCGAACCCATTCGCCAATTCAAGCTGTCCATCGACGTCGACAGCCTGAAAATACCTGTCGGCGAGGTCGCGCCCGCAAAGACTCAAACGCCACTCGCTCGCGAAATCGTCTGAGCTCAACTCCACCACCTGAATCGGAACCCAGTTCTCGCCTTAAAGACGGCATCTGAATAAGGGTATACCCGTATATGCTTTGAACGCTTCAAGCTATACTGAAATTCAAATGAGTTTAATCGCAATATAGCGGTACATTTTGAGCGCATTGCAGCCGTATTGTAGTTAGACCGCGCACGTCGCGCGCGTCACTACCCATGCGAATTGCGATATGAGCCTCGAAATCAGCTTCAAACAAGACTCAAACTCCCGCCCCCAGCACATCTCCCTGCAAGACGGCGAAAGCCTCCAAGTATTCTCCGGCGAGAGTTTCCAAATCCAAAACCCCGAGATCGTCGCCCAGCTCGTACCGCAAGCCAACGACCTGCAAATCGTCTGCCACGACGGGACCTCCTTCATACTCAAAAGCTTCCTCGACGTAGAATTCAGCCAGGAACCCGTCCTCGAACTCAAAGACGGAGCGAGCATTACCTGGCACGATTTCGTCCAGCAGTCCGAAGGCGTCGACATGGCCGACGTCCCCGACGACCAATACAGTCAGAGCATCCTCTTCGCGCCGCTCGCGGTCATCGCCGTGACTTCCGAAGCGCAAAAATGGGACATCGCCCCCATCGACCCCGACACCGAGTCCACTGAAAACGACCCCCAAACCGCCGCCGACAAATCTGCAATCGAGCCATCCAGCGCCGCGGAAGACGAAACGCGGGAAGACTACAACGCGCGCTCCACCGGCCCGTCAATTGACTCCGAGGACGAGACAGTCGATTCTGAAAGCGAACCCACCACGCAACCCGAATCCGAAGACTCCGAAGATCGCAATGGCGACTCGCTCGCCTACACAACCAACACGGAAATCGACCCCATCGAGATCGACATCCGCGATTTCATCCCTCAGCTCCAAAACGGCGAAATCTCCGACGGGATCACCATCACCGCCCAATTCGAAAACGGCGATCCCACCGAAATCGAAGTGGACACCGGAACCGGCCTCTTGCGACTCGCCAACGACACCTTCGAAGACGACTCGCAACGCAAAATCCTCATCACCGTTAGAGAAGGCGAAACCACCACCGACACCGCCCTAACCGTAACCCAAACCAAAGACGGCGGCGGACAAGCATTTCACTTCATCCTCAGCCACGACCGAGTCGTCGAGAACATCGACGGCGCGCTTATCGGAAAACTGGATACGGACGACGGGGGCCAAGGAAACACCTACACCTACGAAATTACAAAAGACGATTCCGGACACTTCGAGATAGTCGGCAACGTTCTCAAACTGAAAGACGGCGTAAGCATCGACTACGAAGCCCAACCCGACAAGTACCCGCTCTCAATCGCCGCTATCGACCAGGACGGCAATCGCATCGAGCAAACGCTTTCCATCTGGCCCGAGGACGTGAACGAAGCCGCGTCCGTCTCTTCCGTGGGTGTGTCCGGACTCGAAGATGTCGTCGTCTCCTTCACCCCCGAGCAATTCGAAGAGTCCTTCGAAGACGAAGACAGCGACTACCTCGAAATGATTCGGATCGACTCGCTCCCCGACAATGGAGTCCTAAAGATCGGCGATGAAACCGTGACCAGCGGCCAACTCGTCGACATCGAACAAGTCGAAGACCTCCAGTTCCACCCCGACATAAACTGGAACGGGGAAACCCACTTCCCCTGGTCCGGATTCGACGGACAATCCTGGTCCTCCGAAAGTTCACACGTCGCCATCAACGTCGAAGCCGTCAACGACGCTCCCGTCGTCAACGTCAACGTCGATAGCCAAACCATCGTCGACGACGACGTATTCGAACTCGAACTACCCGAAAACACCTTTAGCGACGCAGATGTGGGCGACACTCTAACCTACTCGGGCGATCTGCCGGGATGGCTCTCAATCGACCCGCAAACCGGCTCTCTCAGCGGCGCCCCAGCAGCGAGCGATGTAGGCAACCACGAAGTCACTATCACCGCCACCGACAGTTCCGGCGCCTCCGCCAGCCAGTCCTTCCAAATCAACGTAGAAGCGTCCAACCGAGCCCCGACAATAACACAAATCGAGGACCAAACCGCTCCTGAAGACTCAGCCTTCTCACTGGACGTCTCCTCGAACTTCACCGACCTCGACGAAGGCGATACCCTCACCTATTCCGCTACGCTCGAAAACGGCGATCCGCTTCCCGAATGGATCGCTCTCGATTCCGAAACCGGACAGCTTTCAGGCACGCCGCGAAATGAGGACGTCGGCTCCTTCTCAGTTTCCATCACGGCCTCGGACGGATCCGAAACTGCGACCAACACCTTCGCAATCAACGTCGAAAACACCAACGACGGACCCGTTGTTGAAGCGAGTATACAAAATACCACAACCGACGAAGACCAAGTTTTCTCGCTCGAAACCGCCGACAACTTTTCCGACCCCGACCTCGGCGACACCCTCACCTTCTTCGCAACGCTTGAAGACGGCTCCGACCTGCCCGAATGGCTTTCCATCAACCCCGAAAGCGGACTCCTTTCAGGAACACCAACCAACGACGACGTCGGAACAATCAACGTATCCATAGTCGCCTCCGACGGCGAAGCCACTGCCACTGAAACCTTCGCCCTCGCAGTCGAAAACGCAAACGACGGGCCCACCGTAAGCTCCACCATCGTCGACCAATCCACCGACGAGGACAGCTTGTTCTCGCTCGACGTGTCCTCAAACTTCAACGACGAAGATCTCGGCGACACGCTCTCCTATTCCGCAACACTCGAAGACGGAAACCCGCTTCCAGACTGGATCAGTTTCGATTCCGAAAGCGGCGCATTCACCGGCACACCGCGCAACGCCAATGTCGGCGAACTCAACCTGACGGTAACCGCTTCCGACGGAGAAGCCAGCGCTTCCCAGAATTTCACTCTCACGGTCGAAAATACCAACGACGCTCCAATCCTCACTTCAGCAATCAACGACGCCGACGCTACCGAAGACGCCCCGTTCACGTTGGACGCCGCGTCGCACTTCTCAGACGAAGATCTCGGCGATGAGCTCTCCTACTCCGCCACTCTCGAAAACGGCGACCCGCTTCCGTCATGGCTGTCAATCGACCCCAGTACGGGCGGACTCTCGGGAACGCCCGAGAATGGGGACGTCGGCGAAATCACCGTCACCATAAGCGCCTCCGATGGCCAGGCGTCCGCAAGCGACACATTCACAGTCACCGTCGAGAACACCAACGACGGACCCGTCGCCACTTCAACCATCGCTGACCAAACCACGTCGGAAGGAAACGAGTTCACACTCGACACCTCGGAAAGCTTCTCCGACGAAGACCTCGGCGACAGCCTCAGCTACTCCGCGGAGCAATCCAATGGCGACCCCCTTCCCGACTGGCTCGAGATCGATCCAGAAACCGGAGAACTGCGCGGCACCCCGGATAACCCCGACGTAGGAAGTATCGAGATTACCATTACCGCTTCCGATGGCGAGAACTCCGCCACCAACGACTTCTCGATAACCATTGAAAACACTAACGACGGACCCATCGCTACAACCCAAATCGCGGACCAGTCCATCGACGAGGATAGCGGCTTCAACCTCGACCTCGCCAACCACTTCGAAGACGAAGACCTTGGCGACGAACTCCACTATTCCGCTACGCTCGAAAACGGCGACCCGCTCCCGGACTGGATGAGCCTCGACTCCGAAACCGGTAGACTCTCCGGCAAACCCCGAAATGAAGATGTCGGCGATCTCGAAATCAAGATAACCGTTTCGGACGGGGAAGCCGAAACTGAACAATCCTTCAACCTCTCTATCGAAAACACCAACGACGCTCCAACACTCACAGCGTCGATCCCAGATGCGAACGTCGCGGAAGACTCGCCGTTTTCACTGGACGTCTCCGACTCCTTCCAAGACCAAGATCTCGGAGACACGCTTTCCTACACGGCGGAAATTGAAGGCGGAGGCGATCTCCCGGAATGGCTGTCGTTCGACGAATCCACCGGCCAGTTCTCCGGAACCCCCGAAAACGAGGATGTAGGCGAGCTCTCCATCACTGTCACCGCCAGCGACGGCGAATCATCGGTCTCCGACACCTTTTCCATCTCCGTCGCAAACACCAACGACGGTCCCGTCGCCTCTCAGAGTATCGGCGACCAAACTACAGGCGAAGACTCCCCATTCATCATCGACGTTTCCGAGAACTTCTCGGACGAGGATCTCGGAGACACGCTCTCCTATAGCGCGACTTTGGACAACGGAGACCCGCTTCCCGACTGGATATCCATCGACAGCGAAACAGGCGAACTTACCGGCACTCCCAGAAACGCCGACGTCGGAGACCTCGACATCACCGTCACCGTCTCGGACGGCGAAGCCACCGCCGAACAGAACTTCACCCTCACAGTCGAAAACACCAACGACGCGCCCACGTTAAGTACCCAGATTGTCGACGAAAATGTCACCGAGAATGCGCTCTTCGAACTCGATATTTCCGATCACTTCGAAGACGTCGACACCGGCGACGAACTCGTATTCGAAGCCACCCTCGAAGACGGAAGCGACCTTCCAGACTGGCTTTCATTCGACGAATCCACCGGCCAATTCTCGGGCACTCCTGAAAATGGAGACGTCGGCGAGCTCAGCGTAACCGTAGTTGCTTCGGATGGCGAAGCCCTCGTTTCCGACACCTTTTCGATCACCATCGAGAACACCAACGACGGACCGACTGTATCCACCAGTATCAGTGACCAGACTACCGACGAGGACGCTGCGTTCTCGCTCGACGTGTCCGGAAACTTCTCCGACGAGGACCTTGGCGACACGCTCACCTATTCCGCCACCCTCGAGAACGGCGACCCTCTACCAAGCTGGCTGTCCATCGACACCAGTACCGGCCAGCTCTCGGGAACGCCCGAAAACGGCGACGTCGGGGACATCTCCATAACCGTCACCGCTTCGGACGGGGAAGCGTCTGTTGACGACACCTTCTCCATCTCCGTAGAGAACACCAACGACGGGCCCGTCGTCACTTCCCAGATCGCCGACCAAGACACCGGGAGCGGCGAAACATTCAGTTTGAACGTCGCGTCAAATTTCGGCGACGAAGATGGGGACACACTCACGTTCAACGCTGAGCTTACCAATGAGTCAGGAGAGATTATCGGAGACGGTTCACTCCCGAGCTGGCTTTCCTTCGACTCGACAACCGGACAATTCTCTGGAACACCAGACAATGGCGACGCTGGAATGATCTGCGTCAAGGTAACCGCATCCGATGGATCGGAAACAACAAGCGATATTGTCGCCATCACTGTCATAGAAGCCAACGAAGGTCCCGTCGCCACAGCCGACTTCGCATTCGTGACTGAACCGAACACCGTCACCATCGACGTCCTCGCAAACGACACGGACGCCAACGGAGACACCCTCACCATCACCGAAGCAACCGTTCCTGACGGCAGCGGGTCGGTAAGTATAGTCGGCAACCAAATCGTCTACGATCCCGGCGACGACTTTGCGGACCTCGCCCTCGATGACACTTCTGTCATCCAAATTTCCTATACGGTTTCTGACGGCAATGGAGGAGAATCTACCTCAACCGTCGATGTGACCGTCACGGGCGACGATAGCCTCATCGTCGACGGTAGTTCGAGCAGCACCATCGACGGTACTGAAAATGCCAATACAATCCTCGGAAACGCAGGCCACGATACCATCAACGCAGGCGAGGGAGACGATACGATCGTCGGAGGAACCGGCAACGACAACCTATACGGTGGAGAGGGGGACGACACATTCCTCGTCGCCGACGGCGACGGCGCCGACGACTTCTACGGCGGCGAGGGAGACGACACCGTCAAGGCCACCGAGGACGACATGGCCGTCACCATCGACGGGAACTTCGACGCCGACAACTCCATCGAGACCATCTCAGCCGACGGGCACTCAGGCGTCACCGTGCAGGGAGACTCCTCAAGCCAGACCCTCGACTTCTCCGAGACCGACCTCGACGGCATCGACACGATCGACGGCGGAGCCGGTCACGACACCATCACCGGCAACGACGACGACAACACCATCGTCGGAGGGAC
>JANQSC010000060.1 GCA_028284235.1 Opitutaceae bacterium
ATTCAAACAGAAGCCAAACTACGCGGCACGGCGCAAGCGCCGGCCCTACATAGATTTTACTCCTAACTCCTCAATCTCTCCCGTCCCACAAATACCCCACGCCGGGCGACGCGGGTTCGTCCCAGCCGTAGAATAGAAACATATCTTGAAAGTCCCGTTCGAGATTGTCGGAGATAATTTGTATGTTCTGGTAGCGCTTTCCTGGCCGCGGCGTGAGATTGCGGCCACGCTTCCAGCTATGGCCGTCGTCACTCGAGGTCCATTCTTCCACGCGCTGACCCCAGCCGTACTCGTCCATGCCTTCCGTGACGACTTCCGGCCCCTCGCCGGTAATCATGAAGGCACGATAGACGCCTTGGTCGTCAACCTGCAACACACTCGCATTAAATGGGTGGAGTGTTTTCACGATGCGCGTTTTGCGCCACTCGTCCCCGTCGCGGGCGACGAAATAGAAATAGCTGTCGTGGGGCGTCTCTTCCGACACCGGTAGGAGAAACTTCGGGTCCCCGTTCTCGTCCAAACAGATCGAGGGACCGACCGCCGCGGTGCGTTCGTCCGTGTCCCAAACCAGGCAATACTCGTCCGCGATTCGCTTGCGTAGGGGCAACTCCACTTCCGTGCCTTCGTAGTTGTAGCCTTTGCCCGTGGGCAGATCGATGTAGAGGTAGTAGAGATTGTAGCGCTGCGTATGGTCGCCCAATATTTTGCCGTAGCGGGTGTTGAAGAGCGGGTCTTCAACTTTCCAAATAAACGCGACATGCAACCGTTTTCCGTCCGCGCTCACCGCGGTTGTGTTGTAGGAGCCCGCGAACGCCGCGTGCTTCCCGTCCTGGGGCTCGGCGCCGAGATTGACCACCGGTCTTCCGCCGCCTTGCCAACGATTACCGCCGTCGTCGGAAATGTGATACTGCCAGAATCCGAGATGACCCGAATAGCGCGTGTACACCAATGTCTTGCCATCGTAGATACGGTGGATTTTCGGATAGGAGATTGACTCGGAGAAGTCGATACCACGACGCCATTGCGTCGAGTCGCCCGGCCGCGTCGATACAAGGTGGATACCTGTGGTCCGGTGACAACCAAAGAGCGTGTGCAGGTAGCCGTCCGCATCGGTCCAAATCACAGGGGCGAAATGGTGGTCGGTCCGGTACTTTTCGACGTCGATTTCGTCCTCGTAACCGTCGATGAGCGAAACCGGCTCGGAAAAGGTCCGCGCCTTCATGTCGTAGCTCGCGCAATAGGGAAAGCCGTCCATGCCGCGCCAGACGATGTGCGTTTTCCCGCCCAGGGCGACGGCGTTCGGGTACTGCCGGTTGTCGTAGAGCATTTTCAACCCGCCGTTGTCGGCGAACGGCTGAGCGATCGGCGGGCTGCTACTAGCAAGGCCTCGGAGCGCGGCGAGCGAAATCAGCGCAACCGATATCCAGAAGCGACCCGCCCGGGCCCGTTTTTGCAATGGGGTAGACATCGCCCGCCATCCTGGCTCCCGGAGCTCGAATTGCAAAAACTATATTGCCGGCATAATGAAACCGTTCCGCTTGCCCACGGAGAATTCTAGGTTTGAACCGTTGCACGGCTTCTCCATAAATCCCCGTCATCCCCACTAATGTTTCGGTTCTTCAGAAAAATCAGACAGCGATTGATCGTCACAGGCAGTATCCGAAGCTACCTGCTCTACGCCCTGGGAGAAGTCACGCTCATCGTGATCGGGGTGCTCATTGCCATGCAGGTCAACGGGATGAACAACTTTCGTCTCAATCGCCTCAACGAGCAGCGCATTATCGTACGCTTGAGCACGGAGCTCGACGCCAGTATGCAGCGAATTACGCTCTTCCACCGCATGCTGACGCGAAAGCAAGAGAGCCTCGAGGCGATCTCGCCCTATTTTCACGGCAAGCCGGTGAAGGACTCCGAGGCCTTTGTGAACGAGGTCATTCAAGCGTCCCGATTCGGGTGGGAGCAGCCCACGCTCGAGCGCACCACCTTCAACGAGATTCTCAGCAGCGGCCAGCTCAGCCTAATCCTCGACACCGAGCTGCGACTCGCCATCACTCGTTTCTACCACACAGTGGCCCAGCGCGAAACCCGTTCAGACATGCGTATGAGCGAGTTTCCGCGCATCGCCTACCAACTCATCCCCCGCGAAACCGAACCTCGACTCAAGGAAGGTCTCGACTCGAAGCAAATCGACGCAATCGCCCAAGCCCTGCTAAAGTCGCCCATCCGCGACCAGCTAATCGCCGAGAAGAATCGAGCTCGATTCATGCTCTCGATCTGGCAGGAAATGCAAAGCGAAGCCAGCGAGCTGCAAATCAAATTCAACGAGCGCTTGCGCCGTCCGAACCGAACCCTGCCTCTACCTGGCTCCGACACGGACTCAGAATCGCCCGAGGACACTGACCTGCCCGACTCCAATCGCTTTCTCTTTTAGACGCCCTCTCTGAAACATGAAATACCGACGCTTCGGCAAAACCGAACTCTCCATGCCCGTCATTTCCTGTGGGGGAATGCGCTACCAGCACAAGTGGGACGACGTTCCCTGGGACGAAGTACCCAAAGAAGGCCAGGAGAATATCGAACGCATCCTGGCCCGTGCTCTCGAGCTCGGCATCACCCACATCGAAACCGCCCGCGGCTACGGAAGCTCTGAAATGCAGCTCGGATTCGCCCTCCAGCATATCCCACGAGAGAAATACATCCTGCAAACCAAAGTCGCACCCGAAGCCGACCCGAAGGCCTTTCGCAAGGTCTTCGAGACGTCCATGAAGTATTTGCAGCACGACTACGTGGACCTATTCAGCCTGCACGGCATCAACAATCGCGAACTCATGGACCACGCCCTGCGTCCGGGCGGCTGCCTGGAAGAGGCCTACAAGCTCAAAGCGGAGGGACGCGTCAAGCATATCGGTTTTTCCACTCACGCGTCTTGCGATGAAATCGTGGATACAATCAATCAAGGCGATTTCGACTACGTCAATCTGCACTGGTATCTCATTGCCCAGCTCAACGCCCCGGCCATCGAAGCCGCCGCGGCCAAAGACATGGGCGTGTTTATCATCAGCCCCAACGACAAAGGCGGCCGACTCTACGATCCGCCACAAACGCTGCAGGAACTCTGCCATCCGCTCACGCCGATGGCCTTCAACGACCTCTTTTGCTGGGCCCATCCCGACGTTCACACCATTAGCTGCGGCGCCGCCCGACCCGAGGATTTCGACGCTCACATCGACGCCCTCGAACACTACGACGAAGCTCAAGCGACCATCGCTCCCCAGCTCGAGTCGATTTACGCTCGTGTCGCCGACAAATTCGGAAGCGACTGGCATGACACCTGGCACGTCGGACTTCCCGAATGGAGCGATATTCCTGGCGACATCAACGTCAAAGATGTGGTTCGCCTATGGACTTGGGCCGAGGCGGTGGATCTGAACGGATTCGCCAAATGGCGCTACAACATGCTTGGAACGGCCGATCACTGGTTCCCGGGAAAAACCGTGAGCGATTTCGACGAAGCGGACATGCACCAGGCTCTCGCCCCGAGCCCCCACGCCGATCGAATCATCGACATCCTAAAATCCGCTCGCGAACGCTTTCAAGACGCCCCCATCCAACGCCTCAGCAAAAGCTGATGGTGGGGATTGGAAACTGCCCACGAATGACACGAAGGGTCACGAATATTTGAACATGAATCTGTTCATAGACCGACCTTATTGACTATGGAAAAATCCTGCTCCCGGCCCGGCTGGGATCCTGTTCGTCCCGTCCGCGACGGGACGATCTAGCGAACGCAGAGAGCGACTGTTAAAAAGGACAATTTGAACCCGTGGTCGTTTCCAATCCACACGATCCGCCTTAGCTCAATTGCGCTGGAACAATGACGACTATACACTTACCAATACATTAACCATCCAGTCCGGCGGCGTCATGCTCCTAGACAGATACGAGTCAATGCCCGGATCTCCACGAAACTTCATACCTCAAACGAACGTTGACCTAACCATGGTTGTGAATCCACTCAAACCAATCGCGCTCTTATTGCCGGCACTGTCTTTCTTCGTTTTAGGCGAATCGCTAAACGCCGCCAACCAAGTCGTGGTTAATTCCAAGGCCGACGAAGCGTTCTCAGTGGCCCGCGAGAGCGACAATTCCGGCGAGCCGACGACCTACGTATTCAAAAGAGGGCGTTTCCATGGCGGGACCCAAGCGGACCCCGCTATGGACGAATTCCCCTTTGAGTCGGTCGTTCTCGACATCGCCACGCACCTGCAAAAGCAAAACTTCCAACCTGTACCGGACCCGAACGACGCGGACCAAGTCATTGTCGTCCACTACGGCGTGACCTCCGTGCAAGACAATCTCGAAGACATGCTCGGCTACACGTCGCTCGACGAATACGAGTACCAGGACATCGACACGGGCGGCAGCGCCGCGACCGGAGCCGACCTCGAAGCGATCCAAAACTACCAATTCAATGTGAACACCTCCACCGCCATCGAAGAAGGCAGACAAGGCGGGGTGTTCTACACGTCACGACTGCTGGGCATGGAGAAGGCCTTCGTTGGCACCGCCTCCCCACGCGAAGAACTCGAGCTCAAGAACATGCTCAACGAGCGCCGCTACTTCATCGTCCTCATGGCCTACGACCTCCCACTCATGCAACAAGGCGAGCTCCACATGCACTGGGCCACGCGGTACAGTATACGAGCCCTCGGGCAGAGCTTCGATCAGGCAATAAAGGACCTGAATCTAGTTGCCGGGAACTACTTCGCCAAAAACATGGGCGACCTGGTCAAGAAACGCGTTACCGACAAGTCGCGTGTCGACCTCGGTAAGATCGAACTCGTCGGTGAAGAGCCGGATCCCAAGGCAAAAAAGAAGAACGAGTAGTTAGCGTATCACTACGTTTGGGTCAGAAACGCTAAACCCGACGGGACGTCGGGTTCCACCTTGTCTCGCAGATTGGTGGAACGCGACGTCCCGGCGCGTTTTACCTGAAGCGAGGAAAGCCAAACGACGTCGCTTCGCCACTTCTTCAAGCCACAGCCCGTTAGCGGCTCAAACGACATCCTCCCTTGCTATCTGTCCATTCCGCGGAGAGAAAACGTAATTCCTACACATACCATGAACCCGTTCAAACGAATCCACATCCTCTCTCGACTCCTCACATTGAGCCTCCTTTTTCTCGCAATCGCGAATCCTCTGCTCGCTGAAAAGAAGGTGAAACCCCTGCGCGCCCTCCTCATAACTGGAGGCTGCTGCCACGCCTACGCGACGCAGAAAAACATCTTGAAAAAAGGCATCGAAGCCCGCGCCCACGTCATCGTCGATCAAGTCCACTCCAGCGACTCGTCGACGAATCCACCTCTGGCGATCTACGGGAACCCCAACTACGCGGATGGCTACGATGTCGTCATTCACGACGAATGCGCCGCCCGCATGGACGATGTCGCCACTTTGAAGGGCGTCCTTGCCCCGCACAAGAACGGCACACCCGGAGTCAATCTGCACTGCGCCATGCACAGCTACCGAGTCGGCGATCACAAGGTTCCCTCCGAACACGGAACAATCCCAAGTCTCTGGTTCGACTATCTCGGAATCCAGTCCAGCGGACACGGGCCCAAGCAACCCATCGCAATCAGCTTCACAAACTCCGATCACGGTGTCACCAAGACGCTCGAAGACTGGGCGACTAGCAACGAAGAGCTCTACAACAACGTTCAAATTTTCCCCACCGCCAAAGCTCTGGCCACCGGTTTTCAGCACCAGCCGGAACGCAAGGCCAAGAACGGCAACGTGACTCCCGCCAAGGACGCGGAAGCCGTTGTCGTGTGGACCAACGACTACCATGGAACACGCGTATTCAGCACGACTATCGGGCACTACGACGAGACTGTCGCCGACGACCGCTACTTGGACCTCGTCACACGCGGGCTCCTCTGGTCCTGCAAACAACTGAACGACACCTACCTCAAATGAACACCCTCGGGCATGGCTCGAGGCGTTTTATATTGTAGGGGCGTTGCTCGCCCGTTCGAGAGCCTCAGGGCCATGAGCTACGTCGAATGGCGAAACCCGCATCGGTTGAGAATCTGCTAACGCGGGCGTCGCACATGTCTCGGCGTAGCTCCAAGAGCGAAGACGGAAGCAACGCCCCTACTTCTAAGAATCTGAATACGGGAGACCGGAGACCGCTACTCGTGCCTCAAGGCGTCAATCGGGTCTAGCCGCGAAGCCATGAACGCCGGGTAGAGTCCGAATACGACTCCGATCAGAGCCGACACGCCCAGTGAAACGGCGATGATCCACGACTTCACGATCGTCGTCATGCCGAACTTCGTCTCCACGATGTCGCATACGCCGTAGGACACGGCGATACCGATGGCCCCGCCGGCGACACTCAAAACCACCGCTTCGATTAGAAACTGAAACAAAACGTCTGCACTGCGGGCCCCCACCGCAACGCGAATACCAATTTCGCGCGTCCGCTCCGTCACGGAAACCAGCATAATATTCATGATGCCCACTCCGCCCACCAGAAGCGATACCGCCGCCACGACCGTGAGAAAGGTGGTCATCGTCTCCGTCGTAGACGTGAACGCCTCCGTCAATTCCGACTGGCTGCGCACGCTGAAATCGTCTTCCTGCCCGTCAATGAGCTTATGAGCCTGGCGCAGCGTCTGCGTCACTTCCTCCTTCGCCGCGTCCATCATTTCCACGGAAACAGCGCTGACGTAGATTTGGCTCACGTATTGAGAATCCCCGCGCAAGCGAAACGCCGCCGAGGTCAGCGGCACCAGCACCGTATCGTCCTGGTCTTGCCCACCCGAGCTCTGCCCCTTGGCCTTCATCGTTCCAATGATTTTAAAGGGCGTTTTCTGAATACGAATCACCTGGCCGATCGGAGCCACGCCTCCGTACATGTTCTCGACGACGGTCGCGCCGAGAACGGCGACTTTCGTTTTCGCCCGCATGTCCCGCTCGGTGAACATCACCCCTTCCTCGATCTCCCAGCTCTTTATCTCCAGAAACTCGGGGCCAACGCCTTGCACCTGCGTGAACCAATTGGTTCCTCCGCCAATCACTTGTCCGCTGACGTTCACAATTCCGGACACCGCCGACACCAAGCTACACTGCTCGCGGATGATGTCCACATCCTTAATATACAAAGTGCGCGAGCTTCCCGCCCCGCGACGCACTCCCCCGTAGGAGTTGGAGCTCGAGCGAATCATGAGCAAATTTGTACCGAGCGAGTTGATACGCTCTTCGATATTTTGCTGAGCCCCGTCTCCGATAGCCCGCATGACTATTACCGCTCCGACTCCGATGATAATCCCCAGCATCGTCAACGCGCTGCGGGTGCGATTCTTGAGAAGACTGCTCTGAGCGATCGCGAGTAGTTTAAATATTTTCATAGCCCAATTACTCCCGAGAAATTCTCCAGTTCCGTTTTCGCGTCGCTCCTATCTTCGATTTTCGAGTCGCGAACGATCAATCCGTCCCGCATTTCCACTACACGCTTGGTAAACATAGCGATGTCCGGTTCATGCGTGACCAGTATGATCGTGATCCCTTGGTCGTTCAACTCCTGAAAAAGCCCCATGAGGTCGAGCGACGTGCGCGAATCCAGATTCCCCGTCGGCTCGTCCGCCAAAATCAATGCCGGATCGTTCACCAGGGCCCGAGCCACCGCCACCCGTTGCTGCTGCCCGCCCGAAAGTTGCTGCGTGTGATGGTCCATGCGATCCGCCAGGCCAACTCGCTTGAGACATTCCGCCGCCTTGACCTTCGGCTTCACCTTCGAAGCCTTGCGCTGGTAGACGAGCGGCAACTCCACGTTCTCCAAGGCGGACGTACGCGAGAGCAGATTGAATCCTTGGAAGACGAAGCCGATCTTCTCGTTGCGAATCTCCGCCAGCTCGTTGCGCGAAAGGTCGCCCACGTCGACGCCGTCGAGCTGATAAGAGCCCGCGGTCGGCTTATCGAGGCAGCCGATGATGTTCATGAAAGTCGACTTGCCCGATCCCGAGGCGCCCATGATGCTCACGAACTCGCCCGGGCTAATCGTCAAGTTCACGCCCCGCAACGCGTGCACCGGCTCGGCCAGCTCGTAGGTTTTCTTCAAATCGAAGGTCTGTATTACTTCCGACATCGGGGATGTTCCGTTTGAATTCTAGAATCGACCGCGTCCGCCGCGCCCCGGGCCACCCCCGCCAAAGCCGCCGATGCCTCCACGACCGCCAAACGGATTCTGCTGGGCCGCTTCCGAGGTGGACGGCGTCAGCACTTTGGAAATAATCTGCATCCCTTCGGTCAGGGCATCTTCTTGCAGCGGAATCACTTCCGTCGAAATCCCGTCGCTCACACCCGTGCGAACCGGCAGGAGCTGCAACTCTTCATTCTCGTCCAAGTACCAGAGCATAGCAACGTTGCGACGTCCGCCACCGCCTTGACCGCGTTGGCGGGCTTCCCCGCCGCCTCCTTGACCGCCACCGCCGCCAAAAACTGCCTGAACCGGTCCGCCTTCGCCGCGTTGACGGCCGCCTTGACCGCGCTGGCGGGCTTCGCCACCACCGGCTTGGCGTCCTTCGCCGCCACCGGCCGCTTGACGCTGGGCCATCATTTCCTCCCGGCGTTTCTGCATCTTTTCAATCATGGCGTCGTCCATCTTCAAACTCAGCGCGGACGCCGGAACCGAGACGACGTCTTCCACCTCTTCGACTACGAAGTCGAGTGTCGCCGTCATCCCGGGCAAGAGCAGTCGACGCGGGTTTTCCGTTTCGACGACAACTGTGTAGTTGACGACATTCTGGACAACTGCGGGTTGTAGTCGAATTTCCGTTACTTTGCCCGTGAAATTGCGATCCGGATAGGAAGCCACCGTGAAACGGACTTCCTGGTCCACTTGGATCTGGCCGATATCGCTTTCGTCCACATTCGCCAGGATCTCCATCAAGCCCAAGTCTTCCGCAATGATGAACAAGCGCGGCGTATTGAAGCTCGTGGCGACCGTCTGCCCTTTCTCCACGTTGCGATCGATAATCACGCCGCTAATGGGGGCTCGAATCTCGGCGAAGCTGCGGCTGCGCTTGATGCGCTCCAAGGAGGCTTCCGAACTCATGACATTCGCTTTCGCGGTCTCGAGGGCGATCTCGTAGCCGAGGAAGTCCTTCCCTGACAGAAAGCCCTTTTCGTTAACCGGCTTGAAGCGGTCGTAGTCGATCTGGGCTTTTTTCAAATTGGCTTTCTGACGGAGCAAATCCGCTTCCGAGCTCTTGACCTGGGCGTCCAGGACGGAGGGATCGATCAAGGCGATCAACTGCCCGACTTCCACTGTGTCATTGTAATCCGCATACACATCTTCGATCGTCCCCGACACTTGCGAACCGATTTCGACCAGTTCGCGGGCCGCTAGGGTCCCAGTCGACGAGACCATGTTCTGTATCGTCTTGCGCTCGACTTTGGCGTAGTTGTAAACCGGTGTCGCCGCGTCGCCGTTGTCCTCTTGCCCCATGTAGCGGTAAGCGCCATAGGCTCCGCCCCCAACAAGCAATAGTGTTAGTATCAGTTTAGTCTTCATTTCGGATCACTCCAGTTCGGGTATGTTCGTGTTCAGCTGCTCCAGCAAAAAGTTCTCGATCGAGCCGTCTTGAAAGGCGATGTCGAGTCGATTGACGAAAAGATCGAATCGGGCTTCCTCCACGGAAACCGCCGCGTCGAGTCGGGTCGACTGCAAAGTGGTGACGTCCAAAAGCGTCGCCGCTCCGGCCTCGTAGCGAGCCTGCTCGGCCTCCAGGGCGATCTCGGCCGACTCGAGGAGTTCGAGCGAGGAGTTCAACTGGAGCTTGGCCGTGTTGAAGTTCAGCAGAGCGAGGCGGAGATCGGTTTCCGCCACTTGCTCGAGGTCCTTCATAGAAAGTTCCTCCTGATCGAGCTGCAAACGGGCCCGGGCCACGTTGGTTTCGGTGCGACGCCGGTCGAAGATCGGGACGGACAAGGACAATCCACCGGACGCGTTCGGCTGGTTTTGAAACAACTGGTCGGCCAGGCTCCCCGCCGGGCTGCCGCGGGTGTAGTTCGTGCGCAAACTCGCCGATGCCGACAACGTCGGCTTTTTTCCCGATCGAGCGACGCGAATGTTCTGCTCCGCAGCGTCGAGCCGGAACTTCTGGGCGAGCAAGTCGGGACGGTCGAACAGTCGGGAAAGCGACTCGCCAAAAGACGGGTCCGCAATGTTCTCGGGCTCCAACCACGAAGTATCGTCTAGATTAAGCGCAATGGCGTCTTTCGGAGGCAATAAGAGCAGATCCTTGAGCAAGTATAGACTATTTTGATACGCTCGGTTCGCTTCCGCCAAGCGGCGTTCGCTGTCGGCCACGAGGGCCTTTTGGCGCTGCACATCGGCGAGGATTCGGATCTCGTTTTCGTAGTCGACCTCGATGCGTTCGAGGTTTTCTTGGCGGGTGGCCAATTCCTCGGCTTGAATGTCAATCTCCTTCAAGCGCAAGACCGCCTCCAAATAGCGGGCGACGGATTGAAAGAGAATCTGCTGCTGAGAACGGTCGAAGTCCTTGAAGCTTGCCTCCAGGCTCGCTTTCGCCTGCTCCAGCGAAGCCTTGCGACTCTCGCCGCTGTAGAGAGTCAGGGAGGAATTGAGGCTGGCGTTGGCAGATTCGGTGAAGGCCCCCGTGTCCCAAACCGGATCGCGCCCGTTGCCGGAGAAGCGCGTGGACGCTCCGGCCGAACCGGTTAGATTGGGGCCGAAGTTCGCCTCTTCGGACAAGACCTCGTTTTCACGAAGCTCGATTTGGATTCCAGATCGCTGCAGGGCCAGATTCTGATTGAGCGCGAGCGAGATCACTTCGGTCAGCGTCAACTCGCGCGGATTCGCGTCCGGCTGGGCAGACAACGACGCCGCGAATACAATCGCAATACAGGGGAAGACACTAAATCGGAGCATAAATATGAGCGGGATACGCTTGGGGATCATTCCCATGAACGCGAAGATCCCCAGAGGGGTTTCAAAAAAGTGAGACGAGAAGAACAGGTGTTGGGATGAAGAAATCATCAGATTGGAGAAGGCGAGATAGTTCCACTGGATTTTAACACTCGCTCACCCCCTGTGCGGGTTCGCTAGATCGTTCCGCTGAGCGGAACGAGCAAGATCTCGGCCTTGCCGAGAACAGAACCCTCTAAAAAGCCCATTGTTCGCGCCGCGAACACCCATTGGCTCCGCAACGCGGAGACACTAGGTCGGAACGACCGGTGTTTAAACAACGCGGTCCCCTTAGGGACCCCGACACAGTCCGGGCTGCGCCGTAAATGGGCGCCCTTGCGGGCGACTAGTCTAATTGGAACCAAGCGGTTCCATCCGGTTTCAACTGTGAAATCCGAACGAAACGCACGACAATGAAACGACTAGCTGTTTGCCTGCCCATTATTCTCGCTTCCTGCGCCACGTATGAGGATATCCACGAACAAACGGTGACAATTAGCATTCCCACGCTCGGCAACGATGTATCGCTGCTCACTACTCGAGTATTTTCCGAACCCACACGAGAAGCGGTATTCGAAAAAGTGACTCCCGAGCAGCGAATAATGCTGGAAATTGTCAAAGATTTTGAAGCGGAGCACGGTTTCGAAGCGTTTGGGAAAACGGGCTTCGTCTACGACGAACTCGATAGTTTTTACTACCTTTCCTTTAAACCGACCAAAGGTTTTTGGGGGAGGAAGAACTTCGTTACATCGCATCTTGGACAGTACGCCGATGTCAGACTCCGCATCGACCTTAGATCAAACGAAATTGTATTCAGGGATATGGACGAAGGGACGAGCGAGGAAAACTCGAAATTGGTGTCTCGACTTGCGAAGGAACTCTACGAGCGACTCGCGAGGTCGTTTCCCAATGCCAAGATGGAGTTGGAGTCTTCTGTGAGACGTGTTCGAATCCCATTCGATCTCGCCTAGTCAAATCCTGACCAGAACTACTGTTTGCGTAGCCACCGACTTTGTCGGGATCTTCGACGAACACCCATTGGCTCCGCAACGTGGAGACACTAGGTCGGAACGACCGATGTTGCAAACACTCTTCCCGCAACGGAGGGCGCGAAGACTTGCATCGTTCCGGCTCCTCCTGTCTAATTCGCGAACCGGTTAGCTGACTGAATTATGGAACTGACCAGCGGATTCGATACTTGGAAGGACATTCTCGACGTCATCGGCATTCCAGTCGCGCTCGCGCTCCTCGCGATCGCATGGCCGCCCATTCAATCCTGGTACCGTTGCCGACGATTCCGACTGCTCGCAAGCCGGGAACTCGCGGAAATCGGACCGCACCCCGAATTCGCCCAGCCGGACGGCTCCTGGAAAGATCATCTCCAAAAGTCATTTCTGCATCAACAGATCATAAATGAGATTTCCGACAATCGAGACTTTATACTGGGCCTAAATCCAGAGTTCGTCTACTCGGTCTCTCAGCTGTGGAAGTCCTACGAGGCCGGCGACGAGACCCAATGGCTCTACTATCTAAAAAAACTCGCGAAGCATCGATATCTCGGAAAACGCAAACAAACGCTTCTCGAGATTCATAAAAAATGGGAGCGGCTAATCGACGAATCCAATCGAGAACGCGGCGATTGAAGAATCGAATACAAAGACTCCATGCGAATACTATTGTCGAAGCCCTCCCAAATCCATGAATCCCAAAGAACAAAAACTCTTCGCCCTCATTCTGATCGCAGTCCTCGCCTTTCTTGAATTCCTGTTCTTCCACAACGCTTACTACACAGAGGGTGAAATCGGTTCCGGCCTCTATTTTCTCATTATCCTAATCAACGTTCCCCTATTCGTCATCGCAATTTGGAGACCCCGCTATCCCGCTTGGATTTCCCTTGCCCTAGGATTCGCTCTCATCGGTTGGCAAGCATCTGAGAACACTAAACTCGTCAAACTACACGAGGAAGTGGTGTCGATCATAAAGTACGTAAACAAGACGAAAGAGAAAACTGGCGACTACCCGGTGAACTTGCAAATGTACGAGTTCATCCACCCCCAATACAGAGAAAACTATATCTACTCATTCGACCGCGAAAAAGACCGATATCGCTTAACCTACTTTATCGACCAACGTGGCATTTCATTCTGGTATCACTCCGACACGGGATTTGGATACTACGGGGATTAAACAGAAAGATCGCCCACGAAGTACACCAAGCAACACGAATTTGTCTCGGAGCAAACTCAATTAGATTCGTGTACTTCGTGGGCAATAAACTCTATTGCTCCGAATCGCCCTCTTCGCCAACCACTTCGATCTCTCCCATTTCCACATTGGAAACATCGGAGGCGCTTTTTAATATAATCCCGTCGAAATCCTTGCCGAAGAAATCGCCGGCGACCAGATTCAGCTCCTTGACCGCGTCGCTATAGGACTGCCCGATCATTCGCATGTTGTATCGAATCGTCCAATGCACTTTCTTTTCCCCTTCCTTCAACAGAGGGTAGTCAAACGCAGTCAGAACGAAAAAATATCGGCCCTCCGTCGCGTTAACATTGCTAACGTACTCTTCCTCCGACGTCGCGCTCAGATCACGTTGGCCGTCCATCCCCAGTATCTTTTTTCGGAAGAACTGTTCTTCCGCTTTTCCTCTCTGACTGGCCATCACCCACCCCACGGATTCGGACACAGTCTCTCTTATCGTCTCGTATCGATACTTCTCTTCGGAGTCCTCCGTCTCAGGCTTCAGGTAGCTATTGAGCGTGACCACCGGTGGCGGATCCCCGCTAAACTCGATGGTCGTGCCATAGTGAACCATGATCAACAAATCGCATTTACTCAAATCCGGTTCCACATGGTATCGCTGCCTCTCTAGATTGGCGCTAATCTCCTGGACGATATCCTCGAATGAAACCGCGTCGAACCCGCGGTCAGCAACATTTCCCATCAACCGCTTCCCCTTTATCAACTGGTAGGTTTGAATTTTTTCAGGACCCGCTTCCGCGCGACTCATAGTATACTCCTCAGAAGCGCTCGCTTGCACCGCAACCTTGTTCGGCTTTTTGGCCGAGAAACCAAGACTCGCCAGCAATGCTACAGACACTAACAGCGCTATTCTCCTAAAAAACCCAAAAATCATATCGTGATAAAGAGTTGACACCTAGGGAAAACCATAAAGCGAAACTCTGCAGATTGTACAGCAAAAGATAAATAAGTACGATCCGAAAAAGGCCAATGTCGAGACGCCTTATTTCCGCGTAGCGGATCCTATCGTCCTGCATCGCAGGACGCCTAGGCCGCAGGCCGATGACAATTCAATACAACTAGAATTTGAATTCACGCCTTCGCGTTTTGACGCGCGCGCTTGTGTATACTCTACTCCGCCACCGTCATCACGCCTTGCATAATCACCCAGTGTCCCGGAAATGTGCATACAAAGGGATATTCGCCCGGAATTTTCGGAGCGACAAAACGCAAAGTCTCGCTCGTGTCCGGCGGAAGCAGCGTCGTCGCGAACAGAACCTTCGGCGATTCCGGCACGAAGTGCTTCGCGGCCCCGTTGGGATCGGTGGCCATCTGATTGCCCGCCATTCCGATCTCCTCCGCGGCGCCCGGCTCGACGATCACCAAATTGTGCGGCGTCGCCGTCGGATTCTCAAAGGTGAGCTTTACCGGCATACCCGCTTTCACCGTAAACGCCGTCACCGTAAACATCATTCGCTCCGGAATGCACGAGATCTCGACCGTATGCAGCCCTTTCTGGGAATCGAAAGCGCCTTCCACCGCGCTCTTCTTCGATCCCCCCGCCTTCCGCTTCGACTCGAGATCGAACGACTCCAAAAAGGCCCCAACCTCTGGATACCGCCCCTCCTCGCCCTTCCAGTGACGCGACAAGTTCTCAGATCCCAGCGAAGTCGCCAGGGCGTATTTCAGATGAGCGCCACCCGGACTCGCCGTCACATCGATCGCCGCCTGCAGCGCTGCCGGCGTACCTATATAACTTGCGGCAATCGCCGCTTCCATGCGGACCAACGCGCTGGCGTCGTTCGCCCGCTCGCGCAATCGACCCATGCCGTTCTCTACCGCGTCGGACCAGAATCGCAACTGATGCGTTGCCGCGGCCCGAGCCAGGTGATTGTCGCTCTCAAGTAACTCCTCCAGCAATCTCGGCCGCTTCAAGTCGATTCCGCGGTACAACCAGATCGCCTCCAAAATTTGATGTTCCCGGTGCGGATCGCTTGCGTCGAGCTCCGCTACCCAGCGATCCAAAGCGCGCTCGACCGCCCCTCGATCCCGATCCCGTAAGGCCCGCTTCGCCCAGTAGCGATAGCGGTACTCCGGACGCTTCAGCAGCTCGAGCAAGGAATCGATTGAAGCCCCCGCGATCCGTGGCGGCTCCTGCGTCTGCGCCCCTTTCGGCATTATCCGCCAAATACGGCCCGACTTTCGATCCCGCCGCTCGTCTCGCAGCGAGTATTGAGCGTGCCCTTTGATGGGATTGTACCAGTCGCACACATACAACGCCCCGCGCGGACCAAAACCAATGTCCACCGGAATAAAGCTCAAATTCCGCGAGAAGATAATATCCCCCTGATACTCCTCCGCAAAGTGGTCCTCCTTTTCGATCCACTTGTGAAACTCGATACGATTGTTCGGCTTGTAGCGCGCCTTGACGAACCCGCCTTGCATTTCCTCGGGCCAAAAATCGAAATCGATAAACTCCTGCCCGCAGGTCCCCGAGTAGGCAGGAATCCCTGACGCCCGCGGATGCTGCTCCGGGTAAGGCGGATTGGTGGCGTGGAACGCGGTCGCGAAAATCGGATGGCTTGCCACGTGGTTCCCCCACTTGTCAAACGTCACACCCCAAGGATTCGTGTTGGGATAAGCGCCAAATGCGGTCAACCGATGCGTCGAAGGACGATAGCGGAACCACGAGCTGTTCTTCGCCCGAATCGGGCCATAAACCGTTTCCACCTGGCTGTTGTGAAAAATCGACTCGCGAAAGAGCAAGTCCCCGTCGGGCGTCCAGACGAAATCGTGCAAGGCGTGATGCGAGTCCTCCGTTCCAAAACCAGTGAACACGCGGCGACGAAAATCCGCTTTACCGTCCCCGTCCGTATCCTTCAGGAAGACCAAATCCGGCTCCTCCGAAACATAGACGCCTCCATTCCCTAAAACGAAACTCAAAGGAATGTGTAAGTCGTCAGCGAATACGCTGCTCTTGTCCGCTTTCCCATCCCCGTCGGTATCTTCCAAAATCACGATCTTGTCGTTTGGCTTCTGCCCCGGATAGACATGCGGATAAGTCGTCGAGCAACTCACCCACATGCGACCCTGGTCGTCCCAGCGCATTTGGATGGGACAAGCGATATCCGGAAACTCCTCCTCGGAAGCGAACAAGTTCACCTCGAATCGCGGATCGATGTCGAATGCCGCCAATTCGTCCTTCGGACTCAAATACTCGTTCGCCCCTCTCGATTGATAGGTTTTCGGCATCTCCGGCACATTGGAGTCGTCAATCGGACCGGAAACCGACTTCCCCACGGCCAAATCCCATATCCGCCGGTCCCGATTGGCCACCATGATGTCAAAGTTGCGCATGGCGGGGAGAAAATCGAGGTAGCCGTAGCTTTTGTTGCGCCCTCCCGTGTAGTAAAACGTATTCAAAGGACGATAGCGAAAAAAGAACTGCTCGTTTTTCTTCACCACCATCGCCCGTATCCGCTCGTCCACTTCTGGAGCCAGCTCCTCGCCAAATGTTTTCTCGTAAGCGAGCTTGCCAAAAACTTGATACCCCTCGTCCACTAGATGAGCTCCATTAAAGGTCAGATCTGATCGCGGATCCTCCATAGCGATTCGTGTTCCCTCGTAAACGTCAATAAAGCCCACGCTCTCCTCGGCCGCCACAGTCTTCATTGCAGACGCATACGCCGCGATCCGCGCATTGTTCAAATCCGCCGCCGCAACGCCCTCGACATTCTCGTTGGCGATCGGCGAGACCAATACCAGTTGCGGTCCAGCCTCCCCATTGTAGGCCTGCGACACCGTATGGCGGATAAACGCCCGTAGTCGTTCTTTGAATTCAGGCAGCGCTTCGATGCCCGCGAACGACTCGTTGTATCCAAACGCCGCGAATATGACGTCCGCTTTCTGGGCCGTCAAATGTTGATCCAGATCGCCGAAATTATCCGGGCGTGGCTGCAAGTCCACTTCGTCCGCCGACCAGGCCAAGGTTCGAATTGCCAGCGTTTTGTCCGCATGCGTCTGGTGAATCAGCGATTCAAAGTAGCCGAACAATCGATCCCGGTCGAAAAGCGTATTCCCGATCAAGGCCACGCGGTCGCCCTTCTCGAAACGCAAGGGCAAGCTCGTCTTGCGCGGCACCGCTGTCCGAGCCCGCGGAGACGTGTCCCCATAAATCGCATACTCGGCCAGGCTGGGATCCTCTTCCGGCTTCGCGTTGCCCGTCTTTTCGCTCTTCGCGTCCTTGAGCACGCGTCCCCTCGAAGACTTCGTATCCGGAGCGGGCGTCGCTTGAGCGATCAACGCCGTGTGGGCCGCGTGATCATGAGCCATCGCTTCGGCCGCGAGAGCCTGAGGGGATTCAGCCGCTTGAGCTACGCTCAAACCGCCCAGACAAGCCGAGACAATCATCCCGAGTCCAACTCGCCGCAATCGGGAGGCGATACGCGTGACACAACAATTTCGCATGATTCTTCTTACTCTTATCTCGCAGGTTTTAGACCACGCCCAACACAAAAATCCCGCAAAGCGCTATCCCAATTAAAAACGAAACCACGACTCCTCTACGTTTCTCGCGCTGGCGAAACGCCATGTACAGCGCGCTTCCCACAATGACGATCAGCCCAACGCTGAGAACGTCCATACTGAAACTCCAAATACGAGTCGGCAGCCAGTCCCGAACCGATTCCTTCTCACCCCAAATCGGACGCACCCCGGAAAACGTGTGCAAATTTCCTAGCATCTGCCCCATGTTTCCAGTCACATGCGTGACTTTCGCCACCTCCGTCTCCAGATTTACGGTCACGAAATCGCGCTCGTCCGGACGCATCGCGATAAACGCGAACTGACCCGGCTTTTGCTCGCCCCGAAATATCGCCTCCCCTTTCAAGTCGAGCTGCCCCATCAAATCCTGGGCCTTGCTCACGGCGTCGCCGCCTACCGGCATCGAAACGCTTTGCTCCGTTGTCTCTCGCTGCGGAGCGCCGCCAAACCACTTTGGGTGATTCAAGAACAAACCCGAGACTGAAAATACCCAGAGAAACAAGAGGAGAAAAAGTCCCAAGTAAATATGGACGCGCTTGTTCCACTTTTCGAATACGGTTAATCGATCACTCATAGCCCAATCAAAGCGTACAATATTGCCGCGAACGCCAACGCGCCGGATCCGAGAGCAACGAGTCCCGCTTTTCGTTCCGCTTTCAGGACCAGCCACAGATAGATACCCGTAACCGTAAGAATCAGTGTTATGTAAACCGTCGCGTCGGCCACCCAGCCCCAAGCAATGGATCCGATCCAAGTCGGCGACTTATGCGGGCCCGGATTCAGATGCAAATAACGCATCGTATCCACCAAGCCAAACGACCGATCCGAAATCACTGCTTCACTTTCTCCCGCCGTCAACGTGATGATCTTCGCGTTTCCCGGGCGGGCGACGCGAATCACCGTCCGCCCATTTCGAACTTGTCCCCGACCCACCACTTCGCCCGTTAAATCCAACTGTTCCAATATGTCCTTCACCCAGGCTTCGCCACTCAAAGTCTCGTCCCAGACGATCGGAACACGCGTCTCTGCAATGACCGGGCTCGGCGTCACACCGTGATTCAGCAGAATCGCCGTCACCGCGAACAACAGGAGCAACGGGCTCAAGGCCACGCCCAGGTAGAGGTGCAACAACCTGTTCCAGCGATAAAGTCGTTTCGGGTTTTTGGAGACACTATCCATCAATCAAGAACAAAGGGGGACACCAGAGTAGTCGCTTCACCCTGCTCCGCACTCCGGGCCACGTCAAGACGCGAGCCCGAGTCGATGGACTCCCCCGAAAACGAAGCCACAAAGAGAATCTCGAATACAGAAAAACACACACCGTCGCTTCGCGAACACGGCTTTCATTCAAGATCCTGCTGCCGCCCTGGCGGCATCCTGCTCCCGCGAAGCGGGAT
>JANQSC010000032.1 GCA_028284235.1 Opitutaceae bacterium
ACAATCGACGACCCGCGAGCGCTCGACTGGCTCGAAAGCTACCAGTCCTGGCTGTCCGACTTGCTCGAAAAACAACCGAGCGGAAAGTCGGCCGTCCCCCACTACGTCATCGGCCTCTACGGATTGATCGAACGCTTTCGGCACACGATCGGAAACCTGACGAAAGAAACTTGGAAAGAGCAGTCGAAACACTTGCCTGAGGACCTCGACGACGACGAACGCGTCGCCATGGAGTCCCGCATCGGCATCTCCATTCGACAAGAGTTTCTCGCCGCCATCGAGCAATCGACCGAAGCCTTCGCCCGAGAAGCGCTCTCCCGACGCCCGGACGCCGCGCCCAGACTAGTCGATTCCGTTCACGCTCTCGAAAAAGCCACCGGACTGCTGCGACTCAATATGAAGCCCGAGGCGATGCTCGAGAACTTCCTGCTGCAAGCGCTGCGAATCTGGACCGCTTAACCAGGGAAAGTCATCGTGACCGACGTCCCCATTCCTTTCTCGGAAAGGATGTCGATACGCCCTTTTTCCGCCTCCAAAAGGCGCCTGCATGCAATGAGCCCGAGGACCGCGTCGGCAGACACGCCTGAGCTCAAGATCTGTTGAACCCGCTCCGGCTCCATACCCGCTCCCGTGTCCGAAACGGAGATGAGAATGTGGCGGGCCGTTTTCCAGGCGTCGACTTTCACAGATCCGCCGTAAATGCAAAACTTGATCCCGTTGAAAACCGCCGTTCTCAACGCCAGAGAGAAAACCTCCCGGTCGAAGCGCAGAGCCAGATCGTCGGCGATGTCCGCTCCCAGCTCTACCCCCTTGGCATTGGCCTCGTCGAAAAACAGGTCAAATACGTTTTCCACTTCATCCTGAATGGAAATCGGTTCCGCCTGCTTGCGCTTGGGTCGCGGTCGATTCCCTTCTCCAGTCCGAGTTGCGTCGATGCCGCCAAGAATCTGCGTATCCAAATTTAGCTGCTCCGCTTGAATCTCCGCTATAACCTCCGATTGGACTAGGGTTACAATCTGCTGGGCAAAATCCTTTAGGATGGTGACGCGACTTTCGTCGAACGCTCGAGGGATTGTATCCATTATGCAAAGCGTGCCGAACGCGACTCCACTCGACGACACCAGGGGCATTCCCGCATAAAATCGCACGTGCATCTTCTCCCGTACCATCGCGTTGTCGTTGAAACGTTCGTCCTCCGTCGCGTTCTGTACAACCATGATTTCGGAGTGCTCGAGCGCGCACCCGCAAAACGAATTCTTTCGAGGAACTTCCAACACACCGTCGTCCGTCAAAACGCGCAGCTTCGACCCATCAAACGGAGCCAGGCTCATAAACGCGTGCGGGATCAAAAAAATGCTTTTGGCCAAGGCGCGAAACCGCGCGTACGCCCCGTCGGAATCCCGTTCGATGATCGCCAAGGCCCGCTCGGAAAACTCCTGTTCCGAAAGCGACGAAAATCGCTTTGCGGTAGCGGCCTGATTCAATCCAGCATCTGGGTTCATCGAAATCGTTAGGGTATGGTGTCAGCCAACCGTTCGCGACAGTCGAGCGACGCGGCGAACCAACTGAGGTACAGGCACCTATACCGAATCCAGACCTTCCCAATGTCAATGGATCAGCCCTTCAAATTCGTGCGTATTATTGCGGATCGATACGTACTATTTTATGCGGCGTCCGCGAAACTAACCAGGGTGCAGACCGACGTCCGGCTCATCGGCAACCGTACCCTCCCGAGTCCTCAATTGCGTCCCGCAACTGTGGCAGAACTTGGCGTCCGAGCCATGGCCCTTCGCGCCACACGAGTGACAGCTGAATTCGCGATCCACCACTCGAGAAACGCGGGCGATCTCCGCGGTCACAATCCCTGTCGGCACCGCGATTATGCCGTATCCAGTAATCATTATTATAGAAGCGAAAAACTGGCCCAGAGTTGTCTGCGGCGAGATGTCGCCGTAACCCACGGTCGTCAGCGTCACGATCGCCCAGTAAACACTCTTTGGAATGCTTGTGTATCCATTTTCTGGGCCCTCCACGACGTACATGATCGAACCGAGGAAACAGACCAGAGTGACGACTGCGAAAACGAAGACCGCGATCTTCCGCGCGGACGCCCGAATCGCAAGCGCCAGCTGGTTCGCTTCGCCCACGAACTGCACCATCTTCAAAACCCGGAAAATCCGCAAGACACGCAAAACGCGCAGAGTCATCAAGTAGTGCGCCCCTGGCAGGAACAGGTCGAGATAAGTAGGGAGAATGGAAAGCAAATCGACGATTCCAAAAAAGCTGCGGGCGTAGCGCGCTGCGCTGCGGGCGACGTACAGCCGGACAATGTACTCAATCGTGAACAACACCGTGAGCCCCCACTCGATGATGTAAAACTGGGGCCCATAGCGCATCCTGAGTGACTCGACACTTTCGAGCATCACAACCACCAGGCTCAACAAGATCGCCCCGATCAAGAGAACGTCGAACAACTTTTCCGCCGGCCGATTGGAGAGGAAAATGATGCGGCGACAGCGCTCTCGAAAGCCCGACCACTCCCAATCCGAATCCTTCAAGTCAGACATTGAACACAGCCTATGGGACCCCCGGCTCGATCCACAATTACAAAATCGCCCCGAGAGGAAGCCGAACACGGGAAACGCCCGGCGGACCGAATCAAATGCCTGTTGATTTGAGCAAATCGCTCGTCCATCCTTTTCGAGTGCCACCCGCAGCGAACTCAGATCTCGCCCAACGTATCCAAAACAAGCAGGAATTCCTGATCGAGCGAGCCGAACGGTTCCTGCACGGAGAGCCCCTTTCTGAATTGCTGCAGGGCGCCCTGCTGAAAACGCCCCGCCACCAGTTCGCCCCGCGGTTTCAGGACGGGTCGCCCGGTCTATGGAGCGATGTCGACGACTCCCTCCTCATTCCGCAACTGGACGTCCTTTACGCCGACCAGCCCTATCCTATTTTCAAAAACGAGCTCGGAATAGTCACCTCGACCATCTCCCAGCCGTCGCTCGTCCTCTACATGATCCATTTGCTCGAAATCAAGCCCGGCCAACGTGTGTTCGAACTCGGAGGCGGCAGCGGCTGGAACGCCGCGCTTATGAGCCACCTGGTCGGCCCAACCGGATCCATTCTCAGTTACGAGATCGAGGACGGGCTGATCGCCAACGCGCAAACCGCTCTGGACCAATGCGGCGTCCAAAACGTGTCCCTGAAATCTGGCGACGGAACCAATTTTCCCGTCGACCCCGGCTCGTTTGATCGAGGCGTATTCACCGCATCCGCCTGGGATCTGCCCGAGTGCTTTTTCCGAGCGATAAAAGAAGACGGCCTCCTGCTCTTCGTGTTTCGCGTGTCGGATTCCGTCGACTTGCTCGCAGCGCTGCGCCGGACCGGGAATCACTTCACCAGCGAGTTGCACTTCCCTTGCCGCTTCGTGCCCACAACCGGCCCCTCCGAGATTCCGTCGGAAGTGGTAGATCAATCTCAGGAACAGCGTTTTTCGGACTGGCTCGGGCAACACGGCGAAGACTTGGAGGATCTCGAGTTGCAAATCCACTCCGCCTCCGCTCTTCCACCGCCGAACAACAACGCGTTCGACTTGACTCGCAGAAACTGCGTGTTCCGTTGGTCGCCTCGCGGCTCCAATCGCGAAGCGACGGAAACCGCTCATAGAAACTCCCCCTAGTCGCGCTTTTGTGTAACGCTCGCCGCCCTGCTCGTGTACTAGACCGCAATGCTCCCCTCCTATGGCTGACAATCCCGTAATAGAAACAAAAGGTCTGCGCAAGCAGTACGGCAGCCAAACCGTGCTCGACGGGATCGACCTGGAGCTTCCCAAAGGCTCCATCGGACTGCTCGGGCCCAACGGAGCCGGGAAATCCACCTTCATTAAGTGCGTTCTCCAGCTTCACGGCAAAGACGACGGCACAGTCTCCCTGCTCGGTCAGGATATCGACCGGCACGGTCGCGAAACGAGAAAACGCATCGGCTACGCCCCCGAACAAGACTGTCACATTCCCGGCATGCTCGGTTGCGAATACGTCACCTACTGCGGCGAGCTCTCCGGCATGCCCTTCGAAGCCGCCCGACAACGCGCCCATGAAATGCTCGACTTCGTCGGCATGGGCCAGGAGCGCTATCGAAAAGTGGATACATATTCCACCGGCATGAAGCAGCGCGTCAAAATCGCCCAAGCGCTCGTCCACGATCCCGACCTCGTCTTTCTCGACGAACCGACCAACGGCTTGGACCCGAAAGGCCAGGCCATGATTCTGGAGCTTATCGAACGGATTTGGAAAGAGTCGGAAATCAGCGTCGTCTTGTCGTCCCATCTCCTTCACGACGTCGACCGCATCTGCGAACGCATAGTGATCATCGCCCAAGGAAGCGTCGTCGCCCATGACACCTTGGCCGCCTTGAAACAGCGTCGAAAAGCGGAGGCCGAGATCGTCATAGGGCAAGGCAAAGAAGCGCTCATGGCCGCCCTCGCCAACAAGGGGTGGCCCAATCGGCTGCTCAGCAACGGCAACGTGAAAGTCGAACACGGGGAGAGCTCGCTCAACCCGCTGATCGCCTTCATGCGCGACAACGACTTCTCCCCGCTCGAGATAAAGGAAAGCCCCGACGCCCTGAACGAACTCTACCTGCAAGCCCTCAAACCCGGGAGCCAACCCGCATGAGCGTCTGGAACGCGCAATACCGACGCTGGACCGGCGAATCCGTCAGCATCTGGAAGCGGCGGTTGTCCATCGCCCGCTACGGATTGCGGCTCTGTCTGGCAGGCAAAGCCATCCGCGCCTTCCTCTTTCTCAGCCTGGTCCAATGGCTTTCCTTGACGTTCGCCTTTCTCATTTTCGGTCAGCTCGTGACGCCGGGGAGCGCCCTCGCTGACTGGATCACAGTCAAGACCGGAACACGCGTCGGAGCCGTCATCGATGGAATATCGGCATGGGCGCTCTTGTATCCGGAAATCACTGTCGACGGCATCTATCGAATCGGATACTTCGTGCTGAGGTTTACCGCAACGCCGCTATCAATCCTCATTGTCGCGCTCTTTATCCACAAGCTCATCGCTCAAGATCTCGCCAGCCAAGCGATTGTCATCTACAATTCCAAAGCCCTGACGCGTTGGGACTACCTCATTGGCAAGTTCATCGTCGTTTCAACGATTCTCTCCACCATTTGGATACTTCCTGTAGTGGGATCCTGGATCATCGGCAACGTACTCGCCCCCGACTGGGCGTTCTTCTACCACACATTCCCTTCGCTTCTGCGGGGACTTGCGGTCGGAATTGTCGCGATCCTCCCGCTCAGCCTCGTGGCCCTTGCCGTTTCGTCCATGGCTCAGAAAACCGGCGCGGCAATCGCCTATTGGATACTCGGCTGGATCACTTTGAGCATCGTCGCAGGCCTGTCGGCATTCACAAGTCCGACGCTTGCGTACCTGAATCCGTTCAACGCGATCGACTCGCTTTCCGACGCCATCTTCCGTATGGACTCCTTCATTTCGGACGCGCAGTCCATGCTGCCGTTCATTAATCAAGCCGCGGCTCGGATCGACCTTCGACTTGACGACATTCCCGTCACGGACGGATCGATCGTCACGCCTGCGTTTTTCCTCATCGCCTTGTCGGTTCTGAGCATCGTATTCGTAAACCGGAGGATCACCGCGTCATGAAGCCCATCATTCAAGCCCGTGAATTGAGCTGCTTCTACGGAATCGTACTGGGGCTGAACAACGTCTCCTTCGAGATACTCCCGGGAATCACCGGTCTCGTCGGACCCAATGGAGCGGGGAAAAGCACCTTGATCAAAATGGTCACTGGCCAGATCGCCCCCTCTTCAGGCAGCATTGAAGTCCTGGGACTGAATCCCGTAAACAACACACAGCTGCTGTCGCGCATCGGATACTGCCCGGAACGTGAGCAGATCCGCAAGGAACTCAAACCCGTCGACTGGCTGCGCGGGCTGGCGTCGATTTCCGGCGTTCGCTGGAAAGACACAAAGTCGGTAGCGGAAAAAGCGCTAGAGCGAGCCCGTCTCGACTCGAGTCATTGGGGAAAGCGCGTTGGCACGTACTCGAAAGGCATGAAGCAGCGGGTCAAGCTCGCCCAAGCCATCATGCACGATCCCGATCTCGTCATTCTGGACGAGCCAATGAACGGGCTCGACCCCAACGGACGGGCCGAATTCGGGGCAATCCTAAAAGAAATCGCCGAACAAGGGAAGAGCATCCTGGTATCCAGCCATATTCTACACGAGCTGGAGTTCCTTTGCAGCCGGTTTCTGATTCTAAACTGGGGCCGAACCCTAGCCTCCGGCTCGCAGTTGGACATTCGGGAAACCGTGACGGAATGGTCCGACGAGATTTCCATTCGCTGCAGCGACCCCGGAACCCTGGCACGACATTTGCAGGACCGCGACCTCATCACCGGCTACCTTGCCAAAGGCGAGTCGCTGACATTGTGGGTGGTCGATCCCGCCGCATTCTTCGCCGAATGGCCGCGCCATGTCGACGGGGCCGACGTCGAGATTTTCGAAATCCGCAACAAGAACCAGGCCTTGACCAGCATTTTCGAAAGGATGACCAAATGAAAACGGAAAACCTCAATCCGGGATGGGGCGGCGTCCTGCGCGGGCTCATGTTCATGCGTATCCGAGAACTCGTTACCGCATCGACGATTACCCGCATGGCGATCCTCTTCGGAGTCGTTTTCGGTCTCACTCTTTTCATTGGAGCCAAAACCAATGGAAAAGCCTTCTGGCCCGTCGCCAGCAACTTTTTCGCCCTCGGCTTCGTCCCGTTCTACTGCATCGTTAAAGGAGCCGAATCCATGCGAACCGAGCTCAGAGACGGGACGATCGAGTATCTATGGACGCGTCCCACCCGCAAGGCTCGCCTTTTCCTGGGCTTCTATCTTAGCTCGCTCGCCAGCGCGCTGCTGGTCACGTTCACATGTGTCGTGGCGATTGTCGCAACCGGCTTGATCGTTGGCGAAATCGAGTCGCTCGCTCAAGCTGCAGTCTATGGACTCGGCTGCGGGGCGCTGGCCATATCGTTTTGCGCCCTTTCGATGACGATCGGGTCGTTCACCTCCAAATACATCGTCATGGGGATCGTCTACCACGCATTTGTGGAGCGAGTCGTCTCTCAACTTCCGACCAGTGTACGGCATTTTTCGATACTCGGAAACATCAAACCCTATTTTGAGTCATTGCAGGACCCGTCGTCATCCGCTGGCTACGTCGCCTCGCTCCAGCCCGCGATCAATATCGGGCTCATCGCCGCAGTCGCTCTCGCGATCGGAGGGCTCGCGTTCACCTGGAAAAACTACGCCTTCGGCTCCGACAAGTAGTCGGGACACTTCCCTGGGTTACGACAGAATGCCCTTTACCGTCGAAACCAGTCGGTCTACGGATTCCTCCCGAGCGTTGCTCGCCATCAAACCGACACGCCAGATCTTCCCCGCAAGCGGACCGAGTCCGGCCCCGACTTCGATCTGATGTTCGGTCAGCAATCGCCCGCGGATCGCCGCCTCGTCAATTCCTTCGGGCAGTCGCAAAGTCGTCAGCGGATTCAAGCGTTCCCCTTCCGGCACCAGCGGAGTGAAGCCCATCTCGCCCAACTCCGAACGCAAATAGGCAGCCGCCTCCGCGTGCCGCTTCCAACGCGCTTCCAAACCTTCTTCCAAAATCTCGCCCAACGCCGCATCAAGGGCGAAAACCATGCTGATCGGGGCGGTATGGTGATAGCTGCGCCCTCCTTCGCCATCGACATACGCCAGAATCGCGTCGAGATCGAAGTAGAAGCTGGGAGTCGGACGAGAACGCGTTCGATACACTTCCAGAGCTCGGTTGGAAACCGTCACGGGCGCCAAACCCGGAGGCGCTCCCAGGCATTTTTGCGTTCCCGAAAACACGATGTCGGCGCCCCAGGAGTCGATGTGGACCGGCATTCCCGCCAACGAAGTCACGCAGTCGACGAACAAGAGCGCGCCCGATTCCCGACAAACGTCACCTACTCCATCCATCGGTTGATAGACGCCCGTCGAGGTTTCGCCGCTAACCAGCGCGGCCACTTTCGGCGACTCGCGCCGAACGGCTTCGCAAAACGCTTCTCGGTCAATCGCCCGTCCCCATTCCGCTTCGACGCGAACCACCTTCGCTCCAAGCTTCTCGGAGAGCGCGGCGATCCGGCCGCCGAATACGCCATTTACGCCCACGACTATCGTGTCGCCCGCCTCGAGAAAATTCACGAGTAGAAATTCCATACCCGCGCTCCCGGTGGCCGAGACGGGGAAAGTGACCGCGTTTTGGGTATCGAATACGCGACGCAACCGCGACTTGACCGACTCCATAATCTCGAGGAATCCCGGATCGAGATGGCCGAGCAACGGGCGAGCGAGGGCGTCACGGACGGAATTGGAGATATTGCACGGCCCCGGGCCCAGCAGAAGCGTTTCGTCAATAGAGGTAATCACGATACAAGGGAAATGCTCACCTGATCGAATGGAGTCAATACCGCGGAAGTCTCGATTGGTCGCGTTTACACCGAATCACAGTAAGAACGCGCCCTCCTGCGCATTAAAAAACCAACCCCTAAGGAAAAGCATGATTCGCCGCGACAGGCATGCCCGGGCGTAGCTTCTCTGGTTGGGTGAACAGTCCGGCTTCACGATGTTACGCCGCGACAGGCTCCGTCTACGGCTATCGCCTCGCGGAGCCTGGTGCCCAGGGAGAGACTCGAACTCTCACGCCTCTCAGCACTAGAGCCTAAATCTAGCGTGTCTACCAATTCCACCACCTGGGCCTGAGAAAAATGAAGGGCCAAAGAGATCGGTTTTCAACGCGATGGCAACTCATTTTTTAAGCGCTTTACTAGACGGGCCTCGATTTCAACGAACGAGCGATTTCCTCGATCACTCGTTCGGTCTCGTCCCAGCCAATGCAGCCGTCCGTCAACGACCGCTCCGAATCGTGCGACTCGCCCGGAAAGAAACTCTGATTCCCCTCGCTCAAGTTGCTTTCCAGCATTAGCCCCGCAATCTCGGTCCGTCCTTGGCAATAGAGTTGAGCGACATTACGGGCGTTGGCGGCCTGGCGACGGAAGTCCTTCCCCGAATTGGCGTGCGAACAATCGACCATGATCGGCCGCTCCAACGGATGCTCCCTCAACGCCTCGCAAGCCTGGGCAATCGACGCGGCATCGCAATTGGGACCACTCCGGCCGCCGCGCATGAATACATGGGCGTAGGGATTGCCCGCCGACCGCGCGATGCACGGCCGCCCGAACGAATCCGTCGCGAACGAGCTGTGAGGCTGGTTCGAAGCGACGACCGCGTTGACCGCGCTTCGCAAATCCCCCTCCAAATTGTTCTTCATCCCGATCGGGAGCGTCATCCCTGCCGCCATCTCCCTGTGAATCTGACTCTCCACAGTCCGCGCTCCAATCGAACCGTACGCCATTAAATCATGGATGTAGGGAGCCACGATTGGATTGAGAAACTCCGTCGCGCAGCTCATCCCGAACTCGTTGATCCGAACCAGAAGCCGACGGGCGATTCCCAAACCATTGAGCCCCGCCGGCGAACCCGCCAAATCCGGGTCGTAAACCAGCCCTTTCCAGCCCACCACGCTTCTCGGCTTTTCGAAATAAACGCGCATCACCAAGAGAATCTCGTCCGCCACTCGATCCGCCAGCGCCTTGAGTCGGCTCGCGTACTCCAATGCAGCGTTTGTGTCGTGGATCGAGCACGGTCCGCAAAGAATCAACAACCTCTGATCGTCTACCCCTTCCAAAATACGCTCGATCGAGCCCCGAGCGCGAGACACCCGCTCCTTAACGAAACCGTTGGCAGGAATCGAGGCCCTCAGATCGGCCGGCGGAGGCAGCAAGGTTGCGCCCGGCTCCAAATCCGCTCGTTCAGGTTCGGCTGTGTTTAAATCTAGTAGTTCCGTTTTCATTTATTTTCGTTGAGGCTATAAACGCGAAAAGCCCTGGACTTCAAAATGAGGCCCAGGGCTTTTCGCTAGATAAGTATCGATTAACGCGTACCGTCAGCTGACCTCTGGGTCGTTCCAGAAGAAGTAAAACCAAAAATAGGCGCTAGCGCTGGCGATCGTTCGAATCACGAGGAACAGAAGAGCGCGCATCCCGGACAAAGTAAAACGCAAAAACCAACTGCTCGCAAAAGAGTGTCTTCCCTCACATTCCAGCACAAGCGATCCACTAGCTCCCACTACTCACACGACTATCGAACACCGTCGCTCAAGCAAATCCCGCCCAAACCCCATTTTCCACTCGCCTTCCCGCCGGGCGCTCGTTCTCTCGTTAAATCAATCGTACGTATGCTTGAGAGGATCTCATCGCTAAGAAAACTGACACGGCGCGGCACCGCCACGACCCTGCTTAGCCTGCTCGCCTCCGGACCGATTTGCGTGAACGCCAACAATTGGGTCGGCCAATTCCCCGAAAACTCGATCCCGCCTCTGCAGGAGATCCTCAACGCAGCGATGACCGAAGCCGATTCGATTCAGCTGCGCAATCTCGCCGAAACGGAGTACGAGGGGCGGAGACAAATCGCCAGCGCCCCAAAAAATCTATCCATCGGTAGCTCTGTCACGCTACGAAAAGAACAAGACTTCGCCCAAGAAAACTCTCCAACCGCCGATCGGCTGCTGTACTCGATCCTGCTCTCTAAATCGCTCTACCATTGGGGCGCGCTTAAAGCCGGAAAAGAGAAAGGCGAAATCAGTCTAGAACTCGAAGAGCTCAGAACATTTGAACAATATCGAACGCTCGCCCTCGAAATTCGCAGACGCTACCTCGCCATCCTCGTGGCGAAAAAAGACTCGGAAATCAGCCGCCGCAACCTTGCGCGCAGCCAAAACCTGCTGGAGCGAGAACGCGTTCGACTCGACGCCGGCAACGCCTCTGTCATCCAAGTCTACAACATGGAAGTGAGCGTCAACGCCGCCGATCTCGACCGCCTTAGAAAAGAAAACGCGTTCGAAGATCAAATCCAGGTACTCGCCCGTATCGTCGGAATCGAGCCTGAAGCGATTTCCCGAGATCTTCCTGACGAGATACCCACATTTACTCCTCTGGAAGCTGAGACGATCGCCGGCATGGAACAGTATTTTGCTGACGGAATCGCTTCGAGCTCGCGCATCCAGTCCAGCTCCAAGACCGTCGAGTACTATCAAAACGATCTGAAAATCACCAATCAGCGGCAAAAACCCAAAATCAATCTATCCGTCGGCCTCACGCAATACGAACTCGACCAGCTCGGAACCCGGCGCGACCAGGAAATCGTTTACGGCGGCGTCACCATCAATTGGAACATCTTCGACGGAGGCGCCACGAAGGGCAACAAGACCTACGCCATGGCTCGCGTCGAAAGTGTTCGTCGACAGTACGAGTCCGCGAAATCTGAATACCGATTCAACCTCGAACGAGCCCAGAATTTGCTCGATTTGAACGCCCGCCTGCTCGCCCGAGAAGAAGCCGCGCTCTCCCAAGCTCAAAACTACGCCCGAGATATCGTCGTCGAGGTGGAACGAGGCCAGGCCTCCGTCGATGACCAAGACAAAGTCGAAACCGCGCTTGCCACTCAAGAAGCGCGCACCTACCGTGCAAGGGCCGAATACTTGAACGCCCTCGCCAGCATTTCATCTCTACTCGGATTCGACCCCTACACACAGAAGTTCATAGACTCCCGAGCGCGCTAGCGTCCCGAGCCACAATCGAAATGAAAGCCGGAACTGTATTCAAAATTATAATCCCATTGGCCGTCGCCGGCGCAATTGGCTACTACATTCTGCAGAGCTCCATACCCACGGCAATCGTCTCGAAAGCCACGCGAAGCACCGCCGTCAACGCCGTTCCCGGAACGGTCGCGGTCATCGCGGAAAAGGAAATGCTCATAAAAGGAGAGCACGGAGGGCGCGTAGCCATCTCAAATCTGGAGAAGGGAGGAATCGTATCCAGTGGTGATATACTCATCCAGCTCGACACCGGCGACATCGATCTCGACCTTGAAAAGGCGGAAAACGAATATCGACAAGCGGAGCGGAATATCGAAATTCGCTCGCCGCTACAGCTTCAGCTGGAATCCAGCAAGGAAGCGCTGAGCGACCTCGAATTCAGATTCAAAAACGGCGGCGTGCGCGAGGTCGACGTCACCCGGGCCCAACGAGCCCTGGCGAAAATCGAAGACGACATCGATCGCGAGAAACTCAAAAACGACTCCCAGCTAGAAGCGCTCGACATCGTCATCAAGCGTCTCAAGCGCCAGAAGTCGAAAATGACAATCACTTCGCCCATCGACGGGATCATAACCGATATCTTCGCCCACAAGGGCGACCTAATCGGCGGCGGGGCCACAATCGCCAAAGTCGTTTCCCTGTCGAGAATTGTCGAAGTCAAAGTGAGCGAAGAGCACTTTGAGGGGCTCGAAATCGGCATGCCCGCGCGGGTCTCGTTCCTCGGCATCGACTCAGTGCCCTTCAAAGCGGAAGTCGAGCAGATCATTCCCGTCGCCGACCAGAGCACTCAACGCTTTACCGTGCACCTTAAAGTCGACATCGATCCCAACCGGCTCGATCCGGGCCTCACGGGCGACGCCACCATCACTCTGGACGAAAACCAGAACGCGCTGCAAGTCCCCCGTCAAGCGATTGTCGCCAACAAGGCCCTCGTCGTGGAAAGTGGAACCGTAGTCGAAAAAGAAATACAGACAGGCTATACAAGTATCACCATGATCGAAGTGCTGGATGGCCTGGACGACGACGACTTGGTCATCGTGGAAGATCTCCACCTCTTCGAGGGCGGCGACCGCGTTTCGGCGCAGCTTAAGAACTAGTTAACCCGTCGCCTCACCAGAGCGGCGCTGCGTATTCTCCTTGCGCGAACAGCGATTCGATCTCCGATTTGACCACAGGCAGATCCTCGCGATGCGTCACACCGAGCCATCGACTCGAGCAATCGAGGACTCGAGCCCGAGCTCCCTCCGACCGCAACATCGCATCCACCGCGAACGGCAAATAAAACTCCGTAGGATTGGCCGGATCGTACGATTCTAAAAACGCCGCCATCTGTGTCTCCAGATCCTTGGAAAAGGCCTCGGGGAACCCCCAGCAATTTAGCGAGACTCGGACATCGCTATCGAGCTCGACTTCCTCGCCAATCGAATTGCGCCCGGTGATGCCGCCCGATACCTCCGAACGCCGAATCTCCGTGTGCTCCTCCACCGAATCGAGAACGTCTCCGTCGCTCGAATGGCAAATCCCCCGCGAAACTGATCCATTCTCGGACAGCGTGTTCGCCAACGCGTAACCGACCAAAGCGTACTCTCGGTCGCTCAACGAAGGATTCGCCAGAAAAGCGCCCAGCGAATGGAACGCCTGCTTCCCGTAAAAGTCGTCCGCATTGATCACCGCGAACGGCCCCGCGAGTTCACCTCGCGCCGCGTACACCGCGTGGGCGGTTCCCCAAGGCTTCTCCCGATCGCCCGCGAGTTCCGCCCGGCAGGGCAAGTCGTCGAGCTCCTGGAACGCGAAGCCCACGTCAATTCGTCCCTCGTAGCGTTCGCGCACGACGCTGAACGCCGCTTCCATTTCCTTCCGAATGACAAACACGACCTTGCCAAAGCCGTTCTCAGCCGCGTCGAACACCGAAAAATCCAAAATCCACTCGCCGTTTGGACCGACCGGCTCGATCTGCTTCAAGCCGCCGAATCGGCTCCCCATCCCCGCCGCCAGTACCAACAAAGTAGGTTTCATTCCTCGCTTGTCTGCCCATAATACCCCTCTTGGCAATCGATTAATCGAGACCGAGCCGCTTTCCTGCCCGTCGAGTCAAAACCATGCTTGCCTCCCCTGAACGACCCGAATAGCTGTCAGGTTCATTTAAACGCGCCAATGGAATCGAAATACCTGGGAAAAACCGTCACCGAGCCCGTAGAGGAGCTCGACGCGATTCCAGCCCCAAGCGGCCTCGGAAGCGTCACTCTCACCTCCGACGAAGTCTCCAGTTCGTGCCCCATCACCGGGCAGCCAGACTTCTATACCGTGAAAATCGAATACCGACCCAACGAACGGTGCATCGAGTCCAAGAGCCTAAAACTCTACCTTTGGGGATTCGCCCGGCGCCCCGTTTTCGCGGAAGCGATGGCCGCCGAAATCCGGGACCGCGTCGTCGCGGACATCGTCCCCATGACCTGCCGCGTCACCACCCTCCAAAAGCCGCGCGGAGGCATCAGCATCGAAACCGTCGCCGAATATCCCAATCCAGAGTGAACTCGAACGAGCGACCCCACCCTGTATGACGATTCTGGATAAACTCGAACGCAAGCTTGGCTCCTGGGCCATTCCCAATATCGCCGCCTATCTCGTCGCCGGACAATTGATCGTTTGGCTACTCTCGCTCCGCTTCATCAATCCCGACGGAACCAACACCTTCCTAGAGTTGATGTACTTCGACTCTAAGCTCGTGCTGCAGGGAGAAATCTGGCGCATCTTCGCCTTCCCGCTGATCCCCCCGCTCAGCGATCCCATATTCCTCATATTCGCTTGGTACATTTTCTACATGATCTCCGGGGCGCTCGAGAGCCAATGGGGCGCCTTTCGCCTCAACGTCTACATGCTTCTCGGCGCGTGCCTCGGCATGCTCTTCGCCTTCCTTCTTCCCGGAGTTCCCATCACCAATGAATTTTGGGGGCAGAGCGTGTTCCTGGCCTTCGCCTACCTCTTTCCCAATTTCGAACTACGCCTGTTCTTCATTCTCCCCGTCAAAGTAAAATGGCTCGGGTGGATCGCCTGGGGCTACCTCGGACTTATCTTCTTCTCCAATCCCTGGCAGGTTAAGATCTTCCTGATGGCCAGTGTCCTCAACTACTTCCTCTTCTTCGGGCGCGACATTCTGCTGACCATGAGAAACAAGAAGCGCGTGGCGGAAATGAAGGCGGAAAAGACCAAGTTCGAAGCCGAACCCTTCCACGTATGCGGCACCTGCGGAGCGACCGACAAGTCTCATCCGGAACGCGAATTCCGCTACCGTGACGACGAGTGCATCTGCGACGACTGCCTCGCCAAAGAAAAAGCCGCCGCCAACTCGTAAGTTTAGGAACGAGGAGTGAATAATTAGATGGCGTCAAACCCATCGCCCTGGAAGGGCGCCCATTTGCGGCGCAGCCGCAACCAGCGAACGGAGAGAGCGTTGTTCAAAAACATCGGTCGTTCCGACCTAGAGTCTCCGCGTTGCGGAGCCAATGGGCGTTCGTTGAATACGAACGATGAGTTTGGAGCCACGAAAAGGCTCGAACTCATCCCAGAGTTCTCTCCTGATTGAAACTCAGGCTAAGCTCCAATGTATTCCCCCAACAAGTCACCCATCTTTGAATACACTTCCAACGACCGCGCCGAATTCTCAATCAAATCCGCCGCAAGTTTGATCTCGCCCGCTTCAAAAACCGTCGCCACACAAGACCCGCCAAACGCGAAGCAGCCCAGTTCATCCCCTTTGCTCACCTCCTCGCCAGCGCCGCGCGTCATGTGAATCCGCCCGACGCAAGTCGCCCCGATCGCCACGAACGCCACCGAGCCGAAATGCTCCGACTCGATCAGCGACAGTGTTCGCTTGTTCTCCCAAAGGTAGCCCAGTCGACGCCGCAAGGCGATCGGACTGACGCTGAACAAGTCACCCCCAATCTCCGATTGCTGTGTCAACCGCCCCGAGACTGGCGAGTGAAAGCGATGATAGTCAACCGGGCAAAGCCGCGAAATTACCAAAGAACCGCCCGCAAACTGCTCAGCCAACTCCGCGCTCCCCAAAAACCGCTCCAGATCGAACGACTGTCCTTTCACATAGAAAACGTCAGCCACCGACACGTTGGGAACTGCCAAATGCCGCCCGTCCGCCGGGAAACAAACCGCCTGGTCGCCCGTCGCAATTGGCCGCGCCTCGGGCGTGAGCTTCCGATAGAAAAACTCGTTGAACGATCCAAAGGACTCACGACTCTCGGCACACTCCTCCATGTCGATCCCGTATCGCTCGATAAACGGCCCCACTTTCGAGCGACTCCCCGGACGATCCATACGCCAGCCGTACCAAGCGCTGAAGAGCGACCGCTTGACCAAAAGAGCGAGGGCTAATCGGCCAAACGGATTCTCGTAGGTCCAACGCAAATACGATTCGCCGTAAATCGTCTCGGTCTCGATCGATCGTCTGTATCGATCGTAATATTGAATGGAATCGGCCAAAACCTGAAACCTCGAATCAAATACTACCCGGTGTGCGAGCGAACGGGATCACGTCCCGAATGTTCGCCACTCCAGTGACGAACATGAGCAACCGTTCGAATCCCAACCCGAAACCGGCGTGCGGGACTGTTCCAAAACGCCTCAAATCGACGTACCAGCTATACTCCTCTTCACTAATCCCGTGCTTCGACATGTTCTCTCGCAGTGTATCCAATCGTTCCTCACGTTGACTTCCTCCAACGATTTCGCCGATTCCCGGAACCAGCACATCCATCGCCGCCACTGTCTTGCCATCGTCGTTTACTCGCATGTAGAAGGGCTTAATGTCCTTCGGGTAGTCGTACACCGTCACAGGGCTCTTGAAATGCTCTTCCGTCAGATAACGCTCGTGCTCCGACTGCAAGTTCGCCCCCCACTCGACTGGGTATTCCCACGTCTTGCCGGACTGGAGCAAGATTTCAACTGCCTCCGTATAGGACACCCGATTGAACGGACGCTCAACCACGAACTTCAATCGCTCCTCCAGCCCCTTGTCTACGAAATTGAAGAAGAGCTCCAGATCGCTTTGGCATGTATCCAAAATATCCTGAATCACCCACTTCACAAACTCCTCCGCCCAATCCATATCCTGCTGCAAGTCGCAAAACGCGATCTCCGGCTCCACCATCCAAAACTCGCTGGCGTGGCGGGACGTATTGGAGTTCTCCGCCCGAAAGGTCGGACCAAAAGTGTAGATTTTCCCCAGCGACGTCGCAAAGGCCTCCCCTTCCAACTGGCCGCTCACGGTCAAGTAAGTGGGCTGAGCGAAAAAGTCCCGGGAGTAGTCGACCTGACCGTCCTCCGTCTTGGGCGGCGACTCCATGTCAAGCGCGGTGACCCGAAACAGATCCCCCGCCCCCTCGCAGTCGCTGGCAGTAATGATTGGCGTGTTCACATAGAAAAAGCCCCGCTCCTGGAAAAAGCGGTGAATCGCGAAGGACAACCGGCTTCGCACCCGGAACACGGCTCCGAACAAATTGGCCCGCGGCCTCAGGTGGGAAATCTCCCTTAGAAACTCGAGCGAATGGCGCTTCTTCTGGAGCGGAAACTCCTCGGGAGCCTCGCCGACAAGGGCCACCGCAGCCGCTTGCACTTCCCATTTTTGGCCTTTGCCCTGAGATGGGATGAGGTTCCCCGTCACCGAAACCGACGCCCCCGTTCGGACCGTTTTCAAGGAGTCGAAATTTTCGACATCGCGCGTCACCACAATTTGGATATTTTTCAGGGAGGACCCGTCATTCAATTCGAGAAAGAAGAAATCTTTCGAATCCCGGCGCGTTCGCACCCATCCTTGGATCAATACGTCCGCGCGTTCCGCTTCGCTTTCGATCAACGCCGCGATTTCAGTTCGTTTCTGTGACATAGTTGGAATCAGCTAATATAAAAGAGGCAATTCTCCCGGAGCTTCACTAGCGCACACGCCGGATGAGAATATAAGTCAGCATGATCATGAAGACATTCGGAGTCCATGCCGCCACCGCAGGCGAGAGCACCTGCTGGTTCCCCATGGAATTCAGCACGCTGTTCATCAAATAATAGCCAAAGAGTAGTCCGATCGATTTGGATACGCCCACCGCCGGATTCACCCGAATGCCGGAAACCGCGAACGGAATCGCCAGACCCGTCACGATCAAGCAACTCGCCGCCCCCGCCATCAACGCGTGCAGTCGAACGCGATAGTCCAACACGCGCGGATTCTCCTCCATGGTAAAATTGTCCGTGATCGTTTTGAGCTGCAAAAACGACAAATCCTTGGGCTCCTCGCCGAAAAGCAGCATCAAGCGCGGATCGTCGTCGAGCTCCTTGACCTCCAACTGCTCGAAAGGCACAGTCCGCAGCATCTCCCCGTCTTCCGGAGCGTATTTGCTGTCCCGCCCCTCGAGAAAAACCCAATGCCCGTCGAACTCGCTGTAGTAGCCGGTTCCCGCAGTGATGCGGCGGATTTCCCGGCGCTGCTCGTCCATGAGGGACACCATAACGCCGTAGCCCATCTGCTTGTATTCGCTGAACCGGTTGATGAACCACATCCGGTTGTCCTTGCGGCTGTCGAACGCGAGATTGTAGACCAGCCCGACTTTTTCCGAGCCGACCGTCTCCGCGTCCCGATTCCATTCGAGATTGTCCATGAGCTTGCGCGACGCCTCGACCGACCAGGGAATCAAGCTCGCGTTGAGGTACCAGAGGCAAGCGGAAAGCCCCAGTCCGGCTAGCCAAAGCATTCGCGTAACCCGAACAACGCTCATCCCCGAGGCGCGAAACGCGATGAACTCGTTGTTCCGGTGCAGCAAGCCCAGCGCGTACAATATGGATACCAGAATCGCCACCGGCACGGTAATGGTCAGAAAACTCGGGGCCAAGACCATGTAGTAGAAGACGATCTCGCCGAAAGTCGCGTCGTAGTAAAGCAAGTCGGTAAAACTGTCCTGGACCTCCACGATCATCTGCAAGCCGAACATCGCGCCGAGAACCAGGCAGAAAATTTTCAGCCATTCGAGAAAAACGTATCTGTCGACGAGCGGTAGCATGAAGGGCGCGTAAGGCCGATAAAGAGAGTTCATGACAGCGAAGTCCAGCGTCATGTGCCCCAGTTCTGGCCAAAAACCGACTCGTCTTTTTCCTGGCTATCAATTCGCCAGCCCCTAGAAACGGGGGGCATATGAGTTCCTCAACCCTCAAGGAATCCTGGAATTCGCGCGTCGGGATCATCCTCGCAGTATCCGGAAGCGCGGTCGGGCTGGGAAATTTTCTCCGTTTTCCAGGACTCGCGGCGAAACACGGCGGCGGCGGCTTCATGCTCGCCTACTTTATCTCCTTCCTCATCATCGGCCTGTCGATCTGCTGGGCGGAATGGGCCATGGGCCGCGCCGGCGGCCAGAAAGGCTTCAACTCCAGCCCGGGCATCATCGGCGCCATCACGGGCCGGCCGCGTTTCAAGTACTTCGGCGTGCTCGGAGTGCTCATCCCGGTGATGATCTACATGTACTACGTCTACATCGAAGCGTGGTGCCTGGGCTACTCGGTGAACTTCCTGGCCGGCAACATGGAATTCAAAAGCGGCGACGAAGCCGGGGCTTTTTTCGGCAACTTCGTCGGCATCGGCGACAACGGCGACGCGTTCGGCTTCGGAATCGGGCAAGTCGGGTTCTTCCTCATCGCCGTCTTCATCCTCAATTTCTTCCTCATCTATCGCGGGCTGTCGCGCGGCATCGAACTCTTTTGCAAATACGCCATGCCGGCTTTGATCGTCCTCGCGCTCGTCGTGCTCGTTCGTGTCCTAACCCTCGGAACTCCCAACCCGGAAACCCCCGACTTGAACGTCTCCAACGGGCTCGGCTACATGTGGAATCCCGCCAAAGTCGTCCTAGAAGAACAAACCGCGTCCGGCAGCTGGTCGAAGCTCAAGGAAATCGTGGGCGACGTCTCCCTTTCCCAAGCCCAAGCGGAAGCCGCCGCGAGCGACTCCCTCCGCGTTCGGGAAATCTCCCTCGCCGAGCAACTGACCAATCCCACCCTCTGGCTCGACGCGGCGGGGCAGATCTTCTTCTCGCTCAGCATCGGGTTCGGGGTCATCATCAACTACTCCAGCTATCTCAAACGGAAAGACGACGTTGTCCTCAGCGGCCTCGCCGCCACCTCGGCGAACGAATTCTGCGAAGTCGGGCTCGGCGGACTCATCACCGTCCCCGCCGCCTTCACCTTTCTCGGGATCGCCGGCGCCACCGGCTCGACGCTCGGACTCGGCTTCAACGCCCTCCCCATGGTCTTCAGCTCCATGCCCGCCGGTCAGCTCTTCGGATTCCTCTTCTTCTTCCTGCTCTTCCTCGCCGCCGTCACCAGCTCGCTTTCGATGCTCCAGCCGGGAATCGCCTTTCTCGAAGAAGCCATGGAGATCGACCGCAAACGATCCGTCACCGTCCTCGGGCTGATCACCGCCATCGGCAGCGGGTTTGTCGTGTTCTTCAGCAAAGACCTCAAAGCCCTCGACACGATCGACTTCTGGGTCGGCACCTTTCTCATCTTCATTCTGGCCACGATCCAGATCATACTCTTCGGCTGGTTCATAGGCGTGAAACGCGGATTGAAAATGGCCAACCAAGGCGCCGCCTTCCCGGTCCCGCCCGTCTACGGGTTCATCATGAAGTACGTGACGCCCCTCTTCCTTCTCGTCATTTTCGCCATGTGGACCACCCAAAGCGTCTTCGGCTACAACATCATCACCGGCGAGCACGACTACCCGTCGTATGTGAAAGACCTCTTTATCGAACCCAACAATGTCGCCCGATTCAGCGTCGCGCTCATTATTATTGTAATCGCATTTCTGACCATCCTCACCGCGATTGCATCGAAATTTAAATACGAAACAAAGGAGGGCCAAAAGCCATGACACTCGGAGGTTGGATAATAATGATCATATCGGTCGGGTCCGTTTCGACCCTGTTCGGCTGGTGCGTCTACAAAGTGCTAACTACGCCAAACGAGGAAGAGAAAATGCACGGGTTCGAGATCGAGACGCCCGACAGCAAATAGGACATGCCACGCCACGCCCGCTGGCGCGAAGCCATCGGCATCCCGGCTCCCCGCGCCGCCGCCAGTTGATCGGGCGAGGGCTCTCCCCCGCGCCGCCCGGCAAAGGCGCGACACGTAAAATTGAACTTGAAGCCGCTGGCCAGACTCTTAACGGAGTTTAGGTTTCATCACGCAATTTCAGATTGATTCCAACATCATGAGCACACCAAACGTCGAAAAACACGAATTCCAGGCAGAGATCAAACAGCTACTGGAAATTGTAATCCACTCGCTCTACACAGAAAAAGAGATCTTCGTGCGCGAATTGATCTCCAACGGGTCCGACGCTCTCGAGAAGATGCGTCACCTCATGATCACCGAGAAGAACGTCTTCGACAGCGACCTCGAACTCGAGGTCAAGATCACCACGGACGACACCGCCAACACGATCACGATTCAGGACTTCGGCATCGGCATGACGAAGGACGAGCTCGTCAAGAGCCTCGGAACCATCGCCCACTCCGGCTCGAAGCAATTCCTCGAAGCCCTGAAAGAAGGCGGCGAGAAGAACGCCAACCTCATCGGCCAGTTCGGCGTCGGCTTCTACTCCGCCTTCATGGTCGCCGACGAAGTCAAAGTCTACTCCCGCTCCTGGCAGGAAGACCAACCCGGCCACGTGTGGACCAGCTCCGGAGCCGGCAGTTACGAGGTCGAGGAAGTCGAAGGCCAGCGTCGCGGCACCAAAATCGTCCTCAAGCTAAAAGAAGACTCCAAGCAGTACGCTACCGATTCCTCGATCAAGGAAATCATCAAACGCTACTCCAGCTTCGTCCAGTTTCCCATCAAACTCAACGGCGAGTCCGTCAACACCATCGACGCCCTCTGGCTCCGCAACAAGTCGGAAATCAAAGACGAAGAGTACACCGAATTCTACAAATTCCAGGCCAACGCCTGGGACGAGCCGCGCTACCGGCTCCACTTCAGCGCCGACGCCCCGCTCGCCATCAACGCCCTCTTGTTCGTCCCCAACGAAAACCCGGAGCGGGCCGGCTTCGGCCGTATCGACCCCGCCGTGGCTCTCTACTGCCGCAAAGTCCTGATCGATCCAAAACCCGACGAGCTTCTCCCCGAATGGATGCGCTTCGCCAAGGGAGTCGTCGACAGCGAAGACCTGCCGCTCAACATTTCGCGCGAAACCATGCAAGACCGGTCGCTCATCCAGAAGCTCGGCCGCGTCATCACCAAGCGCTTCCTGAAATTCCTCGCCGAAGAAGCGAAAAAACGCCAAGACCAGTATCAGGAATTCTACGACAGATTCGGTTTTTTCCTCAAAGAAGGCGTCGCCACCGACTTCACCTACAAGGACGAACTCTCCAAGCTCCTCTACTTCGAGTCCTCCGCTCAGGAGAAAGGCAAGAAGACCACGCTCGCCGACTACGTGTCGCGCATGAAGGAAGAGCAAAAGGAAATCTACTACATCCTCGGCCAGAACCGCGAGTCCATCGAAAGCGGGCCCTACTTGGAAGGATTCAAAGCCCGCGGCCTGGAAGTGCTCTTCCTCTACGAGCCCGTGGACGAATACGTCATGTCCAATCTGCGTGAATACGACGAGAAAACCTTCGTTTCCGCCGACCAAGGCGACATTAAGCTCGACGACGTCGCCGAGTCCCCGGAAAGCGGCGGCCTCGACGAAACGGAAAGCGAAGCCCTCTGCAAATGGCTCAAAGAAACCATCGGCGACCGCGTGAAAGAGGTAAAAGTATCCGACCGCCTCGTCGACAGCCCAGCCATGGCCCTGTCACCCGACGCCATGTCCTCGCAAATGCGCCGCATGATGCAGCAAATGGGCCAGGATTCCGGGATGCCGAACGAAGTGCTATTCGAGATCAACCCGCGACACGCGCTCATGGTCAATCTCAACGCCCAGCGCGAAAGCAACGCAGACCTCGCCAAGCTCATCGCCCTGCAAGCATTCGACAACTCCATGGTTGCCGCCGGTCTTCTCGAAGACCCCAAAGACATGGTCTCGCGCATGTACGAGATCCTCTCCCAGGCGTCGGAGAAATAGAGGGGGCGGGCGTATCGTGATGTAGGGCCGGCGCTCGCGCCGCGCCGTTCAATCAAGATTTTCAATACGCGGCATGGCGCGAGCGCCAGCCCTACATCAGAAACGAATGGAATTGTTGAATGGTCTCGCTATTACTGCGCGAGCCGACCCTTCTTAAACATCGCCGTCGCCAACGCTCCACCGATCGCTCCACCGATCCCGGAAGAGACAATCACCCAAACCACTTGCTGCACCAGCTCGACCACGCCGAGCGTCTGCATCTCAAGTTGCTCAATCGTCTCCTCGAGTTGCTCGCTCGCTTCTGGCATCGCTTCAGCTAGTTTATTCAAGAGCGCCACATACGTCGAAAGATCCAAGCGGTAGTCGAACGCCGCCCAGAGAATATTATATAAAAGCGTCGACGCCCCAAACCCAATCAAACAGGCCAGAATCGCCACTTTCATTCCCATCTTGAGCGGGACCTGTATCCGATAAACGGACGCGTAACGAGCCGTGGCCACAAATCCACCAATCGCCAACGGAATACAACAGGCCAAATTGGCCAAGGGGATCAGCGTGATCAGAAATGTGAAAATGCCGCCCACCATTAGAGCCGGCTTCATCGGGCAATCGTCGAGGTTTACGATTTCAGCTTCATCGGTCATAGCGCCATCATCCTGAGGAATCCGTCCAACTCAAGAAGCGAATTCAGCTCTTCACTCGCCTCGTCGAAAGCCGAGCGAACACAAACCAAGCCAAGGCGAACCCCAACCCCAGGCCCAACGCGAATCGCAAATAGAGCAGATTCGAATACACATCCAACTGCTCCAAAACGAAGTCCACTCCATTCGCTCCGAGCGACCCCACCAAGGCCGCAGTCGCCCAGAAAACTGCGCGTCCCCCGAACCAGTCGAGACCGGTAGCGACACACCCCGCGACTATGCCCGCGTAAATTCCCAGACTGCGCGTGCAGACTGCCATACTCGTACCCGAAATAACAAAACAACGTTCGCTGCGCTGGTGACACAAGTGACTGAATACCGATCGCCCCCAATCCCAGTCAGTCCAAGCAATCACTACCAGAGCTGCAATGAGCCCGCCGCCGAGCGCCGCTCCAATCCAAGCGATTCTTCGATTCGCCGACTGCTCGCTTTCTAAGTTCACCGAACGAATGCTCAAAACGTATCCGCAGAAATACGACGCGTCACGCAGTCGCCGCTACGACCCCTCCAACTTCAGCGCTACGCCCTCTTTGCAAGAACGCTCCGCCAAATCGGACAAAATATAACTCATGCGAACGTCCTCTTGCGTAATCGGGACAGACTCCTCTTCAACCACGCATCGACGAAACACCTCCAGCTCGGCGTGATAGGCTTCTCGGTAACGAGTCGGGAATGAAAAGTCGATCACCGGGCGAGTCACGCCCGCTCCCGACGAATACACCGTCGACTCCGAAGAGCGGTTTTCCGACTGGATCATCCCCTGGTCCCCAAACGCCTCGATCCGTTGATCGTAGCCGTAGGCGGCGAAGCGATTGACATCGATGCTCGCCAGCAAGCCACTGGCGAAACGTAGCGTCACCACCACGTTGTCCCAGTCGTTCAGCGCCGCAATATCCGCGTTGAAATTGCTGCCGACTGAATACACTTCCACCGGATCCTCGCCAACGATGAACCGGATCATATCTAAATCGTGCACAATGCAGTCGTGGAAAATTCCATGCGACGTGCGAATGTAGTCCATGCTCGGAAGCGGCGAATCCCGAGACGTCAAACGCAACAGCTGCGGCGACCCAATCGCGCCCGATCGTACCCGTTCCGCCAATTGAGAGTGCGACGGATCGAAGCGTCGATTAAATCCGACAAACAGCGGCAGACCCTTCTCCGCGGCCAACTCGAAACACGCGTCGATCTCGTCCAGCCCGTTCCCAAGCGGCTTCTCCGTAAACACCGCTTTACCCGCTTTCAAACCCGCCATGATCTGACCGAAATGCTCGCCAGTCGGCGTGGCCACGATCACCGCGTCAACCTCCGGATCCGCGAGCGCCGCGTCGGTCGTATCGCTGAAAGCGCAACCAAATTCCTCCGCGACGCCCCGCGCCCGTTCCCCATCGACATCGACTACGTGACTCAAGACAACGCCCGGGGACAAGCGGATGCTCTGGATTTGAAACTGGCCCGCGCGCCCCAAACCAAACAAGGCGACTCTGAGTTTTTTTGTATCCGTCATTTGAATAATTCTTCTATTACTGGCGTCGCGCCATTGCCCAGAGTCACCCGGTTGCTTTCGGGCAGCTGGGTTCGGAACCACGTTCGCTGCTTTTTGGCAAGGCGTCGAGTATTTACGATGATTCGCTCCCGCATCGCCTCCCTATCCAGCTCGCCATCCAAAAACTGTAAACACTCCCGGTAGCCAATCGAAGCGGCCGCGCTGGCGTTCGACTCGAAACCCGCTTCGCGGAGGCGCTTTACTTCCTCAATTAGACCGTCCTCCAGCATCGCGTCCACGCGCCGCTCGATCCGCTCGTTGAGCGAGTCCTTGTCCCGTTCCAAAACTGTCAATCGCTTGGGTGCCTCGATCAGCGCATTGGTCTGGGACGCGAATGCAGACTTCATCGTCTTCAGCGATTGGCCCGTTTCCAAACACCGCTCCAACGCCTTCACCACTCGACGCGGATTCTGCGTATCCAAAACGTCCGCGCAATCGGGATCGCATTCGACCAGCGCCGCGAGTAGCCCATCGAGTCCCCCTTCCGCTTCAATGGCCCGCACCCGCTCCCGCGTTTCCGCGCTCACGACCACCGAGTCCACCACCGGCTCGAAAAACGCTTTCAAATAAAACCCGCTCCCGCCAGTCACCAGCGCCCGCTTGCCCCGCCGGCGGATAGCGTCGATCACCTCGATCGCCCGATCCAGATAAGCGCCGATATCCATGCCCTTCGAAGGATCGCAAATATCGACGAGATGATGGGGAATCCGATTCCGCTCCGCGCGAGTTGGCTTGGCCGTACCAATATCCATGCCCCGATAGAACAGCAACGAATCACAGGAGACGATTTCCGCGTTCCGCGCCGCCGCCCACTCCAACGCCAGATGCGTCTTGCCCACCGCGGTGCAACCGGTGAGCACGAAAATCGTGTCGTCGGGAACGGTCATAGTCCGTGCACGGACCTTTTTGATTGCGAAATCGCCCGAGCGACGTTGCAACTGACCGCGTCAAGCCATGTTACAATGTCGCAAATACGTTGCAATTTACTCGCTCGGTTGAAGGTTTGAGGCTCACTATGCAGGCTTAGAGGGAAGCGTCCAATCGACTCACAGACATGAAGAAGCCGCCGCGCAAATACAAGACCATCTTCATCTCCGACGTCCACCTCGGCACGGTAAACTGCAAGGTGCGCGAAGTAGTGCATTTCCTCAAGAACACCCGTTGCCAACGGCTCGTCCTCAATGGCGACATCATCGACGGCTGGCAACTCAATCGGGGCAGCGACTGGTCCCGTGACCACACCCGGTTCCTCCGGCTCGTCCTTAAACGTATCGAAAAAAAGAAGCTCGAAGTCATCTACCTGCGCGGCAACCACGACGACATCCTCGGTCGCTTCCTGCCCATGCAGTTCGGCTCCCTCTCCATCGTCGAGGAATTCATCCACGAGTCGCCCTCCGGACGCTACCTGGTCCTCCACGGCGACGTGTTCGACAGCATCACCAAGAACTTCGTCTTCCTCGCCCACCTTGGCGACTGGGGCTACAAGCTCCTCATGTCGCTGAACCGCGTCTACAACCAATACCGTTCCTGGAGAGGCAAAGAGTACTACTCCCTCAGCAAAGCGATCAAAGCCAAGGTCAAAGCCGCCGTGAACTTCGTCTCCAGCTTCGAGGAGAAAATCGCCAAGCTCGCCGAAGCCAGAGAGTGCACCGGCGTCATTTGCGGCCACATCCATACGCCCGCCGACAAGAAGATGGGCGACTTGCGCTACCTCAATTCTGGCGACTGGGTTGAGTCTCTCTCCGCCATCGTCGAAGACTTCGAGGGAAACATGGAGCTCATCTTCTTCTCCGACTTCGTCCTCGAATACCCCTTCGAGAACGAGGAGACCGACGAGGAAACCGACCCCGGCGACGTGTTCGACGTCTCCATCCCCGGACTGATTCCGTCCGAGAGCGCCCAATAAACGAACAATTTCCAATTTGGCGACTATGAACGCCGGGTTAAACATGTCGTTGACATTTTTTTGATAAACAACTGACAATAACTCCCTATGAATGAAGAAGATAATGCCTCCTCTGGCAATGAATGGGTCGAAGGACTGATTGATTGGCTGTCCACCCGCGGCGTTGAATACGGAATTCAGATTCTGGCCGCGATCGTAATTTTCGTAGTCGGTAAGTGGATCGCCGGATTCGTCCGCAACAAGCTCCGTAGTACGATGCAAAAACGCGACGTGGATCCCGCCCTCGTCTCGTTTGGCACCAGTATCATCTACTATGTTCTGATGATCGCCGTAGTGATCGCCGCCATCCAGCGCGTCGGCTTCGAAACCACTTCTCTGGTCGCCGTTCTCGGTGCCGCCGGCCTCGCAGTCGGCCTCGCCCTTCAAGGCTCCCTATCCAATTTCGCCTCCGGCGTGCTCATCATCATGTTCCGACCATTTAAGATTGGCGACTTCATCGACGCGGGCGGTCAAGCCGGCGTAGTGCAGGAGATCGGCGTTCTGGTAACGATCATGAAGACGCCCGACAACAAAAAGATCATCCAGCCCAATTCGGCCATCATGTCGGGAGCCATCGTCAACGTCACCGCCAACGACACCCGCCGCGTCGACATGAGCGTGGGCGTCAGCTACTCCGACGACCTCGACAAGGTTCAGAACATTATCAACGAAGTCATCAGCGCCGACGAGCGCGTCCTCCAAGACCCCGCCCCTCAGATTGTGGTCTCCGAGCTCGCCGACAGCAGCGTCAACTTCCACGTGCGCCCCTGGTGCGCCACCAGCGACTACTGGGGAGTGTACTTCGACTTCCAGAAAACAATCAAGCAACGCCTCGATAGCGAAGGCGTATCCATTCCGTTCCCACAACAGGATGTCTACATGCATCAAGTTGCGGGACAATAAACACAAAACCCCACCCCTCCCACACCATGGACAACAAAGTACTCAAAATCATCCTCGCAATCCTGATTGCTCCCATAGGAGCGTACTTGCAAGTCGGCGCGACAAAGCACCTCTGGATCAATATCGTTCTCTGGATAATCACATTCGGCGTCTTAGGTATCGTCCACGCTCTCTGGCTCGTGCTCACCGACGTGAAGGGCTAGTTGTCCTCGACACTTCCCATTTGAAAGCCGCGGTTCCGACCGCGGCTTTTTTTGTGGAACCAGTATATTTAGAGGAACCACGAATGAACATGAATCGACGCGAATGAGAAGCGTCAAAAAATTCGTGTTTATTCGCGTCCATTCGCGGTTTCACAAGTCGCTGCGAGCCCGCCCATCGAGACGTCTAATCGACCTGCGTGCCCTGCACCAGATCCGTCACCAAATCGCCCATACGGTCGAGCGTGGCCGCGCGGTCGCCCAAGTTGTCTTTGATCGTGTTGACAATGGCGCTCCCGACGACCACTCCGTCCGCCAATTCGGCCACCGAACGCACTTGCTCCCGATTGTGTATCCCGAATCCCACCACAAGCGGCTTGTCCGTATGGCGTTTGATCATGGCTACCATTTCTTCGAGATCCGAAGCCAAGTTGTCCCGCACGCCAGTCACCCCCGTGCGCGAGACGTAGTAAATAAAACCCGTCGCGAATCGGGCGATGTACTCCACCCGCTCCTCGGGCGTCGTCGGCGCCAGCAAGAAAACCGTCTTCACGCCGTGAGCATCGCACGCCGCCATATGATCCTCCGCCTCCTCCGGAGGCAAGTCCAGCACCAGAAGACCGTCCACGCCCGCCTCCGCCGCTTCCGCGACGTAGTCGTCAAGCCCGCCGCTGAACATCAAATTGTAGTAGGTGTAGAACACAATCGGCGTCGTGTCGTTCTCCTTCCGGATCGCCCGAACCAAGTCGAACACGTCGGAGCGCGTCGTTCCCGCTTCCAACGCGCGCTGAGCCGCGAGCTGATTGGTCAACCCATCCGCGAGCGGATCCGAGAACGGCACGCCGAGTTCCAGCACGTCGACGCCCGAACGCAACAAAGTCCGGCAAACCTCCAGCGAGGTCTCCGGATCCGGGTCCCCCGCGCAAACATAGGAGACGAAAGCGGACCGGCCTTCGGACCGGGCGTTTTGAAAGGCGTTCTCGATACGGTTCATCGCGCCAATCAACTAAAGGCCCCACCTGCAAGGTCAAGAAATTGGCGCCGACACGCGTCCGCGAAGAGGTCCATTCGGCCGGATCGGCCCAATTGCCGCTCGCTCATCAAAAAGGCATTGACAGACCCAACCCTCAGTGGAATTTAAGATCCTCCTTTTTTAGGATGGTGGCTATAGCTCAGTTGGTTAGAGCATCGGTTTGTGGTACCGAGGGTCGCGGGTTCGAATCCCGTTAGCCACCCCACCTCCATTTTGGGGAATCGCTATCCGATACGGCATAGGAAATGCTTTGATGTGACTATGAAAATACACATAGGCACATTTTTCCTTTGGGTTGCAATTCTCCTGGGAACTTCTGCGAACGCTCAAAGCGATCCGATCAAAATGATCACTCGGGACGACAGATTCCTGGAGATATTGGAACGTCTGGAGGAAGGTGAATTTGAGGATCTGCGCAAGGGAGCCAGTATTAGCGATGCCTGGAGCGATGGCGCTCGAGGGGTACTGAATCTGCTAAAAGAAGAGGGCTTTGAAATTCTGGAATCCAATGGAGTAGTTGGCCTTCCAAGAGACGAGGCGATGCTCAAGTCTTTAACCAATCTCCTCCAATACTTTGAAGAGACCTATTACTTAGCTTTGGAGAATCTGAAAAACCCTCCCATTCCGAAGCGCCAAGAAGGAGAGGTTTTTGCCTATCAACGCAGATATGCGGAGTTGAGCGAGGACGGTGAAGTTAAGGTATTGGTGGACGACACTCCGGGGCCGCTCGTTTACAGCCCTGATCATTCTAGAGCGAATACTAAAGGGATGCTTCGTTTGGGAAACGTGAATGTCGCGAAGGAATGCACAACTCTCGAAGAGGCGTTCGTAATGCGTCAATTTGTTGAGGCGTTGATCGAAACAGTAAGATCCTCATGACCTAACCTTACTATCCGCGAAGCGGATTCCTAATGGCCCCGCAAAGCGAGGACTCCTAGCGAGCGCAGAGAGCGATGACATCACCGCTCTCCTGTTTTGACAGGATCGCTAGGATGTTCCTTCGGAACAACTAAGGAGCCTCTGCGAGGCAATAAGGCTAGCCTCTTGAACCAACCCGTAATGTTCCAACTTTGTATCCGTTCGCAAGCATTCACGATTCCACCCATTAACTGCTTGAAGTTTCCCTCCATCCCCTCAACCTAACACGTGTATGGATAATCGCGCTCGCCCCTTCTTTGCTGCTCTCTTGGCCGCTTCCCTTTCAAGTGCCGCATTCGCTGACGACTGGACGCCGCTGTTCAACGGCAAGTCCTTCGACGGCTGGAAACAGCTCGGAGGTGTCGCCGAATACAGTATCAAGAACGGCGAGATCGTCGGCACGTCCGTGGCCGGAACGCCCAACTCGTTCATGACCACCGAGAAAACGTACACCGACTTCGTACTCGAGTTCGAAGTCTGGGTGCAAGACGGTCTCAACTCCGGCGTCCAGTTCCGCAGCATGAGCAAGCCCGACTACCGCGACGGCCGCGTCCATGGCTACCAGTTCGAGCTCGACACCTCCGCCCGCGCCTGGACCGGAGGCATCTACGACGAGGCCAACCGCGGCTGGCTCTACCCCGTCGACTACAACGAACCCGCTCGATCCCTCTACAAAAACGAGCAGTGGAACAAAGCCCGCATCGAATGCGTCGGCAACGAAGTACAGACTTTCCTCAACGGCAAACAAGTCTCCCACCTCATCGACGAGAAACCCATCACAGGATTCATCGGCCTGCAAGTGCACGGCATTGGCAAGAACCTCGACCACGCCGGCTACAAAGTCCGCTGGCGTAATCTCCGCATCAATACGAAATCGCCCAAGCTCTCCCCCTCCGAAGGGGTCTACGTGCGCAACATCGCCCCCAACTCGCTCAGCGCTTCCGAAAAACGCCAAGGCTGGACCTTCCTCTTCGACGGGAAAAAAACCAACGCCTGGAAAGGCGCCAAATCGAAGACCCCCTTCTCCGCTGAAGGCTGGAGCGTCAAAGACGGCGTTCTCATGATCAACAAAGGCGGAAAAGGCGGCGACATCATCACCAAAAAAACCTACGGAGCGTTCGAGCTCGATTTCGAGTTCCGTCTCACTAAAGACGCCAACAGCGGCGTGAAATACTTCGTTGCCAACCACGCCGACGACGGCGCTGCTCCCAAGTATCTCGGACTCGAATACCAAGTCCTCGACAATGAAGGGCACCCGGACGGATCGAAAGGCGCCGCAGGCAACCGCACCTCCGCGTCCCTCTACGATCTCATTCCTTCTGAAAAGAAAGTGCACAACCGCACCGTTCCACTGCGCATCGGGGAGTGGAATCACGGACGCGTCGTTTCACTTCCCAACGGAACCATCCAACACTGGCTCAACGGATTCAAAGTAGTCGAATACGAACGCGGCAACAACATCTACCGCGCCCTCATCGCCCGCAGCAAATACGCCGACATCGAGAACTTCGGACTCTCCGAAAAAGGCCACATCCTCCTGCAGGACCACAACGACGAAGTCAGCTACCGCAGCATCAAAATCCGGGAGCTCTAGAGATCCCGCGAACAGACGAATCAAGGCGGGTATTTTTTAACAGTCGCCTAGCGGCGAAATGACGCTCTCGCGTCACAAAAATCCCATCCCGCTCAGCGGGACGGGACAAGGATCTATTCGCTAGAAATATCCACAAGATCCTGTTCGCGAAGCGATCTTGTTACCGCCGCGTCGAAGACGGGACGGAATTTGATCTCGAAGAGATCACTGTTAAAAACTCTCTTCACCTAATCTCTCCTTCCCTCCGTCCCTCAATCGCCGCCGCAGGCCGCATCCACCAGCGCCCGCACTTTCGCCTCCGTTGTTTCCCCCGCGTCCTGAACGCCTGAATACGCGTGAAATCCAATCGTCCCCACCCAAGGATCCAAACGCTCCAGAATCGCGGACGCCAAATCCGGATTGACGCTTCCGCCGATCACGATCTCCAGACGACCCCGCGCCCGAGCGATCGTCTCGTTCAACCGGGCGACTCCATCCAACGCCGTTCCCGGCTCGCCCCAGCCCACGCCACTGGTCAAGATGCGATCCACGCCCGCAGCCGCCAGCGCCTCAATCGCTCCCAGCGGATCCGCCAAGGCATCGAAACCGCGGTGAAACGTCGTCTTCAAATCAAACTCCCGACTGCGTGCGACCAGTCGCTCCAACGCCGCTGAATCCAGCGCCCCGTTTTCCGTTACGACGCCAAATACCACTCCGTCGGCGCCCGTATCGGCCACCGACGCGATCTGGCTCTCCATCTCCGCAAGCTCGCTCTCCGAATAGTTGAAATCGCCCGCCCGCGGCCGGATCATCACCATCAAGCCTGGTCCGCCAAACGCTGCCCGCGCCGCGGCTACCGAAGCCAGTGGTGGCGTGAGCCCCTCCTCCTCCATTTGTCCGCACAACTCGATGGTGCCGGCGCCGCCCCGAAAGGCCGCCTCCGCAAAACGAGCGGACCGCTCTGGATCGTCGCCATTTAAACACGCTTCCACAAATGTCATGGGGGCAAGCTCCTTGCGCATTTTCCGATGAGGCAAGCCAATTTCAGAAAACGGTTCGCCCACCTGCTCGTAGCCCAGTTTTTCATAGAACCCAACCGCTGTATCCCGAGCGTGGAGACAAGCCTGGACGATTCCGCTCGTTCGCAACTCCTGCTCCACCCAGAGCATCAAAGCCGCTCCCAGCCCGTTTCCTTGATGCGACTCAGCGACCGCCATCTGCTTGAGCCGCGCTGGCTTCTCGCCCCTCGAAAAAACCACCAAACAGGCGACCATTCGCTCCGCTTCAAAAACGCCGAAATGCCGCGCCGCTCTCTCCGGACTCAAGCTCTCGTTCGCAAGATCCATGCCCAATGGAGTCCGCAAAACCGCGTTCCGGAGTTCGAGCTCCTGTATGTACTCCGGCGAACCATGTTCGATTTCCTTGAATCGGCGATGCATATCCCCAAAAAAAAAGCCTCCGCCGCGAAACGCGAGCAGAGGCTGGAAAATTCTGAAACGAAAGCGATCGCCGCTAGCGAGCCGCCGAGACCACCGACGCAGACGTCATACCCAACTCGGCCATCACCGTGCCTCCCGGCGCGCTAATACCGAAACGGTCGATGCCAATCACCGAGCCTTCCAAGCCAACGTACTTGTACCACAAGCCGGTTACGCCCGCCTCGATCGCCACTCGCTTCGAGCAGGACGCAGGCAGGACACTTTCCTTGTACTCCGCGCTCTGGGCGTCGAAGCGGAACATCGAAGGCATGGAAACAACGCGGGCACCAGAACCGATTTCCTCGGCCGCCGCAATCGCGTGCTGCACTTCCGAACCGGTCGCAATAATAATCACGTCCAAATCGCTCGTCTCCTTCTTCAATACGTATCCACCTTTCAATACGCCCTGACGTCGTTCGTCCGCAGACGCCGTATTGATGTTCGGCACGCCTTGGCGTGTGAGCGACAGTACCGTCGGACCGTCCTGGCGCTCCATCGCCGCCACGAAGGCTCCCGCCGTCTCTTCCGTATCGCAGGGGCGAATCACGTCGAGGTTGGGAATGACGCGCAGTCCGGAAACGGTTTCCACCGGTTGGTGCGTTGGGCCGTCCTCGCCGACTCCAACCGAGTCGTGGGTGAAAATATAAACCACCGGGAGACCGGCAAGCGAAGCCAAGCGAATCGACGGACGGAGGTAGTCGGCAAAGACCATGAAGGTCGCTCCGGAGGCCCGCCAGATTCCGTCGTAGGCCATTCCGTTGAGCAAGGCGCCCATAGCGTGCTCGCGAATGCCGAAGAGCAGATTGCGTCCCGACTCGTTGCCCGGCAAGAAGTCGCCGCCGTCCTTGATGTAATTCTTGGTCGAACCGTGCAGGTCCGCCGATCCGCTGATGAGTTCCGGACGAGCTGCCGCGATCGGTTGCAGCACGTTTGATCCCGAAACGCGCGTCGCCGCGCTGGCATCGTCGTCCGCAACCGGGATTTGAGACAGCAAGTCGTCGACGTCCACCGGGGCCGACGCGCCGGCCTCGAGCTGGGCCGCCAGCGACGCATTCGCGGACGCCCACGCATCGTACGTCGCTTTCCATGTATTGTAGGCTTCGATACGCGCTTGTTTCAATTCCGCGAAGTGGGCTCGCACGTCTTGGGAAACATAAAACCGGTCGGCCGGAAGGCCGAGCACCTCATGGGCGTTTTCAGAGTGCTTGATCGCTCCCCCTTCGCCGTGGCCCGCCGCCGTGCCGGCCACTTCCGGAATCCCGCGGGCAATCTCTGTTTTGGCGATAATGAGCTGCGGCTTCCCGGTCGCCGCTTTGGCGGCCTCGAAGGCCGACGCCACTGCGTTCAAGTCGTGGCCATCGATCGTAACTACGCCCCAGCCCAGGGCTTCGTAGCGCTTGGCGGTGTCTTCGCTCTGCGACTTTTCCGCCATGGCGTCCAAGGTCACGTCGTTGCTGTCGTAGAAGACGATCAGATTGTCGAGCTTGAGGTGGCCCGCCAACGCGGAGGCTTCCTGGGCCACGCCTTCTTGAATACACCCATCTCCTGCGAGAGCGACTACGTGGTTGTCGAGAATCGTGTGTTCGGCCGTGTTGTATTTCGCCGCCGCCATCTTCTGCGACACCGCGAACCCGACCGCGTTGCCAATGCCCTGACCCAACGGACCGGTGGTGCTTTCCACCCCGTCGGTTTCCATGAACTCCGGATGCCCGGGAGTCTTGCTGTGAAGCTGGCGGAAATTCTTGAGCTCGTCGAGCGAGAGGTCGAAACCGGCCAGGTGCAGCCAACTGTAGAGGAACATGCTGCCGTGCCCCCCGGAAAGAACGAAACGGTCGCGGTTGAGCCAACGTGGCTCGTCCGGATTGACAGAAAGCGCGTGCCCGTAGAGGACGGCGCCGATTTCCGCCGATCCCAGGGGAAGCCCGACATGTCCGGACTTGCAGGCGTGGACGGCGTCAATGGCCAGTCCGCGCGCTTGATTGGCGGCGTTTTGGAGGATCTCAGTATTCATGTGTGTGGTGAGCGAACTCTGCTATAATAATAGAGCCCCACACCCCAATCGAGCCCGGCGCCCGCCTCAAGACCAAAATGGGCGATTCCAAACGCAATCCGCCCAAGCGACGCCCCCACTTCTCGCGTGGACAAAAAAAGACCGCCCCAACCAGGGCGGTCGTTTCGAAATTGTAACTGGCGGAGCCTTCTAGTGGCCTTTGCTGAGGCGCTTCTCCTTGACCTGCATCGCCTTCTTGCCGACGAGGCCGCGGAGGTAGTACATGCGAGCCCGCATCGTCTTGGACTCCTTCTCTACTTCGATCTTGGAGACGTTCGGGCTGTGAACCGGGAATACTTTCTCGACGCCCTCGCCGTAGGAAATGCGACGGACTGTGAACGACTCTTGAATGCCGGAACCTTTGCGGGCGATCACGATGCCCGAGAAAATCTGCACGCGACGCTTGTCGCCTTCGCGTACCAAGGTGTGCACCTTGACGCCATCGCCTACTTTGAACGCGGGCACGTCCTCCTTGAGCTGGTCTTTGGTCAGTTCGTTTACAATCTGGTTCATTATACTAATCCTCTAATAAATCGGGTCTTCGCTGGCGCGTTCTTTCCTCTCGCATCGCTTGACGCCACTTCTCGATTTCCGCGTGGTTTCCAGATAAAAGCACCTCTGGAATCGGCATATCTCGAAACACCGCTGGACGCGTGAATTGAGGAAAGTCGAGCAAACTGCCCTGGAAGCTTTCGCTAGTCAATGATTTTTCTTCGCCTAAAAAACCGGGCAAAAACCGGCATAAACAGTCGATCGCAACGGCCGCCGCCAAGGTCCCGTTGGTAAGCACGTAGTCGCCGATGCTGACCTCCTGGTGGATCACTTTTTCCCGAGCGCGTTCGTCGATTCCCTCGTAGTGGCCACTCAAGAAAATCACGTGCTCTCTCGCCGCCAGGTCCTGGGCGATCTCGGGCGTGAGCGGCTCCCCGTCCGGCGCCAAATAAACGTGATGCGAACCGGGCGACTCCAGCGATTCGAACGCGTCGAAAATGGGCTCCGGCATTAGGACCATTCCGGCTCCTCCCCCAAAGGGGCGATCGTCGACTTGCTTGTGCTTCCCTTGCGCCCAGTCGCGCAAGTTGTGCACGCCCACGTCCACGACACCCGCTTCGCGAGCGCGCCCCATCATGCTTTCGGACAGGAATCCGTCGAGCATCTGAGGGAAGAGCGTGAGCACGTCGATTTTCATGGCGAGGAAGCAGTCAGCAAAGGAACGGGATCCGCCCCTTCAGTTCAAGCCCAGGATCGGGCGACAAAAAAACCCGGCGTCTCGACCGGGCTTCGAAAATGGGAATGGGCGATTCGCCTCACGCCTCCGCTTCGGCAGGGGCAGGGGCTTCCTTGCGGGCTCGCTTGATCAGGGCGTTGGCCGTCTCGGTCGGCTTCGCTCCCACCGACATCCAGTAGTCCGCTCGCTCCACATTGAGAGTCAACTCCACTTGCTTGCCCTTGGGGCTGGGGAGGTAGGTGCCAAGCTTTTCAACGAAGCGGCCATCGCGACGGCTGCGCGCTTCGGCAACCACCACGCGGTAGATGGGATTGTGGGTGGCTCCACCCCTCTGAAGTTTGATCTTTAAGGCCATGATTCGGTGTCCTGGAAAATTCGGAAAAAGACGAGGAAGATTTACCAAAATTGGGTCTTGTCAAGCAACATCCGATTGAATGTTCTGCCTCGCCTATGCTCAAAGCTGGTATCGTCGGTCTCCCCAATGTTGGCAAGTCTACGCTTTTCAACGCGCTCACCCGCACCCGGAAGGCGGAGTCCGCGAACTACCCCTTCTGCACCATCGATCCCAACGTGGGCGTCGTGAACGTGCCGGACGACCGACTCGACGTCCTGAAGGACATCGCCAAGACCCAAGTGGTCATTCCGGCCGCCATCGAATTCGTCGACATCGCCGGCTTGGTCGAAGGCGCTAGCAAAGGCGAAGGCCTCGGGAACAAGTTCCTGGCCAACATCCGGGAGGTCGACGCCATCGTCCAAGTCGTTCGCTGCTTTGAGAACGACGAGATCATTCACAACATGGGCTCCGTCGACCCGATCCGCGATATCGAGATTATCAATACAGAGCTCGTTCTCGCCGACCTCGAGTCCGTCGAGCGCCAGAAGGAAAAAGCCCTCAAGAAAGCCCGCGGCAACGACAAGGACGCACAGGCCGTCTGCGATCTCATCGACCGTCTCATTCCCCACTTCAACGAGGGAAAATCGGCCAACACGCTTTCCGTCACCGACGAGGAAGCCGAAGTCATGAAGGGACTTCACCTCCTTTCCTCCAAGTCCGTAATCTACGCCGCCAACGTCATGGAGGACGACCTCGCTGACTCCGAGAACAACGAGCTGGTGGCCAAAGTGCGGGCCTTCGCGAAAGAAAGCCAAGACGCGGGATGCGTCGTCATCAGCGCCCAAATCGAGTCCGAACTGGTTGACTTGTCGCCCGAGGAGGCAGGCGAATTCCTCGCGGATCTCGGCGTCGCCGACTCCGGCATTTCGCTCCTGATCAAGGCGACCTACGCCCTTCTCGGGCTCGAAACTTACTTCACCGCCGGCGAGAAGGAAGTGCGGGCCTGGACGTTCACTACGGGCATGCTCGCGCCGCAAGCAGCGGGCGTTATCCACACCGATTTCGAAAAAGGTTTCATCAAGGCTGAAGTAGTCTCCTACGAGGATCTTTCTTCGCTGGGAAGCGTCGCCGCCGCCCGCGACGCCGGAAAATACCGCCTCGAAGGGAAAGAATACGCCTTCAAAGACGGGGACGTCGCCTTGTTCCGTTTCGCTAATTGAGGCCGGAAACGGCGCTCGGCCGAAAAACCGCCGAATCCCGAAAAAACCGGCGAACCAACCGCCCCCGAACCGGTCTCGTACAGTACGCGATTCCGATCGCGAGCGACGCAACGCCGCGACCACTCGAAAGCCCACCGGATCAAACCGCGTAGGTAATAGAGCCCAATCGCAACAAAACCACTAAGCCAAACGTGTTATCTAGCGATAATTTAGCTGTCGGCTTTCCTTGTAATTCGCCTGAAAATGATGATTCTCCGTTAACGCATGCTTTACGATCGACCCTACATGCAGTCCAGCCCCGACGCCCGATCACGCAACCTGATCTTCGGGATCATCCTTTTCAACGTCTTCGTCTTCGCCATTCAACTCGCCGCCGGCGAAGGATTCACCCGATTTTTCGAGCTCAGCGTGGTCGACACCCGCATTTGGGCCTTTCTCACCTACGCCTTCCTCCACCACACCGGAGGGATCATGCACATTCTCGCCAACATGATCGGGGTGTTTTTCCTCGGGCGAGCCATCCTGCCGCAAATCGGCGAAAAGCGATTCGTCCAGCTCTACCTGGGGTCGAGCGTAGTAGGCGGGCTCGTCTGGTACCTCGTCACCTTCGCCACGCAATCGACAAGCGTCGTCGGCGCTTCCGGGGCCGTTTTCGGGCTTATCACCTTTTTCGCCCTGCTATTCGGGGACAGCGACATCTACTTCATGATGGTCATCCGCATGAAGGCCAAGGTGGTCATGTACGTCTCTCTCGGGATCGCCGCCTTCGGCTTCATTTTCTTCGAACTGCTGAATCAAAGCGGCACCGCCCACTCCGCCCATCTCGGCGGCATGCTCGGCGGCTACCTTTTTTATAAATTCGTCTACGCTCGGAATCCCAGCCTGGGCAAGTCCGACCGCTTTTCGATGCCCGACTGGTTCCAGTCCAAGAAGAAAAAACCCGCCCAAAAGTCGTTCCCCTACAAGGTGAATATCACCCCAACACGCGACTTGAAAAAGGAAGTCGACCGAATCCTGGACAAAATCAACAGCAAAGGCTTCGGCGCCCTCACCGACAGCGAGAAGAAAATTCTAGACGAAGCGGGCGACCTGCTGAAAAAGCGGTAACCGCCGCCGTGGGCCAGCGCGTTTTAAGTTTTGCCCCCAACCGACTTTTCACACTTAATCACACACTCGTAACTACTTACCGACCGCCAATCCAACTCCACGACCACTTTTCGCGAATCGCCTCGCCCATTCGCCCCAATCTCGAAACCACAGCGCAATGTTGAAACGAACCGCCATTCTTACTACCTCAATCCTGATTGGAATTAGCGTCGGATTCGGCCTGACGGAAAAAGAGCCGCTTTCCGAACCCGCCGAACTTCCCGTCCTCGAGCCCTCAGACCTGATGTCGCAGGAGACGATGCGCGTCATCGAAATGCTCGAAACCCTCCACTTCAACAACGAGGAAATCTCCGACGAGACCTTCACGGTCCTCATCCACGAATTCATGGACCGGCTCGACTACAACCGGCTCTACTTCCAGCAGTCCGACGAGCAGGAATTCATCGACACTTTCGGCCCTCGCCTCAGCATGCAAATGCGCCACAAGGGCAATCTCGACGCCGCCTTCGCGATCTACGAACGCTACCGGGAAATCGCCCTCGAACGCATCGACTGGGTGCTCGAGCGCCTCGAAGGCGAATGGGCCTTCGACACCGACGAGGAATTCGAATTCGACCGCAGCGAAACCCCGCGACCCACGACCGACGACGAAGCCGACTACCTTTGGGTCAAGCGTCTCAAGCAGGAAATGCTTCAGGAGCTCCTCAACGACAAAAGCGAGGAAGACGCCCAGGAACGCATCGCCAAACGCTACGAGCGCCAGAGACGCAGCATCCTCGAATTCGGCTCCAGCGACGTGCAAGAGATCTTCCTCACGAGCCTCACCCACATATTCGATCCGCACTCCACTTTCTTTTCCTCGGACACCTTCGAAGACTTCAGCATTCAAATGCGCCTCTCTCTCGTCGGCATCGGCGCCCTCCTCAGCGAAGAGGACGGCTACTGCGTCATCCGCGAACTCATCCCCGGCGGGCCCGCAAAAAACACCACCGACTTGAAACCCAACGACCGCATCGTCGCCGTCGCCCAAGGCGACGAAGAACCCGTCGACATCATCGACATGGGACTGCGGAAGGTAGTCGACCAAATTCGCGGCGAAAAAGGCACCGTCGTCAACCTGACCATCATACCCGCGGACGCCGTCGACGAATCCGAGCGCCGCGTCGTCAGCATCGTGCGCGACACCGTCCGCATCAATTCCAGCCGCTGCGAAGGCGAAATCCACCAAGTCCCCACCGCCAGCGGATCGACCATGTCCATCGGCGTCATCGACATTCCCGGCTTCTACGGCTCGGAAGAATCCAGAACCAGCGTCACCGCCGACGTCGAGGAACTCGTTCTCAAAATGAAAGACGAAGGCGTCCAAGCCATCGTCCTCGACCTGCGACGCAATGGAGGCGGACTCCTAAACGAAGCCGTCGACATGACCGGACTCTTCATCTCTCGCGGCCCCGTCGTTCAGGTGAAAGACTCCTACGGAAAAATCCTCGCCCGCTCCGACCGCAACCCGAAAGTCGTCTACAACGGCCCGCTCGCCGTGCTCACCTCGCGCCACAGCGCCTCCGCTTCGGAAATCCTCGCCGGAGCCCTGCAGAACTACGGACGAGCGCTTATCATCGGCAACGACAGCACCCACGGCAAAGGCACCGTGCAACAAGTCCTCCCCTTGGAAGACTACGTGCTCCGAGCATTCAATTCCGACAACAAGGCCGGCGCCGCCAAACTCACCATTCAAAAGTACTACCTTCCCAACGGCTTCTCCGTGCAACGCAAAGGAGTTGTATCCGATATTTCAGTACCATCCGTCGCGGACGTAACCGCTCAAGGCGAGGCCGACCTCGACAACGCGCTCGCCTGGGACTACATCAAGCCGGCTCGCTTTTTCGTGGAAATGACGCTCAAGAAGCCGTTCATCGAAACGCTCACCAAACAAAGTAAAGAGCGTCGCATCCAGCTCGAGGAATTCGATTTCCTCAGAGAACGTCTCGACTGGTACGAGGAACGGGAAGAGCAGAAGTTCATTTCCCTCAACCTCGAGCGCCGCAAGCAAATGATGGAGGAAGACAAGGCCTTCATCGACGCGATGAAAGACCGCCAGCGCACGCTCGCGGAAGTGAATTTCGACAAAAAGGAGATCAAACTCGACGCTGTTCTGAAGGAAGAGGAAGAGAACAAAGAGGATGAGGAGGAAGTCGATCCCGATTTCACTAAGAAGGAAACGCCCTCCTCCGGCCCCACCGACGAGGACGGAGCGCTCGCTCAAGTCAACGAATCGTCAAACGAAGAAAAGAGCGACAACACAACTGAAGTTGCCGAAAACGCTGATGCCGAAAAAGAGGACGAGGAAGAAGAGCCCGTGCCCGACTTCGACATCCAGCTCCGCGAAGCCTTGCGCATCATGGTCGACGCCGTCAACGCCTCGCCCAATATCAACGACTGGAAGCAACCCGCGCTCCCCTTAGCCTCGTCCAAGTCTCGCTTCGAAAAGCTCATCAACTGAGAGTCCGTCGAAGTTCTCGACCAGAGTCTATCCCAAAAGTTTTTGGACATCGCTCTCCTGTCGTTGACAGGATCGTGGTCTGACCTCCCACCACATTCTCGTAAACTCAAACCCGCCGAGACGTCGCGTTCCACCCTAGACGCAAGTGAAGTAGGTGGAACCCGACGTCCCGGCGGGTTTTCTCGGGCAAGAAATTCAACACGTTGGAATGTACCCACCCAGCGGGGCGGAGATCTAGCGAACAATGTGAGCGATGTCCAAAAACCACTCGCGCATACCGAATCGATCTCACTTCCGAGCGCGGATGAAACGCGCTCGCCCGCTCCAGTCCGCGATTCCCTCGCTTTCGCTGTATCCAAGACGCGAACACGCATCCAGCAAGGCCCGGTGATGCTCGATTCCGGTTTCCAGCCAAAGCGATCCTCCGTCCGACAATCGCGTAAAGGCTCCTTCCACAATCCGAAGCAAATCCGCCAAACCGTCGTTTTCCGCGACCAAAGCGATCCTGGGCTCGAAGTCCTTCACTTCGCTTTCCGCTTCCGCGACTTCCGATTCGGTCAGGTAGGGCGGGTTCGAGACAATCAGATCGAAGGGCGTTTCACCACCCAGCCCTTCGAACCAATCCGATTCGACAAATGCCACGCGACTTTGAAACCCGCAATGCAACGCGTTCTCCCGAGCCAGCTCCAGGGCGTCGGGGCTCCGGTCGACCGCAACCAACTCCGCTCGCGGATAGTGCATGGCCAGCGCCAACGCGATCACGCCGGTTCCAGTACCCAAATCTAGAATACGAATAGACTCGTCAATCTCAGGACCGAGATCTTTGACCAGCTCGACCAGCTGCTCCGTCTCCGGTCGCGGGATCAATGCCCGGGCGTCGCACTTCACGGTGAGATCGTGAAACTGCGTCTGCCCGGTAATGTACTGAAGCGGCTCACGTTTTCCGCGCCGGGCCACAAATTCCCGCATCCGCGCCAGTTCGTCCTCCACCAGCGGCCGATCGAATTGCAGGTAGATCTGCATGCGATCCAAACCCAAGGCATGGGCGATCAGCCACTCCGCATTCAAACGCGGGCTCTCCACTTGCTTCCGCTCTAGAAAGTCCGCGCTTTTGAGGACCACGTCTAGAACTGTCAGCGTCGCGCTCATCGTTTGGAGACGCCTACGATTCGCTTTGAGCGGAAATGAGGGCTTCGATTTTCAGCTTTTGATCTTCTAGCTGAAGCGCGTCCATCACTTCGTCCAGCTCGCCCTCCATGACCTGAGGCAGACTGTGGACGGTCAGGCCAATTCGGTGATCGGTCAGCCGGCTCTGCGGAAAATTGTAGGTGCGAATTCGCTCGCTCCGGTCGCCCGTCCCCACTTGCTGCTTGCGGTTCTCGGCGTACTTCGCCCGCTCCTCTTCCTCTTTGGCCTGTAGAAGACGCGAACGCAAAACCGTCATCGCCTTCGCCTTGTTCTTGATCTGCGAGCGCTCGTCGGCGCAATTGACGATGATGCCAGTCGGCTTGTGCAAGATCTGAACCGCCGAGTCCGTGGTGTTGACTCCCTGCCCGCCGGGACCACTCGCCCGCGAAACCGTGATCTCCAATTCCTGGGGATCGATCTCGATATCGACCTCCTCCGCCTCGGGCAAAACCGCAACGGTAACCGTCGAAGTGTGGATCCTCCCTTGCGACTCCGTTTCCGGCACGCGCTGCACTCGATGCACGCCGCTTTCAAATTTCATCTGCTTGTAGGCTTCCTCCCCGCGGATGAGAAAAGCCACTTCCTTGAAACCGCTAATTCCGCTTTCGCTCGAACTCATCTGCTCGAGCGTCCAGCCACGGCGCTCGACCAACCGAGAGTACATGCGAAACAAGTCCCCCGCGAACAAGGACGCCTCGTCGCCGCCCGCTCCCGCGCGGATTTCCACGATCGTGTTGCGCGAGTCCGAGTCTTCCGGCGGAATCATGGATACCAGAATCTTCTCTTCCAAGCGGTCGATCGTTTCTTCCAGCTCCGGCAGCTCCTCTGTGGCAAGCTCTTTCAATTCCTCGTCGCCGTCAGGATCGGCCAGCAGTTCGTTGTGCTCCGCCCGAGCGTTCTTCGCTTGCTCCAGCGCAGCGTGGTCCTCGAGCAATTGACGCAGCTTCATCTGCTCCCTCGACAACGCCGCCGAACGCCGCGCGTCGTTGAAGAAATCCGGCTGATTCATCATCTCGTCGATCTCCGCGACGCGATTCTTGAATGGAGTGATATCTGGAAGCTCGATCGCCATAATTAAAGAAAGAAGGAGCAATGCCGGTTCGCCTGCCAAACTGCAAATCCGAATTTCATCCGATTCGAAGCCGCATTCCTCGAAATTGGCCATTGCAGTCGCGTCCCCATCCTCTTTGCTTGCGGCTATGGCACACGGACTGTTCACCCAGAACAGAATCGCCCTGATTTGGGACTTCGACAAGACGCTGATTCCCGGCTACATGCAGCAGCCGATATTCGAGCGCTACCAGATCGACGAGGCCCGCTTCTGGGAGGAAACCAACGCCCTCGCCGAGCGTTATCACGAACGCGGCTACCGCGTCTCCGGCGAAAGCGTCTACCTGAACCACATTCTCACCCACGTGCGCAACGGCGAGATGAAGGGCCTCAACAACGACACCCTGCGCGAGCTCGGCGCCGAAATTGAATTCTACGAAGGCCTGCCCGAGTTTTTTAGCGAACTCCGAGCCGAAGCGCGCTCCAAACCTGAATACGAAAAACACGAAATCGAATTGGAGCACTACATCGTCAGCACCGGCCTGGCCGAGATGATCCGAGGAAGCAAAATCGCTCCCTACGTCGATGGAATATGGGGATGCGAGTTCATCGAGAATCCGCTCCTGCCCGGATTCAATCGTCAGGACGAGCTCGGAATGGAGACCGAAAAAGAGATCTGCCAAATCGGGATGATGGTCGACAACACCACCAAAACCCGAGCCCTGTTCGAGATCAACAAAGGCTCCAACAAAGACGCCGCCATCGACGTGAACGCCAAGATGGCCCACGAGGACCGCCGCATCCCCTTCCAGAATATGATCTACATTGCCGACGGCCCGAGCGATGTTCCCAGCTTTTCTGTCGTGCGGAAGTTCGGCGGCAAAGCCTACGCCGTCTACAAGCCCACCAACGAAGCCGAATTCGCCCAAAACGACCGGCTGCTGCAGACCAACCGCATCCACGCCTACGGTCCCGCCCGCTACCTCCGAGACTCCAACACCTCCATGTGGCTGCGGCTCCACGTGCAGAAAATCTGCGACCGGATCGTGGCCGATCGCGAAACGAATTTCGCCCGCAAAATCGCGGAACCTCCTCGACATCTGAAGGACAAACCGTTGAATCCCGATGATACGCCAGAACAAGAGGAACAGGAATCCCTCGAGCTCTAGTCCCAAAACCACTGTTACACACATTTCGACCGCCGCCGCGGCGACCGTCACGAAATTCTTGAAATCCTCATTTCACTCCTCTAAACGCTTCGCGCTCACAGTTTTAAAGGCGCGAAATCCCAACCTTCCAGCCGGACCCGTCGCGCCGCGAAATTTCTCTTTAAACCCTTAAACCAATAAAAATCCACCCATGGTTGTTGTAGACAATATAGTCAAAGACTACGGGGACTTGCGCGCAGTCGACGGCGTGTCCTTCGAAGTCCGAAAAGGCGATATTCTCGGCTTTCTCGGACCCAACGGAGCCGGCAAGTCCACCACGATGAAAATGATAGCGGGCTTCCTCGCCCCGACCGCCGGCACCGCGTCCGTGGGCGGCTTCGACGTGCAGGAGAACCCGCTCGAATCCAAAAGCCGTATCGGCTACCTGCCGGAAAGCAGTCCCGCCTATCCGGAAATGACCGTCTTCGAATTCCTTACCTACGTGGCGGAATCGCGCGGCTTCCGATCGAAAGACGAAATCCACGACCGGCTCTCGGACGTCATCGTGAAATGCCACCTGCAACAGGTTCAAGGCCAGGCCATCGAAACGCTCTCCAAGGGCTACCGGCAACGCGTCGGCGTCGCTCAAGCCATTCTCCACGACCCGCCCGTCCTCATTCTCGACGAGCCCACCGACGGGCTCGACCCGAACCAAAAGCACGAGGTGCGCAAGCTCATCAAAACCATGGCCGAGGACAAGGCCATCATCCTCTCCACCCACATCCTCGAGGAAGTCGAGGCCATCTGCAATCGCATCATCGTGATCGACCAAGGCAAAGTGCGCGTCGACGAGACGCCCGACTCGTTCAAAGCCCGCAAGCCCGGATCGTCCATCGACGAGATCTTCCGCGAACTCACTCACAGCAAGGCATACGCATGAACCAAATCGCTCCCATCTTTAAGAAAGAGTTTTTCGGCTACTTCCGCTCGCCTGTGGGCTACGTGATCCTGGCCGTCTTTCACATCGTGGTCATCAGCCTCGCCATCTTCGCGGGCTACTACGAAAGCAATCAGGCAAATTTGAATACGCTCTGGAACTTCCTTCCGTGGGCGTTTCTCATCTTCATTCCCGCTACTGGAATGCGCCTGTGGTCGGAGGAAAAACGATCGGGCAGTATCGAACTTCTTTTCACCCTTCCGATCTCCCCGCTCAGCGCCGTGCTCGGCAAGTTTCTCGCCGCCTGGGCCTTTATCGGTATTTCGCTCGCGCTCACCTTTTCCCTCGCCCTGACCACCAGCTACCTCGGCGACCCCGACTGGGGCGTTCTGATTTCCGGCTACTTTGGCTCGCTCCTGCTCGCCGCTTCCTACCTCTCGATCAGCTCGGTCTGCTCGGCCCTGACCAAGAATCAAGTGATCGCGTTCGTCATCAGCGTTCTCATCTGCTTCCTGGCGACTATCTTCGGGTCGCACATCCTCCTCTCGGTTCTCGAAAAATTCGCGGCGCCGGGAGTCATCGAGTTCTTCGGGAACTTCAGCTTCCTCAACCACTTTCAAACCATGACTCGAGGACTGATCGAAATCGGAGCGATCTCGTTCTTCACCACACTGACCATCGCCTTCCTCGCGATCAACGTCATCGTCTTGGAAAAGTAATCACGGAGAGATACGGACATGAAACTATCCACAAAAATTCACGCATCGATTCTCATCCTCGTCAATTTCCTGCTGCTCCACTACATCGTATCCTCAATTCCCCTACGGATCGATCTTACAGCGGAAAACGCGTACACGCTCTCCGACAGCGCCAAAAACCTGCTCGGGAAAATTGAAGAGCCGATCCGATTCGACTTCTACAAAACCGAATCGATCGAGAACATCCCCGCCGGGGACAAAATGTTCCTCCAGAATTTCGGGGACCGCGTCGAACGACTGCTCACCCAGTTCACCCGCGCCTCCAAAGGGAAAATCCAATTCAACAAGATCGACCCGAAGCCCGACACGCCCGAAGAGGAAAACGCCATCGCCTCCGGCGTCACCGGCCAGCAGCTCAGCCCCATCGGGGACAGCATCTTCCTCGGACTGGCCATCAGTCAAGGGGACGCCGAAAACGCGATTCCCTTCTTCGATCCTCGAAAGGAGCAGAACGGTTCGCTCGAGTACGACATCGCCAAGGCCATCTACGACGTGCAACAGCTCTCCAAACCAACACTCGGCCTCATATCGAGCTTGCCCCTGAAAGCGCCGCCCTTCCCCACCATGCCCGGGCAGCCGCCGCAAGAAGACCAATACATCGTCACCGAACTCGAAAACTCCTTCAACGTGGAAGTAATCGAGCCGACTGCCGCCGAACTGCCCAGCGGACTGGACATGCTCGCGGTCATCCACCCCATCGGGCTTTCTGAAACGCTGATGTACGACATCGACCAGCTCGCCCTTTCCGGCAAGCCGCTGTTCCTCGCCGTCGATCCTTCGTCGCTCTTTTTTCGGACTCAGCAGCAGCAAAACCAAATGGCTATGATGGGGCAGCCCAACCCCAACACTTCCAGCGACTTCAGACGCTTTTTCGATACTTGGGGCATCCAATACTCCACCGGCGAAGCGCTGGGAGATCCCAACATCGCCTACACAGCCCAAAGCTCCATGCAACCTGCGTGGCTCGTCTTCCGCGAAGATCAGATCAGCCAGGAATTCGTGCCCGCTGCCGATCTCAACGCCGTCTTGCTCCTCGAAGCCGGCAACATCCAACTCGAGCCGGATTCGAAACTAACGCTGCAACCGATCATCCAGACCACGGAGGCCGCGGGCACAGTCAACGGGATGATGCTCCAATTCACCCAGCAAGGCGCCCTCCTGAACGAGTTGCAGTCCACTGGGGAAAAAGCGACCGTCGCCGGATTTCTCCAAGGCGAGTTCACCACCGCGTTTCCCAACGGAAAACCCGCGGCTCCCGGAGCCGAAGCGGAAGCCGAAGACGCGACCGAAGCAACCGAGGACGAGCCCGAGCAGCTCCACACCGGAAACGGAAGCGTATTCATTATCGCCGATACGGACTGGGCCCTCGATCAATTCTCAATTCAGCGACAGAATTTCCTCGGCATGATCACCATCCAGCCGATCAACGACAATCTCGCCATGGGAGCCAATATTATGGAATTCCTTGGAGGCAGCCAGGACCTGATCGGAATCCGGAGCAAGAAAACCGCTTCGCGCGGATTCGATCGCGTCCAAGCCATGGAAGCCGAAGCCCAGCAGCAATATCAGATCAAGCTGCAGGCAATTGAAGAACAAATCTCCGCGGCCAATCAAGAAATCCAGCAACTGCTCAGCCAGTCGCAAGGATCCGGATTCATCGTCGCCGGGCCGGAACTTTCCGAGGCGATACAAAAATCTCGAGAAAACGAAGTTAAACTCCGAGCCGAGCGACGCGTCATTCGACGCGAACTCCGCAAGGACATCGACGCGTTAAAATGGAAACTCGTATCCTTGAACGTTGGATACACTCCAATCGGTCTCGCCCTGTTTGGATACCTTTTCTACCGAATGCGTAAACAACGAGCCCTCTAACTGGTTACCATGAATTTGAAGAATCTATACATCTGCACCGGTGTCCTCGCGATTCTCGCGATCATCACAAACCTCCTCACTCGCACGAGCAACGCTCCTCTGCAAGACGACCGAGTAGGTTCCACAATCGTCGCCTCCGAACGCCTGCAAGACGCCGCGAAAGTCGTGATCACGACCGACGGAACCACGATCACGCTAGCAAAGGGCGATGGCAACTGGACCCTCGAAGAAAAAGCGAACCTGCCATCGAGCTACACTCGGATCAATCAATTCGCCCGCAACGTAGCGGAAGCGAAACTACAGCGATTCGTCAGCGGCAACCCGGACCGGATCGCCACCCTCGGCTTCGACGGCGGCAACAGCGCCCAGTTCTTCGACGCTTCCGGCAATACCATCGTCGCCTTCGACCTCGGCAAGGAAACCGACAGCGGGCGACAGTTCCTCCGCTATCAGGGCGAAGACAAAGCCTTTCTCGTCAACACCACCTTCTACATCGATTCCAACCTCGATTCCTGGCTCGAGAAAGCGCTCGTGGACTTCGACGCAGACAATGTCACCACGATCGACATTTCACTGCAAAGCGGCGACCAACTGACAGTTGAACGCGAGAACGCGGAGTCCGACTGGACCACCAGCGCCTCGCTGCCGGAAAAGAAAATCCTCAACCAAAGCGCCGTTTCACAGATCGCCTCCCGTTTCTCCGGACTCAACTTCACCGCCACCGCGGACGTTGACGAGCCCAATGTCCTCGCCGCCCGCGAAAACGGCCACAGTTTCGACATCGCCCTGGCAGACGGGAATTCGTACACCTTCACCATCGGCCGTCAACCCGAGGTCGCCATCGAGAAGGAAGTCGAAAAAGAAGGGGAAAACGGCGAAACGGTGACCGAGATGGAGGAGGAAATCGTCACTCCCGAAGGCCCCGTCTACTTTTTCATCGCCGCATCCGATTCGGACGATCCAGTTAATGGATACATGGAATCCTTCGGCTTCGAGGCGAGTTCCTATCAGTTTACCAGCTTGCCCGATTCGCTCGACGCGCTCCTTTCCGACGAACCCGAGCCCGTGACGCCACTCGTCGTCGATCCCGAAGAAACGGAGCAGTAACGCGGTCGCGCCATTCTCAATACGATTTTAAAACGCCGTTTCCCTACTAATGGGACTCGGCGTTTTCTTGCTTAGAGCAACCACGTCCGCGTGCAACGCCTTCGCCAGCGCTTTACGATCGGCCCCGGGTTCGCGAGCGGACCCGAAAACAATCGTCGCCCGGATCGACCGCAGCGTCATCATCTTCAAGAGGTGCTTGCCGAAGGTCATGTCGCCCCACCAGCACACGTCGAACGCAGGGTCGCCCCCGTCGCATTCGTAGCGAATAAAGGCAGGAGTCACGCTCCATTGATTGGACACGACCGGTTGCAAAAGCGACGACTTGAACGGGCGCACCTCCGACCCGTCCGTCGAAGTCCCCTCCAAGTAGACAGTCATGCCCACCTTCGCTCCAATCGCTCGAGCGAACCCAATCTCCTGGCGCGACACTTCGCTCCTCCGGCTTCGATCGATGAAAAGCGTTCCCGCCATTTTCACGAATCGACCGATTACGGGCCAGTCGCCAACGCTCTTTTTCGACAGAAACACCTGCGGCGTCAGCGACGCCATCACCAGGATGTCGATGTAGCCTTGATGATTCGCCGCAATGAACCCGCCTTCCGCAGGCGTCCCGATCGTCTCCACCCGCAACCGAAGCATCCCCAACAATTTTTGGGCGAAGCGCATTTGCCACTCGGCCCGCTCTCGAATCCCCCAGCGGCCGCCCCCCCGCAGACAATATTCGACCCACATGCGACCGAAAATAGCGCACAGTAAAACCAGCCCAATCAACTGCCGCGCGCGTTTCACTATCCAGGTCACAGCCTGGATCAAAGCGACCTGGACTATTTTGACAAGGCTTCCGATCGGCAATCCGTCAGCCCAGGAACTTCTTCATGGCCCGCGGGCCGAGGCTCTCCAAATCGAGCAAGGTCAGAAAATCGATGGTCTTGAATTCCAAATCGAGCGCAGGACGTCCGCACAGCCGGGCTCCCAGGGTCAGGTAAGCGCGCATCAATCGTGGCGCCTTGAAAGGCTCCTGATTCCCACCGGCAACCGACTCCGGGGCCTGGCACTCGTATCCAGGATTTGGAGTGGTGATAAAGCGCTCTTCCGCCTGGTAGCGCAGCAACCCCGCGTAGGCCGCGACTCCGACCGCCGGATCGGTCGACGTTAGCGAACTGCAGCCGATCAAGTAGCGGGAGTCGTAGAGTTTCGTATACTGGGCGATGCCCTTCCAGAGAAGACCGAGCACCACCATGTTTCGATGCTCTTTCGCGATGCAAGCCCGTCCCAATTCGACCGTCTTCGCTCTTATTTCCTCGAAGGGCCGAAAGTCGAACTCCTGCTCACTGTAGTAGCCCAAATTCGACTGGGCGTTTCCGCCTGTCTGCAAACGGTAAGTCCCAATGATCTCGCCCGTATTGGCTTCCTCGATCAGCAGATGGTCGCAGACGACATCGAAGCGGTCGACATCGAGACCGGACGCCTCGGAAGACGCGAGCCCTTCCCCGAGCTCCAAATTAAAGACTCGGTAGCGCAAGCGCTGGGCCGCTACCACATCCCGATCGCTCTCGGCGATCCGCACCGCATAGGCGGACGTGGGTGACGGCGGAATGAACTCCTGAATTCGAAGATTCCGGGTGGTTTCACTTTGGAACGTAGGCATCGGGCGAAAGGAAGAAGAAAAAGCGCGTCGACCCAAACAGCTAGCCCGCAAACCGGTATCGGTGTCAAGCCAGCCAAGGCGCAACTCGCGCAAAATTAACCTCCCCGGCGCGAAACCGCTACAAGGCGCGGTCAATCCACGCGTAACAAGAGAAACGAACGAGCGTCGCTTAGAAATTCAACCGTTTCGCCTCTTCGTAGACTTCCATCGCTTCGCTCAGGTACGAATGGAGCGCGTCGAGCCGCTCTTGAGACGACGGGTGGGTCGAATTCCAAGGCTGGCTCGCCGGTCCGCCCACGTCCATAGCCGCCATCTTCTCCATAACGGTGATCGCCGCGTTCGGATCGAATCCGGCCCGAGCCATGTACATGATTCCAATTCGGTCCGCCTCCGACTCTTTCGCCCGGTCCCAGGCTGCCAACTGCCCCGACAACGAGGGGTCGAGCATGATCGTGCTCAATCCGCTAGTGGCGATGCTCGAAATCCCCGAGCCCATTTTCATGATTCCCGCCTGCGACATGCGCTCGTGAGTATGCCGCGCTGTCACGTGAGCAATTTCATGGGCGATAACCGAGGCCAATTCGTCTTCTGTTTTCACCAAGTCGAATAATCCCGAAAAAACGCCTACTTTCCCTCCAGGCATCGCGAAGGCGTTGATCTGACCCGGAACGTCAAACACGATGAACTCCCACTCCGCTAGTGGCATGTCCCAAAATACCTGCTGCGAAATTCGCTCGGAGACATTGAGCAGCCAGTCGTTCATCCTCGGATCCTTGGAAATCGGGTACTGGGCCTTCATCTGCTCGAAAGCCACCTTCGTCATCTTCACAACCTCCGTGTCCGACATGAGATTGATCTGTTTGCGGCCCGTCACGGGCACTGTGCTACAGCTCGTCACAAGTAGGGAGGCCAGCGCCATCAAAAGCGCTGCGATTCGGAGATTAAATTTCATTTCCATGAGTTAGCGAATGACTGGTTTCCTATTATACGGGCCAAACCGGATTTCGGATTAGACAATTTAAACTCGGACCAGCGAATTGCAACTGGGATCCCTCGCCCGATTCAACAAGCCGCCGGAGCCAAACTCGGCCTACATTTGACCCGTTCAAAACCGATTCAATAGGAAGGCGACTGGACCCGCTGCCCCCTAATGCGAAAATAGACCCGTTCCCCAGCAATTTGATGAATCCAAATACCCCCCTAAATCGTAAGTTTTACCCAGGTAAGTTTTGCAAAAAAGCGATTCCTGCTGCAATAATTGAACGCAGCGCCTACCTAAAGTAGACTAATTTCCTGAAACGCCAACCTCAGCACTAGAAAAAACGGAGAAAAATAGAATGCCTGATACCGAAGATAGTTATCAGAATCCGAGGAAACACAAAGTCATCCACTGGAATCCCGAGGATGAAGAGGCTGCTGAAAGAGCCCGGGCTTCCCGCCGCAAGCTAATCACTCTGGGCGCCGTCGCCGGAGGCGTGGTAATCGTCCTCGTTTTCGTCGCCGCTCTCTGGAAAAACCCGGATCAAGACGCGAAAGCCCTCACCGACCGCCTCGGGATCACCGAGGAGTCCGTGCCCGAACGCGATTTCCGCGAAGCCTTCGCCAGCCGTTCCAAGGCGGATCTCGAACAGGATTCCGCCAAAAGCGGCCTCGAGAAAATCCGACAGATGCGAGTGAACCACCACGTTCTCACCACCAGACTCCTGGGCGTTGAACGCGAGTTCCTCCAAGGCGAAGACCTCATGAAGCGCCAGGCCTACGACCGGGCATTCGACGCGTTCCAAGGCGTGAACGCCCAAATCGAGGAATTCTCCAGCCTGGTCGAGGCCATGCTCGCGACGCAGGAGATGTACGACAATTTCCTCGCCCGCGTAGACGAGCTCAAATCGTCCAAACACCTCAACCCAGAGGCCTACGAAGCCGCGTTTGAAGCCGCCAGCGCCGGCAAGCAATTCCTGACCGAAGGCTCGTTCAACGCCTCCGAGTCGAAGCTGACAGAAGCCACCGACAAGCTGCAAGAGCTCTCGGACTCCATCACCGCCTACATACGCGAAAACGCCGCCCTCGGGCACCGCTACATCGCCCAAGGACAAGGGGCCAAGGCCATTGACGCATTCACCAAGCTGTTGTCGATCGACCCGCAAAACGAGGATGCCATCATCCAAATCGAACGGGCCAAAACCGCCGACGAAGTCTTCGCGCTGATCAACACAGCCGAAACCCACGAACGCGGCCTCGAGTTCGAGGACGCCCTCGCCGACTACCAGACCGCGTTCGAAAAGGACAACAAGTCCGCCAAAGCCCAAAACGGAATCTCTCGCGTTCGACGCAAAATCGAGAATCGCGACTTCAACAAATACCTCGCGATCGCCCAGAACGCCGAAAACGAGCGGAGGTACGACGAAGCCATCGAGCACTTCCAGCTCGCCTTGACCATCTTCCCGGACCGGAAAGACCTTTCCGACTCCATCGCCAAAGCCCGGCGCGACAAGCACCAGAGCGACATCGCCCGGCTCATCACCCAGGCCTACGCCCTGGAAACAGACGAACGCAACTGGGAAGGAGCCCGGGAAATCTACCAGCAGCTCCACGATATGGAGCCCAACTTGCAGGAAGCCAAAGACGGACTCCTACGCACCGGGAAGGTCATTCGCAGCCTGCTTCGCTACGAAAAGTACCTGGAAATGGCCGAGATTGAGGCCCAAAGACTTCAATACCAGCTCGCGCGGCAGTCGTTCGACAAAGCCATGAAGTCGAAACCCGACTACCTAGCCCTCTCCGAAGACACAAAGCGCCTGCAACAGCATCTGATCACCCAAAGCCGACCCGTTAGCGTCCTGTTCATATCCGACATGTCGACCTGGGTCAGCGTGCAAGGGCCAACCGCCAAGAAGCCCACCAAACTGAAAGAAACCACGATCAACCTGCTGCCCGGCGACTACCGCGTCGTCGGCCGCAAGAAAGGCTACCAGGACGTGACCTTGCGACTCCAAATACGAGGCGGAGTCGCCCAATCGCCGCTGACCGTAATCTGCGACGAGAAATCATAACGCAAACCAACCAAACACCATGAAGAACCGACGCCTAACACTCGCCACACTGACCATCGCCGGAGCCGCGCTCCTCATCAGTCCTAGCGGGATGGCTCAGTTCGACCCCGACACCAGCATTTTCGACGCTGAAGCCAATGGAGCCGGCCCTAATAGCGGCACCCAAAACGGCAACCGCAACGGCCGACCCACCATTTCAACCTCGGGCATTCCGATCGGCGGCGATATTTCCGTCCTGGACGAATCGACGCTCCCGCCCCTCGGTACGATCAACATTCCAGGAGGAACCGGCTTGAACATACCCGTCAGCATCCCCGGAATTCCCGGCGGCCTTACCGGAGGTTCCTCTGGTGGCAGCTCCGGCATGCCCATTCCAATGGGCGGCAGCTCCGGAGGTGGCGGACAACAAAGCCAGAGTAGCTTGCCACCATTGGGAGGCTCCAGCAGTCAAGGCGGAAGCCAAAGCCAAAGCGGCGGGCAACCCCCCATGACCAGCAGCTCCAGTAGCTCCAGCGGCGGGTCTCAAAGCAGTAACACGCCTCTCATCCCAATGCCGCCCTCCAACAACTCTGGCCAACAAGGACAACAGGGGCAACAAGGGCAGCAAGGCGAGATGGGCCAACAAGGGCAGCAGGGCCAACAAGGGCAGCAAGGCCAGTCCGGGCAGGGAGGACAGTCGAGCGATTCTCCCCTCGGAGAATTGCCGCCACCGCCGCCCGACGTCCAAATCGGAGCGGCGTCCGAAGAAATCGGCGGCCCGATCGGCGACCTGACCGGTCACGACCCCAACGCCCAGACCGCCTCCGACGGCGAGCCCGGCCAAGGCGGTGAACAGAATCAAGCCAAGCGCGGCGGACAGTCCGGCGGCGACCAAGGGAAGCAAGTCACCGAAACCGACGGACAAAACGTCGGCGGAGGCGGCAACCAAGGATCCAACCGATCCAAAGGCACCGAGGAAGGACAGAAAATGTCCACCAATCTCTAGGATAGCGCTCCGCTAATTCTAAAATAGCATTTGATGACACGATTCATCTCAATCGCATCGATCGCGCTGATTCTATTGGCGGGATTCGCCACGGCCCAAATGGTGCCGACCAAGGTCATAGTCTACCCGCTGGAAGCCGTGATCGACAGCGGCACCATGACCAAAGGCCAGTTCAAGAAACGGTATCCAGGAATCGACGTCACCGACTTCGGTCTGACCGACGAGGGCTGGTATATTCGCTACACGCACCACAAGCTCGTCTACATGTTCGGGCCCAGCGACAATCTCGAATACGCCCGCGAACTCAAAGCCGTGCTCGAAGAAATTCGCCTCTCGGCCGTGCTCAAAGACCCGAAGCTCAGTTCAAGTAAAGTGGAAATCGTAAAGTTCGAGTTCTCCCCCGGTCCTAATTCCTAGAGCGGCAATCAAGTCGGGTCGCCCGCGTATCCACCACTCCACTTCAATTTGCGCCGCACGACGTTGAAGTGGGAGTAGTCCACCTTCTGGGCAATGGGCAGATTTTTGGGAGACAGCTTGATCGATATCGAACTGTCTTCAGACGTGGACAAATTACGTTGCCCGTCCACCGCTACGACAAGTTGCCCGTTCGGGATGGCGTTCTCGACACGCAACTCCACGCTCTCCGGCAAAATGATCGAACGATTGCTCAGCGCGTGCGGACAAATTGGCGTAAGCGAAATAACGCGCGCTTCCGGATGAATCAAAGGCCCGCCTGCCGAAAGCGTATACGCCGTCGATCCCGTAGGCGTACTAAAAATCAACCCGTCGCAAACATACGTCGTCACAAACTCCCCGTCGGCGAATACGTTCAAATGGACGATGCGACTCACGGAGGCCGACTTGATAACCACATCGTTCAACGCCACGTCCCAGTGACTCTCCTCGGTGCGACACTCCAATAGCCCTCGGCTGCGGATGTTGTAGGAGCCTTGCAGCACCGACGGAAACAAGGCCTCGATCTCCTCGGCCGAATAAGTGGTCAGAAATCCCAGCGTGCCGCGATTGACCCCGATAAGCGGCACCTGACGCTCCGTCGATTCCGACGCCACGCTCAAAAACGTGCCGTCCCCGCCAATCACGCAGCACGCGTCCATCCCCTCCAGAAACCCTTCGGGAACCGGAAACTCGTGCGTTTCCCGAATCTCCACGCCGTTGGCCTCGGCGATCGTCCGCAATCGACCCAGCATTTCGAAGGCTTCACGCTTTGTCTGATTCAATACGAACGCCAGACGTTTGATGGGCTTGCTTTGGGACACGCTCACGACAATCGCGCGGGGAAATTCTTATTTCAACTTAAGAATCTAGAGTTCTAAATCATCGTTTCAACACTCGCTCTCCCGCTTAGCGCACACGCGTCAACTTATCGAATTTCTTGCGTGGGAAAACGCGCCGGGACGTCGCGTTCCACCCTGGATGCAATTAGAGAAAGGTGGAACCCGCCGTCCCGGCGGGTTTAAGTTGACGCTAATGCGCTTAGCCACCGGCTTTGTCGAGGTCTTCGACGAGCGCCCATCGGCTTCGCCCCGCGGAGACTCCCGGCCGGAACGACCGATGTCGCAACACCTCCCTCCCGTTTTCTTCAAGTTGACGTTCTTGTAAGCCCCAGAAGGTACTCCACATTCCCATCGGCTCCCTTGATTGGCGAGTCCACACAGCCGACCCGTTCCGCCCCTTCCAAATTCTCCAAAGCAAAACGTTCCACACCCTCCAAAGCCGCCGCCCGAGCCTGCTCGTCTTTGATCACGCCGCGGAACTTGTCCGCAATCGCCTTTCCCACTTCGAATTGCGGCTTCACCAACGCCACCAACACTCCGCCAGCCGACAAGAACGGCCAAACCGCCGGAAGCACCGACTTCAAGGAGATAAACGAAAGATCCATCACCACGCGATCGTAAGCGTCGAGCGGCAAGTCGCCCGCCTCCAGATAACGCGCGTTTACTTTCTCCAAATTGACGATCCGCGGGTCATCCCGGAGCTTCCCATGAAGCTGCCCTTTCCCAACATCCACGCACGTCACGCTCGTAGCCCCCAACTGGAGAGCGCAGTCTGTAAACCCGCCGGTCGACGCGCCCACGTCCAGCACAGTCGCCCCTTCGAAATCGAGCCCGTACGCCTCGATAAATCCTTCCAGCTTCTCTCCCCCTCGACTGACAAATCGCTTCCCCGCCTCCACAAACAAAGCGATGTCCTCGTCGACCTTCATTCCCGGCTTGTCGAGACGCCGATCGCCCTCGCGTACTTTCCCGGTCATGACCAGCGCCTTGGCCTCGCTCCGGCTCGCGGCGAACCCCCGACTCAAAACAAGCTCGTCTAAGCGAATCTTCGCCACGTCAACCCTCCTCGAAAAAGTCGGACGCCGTTCGAATGTCGGACTCGATTTGCTCCTTCAGACGCTCTACGGAATCGAATTTCCGTTCCGCCCTCAAAAACCGAGCCCATTCCACTCGCACTCGATCGCCATAGGTGAACGGGCACTCCTCCAAAACATGCACCTCCAGTAAAGGCGCTTCCAGCGAATTCACAGTCGGACGTATCCCGAAATTGGCCACACCTTTCAGTTGCTCCCCTCCCGACTCGCTGGATACTCGCGCCGCGTAAACGCCGTACTTCGGCTGCAAGTCGCCGTCGAATGGCAAGTTAAGCGTAGGAACGCCAATGGTTCGCCCCATTCGCTGGCCTTCCGTCACCACGCCAAACGACTCGTACTCGTAGCCAAGCAGTCGATTCGCCTCCTCGATCCTCCCTTCCTGCAACGCGTTTCGTATCCGCGTGCTGCTTACACGCTCGCCATCCAAATAAAGGCACTCCAGCGCTTCAGCTTCCACGCCCGCTTCCCGCGCAAGCGACTCTAGGAGTTTCACATCGCCCAGGCGACCTTTTCCAAATCGCCAGTTGTCGCCCGTGTGAACCGACGCCAGTTCGGGAATCTTCGACTTCAGCAGGGAAACGAACTGCGAAGACTCCGTGGCCGCAAACTCCTGGTCGAACGCTTCCTGCACGACGAAGTCGATGCGGAGCTTGTCCAGCTCGGCAAACTTCGCCCGGACCCCCAGTATCATCGGAACCGGGCTCTCGGGACGAAACAAGCGACTCGGATGCGGCCAAAACGTGAGCACTCCCGCAACCCCGCCAGATCGAGCCGCCGCGCGTATCGCCGATTCAATGACCACTCGGTGACCGATATGCACTCCGTCGAACATTCCGATCGCCAAATGGACGGGACGTCCCGAATCGGAGCGAAACGAGTCCAAAGATCGGAAATGGCGAGGCGTGTCCATCACAGTGTCGGCTAGAGAACGGAATCCGGCAGCGCCTCGTTCTTGGCGATCAGGCAGTTCGCGATCGTCTCGTGATTCGCCTCCTCGAACGCCTCCAGTTCGATCGCGTCGCGGACGTGGAATTTGTCCGAAGAAGTCCGACGCAACTGGGAAAGGTATCCTCCGCAACCCAGATTCTCGCCGATGTCGTGCGCCAAAGAGCGTACGTAAGTCCCTTTGGTGCAATCCAGAGAAAACTCGATCTCCGGCTCCTCGTAACGAGTCGCCTCGAATCGCGCGATTCGTATAAACCGAGGTTCCCGCTCCACTTCCTGGCCTTTGCGAGCCATCTTGTAAAGCGGCTGCCCTTTGATCTTCACCGCCGAGAACATCGGCGGTTTCTGATACTGGTCGCCGAGAAACGCATCCAAGGCTTTCTGGGCGCCCTCGATCGAAAGCTCGGGAACCGGTCGAGTCGTCATAACCTCGCCTTCGCCGTCGTAGGTGTTAGTCGACTCCCCCAAAGTGATTGTCCCTTCGTAGGACTTGTCCAAGCTCATCAAGTACTGGGAGAGCTTCGTCGCTTTTCCCACAAGAATGATCAGCAGTCCCGTCGCCATGGGATCCAGCGTACCCGCATGCCCGATACGCTTCATCCTGAGCTTTCGCCGCACGCGATCCACAACATCGTGTGAAGTAATCCCACTCGGTTTGTCGATCAACAAGACACCTTCCAAATCTCTCAATTCCTTCATGATATCGCCAAAAACAATCTCAGCTCGTTCGTTCCGCCAATGCTTCCAAAAGACCCGCCCTCAACTCCGGCAAACTCAAATCGCTGCTCGTCGCCGCGGCGCAGGCGTGGCCGCCTCCTCCGAATTGAGCCGCTACCTGGTCGACGCGAATGTCGCGCCGCTTCGCCCTCAAACTTCCTTTGGTCGTGCTCTTGCGCTCTTCCAGCAAAACTCCCACCGAGACATCGCTAACGGACCGGGCATAGTCCACAAATCCTTCTGTATCCTGATAGGAAGTACCGGTTTCGACAAAATCGCGCTGCTTCAGTTCGCCGACGCACACCTTCCCGTCGCACTCGTAGGTGAGCGAACTCAAAAACCGTTCGAGCAATTTGAGCCGAGCCAAGGTCATGTTCTCGTAGAGGTTCTCCGCCGCGTCTTGCGGCGACGCGCCGCAATCGAGAAGCGCGCTGCATAGCTTGAATACGCGACTGCTCGTTGCCGCAAAACCGAAACGACCCGTATCCGTCAGGATTCCCGTGTAGAGCGCTTGCGCCACCGACGCTTCCAGCGGAAGATCGAGATCCAAGGCGATTCCCGCCAGGATCTCGCACGTTGCAGATGCCCCCGCATCCACGAAATTCGCTTCGGCGAAGTTCGTATTGGTAATGTGGTGGTCCACGTTCCCCAAACGACGGCGGTCCTGCAAAGCGATCGACGTTTTTGGACCCACTCGAGCTTCGTCCGCGCAGTCGACGTAGAACAACGCCGAGTCGCCCAATGCATCGGGTTCGACGATTCGAATCTCGTCGCTTCCCTCCAAGTAGCGGAGCGGCGCTGGGACCTGATCCGCGTTCACCGTGAACGACTTGACGCCGAGCGCGCTCAATATCGCCTGAGCCCCAATCTGCGACCCAACGCAGTCCCCGTCGGGCCGCGCATGCCCAATCACACACACTTCCAAATCACGGGCCGTCTCCGCAAAGGCGCCGAAGCGTTCGCTCAATTCTGGAAAATAGCCGCCCACTAATCCGTCTGGTCCTCGATCGGGCCGAACCCGTCGATTATTTCATTGATCCGATTGCCCTGGGCGATCCGCTCGTCGAATACAAAACTCAAGGCAGGCAGGCGCTTGAGCACGATTCGTTTGCCCAATTCGAAACGGACTTTTCCAGCGATCCGGTCCAGGAACCCCTGCGCATTCCAATGACCGTCGTCGCGAACCAGAAACGAATAGTACACCTTGGCATTGGAATGGTCCGGCGAGACGTCGACCGCTGTCACCGTGATCGCCACCGTCTCTTTCTGGTATCGCGTATGAAGGATGTCGCTCACCTCCCGTTTGAGAAGCTCGGATACTCGTACGTTTCGATTGCTCATGGCGACGACTAGCGAAGCGGCCAATCGCCAAACGTCCAGCGAGTGCCCGACGCTCGGCTGCAGGGCGCTTCTTAAAGTTCAGGGCGAATCTCGTGGATTTCGAATACCTCGATCACATCGCCTTCCTTGTAATCATTTGTATTCTCGAGATGAATACCACATTCGGTACCAGCGCGGACTTCTTTGACGTCGTCCTTGACGCGGCGCAGCGTGTCGATCTTCCGTTCCGCGACCACTTCGCCTTTGCGCAGCAACCGCGCGTGGGCGTTCACCAGCACGCGCCCTTCGACTACTAGGCAACCAGCGACAAATCCTTTCGCGATCGGGAAAACCGCTCGTACTTCCGCCGCGCCGATCTTGTTCTCCTTGTATTCCGGATCGAGCATTTCGACCATGTCTTCGCGGACTTGGTCCAGCAGCTCGTAAATGATCTTGTGATGGGTGATCTTCACCGAATGGTGCTTCGCGGCCGCTTGAACGCCGTTCTCGGACTTCACGTTGAAACCGATAATCTCGGTGCCGCCCGCGCTCGCTTTCTGCACGTCGCTTTTGCTGATGGCCCCAATCCCCGCTCGCACGATGTCCAGAGCCACCTTGTCGCTTTGGATTTCCATGAGCGCGTTCTTGATCGCCTCCACCGAGCCATAGACGTCGCCCTTGATGATCAGTCGCAGCGTCTTCTTCTGCGTCGCGGCAATGGCGGCGAAGAGCTTTTCCTGCGAAGTCGGCATGCGCTCTTCCGCATCGGCTTTCTGCTCGGCGCGAACGCCGACGAAATTTTCTTCCGCCTCGCGCTTCGCCGCTTTTTCGTTCTTGGCCGAGTGAAATAAAGCGCCGCAATCCGGCACGCCCGACCATCCGATGATCCTCACCGGAGTCGAAGGCGGGGCCACTTTCATGTTTTTGCCATGCTCGTCGAAGAGGGCTTTCACTTTCGTGTAGTGAGGACCGCAAACGAGCGCGTCGCCCACTTTCAAAGTACCGCTTTGGACGATTACCGTGGCCGTCGCGCCGCGACCCACTTCGATCTGGCCTTCGATCACAATTCCTTCTGCCGCCTTTTTCGGGTTGGCCTGCAGCTCGAGTACCTCCGTTTGCAACAGAATCATGTCCAGAAGCTCGTCGATCCCGTCTCCGTTCAACGCCGATATCGGCACGGCGATGGTCTCTCCGCCCCAGTCTTCGGATGGGATTCCGCGCTCCTGCATTTGCGTTTTCACGCGGTCGACATTCGCGCCGGCAGTGTCGATTTTATTGATCGCCACAATCGGCTGCGATCCCGCTTTCTGTATGAACTTCAACGCTTCGTCCGTTTGCGGCATGAATCCGTCATCGGCAGCCACGAGCAGAACAGCGACATCGGTGACATCCGCGCCGCGGGCTCGCATCTTGTTGAACGCTGCGTGGCCCGGCGTATCCAAAAATGTGATCTTCTTGCCGTCGTGCTCGATCTGGTAGGCCCCAATGTGCTGGGTGATACCACCGGCTTCTCCCGCGACCACGCGTTCTTTGCGAATGTAGTCGAGCAAGGACGTCTTGCCGTGATCCACGTGTCCCAGAATACACACTACAGGTGGACGCTCCTCCAGATTCTCGGTTTCGTCGACCTCCTTGACTTCCTGCTTCTCCTTCGACTTCGGGCCTTCACCGCGATGGCGAATTTCGAGAATCACCCCTCGCTTCTCGGCGATCTTGCTCGCGACATCTTCTTCCAGGCTCTGATTGATGGACGCGAAAATGCCCATCTCCATTAGCTCGGAAATCAATTTGAACGGCTTTACCCCGAGTTCCGTCGCCAAGTCCTTCACGACGATTGGCGGCTTCAAAACGATTGTGCGAATTTCGTCGGACTCCTCCTCGTTTCCTTGAGTCGAAGCGGCCTGGGGAACGGGGGCTCCGACCCCCATGGGCGACGCGGGAGCGGGAGCCGGCGGTGGCGGCGCGGCGGCGCCCGGAGAGGCCGGAGCGGGCGCCGGAGGCGCGGCCGGCGGTGGCGCCGCTGCAGGAGCGGAAACAGACGGTGGCGGTGGCGCGGCGGGCTTGGGCGTCGCCGGCTTGGGAGTCGCCGCTTCTTTCGCCGCTTCTTTCTCGTCTTCGATTTCGGCTTTCGTGCGAACGAAGGCGCTGGCCGAAGGCGGCGCGACCGGCTCCGCCGCAGCCGGTTCCTCGACCGGAGCTTCGGGCGGCGGCGCTTCTTCGCTCTCGGCCTTCTTGCTGGCAAACTCCTCTTTCAAGGACTCCGCCGAAATGTTGTCGACCGTACTCGAGGCGCTCTTCACTTGGAAGCCACGTTCGCGGAGAAGATCGAGAAGCTCGGTATTGTCCATACCGATTTCTTTGGAAAGCTGATAGATTCGTACGCTCATGCGGTGGATTTAACGTGTCTGGAATTTAATGCGCGCAACGCGACTCTAGTGGGGTTCTGGGAAAGGCTATGAGGAAATTTTCTGCTTCTCGAGGAAGGCGTTTACCTTCGCCAAAATGTCGTCGGCCTGCGCCGCGTCGAAACCAAGATCCTGCAAATCCGATGACTCGACATCGAGGAACACTTCCGGGCTGATGAACCCGTTCATGACCAGACGCTCGGCGGTCTCGTCGTCGATTCCCTCGATTTGGTTGAGCCCGGCAGCCGCCTGTTGCTGCTTCGCCTCCATGCTCACTTCGCGCACCTCTTCCTTGACGATGTCGATTTTCCAGCCAACCAGCTTGGACGTGAGACGAGCGTTCTGGCCCTTGCGCCCGATGGCGATCGCCAGATCGTCTTCCGAAACTTCGATGCTTAGTCGCTTGTTGACCTCGTCGACTTCCACATTGCGGGGGATAGCCGGCTTGAGCGCTTCCAAGGCCATTTCCTTGGCGCCCTCCACATAGCGGATAATGTCGATCTTCTCGCCGCCGAGTTCGCGAACGATGCTCTTGACCCGCGCACCGCGTGCGCCCACGCAGGCGCCAACGGGATCGACTTTAGAATCCGAGGACGACACCGCGATCTTGGTGCGGTAGCCCGGCTCGCGGGCAAAGGCTTCAATGGTAACTGTTCCGTCCGCGATTTCGGTCACTTCGAGATCGAAGAGCCGACGGACGAATTTCGGGCTCGAGCGGCTCAGAATCAGCTCCGGCCCGCGATTGGACGCCTCGATTTTCAAGAGGAAACAGCGGATGCGTTCGCCCGGCGCGTAATCCTCGCCCGGCACTTGCTCGCGGGAAGGCATAATGGCCTCGGCCTTGCCCAAATCGATACACAGGTCACCGCGTTCGCGGCGGCGGACGATCCCGCTGACGATGTCCCCGACCTGATCCTTGAAGTCGTCGTAGATCCGCTCCTTCTCGAACTGGCGCAAGCGCTGCATGATCGCCTGCCGCGCCGTCTGGGCGGCGATTCGGCCCAAATACGCCGGATCCATCTCCTTTTCATACGTGTCGCCCAACTGGATGTCGGGATGCGTAAGCCGAGCCTTTTCGAGCGGGATCTCCGTCTTGGGATCGCTTACGGAGTCGACAACGTCGAGCAGCGACCACGCCTGCATTTTGCCGTTCTTGGGATCGATTTCGACCTTGAGCTCCTGGCCCGCGTTTACCCCTTTCGCCGCCGCATTCTTGATGGCCGTAATGATCGCGGAAATCATGTCTTCACGACCGATCCCCTTCTCCTTCTCCATGTACTCTAAAACCGATAGAATTTCGCTGCTCATGATTGCTTTCCTATATGAAAAAAAAAGCGGGTCATAGACCCACTTTCCAAAAAGTGAAAATTAAGGCAGCGAGTAAATTTCTCGCCCAAATAAAAGTCAAGCGTCTGATTGGTCCCGAAAACACCGGTTTCAGACCGGGAATCAAGGCGTTTCGCGCCGGGCAATGTCCTCCTCTTGCCTCATCCGCAGCAGTCCTTGATTCCATCCGTTCGATCTCGGAAATCGTGGCGACTCTAAAACGCCTAGCCGCTTGAGGCCAAGGACCAAGTCGTCCGGGACATTCCCCGAATACCAGTGCTCCCAATAGCCGCTGAGATTGCGCTCCAAACGGGCGGAAAGCAGAGGCAGGAATCCGTCGCACACCAGAGTATCGAACTTGGCTCCCGCAACCGCCGCGCCCGCCACTTTCTCGAAAAACGACTGACGCAATGACTTGAGCCCCGCAAGCCGGCGAAACGCGTCACAGGTCGTCTCGCCCAGCGCTCTCTGCTCAAGCTCCGCTCCCAGTCGCGCCAGAGCCTCCGGCCAGTCGGGAACCAAACGGCTCCATTCGAGATACTGCTCCAGACGCAGCCTGGGGTGATTGGCAGGACGGACGCCCGACACGCGCCAACCCGAAACGCCGGCGTCCCACAGCGCATCGACGTCAGGACGGAGCGCCGAGAAACGCTCCCACGGCCATTCGCTCGCGACGCGGAGCATGGGAATCCGGTTCGACGCGTATCCGAGGACTTCGAGAACCGTGAAATGGCACGCCTCCGCCCAACCGAGTCGATCGACCCGCTGGCCCGCGAAACGCAGTTTCTCATCCCAGCGGGCCGAAGCGCCGTCCCTCAACAACTTCCGTCGCGAATCGAGCGAACGCGACCCTAGCGCCTCGACCGCCGCCTCGCTTTCCGAACCCGTCGACTCCAAGATCGAATCCTCGCACGCGTACTCTTCCAGGTCGTACCAAAGCAGATCGATCAGGGTCGCCGTTGGGATCGCCTTGCCGCTCAGAGTGCGCGTCGCCAGATCTCCACTCCGCCACGGACGGTAGACCACGTGGAGCTTAACGCCGTCAAACTCCGGATTCAAATGATGGCCATGGTACTCCCAGTCGCGCCGGGCAAAGTGGATTTCGACATCCCCCTGCGTCCGAACCCCGTCGATTTCGAAAATCGCGTCCTTGAAGTCCGGTCCCTCCAAACGGTTCCAGCAGCCCGGGAAATGCACGCGAATGGGACGATCCCGCTCGTCCTTCAGCCCGCCCGCATTGAAAGCCAGTTTCAGCCAGATTTTCTGCAGGACACGCTCGCTAACTTGAAAAGGCCCGTACAGACCTTGGAATTCCTCCACGCCTAAGGTAACAGTCATAGATGTAGGGCACACAGACTACCGCCAAATCGCGCGGGCGAAAGAACATTCGACGGGATTCCGCCGCTTTTTTCCGGTTCACCCCGCCCCGCCGATCCCCGAGCCTCTCCCGCGATTACACATTGACCTTCCCTCCGACTCTCCCAATACAACACCCAGACCCGATACGCATGAGCAAACAAGAGGATCCCGAGTGGGAAATCGTCGATTCCCTCCCCAACGAGCGGAAACCAAAGAAAAAGCCGCTGACCATCCGCATCTCCTGGAAATTCATCATCGGAGCCGTGGTCGGAATCGCCCTGCTGATCATCTCGTCGCGATTCGGCTTCAATCTCTTCCGAAATCTAATCGCCTACTGGTGGCTCGTCGCCCTAGTCGGCGCTTATTGGTTTATCCGTCGCAAAGCCCGCCGATAGATAACACCAATCCCGGACACGCTCCAAACTACAGATCATGTTCAAGAAGATTTTCGGCCTAGTCCTCCTCGCCCACATCCTCGTCATCGCGTACTTCGGCCTCCGCCCAGGGGAATCCGAACGCGCTCCACCCGCCACCTCGGCCGAAACGAGCGGCTCCCCCTCTCCCTTTTCCAGCGACAACGGAGCATCCGAGCTCGAACAAGACGACATCCTCGAAGCGGTCGTCCCAAAAAAGGAAATCGTCGTCCCGACCGAGTTTTCCCCCGCCGTGTTCAGCGAGCTCCCCGCGGGAATCGATAGCGCGACCGTAGGGACCGGATTCCTCTTCGACGCGACCCACAACCGAGTGCTTTGGGAAAAGGAAAGCGAGAAACCCGTGCGAATCGCGTCCATGACGAAAATGATGACCGCCCTACTCGCCTTCGAGGATATCGAGAACCGCGACGACCTTTCCCTCGACACCGTCATCAAAGTGACCAACGCCGCCTATCGCATGGGAGGAAGCCAGGTGTGGCTCGACCCACGAGAAAGCTTCAGCCTGCGCGACCTCCTGATCACTATCATGGTCAAAAGCGCTAACGATTCTTCGTATCTAGTCGGTGAATACTTGGCCGACGGCGACATGCCGGGATTTATTCAGCGGATGAACGATCGGGCGGCGGAACTGAAAATGACCTCGACCCATTTCCTCAACGCCCACGGCCTCCCAGAAGGCGACACCGGAAACGAAGCCTCCTGTCAAGACCTGGCCCGGCTCGCCTTCGCCCTCCTCCAATTCGAAAAAGCGGCCGAATGGGCCTCCCTCCCCAAATACACGTTCCGAGCCGAGGCCGACCAGCCCACCATTCTCGACAACCACAATCGCCTCGTCGAAACCACCAACGGCGTCGACGGAATGAAAACCGGCTACACTCGAGCCGCCGGGTATTGCGTCACTGCCACCGCCCTGCGCGACGACCGCCGCCTCATCGCTGTAACGACCGGATTCAAGTCGAGCAAACAGCGCGACGCCTTCACAAAAGCGCTCATCGACTGGGGTTACCGCCAGGATTGAGAGAGAGCCAACAGGCCGTAAACGTAGGGCTGGCGCTCGCGCCACATGTCTCGGCATAGCTCGAAGAGCGACGACGGACGCCGCGACTGTAGATAAAAACTCAACGTACGCGGCACTTCGCAAGCGAAGGCCCTACGAGAGAATTACGAGTCCCCCGGCGTGCGTTGTTTGCGAATATACAACGTCCAAACTCCGACGTTCAAAACGCACAACGCCCCCATAAAAATCCAGAACAGCGGCGTCACACCATCGACTAGACCCACCTTGGAAAACAGCAAATAGGTCGCTAACACACAGGAAAACAAGGTCGCCGCGCACGGGATTCCGAACCGCCACGGCGTCATGTCCACCACGCTCTTCCGCTCGTAAGTCCAGGCGGATTCCAACGGACGCAGATAACCGGCGACCAGCATGATCCCGACTTCGATCACAAACAGGATTCCATAAATATGTAAGAAATGAATGGATACATGCTCTTTAAAGACAAATTGCAGCAGTCCATAAGCAATCACGTGAAACACGATCGCAATCTTCGCCCCGATCGCCGGCGTTCGCTTCGTAAACAAACCCACCAGCACCACGGCGATGACCGGAATATTGTAGAACCCCGTGAAGATTCGAATAATCTGAAATAGCCCGTCAGGAGCATACTGGAGCAAGGGCGCAACGATAAACGAAAAAACCGCGATGACTACGCTGGCGATTTTGGCGACCCGCAGCATCTGGGCATCGCTCACCACCTCCTTCTTCATCGGAGCGTACACGTCCAAGCAAAAAAGCGTCGCGGCGCTGTTCAAAAGAGAATTAAACGAACTGAAAACCGCCCCCAGCAACACCGCCAGGAAGAACCCCGTCGCGTAGACCGGCAAAACGTCTTTCACCAACTGAGGATAGGCGAGGTCCATCGACGCCAAACCCGGGCCGTAAAGATGAAACGCAATAACCCCTGGAATCATCATCATAAACGGCACCAGCACCTTGAAGAATCCGGAGAACAAAACGCCCTTCTGCCCTTCCGCCAAACTGCGAGCGCCCAGCGTCCGCTGGATCACGTATTGATTGGTGCACCAATAAAACAAATTCGCCAGCGCCATTCCCGTAAACAAGGTGCCGAACGGGGTCGGATCCTTCGGGCCGCCGATCGCGTTCAGCTTGTGCGTTTCGCGCGTCGTGATGATCTCCAACCCCTCCGCAACGCTGCCGCTCCCCAGCGCCGAAAGCCCGAGAATCGGAACCGTAACCCCCACAATCAAGAGCCCAATCCCGTTAAGCGTATCCGAAATCGCAACCGCTCTCAAACCGCCGAAAACCGCGTACACCGATCCCACGCAACCGATCACCACCACCGTCAACGCCAAGCCCTGGCTGTAGCTCACATTGAAAAGCTCCGGCACGTCGAACAACCGCATTACCGCGATCGATCCCGCGTAAAGCACCGACGGGATCGTAATGAGCCCGTAGCCGACCATGAACAAGATCACCGACATGCGACGCACGCCTCCGTCGAAACGGTCGTTGAGAAACTGCGGCAAAGTGCTGAACGCTCCGGAAAGATAGCGCGGTAGAAAAAACAACGCCATGGCGATCGTCGCCACCGCCACCGTCACCTCCCAGCCCATACTGCTGAGATTGAAGCCGTACGCGGATCCATTGAGCCCGATAAGCTGTTCGGCCGAAAGATTGGTCAAGAGCATCGACCCCGCGATGAACACCGCCCCGAGTCCGCGACCGGCGAGAAAATAGCCGTCGCGCGTACCCACCTCGCCGCGCGTCTTCAAATAGGAAATCCAGGCGACCAGCGCCATGAAGAACGCGCAGCTAAGCGTCGTTACCATCAATTCGCCGGATGTCATAGAAGAGTCTTCAAACGTATTCAGTTTTTGGTGAAACGAAAACTCGCGCTAATCGACAAACAAGAGCTCGTTCGACTGAAGCAGAACCTGGGCGTAAAGCTCCCAGTTGGTTAGAGGTTCGGCCGCGTCTTCCTCGCTTTCCTCGTCTTCCGAATCGCCCGACGTATTTTGAACGCTCGGAGCGATCGGCGCGACATTTCCCTCAGTCGACGTGATAAAATCCAATCCCGTTTGGACCTCCCCCTCCGTCGCGTCGCGCTGGAAGGCCAACCGATAGCTGCGTCGAATTCGAGCCTCCGCATCGTCCCCTGCTTCCGTCGCTACCCGCTCGGCGAACGACCGCGCCTGTCGAATAGCGAATCCGCTGTTCATCAAAAACAAAGCCTGTTGAGGCACAACCGTTTCGAACCTTCCCGGACTGGTCGCATTCGGGCTCGGATGGTCGAAGGTCCGGAAAATTCCCGGCGGATCGGTGCGATCGAAGTAGCTGTAAACCGTTCGGCGATTGCTTTCCGGGTTGGCGATATCCTCCTGCACCCCTCCCATCGTCCGGTCCAAATTCCCCGACACATGAAGCAGCGAATCGCGCATCGCTTCGAAATCCAGCCGCCGCTTCGGGACGTGATGCCACAAGAGATTCTCCGAATCGGCCGCAATCGAGTCCGCGACCGGATCGCTCGACCGGCGATACGCATCCGAAAGAACGATACGCCGATGCAGCGACTTGATCGACCAGCCCGATTCGATAAAATCGGCCGCCAGCCAGTTTAGAAGATCGATTTGTTCGGGCTCGGGCGTCCGCACGCCGAAGTCGCTTGGTGTATCCACAATTTCGCGACCCATGTGCCAACCCCAAACGCGATTGACGAACACGCGGGCCGTCAGCGGATTTTCCGGACTCGCCAACTCCCGCGCCAGCTCGAGCCGACCGCTTCCTTGCGAATACGGAACGCGTTCACCCCTCGAAAGCACCTCGAGGTACTGCCGCGGCGCTTCCGGGCCGAGATTGTTCTTGTCGCCGCGCTTGTAGACTTTGGAATTCTTCGGCTCGTCCACGTCCTTGATCACGTGGGCCCGGAAAGGCGTTCCCGGATGGGTCCACTCGATCACTTCCTGCTTGCGGGCGATGGGATCCGTTTTTTGCCGAATCTCACGGCTCACCCATTCCCGTACGACGCTCCGTTCCGGATTGAGCGGCGAACACGACTCCTGCAAAAACGCTCGCTCCGCCTCAAAGCCGTCTTTCTCTTCGTCCAGCGCGTCGGCAAACCGCTGATTGTAGCTCTCGACACCCGCTTCCCGGTCCGCTGCGGCGTATTCGTCGAACCACTCCGCTAGCACTGGGTGACTGCGTCCGTCTTTCGTATCCAAATACTCGATCCACAAACGCAACATCTCCGGAGCAATTCGATTGCTGCCGGCTAGTTTCTCAAACGCCTCTTCATCCGAAATCGACTTTGCCTCGTCGACCGTTGCCAGGAAATTTCCCACTCGGGCACGCTGATCGTTCAAGAATCCGTCGATCACTTCCTCCGCTTTCGCTTCGACCACCTTTTTGTTTTCCTCCAATTGAGCCAGATAAGCCTGGTAGTCCGCCTCGTTCTCCGGATAGCGGATGATCGGCAGCTCGTCCGGCATTTCCGACGAATTGAAAATCCCATGCAGCGAGTAGTAGTCGATCGTCGGAATCGGATCGAACTTGTGATCGTGGCAACGAGCGCAGGTCACCGTCAGTCCTTGAATCCCACGCGTCACCACGTCGATCTGGTCGTCGATAATAAAGTCCTTCCGCCCGAAAAACGAATTTCCCAGCGTCAAAAAACCAAGCGCGGCCAAGGGAGACTTGTCCTCGTCCAAGTCCAATTGGTCCGCCGCGATCTGCTCAACGATGAACTGGTCGTAGGGTTTGTCGCTGTTAAAAGAGTCGATCACGTAGTCGCGATAAGTGTGGGCGTACTTGTATCGGTTTTCCCTAAAATTCGGCCGCCCTTCCGTGTCCGCGTAGCGGGCGACGTCCAGCCAGCGCCTTCCCCAACGTTCGCCGTACTCGGGCGAATCCAACAGCCGCTCCACCCATTTCTCGTAGGCGTCCGCGGAATCGTCCGCCAGGAATGACTGCACGTCTTCGTACGAAGGTGGCAGCCCGGTAAGGTCGAACGTCAATCGACGAAGCAGGCTGCGCTTGTCGGCCGGATCGCTCGGCGCCAAGCCACGCTCGTCAAGCTTGGCCCGAATAAACGCGTCGACCTCGTTTCCCACAGCCCCATCCAAACGCGGCGCATCCGGTTTCCGCAAAGGCACGAACGCCCAATGCGTATCCGCCGCGGCCATGTTGTAGGCCGGGTCGGCCGGATACGAATCCGGATCGCTCGAGCAAAGGCCTTCGCCCATCGCCGCGATCAGACCAATCGCTAGTACTAAACGCCGTTGCATCACCCGTCCCATATCGCTACGCAATCAAATCGCGCACTACCGTTCCGTGCACATCGGTGAGGCGGAAATCCCTGCCCGCATAACGGTAGGTCAGCCGTTCGTGATCAAATCCCATCAGGTGCAGTATGGTCGCCTGGAGATCGTGGACGTGAACTCGATTCTCCACCGCGGCAAACCCGAATTCGTCCGTCGCCCCGTGCACGTAGCCGCCCCGCACGCCGCCGCCGGCCATCCACATAGTAAATCCGTGATTGTTGTGGTCGCGGCCGTTCACCTTTCCTTGATTCGCGCCGGGCTTGGCCAATTCAACAACCGGCGTCCGTCCGAACTCGCCGCCCCAAATCACCAGCGTCTCGTCCAATAGACCGCGCAGCTTCAGATCCTTCAGCAACGCGGCAATCGGCTGGTCGCACTCGCCCGCCAACTTGCGATGCCGAATCTTCAAGTCGTCGTGGTTGTCCCACGGCTGCCGGAATCCCGTCCATACTTGCGTGTAGCGGACGCCCCGCTCCGCCAGTCGCCGAGCGATCAACAACTGCCGCGCCTGCAAGCCTTCGCCATACATCTCGCGAACCGACTGCGGCTCCTTCGAAACGTCGAACGCGTCCGACGCCTCCATCTGCATGCGGTAGGCCAGCTCGAAAGACTTTATCCGCGCGTCGAACCGCCCGTCATCCCCGCTCTGAGCCGCGTGGTAGCTATTGATCTTGTTCAGCAAATCGAGCTGCTTTTGCTGCGTTTCGTAGCTTGTATGGCTATTCTGGATATTTTCCAGAAGCTTGTCGATATCCTCGTGCTTCGTGTCGATGTAAGTCCCTTGAAAAATCCCCGGCAAAAACGCGTTCTGCCAATTCAATGAATCCGAAACGGGCAGCCCATTGGGGCACATCGAGATGAAACCGGGAAGATTCTGATTCTCGGTTCCCAGCCCGTAGGTTAGCCACGAACCCATGCTCGGACGCGGCAAACGCGCCTCCCCGCAATTCATGAGCAGCAAGGACGGCTCGTGGTTCGGCACGTCCGTGTACATCGAACGAATCACCGCTATGTCGTCGATGCACTCGCCCACCCGCGGAAACAACTCGCTCACTTCAATGCCGCTTTGCCCGTAGCGTTTGAACGAAAACGGCGACGCCATCGCCGCGCCCGTTGTGCGCTCCGTCTTGAAAGTGATCGGCAGCGCCTTCCCATCCCATTTATTCAGGAGCGGTTTGGGATCAAAGGTGTCCACTTGCGACGGGCCGCCATTGGCGAAAATATGAATCACCCGCTTCGCCTTGGCCGGGAAATGCGGGGCCCGCTGGTCCAGCGTCGTGATCGGTCCGGACTCGCCCGCGTGGAGCTCCCCCCCGAAGAGCGACCCTAGGCTCAGAGCCCCGAAACCCATGCCGCAGCGGTTGAGAAATTCGCGGCGGGTCAGTACAAAATCGCTCTCTGAGTGATAATTCAAGGGGCAGCCTCCCGGTTTCAGGGGGAATAGGGCATCGTAAGAGTTTCCTATTTTGCCCATTTTTGGACGATTTGAAAGCTATTTGTCCCGTCGACGGAAACGTCGGGAAAAGGAGTGAGCGCCTCCCTCCGCCAGCCGAGAATCGCTGCGGCGCGAAACGAACCGCGTCCAAGCCACGTGAAAGTTGTTGTCGCACACGATTCGACCGCTAAGTTCGTCGCCATTGCCCTACCCAAAACGACGTTGATGGAATCTTCGTATTCCCATTAATGATACCCTTTGCCCCAAAACCGACTCAACCCGACCGAATGCCCCCAAACCCACAGACCCAACCCTCCACGATCGGCCTCCTCTTCCTCGGACGAAAACGGCCCGGATTCGATCCAGATTGGGGAGCGCGCATGGAAACGAATGTCCGAGATGCCGTCGATCGCGCCGCATTCAAAGTATTCGAGCCCTCGCTCAAAGCGGTCGACGACGCCTCGCTCCAACAAGCCATCGACGAGTGCAAGTCTGCCAAAGTCGACGCTCTCGTCGTGCTGCAGACCACCATGGCCGACGGTCGCATGGTTCCCCGCCTCGCCCAATCTTGGCCGCAACCGCCTGTTTTTTGGGCGACGCCCGAAAAGCAGGAAGGCGAAATGATCAGCTCCTGTTCGCTCGTCGGCGCCCACCTCTGGGCATCGACCTTCCGCCAAACGGGTCGCTCCTTCGACGTGTTTTCAGGCGATCCCAAGGATCCGGATACGATCCGTCGCCTTGAAACCGCCGTCCGCATCGCCGCCACGCTCGGCGAGCTCAGCCAAGCGCGCGTTGGCGTGATCGGCGGCCAAGCCCCCGGTTTCGTAAACATGACCCCCGATCCGCTTACGCTGCGCCGCGCATTCGGTATTCAACTACAAGCCTACAGTTTGGTCGAGTTTGACAATGTTCTAAACGAGCTGAGCGACGACGCCGTCGAGGCAGACATCGCCAAAGTTAACGCGCTCGGAATCGATTACAAAGACACCAGCGAGGACGACCTGCCCATGGCTTCGCGTCTCTACCTGACGATGCGTCATTTCTTCGACTCCGAAACTCTCGACGCCCTGGCCGTCCGCTGCTGGCCGGAAATGCCCAATACCTACGGACAGTGGCCCTACCTCGGCATGGCTCGACTCGCCGAACAAGGCCGGGCGATCGCTTGCGAAGGCGACGCCGATGGAGCCATCGGGGCATTCATCGGAGAACGCCTCGGCATGGGGCGCTGCTACCTCTCCGACTGGCTCGAGCACGATGAAACCTCCATCACCCTGTGGCATGTGGGCGCCATGCCCTTCTCGCTCTCCCCCGAGGAAGGACAACCCGGCTCCCCCAAACTCGCCAAGCATTTCAATAACCAAAAACCCGTCGTCATCGAAAGCGAACTCAGACCGGAAATGCCGCTCACGCTCTTCCGCCTCTGGCGCTGCGACAACGCCTACCACCTCGCCGCTTGCGACGCCGCAAGCGAAACGCCCCGGCCGCTGATGTGCAGCAATGGTCGGGCTCGTCTCCTCGACCGCGCGCCCGGCGAGTGGTTCGAATCGCTGTGCCATGCCGGTATGCCCCACCATCTCAACGTATTCAAAGGCCACCATACCCAAACGCTGAAACGATTCGCCCAGGTCGCCGGCATTCAATGGCACGGCTGAAATTCGCTCAAATAATGCCCTCCAACGACAATCTTACCCAAGAAAGACCTACGTTCGTCACCCATCTCGAGTGCGGCATGGAAGGCGATCGCTACGAAGCCGACACCATCCACGGTCTTTCCAAAGCCGGAAAGCCGCTCCTCGTACGATACGACCTCGAAGGTATCCAAAACACGGTTACTAAAGAAGAGCTCGCCGATCGCCCCGCCGACCTCTGGCGCTATCGGGAATTCCTACCGGTTCGCAAACCCGAGAACATCGTCAGCCTCGGCGAAATCCACACGCCCATCATCCCGATTCCAAAACTCGCGCCCGGTAAAGGACAGCTGCTTGTTAAGGACGAAGGACGCCTCCCCACCGGATCCTTCAAGGCCCGCGGTCTCTGCATGGCTGTTTCCATGGCCAAGGAATTCGGGATTACCAAAGTCGCCATGCCCACCAACGGAAACGCCGGCGCCGCCCTCGCCGCCTACGGTTCCCGCGCCGGAATGGACTCCTACATTTTCTGCCCTGACGACACGCCCTCTATCAACGTACGCGAGATCGCCGCCCAAGGAGCGAAAGTCTGGAGCGTCAATGGACTTATCAACGACTGCGGTCGCATCGTCGGCGAGGGCAAGGAAGCAATGGGTTGGTTCGATTTCTCCACCCTTAAAGAGCCCTACCGCATCGAGGGCAAAAAAACCATGGGACTCGAGCTCGCCGACCAACTCGGGTGGACGGTCCCCGACGTCATTTTCTATCCGACTGGAGGAGGCACCGGACTCATCGGCATGTGGAAAGCCTTCAACGAGCTGAAACAGATTGGCTGGCTCGAAGGCAAACTGCCCCGCATGGTCGCCGTGCAAGCCAGCGGCTGCGCTCCCATAGTGAAAGCCTGGAAGGAGGGCGTCGAGCACGCCGAACTCTGGCAAAACGCCCACACCGTCGCCGCGGGAATTCGAGTGCCCGTCGCGGTAGGCGATTTTTTGATACTGCGAGCCGTTCGTGAAAGCGAGGGATTTGCCATCGCGGTCGACGACGACGCCATTACCGCCGGTCTTGACGAAGTATCCAAAAAAGAAGGTCTTCTTCTCTGCCCCGAAGGCGCTGCAACCTACGCCGCCTACAAACAGTCCATCGAGTCGGGACTCGTCTCCCCCGACGATACCGCGGTTCTGTTCAACTGCGCCACCGGCTTGAAGTACGAGATGCCGCCCGCCGAGAACACCTTGGACTGCACGAAACCCATCGACTACCAATCGCTCCAGTGAAAAAAATCCTCGTAACGGAAGCCGTAACGGGCGCGGCCATGGACCAGCTTCGGGCTTCGAGCGACCTCGAAGTCGCGCTCGAACCCGATCTCTGGCGCGATCCCGACGCCCTCGCCCGAGCGATACAAACCGCGGACGCTCTGATCGTTCGCAACCAAACCCAAGTAACCGCCGATCTCATACAAACCGCTCCGCGCCTTCAAATCATCGCCCGTGCCGGCGCCGGTCTCGATAATGTCGATACAGATGCCGCCTCCGCGGCCGGAATCGTCGTCAGTTCCGCTCCCAGCGAAAATTCCCTGTCCGTCGCCGAGCTAGCGATCGGGCTGTTTCTCGCCCTCGCTCGCCATATCCCATCTGCCAACCAGGACGTACAAGAAGGCAACTGGAACCGGACTCGTTTCACCGGTTCGGAGCTATCAGGCAAGACGCTCGGAATCGTCGGTGCCGGTCGCATCGGCACACTCGTCGCCCAGCGAGCCAAGGCCTTCGGCATGACGTTGATCGTGCACGACACATTCGTTGATCCACACGCCCCCCAGTATGCAGGCCTGGACCTGTCCTTCGTGGAAATGGACGAACTGCTTTCCCGATCCGATTTTGTCACCGTCCATCTTCCCCTACTCCCCGAAACGCGCGGCTTGTTCACCAGCGCTCTCTTCGAGCAAATGAAGCCCACCGCCTACTTCGTGAACACCTCTCGAGGCAAAGTCGTCGACGAAGCCGCCTTAGCGCACGCACTCGACCAGGGCTGCCTCGCTGGCGCTGCCCTCGACGTGCGGGAAGTCGAACCGCCTTCGCCTGGCAATCCGCTGGCAGGATCGGACCGGGTTATCTTCACACCGCACATCGCCGCGTTCACGCGTGAGGCCCAAGAGCGCGTCGTCGCCGCCGTTTGCCGCGACGCTTCCGCAGTGCTGCGTGGCGACGAGGCGCTGGGCTATTTCAATTTCGCTCGACCGAAACGGGCATTCACGTGAATGAATCAACGCGATTGGCAGACGACTTGAAATTAGTTGACCACTAACACCCGTGAATCCGTAAACCCATTCGATGTCTACCCCCGCGAAACTGGCCAGCGCCGCCTCAATACTCGTCACACTCGCGTTGGCTTGCGTTCCCGTGGACTCGGTCGTATCCGCATCGAATTGGATTCCGTTCCTGGGGCGTTTCCATCCCGTCATTCTCCATTTGCCCATCGGCCTGTTCGTTGGAATCGTGCTGCTTGAGCTTTGCGCCCTCGCCCGCCCGGCCGCGCGTATTCGCGACGCCCTCCCGTTTTTGCTCAACGCGACCTTCTATTCCGCCGTCCTGTCCGCCGTGCTCGGGATTCTCCTATCATGGGAAGGTGGATACGAATCCGGCGCGCTCGATCGACACAAATGGGTGGGCGTGGCAACGCTCGTCGGCCTCTACGGGTTGCTTTTCTTGCGAACGCGCGACGCGTCTCGGTCTCAGTCGCCGCCGCTAAGCTATTTCGCTGGAATCGCGGCAACCGTCGGTCTGGTAACCGCTACCGGGCACTTTGGGGGAACTCTCACTCATGGCTCCGGTTTTCTCACCCAATTCAATCCATTCAGCCCAAAGAGCGACGATTCAACGGTTGCCACAAACGCGTCCGTTTACGCGTCTCACATAAAGCCGATTTTCGAGGACTACTGCATCGAGTGCCACAGCCCCGAGAAAATGAAGGGTGAACTCCGGTTGGATACCGTTGAGAATCTATTGGCCGGCGGACTCAGCGGTCCTGCCATCGAACCCGGCGAGAGCGAAGCGAGTCGCCTGATACACGCCCTGCGCGCGCCGATCGAGGCCGACGAGCATATGCCGCCCAAAGGCAAACCCCAACCCAGCGACGAAATTATCGAACTGCTAAGCTGGTGGATCGATCAGGGAGCGAAACCCGACGCGTTGCTGGCGGACTTGCAAGTCACTCCAGTAGTCGCCTCCCATTTCCTCGAAGTCGAACCTCTGGAGCTGCTTCCGTTCGAAGTAGTAGACCCGCAACGAGACGAGCTGAGCAAGTCGACCAATGTGTTTCTCGCCTACCTTTCCCAGGAAGACAGTCGCCTCTCCGCCCGCGCGAAGACCGCAAACGACGCGGACCTCGACGCCCTCAAACCCATCATCCCCAATATCGTCGAACTCAATCTCGGCGGCTCGCAGATCACCGACGAAGGACTCGGTATCGTGGGAGAAATGACCAACCTCACCCATATCCATTTAAACAATACAGCGATCACCGATGCCGGAATTGCGAAGCTCGCCAACCTCTATCAACTCGAGTACATCAATCTCTACGGTACGTCGATTACGGACGAGAGTCTCCTCACGCTGCGACGCCTCAAAAACCTCAAAAAGATCTACCTTTGGAACACCGACGTGAGCGCGGACGCCATCGCCGCTTTGCGCAAATCGATCTTCCAATCGGTCGAATCCGAGAAGCTCCGCGTCCAAATACAAGAGCTCACGAAAAAACGGGAGAACCTCGAAGTCGAGATCGTCTCCGCGTTTGACTCCGAAACCGAGCCAGCTGAGGATACCTCCCTACCCCATGACAACGACTCGCCCTAATCGTCGACGATTTATCCGCTCGGCCGCGTCCGCACTCGCGATGCCGATGCTTGCGCCGGCTTCGATACTGGGAGCCAGCCGAACCGCCCCCAGCAATCGGATCACGCTGGGCATCGTCGGTCTCGGCTCGATGGGCACGAACAACCTCCGGAGCTTCCTTCGCCACGAGGACGTACAAATCCTGGCCGTGTGCGACGTTCACGACGAACACTACCGTGATCAAGCCAAGGGCGAACGCCCTCCTCTCGGACGCGATCCCGCAAAACGCCACGTCGACGCCCACTACGCGCAGCGCTTCCCCAACCCTGGTTCCGGCGCGAGTTGCGCGGCCTACTCCGATTTTCGCTCGCTTTGCGAACGCGACGATATTGACACCGTCGTGGTGGCGACACCCGATCACTGGCACGCCCTCTGCGCTCTCGAAGCGTTGGGCAATGGCAAAGACGTCTACTGCGAAAAACCCGTCACCCACCTCTTTAAAGAAGGCCAGTCGATCTACCGCGAGGTCGAGAAGCGAAACGCTGTCTTTCAAGTCGGATCCCAGCAACGATCGCTCACCCGGTTCCGCATTGCCGCCGAAGTCGTCTTGAACGGTCTCATCGGGAAAGTCACGCGCTTCGAAGTCGGCCTCCCCACCGGGCCTTCGCAACCCAAAGCGGATCGGCATTCGGTATCCACGCCGCCAGCCGGGCTCGACTACGATCTCTGGTGCGGCCCCAGCGAGAAATTGCCCTACATTTTCGCCCGCCATCACCGGTATTGGCGATTTCACTACGCGTTCGGAGGCGGTCAAATCATGGATTGGATCGGCCACCACAACGACATCGCCCACTGGGCGCTCGGACTCGACCAAAGCGGACCCGAAACCGTGGAAGCGGTCGGCTGGACTTTCCCCGAAACCGACATCTACAACACGCCGGTCGACTACGAAATTCGATGCGCGTACAAAGGCGGAATTACCTCCTCCATATCCAATTCGCACGAATCCGGAGTCAAATGGATCGGCGAAGACGGTTGGGTCGCCGTGGATCGCGGCAAGATACAAGCGTCCAATCGCGAGTGGATACGCGAGTCGACCGATCGAGGCCCCGTCAAACCCTACGTTTCCCTAGACCACCATCGCAATTTCCTCGACTGCGTCCGTTCGCGAAAACCCTGCGTCGCCCCCGCCGAAACCGGCCATCGGTCTATCACTCCCGGACATCTGGGCCACATCTCCCAAATCGTCGGCCGAAAACTCCGATGGAATCCGAAGACGGAAAAAGTGATCGGCGACCGCGAAGCCAACAAACTGCTCAAAACGGTCGACTACCGACGCCCCTGGAAACTGTAGTCGCGTTCCTTCGTGCGTACATCCAAATTTCTGATACCAAAGTAAATTCTATCTCACATGAGCAATCCTTCTCAAAACTCCCCCAGCCCGCTCTACCTCAATGGCGAATGGAAACACCCAGGGCCGCCACTGGAAGTGACTAATCCATCGACGGGCGAGCGTATTGGTTCTATCAGTACGATCGATCGCGCTGGCGTCCGCCAAGCCATCGCCGACGCGGAGAGCGCTTGGAGCGGATGGAGGCAATTGACCGGAAAAGAACGCGGCGCCTACTTGCACGCCATCGCCGACGCGGTAAAAAAGCGAGCCGACGCGATCGCCCACGCCATCACGCTCGAAAACGGGAAGCCGCTCGCCCAAGCCAAGGGCGAAGTCGGCATGACGCTCGACCATTTCCAATGGTTCGCCGAAGAAGCCAAGCGTTCCTACGGGCGCGTCGTTCCCAATCAGGCGGAAGGCAAACGCCACATCGTCATTCGCCAGTCCGTCGGCGTGGTCGGAGCCATCGCCCCCTGGAATTTCCCCATCGTCCTCGCCGTCCGGAAAATCGCTCCCGCGCTCGCCGCCGGTTGCCCCGTTCTGCTCAAACCCGCTAGCGCCACCCCGCTCAGCTCTGTTCTGCTGGCGGAAGCGATGGACGAAGCCCAACTCCCCAATGGAGTCTTCCAATTGATCGCCGGCAGCGCTCGAGAAATCGGAGCCGAGCTGATGGAGAATCCCGGCTGCCGCAAGATTACCTTTACCGGTTCGACCGAAGTCGGACGCGAGCTCATCCGACAAAGCGCCGATCAAGTGAAGGCGCTCTCCATGGAACTCGGCGGCCATGCCCCGCTGCTCATTTTCGACGATGCCGACCTCGACAAAGCGGTCGAAGGCGCCCTCATCACTAAGTTCCGTAATGGCGGCCAATCCTGCATCGCTTCCAACCGCATCTACGCCCAACGCGGCATCTACGATGCCTTCCTGGAGGCCTTTACCGCCAAAGCCAGCGCCTTAAAAGTAGGCGACGGAATGGAAGACGGCGTCGATCTCGGGCCGCTCATCGACACCCACGCGGCCCACATCGACGCCGGCTTCCATTCCGTCGCCTACTTTTAAGGCGCTGGCTTTGGCGGTAAAGG
>JANQSC010000024.1 GCA_028284235.1 Opitutaceae bacterium
ACGAACGCGTCAAAGCCGTCGGCTTCGTCGGCTCCACCCCAGTCGCCCGCTCCCTCTACGAACAGTGCGGCCAGTTCGGCAAACGAGCCCTGGCCCTCGGCGGAGCCAAAAACCACATCACCCTGATGCCCGATGCCGACATCGAAATCGCCGCTTCCAACATCGTCGCGTCCGCCATGGGCTGCGCCGGCCAACGCTGCATGGCCGCGAGCGTCCTGCTCGTCGTCGGCGACTGCGACGACATTCTCGCTGAAGTAGTTTCCCAAACCAAAGCCATCGCTCTCGGAACCGACATCGGCGCCGTCATCAGCCCGGCCGCCAAGCAACGAATTACTGGATACATCGATCAAGCGGAGTCCGACGGAGCCGATATCCTCGTCGACGGGCGATCCATTGACTCCAATCTTCCGGAAAACGGAAACTGGGTCGGCCCCACGCTCATCGACGGCGTATCCAAAAATTCACCTTGCGCCTGCGACGAGATTTTCGGCCCCGTCCTCTCCATCATCCGCGTCGACTCGCTCGACGAAGCCATCGCCGTCGAAAACGCCAGCCCCTTCGGCAACGCCGCGTCCATCTACACCACCAACGGAGCCACCGCCGAAGCCTACTCCCGCCAAGCCAACGCCGGCATGGTCGGCGTCAACATCGGCGTTCCCGTGCCACGCGACCCCTTCCCCTTCGGCGGATGGAACGCCTCTCGATTCGGCGTAGGCGACATGACCGGTCCTGAAGGCGTTCGATTCTGGTCCCAAACCAAGAAGATCACCAGTAAATGGAGCTCAAAAGCCGCCCGCAGCTGGATGAGCTAGCCAAACCGATCGAACCGATGAATACACAATCACAACTTAAGCCGGACAAAATGGAGGCCACTCGCCTCCTCGGAGCCGACTGGTGGAACGACTCCTGCGATCTCGACCAGCTCGCCGAGGCCGTTGCCCACGGCGCCACGGGAGCGACCTCCAATCCGGTGATCGTGCAAACCGCCGTCGCCGCCAACGAGGAAAAGTGGCTCGGCGTGGCCCAAACCCTCGCCCAGTCCCACCCGGACGACACCGCCGAGGACATCACTTGGAAACTCATCGCCGAAATGGGGCGCCAAGCGGCCGCCATTCTCAAGCCAGTCTACGATGCCACGCGCGGCGCCAAAGGCTACCTCTCGCTCCAAGTCAACCCCGCCAACCACCTGAACGCGGAAAAGATGTTCGAGCAAGCCGTCGCCCTCGCCAGCCTCGCCCCCAACATCGCCATCAAACTGCCCACCACCGCGATCGGGCTCTCCGTGGCCGAACGCCTCACCGCCAAAGGCATCGCCGTCAACACGACCGTTTCCTTCTCCGTCGCCCAAGCCGTCGCCGCCGCCGAAGCCATCGAACGCGGCCTCGCGACCTTCGCTCGGAACGGAGGCGATCCGTCGCAAGTCCACCCCTACGCGACCATCATGGTCGGGCGCGTCGGCGACTATTTGAACACTCTCCTCGAACCCAAAGGTGTCACGCTCGAAACCCCCGACGCCTTGTTCCTTTCCGGCACGCTTGTATTTAAACACGCCGCCCGCGTCTTCAAGGAGCGCGGCTTTCAAACGACTCTCCTCTCCGCCGCGTACCGGCACGAGTGCCAATGGTCGCAGATCGTCGGAAAAGAAGTCCTCCAGTCCATCCCCTACGCCTGGTGGCAGCAATTTCGCCAATCCGATTGGGAAGCGCGCGAAACCCTGTGGGAGTCCGAAAACGCCACCCTCCTCGCCGAGCTCAGAGACACGCTGCCCGAATTCGATCTCGTCTACGAGGAGAACGGACTCGCGATCGAGCAGTTCCAAACCTTCGCCGCGACCCAAGCCACCCTCGCCCAATTCGTCGCCGGCTACGAATCCCTCGTCGAACAAATTCGCCAAGCGATTGGAAAATAAGACGCTCCCCCGCCCTTGCCGAAGGCGCCAGTCATTGCCTTTTCAGAAATCGGGCTCGCCACCCGCGAATCCATTACCACTATTGCCGCTCTCACCTAGATACTATCTAACAATTTGAAAACGTAGGGCTGGCGCTTGCGCCATGCCGCCGATTCATCCAAAACCTAACCTACGCGGCGCTTCGCAAGCGAAGGCCCTACAAGAAAGAGCACAAGTCGCCAAACTACTTGGACAGTCTCGCAACATACCTTTAGACACATGAAAGCGCTACAGCTCACCGGCAAATGCGAATTTGAATACAAAGACGTACCCGTTCCCGAAATCAAAGCGAACGAGGTCCTCATCCAAGTAGGAGCCTGCGGGATCTGCGGCAGCGACTCCCACGCCATCGACGGCAGCAGCGGACGTCGCATCCCCCCGATTATCATGGGGCACGAAGCCGCTGGCGTCATCAGCGAACTCGGTAGCGAGGTCGACGCGACACGCTGGAAAAAGGGAGACCGCGTCACCTTCGACTCCACGGTCTACTGCGGCGATTGCTGGTACTGCCGCCGCGGCGACATCAATCTGTGCGACGACCGCATGGTGCTCGGCGTCTCCTGCGGCGACTACCATCGCGACGGAGCCTTCGCCGAATACGTGGCCGTCCCCGCCCGCATCCTCTACGCCATTCCCGACGATCTCAGCTTCGAGAAAGCCGCTATGACCGAACCCGTTTCCGTCGCGGTCCACGCCGTCAACCTCACTCCCATGAAACTCGGCGACAGCGCCGTAGTCGTCGGAGCCGGCCTCATCGGCCTGCTTCTCATTCAAGCCCTTAGGGCAGCCGGTTGCGGCAAGATCATCGCCGTCGATCTCGAATCCGACCGACTCGATCTCGCCAAAGAGCTCGGCGCCGACCTCGGCATCCAGGCCACCTCCGAGGACGTCCCGGGTCAAATTGTCGCCCAAACCGAAGGACGCGGCGCCGACCACACCTTCGAAGTGGTCGGGATCACCCCCACCATCGACACCGCCATCAAATCCGTTCGCAAAGGCGGCACTGTAACGCTAGTCGGAAATCTGCAACCCGTCATCGAATTGCCACTACAAGAAGTCGTTACGCGGCAAATCAACTTGATCGGATCCTGCGCTTCCGCCGGCGAATACCCGGAATGCCTCGATCTCATGGCCCGCGGAGCCATCAAAGTCGACCGCATCATTAGCGAAGTCGCCAAACTCGAGGATGGCGCCGAGTGGTTCGACCGGCTCTACAACAAAGAAAAAGGCCTCAACAAGGTAATCCTTCAACCATAGAATCGCCCTTCCATGGAGCCACTGAAAGTCGGTATCATCGGCCTGGGAAAAGTCGCCCACCTGCACGCCAAAGCAGTCCTGCACGAACCGCTCACGCAACTAGCGGCAGTCTGTAGCAGAAACACGGATACAGTAGATACATTCGCCAACGAGTACGGAGCGCGAGGCTATACCGATTTCGACGCGTTTATCAACGAGTCCGGCATAGAAGCTCTCTGCATTTGCACGCCCCACCCCGCCCACGTCCACTCCGCGGTCGCGGCGGCCGAAGCGGGCATCCATCTTCTGATCGAGAAACCTCTAGCCTCCTCCCTCCAAGATTGCGACGCCATCCTGGATGCGGCCGCCAAAAGCGGCGTAAAGGTCGCGATGGTCAGCCAACGTCGATTCTACGAGCCCTGCCAACGCGTGCGCCGCGCCATCGACGAAGGAAAAATCGGCGCGCCCGCCCTCGGCACCGCGACGATTCTTGGCTGGCGGGACGAGCCCTACTACAAGAGCGACCCGTGGCGTGGCTCCTGGGAGCAGGAAGGCGGCGGCGTACTCGTGAACCAGGCCCCGCACCAACTCGATCTGCTCCTCTGGTACATGGGGGAAATCGAGGAGCTGTTCGGCTACTGGGACAACCTGAACCATCCGTACATCGAAGTCGAAGACACCGCCATGGCTGTGATTCGCTTCAAAAACGGCGGTATGGCCAACGTCCTTGTCAGCAACTCCTTCAATCCCGCCATCCACGGCAAGGTGCAAATCTTGGGAACGAACGGCGCGCTCGTCAGCGTCCAAACCGACGGCGGCCAGATGTTCATCCCCGGCATGGCCGCGATCGAAGAGCCCCCGCTCAACGACCTCTGGACCGTTCCCGGCGAGACTGATCAACTGGAGTCCTGGGAGCGAGAAGACACAGACTATTTCAAGACCATCAACGCCACCGAGCACTACCATAAAGTGCAGATGCGCGATTTCGCGGAGGCGATTCGGGACGACCGGCCCCCGCTCGCCGACGGCTCGGCCGGGCGACAGGTTGTCGAGCTTTTCACAGCGATCTATCGATCCCAGCGCGACCGCAAGCCAATCCAATTTCCGCTTTCCTCCGAAAACGACCGGGACGATTTCGACGGTCGGACGCCGTCCTGAAAAATCCCCTACCCCCGATTCCAAAACCCCAATGCCCGCGAGCGATCCAGAGACCTCGATCGACCACATCGACTTCCCGACGCAATGGGAGCAGTCGAGCTATCGCGTCGTCTCGACCACTCGGCGCATCTCCAACGATCGCTTTCGCATGGCCCTCAACCCCTTCTTCCTCGGGTTCAATGAAGTCGCCGTCGACGCGCCCATTCGCCATCCCGCCCATAGCCATTCCAGCTTCGAGCTTATCGTCGTCACCCGCGGCCCCTATCGCTGCCGGTTGAACGACGAAGCCATTAAGATCGACTCGGGACAATGCCTGCTCATCAAGCCCGGCGATCGCCACGAAGTCGACTGCCGTCCCGGCCAACGCCACTACGTGCTCCAGTTCGACTTGGAGGAGAAAGAGATCGGAGACAACCGAAGCATCTTCGTTTTCAACCGAACCCTCAAATCCGCGGAACAAACCTTCAACGCCCCCATCGCCGAAATCGAACCGATCCTCCAGTCCATCGCGGACCACTCCAACAGCGATCGGCGATTCGCCTCCGAAATCCAGGATTCCCTTACCCAGCACCTTTTCTGGATCGTCGCCAGCTGCATCCCCGAAGACCGTCTCGCTCCCGCGTTCCGCAAACTGTCGAACGACCAACGCTTTCTCGATCGACTCGAACGAGTCGCCCAAAACCACGCCGCCAAACACCTCACCCTCGACGCGCTCGCTAGTCTAATGGAGGTGAGCAAATCAACTCTGGCCAAACGCTGCGCCGCCCTCCTCGGCGAATCCCCCAGCCACTACTTGCTCCGCGGGAAAATCGACCTCGCGGTTAAGCTCCTTTCCACCACGAATATGCGCATCAAAGAAGTGAGCTTCGATCTCGGCTTTCAAAACCCCTACCACTTTTCCCGCGTCTTCAAACGCTACACCGGAACCTCCCCAACGGACTTTCGAAAATCAGTTCCGGAAAACTCCGACTAGATTCCGATCCGCCAAACCATGCCTTACAAAACTGTACTACTCCTCCTCGTCGCTGCGTATCCACTACGCGCGGACAACCATGAACAAAACGCGCTCGATTTAATCGCCTCGGGCGAAAACGAAGGACTGAAAATCGCCGCCGCGGTTTCCTTCACCGAAGGCCCCGCCTGGCACGCCCCCACGAGCAGCGTCTACTTCACGGACATCCCCAACGAGCGAATCATGCGTTACGACGCCCAAGGAAACCTGGAGACTTTCCGCACGCGCTCCGGACGCGCCAACGGCCTCGTATTCGACAACCAAAACCGCTTGCTCGCCTGCGAAGGCGGCAACCGCTGCATCACCCGCACCGAGCCCAACGGCGCCCGTCTCGTGCTCGCGGACAACTACAAAGGCAACCGATTCAACTCGCCCAACGACATCATCGTCGACTCACAAGACCGTATCTACTTTACCGATCCGCGCTACGGCAATCGCGACAACATGGAGATCCTGGCCGCCGACGGTTCCGCCGTCGAAGGCGTCTACCGAATCGACCCCGACGGCTCCGTCCACCAAGTATTGGAACTCGAACTACACCGGCCTAATGGGATCGCCCTCTCCCAAGATGAAACGCGCCTATTTGTAGCGGACAACGCCAGCGGACGCGACCAAGGCAACCGCATCCTATGGAGATTCGATCGAAATCCCGACGGCAGCGTCGACCGGTCGAGCCAAACCGCCCTCTTCGACTGGGGCAACAGCGGCTCCGACCGCGGGCCCGACGGAATGGCCGTCGGAAAAGACGACCTGCTCTACGTCACCGCGGGGCTCAACTTCTCCGACAAGCCGATCATGGCCAATCGCAAATTCCGTTCCGGCATCTATGTCATCGACCCTGACGGAGCCGGCCTAGTTCGCTTCATTCCGATCCCCATCGACGACATCACCAACTGCATCTTCGGCGGCCCGAACGGGAACACTCTCTACATCACCGCCGGCCACCGGCTCTTCAGTATCGAGATCGATTAATAAACTCCACTCCGTGAATTCGGACGGCTGGATAGACAGTCACATTGAATTTCGGCGCGGCTCACCTCGAGAGACTGCATCGGATATCTTTTTGGAGCGAGAGACATGCTTTGGGGCTCCGAATAGCCAACAAACCAAGTAGTTTTCAGCTATAAGCAAAAAGCGAGTGAACACTCGCCCGATACACTCTCAGTCAATCCTACCCAAATCCCATGGTCGACTCCGTAAAAGCAATTATCTTCGACGTATTTGGAACCGTAGTCGACTGGCGCGGCTCCATAATCGACGAATTGAACGCCGTCGGAACGCGTCTTGGCGTATCCAAAAACTGGGACGATTTCGCGGATCGCTGGCGAGGCGGCTACCACGACGGCACCCAGAGCTTTCGAGACAAGAAGCGCGAGTGGCTAAAGGCCGACACCATGCATTGGGAGAGAATGCATCTTTTACTAGAAGAATTTGGCCTCACGGACCGTCTCACGCGGGACGAGCGTATTCACTTAAACAAAGCCTGGCACCGGCTGACTCCCTGGCCCGACTCCGTGGAAGGACTCACTCGACTTAAGAACAAGTTTGTCATCGGAACACTCTCAAACGGCAACAACGGCTTGCTTGTCCACATGGCCAAAAACGCCGGGCTTCCCTGGGATATCGTCATGGGGGCCGAGAACTTCCAATCCTACAAACCCGATCCCACCGTTTACCTGGGAGCCGTCGATTTGCTCGGCTACGAGCCCCACGAAGTCATGGTCGCCGCCGCCCACCTCTCCGATTTGAACAGCGCTCGGAAATACGGATTGAAAACCGGCTTCGTCGCCCGGCCCGACGAGTTTGGCAACAGCGGCGTTCAAGCGGATCTCGTGGCCAATCCCGAAATCGACGTTTCCGCTACCGACTTCGTCGACCTGGCGAAAAAGATGGGAGCCTAGCGATGAAATCAACGGGTTTCCAACGCGGTCTCCTATTTCAAATCTCGCGTATCCGGAAATCCATACACGGTCAACTATTGACCCGCGCCGATGTCGCATGTCGCGACAGTATCCACACTATCGGAGATCTCGCTCCTCTCAATGCCCGCGTATAGATCGCAGGCTCGAATCTCGCATCCCTCGCACCCATGCCCTCGAAAAACCCGCTCGAAATCAAGGAAGCCCAGTACGACGCCGTCGTCTGCGGCGGAGGCATCCCCGGCGTTTGCGCCGCCATCGCCGCCGCCCGCGCCGGCATCAAAGTCGCCCTGACCGAGCAACGACCCATTCTGGGCGGCAACTCCAGTAGTTTCGCCCTCGTTCCGCCACACGGCGCTGCATCCATGTGGCACAATCGAATGGCTCGCGAAGGCGGCTTGCTCGAAGAGCTGCTCATGGAGTACGCCTACCGGTCCCCATTCGCCGACAATCGACGTATTTGGGACCTCATCTTAAGCGAGTGGTGCGAGCGCGAGCCCAACCTCGACCTCTATCTCAATACGCGCGTCGATGGCGTCGAGACTCGAGACAACCGCATCGAATCCGTCCAGATCACGCAGGCGTCCACCGAAATTTCCTACTCCCTCGACGCGCGCGTTTTCGTTGACGCCACTGGCGATGGCTACGTCGCCGCTTCCGCCGGGGCAGACTCGCGAATCGGACGCGAAGGCAAGACCGACCTGGGCGAACGGCTGGCCCCCGACCAAGGCGATTCTAAAACCCTTCCCTGCGCTCTCTACATGGTCGCCCAAAAACGGAGTCGTCCCGTCCCCTTCGTTCCCCCAGCCTGGGCCACGGTCCACGAAGACTGCAGCGCCTTCCCCCACCGGCCGCATTCCGTCGAGAAATTCGCTTCGGGAAAATCGCTCAACGAAGACGGTTCCGCCATCCAGCTCTTCTGGTGGTTCTCGCTCGGCGGAGAACGCAACACCATCAAAGACAGCGAAACGATCTACACCGAACTCGTTCAAGAAGCCATAGGCGTCTGGGACCACTTGAAGAACCGTTGCACTCAAGAGACGCGCGAAGCGCTCGAATGCTACGAAGCCGTCTGGTGGTCGCCCTTCCCCCTCCGCAGGGAGTCCCGCCGCGTGCTCGGGGACTATATGCTGGTAGAGGACGATATTTTTAATCCCAAACTATTCGAAGACCGAATCGGTTACGGTGGCTGGCCCGTAGACGTTCACCCGCCCGAAGGGATTCGTAGTCAAGAACCACCCTGCGACCAGACCTTCGTCAACGAGCTCTACAGTCTCCCATTCCGAATGATGTACTCGCGCAACGTCGACAATCTTATGCTGGCGGGCCGCTGCATTAGCGCCAGTCATGTCGCCATGGGATCGATACGCGTAATGAACACTCTAGGAGCGGCCGCGGAGGCGGTTGGTATCGCTGCCGCGATCTGTGTCGAACGCGAAACTATTCCAAGAAACGTCGCGAAAGAACGAATGCACGAACTCCAGCAAAGATTGCTCAAAGAAGACGCCCACATCATCCAGCTGAAAAACCAAGATCCGCTCGACTTGGCGCTACAAGCCCAAGCAACCGCGAATAGCGCCCTCCAATATCGAAGCGAAAATCCCGATGGGTTCCTCGAATTGGCCTACGATCTCGCCCAACAAGTTCCTGTAAACTCGGGACGCGTCGACACCGTGTCCATCCTCGTCAAATCCGAAAATGCCGAGACTACGTCCCTAGCTGGAAAGGTCTTTCTCAGCAAGAAGCTCGCCCGCTTCGACGGCAGTGAGGCCATCCGGTCGTTCGATGTCGCGATCGAATCCGGAGAAGAGAAGTGGATCGACATCGCGGTCAACACCGACATCCCCGAAGACCAGCTTCTTTGGGTCGCCGTCGAAAAACGCCCCGGCATCTATTGGGGCTACTCGCGCGAGGAAGCCTTCAACAGCCGCTTCGCCGTCCAGTTTTTCGGCGAGCGAGTCGCACTTCCCTCCCACGGGTTAGCGCGAGTCGCCCCCCGGGACAACAATTGGTTCCCAATCAACCACAACGGCCGCCTCCCCGCAGAAGTGCATCGTTGGATCGACCAGACCATCGGCATTGAATACGACCGGAAAGTTCGGGCTACGCTTTGCCACAAACTCAGCCCCGAACCCGAACCCTACACGGCTCGCAACGCGATCAACGGAGTCTCGCGGGCGGAAGACTGGCCCAATATTTGGATCTCCAATCCAGACGAAGCGCTGCCGCAAAGTTTAACCCTCTCCTGGGAAAAACCCAAAACGATCTCGGAGATCCGGCTCACCTTCGACACGGACCTTTGCGCTCCCGATCGCTGCTACGGCTGGCCTCGCGAAGCCCATCGCTTTGTCTTCCCAGTGCCCGAATGCGTCAAAGCCTATCGCGTCTCCGCATCGCGCGGAAACGGCTGGGAAGAAGTCCTGCGTGTCGACGACAACTACAACCGCAGACGCGTCCACACCCTGGATTCGGCTATTGAGGCATCTCAGCTTCGTATCACAGTATTGAGTACGCACGGAAGTCCAAGCGCTCGCCTGTACGAAATTCGCGTGTATTGATGGATCACCCTCCTCCATTGCCACCCGACGAGCCTTACGCGGATGGTCTTCTCCCAGAGGGAGTTCGCTCCCGGTACGCCGACAACGGCAATGGTCTTCGAATGCACTTTCTCGAAGCGGGATTCGAGTCGGAGAACCGGCCAGGCCTCCTCTTGCTTCACGGATTTCCGGAACTGGCATTTTGCTGGCGGCATGTGATGTGGCCGCTAGCGGAACGAGGCTTTCACGTATTCGCCCCGGACCAACGCGGATACGGACGCACCACCGGAGCGGACACCCGCTACGATTGCGATCTCGAGCAATTCGGTCACCTGAATCTCGCCCGAGACGCTTTGGGCCTGGCCACTGCATTGGGGCATTCGAAATGCGCCATCGTCGGACACGATTTCGGCTCGCCCATCGCCGGCTGGTGCGCCCTCGCCCAACCCGGGCGAGTCATCGCCACCGTTTTCATGAGCGCCCCGTTCGAAGGGCCAAAGACTTCGGAACCGGAAGTAGCTGCCCCCGCCCATCTCGCCCTCGACGATCCTCTGTTCGTCGAACTCGCTCGACTCCCGCACCCAAAAAAGCACTACGTCGATTATTACCGCTCTCGCGAGGCCAATGAAAACCTGTCCCACCCGCCACAAGGAATCGCCGCGTTCCTGCGTGCCTACTATCACTTCAAGAGCGCCGACTGGAAGGGAAACGAGCCCGAGCCGCTTCCGGACCGTTCCGCCGCGTCGATGACGCGAATGCCCGCCTACTACATCATGGATAGCAACACCGGCATGGCCGAAACGGTCGACCGCTATGCTCCCTCCCCATCGGAAGTCGCCACAAACCAATGGCTCACCGAAGACGAGCTCGCTCATTGCGCAAACGAGTTCGAGCGAACTGGATTCCAGGGCGGATTGAACTGGTACCGAGCCGCTCCATCGGGCCACGAACAGAAGCGACCCTTCGCTGGCAAGACCATCGACACCCCCGCGTTTTTCGTATCCGGCGAACGCGATTGGGGCGCTTACCAGAATCCCGGCGCTATCGACCGGATGCAGACCGATGCCTGCGCCGACTTTCGATCTCTCCATTGGATGGCAGGAGCCGGGCATTGGGTACAACAGGAGCAAGCCAAATCTACCGCAACGCTCCTTGGGGACCTACTCGACTTTCTCATCTGAATTGGCTCTGATATCTGTATTCCCTATTTAGTTACATCAACTCTCCGCAAATCGACTACCCATTGAACTCCCCTCATAAACACGACCCCGTCAACGCCCTTGCCGAAGAAGACGCAACCGGCAATACCGCCGAGATATTCAAGGACATCCGCGAGGTGATGCAGATACCGTTCGTTACCTCAATCTGGCGCACGCTTGCCGGAGTCGAAGACGGATTGGAAACAGTCTGGAAAGCCGCCCGGCCTCTTTTCCTTTCCCGGCAGCCCGACGCGATTCTAGAAAAACTGGAATCGCAAATCCAATTCCCCGTCCCGAACATCCCACCGGATGAAGCGTGGGGCCGTTCCCAGGCAGCCCCCAGCGACATCCCCGTCATTCGTTCAATTTTGAATGCCTACACCCGGTCGAATAGCCTAAACCTCATCGCCTTAACGGCCCTGACGCGCCCCGTCGCCTCGGAAACCGCCAACCATCCGATCCCTCCCTCTCCGCATCCCTGGCCAGCGCTGCCAAAACTCCTCGGAAAAACGGAAATCAGCTCGACCGATTGGAAGCTTCTGGAAACGATCACCCCCATCGGAGCAGCCCTCCCCAATCCCGGCATGCCCACAATCTGGAGACACCTCATCTACTGGCCCGAACTTGTTCGGACGATCCGCGACGCCTATCAACCGCTGCACGATGACGGTATACTGTTTGCCGCGATCGAAGACATCAGACAGTTCGTCGAGTCTGAATCCACGGCCATCGCTTCCTACGGGAATTCAACCGACCCAATTCCCGACACGGCCCGGGAAATGGTCTGCAACTACATCGGCAAACCGCCATCCGTGTGTCGCATGACCACGTTCGGCCAAAGCGTCTGCCGCTGGCTCGAGAGCGAATGAACACCGGAGAAGAGCTCCGGCTTCCAAACCCGCTCTCCCCCAAGCGAAAACACACCAATTTCCTCACTAGGCTTCCTTGCAAAATTAGGACACTTTTGATTGTAACGTTACCATGAAAAGCGCTCAAGAGGCGCAGGAACTTGATGATCTGCAGATCCTAGAATCTATCTTGTTGAATCGGAGTTTCGTATCAGAGCCAAACCCATTGTCTCGAAGAGACACCTATCCCCGACTAGTCGGGACCAGTGAGGAACGAACGTTGTTAAAAACATCGCTCACTGTGTTCGCTAGTTCCTTCTTCCGTCTACGACTGAAGCAGGAAATAGGTGTCCGCGCTGCGGACAATGGGTGTTCAATGAGCCACATGAATTCTCAACCCTGTTTCCGTTGATCGGGAGCCCGTCCATTCATATGATAGAATCCCCTCTTGAAGCAAATTCTTGACTGATATCGCCTTAGGGGCGACGCTCCGATCATCCTCGACATCGGGCCGTCGTCGTGTCCGACAGAAATCCCCCGCAACAACCCGCTCCTCAATGACTCCAGAAACCCAGTTTGACAAGGACCTCTTCTTCATACTCTTCGGCATCTACATCGCCGGAATGGTCGTTCTCGGCTGGTGGGTTTCCCGCAAACAAAAGTCAGGGGACGACTTCCTGCTCGGCGGACGGCAAGTCCCCTTCCTCCTCGTCCTCGGAACCACGATCGCCACGATGGTCGGCACCGGCTCAAGTATGGGAGCGGTCGGGAAAGCCTACGAACAAGGCTGGGCCGGAGCGCTGTTCGCCATCGGAGCCGGCATCGGCATGTTCTTTCTCGCCCGCTTTTTCGCAGAGGTCCGCAAGTACAAGTTCATGACCTTCTCCGAAGAGCTTTCCTTCTACTACGGAGGCAACCGGCTAATCAAAGGAATGGTCGGAGTCGCCATCTTCTTCGCGTCCGTGGGCTGGCTGGGCACTCACATCCTCGGAGGGAGCATCTACCTCAACTGGATCGCCGGCGTCGACATGACCTACGCCAAAATCATCGTCGCTTCCGCGTTTACGATTTACGTAATTATTGGCGGATACACCGCAGTCGTATGGACCGATACAATACAAGCCATTGTGCTATTCTTCGGGTTCCTCCTCATGTGCTTCCTTTGCCTCAACAAAATCGACGCCTGGCAAAACCCGAACGCCCTGTTCGAGGCTCAGCACTTCACCTTTCTCGAATCGAGCAAGGTTCTCACTTCCCTGACCGTCGCCATCAGCATGTTCATCAGCACGGCCACCGTCCCGTCCTTTCGACAACGCATCTACGCGTCGAAAGACACCCAAGCCGTGCGCAAGAGTTTCTACGTATCCGCGTTTCTCTACCTTTTCTTCGCCGTCATTCCCGTCGTCATCGGCATCACCGCAGCACAGTTGCTTCCGGGAATGGAACTAGCCGACCAAGCCTTCCCCGAACTCGTCACGAAAATACTCCCCGCCGCAATCGGTATCATTGTACTGTTGGCCGGATTGAGCGCTGTGATCTCTTCCGCGAGCTCCGACGCCATCGCTGGCACTTCGATTCTCCTCCGAGACGTCTTTATTCTACTCACCGGAAAGATGCCCCCGAAGGAACGGGCCATCACCTATTCGCGATACGCGGCCACCGCGACCTCCGTTCTCGCGGTCCTGTTCACCATGCTGTCGAACAACATTTTCGACTACATCAAAGACATGGTCGGAATCGTCATGAGCGGAATGTTCGTCTGCTGCATGTTCGGCCGCTTCTGGTCGCGCAGCACCTGGCAAGGCGGAGTCGCGGCCCTCGTCACTGGTTCTGGCACCGCCATCGTCGTACTCTTGGTACCGGTGTGGAAAGCCTACTTCGGCGGAGTCACCATTCCATCGGTGATCGTTTCGACGATCTTCTGCGTCGTCGTCAGTCTGCTCACCCCGCCAAACTCGATTTCAGACGAAGAAGCGCTCGCCTCGCTCGAAAAGGAGCGCGAAGCCTTCGGGGCCTAGAGACAAACCTATTCAACGATTTCAAACTAAGGTAGGGACGGACCGCCGGGCCGTCCGAAGCGACGCCAATCCAATTAGCCCGACTCCGAACGAACTGCCGCAAACGCGTCGATCGCCGTTTGTATATCCGCCTCCGAATGCAGGGCCGAAATCTGAGTTCGAATCCGAGCTTGGCCCATCGGAACGACCGGGTAGGAGAACCCAATCACGTACACGCCCTTTTCCAGCATCGCGTCCGCGACCCGGGCCGCCACCGCCGCATCGCCATACATGACCGGAGTGATCGGGTGCTCGCCCGGAATGATGTCGAACCCGAGAGCGTTCATCGACTCTCGAAAAAACGCCGTGTTCGACTCCAATCGGTCGCGAAATTCCGTCGAGCCGCTCAGCAGCTCCAATACCTTGATCGAACCTCCCGCAATCGCCGGCGCCAGTGTATTGGAAAACAAATACGGACGAGATCGCTGGCGCAACAGATCGATGATCGACTTGCGCCCGCTCGTATAGCCGCCACTGGCCCCTCCCAAGGCTTTGCCCAGCGTACCCGTGATGATGTCCACGCGATCCATCACACCGCAATGCTCGTGCGTTCCCCGGCCGGTTTTGCCAATGAATCCCGCCGCGTGCGAATCGTCCACCATCACCTGAGCGCCATACTTTTCAGCTAGATCGCAAATCGTATCCAGACGAGCGATATGACCGTCCATGGAAAAAACGCCATCGGTGGCGATGAGACAGTGACGCGCCCCAGACGCTTCTTTCAACGCCCGTTCCAAATCCTCCATATTGTTGTTCTTGTAGCGAAAACGCTGCGCCTTGCACAATCGAATCCCATCGATGATCGACGCGTGATTGAGGGCGTCGCTGATCACCGCGTCCTCCTTGCCCAACAAGGTCTCGAACAACCCGCCATTCGCGTCGAAACAGGACGAATACAATATCGTGTCCTCCATTCCCAAAAACGCGCTGAGAGCCGACTCGAGCTCCTTGTGAATCTCCTGCGTCCCGCAAATAAAGCGCACGCTCGCCAAGCCGTAGCCCCAGCGGTCGATCGCCGCCTTCGCCGCCTCGATCACTTCAGGATGCTCCGCCAACCCCAGGTAGTTGTTGGCGCAGAAGTTCAACACCGGCTCGCCATCCGATACGCGAATCAACGCGCCTTGCGGCGTGGAAATCACCCGCTCGTCCTTGTATGTACCCGCAGCGCGAATACCGGATAGCTCGTTCTCTAGATGAGACTTAAACGCGTCTTCCATCGTCGCTTCAGTCCCCGAGGGAACCCCAATTCAAAATCACTTTTCCAGAGTTTCCCGAGTTCATCGCCTCAAATCCCTTCTCGAATTCGCTGTAGTGGAACCGGTGCGTAATCACTGGTTCGATATCCAACCCGCTCTGCAGCATCACGGTCATCTTGTACCAAGTTTCGTACATCTCTCTGCCGTAAATCCCCTTTATCGTCAGCATATTGAACACGACCGTATTCCAATCGATGGCGAAGGGTTGGGGCGGAATCCCGAGCATGGCGATTTTGCCCCCGTGGCACATATTGGTGATCATGCTCTCGAACGCGGCGGAGTTGCCCGACATTTCCAGCCCGACGTCGAATCCCTCAACCATCCCGAGTTTATCCTGCACGGATTCGATTGACTCTTCCGCCACGTTCACCGCCAGAGTCACGCCCAACTTGCGAGCCAGTTCCAGACGATATTCGTTGACGTCCGTCACCACGACATAACGCGCCCCCGCATGCTTGGCGATCGCCGCTGCCATGATCCCGATCGGTCCCGCGCCCGTAATCAGTATGTCTTCCCCCAATACAGGAAAACTCAACGCCGTGTGAGCCGCATTGCCAAAGGGGTCGAAAATCGCAGCCAGCTCGAGACTGATGTCGGGACCGTGGTGCCAGACATTGGTCATCGGCAAGGCGATGTACTCGGCGAACGCTCCGGGCCGATTCACGCCGATCCCTTCGGTCTCCGCGCACAAGTGGCGACGACCCGCGAGACAATTGCGACACCGACCGCAAACCACGTGCCCTTCGCCGCTAACGATGTCGCCGACCGCGAAACCCGTCACGTTCGAGCCAATTTCCACCACTTCGCCGACAAACTCGTGGCCCACGACCATCGGTACCGGAATCGTCTTCCGAGCCCATTCGTCCCAGTTGTAGATATGCAAGTCCGTGCCGCAAATTCCCGTTTTCAAGATACGAATCAAAACGTCGTTGATGGATATTCGAGGCATCTCGACATCCATTAACACCAACCCAGGTTGCGACTCACTTTTAACAAGCGCTTTCATAGTAACAAACTTCTCGCCCCAGACTACAGGCAAGAGCGGAAGTTGAAAGCCCATTCAGAGGGCATCGTGTCATAATCGACACGAATTCTGACGCGCGGTTCAGAACGGTCCGCTAGTCGACCAAGATCAGATCGATCGCCGGATAATAGACCTCGCGTGCCTGCATATCGAATACATACAAGCCCAAGTCGTTCGCCACCTTGAGAATATACGGCCGCGCCTCGTCAACGCGACTCTCGACCACGTCCAAGCCAAGCGCCTCGAACCGAGCGCGATGGCGAATCGGCCCGTCGCTCCAAATCCCCAGCGAATCCCACATCTCCTCTTTGATGTCGCAAAGGCACGGGTACTTCATTTCCAATCGGTCAATGAGACGATGATACAAGGGATTCGGCGATTCCACCCGATGAGTGGACTTCTCCACAACCCAGGCCCAACACTCGTTCCCATTCACCAGCGGTACATCCTCGACAAAGATCAACGCCCGATGGGATTCCTCTCTCCGCGCCTTGCGTTCCTCTGAATATTCGCCGTCTAGGGTTTTCACTATTTGAATGATCGTACATTTACTGATCTACTTTAACTGAAACGGTTAATTTGCGGCGGTGGCGCCCTTGAGCGTAGACGAACCAACGACGGGGCAATCAAACTGGCGCCCGAAAACTGCCAGCCAGACTAGCCGACCGGAATCGCCAACGCTTCCCCCGCCGGAGACGAATCAACCACCGAACGCGCGCCAACGCTGTGGACAAACGCAGTCGCGCCGATTCCCGCAACCGAAACCGCGGTCCCCCGAATCCGCAACATCCCGGGGTTGGTGACCCCTACCACCGTTTCGTCCTGATTGTGCGAGACGTACTGGTTGATCTTCCACTGCCGCGCATCAAATTGCGTCCTATCGAGATCGGGATCGGGGTGATGCGGATTGTACACGGCCGGAAGCAGACCGAGGCTCCGCCGCGTGGGAATGTCTACCAAGGGAAAGTCGTTGGTCGTGCCGATCACCCGCCCGCCAATATTCGATCCAGCGCTGGATCCAATATACGGCGTCCCCGCGAGAGCCCGCTTCTGAATCAAACCAACCACCCCTCGATCGTAGAGCTCCCTCAAAAGCAAAAACGTGTTGCCGCCGCTCACGTAGAATCCGTCCGCCGCGGACACGGCTTCAGTGCAGTCTTCGAACGCGTACTCGTGGAGCGAGTCGATCGCGAAGCCCGGACCGATATTTCCAAACTCCCTCGCCATCCGAGCCGCATAGGCGTCGCGGTCGCCCGGAAGGCTAGCGAAATTGACCAGCAGAATCTTGCGAGCAGCGCCATAGGTCTCCGCGATCTTTTCCTTGGCATGCTCCAGCGAGCTCTGTCCCGGGTTCGTCGTCGCGCTGATGAGCAAGGCGTTCACCCGTTCGCGCTCGTCCGCGCTCGGAATCGCCACCGTATCCGGTTCTTCAGCGCAGCCGCCGAGCATTGCGAGCGCAGAAGCGGATCCCATCCCTTTTAAAAATGAACGTCGCGAATCCATAACTACGGCGCCACGCGGATGTTGCCCAAATCAAACACATAAGCGCCGTACAAACCGCCCTTCTTCCAAGTCGCCCCCAGATCGTCCGAGTAGTACGTGCCCTCCTCAAAGGTGGACGCCCAAAGCCGCCCCGATTGACCGAGCTCGAACGCAACCGCAGTTACATTCAACGAAGGCAGTCCATCCCCACGATCCGTCCAACTGGCCCCTCCATCCGTCGACACCCAAACCCCGGACTCCCATCCGCCCGCCGCCATGCGGTCGGCATCGCTCGGATGCAAAGCCACGCCATACACGTTCCGCGACTTCAATTCCGGCGCCACCGGCTTCCAGCGCTTCCCGTCGGAGTCGGAAATAAAAACTCCCTCACCCTCCGTTCCCGCGATCCACAGGTCCGGATTCGCCAGACTACGCCCCAGTCGCAAGATATTCGAGCGAGGCGATGTCCCGATCCGCGTCCAGGATTCGCCCCGGTTGCTACTCGCGTAAAGCCCGTCATCCGTACCCAGTAAAACACGACGCGTGTCGCGACTGTCGATTACGATCGCCCGGCAATACGTTTCCGCAAGCCCTTCGTTCGCCGCGCTCCACGACTCGCCCCCATCGCGGCTCACATGCAAACCCCAGACCGAAGCGGCGTATATCAAGTCCCCGTCCTCCGGATCGATCGCGATTTTCAAGAAGTCGCTTTCGCGCCAGCCCGTGACCATCCGCCACGTTTCGCCGCCGTCCTTCGAGCGCACGATTCCGTTTCCACATGCGATAAAGAGCGTCGACGGATCGGACGGATCGGCGGTGACGCTGTTCATGGACTGGATCACCGGACCAATGCGGTACCAGTCGGAATCGTCTGCTCCCCTCAAAAAAATCCCCGAGTCCGTAGGCAACGAACTCGCCTGCTGCGCTTTGGTCATTGCAAACGCCGCGAACAGCTTCGTTTCCCCCTCGGCGCCCGACGCCACCGAGACGACAACTCCGCCGACGAGACCGGCCGCAATTGAAAGGAGTCTCTTCATTTGGCTTCCTCCACTCGCGTCTCCGCGCTCCGGTTTTTGAAATCCAGAAAATACCGCTCCTGTCCGTGAATCATCTCCAATGTCTGACTCTCCCGTTCCGCTCGAGCGAAGGGCCCGTCGAAAAGCTTCCAGCTCGAGTAGTCGACCGTCTCGCCATCGACCGAGGGCGACCCGCCATAGCGCGCTTCAAGTTTCACTCCATCCAAATTCGTGTAGCGAACACTGGGCGTCGGCTCGAGGCGAATCTCGACCGGGAGAGCCCTAACTGCATCCTGAAAATCCCGATACGTCTCGTATGCGCTTACCGGAGCCACTTCGACGATGTATCCATTTCTCAAGGAATAACTGACGAGACACTCGCTCCCCTCGGACAACTCTTTGAATCCCGTGCTGAACCAAGCGCCCGCTCCGCCTTTTAGCAAGCCCGTCCAGTCAACCGGCTTCCACTCGCCCGGGGCAAAGGGGCGATAGGCGATGTAAACCGGGCCGCCCTGCCCGAAAATCCATCCCGACTCGTCTTCGACACGCCGGTTCACGTCGCGCGAAAAGAGCGTGCTGATCATCGGGAACCGCGTCCCCTCTGGAATATCGTAAAGGGCGATCAACGACGACTCGTGCTGGAACACCTGCTCGTAAGGCGACCCGCCTTCCAGCTTGTCCGGCGAGTCGTAATCGACCTTGGACCGGGCGATCAGATCCGTTACCGTGTCCCAGTCGGAATTAAAATACATCGTCCCTTCGACTGGCGACGAATAAGGCTGCAATCCGAACATCGTGTTGGACTTGCCCTTCAAATTCTCCTCCCGCCAAACCAAACTCCACGTCTGCTGCTGGATGGGCTGCAACAGCCCTCCTTGAGACGAGCCAAGAATAAAGTCCGGATGCACGTAGCTATACTTGTAAACGGGAATCGTTTTCTTGCCGTCCACTTCAAACGCTTCGGGGCCCGCATGGCGGAAACGCCATCGCGTTCGCTTGAGCTCCTTGTGGACATACGCCTTGTCGCGGTCGGACGCGATCCGAAACAAAATCGGCGGCGGCGTGTATCCGCTCAACGCGATCATCAAGTTCCCGCCATTGGACAAGTACTCCCCTTGCCCCCAAAGCAGCCAAGCGTGGGCGGCCGCGTGGGCCATTCCCGGCTGCAGTAAATAGCGAGGGTAGAGCCGACTGTGGGCTCCGCCATACAGTCCCCCCAAATTCTCCACCGCGAAGTCGAGCAAGATGTAGTCCATCATCATCTTGCCCATCTGGCGCAGTTCGGGATCCTGCGCCCAGCCCACCAGCAACGCCATCGGCCGCGTATACTCCTCGATGTAGTTGGGAGAGTCATACTCGCCCTGGCCATACGACGTTGTGATCTTCATCCAGTCGAGAATGAACTCCTTGGCATCCGCCATGATTTCTTGCGAGGACTTACCGTTATACCACGCCTCCGGACCGGCATCCGGAAACATCTCCGCCACCAGGTAAAGACTGACGTAATACATCACCCAATGGTTCTCAGTGTCCCCGCGATAAGGAAAGTACGTCCGCCACAACTCCCGAATAAACGCCCAATCCTCGTCGTTGAGCACGCCGCGCCCCGTTTGCATGAGCAAGGCCATGGGGTGCATCCAGAACATCGCCCCACTAGGCGGATCGTTGGACAGACGGAGACGCTTCCGGGCCCATTCGAGATTCGTCCCGCGACGCAAATTCGCCGCGATCGTGAAGCTGCTCCCGCGCGTCAAATCGTCCGGGTCTGTTGTCGCCACCACCTGGTCGATCACGTGCTCGCAACGCTCGCGATACTGGCGAACCAAGTCCGCGTCGCTAATCACCGGCTCCGGAGGCGTAGTCGCCTGCACGGGCGCCACCGCGCCCAACAATCCAACTACAACGGACAAACGAACTATCGACGAACGCTTACACATAGGGGTGACGACTCGAACCAATCATAGAACGACCCATAATTGGAGGCAAAACCACGCGGCGCCACGAAATAAAAAGTGTAAGGTAAAACAGCGCTTAACAGACTCGTAGTGCCGGCGCTCTTGTCTCCGCATAACTAGCAACGCGAAGACCGATGCACCGCAATGTTCCCTCACAAAAACTCAATCAATCCCGTTTTTCGCAACGCGAAAACCCATCGGCTCGTAGAGGCGCAAGGCGGAACACCGGTGTTTCAAACACCGCTGCGCTAGTCCCGTCCCGCCTAGCGGGTCGGGAATGGGTGTCCCTACGGGACAATGGGTTTCATGACTGTCTATTGTAGAGTCGGTTCAAGCCCAGCTCCAGCGAACCAAAATTGACAAGCAATCCGGTTTCTCGTTTTGAGGCTTTCAAGTAGTTGAGAAGTTGAGCCTTGTGAACCTTGTCGATTTCAGAAACTGCCTTGAGCTCCAGAATCAGAGAATCTTCGACAATCAGGTCGGCGTAAAATTCGCCAACGAGTTCTCCTCGAAATTCGACGCCGATTGGACACTGAGACTTTACCTCCAGACCCGCCTGTCGCAGCGCGATAAACAGCGCGTTTTCATAAACCTTCTCAACGAACCCGCTACCAAGTTCGCTGTGAACTTCGTAGCAGATTCTAACCACTTTCTTAACAAGAGATTCGATTTCCATGCTCGACAGAACAACCTAAACCTATTTTTCGCAACGCGAAAACCCATCGCCTCGTAGAGGCGCAAGGCCGAAGGCCGGTGTTGCAACACCGCTCTCCTGCACAGCGGGTTCGCTAGTCCCGTCCCGCTAAGCGGGTCGGGAATGGGTGTCCCTAAGGGACAATGGGTTTCATGTGGGAGTCTAGATACTTCTAAGAAGATCCATAGTTCCGATTGAATAGCCCCAAGACTTTCTGTTTCGAGAGCGATTTCCAAAAACCCGTTTTTCGCGACGCGAAAACCCATCGCCGACATGTCGGCGCAAGGCCGAAGGCCGGTGTTTTAATCATCTCTCTTTTCTACGGTATAAAACAAACCTTGATCGCCTCTTGCTTCCTCAACAACTCGACTCCTTTCGCATACTGTTCCAACGGCATTGTCTCCGTCATAAGCGGTTTCAAACTCAGCCGCCCTGCCACAATATGCTCCAGAACCGTCTCCGCCGCGCCGCGATTGTGGTTCCCGTATCCAATTAAATGCAACGCCCGACACCAGTGGCGAAATCCAAACCCCACTTCCTCGCGCAACACTCCAAACAAAGCGACCACGTCGCGCGTCCGCCCCATTAGATATTCCACCGCCCCTTTCAAACCCGTACAGTCGATGGCCAAGTCGATCGCTTCAGGACTGAACCGATCGTGCAGAAAACTCGCCTCGTCAGTCGGGTCCAAGACACGATCCGCTCCCAGGCGTTTCGCCATGGCCCGACGCGACTCCACCGGATCGAAAGCGATCACCTCGGCCGCTCCGTTGGCCTTGGCCAACTGAACCGCGACCAAGCCCGCCGGGCCGAGCCCGTTCACCGCGAATCGCTTGCCCGCTATCGACGCGACATTGGCAATCTGGTCGAACGATACCTGTACGCACATCCCCAGCTCCAGCGAAGCGATCTCTTGCGGCTCAAGCGTATCCGGAATCTTGATCAAATTCTCTACGTCCCCGACCACATACTGTGCATAACACCCTTGCGTCGCTCCCGCCTGGTCCTGCCAAAACGCCACCCGATCGCCAACCGCGAACGGTAGCTCGCCCGAACCGATCGACACCACTTCACCCATAGCTTCGTGACCCGGTTGTCCCGCCATGTACGGATACTCAACCGTTCCTCCTGGAACCATCGAAACGCCATCCATAATATGCAGGTCCCAATGCGGGCACGTAGCCACGCCGAGAATCCTGACCAGAACCTGGTCCTCGCCCGGTTCCGGAATCGGCAGCTCCACCCATTCCGGTCGACCCTTCTCAATATACTGTATCGCTTTCATCACTACTTCCATTCAAGCACTACGCCCAACGCAGACTCCTTCTTCGACTCGATCAAATCCCAAGCCTTCGCTGCCTCATGCACCGGAAACCGATGCGTGATCAGAGACAACGTATCCAAAGTTCCGTTCGCGACCAGCTCCATCGTCTTTTCCAAGCGCGGCAAGGTCGCCCCCGAAACGAGATCGATCGAAAGCTCCTTGTAACGCGGTGGCTGCAAGGCCATGCAATCATCCGTTCCATAGAATCCCGCCGAAACCAAGTGGCCAAACCGGCGCATAACGCTCTCCAATTGACCCATCACCCCGAGCGAGCCAACCGTATCCACGCCCACCTGCACGCCCTCGGGGAAACGCTCGGCAACGACCTTCGTCCAATCGCTCCCGTTCTCGAGAATCGTATCGCCCTGAGTGAATTTCTGCAAGCGATCCGGACGCCTACCGATCATCACGACATCCGCCCCACGCGACGCCAGCATTTGCCCGGCCCATTGCCCTACCAAACCGTCGCCCACAACGATCGCCGGATCGCCGGGGTCGAATCGAGGCCGATCGCCGCAATTGAATCCCACTTGCGTCAACACCAGTCCCGAATACGCCACCGGATCCAGTCCCGGCGGCAGCTTGATCACCGCCCCGCGACTCGAAACCGAAGGGGAAATATGGCCGCCCCGCGGTTCGAACATTCCCGATATCGAACTTACGGATACGAACACGGAATCCCCTTTTTTTAGATTCGTCACCTCAGGGCCCACCCAATCGACCGTTCCCACCTTCTGGTACCCAGCTACAATCGGAAACGGGCTCGGATCGCCCGGCCGCCAAGGCGTGTCGCCATCGACCCGCTCTCCGCGCAAATAGGACCCCTCCGTCCCGTTGCTAATCCAAGAGTGGCTCACGTCCACCACGACCTGATCCGGTTCCGGATCCGGGCATTCCACGGATTCAAAGGAAACCTCGTTCTTACTCTTAAATACAACCGCGTTCGCTTTCATAGTTTCAATTTCATCCGCCCTAAGAGAGTGTTCAACAAATCGCTTTCGAGCCGTTGAAGTTATATTCGAGAATCAGAATTCAGGCTGCGATCCGAGGAATACCTGGAAGGTATTGCGAGGTGAGCAAATGAATTATGAACTCGAATAGAACGAAAGGGCGAAGAAATGGAATTGTTGGACACTCTCTACTAAAAACAGCAGCCGACCCCGAGCGGCGTCCGCAATCTCGGAACACCGCTCGAAGGTCGACTACCACCTTATGACACTACTTACTTACTACAACAAAACTTCTGGAATTCTCCCCTCCGTATTCAAAATGCCTTTCACGCCATCCGCTTCGAAGGCCCAACCCGCGTCGACCTGGCGTATCGCGATGGGCGGAGCCTTGTCCGTCGCGCCCGGCCGCGCCACCACTACCGTGACGAGCGAATGCGTTCGAGCCGACTTCGCTTTGATACCGACAAAGGGGAATTCCCCGAAATCCTGATCCGTCGCCGGCGCTTCCTCGTCCACGACCCCCGGGACCAGCTCCAGCAACTCCGCTCGCGTCGTCGCCTTCGCGCTCGATGCGCAATCGCCAAACAACGTCGCATTCGGTCGCTGGATACGGAACGTCGATCCATCGACCTCTACCATTCCCTCGCCATCCCGGTTGTCCGGAAAGTACCGCGCCTCCAAAGTGTTGGACCCCGTCCGAAAATCGACTTCGTCAAGCACCACAACCACATTCGGTTTCGCGAATACGATCGTGCGGGTAACTTTGGATACATCTTCGTCGACCAGCTGGTACCCTTGCGTCGCGTCGCTGCACCAAATCACCGTCTCGCCACGATCGTCCCAACGGACGATCCGGGCTTTGGCCTTCCCCTCGTTCACGCCTTCCTCGCCATTGTGGTACTGGTGACCCTTGCCACCGACCAACACCGCGTTGTGGGCCTTCGTCAGCCGCAGCGTCCAAGCCGGGCTTTTCGGATCGTACGCCGCCCCAAACGGGTCGTTAAGAATTCGCTCCCCGAATATCTTGAAAAAGAAGCTGTTACGATCCGCGTGCTCGTGGTTCGCCGGCCAGCCGCTGCGGAACGCCAGCACCGCGTCCTCCGGCCGCCAGCCGCTTCGGCACACCACCCAGTCCTGCTGATTGCGGTAGTTCTTGAGCGTCCGCGACGGCGAGCGACTCGGCCGGTCCGGACGATACCAGAGATAGTCGAGAAAGTAGCCCGGCTCGGCGAAATGCTGGCTCGCGTATTGAGCCACCGGATTCCCGGTCCGCATCTCCACCCAAGACGTCACGCACGGATAAGCGCTCTTCGACGCGTCGCTGAAATTGACGATATCCGGATTTCCATTGCTCTTCTTTCCCGCCTGCATCGCGGCCACGTAGTCGATGTACGCGCCGAAATCCAACTCGCGAGCCCAGTCGATCGTGCCTTTGATCCGGTAGTGCGCTTCGCAAAAAGCCAGAACCGTTCGCAATAAATACTCCGAGTAGCTCAACCCCTCGAAGTAGCTCCCGTCTCCAAAAAACAATTGCAGCGCCGTCCGAGCGCTCGACTCCGCCGCCGCCAGCCATTTCTCCGCCCGGTCGTCGATCCCCAAGAGCGCCAGCGCTCCGATTCCGAGACCCATGGTCGGAGCCCCGCGTAAATTGTTGCTCCCCAGAATCACCGGCCAGCGCGCCATGTCGATGTCCTGCACAAAAGGATGCTCCGGGTCCATCCGCCAGCCTGTGACCGATTCCGGATGATCCATCCCGTAGATTGTTCGATAGCAGGGTTCGACCCCTTTGTCCGCAATCGCCCGCATCAATCGAACATCCAGTTCCGGGTCCATTCCGTCGCCCAGCGCCTCGCGGGCAAAAAGCATGCGCGACACTGCCATGGACGAGCGCATCACTCCGATCACCGCGTCGCCGTCCACCATGTAGTCCCATTTCGGCAACGCGACGACCTCCTCCATCGAGTCCAACAAGGCGCGGCGGCGCTCCTCGGTCGGCTCGACCAAATGAGCGACCGACGTTTCTTCAAACGCGATCCAGACTTTCCTCAAGTCGTAGATGATGTTCCCCGTTTCGCGAAACCGCTCCCAGGCGGGCTTGAAATTGGTCGGCGAGCGCGACGCCCACTCTCGAAACTTGGGCCCCAGCAAAATCGTCCGAGCATTCGCCCGAATTCGCGGAATGTCCGAATCTTGGAAAAACACGCGACGCGACCGCTCGGGCGGCAGAGCAATCTTGCCCAGCCCAGACGCCGACACGCCGCCAAAAACCAGCGAAGCGCCCCCCAGCCGCGTAAATTCTCGTCGATTCATCATTCCATTGTCCCGCGAACGAAATTGCCCAAAAGTAGGTCGGTCGCGACCATCCCGATAGTCGCAACCCCCGCCCCTCGCCAAAACGTATTGCGCGCTGTATCGTAAACCGAACTCTCCACTCCCGACTCCCCGATGGTTTACCGTACACTCCCGCGCGACATAGCTTGTCGCTCCACCGCGACTACGATACCCATTCAACTATGCGCCTGAACGCACTCCCAAAACCCCTACTCGCCGCGCTTTCCGTTCTCGCAACAGCGCTCTCAGTCGCAGAGCAATCTCCGCCAGCGGAGACCTACGTCTGCGCAGCGGTGAACAAGAACTACGTCATCGGCTCGAAAATCACCACCACCAGCGGAATCCACCGTCTCGAGCCCTCGGGCGAGTGGAAGCACATCGGAATCAACGACCCCTCCGTTTTCGCCGTCTCCTTCGACCCGCGCGACCGCAATGTCTTCTACACCGCCGCCCTCAACGGCGCTCTTCGCACGCTCGACGGCGGGGCCAACTGGCGAATCATGACCAGTTGGGATATCACCGAGCCCAAGGACGTCTGCGTCGACCCTCATTCGCCCGACACCGTCTATCTCGCCCATCCCGGAGGAATAGCCGTATCCACAGATCGAGGAACAACCTGGACCGCTCGGGAACGCGGCCTGCCCGACCGCGGCAAATACACGCAAACCATCGAAGTCGATCGGGTCCGGCCCGGACGCGTCCTCGCCGGATGCGAAAGCGGCATCTACCTCACCCAAAACCACGGTCGGTCCTGGCGGCGCGTCCTCGAAACAAAGGAAACCGTCAACGACCTCCAGCAATCCCCCCACGATCCCGCCACCTGGGCCGCCGTCACCCAAAGCGCCGGCGCCTGGATCTCCCGCAACGCCGGCAAATCCTGGACCTATCTCCCGCAAACGCCCACCGACGGCGCTCTCTACAATATCGCCTTCGACGGCTCAAACCCCGATCGACTCGCCATTGGCAGCTACACCTTCGGCGTGCTCACATCCGAAGACGGCGGCGCCACCTGGACCCACCGAAATAACGGCCTCCCCGAACCGCAGCGCGTCTGGCGCGTCGGGATCCACCCCGACACGGGGCGCCTCTTCGCCAGCGTCTACCAAAACGCCGTGTTCGTATCCGACGATTTTGGACGCTCCTGGACCAGCATCGGGCTGGAAGGCTCCGCCGTGAACTGCTTTCTCTTTCTCCCCGCCGCAACCCCGAATACACCATGAAGCCCGCTCTCGCCGCAGTCGCCATCGCCACGCTCTGGCCCCTGAATTTCGTCGCGGGCCAGCCCTCCTACGAAGGCCCTCACCCGGACACCTCAGTCGTCGAAGACCCGACTTTGCGACGTATGCAATACCACGAGCGCGTTCAGGAAGTCATCCAATGGCGCGCCCATATTGTCGAACGCGGCGACGCCGAAAAAATGGACCTCGCCTCCGTCTCCGCCAACCTCCGGCTCGGACGCAAACTCGACGCCTGCTCCGCCCGCGTCATCGAAATGATGCAGACACCCGGATCCGGTCCATTCTGGATGTTGCCCACCGTTTGCGTCGCCTTCACCGGCCGGGACCTGCTCTCCGATGAAGCGCGCCAATCCATCCGCGACGCTTGGCGGACAACGTATCAGCTGCGTGGCGACACGGAAAACCACTTCGCCATGTACTACACGATGCTCTACCTGATGTCCGAAATGTATCCAAACGAGCCCGGCGATCAGTGGTACACCGGCAAGAGTTCCGAAGAAAACCTGGCCGAGTCGCGGGAGTACCTCATCGACTGGATGGACATCATGACCACCATCGGACAAGGCGAATTCAACCCCACTCACTACATCGGCGAATACGCTATTCCCATGCTCTACCTCGTTTCCTGGGCCGAAGACCCCGAAATGCGGATACGCGGAAAAATGGTCCTCGACTGGCTCTACGCCGGACTCGCCGCCAATACGATTGACGGCGTCCTGCGTGGACCCAACGCTCGCACCGACGACAGCTCCGTCGTCGAGCGCTGGAACAGCCTCAGCTCCTTCTTCTCCTGGATCAACTTCGGGAACTGCCCGCCCCAACGCGGATTCAGCTGGGGGAACTACTACGCCATCGTCGCCGACAATTATGAAGTGCCCGAGGTCATCTACCGCATCGCCACCGACCGCGACGGCCCCTTCCTGCAGCGCGACCTGAAACGCTCCCGCCACCAGTGGCGCTACAGCAACGTCGGCAAAGCCCCCATCTATAAAACCTCCTACACCACCGAAGACTACGCCGTCGGCTCCTATCAAGGCGGCATGGCCGACCCGATCCAGACCCACGTCTGGGATGTCACTTGGAAAACGCCCGACCCGCGTGGACTCCACCCGACGATGTTCTCCATCCACCCTTACTCCGCATCGAAAGGGATGCAGGCCTACTTCAACGTGCGTCCCGACACCATGGTCAAAGCCGTCGCGGCGGAAGGAAAACCCTCCTACGATGTCGCCGACAAACTCGTCGGCTGCTCCCCCTACGAACAAGTGTTCCAAGATCTCGATACAATCGTCGCCCTCTACGACATCCCGAAAGGAACCCGATTCGAGCAAGTCAACGGCTTCTTCTCCAAAGACCTCGCCAACTTGGTCGAGGACGATTCCGGATGGATCTTCGCCCGAGGCGGCGATACCTATCTCGCCTATCTCCCTCTCGCCGACTACCGCTGGGAACCGCACATGGCTTACAAACGCCTGCCTTCGACCGGAAACGGCTACCGCTATGAACGCGTGGAATCGGGAAGCCAAGTCCTGATCAGCCCGCACCGTCGGAACGGAACAATCCTGCAAGCGGCCGCCGCTTCCGAGTTCGCGAACTTCCAAGCCTTCCAAGAAACCATCCTCGCCCTCCCCATTGAAGTCGAACTCGAACCCACTCCCCGCGTATCGATGCAAACCCTACGCGGCGCGAATATCGTCTGCGCTTTCGGCGAAGATCCTGTCCGCAACGGAAAACGCGTCGACTACACGAAATGGAAACTCTTCGAAGGCCCCTACCTCAACGCCGAGAAAGGCTCACGCAAACTGACCATCACCCACGGCCGCCTCGAACGCATCCTCGACTTCAACACCCTCACCCTCTCCGACCGAGTCATGAAAAACTAGCACATATCGTGACTCCAAACCCATTGTCCTGTAAGGACACCCATTCCCGACCCGCTTAGCGGGACGGGACTAGCGCAGCGGTGTTTCAAACATCGGCCTTCGGCCTAGCGCCTCTCCGAGGCGATGGGTTTTCGCGTTGCGAAAAACGGGTTCTCGAAACAAGCGAGCCCTTATGAATTTCAGGTATTGCTGTATGGTAAAACAAGCGAAGCATTGTTACTGAATCCGCCAATGTAGAAAATATAGAACTACAATGAAGTTCACAATACCCTACGTGCATCGCACTCTTTCGAGTATCCTGACCTGTTTCACACTGCCGTTTGCTACCCTTTTCGCTGTCGAAGCGACGATTGAAGGGCACACCAGCATTTACGAAAAACGCGACGCTTACTCCGCGTGGCCTGCCATCGCCCGGACTCCGTCCGGAGACATTGTCGTCCTCTTCACCCGAACCGAGGAGCACATGGGCCCCAACGGGGAGATCCTTCTCTCCCGGTCCACCGACAATGGAAAATCCTGGAGGCCGCCCGCCATCATTTACGACACCATTCTCGACGACCGAGAAAGCGGCGTCACCCCGCTCCACGATGGACGCCTGCTCGCCCACTTCCGGTCCGTGCGTTTCACCGCGGAAACCTACACCAGCCTCCCTGACACCGCCTACACCCCTGAATTCATCAAGCGATGGATCGGCTATGTTGAGAAACCTGAGTACAAGCAGGCCACCGACTTGCATCGCGCCTGGCATGCGATTTCCGACGATGGCGGCTACACCTGGTCTGAAACCACACCCGGACGCGACAGTATCCACGGAGGCATACAGCTTCAAAACGGTTCCTTCCTCGTCGGTTCCTATCGAGACAACGCCGGCAATATCGGCGTCTACGCAAGCGACGAGCCGCTCGGCGAGTGGGATCTCGTCTCCACCGTCGTTTGCCCAAATCCCGATCGTATCCGATTTGGGGAGCCCCACATTCTTCAACTCGAATCGGGACGGGTCATCATGATGATTCGAGCCACCGCCAAGCCCTACAACGATCAAGACCCCGACTGCAATCTATGGGGCGCCTATTCTGACGACAATGGCCGTACCTGGTCCGAACCCTACGAAACGCCTCTGTGGGGGTTCCCGCCCCATCTCACCCAGCTCTCCGACGGGCGGATTCTCTGCAGCTACGGACATCGCCGCCCGCCCTTTGGGCAACGCGTTTGCATCAGCGACGATGGCGTCACTTGGAAAAAGAAAAACGAGATCGTGATTCGCGACGACGCCGCCAATGGCGACCTCGGCTATCCCGTATCTATAGAACTAGAGCCCGGAAGAATCCTCACCGTCTACTATCAGCCCAACATTCCCAAAGGGACACGCCCGTCGACGCATCCTCCGCTCCCCAACCGCAAAAAACCCGGGATCATGGGAACCACTTGGAGGCTGCGCTGAGGCGAGTCATCTATTTTAACAGGATACGTCCTGCTAAGCGGGACTACAGGATGCTCCGCGCTGCGGAGCAACAGGATTGATTGAGCTCAGGGATAAGGATTGTCTACCCGTTCGTCCAATCATCCTGCTGACGACGAAGGAGTCATCCTGCAGCCTCGACAAAGTCGGGGCGTATCCTGTTAACCAAAAACTCGTTTATCGGAAGCTGCATTGAAACGCAGAATTGTTCAATATAGAGACGGTCTCTTAGCAGCGCGAGATGAACTTGAAATTGAGTTTTGTAACTAATTTCTGAATACAAATATAGTTATTGGAGCGTTAATCTGCTCGGTTTTAGCTGAACTGAGGACTCGCCACCGCGCGAGAATGCGCGCATCTGGCAATCGAATATTGCAAATTTCCAATTGTTGGTTATCGTGCATACAACAGAATTGCCTATGAATATCCCCGTCTCTATGCTCCTTGGTGTAAAATCAAAGGAGGTATATACTATACCCCAAAAATCAACGGTCCTAGAGGCCGTTCACGAAATGAACCGTCGTCATATTGGCTCTATAGTCGTAGTCGATGACGGAAAATTAGTAGGAATTTTCACGGAACGCGACGTGCTCCAGCGTGTGGTCGCAGCTGGAAAGTCTCCAGACGCGACTCAGGTTGAAGAAGTGATGTCCAGCGAGGTGGAGACGATTACGCCTAAAACGACGGTTGAAGACGCGATGCAGGCCATGAGCGCTCGACGTCATCGTCACCTACCGGTGATGGATGAAGGAAAGATCGTCGGTCTCGTGTCGATTGGCGATATTACACGGTGGATTTCGCGAGCCAACGAGGACGAGGCGCAAAACTTGCGAAATTACATCACTGGCGGTTACTAGGCGTGTTGTTGCACTACCGTGCGACAGGCTCGAAACGGTTGATGCTCCGCGATTCGGGCATTGGGGGGAAGTTGCACTAGATTCGTTAACAGGATGCGTTCTCCCGTAAACGGGATCACTCGCTTGATCCCTTCACATCCCGCTGGGCGGGACGGGAAGGGAACTTGATATATAGTCAGAATCATCAAATAGGTTTCGCAAAGCGAGACCATCAAGTAGCCCCGACGTTGTCGGGGCGTATCCTGTTAAACAAATACTCGTTTATCGAAAGCGAAATGAATACAAATCCGCGTCCCGCAAGGCGACGCGCATGCGAACCGTTCGCCCCGCCAAACGCGACACGTCCGCTCCGTTCGCCCATTCGACCACGCGCTCGATCTCGTTACCGAAAATCGGAAGGCACGACTCTAGCTCGAATCCGGGAATCACTTTACCCGAAGAATCCTGCAACTCGAATCGCAACTCGCCCGCCGCCGAGCTTTCGTAGTTGATTTCCAACTCCCGCCCCGCAAACCGGATAGGCTTCGTCACGAGCTCGCCTCCCTCGTAGCCCGCGCGAGCTGAAACGAACCCGTCCAGTCGAATCGAGTATCGAGTCAGATGAGCAGTCGGCTGCGCGTAGTGAGACATCCGGTACAAATACATTCGTTTCCCATCCCCCGCGACCAATCCCAGGGCAGGCGTGTTGTCTCGGGCCACCCAATCCTCCAGTTCTTCCCCCGGTCGGATGAACGCCTCCATGTACGAGCGATCATAGCGATTGCCGCCCCGCGAGCTCATGAAAATCGAATCGCTCGAAGCAATCGCGTATTTCGGGTTGTCGACCAGCGCCTGCGACACCGCTCCCGACAAGGCGGCCTTCTTCGGAAAAAACCGCTTCGCCAGGGCCACGTAGATATGCGGCGCTCGAAAGTAAGGCTGCGTGCCATTCGTGTATAAATGCTCCATCGGTGTGTCGCCGAAGTCCATGGCCACTCCGTCCGTCCAGTTTTTAAAGTCTTTCGACGTCGTGCGGCTGATCGTCCGAAACCCCGAAAAACCCTCGCCTGTCCACGTTCGAAAGTAGCAGACGTACTGGTCTTCACTCTCCGACCAAAACGCCACGTTGTGCGAATCGAACAGTCCTTGGGTGAATATGAATTCGTCCTGCCAGAGCTTCCAGCGTATCCCGTCCGGGGACACGAATGCCGCTAGGCCTTTCGCTTCCACACCGGTAATCGCCTTGAATCGCTCGTCCGCCGGCACTCCGGGCCGCGTATCCAGCAAAGGACTAAAACTGCGCGAGTACTTGTCGTCCAAGGCCAGGACTACGTTGTTGTTTCGCGTCCCTTGAATCTCGTAGATCCCCAGATCCGGCTTCGTCCAATGGATACCGTCCTTGGATTCCGCGTAGCAGGTCACCGCGACGGTTCCTTCTTCCACATTTGGCAGTCCCCGATAGTACATTCGATGGACACCGCCATCCGTAATGACAGTTGGATACGCGGAAAATCGACCTTCCCAGGGTTTGTCGAACGCGATCGCGACTCCCTCTCGGCGCGGCGCATGCATTCGCAGCTCCACTCCATCGAGCGTCTCGACGACATGGGAGTCGACAAAGAGTTCGCGACGATCTCCCAATTCAAGGTAATCGGGTTCCTGAGCGAAAGCGGCGAGTGTTAACGCAACGACGCTTCCCCAAGCCCAGATGCGTATTCCGCGATTCTTCATAGCGCGTTGGCAGACGCTCAATACCCCTTGAAATGCACGGGGTCGTCCGCCTGGCGAAAACGCGTCACGTAGGTCTTGTTGCTCGCCGCGTACTTGAGGAACTTGTCGAGCGGCACGACTTCGACCGGCCCTTCCAGGTTTTCAACAACGGTAACCAAGCTGTTCACGTCGTTCGACTCGCGCACGTGCACCGCAAGAAAGTATGGGCGTTTCGAGTTCAACGCGATCAGCTCGTTCAGGTCCGCCGTCACTTCCTCCCGCGGTCGTTTCGGATCGATGTAGTAATCGTAGGAGATAAGCGGTCGCGTATCACGCAAATCCCGCGTCCGAGCCGGGCCGTAGCCATTGATGAATCCCAGCACGTCGGGGAAGGCCTCGTAGTAGGCGTCCACCGTCTCCTCGAACAGATCCGCGTTGCCCACGTTACCATCCGCGGCGGAATTGTCCATGATCTCCATTACATGCTCGTCGAGCACGGCCATGAGCTCCTTCGCCTCTTCCATCAAGACCACGAATCGGTCCCTCGGAATGTTGTTGGGATACATGTATCCCGGCCCGGAAAGTCCGCCGATAAAGTAGTCGTTGGGCGTAGCCGACTCGTGGAAATACTCGAGCGCCGCAGGCGAGAACTTCGTCCAATTCATGGTCACTTGCCAGGCGAACGGCAATTTGCCGCGTCCTGGTTTCGTCCATACGCCGATGCCGATACTGTCCGACTGAATGAAAGTGATATAAACCTTTTCCTCCGCGACGAGGACCGCGTCTTTCGCCACGTGATGGTTGTTGGTGAATTTAAATCCGGGCGTGAACTCGAATTGGCAGTTGTAGCTTAGGTTTGGCAAGTTGTGCAGCCCTTCCATTTTCAGACCGTACATGGACAAGAGCATCGTCGACTGCTCCTCCGTGTCCACTCCGTAAGGATGCCAGCCAAACACGGTGGCTCCGACATTGAGATCGCCCAGCAAGCGACGATTGAGGGCCAGCTCGTCCGCTTCTTCCGGATCCGCCGACAGCTCGTGAAAGAACATCCGCTCGCGAATTCCCCAGTCGGCCATGGCAGGCATCATCACCCGACCGCGGTGACCGCCCATGAGCATGATCTTGTCGCGATTGCAGCGATGCCAGTAACGATCAATCGCGTCCGCGTAGATCTCCGCGTAGCTCTGGCCCGTGTACCGTCCCCGCAAATCGTCGATCGGCTTCAAGCCGTGCTTCTCGACCAGCGGTATCAAGGCTTCGGTGACAACGACACCGTCCTCGAGCCCGGCAATAGTAAACGCCACGTTCAAACTCGGTCCAACCGACGGGTCCCAAACCACGTAGCCTTTAGCGGCGTCCTTGAATCGGGCCAAGGCGGCGTCGGCCGTTTTTATCTCGGTAAACGTGACTCCATGCTTCCGTTTGTAGAAGTCGTAGAGCGGTTCGGTGATCTCCCACTGAAAGTCCGGCGGATGAATGATGTAGAGCTGGGCGTCGTCGCGATTCGCCAAGCCCTGCAAGCTCACAAGCATCGCCTTTTCCGGCAATCCGCTCGCCACTGCCCAGTCGAGATCGAAACGCATCGAGTAAGCATCCTTGATTGGCTCCTTTTTTCCGAAAGCAACAGTCGCGCTCGCGGCGAGCGTCATGAGTAGAAGAATTTTCGTAATCGCGCGTATCATAGCAACTAGGGGCGAGAGGTGTCTCCTTCCGGGAGTCGTTTAAACCGGTAGACAAGCGGATTGTTGCGGGAAGAGCGGAGCTCGATCAAAGTAAGCGTCTCGCCCCCTTCCCCCAAACGATACTCGCTGTACATGCGAATGGTCGCGTCGCCCTGCGAAATCTCGACAGGAAACTCCGCTTCGACACGCAGAGCTCCACCCGCGTCAAGCCACTCCGAACTTACCGTCGCCTCGAATGACTTCGGCGCGTACACAGCCATGTGGCGGGCCTCGATGCGGAAGAAATCCGGGATCTTCACCGTCCGACGCGTATTCACGACATTCGTTTTCGTCACCCGCGTCGAGCGCCAGCGCATGTCGTGCGTAATGGACACCTTCGAGCCATTCGCTTCGATCGCAATGTCCATGTTCGTCCAACCATCCAAGGCGGAACTCCGGTCCGGATCGAAACGCCAGCGGCCATTCCACTCCGGATTCGCGATAGACGCCGCCAAAGGGAACGTCGCACACGCCAGCAGAAATTTTAAAAGGGGTCCGTTCATCGTCAAAATGAGTCTCCTCAGACTGCCGCACACCCTCCGACAGATCTACGCAAAACGCGCTTTACCATAAAAACGCAGTCCCACCCGCAATCGTCCACCAAGCCCTACCATCCGGATGTAGTCTTCGAATCAAACCCACTATCCGCGCAGCGGATACCTATCGACCGAGTTTCGCGAGGGCGCTAGTGACGAGCGAGCGAAGCGAGCAAGGAACGATGTTCCCTTAACCCAACTTGCAATTTTTGTCATCGCTTCGTCGAAGACCCCGACATAGTCGGGGCTAGGATGCTGCGTTGCAGCAATTAAAGAGTCCCCGCGTTGCGAGGCCAATAGGTTTCTCGTGCTAAGGGAGTTGGCACGCCTCTTTCCTATTCGAACGACGAAAAATCGCTCAATGACACTATGCTATTCTACCCGGGCCACCGCTCGGATGGGCGAGCCGTCGCGGCCTTTGATGTTCAAAGGAAATCCCATAAATACGAAGGTATCCGGCAGCTCGTCCAGACGAGTCAACGTTTCGACGATTACAATCTCCCTCCCCAGCAAAACGTGATGCACCTCGTACCACTCCTTGCTCGGGGTGGGAGTATCCATTCCAATCATACGTATCTCTTTGGAAGCGAGATACTCGCTCGCCGCCAAGGTCATTGAGGGGAACTCCGTGAAGAAATTGTCCGCCCCGAAATTCCGATGCCAACCGGTCTCGTAGATGATCTTCGCCCCGGGAACGAGATGCTCCTCGAAGGGCTCGAAATCCGCGACGTCGAGCTCCTCGTTGGCCTCCTTGGGAATCCGCAAGAGACGGGCCGGGCCGTAAAACCAGTCGAGCGGCATCTGGTCGAGCGTTTTCCCGTCGTCGATAAAATGATACATCGCGTCCAAATGCGTCCCCTGATGGGTACTCATGGAAATCTGCGAAATATTGTATCGCAATGTTTGCGTATTCCCGTGCGGGATAATGCTCAACTTCGGATCAAAGGGAAAGGTCTGTTGGCCGTGCACCAACGGATGGGAAAGATCTACTAGTTTCATAATCGGTGGATATTTGGATTGTTTAGGTGTAGGGCTGGCGCTTGCGCCATGCCGCGAATGTCAAATCTAGTTCGACCAACGCGGCGCTTCGCAAGCGAAGGCCCTACAATGTTCGATTGGTTCCTCACACCGTCAGTTCCCCGCCTACCGTGCCAAATAGCCGCCATCGACTACCAGGTCGCTCCCGGTCATGAACGACGATTCGTCACTCGCCAAAAACGCCACCGCCGACGCGACTTCCTCCGGTCGACCTTGCCGGCCGAGCAAATGCATGGCCGACGCTTTCTTGTTCTCCGCCTCCTCGTCCAATCCGAGGTCCTTGCACGAGTTGATAAACGCGCTGGTGTAAATGTAGCCCGGGCAAACCGTATTCACCCGGATATTCGATTCCGCCAGATCGGTCGCCCAGCCTCGGGTCAACCCCCGGACCGCAAACTTGGTCGCCGTATAAGTGCTGAAACTCGGTTGCCCCACGAAGCCGCTCACCGACGAGAAATTCACGATGCTCCCCTGCCCCACCTGCTTCATTTGCGGGACGACGTATTTTGCCAACAACGACGCCCCGCGAATATTCACTCGAGTCATCGTATCCCAATCCTCCGGCGACGCGTCGATTCCCTTCAAAATGAACCGAGCCGCCGTGATCACCAAAATGCTCGCCGGTCCAAGCGTATCCATCACATCCTGACACGTTTTCTCGATCGCCGATTCCTCCAGAAGATCCACTTGCCAGCTCGAGCAGCCAATCGACTCGGCCCGATCCGGATCCGACTTCACATCCAGCAACGCCACCTTGCATCCCTCCTCCGCTAGACGCTTTCCCGACGCGAACCCCAAGTCGCCCAAACCCCCGGCAACAATCGCAACCTTGTCCGTCAATCCTCGCATACTAAGAAATTTCTATTCGGCTCGTCCCACCCAATCAATACCAATTCACTCCCCTGTCGCGGCTTAGTCGGTGGCCAGGCCGATCACTGCCAGTTCAAACCCGCCGGGACGGCGGGTTCCACCTTCAGATGCTTGCGTATGAGGTGGAACGCGACGTCCCGTCGCGTTTTCTCCGGAGAGATGTTCGATAAGTTGACCCCTATGCACTAAAGGGAACGTGGACAGATTACTCACAAGAACTTTCTCGCGTTACCGCTCGCGACCATCTCTCGCTGGAGTGCCGGCAAGGACGACAGCCTCACCTTGTCCACCTGCGCCTGCAACGACTGCAGCGGCGCCAGCGACCCAAACAGAATCCGCCGCGTCGGAATAAAACGCTTCAAAACCGCCAGCGTATCTTCCCATTCGGCGAAGCTCGTATCTGTCAAAAAGGCGCTGTTCGATTCCGCCAGGGCTTCGAGCTCGTGGCGATTCAGTCCTTGGATTAGCGGGTCTAGTTTCGGAAATTCCTCTATAAATCCAGCCAACGCCTTCACCGTTACTGGTTTTATGGATATCGCCCGATGTTCGTGCCGCTCGTCGACCAATCGAGCGGTGATCACGATTCGCAACCGCGCCCGCACCGCCTTCTCAACTAGCGCTCGAACCGACGACGACCCGAGCGAATAGCCGTGATACGCGGGCATCAATCGAATCACCGCGACTTTCGGCTCCTGCAAAAGCGCGGCCAAGTGGTCTTCCCACGGCGGCGTTCCCGGATTGAGTACGGGCAGAGGCAGTATGGATCGCGAGTTTCGAATCGCCTCCAAAACGGATCGGTTTCCCGCCATCGGATCCACCTGAAACACGGAGTCGAGCGACGAAACCCAGGCACCCGCGACCCCAATTCGCTTCAAGCGACGCCGATTCTCGATCCCGGTGTTTTCCGGGATCGAAGCGAAAGGCCAATTGCCCATCCAAAAATTCGTATCGATAAACGTCATACAAGCTTCAGCAGTCGAGCCGCGTTGTCATGGAAAATCGCATTCTTGTCCGACCGGGAAATCTCAGCTCCGCTCACTTGGCCGATCGCCGCCGGGAGATCCCGAATGGGCAGGTCGCTGCCGTAGAGGACCCGACGCGATCCCAGATTCGAAACCGCGTATTCGACGATCCCCGCCTCCGGACTTCCGCCCGACGTGTCCACCCATAAATTATCGATGTGACGCGCCGCCAGCACGCCCCGCATTCCGCAACCGGTCAGATGAGCCATGATCACCCGAGTGTTGGGGTGACGGCGAGCGAGTAAACAAGTGTCCTCGGGATCCGAATGCATCGAGCGCAAACGAATCTTCGTTTGGCTCCACGTGTGCTGCAGCACCGGCACGTCATAGCGCTCCGCCGCTTTCATGACCGGCTTCATGCAAGCCGCACGGGCATTGTTGGCGATCTCCAACTTGATCCCCCGAAATCCGAGACCGCCTACACAGCGATCGATCTCGGCAAGCGTCGCCCGTTCCCCCAAAGTCGGGTTCAAATAGCAAAACCCAAAAAAGAAATCCGGCTCCCACGACACGATCTTCGCCGTCTCGTCGTTGATCGCCCGAAGCTGCTTAGCGTTGGGCGAAGGGCCGTAAACGAGAACGTCCCCCAGCGATACCATTCGCTCGATCCCGAATCGCGCCGCCCGCCGCCGCAACTTCCCGACTTCCGCCCGCAACCGACCCTCGCCCATGAAAACCGGATGGGTGTGAATATCGATTATGGGACGGGTGTAGCTGAGTTTAATGGGATCGTACTTTTGAAGAGAGCGAGAAGAGTGTCTAACAATTCGGATGTTACATCCTGTCTTGGGTAGGGCCTTCGCTTGCGAAGCGCCGCGTAGTTTGATTTCCGCATTGGATACGCGGCATGGCGCAAGCGCCAGCCCTACTTTATCGACCTGCTAGCCAGTCTGGAAGAATCCACAGTACATCCTCGCAACCAAACGAGCGTAAGGCTCCGAAGGGCTTACAGTAAACCGGCCAAGTAAACTCAGGGAGCTTGATTCGCCGAACGAAACCGGCACACTCTACCCCACGCAACCTCTACTCATGAATACCCGCCGTATCCTACCTCAAATTGTCCTCGTCCTAACCGCATTCGCCTGGATCACCTCAACCCAGGGCGCCCACCATGGCGCCACGCCGGAAGCAAAACTGGCCGAGCTCGGTATCGAGTTGCCGACGCCCGCGACCTCGATCGCCAACTACGTCGGGGCCACACGAACCGGCAATCTCGTTTTCCTTTCCGGCCACCTTCCCAAGCGAACGGATGGCTCGTTCGTGACCGGAAAACTCGGGGCCAACGCGACCATCGAGGAAGGCTACAAAGCCGCTGGCCTCTCCGCCATCGGCTTGCTGGCGACGCTGAAAAACGAAATCGGCTCGCTTTCCAAGGTCAAACGCATCGTCAAAGTATTCGGCATGGTCAACGCCACCGGCGACTTCACCGGACATTCGCAAGTGATCAACGGCTGCTCCGACTTGCTCGTCGACGTATTCGGAGAAAAAGGACGCCACGCCCGAGCCGCGTCCGGCTTCAGCTCGCTCCCGCTCGGGGCCATCGTCGAAATCGAGATTATCGTCGAGGTCGAATAGGACCCGAGCAAACCGCCCCTACGCCGCCGACACGATCGCCTTCACTGCCTCCACGACACGGGCGCAGTTTTCGGGCGAGTTGTAGATATGCGGCGAGACGCGCACCGCGTCGAGTCCGCGTTCCGTCACCCGACGGCAGCGTAGTTTATAGTCGCGCGACAGGGCGTTGTTGAGCGGGTCGAAGGCGACTTTCGAGCTCTTGAAAGTGATGATCGATCGACGCATCTCGGGGTCCGAAGGCGTCAGCACGGACACGCTGTCGATCGCCTCCAGCCCGCGATAGAGCTCCTCCACCCGCTCCGCGCCGTAAGCTTCGATCCGCTCCTTCCCGATCCGCGTCTGGAAATCCATGGCCACCCGCAGTCCTTCTACGAGCTCCGTGGCGCGCGTCCCGTATTCATGCCGACGCGCTCCTTTGTGAAACTCAATCCCGCCCGGCAACTCGTACGAGTCGCCCGAATGTCCGCCCGCATGGAGCGTCGCCACTTCCTCCACCCGATCTTGGGCGATGTACAAAATCCCCGTGCCGCGCGGCCCGCCCATCCACTTGTGCCCGCTCGTCGCGTAGGAATCGCAACCAATCCGGGAAAGATCGACCGGGATCATTCCCGCGCTCTGAGCACCGTCGATATGAAACCAGATTCCCTTTGAACGAGCCAACGTAGCGATCGCCGCCACATCAAAGACGATCCCGGTGGGAGCGGTTATGTGACTCACTTGAATCACGCGCGTACGCGGTGTAATCAAGGCTTCAATACGTTCCAAATTTCCGGCAAACGAGGTCGGATCGGGATCGAATACTTTGACGCGAATCCCGTCCCGCTGACTGCGACTGAGCCAGGGGAAAGACCCTCCTGGATGCGCGTGCGATTCAAAAATGACCTCGTCTCCGCTCTTCAGGTCGAGACCGGCAGCGATGATCGAATTCGATTCGGTCGCGTTGCGGGTAAAACAAATCTCTTCGGTTTCCGCCCCCAAGTAGCGGGCCGCCTCGATACGCACCTCGCCCATAATCGCGTGCCCAGTTTCCGAAATGCGTTGCAACTCGGCCGATTTCGCCGCCACAGCATCCGTCACCACCGTCGAAGCGGGACCCAGGCCTCCACAATTCAAATACACGCGGTCCTGCGTGAGAGCGTACGAATCCCGGACTGATTTCCAGAAGCGCGACGGCTTTTCGGAATCGAATTCCGGCAATCCACCCAATTGCGTGGAGCCCTTGCCGCAACCCGCCGCCCACAGCGCCGACGAACCCAATCCGAGCGTTTTAACAAAATGCTTCCTATTCATACGTGTGTATCGATATGCGAAAAAATCCATTCGCTGGCAATGGGATAAGCCCGTGAAATCCTCCGAACGCTAACTCTTGGTAGGGACGGACCGCCGGGCCGTCCGAACGCTAGCTCTTCTTCACAGCCAACACGGCCCGTCTGGCAGCCGGGCCCTACCTTTCGACGCATAAATCGATCCGTTGAACGGTCTCGAACTACGAAGTAGCCTGCGAGACCGAGTCCTGCTTAACCGGAGCCTCGCAAAATCGCCCTTCGAACGCGTGGTAGTTGCTCACATCCCGCTTCGGTGGCAAAATCGCCCAAGGCGAACCCGCTTCCTGTAGCGAACACCGGTCGTAGTAGGCTCGAATCGCGTAATTCTCCAGGTCGTCGACCACGTCAAAGACTTCCCCCGCGTCGTCGGTAATCGTCTGACGGAAAAAGTCCGGAATATCGTGAATTGGGCAAATGTCGTGTACGGCGTTGACCCACTTGCAAGTGCCTTTCGCTTGCTCGGTCGTGCAAAGTCGCGTCGTGTTTCCGCCAATATGGTCGAGCAACGCGTCGAACATCTGGTCACGCAAAGCGAGTTGATCGGGTGACTTCAGCGTCCGCGTCGACTCGCCTACTGTTATGGTATGCGTCCCGCAAAAGCGCCAGCGCAGCGTTCCTTTCGACCCTGTAATGAGAATCTCTGGATCCATGCAATGCAAGGACGCGTGCGTCAAAATGATTGCCGCTTCCACGCCGCTTTCCATCACCCCGACAGTCCGGACTGTGTCAAATCCCTCGATCGGCTTGGCCCGATACAACTCGGCGGTCACGCTTTGCAGCTCCGCTCGTGTCGACAATTCGCCACCGAGCCAAAAGAGGATCAGATTGACCATGTGCGACAGCCCATTGTGTAAGGGAGAATCCAATACCCAGGATTCGCCATCGTGCAAATGGCCGCTCCACTCGTTGCGGTGATAGTAATTCTGCGACCGCGGCCAAATACCGAGGCAATCGACACGCTGGATCTCTCCAATCTCCCCGTCCAGCAAGCTTTGCTTGATACTCCAAGTGTCCTCGATGTACGTGTGCTGAAAGCCAACGCCGACGGTAATCCCCGATGCGCGTTCCGCCGCTTGAATCGCCTCCACGTCCTGAAGCGTCGGCGCCAGAGGTTTTTCGACCAGCACTTGCAGTCCCAACTTCAAGCACTCCACTGTAATTTCCATATGGCTGCCGATGCTCGTTGGAACGCACACCCAGTCCAAGTTGCGCTTCTCCGCGTCGAGCATTTCCCGGTAGTCGCTGTAGATCGGGACGTCCATCGACTTAAGAGTAGCAATTTGATCCTGCGACTCTTCCGGATTGATGATGGTGACCGCGCCCCATTTGACACGTCCTTTGGACGCGAGCGCGTTCAAGCAGTCGAAGTACGCATGGGCGTAACCCGTCACTCCAATCAAGCCCACCCGAAACGGCGGCTTAGGTCTGATAGGCGTCGGAACAGAAATATCAGGCGTCATGCTGGCGAATAAAAAAACGTCAGGTAAATCGAGAAAAACATCTGGAAACGCCGCCCAGAGCAGACAGCGAGTCCTCTAAATACAACTGCACACTAGAATTCGCGGTTTCACGCGTCATTAAAAAGCTCTTTTTCCGGTAAAGCGGAAACCGGCGAGCCGAACTCCTAAAACCGCGTAAACAGTTTCCTGACAAAGCGTTGCAACACACAACTCGTCGGACGCCAGAATTGCGCTCTCCGTGGGAACTCCAACTATACCGAATCAAGTTACCTTTAGATTGCGACTCTCCAAATCCCTAGGCGCCCGGCAAATTAGCTTCATCTACTTATCGTATCTCTCGCTCGAAAAACGCGCCGGGACGTCGCGTTCCACCCCTTGATTCAGGAAGATAAAGGTGGAACCCGCCAGCCTGCCTCGGCGTAGTCCCGTTGCAAACCCCGGCAATGTCGGTGGCTTATCGGGACGAAGACGGGTCCCGGCGGGTTTGCACTAGCGAAAACCTAACGGAGAAGAGCTAAATGTGGTCCCCTCTACGCCGGGCAAAAGTCCTGCGTGTGGATCGTCTCCGCTGCCGCCAACGTTTCCTCCCCATACGGAGCGGCCTTCGCGGCTCGAATCGAATCGATCATCTCCTCTCGATTCCGAGCGCCGGACAAGGCCAGCGACACGCCTGGTTGATCCAGCACCCAGCGATAGGTCGCTCGTGGCAAGGTCTCCAAACCGTCGCGGAGCAGATGCTCCTTCAACAGTTCCGCGTAGTCGACTCGCTCCCCGATTTCCTCGCGGGAATAGCGAGAGTTCAAACTCCCCTCCGGAAATGTCGTATCTTTTTGAATACTCCCGCTTAAGAATCCATTGGCCATGCACTCGCGAGCGACAACCGCGCAGTTCGCTTCTTCCGCCACCGCGATCAAAGGCCGCGTCTCCCGATTGAACGGGCTCAGCACCACCTGGATGGCGTCGATTTTTCGTTCGCGAATCCACTGGGCCGACATGGCCTCCGTCTGCTCGTACATGGAGACCGAATGCCCGATGTAGCGGATCTTGCCTTCCGACTTTAACTGGTCGAGCTCCGCCCACACGTCGTCGGCAATCTCCTCCGGTTCAAAGGGCGAATGAAAGAAAAACAAATCGATCCAATTCCGGCCAAGCCGCTCCAAGCTCGCCTCGCAAGACGCTCGCGCTTCCGCAGCGGTAAACCGGCCCGGCATCACGTCGCGGGCCGTGCGACCGAATTTCGTCGAAATAATCGCGTCCGCTTTCCGCTCGCCGAGCCCGTCGCCCAGCACGCGCTCCGCCACGCCATCCTCGTTCTTGTTTCCGTAAAGCGGCGCTGTATCGAAAAAATTGATGCCACGATCCAACGACTCCTGAATAAGGCGATGCGCCTCCGCGTTCTCGACATCCCCATAGACGCTGCTCCCCAGGGCCCAGGTTCCCAAGCCAATCTCCGCGCACTCCAAGTCCGTATTTCCAAATTTTCGCTGTTTCATTGTGTCGAATTTCGTTCCGCCAAAAGGCTCTTCACTTTCGGGACCGCGCTCTGCAGAACCACTTCCAATTGCCGTTGCCCACGCTCCGCCGAGGCGTCTCGCGGGTCCTCCCCCATGACACCATCGCCGTCCAAGGTAAGACTTCGATCGGGCAGCGCCGCCAAGTCCACGCTTCCCGGAGCGAAGAGCATCTGAAACGACGTCTCCGTCGCTCCCGCATGATCCCCTTTGTACGCGTCGCCGAGAAGCTCGTTGTCCGCCCAGACTTCGATTCGCGTTCCATCGGTCGCTTCTCGAGCGCGTTGCGCCCCTACTTCCAGAGCGTCGATTTGCTCCGGCGGATAATGGCCCGTCATTAGGATGACCACCTTGAAACGTTCATCCGCTAATTGGATACAAATTTCTTCTGCCACACGCGAAGCGAGTTCCGACGACGTATCGATCGAATGGCCGAATCCCTTGTACGGTTTAATCGTGTTCACGCCGAGCGGTATCGCCGGCAACACCACCCCGCCCGTTCGCTCCGCGATTGCCGCGCAAATATTCTCCGCCTTCGTCGAATCCAATCCGATGGGGGCATGCAAACAATGCCACTCCAAAGCGCCCCAGGGAACGAAGGCGACAGGAGCGCGCTCGCGGATTGCTTCGATCTCGGGAGGACGCAACTCGCTGTAGCGTCCCCAAAGCGGTTCAGACTCGGCGGGTTCGGAGGACTCGTCACTCATGCGCCAAACTCTAGGCGACGCCCGCAATCTTGAGAAGCGTATTTCCAGTAATCCGCTCGTCCGCGGGCAAGCTATGCGGCGTCTTCGTGCCGTGGGTCTTCGCCAGCTCGTTGAAACGGGCTTTGGCCGACTCAACAAACGCGTCCACCGGTCCCTCCTCACCGAAGAGCTTCATAATCTCGGGCAGCCAACGGTGGCCATAGCGCACGTGCTGCTGCTCGTCGTTCCGGTCGAACGCCAAGAGCGTATCCGCCTCAAAATCGTTCAACTCGCGTACGCGGTCCATGATGATGGCTTTGGTCGGAAAGCTGCTCGCCTCGAACTCCATTGTCATCATGGCGTAGCGCTCCGGTGGAGACATGTGTATAAGAATATTGTAGAGCTCCAGCGAATGCTCGAGTTTGGACAGGTCTACGCCGAACTTGGGTAGCTGTTTGTATCCAAAAGCGCTGTGACGCGACTCGTCCCAAAGGTGGCGGGCCAAATCAAAATGCATGTCGAAGGACGCATCCGGCGTGTCGTAAAACACCGTCGCGAGATAGTCGACCGCGTCCAGCTCCATCATCAGCCAAATATAGATCGTCAACCGAATCACCCGGGCGTCTGTTTTTGGATCCTCCATCCAGCTGCGCACGATCGGAAACTCCGCCGGGTCGTATCCGTATGCGCTCGAACATACCGGGTAATCCCCGCGATTGCAGGTTTCCGGATGGCGATAGGGAATCTCCTTCCCGATCCACTTGAAGTCTTCTGGTAGCGGGGTCGACTCGCGCTCGCCAAGCCAGCCGCCCAGCGAATCGAGCGCTCCCTTGAACCGCTCGCCAGACTCGCCGGCTTCGACCCCTTCAAGATACGGCTCGATCTCATTCAAGTGCCGCTTTTCATCGACAATGAACTCTTCCACGAGCTTGCGCGAGGGCCAGTCCGCCAAGTGATGCGTCGCCTCCAAGTAATGGCGGTACGCCGACAGCAAGGCCGGCTTCAAAATCTGGTAGAACGCCGCCAGTCCAACGAGTGGATCGTCGACTCGTATCGCCTCCTCGAATACAGTTCGATACGACTCGCACACGGAATCGCCCTTTCCGAAACCGCTCATTTCGCGGCCACGCTCCCGGATAAAGCGGGCGTGTCCCGCCGACTCCCAAACGTGTTGGCAGAGCAGGTATTTCAGTTCCACTTCCCCGACGCGCGGGATGAAGGTCGTCGCGGTTCGCACGAACTCGCGTTCGACTTCGAACAGCATGCGCTGCAGCCGAGCCATCTCCTGGACGGCCGCCATACGGCCGGTCGGGGAATTCGTCTTTGTTTCGGATGAAGTTGGAGCAGTCATATAACTAAGGAATCTGTATTTATGAGTCAGGATTACGTATTAACAAACGCGGCCGCGCTTGCCGGCGGTGGAATGCCCGGGAGGATTCTCTCCGATCCAGCGCTCGTCGATCGGCTCGCTCGCCTTTTGATAGCGGCTGTCGCTGGAAATCCGAAACTGGTTTTCCGTTTTATTGTCAACCGCCGCGTGGACGACGAACATGCCGAAGGTAATGAAGTCGCCCGCTTCGAATTCCGCCGTCAGCCAACGACCGCCGAACTTGTTGCGGACCTGCGGCGGGTTGTGCGACAGCGTTCCGGTAAAGGTCCATTTCCCTTCTTCCGCGCGGCGCTTCTGCTCGGGCTTGTTCTCGCAATAGCTGTCCACGTCGCGATAGGCGTAGTTTTTCAGCAAGTCCATTCGCTTGTGCGAGCCCTCGAGCATCATCAGCCCGCCCAGCTCGTAGGGAATATCTCCATACGGCAGCCAACAGGTCATGTGCTGATCCGTGCCACGACCCATGTAAGGCAAGTCGCTGTGCGGATTGGTTCCCTTGCCCGGAGGCATGGCTCGGAGCCAAGTGAAGTCGTAGTGCCGAATCGGCTCGGCGTAGAATTTTCGGTAGAAGTCGATCAGTTTGCCCGAATAAAGCACCTTCTGCACTGCTGGGCATTCGTCCGCCAACTCGGGGATGAACTCCACGCCTTCCGTCCCCGGCAGGCAACGAGCCTCGTCCACTGGGGAGGCCGGATCCAGCTTTCCCGCCGCCGCGAGTCGCTCCACGATCTCCGCGCGGGCCGCCAGGACCTCGTCGCGATCGAGGTAGCCTTTCATAAACAGATAGCCGTCTTCCTGCAGGCGACGACGGAGCTCCGGCATGTCGTCCGCCGCGTCGGCCGAGCTGCGCAGCTCGCCGAATTTGTCCGCGTCCATGTCTAGGGCGCGATCGTAGGAGTAAAACTGGGGCAATTCAGGGGTTGCATTCATAGTGATACAATGGGTTGCACGTTTCCGAATGATTCTAGCGAAAATCCGCACCTAATAAAATGGTTGAATTGGGAGTTTCCATGTATATTTTGGGAAAATGATCTCTGCCCTCGCACGCCGCTCTGAAACCTGGCTCAACACGCCTATTCAGACCGATATCGGCAGCTTGCTTTTGGCAGGCGAATTGGAGAACAATCGGGGAATCGATCCGGATTCAATGCGTATTTTGGGACGATATGGACTCATCCTCATGCTGGACGGTTCCGGAGTCTATCGGGACCTGGAAAACGGGGAAATCCCCCTCGCCACCGGCGACGCCGTCGTCGTTTTTCCCGAGATCGCCCACGCCTACGGACCGCGGGTCGGACAGGGCTGGAAGCACAGCTACATCGTCTTCGAAGGCCCCCAATTCGATCTCCTGCGACGGGCCGGCGCTCTCGATCCCGCCCACCCCGTCTGGCCGCTCGGCTCGAGCGAGCTGTGGAAGCAGCGTCTCAAGGAAGTCACCGCGAGCGCCGCTCCCAACAGTCCGTCCGCCCTGCGGGCGGTGGTCCAGTTCGCCCACCTGCTCTCCGAAATGTCCGCGAGTCGGCGAGCGAACAGACAGCGGCCCGACGAGTTGAAAATCGAAGAAGGCGCCCACCTGCTATCAGGACCGATCCAAGACGCTTGGCTCACCCCGCAAGACGCGGCCCGACAGGTCGGCATGAGCTACGAGAATTTCCGCAAGCGCTTCGCCAAGCACATGGGCGAGCCGCCGGCCTTGTATCAGAAACGTCGGCGCATCGGACACGCCTGCGCCGCCATCTATCAGAATACGGATACCTTCCAGGAAATCGCCGACCAACTCGGGTTCTGCGACGTCTTTCACTTCTCCAAAGTCTTCCGCCAGCTCACCGGCGAATCCCCTTCGGCCTTCCGCAAACGAGCGCTGGGGGAATAGGCGACAGGAACAAGATTGGGCAAGCGGTGGTTTTGGACATCGCTCACCTGCTTCGCAGGATCGCTAGATCCCCACTTCGTGGGGCCAGGATCCCCGTCGAAGACGGGGGCAGGACCATTGAGGAAATAATATAAAATCCCTTCGAATCTTAGTCCATTCACCAGCCAGACGAACCTGCCTCCGTCGGAGACGGAGATCCTGGCCGCGAACGCAGAGAGCGGATCCAGCCCCGACTATGTCGGGGCGATGTCCAAAAAACACATTATATTCAGCATTGATATATCACAATCTACCCTGTTAACTCATCTCAATGAATCTAACAAAGTGGGTAGGTGTTGTGGCCCTCACGCTCGTCGCGGGTGTTGTGGGATATCAAGTGGGAGCTCGCAATGCGTCGAATGATTCAAAGACTGACCCCGCCGTCGCCGAAACAACTCAAGCGACCGATCTCGAACAGAGTGTAGTTGAAGAATCGTTACAACCGATTCAATCGGATGCCACTTCGCCGAGCGTCCGTCCCGCTCTTAGCATCCAGGAGATCTTCGACATCAAAGACGACCAAGACCGGTGGCAATTGACGAGGGAGTACTTCGACGGACTGACTTCCGAGAACGTCGAACTGTACCTCGCCGACATCGCGGAACTTCCGCCCAGCATGCGAAAAGGCCAACTGTACTCCGCTCTCTTTAGTAAATGGGCCGAAATCGATGGCCCCGCCGCCTTCGCCTACGCCAAGACAATGAAAGGCCAGGATCGTAGCGGCTACTTGTCGGCAGTGGCCACCAGCTGGGCCAAGAAGAACCCAACCGAAGCCTGGGAAGCGCTCATGATCGCAACGGACTATGGCAAACTGTCCGCTGGGTGGGCCGGTGGAGTCATCACGTCAATCGCTCAAAACGATTTGAGAGAAGCCTACAAACTCGCCGCTGACTACCGCTCCGGGTCTCGAATCAGCTTCACCGCTGGAGGAAAACCGATGGGCTACGGGATGGGCATGCTGATCCGCTCCGCTGAGCAAAGTGGCCAGTTTCAGGAGCTGCAGGCCATCCTCGTCGAAGAGAGCGACCCCAAAGAGCTGAATAACAACCTAGAAGCGCTCTACCAAACCTGGGGGAAGTACGAGTTCGAAACCCCGCTCGCCCAGATTGAGGCAATGGAAGATGGCGAGCGGTCCCGCAGCGCCATGACTGGGTTTCTTCAAGGCTGGGCAGCGGCCGACGGCAGCGAAGCGCTTCAGTACGCCTTGGAAAACCAGGACAACGACACCGTTGCCAGCGCTCTGCCGGGCATCGCTACCAGCGTCGTCCGAGGAGCGACCGCCGACGAGATCGACGAGATTTTGGACGGCATCAGCAAGATCGAGAACAAGGACGCCCTCACTAGCGGGAGCTTCCTTTGGACCTTGGGAAGCGTGAACCCCGAAGCAGGCATTCAAATCGCCAACCAAGTAACCGATACTAAAAAACGTGAGCAGGGAATTCGCTCCGTCACCTCGAATTGGGCTCGAAATGATCTGTCCGCCGCCGATGAATACGTTCGGTCAATCGAAGACGAAACGATTCGAAAAACCGCTACCGGCTCGATTATCTATACTCACGTCAACGAACAAACCGACCCTAAAGAAATTCTCTCCCTCGCAGACGGCTACTCCGACCCGAAGCACACCGGAAACATCCTCTCCAACATAGTCAGCAACGCCCTCAGCGACCGCAACAAAGACAAAACCCAAGCCCTGCTGAAAGAGCTGAGAGAGACGCTCCCCGATCGCACCGACCTCCCGGACGAGACCAAACAAAAGCTAATCGAGCGGCTGAATAACTAGCATCCAGAGTCGCCAAGAGTGATTAGAACACTCTAGCGCAACTCCCAGCAACAACTAGCCGAACACCTCTCCACTCAAACACCAATTACAAGTCAGATCTCTACAGTCGAACGGTCTTTTCGTCAGTGAACACTATTGTATCTAGATACTACTAAATCGTTCTCAGCCTTGCTCAATCGAGCTTTCCTATGTCCTATTTGCACGACCTTTCTGAATATCTAAAAACCTATCGGGACAAGCTCCGACAATATCAACGCGCTGAAACGGAGCCTCTCGAAGGTCGGGAAATCCACATTTGATTCTATGTCGCTCAGAAGACCAGTCATACCATCGGGTCCTAACACGACGTAGTCTGCCAGCGCCTGCCAATCTAGTTCTTGATCCACAAGGATTTCTTCCGCCTCGACCCTGAAGCCGAAATGACAATCTGAGCAGGCTTTAGCTGCGTAGTTTTGTAGCAGTTTAAAAAACTCACCCCTCGTTTCGTCGTGTTTCAACACTGGCTCAAAAACGAGTTTTGAAAGGGTTGATTTGAACCGAACATCTTCGACAATCTCTCCATTAACGTTGGTCTCCGTTAGCAAAAAATAAGCGAGATCAAATTCGGACGAGAGAATTCCGATGATCACTTCATCCGCCAATCCGTTTTCTCTCAATAGAGCGATGTGCTCTCGCAACTTTCTTGGAAAAGCGTCTTTGCCCCACCGCCAGGCGAATACGTCATTTACGAATTCGTTGATCTTTAGAAGAGCCCCATCGGTGTGCAGCCCGTGGGCTTTGACCAGACTTGTGTAGGTGCAATCCGGACCTTTGTGAAAATAGTCCGCACCAAAAAAGTCGAAAGTGATAGCCCCATCAGGCACAGTATCGCCGGGATCGATAAACGTGAAGGTCGCCTCCGGATCGATGAATTTCTTGATCAGCCAGATGGACGCGCAACGATCCGTCTCGACGTTTCGTTCTGTCACGTAATACCCACCGGCAAACACGGCTACACAATTGGACAAAGTGAAAACGATAGTCAGGAAGTAAACTCGCATGGGGCTTGCATCAATTCAATGGATACCGGTTTTGACCAGTCGATCGGCTTCCGCGAACTCGCAACAAGCCTCACGCCTTCTAGCGCCTCGATTTCGTGCTGATAGGAATGCCCCAAATACTCGGTTGTCGAACATTTCCAAATTCGCCCACGCCCTTTTCCATTCGCATAGTCCGCCACAAGCATCTCGGGGCGAATTCCGTAGAATGCGACCGTATCTTCGCCTGCGATTTTCCATTTTGAAATCAAACCTGACAGCTCCAGCGCTAAGCTCGCCTCGACAAACGAAATTCTCCCAAAAAATTCTGCAATCTCTCTCGACTTGGGATTCTCATAAAGAGAACCAGGTTCGCCTTGCTGGGCAACTTGCCCTCCCGACAAGAAAGTAATCTCATCCGCCAAGGACAGGGCGTCTTGAGCGTCATGCGTTATCCAGATTGTGGTTACGTTTTCGCCTCTAAGCGAATCGCTGATTTCGCGTAGCGAAGATCGGCGTGCTTGAGGATCGAGATGGGCGAAAGGCTCATCCAGAATCAGCAGATCCGGGCTCGCAGCAAGCGCCCGCACCAAGCTCGCTCGCTGCTGCTGCCCATAGGAAAGGTCCCCAGTTCTCCGGTCTTTCAGGCCCTCAATGCCTAGCTTCGACAACCAGGGAACAGCCACGCTCTCCCTAGCGCTTGCCACGCCCTTTAATCCCACCGTCGCATTGTCGAGAACATTCAAATGCGGCCACACCACAAAATCTTGAGGGCAGAGCAGGACGCGATCGCCATTTCGCTCGATCATTCCCTCATTGCACTTCTCCAGACCGGCAATGATGCGAGCCAGCGTCGTCTTCCCCGCGCCGCTCGGGCCGACGATCGCGTATTGCCTCCCTTTCTCGAAGCGCAGCGAGATCGACTCCAAGACCCGCCGACCTTGGTAGCGCTTGCTTATTCCCTCACAGACAATCATTGGAAACGGGGACGAGAAAAGAGCGCTCTGAGCCCAAAGGCAACGGCGAACACGCATACGGTTAGTCCGAGCTGAGCGAGGCAAAGCGAGGCGACTTTGTCTGGCTGCTCGAAATGGAGAAGGGTCTCGATCGAAACCGCGAGAGTCGCACCCCCCGGAGGATGATTGAGCAGCGTTGACGGCACCTCGCGTGTAGTCCACGCAAAGGCAATCGCTCCCAACAAAACAAAGCGATCGGCAAATATCGGAATCGCAAGACGGCGCAATTTCGAGAGATAACCGATTCTACAACTGCGCGACCACTCGTTTTGCCGATCTGACCAAGCAGACCAAATGATCCAAGCAGCCAATAACGCTAACGGAAGCGACGAGGCGATTCCGATGGCAAACCCCTGTCCGCCGGAAAAGGGACCCATCCACGGCTGCGAAAAGAAATAAGCAGCCCCCATCCCCTTCAGCGCATCCGGCAGGCAGAGCAAAACTGTGGCGACAATCGCTAGCGCGCCTATTAGTCGCTGGTGATTTTCAAATCGAAGCGCCCCGATCGCGTACACGGAAAGAGCTAACGCCACGCCAAGCGACACCAAACCAACGGATGCGGAACTGGCAATTTCCGACCGAAACCCAATCAGGTTCTCGCGCAGCGCTTGCCAGGAGCCCACTTCAATCACAAGCCCGTACGCAGGGAGGACAACTGCTAAAAGCAAATACCCGCCAATACCTACTTGAAACCATCGCGCCCGAAGAAGAGACGTCTCCCCCAGCATCTCGCTCCTGGTGGACGTTTCGTCCAAACGGGTATAAAGGCGAAAAAGCGCGCCAATCAAAATGGCGCTTACTGCAAGCGGTCCAATCGCTAACGCCAGCGCTGATCGAAAGTCGTAGAACGATCCGAAAGCCGCCATGAGCTCGATCGACATCAAGTTGACGCGCAGCATCGATGGAATCTCGTAGGCCCAAAACGAAAACATGAATACTAGCAAGAACGCGGCCCCTGCAGCGACAGTGTATTTGGGTATATAATACAACTGCAACCACTCGATTCGCGACGCTCGGTGCATGCGCAAGGTCTCTCCAACCCGGCTCCCGATGCGTCGACTCCCTACTCCAACCAAGGCAAAGGCCCACGGGAACAACGAAAAGGAAAGCAAAACGATCAGTCCTCTTTCTGAATATATGTCAAATGGAGCGCCTATCTCCAACCACGTCCAAATCGGCCCCGCCTCGCCAAGTAGACTGATGTATCCTTGAGTGGATACGTATGGCGTGATCAAGGATGCGAACAAGCAAAGCACAATCGCTCCCTCACGACGCGCCTTCGAAACGGACTCGCCAAAGATGCTCAACCCAACAGCGGCTAAAACACACAGAACGGATGAGCCCAATGCGACCACCGCCGAACGCCCGAGCATTTGGAGCATCCGATCGCTTTTCCAAAGATCGAACGCCTCGCCCGAAAACGAACTCCCGTCTGAGCTAAACCATCCAAAGGCCAATCCCATCAAGGGCCAGATCAACAGAGCCATGAGAAAGGCAAACAGAGCGGGCATTCCAACGCTCATCAGCTTTGATCTCGCTAAAGAAACCCTATCCATTCGCTGGCATCCCTCCTAGTTGGATTCTCGAAGCGCTCCCGATGCAAGCCTACCCATCAAGCAAACCCAAGGTAGCGGCCGATCTCCGAGCGTCCATTCCAACCAACGCGTGGCCGCTCGGAGATCGGCCGCTACCAAAATTCGAAAACGCATCAATGAGATCAAACAACAATACATATGAGTCGATTCCGCTTCCCGCCCTTCAGTTACTCCAAAAACGACTCGCGCACAAAACGCATGGCATCTTCCAGATTGGCGTGAGCCGCTTCGAAATCGGCGTGCCTGAATTTCATTCGAGACCATCGGTCAACGCTCTCCGGGATATTGTCGATATTCTCAACTAGCGGAATTTGCCCAGCCCTGGAATTAGCGAGCATTGCGGATACTTCGCTGCTCACCAAGAAATCGATCAACCGCTTTCCATTGTCGGGATTGGGGGCGTCGTTGATCAGACAAACTGTATTCGGGATAAGCAGCGCGCCTTCGCCACTCTCTCCTTGGTCGAGAAATACGATCTTCACAGGATGTCCCGCCGCGATCGCTCCCAATGCGTCGTCGGTATCAGTCAAGCCAAGTCCAACTTCGCCTCGTGATACCATGTCCCGCACCATGCCGTTTCCCGCTGCAATTTTTACCTCGTTACGCTTGAGCCTGTTAAAAAAATCAACTGTCCGCTCATTGCCCCATGAACTGAATAGCACTGACGTATCCGTTGCTGTAGTACCAAAAAGCGGATTCGCAATCGCGAGATCTCCCTTCCAACGAGGATCCGTCAATTCACTCATGGTTCTCGGCGGATTCTGAACCCGCTCTGTATTGTATAGAAGAATACGGCAGCGTCCTGCGAACCCCGTCCAATAGCCGTCCACATCCTTGAAGGTCTCTGGAACGATTTCAGATTCACGAGGAATATACGGTTGGAGAACATCATTCTCCTTGAGAACCAGTGTACGCACGATTTCCGAGTTCCAAAACACATCCGCTCTTGGCGAACGTTTTTCCGCAATCAAACGATTGACCAGTCCGGCAGTTTTCGCGGCTTCCGTGTCATAAACGGCTTTCACCTTTATACCCGTTCGTTCTTCGAACAGATCCAAAACCGGTCGCGAATGCGGAGCATCCCAAGAGGTGTAGAGTACCACCTCGTGAGCCGTCCGCTTGGAGCAACCCGCTCCAGCCATCCACAAGATCAGAAACGACAATAACCAAATGCACCGGAGTTTAACAGTCATAGTTCTCGAAGTAGTCACCCGGCTAAAGTCGGCATAGAAGAGCGAAAATGCACGATCGTCCAACAACCCCAACTTTCTAAGTAAAAACTGCATTTTTTCGTTGCCAAAGAGAAGCGAATCACAACACCTTTGACAAGCTAAAGATCCAAAAATAATCGGAATCCAAGCTTTTAAAATCCAACAACTTACGCTCGCATGCGGGTTTATCTTCCAGCCTCTATTCATCTTGCAGCAGGAACAATGTCATCTGCGTGGAAACACGTGTCGGGACTATACTGCGTCACATTCCTGCTACACGGCCCTTTCCTCCATTCCAATCCAGCTCGTCCAGTGGATTTCACCGACGATGCACAGGTCGAAAGCGCTACCTTTCGGACCATCGAGAACCCCTCCCTCCAAAACCTCATCCAAGTCTCTGAAAACCTATACAGCGGCGGCGAACCTGTTGGAGAATCTGGTTTTCAAACGCTATCCAAATTAGGCATACGGACCATCATTAGCGTCGATGGCGCTCGTCCCGATCTGCAACGGGCCGAGGAACGCGCCTTGCGATACGTCCATATCCCCGTTGGATACGACGGCATATCCGAAGAAGCCAGTCTCTCAATCGTTCGAGCGATACAAGAAGCGCCCAAACCGATCTACATCCACTGCCACCATGGCATACACAGAGGACCGGCAGCGGCAGCGATCGCCCTACTCGCCTCGGACGAATGCGATCCAGAAACCGCGATCCAGTTCATGAAAGACGCCGGCACCAGCGAAGACTACGCGGGACTATGGCGCGACGTGCGGACCTTCACGCCGCCCGCAAGCGATACTCCGCTTCCAGAACTCGTATCAGTCGCTCCTGTAGGCGATATGGCAAACGCTATGTCGATCATCGATCGGGCCTACGACAATCTGAAACGCTTTCGAGACAACGATTGGCAAACACCCGAAGATCACGCGGATCTGAGCGCCACCCAAGAAGCCCTCATACTGAAAGAAACTCTTCGCGAAACAGCACGAACGCTCTCACATGACTACGGACATTCCTTCACCAAGCAGCTAGCAGCCGCCGAATCGATAGCAGGGGAATTAGAAACCGCTCTGCTAGCGAAGGATCCTAAGACACCCTATACAAAAATGCAATCGCTCAAACGTTCCTGCGTTCAATGCCATCGAGAATTCAGGGACTAGCAGTTCCGCCAGTTCCAATTTCAAAGAATCGTCCGTTTCCGCCAGCCTAAGACCTCCCCTACGGACTAAGACTGCCCCGAGAAAACTCCATATAAACCAGTTTGTTGTTCTCACCGAAAACCAACACAACTCCTTGAACAAAACTACTTCTGCTCTCCACCTCACGAAATGATTTCGTATCAAGATTATAATTGGCAACTTTTCTTCCGTTCGAAATCGGCCGCTCGCATTCTGGATCTCCTAATTTACCGATCATATCTTCGCAAGAGTCCCTCAGTCTATATACGCATCAAAGTTATTGATTATAAAATACGCCTATTACCCTACCGGATTCTAGTCAACTTTTAATAGGCGAGACTACCACGAGAGAACTCCATATAAATTAACTTACTGGATCCATCGAAAACGAATACTACGCCTTGAATAAAACTTTCCTTGTTTTTGATTTTATCCATCGCCTCTATTGAATCGAGATCTAAGTGATATCGAACAACTTTCTTTCCATCAGACATAGTCTCGACAGAAAGTGGATCACCCAATATCTCTACAACCGATGAGTAATCCATACCCATATACACATTAGATTCAATATACTTGTCAAAGTCACTCGGATCGGAAACTTCAGGAGCTACCCCACAAGAGAATTGCAACAGCAAAAGAATAAAACTGAATGGACTAAAAATTAAAAATTTCTTCATACGCAACTCTTCTCCCATCTCTTATAATTTTACTACCTACTGGAGCAAACGCCGGATGGATTACTTCTCTCATCGCATTCTCAGCTTCTAATTTGCTACATGACTTTTTATAAAAAATACCTATAGAATGCTGATAAACAGGTATTAAATCGACACGAGAATATATAAAGCATATGGTAATCTCACAACAGCATGCACACTCAAAATTGCATTCCTCGCGCCTTGACCACGACTTGCATTGATTTAGAGCTCTATTGTAATGGCTCTTGTAGTTATTTATATTTGACGATAGCGAAACAACGTTCATGGCATCCGCCAATGCCGCCGCCTTCCCACCAGATTTACCAATCGCCCCACCGCCAAATGCACCTTTTGGCGTAACCTTTTTTGATGCGTTTTCAAAGTCTTCCCCAACCGATTTAGTGATGTTTTTAATTTTAATCTGATCTCTCGCTATATCCAATTTTTCGCCTTCAGGCGTGTCACCTATTGGAACAGTCAACGTTTCCATACCCAAAGATCTACGTGATTCAGCGCATCGTTTCCAACAAATGAGAACATATTCGACCCATCACCTTCTTCAATCGGGTCCCTCGACGGCCACCGCCCCAGCTCGGGTGAGTAGTACCGAAACCCGTAGTACAGCATACCGGCCTCCTCGTCGAAGTACTTCGACGAAAACCTGATCGGGTTGCCGCTCGCCAGCACGCCGGTTTCCACGATCGCCTCCCCGAACGGCGAGTACTCGTACTCCGCTACCACTGCGGAGGTAGAATCCACCACCTGGCTCACGTTGTAGTTCCCATCGTAGAAATAATAGTAGTCACTAGCCCCGTCATGCATGGCCAGGATTGCCCCGATTCCGCCAGTGCCCGACAGCGCGTTGGCAAGATCGTTGCCGATCGTGTCCTGCTTCACCTCCGAACCCACCGACTCCGCCTCGCGAATGATCGTGAAGTCCGCGTATTCAAAAAGCCGATCCGCGACCAGAGTGGAACTCGAGTTGTAGCTCTTCTTGCTGATCCGGCGACCCAGGCCGTCGTAAAGGAAAGTCACGTAGCTGCCGTCTGCTTTGTCGACGCGGGACAGCCGATTTTGCTTCGTCACCGCCCCAAGGGCACCCGTCTCCTCAGCCCCCACAACAGTGGGGGCGAGTCCTCCGGCCTCACCATCTTCGCGTTGCCGCGCTACGTCCTCGTTCCAACTGTAGGTTTTGCCGTCATGGGTCAGCAAGCTCCCGTTGCTGTCGTAAGTCGGGTTGGCGAATCCGGAAATCGTGTCGTACTGGTTCAGTGAGTTGGCCGTATAGGTTGTCGTCACGGTATCGTCGCGTGCGCTCAGGCGATTGCCGATGTCGTGGTAGCTGTACTGGAAGTCGCAGCTTGAATTCGCCACTTCGAGGTCGGCCTGCTCAACCTGGTAGTAATCGTCGTAGGCCATTCTTCGATATCAGGGACTCGACCAGAATAATTGGAGTGCTAAACGATACTAGCAAAAATCAGCTCGATTGGCTCGATATGACGTTTCTCGGCCAAGCATGATTCAGTAACAGCGACCCATCGCTGCTGTTGCTTCGCATCCAACCCGAAATCCAGTAGAAAACCGTTATCGGTAAGGGCGTTCGTTTTGCGCATTTCATTCTCGTATTCAATGATCTCACTTGCAACCCCCTTCAGCAGATCCTCTTTCAACAAATCACGATGACATGCCAACAATAACCCAGCATACTTAACAAAAAGCGGATCGACCTTGTTTAGCCTGCATACATCAGCTTCTTTTACTAGTAAATATTGATAAAGAAAACTCGAATACTCTAATCCAAGATATAAAGAGCATTCAACCAACGGAAGGACATGCTCCTTCGGCTCTGCCATGTAGCTTTCGTCTTGCCGAGCTAACACTGCCTCCAGTGCCAAGCAGGCATTGAGACTTCGAAATAAGTAATAGTTAACCGAAGATCCTTTATCGATATCATCTAGACCACACGACCTGATGATGGACTCATAGAGCTCATCTACCAGTTCGAAATCGAGCCTCTGCTTGTCGATCAGTTCTCTATAATTCTTTATAGCTTTTTCCCATTCTGGAATCGACGAAACAAAATCTCGTATGGACAAACACTTCAGTTGACGGGATATGTACCTAAAAAATTCGGGCATTTTTTCAGTCGCTCTAAAATATTGTGTCTTTCGCGATACGGTTCGCTTCGGACCTTTGAAACTGCTCGTAAGAGCACCCACACAACTCAACAAACCTTAGCAAGCAACCGATCATGGCCTTGGTCCGGTTCAGAATCTCTCTTTTATGGTCTTTGGGGCCAGTATTATTTTTCCAAGGAATCCTGTCACAGTTATTACGTATGTAGGCGTTTCTAAATCGCAGCTCGCTTCTTAACATCTTAATTGAAAACTTAATCGCTTTGCATGTAGTGGCACTCCTGCAACTATTCTCATTAAACTTATTTCTAAATTGGTCATAAGAGTTGTATAGCGACACGCACTTCTTTACTAGAATAGCTCTTTCTAGTGCTTCGCCGTTCGTTCTACCTTGATTAATCCATCGTCGTATTGACTCTCCATCCTGGCCTGCTCCAATAGCATCCGCGATTGCATCATCAACGACTAGGTCCCTCAGACTATTTAATCCTTGCCAAAACTGCGCAATGATCCAAACCGAACTGGCCACTCCTCCACCTCTCGGAAGAGATCCCGCATTTGACCCTGGGATTGCGGGTGCTGAGCTCATTGGCTGCAAACCGTACAGGTCAATCCAGTTGTATTGAGAATTTCGCACAAAGCTATATAAATTTAGACTACCTCTTTCCCCTATCGGGTCTCTCGATGGCCATCGCCCTAGCTCGGGTGAATAGTATCGGAAACCGTAATACAGCATACCGACCTCCTTGTCGAAGTACTTCGACGAAAACCTGATCGGGTTGTCGCTCGCCAGCGCACCGGTTTCCACGATCGCCTCCCCATACGGCGAGTACCCGTACTCCGCGACTACCGAAGAGGACGCGTCCACCACCTGGCTCACGTTGTAGTTGCCGTCGTAGAAATAATAGTAGTCGTTGGTCCCGTCATGCATGGCCAGGATCGCTCCAATGCCACCGGTACCCGATAACGCATTCGCGAGATCGTTTCCTATCGTATATTGCTTCACTTCGGAATTCGCAGCCTCCTCCTCGCGGACGATCGTGAAGCCCGTGTATTCAAAAAGCGTATCCGCGACCAAGACAGAACTCGAGTTGTAGCTCTTCTTGCTGATCCGACGGCCCAGCCCGTCGTAAAGGAAAGTCACGTAGCTGCCGTCGGACTTGTCGACGCGGGACAAACGATTTTCTTCATTCCACGTATAGCTGTCGCCGTCATGCGCCAGC
>JANQSC010000043.1 GCA_028284235.1 Opitutaceae bacterium
CTCCGAGGGAATACCCTCTAGTGTCGCAAGCTATTCGCCATGAACGCGGGCGTCGCCATTCGACGAAGCTCATGCCCTGAGGCTCTCGAACGGGCGAGCAACGCCCCTGCGAAGCCCGTTTTTTTACTATTCATGAAATTTCACCTTCTATTTCCCTTGTTCAGTAGCATCGCCTTTGTTGGAGCGATGATGCTCATGAAGCGGGCGACGTATTTTCGAGTGGGTGTTTGGCGAACGACCTTCCTCGTCAATGTTCTCACAGCGTTGGTTTTCCTGCTTCTTTGGCCGCTCGGTGGGGAGCCGATTGCATATTCGAGAATCTGGCAGCCGCTATTGGTGGCTTCGGTCTTTCTTTGTGGTCAGGTTCTCACCTTTCTGGCGTTGGAGAAAGGCGATGTATCCGTGGCGACTCCGACGATGGGGGTGAAAACGATTTGCGTTGCCTGGCTAAGCGTGATCGTGCTTGGAGTCGAGGTTCCGTGGGAGCTTTGGGTTTCGGCGATTCTGAGCTTCGCGGCGATCGGGCTGCTCAGCCCCCAGCCGCGCACAGGATCGGACGAGTCCGGCGTCCAGCGTAAGCGTTTTACGGATACGGGGAAAACGATCGTCATCGCGTTTCTTGCCGCAGGTTCCTACGCTTTGTTCGACGTCCTCGTGCAAAAATGGTCTCCCGACTGGGGCGTGGGCCGTTTTCTTCCATTGATGCTGGGCATGTGCGCGGTTTTGTCGTTTGGTTTCGTCCCGTTTTTCAAAGAGCCGGTAATGTCGATCCCTCGACCTGCCTGGCCGTGGCTCGCTGGAGGCGCGGTGTTGATGGCGCTGCAGGCCCTGTCGTTGGTATCGGCTGTGGCGATCTACGGGGACGCTACCTCAATCAATGTGATCTACAGCGCCCGAGGGCTTTGGAGCGTGCTCGCAGTTTGGATGATCGGCCACTGGTTCCACAATCGGGAGCAGGAAGCGGGAAGGGCGATCATGGGGATGCGGCTCGCGGGCGCGGCCATCATGACTGCCGCGATCGTTTTGACTTTATTGAGCTAGCTATTCGCCGAATTGTTGGGAATCGGCCTCTCGCTGCGCTTTTCGAACATCCGAACGCGTGCCGTGGAAGCTGCACCGCGCCGCGGAGTAGCGTCCTCCGGGATTGTAGGTTCCGCCGCTCGGGCACTTGGGCATGGCGGGGAGGTAAAGACCGGGACCGATGAAAAAGTCCGGATGAGGATACGGGCCATTGGGGTTGTCGACGATCCAGTAACGCTTGGCTTGAGCGATTTGCCGAAGGTTGTTTCCGCACACGTATTCAGCAGTAAGTTCGAATCGCGTCGACGTTCGAGGTTCGTTCGCGCACCCGAGAAGGACTAAGGCGACAATCCCGATTACGATCCAGCGAGATAGGTTCGAGAAGCAGCGGGTCAGGGTCATGGGGTATTCAAGCGGTCTCGTCTTGCTCGGCTCGAATTCAATTCCGAGTTAATTCCAGTTATCGATTTTTGAGGGCGGGCCAAGGAGCGAAAGCCAGGAACAAGATCATCAGGATGTTCACTATGGGAACGAGCATTAGCAGGCCAAGTGGGCCTGGAAAGCCCGCTTTTTTAAAGATGCGCCAAGCGGGCCACGCGAATAGAAACCCGATTACTAGAATGAAAACGAGTTCTGGGGGGCCGAGTTCTTGGATGAATGCGAGTAGCGGAATGGTCATGACCGGGTACGTTGAAAAGCTGTAGTGGAAAATGAAGTTAAGCGATGATGTCGTGCACGACGGAGCCGTGGACGTCGGTCAAGCGGAAGTCCCGCCCCTCGTGGCGAAAGGTGAGCCGCTCGTGGTCCATGCCGAGCAAGTGGAGGATCGTGGCGTGTAGGTCGTGCATGTGCACTTTGTTCTCGATCGCGTACTGGCCGAATTCGTCGGTCGCTCCGTAAACGAGACCGGGTTTGACGCCTCCTCCGGCGAGCCAGACAGTGAACCCGGTTGGGTTGTGGTCGCGGCCGGTGCCGTTTTTCTGGGCGTAGGGGGTGCGTCCGAATTCGCCGCCCCACCAGACGAGCGTGTCTTCCAGCAGGCCGCGTTGCTTGAGATCGGTCAGCAATCCAGCGACTGGTTTGTCGACCGCCAGGGCGTGTTCCTTGTGCTCGGGCATGTCGTTGTGCTGGTCCCAAGCGGGGTTGTTGGAGTTGTCGCTGTAGTTGACTTGGATAAAGCGTACGCCGGCTTCGGCCATGCGACGGGCCATGAGGCATTGGCGGCCGTAGTTGTCTGTAGGTTCTTCGTCGATACCGTACAGAGCCTTGGTGGCGGCGCTTTCATTTGAAATGTCCAGCACCTCCGGAGCGTTCGCTTGCATGCGCCAGGCGAGTTCGTAGGAGCCGAGAACCGCTTCCAATTCCGTGTTTTGCGGGAGGTTTTGGCACTGCTCCTGATTCATCGCTTGCAAGAGATCGAACTGGCGACGTCGTTGCTCAGGAGATTGGAGGGTGTTCTCCAAATTCTTGATACCGATATCGGCGGCTTTCATGCCAGCCCGACCGACAGCGGTGCCTTGATAGGCGGCAGGAAGAAAAGCGTTCCCGTAGTTGCGAGGTCCGCCGTTGCCGAGAGCGGGGCTGAGGCTGATGAAGCCGGGCATGTCCTGATTCTCGGTGCCGAGGCCGTAGTTGATCCAAGCGCCCATGGAGGGGCGAATGAAATTGGTGGATCCGGTGTGGAGGAAGAGAGTGGCCGGCCCGTGGGCGACGCCTTCCGTGTGCATCGAGCGAATGATGCAGTAGTCGTCGGTGTGCTTGGCCATGTGTGGGAACAATTCGGATACCCAAGCCCCGTTCTGGCCGCGTTGTTTGAAGTCCCAGAGCGATTTCATGACGCGCTGGTTTGAGCCCATGCCGGTCTTGGCGAGAATCCGCTGGTCCGTGAAATCGAGCATTCTTCCGTCGTTCTTGTGAAGAAGCGGCTTGTAGTCGAAGCTGTCGACTTGGCTGACTCCGCCTGCCATGAAGAGGAAAATTACCCGTTTTGCTTTGGGCGCTACATGGGGCACGCGCGACTGGAGCGGATTGGCGGTGCCCGAGGCGATTCCAGCCGCCGCCATATAGCCGAATCCACACGCCATGTGTCGCAAGGCGTCGCGGCGTGAGATGGCGGATACGTCTGGATTTGGGGGCATGGCGGTATCGGAGTCGCTAGTTGAGGTATCGGAAATCGACGGAGCCGAAGAGGGACTGGAAAACGGAGCTCCACCCTGTCAGAGCGGACTCGTTTTGTCCATCCTCAAGAAATTGCCCGACGAGTTGTCGCTCGTTTGGAGTCGGGCTACGGCCGAGGGTGGTTTTGAACGCGTGTTCGATTTGTCCGTTCGTGTCGAGATCATGGGCCAGCAGGGCTTTGGCGGCGATTTCCGATTGTTCGATGACGAATGGGTTGTTGAGGAGGTAGAGGGCTTGTAGGGCCACGGTGCTGGTGGCGCGTCTGCCGAAGGTGAAATTGGCGTTCGCGAAGTCGAAGAGTTCGAAGAGCTCGTGGCGATTGACTCGAAAAGCGGGCGTATAGACGCTGCGACGCGTGTCTTCGAAAATGTAGTTGTATTCAACATTCTGAGCAGCGGTGCTGTTGGCGTTAATTTCGCCGGCGCCGACGATGTTGGGTCCGAGGTAAGTGGTGTCGAGAGCGCCGCTGGCGGCGAGAATGGCGTCGCGCAATTGCTCCGCGTCGAGTCGACGTTTGGGAAAGCTGGCTAGGAGCCGATTGTCGGCGTCGATGGCTTGGGCTTCCGGGTTGGGGGCGGCAGAGGCTTGCCAGGCGCGAGTGAGCATGATCTCGCGGATGAGCGTTTTCAGGGACCAGTTGTTTTTCTGGATACGCTGGGCGAGGTAGTCGAGCAATTCGGGGTGGGACGGGGCGTCGCCCGTGGTGCCGAGATTGTCGACGCTGCTGACGATCCCGGAACCGAAAAGCCAGGTCCATATCCGGTTGGCCAATACGCGGGTGGTGAGTGGATTGTCGGGGTGGACGATCCAATCCGCGAGTTCGACGCGGCCGCTAGCGTGATCAGGGATTTCCGGGACGCCGTCGAACGTGGCAACTTGGAGAAAACCGCGCGGGACAATGTCGCCTTTGCGGCTTTCAACCCCGCGTATGCGAATGGCGGAATCGCTCGGCTTGGGGTCCTCTTTCACCGTCATGGCGAGTGGTCGGGCTTTTAGGATTTTGTTGACGGGCGCGAGCGCTTTTTCTTGTTTTTTGATGGCGGCGCTCAATTGCTTCAGACGCTCGTCGGGATTGGAAGGGGCGGAGCTGGGGTCTTCTTCGACGAGAAGCCATTGTATTCCATCGACCACTACATAGCCGTCGGTATTCTCATTTGTGACTTGGACGAAGGGCGTGGATCCGGCTTCGAAGCGAAACTGGCCGAGCGAGTGAAATCGCCCGTACTGGCTGGGCGGCTTTTGCTGGTCGACCAGGATTTTCAATTCCCCGCCGGCGTGGCCCACGGTTACGGGTGTGCGCGTGGAGCGGTTCGCGAGTTCGGAGTAGGCGATGCGGACTTCGTATTGGCCGCTGAGGGGGATTTGGGTTTCGAAGGTGAGGGACTTGTAGCCTTTGCGTTCGTTGCCATCGTGGAGGTAGCCTTCGTTGAGGTAGTTTTGGGAGAATTGGGAAAACTTCCACTCACCGTAGGCTTCGGCTTTCATGTCGTCGAGCACGAGGCCGGGGAAATGCCGGTCGAGCTTAGGGAGGCCGGGTTTGGGCGGCGAAACGATGTCCTGCGTTCGTACGCGTCGTTCGGCTTCCAGGCGGTCGAGGCGCGGTTTGAGTTGGTTCCGCTGGGCCTCGGCGGCGGCGACCGTCTCGGCGGCGTCGCCTTCGAGCGGCAGGGGCGTGTCGACCCAGCGAGCGACGTTGTCGGTGTAGTTGAAAAGTGTGCGCGTGCTTTTAAAGATCCCGGCTAGGGCGTAGTAGTCGGCGGTGGGGACGGGATCGAATTTGTGATCGTGGCAGCGGGCGCAGCTGAGGGTCATTCCGAGGAAGGCTTTGCCGAGCGTGTCGATTTGCTCGTCGATGACGTCGTAGCGGAGGAGTTGCTTGTCTTGCTGTTCGTAGTTGGTTGGACCGAGCGCCAGGAAGGCGGTGGCGACGAGTTGCTGGCTGCGTTGGCTTGGTGAATCGGTGTCGAGGAGGTCGCCGGCGATTTGCTCGCGGACAAATTGGTCGAAAGGCGTATCGGCGTTGAATTGTTCGATGACGTAGTCGCGGTACCGCCAGGCGTCTTTGAAGAGCAAGGTGCGGCCGCCGCCGCTGGATTCGGCGAATCGGGCGACGTCCAGCCAGTGCCGTCCCCAGCGTTCTCCGAAATGGGGGGATTGAAGGAGTTCGTCGACGAGTCGCTCGAAGGCGTCGGGTCGTCGGTCGGCGGCGAAGGCGTCGACTTGTTCGGGTGTCGGAGGGAGTCCGATGAGCGTGAAGTAGGCGCGTCGGGCGAGGTCCGCGGGGGCTGCGGGCGGGTTTTGAGTGAGGCCGCGCTCGTGTTGTTTAGCCTGGATAAAGCGGTCGATTTCGGTGAGGGTTTCGTCGGTGTTGTCGACGACTGGGGGATCGGGGTTGGCGATCGGCCGGAAGGACCAGAAAGAGCGGCCTTCTTCGACGGACATGCCGGATGGTCGTTTGCGAGCGAGTTCCCCGGATCTGGGATCGGGCGCGCCGAGGGCGACCCATTCTTCGAGGTCGGCGATGGCGTCCTTCGAGAGCTTTGTCTTGGGCGGCATCTGGAAATCCGGATCGTCGTATCGAACTGCTTGGATGATCCGGCTTCGATCGAGATCTCCGGGGACGAGGGCGGGGCCGTTGTCGCCTCCCGTTTCCCAACCTTCGCGGATGTCGAGCCGGAGCCCCCCTTTTTGCTTCTCCGGGCCGTGGCACTCGATGCATTTTTCCACGAGCAGCGGTCGGATGCGTTTCTCGAAGTGCTCCATCGCGTGGCCGGACCATTCGTCGGCGATGGCGGGCAGGCCGATCGTTGTCGCCAGTAGGGCCAGGACGAGAGGCGCGAGCCGGCGTTGAAATGGCGATTGGGGTAGCATCCGATTTCTAGAGGTGAAGAAACGAAATCGGGCGAATTTGTCGAGGTTATTGAGGGAGTCGCGGCCGAGAGTGGAGGCGGGCTCGAATGCTTGTTCAGGGAATTTCCTAGACGTGTTTTGGACAGAATCAGCGCTTTATGGGAAAATCGCGTCAATCCGTAGGGAATCAACCGCTTATCTGAGTTCATTCTTTAATAATTTGGGCGATTTGCGCTACAAATCGGCATGTCAAAGAACTTGAGCGATCTGGGCGGCCGCAAGGGGGTCGAGGAGAATCTGTTCTCTAAGATCGGTTTGGCGGGTTCGGCGGAGGGAACCCCCTCCGAGGCGGACATGGAGCGGCTCGCGGACGAATTCCTGGTGGGAAAGGCCAACGTCTACGGGACGGCGACGTTTTACGACTTCCTGAAGCCGGAGAACAAAGGGAAAAAGGTGTACGTGTGCAATGGGTCCGCTTGTTTATGCGCCGGTACTCAGGAGGGGCTCGTGGACGAACTGAAAAGCCGGTTCAAGGACGCGGAGATCGGTCACATGACTTGTCTCGGCAGGTGTCATGAAAACGGCGCGTTTCATTACCAGGGAAAGAACTACAGCGCTTTGGAGTCGGGCCAACTCGAGTCGGTTTTTGGCGGTGAATCCGAATTGAACGCCGATCGTTACGAGGCTCAGGCTCGGGGCGAAGCGGTTTTGACTCGCCCGTTCGAGGGGATGGACGCGTATGCGTCGCTTTTGAAAGGGGCCTTGTCGAAGGATTCCGCGGAGGTGTTGGAGGAAGTGAAAGCGGCCGGCATTCGCGGGCGCGGCGGCGCGGGGTTCCCGATGGGCGTCAAATGGGAGTTCGCCCGCAACGCGGAGGGCCCGTTGAAATTCATCATCTGCAACGCGGACGAGGGCGATCCGGGAGCGTATTCGGATCGGTACTTGCTCGAGCAGCGCCCGCACTCGGTTCTATTCGGGATGATGATCGCCGGGATGTGTATGAGAGCGGAGTGGGGCGTACTCTACATTCGAGCGGAGTATCCAGAATCTTTCGACATCGTGGAAGCGGCGATCGCTGATTTTCGAGCGGCGGGATTGCTTGGCGAAAACATTCAGGGATCTGACTTCAACTTCGATTTTAAAATCGTTGCGGGCCAAGGGTCTTACATTTGCGGCGAGGAAACGGCGCTCATCAGCAGCATCGAAGGGCAGCGCCCGGAAGTGCGGGTCCGGCCGCCGTTTCCGGCCCAGAAAGGCCTTTTCAATAAGCCCACGATTGTCAACAACGTCGAAACGCTCGCCACCGTGCCTTACATTATCCAGCATGGCGGGGCGGCGTACGCGGCCCTCGGAACCGAGAAATCGAATGGGACGAAGTTGGTCAGTCTCGATGGGTACGTTCGCAAACCGGGAATTTACGAGGTGGAAATGGGCACGCCTTTGTCAACGGTGATCGACGATCTGGGCGGCGGGTTTACCGAGTCGATCAAGGCGCTCCACATCGGTGGGCCGCTGGGAGGGATCGTGCCGGTGGATAAGATCGGCGATCTGACGGTTGACTTCGAATCGTTCGCCAATGCGGGATTCCTGCTGGGGCACGCCTCGATCGTCTGCATTCCCGAGTCGTTCTCCCTCATGACCTACTTGGAGAAGCTGATGGAGTTTGCGGCGGTGGAAAGTTGCGGCAAGTGTTTCCCCTGTCGTTTGGGCACTAAACGGGCCCACGAGATGCTGGAAGCGGCGAACCTCGGTAATTACAAAATCGATACAATCTTATTCGAGGATCTGCTCCATACGTTGGAAGTGGGCTCGCTTTGCGCTCATGGAGGCGGAATTCCGCTCCCAGTGAAAAACGCGCTGCAGTATTTTGGCGACGAATTGGCCCAGTACTTTAGCAAGGAAGAATAGCATGTCTAAGATCGCTTACCTCAATAACCACCCCTACGAGATCGAACCGGGCGAGACGATGATCTCGTTTGCCCGCCGCTCCTTGGGGTCGGAGTCGATTCCGACGCTCTGCGACGCCCCCAATCTGGACCCATTCGGCTCCTGCCGCGTGTGCAGCGTAGATGTGGCGTTGGAAAAGAACGGCCCGTCTAAGACCTTCGCCTCTTGCCATACGCCGGTGGCGGAAGGGCAATACATATATACCGATTCGAAGAACATCCAGCGCCTGCGTAAGAACATCATCGAGTTGGTGCTGACAGATCATCCGCTCGATTGCTTGACCTGCGAAGTAAATGGGAACTGCGAATTGCAGACTGTCGCCGCTCGCGTGGGCATTACTTCGGTTCGCTATCCCGATGGTGAAACTCATCTCGACCGCGAGAAGGACCTGAGCCATCCCTACATGACTTCGGACCTGAGCAAGTGCATCAATTGTTATCGCTGCGTTCGCGCCTGCGACGAGGTGCAAGGGCAATTTGTATTGAGCATGGCGGGACGCGGGTTCGATAGCCGCATCATCAAAGGGATGGACGAGAGCTTCGAGGACAGCCCTTGCGTCAGCTGCGGCGCTTGTTCGCAGGCCTGTCCCACGGCGGCGATATCGGACGTATTCCAGTCGAAATCCATCGCCAATACGCAAAAGACGCGGACGGTTTGCAACTACTGTGGTGTGGGTTGCAATTTGGAGGTGGCGACTTCGGGCGGCGAGATTAAGGGGATTCAAGCTCCGTACGACGCCGAGGTGAATCAAGGGCATACGTGTTTGAAAGGTCGATACGCGTTCCAGTTCTATAATCACCCGGACCGGATCAAGTCGCCCCTGATCAAGCGCAATGGCGTGTTCGAGGAAGCGACTTGGGACGAAGCTTACGATTTCATTGTCGAGAAATTCAAAGGCTACCGAGACGAGTTTGGTCCGGATTCGCTGGCGGGAATCTCGTCGGCCCGCTGCACGAATGAAGAGAACTACTTGATGCAGAAGTTCTTCCGCGTGGTGATCGGTACCAACAATATCGACGGATGCGCTCGAGTGTGCCATTCGCCAACGGCGCTGGGATTGCAGCGTACGTTTGGAACCGGGGCGGCGACCAATTCGGTGGAAGACTTGAACCACACCGACGCGATCATGGTTATCGGGGCCAATCCGACGGAAGGGCACCCCGTTACCGGCGCGAAGATGAAGCAGTTCGCGATTTCCGGAAAGACGACCATCGTCATCGATCCGCGCCGTACCGAACTGGCCCGCTACGCGACCCACCATATTCAGCTGCGCCCGGGAACCAATGTCGCGGTTCTGAACATGATGTTGTACTACATCGTGAAAGAAGGGCTGGCGGACCAGTCGTTTATCGACGAACGCACGGAGGGGTACGAGGATTTTTGCGTGGAACTGCTGAAGCTGGATCTCGACGAGATGGAGTCGGTCAGCGGTGTCGATCGCGAGCTCGTTCGCAAGGCGGCCATCGCCTACGCGACTGCGGGCAACGCGATGAGTTTCCATGGTTTGGGCGTGACCGAGCACTCGCAGGGCACGTTTACGGTCATGCAAATCGCGGATCTGGCGTTGATCACGGGCAATATTGGACGCAAGGGAGTGGGCGTGAACCCGCTGCGCGGCCAGAACAACGTTCAAGGAATGGCCGACATGGGCGCCCAGCCGTATCAAGGCGCTGGGTACTTAGACGTGACGGATCCCGACAATATCAAGCAGTACGAGTCGTTCTACGGCGTTCAGATGCCAACCGAGATTGGCTGGAAGATCCCGCAAATGTACGAGGCGGCTTTGGCCGGAAAACTGAAGGCGGTGTGGGTGATCGGGGAAGATATGGTGCAGACCGATCCCAATAGTCAACACGTGGCCAAGGCGATCGAAGCTCTGGATTTATTTGTCGTGCAGGAGATTTTCATGACCCGTACGGCGGAGATGGCCGATGTGGTTTTGCCGGGCGCCTCGTTCTTGGAGAAAAGCGGCACGTTCACGAATGGCGAGCGTCGCGTCCAGCGCGTGAACCAGGCGGTCGAACCGCAGGAAGGATCGAAGCCTGACGGGCAGATCGTCGTGGAGCTCATGAACCGGATGGGCTACGCCCAGCCGGACTACGATCCCAAGACCTTGCTCGAGGAAATTTCCCAGATCGTCCCCTTCTTCGCCGGAATCAAGTGGGAGGAACTGGGCGACAACGGAAAACAATGGCCGGTGGCGGCGAATGGCGAGGATACGCCGATTTTGCACACCGATACGTTCAAGCGCGGCAAGGGTCTTTTCGAATTCAACCCGTTCAAGGAAACAGAGGAAGTGGTTTCCAACGCGGAGAAGTTCCCGTATATTCTGACGACCAACCGCAACTTGGAGCACTACAATTGCGGTGCTCAGACGCGCCGCACTGGCAATGTTGAACTCGTCACCGAAGACGTGATTTTCGTGCACCCCGAGGACGCGGCGGATAACGGTATCCAGGACACGGATATTGTGTGCGTCGAATCGGAACGGGGCAAGATCGATATCAAGGCGAAGGTTACAGACGAGATAAAGAAGGGCGTCCTTAGCACGACCTTCCATTTTCCGGAGGTGCTCGTGAACAATCTGACATCGAGTGTTCACGACTCCATCGCAATGTGCCCCGAGTACAAGGTAGTGAGCGTCAAGATCCGAAAAGCCCGCCGCGTCGCGGAGCGAGCGTAGGGGGGAGGTAGAGCAGTAAATAGGACGTATAGGTCCTATAGGACTTATAAGTCTTATCTTCTTCTGTTCTTTCTGGCTTGGTACATTCGTTCGCGGATGCCGCCGTTTTCGACGAAGTCCTTTTCGAGCCGGGCGATTTGCTTGTCGAGCAGGTAGTTGGCCTGGTGGACGAGGCAGAGCGCGATGTTGGCGACGATCGGTCCGGCTCGGGTTTCGACGAACGGGCGGTAGGTCTCGTACGTTTCGTTGGGGGCTCGGCCTAGTTTTCGAACGTATCGCGCTTCTTTGGAGTCTTTGTCCCAGATTGAGTGGTCGCGCGTTCTGAGGTAGTCTTGATAGTCCACCAGGAGTTCTTCCAGACTCGCGCGGGCAACGTTGGTGAGAGTGAGTTCGGTTTTGGTGGAGGTTCTGGCGGCTTTGCTCCCTTCGGCGATGTTCTGTTTGCCGGAACGGGCGGCTTGGATCATTTGGTCGACTGTTCGGTCGCCACGTTCCAGAAATCGGTCACAGAATCGGAATGTGACGTCGTAGACGATCTCCGCTTTCTTGTAGGAAAGCAGCTGTGTGTAATTGCCGGTCCGCGGCAAAAAGCGGGAATCGCTCATGTGCGAATGTGGATTTGAGAGTTGGAGGAGGATAAGACCTATAGGTCCTATAGGACTTATAAGTCCTATTCTTAACAGCAGAATCCTACGCTACACCACAAAACGCTCGTTGCCTAGAAGAAAAAGAGTATCCCTAGCAGCACTACAGACAGGCAAGCGGTGATCCCGATGGGGAAAACGCCGTTTTGGGCGTTCTCGCGCAGGTCCGCCCGCAGTTTTGCTTGCTGCTCTTTCGACGTTCCGGAGAGTTCCCAAACGGGAGTGAGGATCCAGGCCAGGAGTATAGTGGGGCCTTCTTGAGCGAATCGAGAGACGCTCTGCGTGAATCCGGTGACGAGAAATTTGTGGGCCAAGGCGTTAACGCCGTTCAAGACCTTGTCGAAGAACGCGTATCCAATCCGCGAAGGGCCTCGGTAGAGCCAATCGGCGTCGAGGTTGATCGCTCTGATCTCAGCCGGATAGATCCCGGACATGAGCATGAGCGTAAAGGCGAGTGCCGAGAATACGAGCAGCATAAACTGTCCGTTCACGTGGGCGAAGGTGTAGGGAACGTAGGTCACTTCGCCGAATGGTAGCATCGGGTAGATTGTCTGGTGAGGAAAGATGCCGATGAAAATGCAGAGGAACGCGGCCATCCCCATGGCAATTCGCATGTTCACGGGGGCCTCTTTCACCCGGATTCCGGAATCGTGCGAAAAGAAGGCGAAAAAGGGAATCTTGATGCCAGCGTGGTGGAAGACGCCGGCGGACGCGAACAGCAGCGCCAGCCAGATAAGCGTGTAGTGTTCTTCCGCTGCCGCAGTCATGACCATCGACTTGCTGACGAAGCCGCTAAAAAGCGGGAAGGCGGAGATGGACGCGGCGCCGATCATACAGCAAATCGCGGTGAATGGCATGCTTCGAAACAGGCCGCCGAGCTCCGTAGCCTTGATTTTGCCCGTTTGGTACATGACCGCTCCCATCGACATAAAAAGAAGCGCCTTGTATAGAATATGGCAATACACGTGGGCGGCGGCCCCGTTCATCGACATGTCGGTGCCGACTCCGATGCCGACAACCATGAAGCCCACTTGGTTGATGAGGCTGTAGGCGAGCACCTTTCTCAGGTCATTTTCCAGCACTGCGTAGAAAATGGGGAAGGTCGCCATGGCCATGCCAATCCAAAGGAGCGACGGTTCGCCTCCGTAGCCACGCATCAACGCGTAGACGGCGCCTTTGGTGGTAAAGGTGGCCATGAAGACAACGCCTCCAATGGTTGCTTCAGGGTAGGCGTCGGGAAGCCAGGCGTGGAGGATTGGCCAAGCGCAATTGAGGCCGAAGCCGATGAAAATCAAGTAGGACGAAAGATCGCTCAATCCGATGTGGGTGAAGTCGGTGGAGCCGGTTGCCCTTATGTGCAGAACGATGCCCGCGAAGAGGATGAGCCCGCCAACGACGTGAACGAGGGCGTAGCGGAAGGCCGCCCCCATGGCTGCCGGAGTGCGGCGGGCGAGGACGAGGAGAAAGGCTCCGAGGGTGAGCGTTTCCCAGAAAATGAACATCGTGATCAAGTCCCCGGCGAGAACCATGCCCGTGGCGCAGCCCGCGTAGAGAAAGCCAGCGAAGTACTCGAGGTTGTTGTTGCACTTCAGGTTGAAGATCGTCGCGATGAAGGTGACGACGATGAATATGTTCACGAAGATCAGGCTCAGCTTGTCGGCCCGTCCAAAGACGAGTTCGAAATCGAGGACCTTCATCGTCCAGTAGGTGCCGACCTCCATCTGAAGATAGCTGTAGAACGCGACTAGTGGAAGAGCCAGCATGTATCCAAGTTTCACTTTCCCTTTGAGGAAAGGAATGAGGAGGGCTCCAAAGAGCAGAACGAATTGCGGGGGCAGGCTACTCATAATAGTCTTCGTCTCGTTTGATCAAGGGGCGAAGGATGTATTTGGAAATCAAAACCAGCAAAACGCAGGCCACGAATCCATACACGGCGTAGAATCCGGGCCAGTTTTCCCATTCGTAGAGGGCGTGCTTGTCGAACGTGTCGAGAATAAACAGGAAGTCGAGAAGGACGACTGCCACGCAAATAGCGAACAGGCCGTAGACGATCCGCTTGACGTTCTTTGGGAGTTTCTCTGGATGCTTGTCTTGCATATCTTCTTCCAATGCAATGCGGTCTCTAGTGGTGTCCCCCGACGGAGCCTCCATCCGGGGCGGACAGAATGATGATGGCAAGGTAGATGGTGAGGGCGGCGAATGTGATGATAAACGCGGTCCGGTATCCGGGCCATGGGGAGTGTTTGAGTTCTTGTAGTTTTTCTTCCATGACGAATTAAGTTATAGGCTCATGTAGTAGGCAGTGGCGTACTCGGCGAGAGAGAAAAAGGGTTCCGGGTAAACGAATAGGACGACGGACAAAACCGCGGTTACGGAAAGAGCCGCGACCGAGCAGGGGTGGGCCTCTTCGGTCCTGGCTTCGAAGAGCGATTCCTCTTTGCTGCAGAAAAACGCCTTAAAGCAAATCGGGAAGAAATAGGCGGCATTGAGGAACGAGCTAATCAGCAGCACCACGAGCATGGCGTGCTGGCCATCGGAAACCGTGCCCCAAAGCAAGTAGAACTTGCTCCAGAATCCACCGGCGAAGGGGAGTCCGATGACGCTCATCGAACCGATGAAAAACGCGATCATAGTGATGGGCATGCGCTTGCCGATTCCCACCATCTCGCTGATGTACTTTTTTCCAGTAGCCTGAAAAATCGCTCCGGCGCAGAAGAACAGAGTGATCTTTCCAAAGGCGTGCATCCCGATGTGCATCATACTGCCGGTGACGCCTTGGGGCGTGAGCAGGGCGACGCCGAGAATTATATAGGAGAGTTGTCCGACGGTGGAAAATGCGAGCCGTCTCTTGAGGTTGTCCTGCGTCAGAGCGATGAGCGAGGACGCCAGAATTGTGAACGCCGCGATCCAAGTAATGACTTCACCCAGGTCTAGTCCCTTGAGGAAATCGATCCCGAAAACTCCGGTAAACATGCGAATGATACAAAACACGCCGACTTTGACGACTGCGACGGCGTGCAGCAAGGCGCTGACCGGGGTGGGCGCGACCATCGCTCCGGGGAGCCAGGAGTGGAAGGGCATGAGTCCGGCCTTCGCGAATCCAAAAGTGAAGAGCAAAAGCAGAATCAACGTCTCCGTCGGACCTACGAATCCCTGGAGGAATCCGCCGCTGACGAAGTCCATGCTGCTCCCGGTTTTGATATAGACGAAAATGAGGGCAGGAAGGACGAATCCTATGGACGTCGTCAGCAGGTACGTCAGGTACGTGCGTCCTCCTGTGCGGGCCTCTTTATCCTGGTGGTGAGTGACGAGTGGATACGTCGCCAGCGAGAGCATCTCGTAGAAAAGGTAGAGCGTAAAAAGATTGGCGGCGAAGGCCACGCCGATGGTGGCGGAAAGCGAGACCGCGAAAAACGAGAAAAAGCGGGTTTGGGAATGCTCTTTGAGCCCGCGCATGTAACCGATTGAATACAGCGACGTGATGATCCACAAAAAGGAGGCCACCAGTCCGAAGAGCATGCCGACGCTGTCCACCCGGAAAGCGATTTCCAGGTTCGGTACGATTTCCCAAATCGTGTACTCGACCGTTTTCCCGTCCAAGATTGCGGGGAGCATGGAGACGACGAGGCCGAATTTAATGAAGGCCGCCACGAAAGTAGCTCCTTCGCGGGCGTTCGGAGAGCGGCCCAGTAGTACGATCGGGAGCACGGCGAGCAAGGAAACGATGCTCGCCAAGACAGGTGTGAAACTTGTGACCGAGGAAGACATATTAGGGAAGAATGGCTCCGAGGTTGGATAGGGACACGAACTCCGCGATAATTGCGACGATGTCCTTGTTGTAGAGGCCGATGGCTAGGAGCAAGGCGGCGGTGGCAAGCAGTGGGAACAGCATTGAAAGCGGAGCTTCCGAAATTTTGCTGTCATGCGATTCCGCGTGATGATGGTCTCCATGGCCTTCCGCGGGTTTCGCTCCGAAATAGGCGATTTCGATAATGCGGAAGAAAAGGACGGCGTTGATCAAACTAGAAACAAGCAAGGCGATTACGTACTCCCAGTTTCCGGAGGCGATTCCTCCCTGGATCAGGTACCATTTGCTGAAGAAGCCCGCGGTCGGCGGAATGCCGATGAGCGAGAACGCTCCGACCAGGAAACCGACCATTGTGAGGGGCATTTTGGTGAAGAGCCCGTCGAGAGCGTTCAGGTCTCGCTTCCCGGTTTTGGCGAATATGATCCCGGCGAAAAGGAAGACGCAAAGCGTCATGAAGGCGTCGGCGATGATGTGGTAGATTGAGCCGATCAGCCCGATGTCGTCAGCGAGCCATACGCCGCCAACCATGTAGCCCACTTCGGCGATGATCAGATACGCCAGCATCTTCCGGAGATCGGTTTGGGCCAAGGCCGATATGGAGCCTACGAGAATAGCCGCCACCGACATCCAGACGACGACTTCGCTCCACTCCAACTGGCCGAAGGTGTAGTCCGCTCCAAAAACGGTGAACGTCAGGCGGATCATGACGTAGATCATAACCTTGGTTACCAGCGGCCCCAGGACTGCGCTACTCGTAGTGGGGGCGTAGGCGTAGGAATTGGGCAGCCAGGCGTGAAGCGGGAAGAAAGCCATCTTGATCCACACACCCACAGTTATGAGAATGAACGCTACGAGGATGGCGGTAGAATCGAATATGCCGCGAGCGATAAGCTGCTCGTGAATGTCGACCATGTTGAGCGATCCTGTTTTGATGTACAGGTAGCCAACGCCCAGCAAGTAGAACGACGCTCCGATCGTTCCCATGATGACGTACTTGTACGCGGCGAGCGAGGCCCGTCGTGGACCCATGGCGATGAGAGCGTAGCTCGTAAGCGCGGACACTTCGATCAGTACGAACAAGTTGAAAGCGTCGCCCGTGATCACCATGCCCAGCAATCCCGTCATAAGCAGGAGGTAGAGCGTGTAGTATTGGGAAACCCGGTCTCCCGTTTCTGCGGGAACCTGGCGTTTGGAGTAGATTGCCGCAAGTAGTCCTACGGCGGATACAGCCGTGGCGACGAGAGCTCCGAGAGCGTCGATACGGAATTCGATCCCCATGGGCGGTTCCCAGCCACCGAGCTTGTATCGGATTACTCCGTCGTTCATGACGCGAACTAGCACGGCGACGCTCGACAGAACCGAGGCGAACATGCTAATGACCGTCAAGGGAAAGCTAACGCCCGGAACGCGGATGCCCGCGAGGGCCACGATGATGGACGCGAAGAACGGGAAGAGGAGAATGAGTGCAGGAGCCTGTTCGATCATTTGCCGGACTTTATTAGGTCGTGGATTTCGTTCTCTTCGATGGTTCCGAATTCTCGGTGCAGCTTTTGAGTGATCGCCAGTCCAACGCCGAGCGTGGCGACCCCGACGACAATCGCGGTCAGCATCAGTACATGGACCAAGGGATTGGCGAAGTCGTTTCCATCGATGACGACGTCGGGCGCATGGCGGGTTGGGTACCCGTATTTGTCCGTTTCGTGATCGCCGCTGGTCGAGGCGTGGTGGTCGTCGGTCGACTCGTGATGCGCCGTCTCGCCATGATCGTCGTGATGATGTCCCGCGTGAACCTGGTCGTGATACAGGATCGGGATGGTGGCTCCGTCTTTAACGCCTATGGATACGTAGAACAGGATGATCGCCGTTTGAAAAATCGACATGCCGATCAGCTTTTTCACCATGTTGTTCTTGGCGATCATGGCGTAGAGCCCGATCATCATGATGATGACGTAGATCCAGTAGTTGAATTTTGCGGATATGACTTCGAAGAATTCCATGGAGCTACAGGCCCTCCTTCATTGTGCCTTTGGAGGCCAGATTCGAGTAGATCGAATACATGATCGCAGTGACCGTGAAGGCTACGCCGATCTCGACGCCGAGCATGCTGTGGTAGCGGGCTTCGATAGGCGTAGCTGGTATGATTTTGTGGAGGATGGCGTAATCGAGAAAGTTGTATCCCAAAAACATGGACGCGAGACCGAACCCTGCGTAGATGAGGATTCCGATACCCGCGAGATTTAGCACGCGACGCTCGGGAACCCATTTGTGAGCCGCTTGCATGTCGCGCGACAGAGCGATCAAAATAAAACTAGCCCCAAATATAACGCCGCCTTGGAATCCGCCGCCCGGACTGTGGTGTCCATGGGCGATGACGTAGAGAGCGAAGAGCTGGATAATGGGGATCATCAAGCGGCAGGTGGTGTCGACGATAAGGTCTGGGCGCTTCTCGTAGACCTTAGGTCCGCCTGCTCCGGGATCTTCGGTTCTGAAAACGCGTAGAATCGAAATGATCGCGATTCCTGCGGTGAAAATGACGACCGTTTCAAACATCGTGTCGTACCCTCGATAGTCCGCCAGAACGGCGGTTACCATGTTGGGTACCGCGGTCTCGTGAAACGTCTCGGTAACGAAATGCTGCGAAAGCCGGTAGCTGTTGGCGGGCGAATCCGGGTCTCCCCAGTCAGGGAAGTCGCCCACAGCGGACAAAAGAAGCCATCCAGTGATGACTACGGAGATCAAGGCGAGCGATTTCAATCTGACGACCTCCTAGAAGTTCTGAATACAGTGGCGATGAGAAACACCGAGCTGACGCCCGCGCCGACTGCGGCCTCCGTAAAGGCGACGTCCACCGCGGCCATGCCCGCCCACAACAAGCACATCAGGAAACTGTAAACGCCGTAGATCATGGATGCGGCGAGAAGGTCTTTGACCTGCAGCGAAATGATGGCGGTGATCACCAGGAACACCAGAATGATGAGATCGAATTGCCAGATCATGGCGTGTCCTCCGTATCCGTTTTTTCCTTGCGCGTCCAAACTTCCTGGCCTTCTTCGAGGCCCGCTTTGATCAACGCGTGCGTGCTGGTGGGGCTCGCCCACATGATGAAGATGGTGATGAAGAAGATCTTTCCCGCGATGAGCAGATTGGCCAAGTTGAAGTCGGAAAGCTGATAGACCGCGAGTCCGATGAGCACCATGAACACCGACATGGTGTCCCCTTTACCCGCGGCGTGCATCCGGGTGTAGAAGTCCGGAAAGCGAACGATGCCAACGGCTCCGCCTACGAAGAAAACGATGCCGAGGACTACCAGTACGATGCAGATAACGTTCAAAATCATAGCTCTTGCTCCTTGATTTCAGACTGGGTGAAGCGCTTGGCGGGATTGACGCGATCGAAGTAGCGCGCCGCGGCCAGCGATCCGATAAAGTTCAGCAGGGCGTAGGTGAGGGCGAAGTCCACAAACATGCCCACGCGCTCGAAAATCATGCCGATGATCACCAGGAGAACCGTCGTTTTAGTTCCGATGACGTTCACCGCGACGATGCGGTCGATCGCGGTGGGGCCGATGATGATCCGGTAGAGGATCGGAAGCATGAGCGCGAAGATGGCTATCCCCGCGAAAACGAAAAAATTCTCCATACTAGTCGTTCCCCCTTTCGAAAATCGACGCGATTTTCCGCTCCATGGCATCGTCTTCGACACCCGTGGTCGTGACTTCGCTGATCGAGTGAATCAACAATTCGTCGCCTTCGATATCGATCGTGATCGTTCCTGGCGTGAGCGTTATTGAGTTTGCCAGGAACCACTTGGCGAAATCGGTTTTGAGGCCCGTTTTTATTCTGACCAGCCTTGGCTGGACCTCCGGCATGTCGCCCGGGCTCAAGGCCAGTTTCAGGATGTGCAGATTGGAAAGCAGAATCTGGTAGAGCATCCAGGCAAGGTACCAGGGCAGGCGAATGATCTCTTGAATGCGGGCGCCTGCCTCTCGAGACCGGTCTGCAAAAAAGAACTCGGAGGAGATCGCAGTAACCAATGCCGTTGAAATCAGGCCAAGAGCCAGATGAAAGGCGTCGAATTGTCCTGAGAATATGATCCAGATCCCGAAAAGCAGGAGGAAGATGCAAAGGCGATGCATGAAAGGGAGGAATAAGGTACGTGGAAGTGGGTGCCGGGTCCCGGAGGACGCCGATTGCCAGTAGAAAAGGCTTTCAGTTTTTTTTCACAAGTCTTTTTGGCAAAATTCCTGGGGAGCGGGATGCTTGGGTTTTCTATGTATTTACTTTGCTAGATAAACGCGTCGGGACGACGCGTTCCACCCTTATGGCAATGGTCAAAAGGTGGAACCCGCCGTCTCGGCGGGTTTTCCAAGTCCGATCTCCGAGCCGACGCTCGGTCTGGTCACTCTCGAATAAGGAGTGTTGATTCCCAATCTCCGCCCTCCCAATGTTCGTCGCCGATGACACTCGAATATCGCTTGTACCTTCTCGGCGCCGTCAACATCGCGGCATTCCTCGTGTTTGTCTGGGACAAAATCCAGGCCAAACGCGGGAAACGCCGGACGTCCGAGTGGCGTTTGCTCCTCTTCACTATGGTCGGGGGCGAGCTGGGAGCGGTCTGCGCCATGGCCTTGGCCCGCCACAAGGTCAGTAAACGGTCATTCCTCTGGAAATTCTACCCGAGCTTCCTTGTCGGCGCGGGAGCGAACTACGCGGTTTTGACTATTTGAGACGAACCGCTGAGCGTTCGGCGGCCTTGGAGTGGGTAGAATCCGGTTAATCGCGTTGTAAACCGGTCGTTTCGGGCGCCTCGCCGCAAGCTTGAGTTGACGGAACTGCCCCGGGAATTATACCTAGAAAACATGAAGTTCCAGACATATTGGGCCCGACTCGGGGTAGTGGCCATGGCGATTGGGCTCCTGGCGTCCCCGGCATTGGGAAAAAAAGACCGCTACAATTTCAAATTCGGGCTGATGACTCCCAGTCCGGCGGGCCTCTCGGTCGTCTATCTGGAGACCAACGAGATCGAGAAACACGCCGACCCGGCCTACATGCACGGATTCACGATCAAGCGAAAGGACGGCGCCCAGTTTTTTCTCTACTACATCGTGCGCTTCCCGGAGGCGATGACCAATCTGCCCGAGGGGATCGAAGAGTTCTACACCGTTTTGGAAGGCGGCCGGGCCCTGCAGTCGAAAGAAGAACTGGTTTGGGAGAAAAGCCACAGTTTCGTTTTCGACAAGTCCGACCCGATCGGCCTCTATCAAATGGAAGTGTACACCGACGGCGAACTGTATCGCAAAATAGATTACAACGTCTCGCCAGTTCCGGAATTCAAGCGCTAAGACGTAAGAAAACGCAAAAGGTTAGACGAATAAAGGTGGAACGCGCCGTCCCGGCGCGTTTTCCGTATGATACCGTAGTTTAATCGACACCCACGCGCCGAGTCACTGACAGCGTCGCTTCCCGTGATGAGAGCCACCCCAGCCTGATTCTCGCTTTCCTGTTGCCCTCGTGGGGAAGGGGCGTTTATTCGGTGGGTCAATCATGTTCGACTCCCGAAACGCAGCGATTCTCGACCTCTGCCGATCCTATGAGCTCGTCGAGGAATCCATCCTGGAAAACTTGAGGGCGTCGTCGGAGGAATTGGAACGTTCGTTGGCTAGCCTGCTGGTCGATCAAGGGCATCTCTCCAAAGACGCATTGTTGAATCGGGTTGCAGCCTTTCTCAGTCTTGAACATCGCTCGGAGCTGCCGCCGGATATCCCTGAAGACGTGGTGAAAACGGTCGGCGTGGATCTGGCCCGCATGTACGGCGTGGTGCCGATCGAGATTTCAGATACGGCCGTCGTTATGGCCGCTCTGGATCCGTTTAGCGATCATCTGGTCGACGATCTGTCGTTTGCGGTCGGGAACGAGGTACGGGTTGTGGTTGCGGATCCGAAGACGATCAACGAGCTGCTCGATGTGTATTACCGTTTTGGGGACGCGGAGTACAAAGGCATTCTCGAAGAAATCGATTTGACTTCGGTCGAAGAGGAGGAGATGTCGCTGGAGAACCTCCTCAATATGGCAGGGGAGACGCCGATTATCCGTTTCGTAAATCTTGTATTGTCTCAGGCGATACGCGACAAGGCGTCGGATGTGCATTTCGAGCCCTTTGAAAACGAGTTTAAAATCCGCTACCGGATCGACGGCGCCTTGTACGAAATGTCGCCGCCGCCGCGCGAGCTGGCGATTCCCATCCTGTCCCGGATCAAGGTGATCGGAAATCTCAACATCGCCGAGCGACGCGTGCCGCAAGACGGCAAGGTGCGGCTGACAATCGCTGGTCGCGGGGTGGATTTGCGGATTTCGACTTTGCCGACGCAGTTTGGCGAGAGCGTGGTCTTGCGCGTGCTCGACCAGTCGGCGACCGAGCTGGACTTGAACAGCCTGGGGATGCCGGGCGAGATCGTGGAGTCGGTCGAATCGACGATCGCCTTGCCCAACGGGATATTCATCGTCACTGGCCCAACCGGATCCGGAAAGACGACGACGTTATACAGCTGCTTGAAGCGGTTGAACAGAGTGGGCTCGAAGCTGATGACTGCCGAAGACCCCATCGAGTACGAGATCGACGGGATCATGCAGACTGCCATCAACAGCTCCATCGATCTGACCTTCGCTAATGCGTTGAAGGCGTTTTTGCGCCAGGACCCCGACATCATCATGGTGGGGGAAATTCGCGATTTGGAGACCGCTCAAATTGCGATCCAAGCGTCGCTCACCGGCCACTTGGTACTGTCGACTTTGCACACGAACGACGCGTCTGGAGCGGTCACTCGTCTCATGGACATGGGGATCGAAGAATTCCTGATCGCTTCGTCGGTGGAGGCGGTGCTGGCTCAGCGTTTGTTGCGTCGGATCTGCGTGGATTGTCGCAAGGAGCACACGCCCAGCGTGGCCCTAGTCGAGCAGCTCGGGCTGGAACCTTCGATGCTCGCAGACAAAGAGTTTTATTCGGGAACGGGCTGCGAGACCTGCGCGAGCACCGGCTATCGAGGTCGGTTGGGGATCTTTGAGATGCTCGAAGTGAGCGAGTCGATCCGCGAGCTGGTCGCGGTGGGCTCCCCGTCGAGCGCGATTCGCGAGAGGGCCATCCAGCAGGGCATGCGCACATTAAGGGAGGACGGGCTCCGCAATATTTTCACGGGTGTCACTTCGGTGGAAGAAGTGATACGGTATACCTAGTGAATTCTCATGAAGTTTGAATTTGTAGCGGTGGACAGCGCGGGCGAGGAGCGTCGCGGCATGGTGGAAGCGCCCAATCGCGAGCTAGCGAACTCCCAGATCAAGAGCTACGGGCTGGTTCCGGCCCGAGTATCGGCGGTCAAGGAAAGCAGGCGACGCTCAGAAACTTCGGCCCTGACCGTTCGCGGTGACAGTCGCACTATCGTAAAAAAACCGGCCTACTTCGGAGCGGCAATTGGCGGAAAGGGGCTGGCGATCTTCACGCGGCAGCTCTCGACCTTGCTGCAGAACGGGCTTTCCTTGATCAAGAGCCTCGAGGTGCTCGTCGTCCAGGAGAAGAACCCGGCCTTCAAGTGGGTGCTGAGCCAGCAGTTGGACAATATCCGTTCCGGCAATACGTTTTCCGAAGGACTGGCCCAGTACTCGAAGGAGTTCGACTCCCTTTATTTGAACATGGTCAAGGCGGGGGAGGCCAGCGGCACTCTGGACATGGCTTTGAGTCGCTTGGGGCATTATCTGATGAAGGCCAGGCAGATTCGCTCCAAGATCACGCAGGCGTCCATCTACCCCGCGGTCGTTTTCATGGCGTCGCTGGCGATCGTGCTGGGACTGATGACCTTCGTGGTTCCGAAGTTCGCGGTGATCTTCGACAAGCAGCTCAACGGCGAGGAGCTTCCCGCCCTGACGCGGGTGGTGATGATGCTGAGCCAGAACGTGACCAACCACTGGCCGCAAATCGTCGTGGGGATTGTGGCGAGCGTGCTGTTGTTTATGGGGTTCCGGGCGACTCGGGCCGGAGCGCTGTTTTTCGCGTTCCTGAAACTCAACTTCCCGCTCTTGAAAGACACCTTTTCGAAAATCTACGTGTCGCGCTTCTGCCGGACGCTGGGGACGCTGCTCGAAAGCGGGGTTCCGATTCTGGAGGCATTGAACTACTCGCGAGCGGCGGTCGGCAACCGGTTCATCATGGATGCGGTCGATAAAGTCCGCAATCGCGTACGTGACGGGGAGCCCCTGGCCCAGCCGATCGCGGCGACCGGACTCTTCCCGCCCATGGTCTCCAGTATGATCGAAGTCGGGGAGGAGACGGGCGAGCTGCCCGACATGCTCAATCAAATCGCGGAGATCTACGACGAGGAAGTCGACGCGTCTATCTCCAGCGTCACTTCCGTCATCGAGCCCATCCTCATCCTCATGCTCGCCGTAAGCGTGCTCCTCATCGCCATCTCGCTCTTCCTGCCGTTTATCAAGCTGATGCAGACTATGGCGCAGTAGGTGAGTGGGTCATTGCCTAGTGTAATATTTTTGTGCAACGCCTCGACTACAAATTTGTATTCGATTTTTCGATATAGCTATCGATTGATTTGTGGAAGCTCAAGAGGAGGAACAGTAGACTGAGAAAGAACGACAGCCAAATGTAAGGTTCGGTGAGTGATTCTGATGCCAGGTCTGCGGTCTCTTTGAAGAACGAAGTTGAAATGACGAGTCCAGGTATTGATAGCGCGTCTACGATAGCGAAGACTCTGAATAGCCAGAGCATCCATGGGTTCTTTAGTAGTATGACCAAAATTAGCGTGAGAAAGAAGCCTCCGCTGAACCAGATCAGGCTATATTCACTCATGATGCTAGACACTATTCGGCAAATGCTCCAAACGAGCAGAACGAGAATGAAAGGTGGTAGCTTAGTGGAGCGTTTGATTTGTGTATTGCGTCCACTAGGAGACACGGCGTCAAATTAAACCTTTCTGTGCGCGGAGTTAGCGAATCGCTGTGCTAAACAAGCTGAGCGTTTCCTTCTGTGGGTGAGCATTGACAAGAACTTCAGCTGCGATGACCCGCTCTTGCCACCTTTTTCAAAGACTCATGTATCGCAGCGAATTTTCACTCGCAAAGCTCCTCGTTTTCTTTGATTTTGTCACTATGAAGCCTGTGTTGAATCTCGCTAGCATGACCAAAGCTGAGAAGCTCCAAGCTATGGAAGAGCTTTGGCAGGACTTGAGTCGAGTCGAGGAGGATGTTGAATCACCTGAATGGCACCTCGACGTGTTAAAGGATCGAGAAGCAAGGCTCGATAAGGGTGAGGATGAGTTCATGTCTTGGGAGTCGGCGAAGGAAGAGCTGAGAAAACGGAAAAAATGAAGTTGGTCATCCTCCGGTCTGCCGTTGAGGACCTCAGTGACGGCTACGATTTTTACGAAAAGAAAAATCAAGGATTGGGAGAGTATTTCGAAGACTCCATCTACTCGGACATCGAATCGCTTAGGATTTATGCAGGGATACACCGGAAGGTCTTCGGCTACTTCAGGCTTCTTTCAAAGCGGTTTCCTTACGCGATCTACTACGAAGTAGAAGATAATTCTGTCCGCATTCGGGCAGTGCTCGATTGTAGACGGAACCCAAGTTGGATTGCGAAAAGAATGAAATAAGCTAAGCGAGCAAACGCGGGTTCGTACTTAGAACACCGTCGCAATCTATTTTTATAAATCACAAACGAAGAAGAACATGCCATTTATCAGAGTCATGGGAATCGACGTCTTCGAAGACGAAGAGTATCAGCGTTACCGTGACGGGATGACGCCGATCTTGCATTCATTCGGCGGCGCGTTCGGTTACGATTTTAAAGTCTCGGAAGTCCTGATTTCGAAAACGGAAGAAAAAATAAACCGAGTGTTCACCATCGAGTTTCCAAGTCGCGAAGTAATGGATACGTTTTTCTCCAGCCCGGAGTATCTAGCGGTGCAACAACGTCACTTCGTCAACTCGGTCGGGAGCAAGACCGTGATCGCGATGCACGATGTCGAGGACTAGCTCGTTGGATTGATAAGACTTTTGTTTCCCACAGATTACACAGATAGTCACAGATAAGGCTTCGGCGAGTGGTTATCTGCGGCAATCTGTGTAATCTGTGGGCGTTTTGGGAAGTCGTTCGTTCCAGGATTTTGAGTTCTGAAGCCGAGTTGCTTACATCAGGCAAAATCAGAATTCGACAATCCCTAGCGATTCACTAGGCTTCGTTTATGTCTATCAAGGAACAAGCCCTGCAGACCATCCAAGAACTTCCCGAAAACGCTGATTGGGAAGAGGTTAAGGAGAGGATTAATTTTGTGTCAGCTATTCGTAAAGGATTAGATGAACTCGATTCGGATAAGGGAATACCGATAGAAGAAATTGAAAATGAGCTGAACGAATGGATTTCAAAGTAGTCTGGTCTCCTTCTGCTCGTTTGGATCTTCGGGAGATTGTGGAGTTCATTGCAATCGATGACTTGAGCGCTGCTGAACGAATTGGCAGGGCTCTTCTGCAAGCCTCGAAAGCGCTTGCTAGTTTTCCGAAAAAGGGAAGAGTTGTTCCAGAATTTGGAGACGAATCTCTGCGCGAAATCCACCTGAGGCCATTCCGGATTGTGTACCGAATTATTGATGAGCCAAAAACGGTAGAAATTGTCAGGATCTGGCATTCTGCCCGGGGAAAGCCAAGGGTATGAGGGCAGAGTGATTGATAAGATTCGTTTCGTGGCTATTACCTCCGCAATTGTCGCATTGTCGATGCGCAGCGGGCGGTTAATTTAACGCTCAATAAAATTTTTTTATGAACACAGAACAAAGTCGAAAACCCCATTGGAGTTTCTGGACTATCAGCGCCTTCGCTCTCGTATGGCATTTGATGGGCGTAGGAAACTTCCTGACTCAAATGAATCCGGAGGCCCTTGCAAACTACCCCGAGGAGGCGCAGCAACTGGTAGAAACGCGACCAATGTGGTCGACCGCCGCGTTCGGTATTGCGGTCATCGGTGGAGCCGTCGCGAGTTTCGTGATGCTGCTCAAACGGGCAGTTTCAGTCTCTCTTTTTGTCGTCGCGGTGATCGCAGCTATAGCGACCAACATCCACACCTTCACAATCGAGGCGTCCCCAGGCATCTACATTGGGAGCGTTCTGTCCATAGTCTTCGGCGGATTCTTTGTTTGGTACGCGACCTACGCTCGAAAACTCGGGTGGACTCGGTGACTGACTGGGAGGGTCGCTCAGGACGCAATGCGCTCGACGAAGGACCGTTCTCGCGGTGAGAAATTCGAGTTGCTGTGTCCGCTCGGAGATCGGACCCTACCTTTGCTAAGGATGTCGATCGGTAGCGGCCGATCTCCGAGCGGCCATGTCTGGTGGCGTTGGCTATTAAAAATCTGCGGCTATCTGTGCAATCTGTGGGCAGAAAAACCAAATCCCTACTTCAACACCGAAGCGGGATCAAACGAGTCCCCAATCTTCACCCCGTGGCGCTGGAACCAGCCTTGGTTCACTTCGAGCGCGTAGAGGAGATCGTATCGCTTGGATTTTGCCGAAGTCTCGTCGTGCGGGTAGAGGGGGTAGATTTCACGCAGAACGCCGTCGGCCGTGAAATAGCCGATGTCGAGCGGGATGTAGGTGTTGCGCATCCAGAACGACATTTGCTTGGGCCGATTGAAGACGAAGAGCATGCCGCGGTCCTCGGGCATCGACTGCCGGAACATCAGCCCTTTCGTCTGCGTGTCGCGGTCGATCGCGAGCTCGACGGCGACCCGGGCGTGGCCGAAGTCCACCACCGGAAGCGCCGGCGCGGCATCCGCCTCCGGGCGCGAATCACGGTCGCACGCGGGGGTGACTACCAAGGCGAAGAGCGCTAGGAGCGACAACATGTGGGGCCGGACCGGAATCATAGTGGTCCTCGTTGTCGCAATTCGCTCTTGCCTTGGCAATCACCAACTTGTTGCGCTTGGCAGGCGGGCTACGCCTGTCTTTGAACGCCGGACAGAGGTTCCGGCTTGTGTGGGTGTGGATGTGTAGGTGTGAGGAAAATTCACTGTTTTAGAGAGGATCAAAACTTATTGTATCTCGTAGGGCCTTCGCTTGCGAAGCGCCGCGTAGTTACGTTTTCTGAGTTTCATTCGCGGCATGGTTCAAGCGCCAGCCCTACGTGTTCGACTTCGTTAAAGGGTCGGTGTGGTGCGGGCTTCGATAATGGCCACCGCTTCCGCCGGCACTTTCGCCTTCCAGGAGACTTTGCCGTTGGTGAGTTCGCTGGCCCGCAGCTCGAAATTGGGGAATACGTTTTCGCCGAAGACATTGATCACTTTCAGCGACAGCTTCGGGTCGTCTTCCGACATGTCGAAGGTGAGCGTACCGAAATTCATGGAGTCCGCGTAGGGCTCTTCGATGGCGATCACAGAAGTATTGTCTTCGCTATAGTCGGGCGACGGCTCTTGGGCGAGCGGGCTGCTGACCATTTCGTAGAGGTCGTATCCACCGTCGCGCGACAGTGGGATCGCTTTGATCTCCGCCTCGTCGTTGTCGCCCGAGAGAAGGACGATGCCGTCAATCTCGTTTTCGCGAATGTAATTGAACAATCCGGCGCGGTCTTCGGGGAAAGCGACCCAAGTGTTTTTAGCCGCGTCGGACTGGTTGCTCCAGCTGCTGCCGCTGAGCAGCACCTTGAATTGAGCGTCGCTCTTGATCAGCTTGCTCTGCAACCACGCCATTTGGGTTTCGCCGAGAATAGTCGACTGACCCGCCTCGTCCCGGTAGGAAAACGTGTCGAGGAAGAAGAAATCGACACCTCCGTATTGGTAGAGGAAATACGATCCGGGCGCTTTTTCCGTTCCGAAAGCGGGGTTGGGCCAGTAGCGCTGGAAGATTTCAAGCGATTCAGAAACCTGGTCTTGGGGCAGGGCGACCGGCGCGTCCCAGGTAGCGAGTTGCGGAATGGAGCGAAGCAACGGTTGCAAGAAAGGCACGCTGCGCTGCTTGCGGTATTCCTCCGCTTGAAATTCAGGAGACAGTCCAGAAAACGCCTCGTTCTCGCCGAGCCAGAAAAACGCGTGGGGGCGGGCGTTTTGCACCTGCAGCCAAATCGCCTGCAGTCCGTCCTTGTCCGCACGGGCTCCCGATCCGAATCCAATCGAGAATTTGGTGCGCATCTCCTCTGAGGGAGCAGTGAGAATCGGATACCCATCATAGTCGGCGGGCTCCCCGTCGACGAGCAACTGGTAGTAGTAGAACGAATTTGGCTTTAGACCCGTGATCTCCGTATTGATGCAATAGTCGTTCTCGGCGGTCGCCATGACTGGACCGGTGATCTGGGCATTGATGAAATTCGGATGGTTGCTGTAGCGAACGTTGACGACGCTCTCGCCAGCGACGCGGGCCCAAATCGTGACGCGGTCCGACTCGATCGTACCGACCATGGGGCCTTGCATGACGCGGCCAGCAAACAATGTAAGGGGTGCAAGGGCGATCAGGGTAGCGAGCGCGAGAAGTGATTTGGTTTTGTGCAGCATGATAATATCTCTCTTGGATTCGCCGTTCGTTAAAAAGGCGTTAATTTAAAAAGATTGTTAAATAAAACGTCTGGAAAAGAAAGCTCCAATCCGCTTGAAACCCTTTGAACAAAGCCTGGGGGAATGGATTAGGGTATGCTTCCTTCGAGGAGAAATCCGGCGCGGTTCGGCGTTGATTCTCGAGTAAGGATGCTCCAGTTCTTTGAGCGTATGAATGAGAAGACTGACTGGGAGCGAGTGACCGCGGTCGCCGCGGGACTGGAGAGCGGGGACCGGTTTTTGGATGCGATTCGCCGGGTGGACGCGACGAATGCCGAGGATCCGAATCGCCAGGAATCCGAGGGATCCTCTATCGGGTATGAGCTCTATTTCAGCCGTCTACTGTTTGCCCAGACGCTCGAGCTGCGCCCGGACGCGTCCGAGGCCTTGTTGATCGCCAGCCGTTCCCAGCACATCGCTCGCTGGAAAATGCCCCGGACGGACTATCCCGAAGGGCGGGCCGGCTACTTGAAGTGGCGAGCGGACTTGAAAGTCTTCCATGCGGACGAGACCGCCTCGATTTTGGAGGCGGTCGGTTACGAGCGTTCGACCATTGACGCCGTGCGAGCGATCAATCTGAAAAAGGACCTCAAGAAGAACGCGGATTCGCAGTCGATCGAAGACGCGCTTTGCCTCGTGTTTTTAAAGGACCAGTTCGCGGCGTTTCGTCACAAGACGAGCGAAGAGAAAATGGTGCGAATTCTGCAAAAGACCTGGGCGAAGATGAGCCCCGCCGCTCACGAAGCGGCCTTGGCCCTGGATCTGGGCGCGGAGGAAGCGCGACTCGTGGGCTTGGCGCTCGAAGGGTAGGCGATCGCTTGAGTCTGTAGGGCCGGCGCTTGCGCCGTGCCGCGAATGGAGATCCAAAAC
>JANQSC010000058.1 GCA_028284235.1 Opitutaceae bacterium
GTCGGAGATGAGACTCTTGCCGCGGCCGTTGAGGCCGACGACGGCCACGCGGATGTCGCCGTTGGCCGCTTTCGCCCACGAAGGCGTGATCGCGAAGGCACCTGTCGCCAGGGCGGAAGTTTTGATGAAATTTCTACGAGATAGCATAATTTAGACTTGGGTTGAGTTGAGGGATTTTCAAACACGTGTGGGGTTTGCTGGCAATCGAAATATTCACAGAATCCGTTCGGGGCTAAGGATGGATCGAGGCCACCGATTCAGAATCCGCGCTTCGCTGCGCCAATTCATCGAGCGAATCCATGCATTTCTCCTCGAGCCGCCACCCCAACTCGGACAAGCGACGCTTGGCGATCGCAGACGCGGTCCCGCAAATCCATAGCGAGCGTTCGCCCGCGTTTAATTCGGACGAAACCAACGGCGCCGCGATTTCGGGAGACCAATGGAGGTAGTCCAACGCCAAGGGCAAAACCATCTCCCCCGACTCGCCGTAGCCCACAGCCAGCCCGCGGGACACCCCTACACGCTCCAAAGGTTCGACAAACTGGTCATAGCTGCCAAGGACGGCGAGAATCTTCACCATCAGCATCGCCTCGTCACGGGATTGCACCTCGAGGAGCAGCTGGGCCAGTTCGAGACGACCCGGCACGTCGAGCGAATCCAAGGTCAAGACCATCTCGGTCTTCTCGGTCAGCGTGTACACGTCCATTTCGTCGAACAGCACTTGCACCCGCATGCCGACGCCCATGCGCTTCAAAGTTATGGCGTTCAGCCGTTCCAGTTCCGTCTCGGACTTGCTCCAAACCATCTCCTGCGCCTGCAGCGTGTAGGAAAGCACGGAGCTGCTGGGAATGGCGAATTCTCCCGCGAAGGACCCGACTGACGACGCCCAGGCAATTCGCTCCAATTCGAACTGGAGGTAGTCGTTGGTGCTATAGGGATCCACTTTCAAACGGCGGGCCCAGTCTCGCTTCGCCTTGTCGAATCCAAGGTGTCGGCGACTTAGTTTCTTCGTCGTGCTGCCCACCTTGCGCGCCGCCCCAGTAACCGCGCCTGGCGACTCGTCGGCGTCTTTTTCCACCCGGCGCAGTTTACTTTCTTTCTTCTTTACCGCGATCTTCTCTGAACCGCGCTTCACTTCGAAAAACTTGCCGCGTAAGTATCGCAAAACGCCCCCTGGAATGCGGGTTACCGTGGTGATCGGCTTCCGGGCCACCGCCCACGTCCGGACGATCGGGTTTTTGAGGGCTTCCGAGAACGAGGTCGCGAACGCGTCGGTCTTGCTGATTTCCTCCAGACGGTCCAAGGCGTCGATCTCGTGCACGCGCGTCTTCAGCATGTCAATGCCCCGGACCTGGTACGCTCCAAAATCGCTCTCGAGCTCGAATTCGTATCCAAAGTTCACTACATGGGCAATCGGAGCCAGCTCGAATCGCTCCCCCGACCGAAGCTCCTCCGGCACGAGACCCTCCGAGAATACCAATGGCGGCCCCTCCACCGGCTCCGCCGACCCGTGCAGACACGCGCCTGCGCACACGCAGCAGACGGCGAGACCAAACTGGATCGAGGAGGACATCATTGGTGAGAAACGGAAAATGGAATTTAAGTTCCCAAAGAAACTATTGCCTTTAATATAGCGAAACAATCGTAATTTGTTAATAGAGACTTTCGCTCAATTCTCCCAATGACATGACACGAGTCGAACTCACGGACTACGCCCCGCAAAAGGACACGATTTTACACATTCGCTTCGAAGTGTTCGTCGAGGAACAAGGAGTCGATCCAGCGCTTGAAATCGATGGAATCGATCCCGATTGCGTCCACGCGCTCGCCTATGAGGAAAACCTTCCAGTGGGTACCGGGCGGCTTTTACCTGACGGACATATTGGCAGAATGGCAGTGTTGAAGACGCATCGCGGCCTCGGAGTTGGCAGCGCTTTGCTTTCCACTCTGATCGACGCGGCCCGGGAACGAAAGGTGAAATCGGTCGCCCTGTCCTCCCAAGTCCAAGCGATCCCCTTCTACGAGCGATTCGGTTTTCGGGCGTCCGGGCCGGTCTACCTCGAAGCCGGAATCGAGCATCGAGACATGACGCTCGCGCTCGCGCCCGAACAGTAGAACCTATCTTGGCGCCGCTGAGAGCGGTTTTGGCTTGGAGCAAGGCGTGTTTGAAAAGCGAATACCTGAAGGTATTTGTTTTCAAACAGAACGCCGCTCCGAGCCAAAAGAGCCTCAGCCCCAAGGGGTTGCTCGGGAGATCGCCTGGAGCTGCGTTCGCTTCGGCGAGGATAGGCCTATGGGCATACCCGTAGCCAAAGCCGCCTTGCTCCAGGCGATCTCCCGCGCAACGGCATCCAAGATAGGTTTTGGGATAGGTTCTAGCATTGCGCAATCGAGCCGACTTGCGCTCAATGCCATCGCGCTCGCCAATGAACCAAGCCATGAACACTATCGACCCCGCCAACCTGAACGATCGACTCCAAAGCAACTCCCCTCCGCTCATTCTCGATCCGCTCCCGGAAGAACACTTCGAGTCGCGCCACCTCCCCGGAGCGCTCAACGCCTGCGTCTACGAAATCGAATTTATAAACAAGATGGAGGGGCTCGTTCCCGACAAGTCCGCCGAAATCGTGGTCTACGGGGAGAGCGACCAATTTGAAGCGGCGACGCTCGCCGCGAATCTGCTCGCCGGGAACGGCTGGAGCCGCGTTTCCGCCCTTCAAGGCGGTCTCGAGGCCTGGATTGACCGCGGTTTTGCGATCGAAGGCGACGGAGCCTCCCGCGAATCGCTAAACGGCGCGTACGAGGCGGATCCCGGGAAGTGCCATGTACGCTGGATCGGACGCAATCTACTCAATCAGCACAACGGCACGGTCGCCCTCCAAAGCGCCCGGATCGAGCTCGACGACGGGCGTCTCGCCGGAGGCGAAGCCGTCCTCGACATGACCGCGATCGTCTGCGAGGACATCGAAGACCCGAACCTCGCTCAAGTGCTCATCGCCCACTTGGGCACAGGCGACTTCTTCCTGGTGGATTCGTTCCCGACCGCTCGATTTGTCCTAACAAACGCGGCCCCAATCGCGAACGCCCGCCCGGGAAGCCCGAACTACCACGTTGAAGGCGAATTCACTCTCCGCGGCCAAACCGAGACACTCTCCTTCGAGGCTCTCTTGGGCTCGAACGACGAATCCCTCGCTCTCCAAGCCCAATTCGATTTCGACCGCGTGCGCTGGAACTCGAAGTACGGCTCCGGAAAAATCTACGAAGCGCTCGGACAACACATCGTCAACGACCTCATATCGATCAGCTTCCAACTTGTCGCGCCGCTCAAATAAACCGCTCCCGAATCATCTCCATGATCGAGCGGCTCAAGAACCAAGCGCTGACCGGCGGGCTTCTCCTTGCGGTTTTTCTCGCTTACCACTTTCCTGAAGCGGGAGCATCCGGCGGCTGGCTCCATACCGAGTTCACCACCGACCTGGCCATCGGGTTGATATTCCTACTGCAAGGATTGACCCTTAATTCCAAGGCGCTCAGGGCGAGCGTATTCAACGTACGGCTACATGTGTTTTGCCAAAGCTGGATCTTCATTCTCTCTCCCGCCCTCATGCTCGGGCTCGTCGCCCTCGCCGGTCGCTGGATTCCCGATTCGATTCAACCCGGACTGTTTTTCCTGTCCGTCCTCCCCACCACGATACTCTCCTCGACCGTATTCACCGCCGTTAGCGAAGGCGACGCGGCCGCGGCCTTGTTCAACGCCACTCTCGCAAACTTGATCGGCGTCGTCGCCACGCCTCTCTGGTGCCTCTTTCTCTTCTCCAGCACCAGCGGCCAGTTTCCGCCTGTCGGATCGCTCATAGCGAAAATCGCCTTGTATATATTGCTGCCGACCCTTCTCGGACAACTCCTCCGCGGGTTGTTTGGAAATCGGATTACTCCCTGGAAAACGGCGATCAAACGCTTCAACAATACACTGATCCTCTTCGTGGTCTACGCCGCGTTTTCCAATAGCTTCGCCCAGGGAGTCTGGGACGGTTTTGGATTCAACACCATCGCCACCGCGTTTGTCTGCGCCGCGGCGTACCTCGCGCTGCTATCGGCGCTGGTTTGGAGTTCGTCCCGAATCAGCTCTTCGCGAATGAGCGATCGAATCGCGGCCTTCTACTGTGGCTCACAGAAAACGCTCGCCGCGGGCGTCCCCATGGCTGCGGTCATTTTCGACGGACAAAGCGGCGCTCTCGCCGCGAGCGTGATCATCCTCCCTCTCATGGTATTCCACGTGATGCAGCTATTCCTTTCGGGCGTGATCAGCGGACAATTAAAATCACTCGCAGAAGCAAACCGCGGTTCCAGCGAAGAGACGGTCTAAAGCGGTTCTTCCCGAATCAAGGCCTCGGTCTCCTCGTCCCAGTACACCTCTTCGAGGAGCTCCGCCGCCCAAGACTCAGTCCGTCCCAAGCGGTCCAGTATGCGAGCGGCCAACGCTTGCACCACTCGTTCCTCGCTCCACACCGCTTCCTTCAAAAAATGCCAGCGTTCAGCCTGCAACGCGGCCGAATTCTTGAGGGGCTCCCGGCATTCCGGGCAAAGAAAAAGACAACGGTCGTATTCGGGTTCCGCCGGAATCGGCCCCAATTCGTAGATCTCCAGCGTACGCCCCGACGCCCCGCACAACTCGCAACAGGACCGCGAACGACGCGTCAGGTCCTTGCCAAAAAGGGACAGCTTGCGTTCCCGCTCTCGATGCTTTTCGAGCCCTTTCGCCATTCCTATTTGGAGGACTCCTGTTTGTCGTCCTCGCCGATTCGATAGTCCGTGAAATCGTTCAACACGCCGTCCACCGGACGATCCTGCAGAAAAAGTCGAAGAATTTCCTGATGCTCGTAGTCGGAAGTCGGCCATTCCTGGCGATGCCCCGGCAGCATGAAGACCGTGAAGGCCTGACTGCGAGTGACTTTTCTTCGGATGACCAGCATGACTCCCAGTTTCGCGAGCCACCCGAAATCCGCAACGCCAAAGCCGCTTGAAGCGGGCGCGCAGACCGATTGCGACCCCCTTTTCCCTACTCAATTCCTCGGCGCCGTTCAAAGCGGACTCCAACGCCGAGCGCAGCCGACCGAAACAAAGAAAATCGTCTAGAAGCGCCTAGCGCTGGAACTCAATATCAGGAGAACCCATAGAGTATATCCTCTATTTTGCTGAAAATCGATTGCATCAGAGGGAAAATGCATTCCTTTTATATCCGCCAACGGCGCGCCGAGCCGCCTGAAAACGCCACATCGATGAAGCGATTCCTCTAAGCGAAACGACAAATCCGCAATTCCGAGCCAAATAAACTACTCATCACAAACTCACACATGGATAGCGTCGACCCAAGCCCCAATTCCCGCCCCGCCAATCCGAATTTCGGGCAGCGGATAGATCCCTTGAAAACCCCCAGCGCAAATCCCGTGGAATCCGGCCGGCCCGAGAAATCGAACCCAGTTTCCGCGTACTCCGACATATTCGACGATCAGGAGTTGGAGCGCCTGCAGAATAACCTCAAGTCCGTATCCGAGCTAGCTAGCGAGGCGCTCGAGCGGTTTAAAACCGAGCGATAGCCGGGTCGTCGCCCGCCGCTTGAATTTTCCGTTCAGTGCCCACGGACATCAGTCAACTCAGGCAGGAATACACTGGCAAAAGCCTGCGTCGAGCCGACCTCGCGGCTGATCCCATCGAGCAGTTTCGAATCTGGTTCGACCAAGCCCAGAAGCTGCAAGTCGTCGAACCCAACGCCATGTCGCTGGCAACGGTCGACGTCGACGGCCATCCTTGGCTCCGCACTGTCCTGCTCAAAGGGTTCGACTCCAGCGGATTCGTTTTCTTCACCAATTTCGGAAGCCGTAAAGCGCAGCACATGGAGACCAACCCGAACGTGTCCCTGCTCCTGCCCTGGGTTTCGATTCAACGCCAAGTCGCCATCAACGGATCCGTCCAGAAAATCCCCGCGACCCAGTCGCTCAAGTACTTCATCACTCGTCCTTTTGGGAGCCAAATCGGTGCCTGGGCCTCCCGGCAAAGCAGCGTCGTCTCCTCGAGAGCCCTGCTGCAAGCAAAGCTCGACGAGATGAAACGAAAATTCAAAGAAGGCGACGTCCCCCTCCCGTCATTCTGGGGTGGATACCGCGTTCAGCCTCGCTCGATCGAATTCTGGCAAGGCGGAGACAATCGCATCCACGATCGATTCCTGTATTCAAAAACAGGGGAGAAAGAATGGAACCTCGACCGACTTTCTCCTTAGTAACAAATCATAATCCTAATCCTACTCTTAATCCTAATCCCCTCCTCGAACTCCGCTCGAGTTTTGAATTAGATTAGGATTAAGAGTAGGATTAGGATTATGACTGCCAAGCCGGCGACCAGCAGGTCGTGCGACCGCCAATAGTCGTCCGGTCTAGCGGTTGGCCCGTTTTCGGGCAAACGCCACCGGGCTTCCATCGATGTCGGAAGAGCCAGCTTTTCGGCGGATCCGAATAGTCGGGAGCGATATATTTCATGGCCCCGCGGCAGACGAATCGCACCGCGTTGTAAAGCGCTGTTTGCTCCTCAAGCGACAGCGAACGAGCCGCTCGATCCGGACGAATGCGGGCCCGCCACAAAATCTCATCGGCCATCCAATTACCCACTCCCGGAAACTCGTCTTGCCCCAGCAACGCGCTCTTCAAGGCCGTCTTGGCTCGACGACTCAATATCGCATCAAAACGCTTCCGGTCGAATTCACGAGACACCGGGGTGGGCGGCAGTGCAGTCCAAAACTCCGGCACGCCTCGGGATCGATGTAGCTCGAGCCGGCCGAATTGACGCGGATCGTTGAACGCCAGCCAGCTGTCTCGCAATTCCAATCCGAAATGGTCGTGCCGCTCCAAGCCGTTCTTCGATTCGCGAATTTGAAGGCTTCCCGTCATGCCTAAATGCAGTTCCAGCCAAACGCCTTTTTCGAACTCGAAGAGCATCCGCTTCCCGTGCGTTCGCCCCCCGACCAGTTGATTGCCCGTCAACGCCTCTTCAAGCGTACGCGCATCCACATCGCGGTAGCAACGCGTCCGAGCATTCGTCGCCACGGACTTGATACGGCGACCGAAACCCGGCGACCAGCGACCACAATGATAGGCGACTTCCGCAAGCTCAGGCATGTCTCAATTCTCAATCGATCACCCAACGGTAGTGATAGGCGCTCAACTTTTTCGGTCCATCGTCTTGCACCGCAACGACGTCTTCCACACGGCATCCTCCCAAGCCGGGATAGTAAAGACCGGGCTCGATGGTCACGACCGCGTTTCGCTTCAAACGACAATTCACCGTCGAGATTCGCGGAGCTTCATGCACTTCCAAACCCAGACCGTGCCCCGTTCCGTGGAAAAATCCCCGCGCTCCCTTCTCGTCGCGCGTCGTCGGGTAATTCCGCGCCTCGAAATACTTCTGGACCGAGGTGTGAATCGTCTTCCCGTTCACCCCGGTACGCACTTGGGCGATCGCTTGCTTATGGGCGCCGCGCACCGCCGCCACGAGCGCGGATTGCGCGTCGGACGGGCGCCCTTTCAGGAAGGTGCGCGTCATGTCTCCATGGTAGCCGGTTTTCGCCACCCGCGGAAACACGTCCACGATAATCAGCTCGTTCGCCCGCAGCGGGCCCGATCCCGCGCAATGCGGATCGCATGCTTGATCGCCTCCGGCGGCAATCGTGTCCATCGGAATGGAGCCCGCCGCGAGACAGGCGATTTCAATGGCTTCCCGCAATCGCTCCGATGTGAGACGCTTTCCGTCGAGATAAAGATAGCCCTTGCGAATCGACGCCACTCGCAGGGTCTCTTCCGCCGCCCGAATGCCGGCCGCGCTGCAACGATTCCCTTCTCGCAAGAAGCCGAGTTCCGCCTCCGTTTTCGTTTCCCGGACCGGGAAAATCGAACCCCTGACGGCGTCGATGGGCAAACCCAGCTCGATCAACTGGAACGCGAGCCAGGCCGGAAAGTCCGCAGGGACTTTGAATCCACCAATTCGATACGCCTTGGCCAAAGTCGCGATGACTTCCGGCGGGCCAATATCCGATTTGCGAAACGCTTTGCGAGCCCGCACCGTCCAGTCCTCGAGCGAAAGCACATCGTCGAAGGCGGAATCCTTGAGGGCCCGGGAGAACTCCAACTGACTGAATACGCCAATCCGCTTGGCTCCTTTCTTGATCGAGATAAAAGCGTCGGGGACGCCGAACTTCGCTAGGTACAACTGGTCCGCCGACGAGCGCGTATCCGCGTACATCAGGATCGCCGGTCGCTTCGTCGGCTTGGAATTTCTCTTCGATCTGGGCATGCCAGACACAAAGTCGAATTCGGACCGGCTTGTAAACTCAAACCCAGACTAAGAAACTGTCTAAGAATCGCGGGAATCGCCGCTCGGCTCGTTCAAGCTTTGCTCGAAGGCCTCCATCATTTCCCTGCTGATGCGGTACTTTTCGGCGCAGCGCGGGCAGTTCACTTCGATCAACTCCTCGCCGAGAAAAAGCTCGTCCGGACTTTGCCGCCAAACCGGAAGGAGCGTCTCCAAAATGCGGATCTGGTTGCAACCGCAGCGCCATTTGACGAGTCGCGTTTCCAGGGGGTTCACCTCCTCGGTTTCCGAGAGGTTCCGAACGTCCTCGACACCGAGGTTGGCGAACCACTCGCGATCGTAGTCCGGATGAGCCGACAAGATGGCGAAGGTCTCCGCGTCGAGACGGAAAAACCGGGCCGGACGCTGTTCGCTCCGCTCGTAGAACGACTCCACCGCGGCCAACGGGTCCGAACCTTCGAAAGGAACAACGCTTCGATGCAACGGTTTGTTTCCCTTGACCACTTCCTGATAGAACACGTTCTCCTCCGCCTCCTTGATATTCTCGGTGAAGGCGCGACCGACGACCGCGCCCGTTTCCGTGTCGCCGCCGAGAAACAAATTCAGAAGCGGGTCCTGAAAGTTAATGGTCCAGGCCAGGACTTCGTTCCGCGGCCGGGATACGCAATGCAGCGCAAACGCGGCGAGGGCCGTCTTCAAAAGCTCGTCCACCACGGGCTGCATCTCGATCCGGTTGTCCTTTAGGTGCAAGTAGTAGTCCACGTAGAGCGGGCTGAAATTCGCCTGGGCGAACAACACGTTCCTGCCGCGCACGAAACTCGAAACGATGGAAAATACCGATTCATCCATTGGAACATCCTCTGCCATAATCCGAAGCAAGCAAACCGCTCCAAGCGCGATTGTCCAGCACAGGTTGGGCCTGTCTCAATCCGTAGGGCCTTCGCTTGCGAAGCGCCGCGTTAGCTCTCGACAATCTCCTACGTCCTCCCGTAGTCCCCCAGTAAATACACTCGCTACTTCCGCTTCAACGTCGCCAGGCGCGACGCGACTTCCCCGCGACGATCGTCCCAAGTCGCGGTTCTGAGAAAATCTTCCAACGCGTTGATGGCCACCTGCCGGTGCCCCAGTTGCTCCGCGAGTTCGGCAAGAGACCACAAGAGATCCGTTTGCGTTTCCGGCACCGAGGACTCGATCTCATAGGCCGCTTTCAAGTGGTCAAAGGCCTTCTCGTCCGAAATCTCGAAGCCGCGGTACGCCTCCCCCAAGGTTCGGTGATAGCTGCGTCGCATGTCGGGAATGTAAAGCCGCTCCCCCATCTTCTCCAGGCGCTCGATCCGCTCGACCGGCGTCTCCGCGCTGTCATCCGCGTACAGCTCGAGCAGCAAGTACTTCAAAAACGCCAGTTCCCCGAAGAAGTAGCCGGGCTGCGCTTCAAACAAGGCTCGGTACGCCTCGCGAGCCGCTTCCAAATCCGGTTGATCCAGATGGCGATGGTTGATTTGGGCCAGGTAATACGCCGAGGCCCGGCCGATGTCGTCCCTCGGATTCGCCTCAAAGAGTGTGTCGAAAGTCGAACGGGCGATCAACGCATTCGACTCTCGAAGCGGCTCGTTGAAGAGGAGCCCCAGCGCCGCTGCATACGACTTGAGTCGCTCGTTTCGGGCGCTCCGCCCGCGCAAGTCGTTGATTTCCGGCGATCCCGCGTTGTAAAGCAGCAGAGCTTCCTCGGACCAGTCGTTGACCTGCGAAACGCCGACGGGCGACACGGCCCCCGCGATCAACAACGCGAGCCAAAGGCGACCTCGGTCAAACGGTGTAGTAAGCATAGTCGTGTCGGGCGAAGGGAAGAGAAAAACGCGAACCCCGCCCCCTAGTTCGTCGGCTATTCAACAAATGGATTCCAAATTGTCGAGCCCCGTCGCCCAATTCCGCCAAACGCGCCCGAATCGACACCAACTTCCAAGGATACCCGAACCGATTTAATAAATCCGATTGCCTCGAATCCGAATCCAGGCTTAATCCTAACAACGAATCCGATTGTATATCCCATCCCATGAGTAGACGACACAGAGCGCGCCGACTGTTCCTAATCCTCTCCCTCACTTTTATCGCGTTTTCCCTTTCCGGTTGCGTCTACCTGCGGCTGCTCAACTTCAAAAACCAACTCAAGTCGTTCGACAAGAACGTCGCCGTTCTTTCCCAGGACCGCTTGGCATTCCAGTTCCACAATCCGGTCGTCAAGGACTCTGACTTCATATTCATCAGCGGGACTTCGCCGGGTCGACGAGAGACCATCGGGCAATCCCCGCCCGAAGAGCTCTGGACCTGGCGTTTCCACAAACGGCTCGGAGAGTCCGACCATCAGCCCTTCACAATGGAGTTTCAAACCCGGTTCACCGAGAACCTACTCACGCGAATGGTCGTCGACGACGCGTTCGTCGATCTCGTCGGCGAAGACCTCATACTCGCCATGTTCCGCAAACTCGGCAACGCCAAGATAAACACGCTCCGCCGTTCGATGAGCACCGAAATCGGAACGGACGCCCTCAAGTCGATGAACCCGCCCTCGCTCGACGGAATTTTCGACGTCATGGGCGAACCGACGCGTATTCACGGCCGCAAAAACGACCCAGTCGCTCGATGCGAGTACGAGTTCAATTTCAACGACCCCGATACCGGCAAAAAAGCGGGACAGTTCCGACTCTTTTTCGCGGGCGATCTCAACAACCCCGAGAATCCCATCACCGGCTTTCGCGTGACCGGAAAGGGCCAGTAGACTCGAACCATGCCAGTCTGCCGCATCCAAACCAACGCCTCGCTTTCTTCCGAGCAAGTCCGCGAGGCGAACGCTACCCTATCACAAGCGGTTTCCGAAGGACTCGGAAAGTCGATCGACTACGTCATGACGCGCATCGACGCCGGTGTCGAAATGACCTTTGGCGGAACCAGCGCCCCTTGCGCCTATTGCGAACTCGCGAGCCTCGGCCTCGAAGCATCACAAATCCCGGACCTGTCCCGGTCGCTCACGGAATGCATCGCCACAGCGCTCTCCGTTCCGCCCGATCGCGTTTACATCCGCTTCGACGCGCCGCCCCGCTCCCATTTCGCCTTCAACGGAAAACCATTCGAATAGAGCTTCTGTATTGACAATCCCCTCCCGCCGCAATCTCTAGCGAATCGATGCAGCCGCGCAAACAGATAGCCGCCATCCTGGCGATCGTTATCATCGTGGTATCCAACGGTTGGCACCTCGCGCCGATACAGGGATACGCGTGGCTTTCGATGGCGATCGAAGACGCTCAGTCCGAGGACTTTGTCGACGCCCTTAAATTCGCGATGGAGGAGCGCGAATTGTGCGGCATCTGCCAATACGTCATCGAGCAGGAAAGCGAAACGAACGACACCGCGTTCGGCTACTGGAACATGATTCCCAAATGGCTGCTCGCCGTACCTGCGATACCCCGTTTCGCCTTCCCTCCCCAGAAGAGTTGGAACCGCATTCTGGTCGACTATTCCGGTAGCCCCGGAGACCGAGCCAGCCTGGATCCGCCGCCGCCCAAGCGCGTCGCCTGAAACTGACTGAATTCACCGCTCATCCCCTCAGATGATGGACGGTTTTACGAACGCGGACCGCCCGAACGATCGAGGCGAGCAACGACCGCGTTCCCAATGTGCAATCCACGAGAGCGCCAACGCGAAACACGCGCCCTCAAACTAAAACGATCAAAAACACTTTCAATGAAATCGACTTTAATCACAACCACGGTCGCCGCAGCGATCCTTTCCACAACTCAGCTCGTCGGGCACGAATACGAAAGCGCTCGTCCCGACAGCCACGCCCCAATTCAAGTCATGTCCGACCACACGCACCAAAAGGGCGAGTGGATGGTCTCTCTCCGAGCCATGCGCATGGACATGGACGGAATGCGAAGCGGCGAAGACAACCAAAGCTCGCAAGACGTATTCGCCGCCAACTACACCGTCACTCCCACTCGGATGACCATGGACATGACCATGCTCGGCGTTATGTACGCTCCCTCGGACTCGGTCACCTTCATGGCGATGATTCCGCAAATCGAAACCAAGATGGATCACGAGATTTTCGGTATGGCCGCGCCGCTTATCGCCTTGAACGACGGTTCCACGACCTTCCAGACTCGCAGCAGCGGACTGGGCGATCTGAAACTCGCCGCGCTCACGCCGATTCGGAAGACCGAGAACTCTCGCGCCCACGTAACGCTTGGATTCAGCCTCCCAACCGGCTCGATCGGCGAAAAAGGGATCATTCCTGGACCCGGCGGCCGCATCGCTCGGCAAATGCCCGCCCCCATGCAACTCGGCAGCGGCACGGTAGACTTCACTCCCGGTATCACCATTTCCACCCAAATGGAAACCTGGTCCTACGGCGCCCAGGCGAACGGCCGCATCCGCCTGGGAAAGAACCACCACAACTATCGCCTCGGGCATACGCTGCAGGCCACGAGCTGGGTCGCCACCAAAGTGTCGTCAAACGTGAGCCTGTCGGGGCGACTCGCCTACCAATACACCGAAGGCTTGAGCGGAACGCAGTCGGACCTCTCGTTTACGCCTCCCTTCGCTCAGACGCGTCGAACCGTCACCACCGCGTTCTCCGAAAACTACGGGGGACAGCGAGTCGACGCCGCGATCGGTTTGAACTACTACGTCAATTCGGGAGACCTCTCCGGTAATCGTATCGCCCTGGAGTACTCGATCCCAATTCACGAGGACCTGAAAGGGTATCAGCTTTCCGTCGACAGCGTCGCCACGCTCGGCTGGCAGTTCGCCTGGTAGCCACTGGTTCGCTTTGACTTACGCTCCGGGGATCACCGAGTGATACCGGTTGATCTCCGGAGCTTCGAGTCGCTGCGTCTGGCCATCCGACCAGATGATTTCGATCGCCTTGACTGTATCGGATTCCCCGATACCGAATCGAATCAAAGACGATGGCTGGACGTTGCGAGACGCGCCAAAGACGTGGGCTTTTACCGCCTCAAATGAATCGCCAATCACGCGTACTCGCGCGCCCACTACACTGCGCTTCTCGGCTGGTTTAAGCTGGACTCCGATCCAGTTGCCGACGCGCAAGAGATTGTTCTCGATAATATTCAAGTGAGCCTTTTCGTCGACTGAATCCCGCGTAAGGGCAATCAAATCCGTCTTGCCATCCCCATTGAGATCCTCAGCCACCGTCGCGCGCGAATCCAGCTCCGAGGACACATCCATCAAATAGGCGATGTCGACAAAGCCCTCTTCCCCATAATTCGCCAGGAGCTTGTTTTTCTGATGCGGGAACCAGCTGCGTTTATCATCATTTATTAGAGCGCCGGGCCCATTCTTCAGCAAGTAGACGCCCAGCTTAATCCGGTCCTCCGTCTCGGCATCGTAAACATCGTGCCGCCAGTAGATCTCGTCGTAGTCCAAAACCGTCGCGGCCTTGCTCAAGTACCCATTTGTGAGGAATAGATCCGGGTAGCCGTCGTTGTTGAAGTCGAGGTCCGCGCTTCCCCAAACCGCTCCCGCTCTCGAAAACGGGGATTGCGGTTCCGCCCGCGTGAAACCGCCACCGGAATTGCCCAGCCAAAGACGGCTTCCCTGAGCGATCTCGCCCCGAATCGCTTCCCCCGTTTCGTATCCCGGACGACTCGCTCCCATTGCAGTGAGACGCATTCCGACTTCTGACGCTGCACCGCCGACAAACAAATCCAGCGCTCCGTCGGCATTGAAATCCGCTATCGACATGGTCGAACCCAGCATTGCCGCTTCGCTCGCCCACTCGCCGGTACGATCTTCGAACAGCCCCTTGCCCGCTCCGGTAAACAAGTCCAGTCCAGCGAAGTTGCTGCTCAAGGCTAAATCCTGAACCCCGTCGCCATCGAAATCGACGATCGCGCTCGAACGATTGCGGCGCTTGGACTTTTCGGCGGGTATCAACTTCCCAATCGACTCTCTAAACTTGAAATTGCCTTGATTGAGAAGCAGGTACGAGGACAACCCGTCGTTCGCATCGTAGTACTTAATCGGCAATATGCCTCGCACATAAGGCTCGACATTCTGACCGATGAACAAGTCAGGCAATCCGTCTCCGTTGACGTCTCCCGCCGACAAGGACGTAGCCCCGAAAAGCGTTTTCGTTTTAAATACCGTTTTGGGTTTGGAGCTGAATTTCCCCGTCTTCTTGTGGGGTTCGAATACAAGCACGCCGACTCCTCGCAAATTGACGACGTAATCCCGTCTCCCGTCTAGATCCAAATCAATCAGCAAGGCCGAGTCGGTAACGCTAGGAAGCGGATTGGAAACGAGCGGTCGAGGGTCGAACCGAAAGTCGCCAACATTTAAATACACGAGATTCGCGCGTGGGAAAATCACATCCGGAAGCCCGTCTAGATCCAGATCTTCAACCAGAATATAGGAGTACGGGGAATTATTCTCACCGCTATCGAGCCACTCGCGTGAAGCAAATCCAGGCTTTCCGGTGCGACGGTACATTCGAAAAGATTCGAACGTAATTGTATCAGGATAGTGGATGTCATCGTCGCTTGGTTCTTTGTTCCAAGCCACCCAGGCCGACCCGCGAAACGAGCGACGGTAAAGCGTGTGCGAGGGACCACTCACATTCAGTTCGAATCTCACGAGGGATCGAGCCACCCCATCGGGGCCTATCTCGAAATCCGCCTGCCGAAAGTCGGCCTGGTCGATCTGGTAGCCCTCCTCGATGTACTGGTTGACGAGCGTCTGAATCTGGTAGCTTTTCAGATAAGCGGCTCCCGAGGACGCCGTTTGATGGGCGAATTCGAAAATCTTCTCCGGCAGTCTTCGATTCAGCTTCCATTCCGGCGCCTCGACATTCCCGAGCCTGAACGTGCGGAATACCTCCAGCGGGTTCTCCGCCTCCCGCAGCGAATTCCAGAGCGCCACGATTGCCTCTCCATACTTTTCCGCTAACGCCGCTTCTTCAAAGACGGTTGCGTCCACCGTCTCTCGCTTCGCCGCGATCCCTCCCGCTTCCTCCTCGTCTTGCGCCCAGGCGCCGGGCGAACACAGAAGGGCCAGCCCCAGTAGTTGGGCTGCAATCAATTGGACCGGATTGGTCATGAAATGTGTCAGGCGTTCCTCGCTCATGGCGAATTCGAAAACAGTAGGATAGGAAACGCGCGAGAGAGGCCTAGCAAGTCTGAACTGACTCAACTTCCTCAATACCGACGGAATCAGCGGGGTTTACGGCAAACGATCGTAGCCGAGGCAACCCGCGAAAGGACACGGGACCAAATCCAGTCTGAACCGCGATCCCGATAGGGAAAAGGCTCCCAATCTCCGCTTAGCCAGCGCCGCGCCAACGCTCCGTTGTAGCTAGGGACGCAAACAAACCCCACGCGTCGGCTCGCCTTAATCGTTTCAAAAAGCGGCCGAAAATAGGTGTAGCGACGCAGATACGCGGTGAATTCGTCCACGAACGCTTCCAAGGAATGACCCCGATCGCGACGATAGCCGGGGAACTTCCCCAACCCGAATCTCGAGAACACTCTCAACAGACGGGCTCGATTCCGATCCGAGCGCGGCCAATGGGCGAATGGGACCCCGCTATGCGGATCCACCCACGACTCGGCGCTCGGGAAATGGTGGATGGCAATCCCTCCGGGTTTTAAAACGCGATACTGCTGCTCGAAAAACCAGCCGACATCCGCCACATGCTCAATCACCTGGTTGCTCGCCACGAAGTCGAAACTCCCCTTTTCAAACGGCCACTCTTCCTCGGCGCTCGAAACCCGTATCCGCTCCGCCCAATCGACGCTCGGGAACCGGCTCGCCAGCGTCTGGTCGATCGATTTACGAAAGTCGACGCGCCCGGCAGCATGATCCATCACTTCGAATCCGCTCCACTCTGTCCCTCCTCCGGCATCCGCGTTCGCGTCTCCTTCCATCGCATCGGCGATCAATCCGCCGCTTCCGCAACCCGCATCCAGTACCTGGATACGTGTCGAAACCGGATAGGATGCCAGCTCCGCGCGCAAGCAAGCGATCACATGCGCATGCGATTCCTTCATTTCGTTTTATACGCGCGAACTCGCAGAAATCGCGCTAAAACTAAGTTCTGCGCTTTGACCACACCGGAAGCTCGACTCGCCCATCGACGGCATTTCATCGTAGCAAGCCAACGTCGAACGCGGTCGATGGCGACCTTTTTTCACGATCGCCCTCCGCCTAGCTTGCTTGCCCTTCCCGGATCACTTTCTTCAACGATTGAGAGGTGAGGAGAAAATAAACTTCTTCCGCGATATTCTTGGCGTGGTCCGCTATTCGCTCGAACGACTTCGAAATGAACACCAATTCCGTTCCGGCGTCCACGCTGTCCGAGTCAATTTTCATCATTTCTACGAATTTCTTGAAATTCTGGTGGTTCAACGCGTCCACCGCTTTGTCCTGCCGGATTATCGAGTACGCTATGCTTTCGTCCTCTTGAATGAAACTGAGCATAGCCTCCTTGAGCATGCTGACCGCAAGGTCGCGCATTTCCGAGATCTGCTCGCTCCCTGGGAAGACACTTCCGTGCTGGATAATCTTCTTCGTACGTTTGGCAATGCTGCTCGCTTCGTCTCCTACACGCTCCAAATCGTGGCTGGCCTTCACGGCGACGAACAGCAAGCGCAAGTCGCGCGCTACCGGGGCCCTAAGGCTGACGTAACGAGCGACTTCCTCGTCGATCTGATTCTCAATCTCGTCGATGATATCGTCCGAATCAATGACCTGGTCGGCTTTAGCAAGGTCCTTCTCCTCCAACGCTTCCATGGCCCGATTCACGCTGTCGACCGCTTTCTCCCCCATCAGCATCAAGTTGGACCGGACGGCTTCTAACTCTTCGTGGAAATAACGTTTCATAACAACTGCAACAGGTCTCTACTCCATCGACTATCCGAACCGACCCGAAATGTACGCTTCGGTCTGTTCCTTGTCCGGACTCATGAAAATCTGGTCGGTGGCGTTCATCTCGATCAGCTCACCCAAATAAAAGAAGGCAGTTTTGTCCGAAACGCGAGCCGCTTGCTGCATATTGTGCGTCACAATGACTATCGTGTAGCGATTCTTCAACTCGTGGATCAACTCTTCGACCTTCGCCGTCGCGACTGGATCCAGAGCGGAACAAGGCTCGTCCATGAGGAGAATGTCGGGCTCCACCGCAAGGGCGCGAGCGATGCAGAGCCGCTGCTGCTGGCCGCCCGACAGGCTCAAACCGCTCGTGTCCAGACGATCCTTGACCTCCTCCCAAAGCGCCGCCCCTTTGAGACAGCGTTCCACCGTTTCGTCGAGAACGGACTTGCGTGTGATCCCCTGAATTCGCAGCCCGTAGACCACGTTTTCGTAGATCGACTTGGGAAACGGGTTCGACTTCTGGAACACCATCCCCACGCGCTTGCGCAACTCGATCGTGTCCACCCGCTCGTCGTAGATATCGACTCCGTTGACCGAAATCGTTCCCGATCCTATCCGGGCGATGTCGATCAGGTCGTTCATTCGATTGATGCAACGAAGCAGAGTGCTCTTGCCGCAGCCCGACGGCCCGATGAAAGCGGTCACCTCCCGCTCCTTGATCGACATATCGACATTGAACAAGGCCTGCTTGTCCCCGTAGAAGAAATTGAAATTCGAAATCTCGATCAGCGAGCGATTGGGGGTGGTCTCCGGCTCGCTCGGCGGAACGTTCTCCTTCTCCACCAATGGCTTTGGGATATTCTCGTTCGTCATTACACTCATTACCAACGGTATTTTCTCCGCATGCGGATTCTAAGCAGGATCGACGTTAGCGCGATTCCCGCGACAATAAACAAAAATACAAAGGCGGTACCATACTGCATCTGAGACGTGTACTCGTTCTGCGGGATCTTGGCGCTGACCACGTAGATGTGGTACGGCAACGCCATCACTCCCTGGAAAAAGAGATCGTACCAATGCTCCAGCCCTTCCCAGGGCAACTGGTCGCGCAGGGCGTAGGCGGCGGTGAACATGATCGGAGCCGTCTCCCCGGCCACGCGGGCCACGCCAATGATCGAAGACGTCAGGATGCCGGGCATGGCATAGGGAAGCACGTTGGTCCGAATCGACGTCCACTTGCTCGCCCCCAAGGCCAGCGACGCGTCACGAAGCCCCTGCGGAATCGCTCGCATGGATTCCTCGCTCGCGGAAATCACGATGGGCAGAACCATGAAGGCCAAAGTGAACCAGCCCGCGATCAACGAGACATTCCAGCCGAACGCCAAAACGAACATCCCCATCCCGAAGATGCCGAACACAATGGAGGGAACTCCCGCCAAATTGAGAATTGAAAGCCGAACCGCGTTCAAAATCTTCCCGGGCTTGGAATACTCGCTCAGGAAAATCGCGCTCAAGACACCCAGCGTCAAGGCAATGGCCATGGCGCCGACCACCAGCAAAACAGTGCCTACGATACAGGGCCAAATTCCGCCGCCCGAGTACGCGTACGTCTGGGAAACGATCGACGCTCCTGTCTCCTCTTTGAACACACGGAAATCGGAGTCTTTCATCTCCATTTTTTCCCCCTCGTATTCAAAAACGTGTAACGTCTGAGGAGAGTCCGTGAGGAACTCGACATTGATAAAAGGAAACTCCAGCTGAAATACCGTCTGGGCGCCCTTGTAGAAAATATCGATAAAGATCGCCGCGGCGCAGGCCAGGATGAAATAGGTGCCCGCCCGGATGAGCATGAAAACCCAGCGCTCGGTCCGCTTGGCCCGAGTGGGCCGCCCGAACAGAGATTCGGCTTCCGGTGGCAAGGGCGTTTGCGTCGTTTGCATTTTCTAATCTTAACCTCGGGAAATCTGGAACTTGATCACGATCTTCTGAGCCACGTAGTTGATCAGAAGCGAGATGATAAACAAAACGAGCCCCACAACAAAGAGCGCCCGATAGTGGATACTTCCGTGCACGACTTCGCCCAGCTCCTGGGCGATAATCCCCGTCATTGTGTGCACCGGTTCGAACACGACCCCCAATCCCTCGGTGAAGCGTGGAATCTCAATCCGATTGCCCGCGCAGAGCAGAACGACCATCGTCTCCCCCACCACGCGGCCAAAGCCGAGCAGGACTGCGGAGATGATTCCGGAAAGCGCCGTCGGAACGATGATCCGGACAATCGTCTGCAACCGCGTCGAGCCCATAGCCATCGACGCCTCTTTGTACGACAAGGGCACGTTGTTCAACGCGTCTTCCGCCAGAGTGAAAATAGTGGGAATCGCCATCAGGGCGAGAAGCCCTCCGGCCGTAAACCCATTCAGTCGCTCGCTCAGCGGGAAAAAGCTAATCCAGCTCAGCGCCTCCCAATTCGAAATCTCGCGTACGAGCGTGCCAAACACGGCGATACCGAAAAAACCGATAACCACCGAGGGAATGGCTGAAATAAACTCGATGTACGGCTTGATGATATTTTGCTCCATCCGACTCGCCGCCTGATTCACGTAAATCGCGGCTCCCACCCCCAACGGGACTGCAAATCCCATCGCGATCAACGCCACCAACAAGGAACCCGTAAACAACGGAACGATACCGTACCAATCTTGTATCGAACTATTGGTTACCCAATCTCGGCCGAATATAAACGAAGTCAACGCGTTGCCCATACCGATGGGTTGTTCGCGATCCCAACCCGTCACCTTCGACTCGAAATCCGGGACCTCCTCCAGAAACATCGCCGCCAGTTCCTGAAAACGCTCCATCTTAGCGTTCAACTCCAGATCGTCGTACACCGGCGGCTCGGCAAGCAGCTGCGGGATGGCGGCTTCCAGCGTCCGATTGATCTCCAGAAACTCCGACTCCCTCGACTTGACCAGATTGAAGAACAGGGCGAGGTCGACCTCCGTGATCTTCAACGCCTCGGCTTCGGCATCCCGACCCGCGTCGAGCAAGTTCTGCCGGTGGGCCTTCAAGTCGAGCATCTCGACATAGCTGTCGCGGGCGGTCCCCACGATATCGTTGGCCTCCAGCACGAAGTCGCGCAGCGGCATCGCCAAGTCTTCAAACGCGTAGTAGAAGTCCTCGTCCGTCCGCAAAGCGGCCTTCACTTGCATGAAGTCCATCCCGCTATCGACGAGCTTCTCGCTTTGCAGCGTCCGAATGGAATTCAAGTAGCGATTCAATGCGGAAAGAGCGTCTTGCTCCTGCCGCATAGTCTCCACGTACTCCAGGCCGGAAAGCCGATAGAGCCGCAAGCTGTCGCGATACTGGCCGAAAAAGCCCGCCCCTTCTTTGAACAAGAAAAGGGTGATCAGGCTGAGAACGAGAATGGAAACGAAGGCGTTCCCCCCGAACAGGCCTTTGAGCAGATCATCTTTGGTGAACCCAAGAAACGACTTGCGCCGCGTGGAGAGATCGTACCGGTTTTCCTGATCGGGGACGTCTGTTTCCATCAGTATCGATCACTCAAATACACGCGCTGCTTGCCAATTCGAATCGCTCGAGCCCCGACGCTACAAAATAGAGATGAAGTGCACCGCCTTGACGATCTCCTGCCCTTGTTTGCTGAGGCAGAAGTCGACAAACTCCTTCACGATCGGGCGCATTTCCTTGCTCGCGTCGTAGTAGAAGTAAAGCGGACGGGCGAATGGGTAATTCGGGTCGTCGGCGTTGATTCCGTCGACTGGCAGCACCTTGACGCCGGGCGTTCCGATGTAGGCGAGGCCGACGTAGCCGATGCCATTCGGGTTCTTCGCCACTTCCGATGCGATCTGCTCGTTACCCGCCATCTTCTGCGATGAGGACGCGTAGTCGCGCTTGCGCAGCGCCATCTGCTGAAAGACCGCGTAGGTTCCCGATGAAGTGTTGCGGGTGTAGATCGAGATCGATCCCGACTTGCCGTTGATCGACGTCCAGCTATCGACGTCGCCGGTGAAGATCTTCTCCACTTCGCGACCGCTGATTTCCGGAAGCGGATTCGATTCGTGGGCGATGATAGCGATCCCGTCTTTCGCCACGACGATCGGCTCCATCTTTACTCCGCCAAGAAGCGCCTTCGAGATTTCAGACCCTTTGGCGTCGCGGCTCGACATCCCGAGATCGGCAGTGCCGTCGATCACGGCGGCGACTCCGGTGGAGGAGCCTTCGGCGGCGATTTCGAAAATGACGGTCACGCCTTCTTTCGCCTTGAGCGCCTTGAACTCCTCCTTCATCTGCGGCACCATTTTCGCGCCGAGCGTGTCCGAGCCTTTAATCACGATTTTCTCCGCGGCGCCTGCAATCGAGACCCCGGTCGCGAGCGCCCAAATCAGCGCCGCGCGTATTGTCTTATTTCGCTTTGATGGAATCATCTATCTTTCTGCTTTCTTGTGGTTGTTTATCGAACGCCACGATTGACAAGTCCAGCCCGTAGGCCAACCCCTGCACCGTTACATTCAAGTTACATTGAGACTGTCGTAAGTCGCGTTCTGCCGTTTGCTTTTTCAAAGGCGAGCAAGCGAGCCTAAAACTTCACCTCCCCGTCGACCAGAAGCACCTGAGTGTTCCCGAGATTGCCCGGCGACGCCAAGTAGTCGTCGTCTATGCTGTCGCCCACCAGGTAGGTCACGCTAAGACCGAAGAAGTCAGTAAACAGCTGCTTGAAGTTGAGCACGTAGCCGCCCTGGTTAACCTCGCCTTTCGCCCAGTCGGAGTCCGAGAGATTAGGCGTGTAGGCTCCCGCTTCCATGAAGCGGTACTCCGCGCTCCACTGCCTTTGGCCCGCTCGCTTGGCGGAACCAAACTGGTAGCCCAGGTTGGCGAACTGGTTTTTCGAGCTCTGTCCGGGAGTGCCGCCGTAAAACGGGGAATCCGGATCGTTGACGAGTTCGTCCCCTTTCAAATTCACTCCCCAAGCCCCGAAAATCTTGTGCTTGGCGCCGTTTCCAGTCGCGAACCCATACTCGAAGGGAAGCCCCACGACAGCGAAATCGTGGAAGTAGCGGACCGAGTTCGCCCCGGCAAAGGTGCCGCTCTCGGAAAAGTTGGAATTTCCTCCAGTCGAAGCCATGGCGATCGGCGCCAGGACCAGACCTTCGCCGTTGGTCCACTTGGCTTGGGCCATGAACAAGGCGTCGTCGGTAACCGACTGCCCGCCCACCGTTTCTTTCGACTCGTTTTCCTCGTCAATGATGTACTGGCCAGCGGTGAACGTCCACGCCCCGCGGGTGATCGACTCCGAGAGTCCTTCGACGTTCAAGTCGCCGTCCCAGAGCATTTTGGGAAGGTAGAACGGACTCGCCTGCTTGCCGAAAACGACAGCCCAATCGTCGCCCTTGTAAGCGAGATAGAGCCGACCCAGGTTGATTCCGCCGCCCGCTTTGTCGAAGTAGCCACCGAAATTCGAGTTGTTGGAGTCGTTCGACGTTGCCGACTCCAACTGAACGCCTAGCGAAAACGGGCTCTCGTGGAATTGGTAGACGGAGCCAAGACGAATCCGGTAGCGCCAGCGGGAGCGATCGTTGTTCTCGCCCGCCCGGCTTTCGGCGTTCTCATAGTGGTACCGGAAGCGGGCGTTGCCGGAAAGCGTCAGTCCCGAGAGACTGCTCGGCAAGGGAACGCTAGGTTCAGGGCTGTAAGCGCTCTCGACCTGAGCGACCGCCGCCTCGACGATTTCAGTTTTTTGCGCTTCCGCCACCGCGGATACTTCTTGTCGAATTTCGGACGCTTCCGATTCGGTAAGGATCCCCTTGCGGAGGAGCACTTGAATAAGGATGTCAGTCGTGTCATCCTGGGCTAATGCCACGGAGGAGCCAAACAGCAGCGCCCCACTAAGTAAGAACGTGGTCGTTCGCATAGTCATGAATGTGATTTTGTGATTTACGGGAAGTTGAAAACGACTGTCGCCGATTTCGACACTGCGTCTCCGACAAATCCCCGCGCTACACCAGGCTATTCTCGGCAGAACGCGATTCTTCACGCGGCCGTAACACAACCGTAACCTGTTTGTAACAATTCGATTCCGCGTACCCCAAAGCGGGTAGTTTCTGAACAACTCGGACGCAGAATCTCCGACGGACGAAAATCCCCTATAAGCCCGCCCGCAAACGCGCGAGGGACTCAAGCACACGAGCGTCTCCGGGGTCGATTCGCGCCGCCCGCTCCAGCATCGCCCGAGCCGTGTCGGCATTTCCCTCGTGTATCTCCGCCCGCGCCCATTCCAACAAACGAAACGTATCGAAACTGCGCGTCCAAACGCTCTGGAGCCAAGCGTCGTAGGGAGCCTTTTCTTCCGGGTTCCACTTCTCGATCAAGGCGGCGCGCTCTTCGTCGTCGCCGATACCCGCATAAAGCTCGATTTCCTCCCACAAGGCGTAGAAGTCCTTCACGGTCGGGTCCAAGTCGATGGCTCGTCTCAGCTCTGTCAACGCCGCCTCGTGTCGCTCTTCGAGAAACAAGCCGTTCGCGATCCCAAAGTGAGCCCACGATTTCCAATCGCGATCCTCCAACAACCGTTCAAAGTGAACAACCGAATCGAGGATTTGCCCCGTATCCAAATATCCCCGACCGATTTCGTAGCGGCTGTTCAAATAAGAGGCGTCCAAATCCAGCGCCCGCTCAAAGGAGACCAACGCCACACTCTTGTCCTGAAAGTCGCGCGTCGTCAATCCGAGGAAGTAAGGCCACCGAGCATTGTCCCCGTCGACCGCGACGAGGGCCGCGAAGCAACGTTTCGCCTCGCCGTAAAACCCATTGGCAAAATACAGCTCGCCCAATTCGCCCATCGCTTCGATCCCATTTCCGGGACCGGCCAGAGCCTCGTGAACCCGGGATAGCTCGGAAACCAGTTCCTTCGGCCAACTGCTCAAATCAGGGACGGGCGGAATCCCCAAAATCAGCTCCGCGTCTAGCAACCCCGGACCGTCGAGCTCCGACTGCGTGTCGACTTGCCTGAGCAACAAACCGAGCAGTATTGCCGCTCCGAGCAAGATGTAGATCTGCTTGGGCAAACGCGAGCGACGTTTTTCGCGTTTCCGTTCCACGCCCAAACTCCGCGTCCGCTATTGAATGGCTTCGCTCCCCTGCGCGCCCAAGGCCTCTTGGACTTCGGAGCTTTCGATGTTGGACATGGTCACCAAAGTCACGCCGGTATCCACCATCGTCGGAGAATTGCCCCCCTGAATGTGATCCACCAACGTCGTCACGCCCACATAGCCCATGCGGTAGGGATTGGTCACAACCAGTCCTTGAATCTCGCCCGTGCGGATCGCGTCGAGCGTCGCGGGGGACGCCTCGTACCCGACAAGGAAAACCTGGCCCGCCAGATTGAAATTACGCAAGGCGTTCAGCATGGCGTCCGCCCCTTCAACGCTCGAGGCGAAAACAGCGTTAACGCGACGACCGTATCGATTGAGCAAATACTGGGCCGCCTCGTCCGCCTCTCTCATGGAGTCGCCCGAATACTGGTCGATGGAAAGCATCCGAATCGAGGGATAGCCGCGACGTATCCGCTCAATGAATCCCGCCTCGCGCGCCTCGGAATTCGAGTCTCCCTGCTTGTGGCGGAGTAAAATGACATTCCCCACTCCCTCGGTCAGCTGGCCAATACGATCCGCGGCGATCGCTCCTCCTTGGAAATTGTCCGTGGCGACATAGCTGATGGGACGGTCCGCATCCAGTCCGGAGTCGATGTGAACCATAGGCAAATCCGAGTCCCGATCGAAACGAACGTTTCCGCCGAGATGGCTCTCGTCCAACGACGCAACCAAAATCCCACTCAAACGCTGGCCCGTAAACGTATCCACTACTTGGATCTGCTTGTCGGAGCGAGCTACGTTGTCCCCTTTCCAGAGAATATTCACGTTGATCCCCTCCGCAGCCAGTTCCTCACTCGCCTTGACCGCCCCGGCGTGAATCGCCTGCCAGCGCGCCTTGTCGGTGCCTTTCGGAACCACCGCTATGCTGTACTCCACTGCGTCCGTTTGGGCGAAAGCCGCCGACAATCCGATTAGGAAGACGAAAAGCGACAGTGTGATTCGAACAAGGGACATGGATCTGCGGAGTTACGCGAAATGTAAAAAGGTGACCGAATATCAGGCTAGGTCAAGGGCAAAGCCGATATTCACAATTGGTCAATTTCTCGTTAAATCCCGTATCTTCAAATACATAGCGATCCCGACCCATCCTTGAAAAGCGATTGGACTACCCCTGAGCGCAAGAAACCCCCATACCCGGCCAGTCGAACCTGCAAACATCCCCTCCAACGCCACGACGACGATTCGCGGCCAATCGACACCTCAAAATCGTGCCGGATCGCGCCAAACGTTTGCCAGTCGGCCCCGCGTTCGTTCTAGATAGGGTCCATGCTAAATTCGACCGGGAAAATAGACCCCGTCACAGCGGCCGCCTCCTGGAACTTCGTCCGATGAAAGCGATCCCAAACGAAGCTCCGATTCGCCCTCTCCGCAAGCCGAGCCGTTCCCGCCACGATTTGGACCGCCTCGCTCACTGCCTCGCGTCTCGATTCAAAGCCCTCCGCCAAACGCAAACCCGACCCGCGATCCTAGCCGCCGGCATCACGCGACTTGGACAGATCGAACGTCTGGAATTCATCAGCCCTCGACACAGGTCCCTACCCGAAAGCCTCCGCAGCCGCGCCGAGGAGAGCCTCTTGATTCGAATTCGGCAGGAACGCTACTCGGCCGCCGCCTGGCTAATAGCTGGAAACGCCCAAACCGAATCGAAAATTCGAATACACGCCGAACACCAATCGCGGCTGGCCATCGCCTTTCAGGCCCTCGCGCGATACAAACGCCCCCGAACCTTGACGGTGGGGCGCCTCGAACCGCTCCTCGCCGCCTGTCGTTGGTTTCGGATCGACTGAACGAGCTCTCTAGCTGGACTCGCTCGCCGCCTCCGCCTTTACCGGGGCGGCCTCCGGCTCGGCGCTGGCGGCTCCGAGAAAGGCGAGCTTCTCCTGGTTCTCAATGAAAAACTGCGGATCCAATTCTATATTCGGGACCGCGTACTCCAGTTTCGTGGGCCGATGAATGTAGTGCGTGAACTTCGAGTCCTTCGCCTTCACCCGCAACAAGCGCCGTCGCTCCAGCATCAATCCCAAAAGGTGCTTGAGCTTCGCGTTCTCCTGGGTTGGGCCGTCCTCCCCTTCGAAAAGACTGACGAACAAATTGTCTGCCGTTAGCTTCATCGCTTCCTGCGCCTCCTTTTCCTCTGTAGAACGCGGTTTGAAAACCACTGTCCAGCGGCAGATCAACTCCCCCGGAAGCTCATAGCTCGCTTCCTCCGATTCAAGCACATCCGCCCGCATGACGTCTTCCTCGAGCCGGATCAGCAGGCTGACCACGCGAGCGTCCTTCTCAAACGGCTCGCCGGTCGAAATCGATTGCCGGGAAATTGGAGCGATATGCCATTCCATACGAAGCCCACTATTCAAGCCAACCCGCGTCTGGCTAGAAAATTCTCGCTGTTCTTGTTGAATAAGCTCCAGGAAACGCCACGGTACTGCCCCTATGCCAAATTCTGAAATGGATCCCGGCGAGCTTACGAGCGACGCGGCCCTCCTCGTGGTCGACGCTCAAGACTGCTTCGTCGACACTCTCCACGACAAGAAGACATTCCTCGCCCGTTGCGCGTTCTCGATCGACGCCGCGCGAACGCTGGGAATCCAAACCGTTTTCACAGAACAAGTTCCCAACAAGCTCGGCCCCACGCGAGCGGACCTGATCCAGCGCGCTCAATCGCCAGCCGTATTTCCCAAAACAAGCTTTTCCGCCCTCAACGCCCCCGGCCTGAAAGAGTTTCTGCGCAAGAAGGAAATCTACCACCTGCTCGTCTGCGGTCTGGAAACGCCGATCTGCATCTACCAAACCGGGCTGCAAGCCGCGAGCGAGGACTTCGACCTGACCTTTCTCTCCGACGCTCTCGGCTGCCGACGCTCGGAAGACGCCCCCTTCGCCCTGCAAGCCCTACAACAACTCGGCTGCCCCATCCTCCCCTCCGAAACCGTCTTCTACGGCATTCTCTCAGAAGCGACCCACCCGCAATTCCGCGCCTTCAGCCAATTGGTGAAACTCTACTCGGAAACCGATTTCTCCATCGAAAAACACCTGGCCGAAGTCCCCAAATTTCCAAAAAAACAGAAAACGTCCCGGCGACCCGCGCCCAAAAAGAAGGCGACGAAGACCCCGAAAAAGCCGACCGTTCAGCGGAAGAAGTCGAACGAGTCTCCGAAGCGACCTCGGAAACCGGAGGCAACAGCAACCGAGCCCGCATCGGGAAACGCAAAGGCGACGGCAAAAACGCCCACGCGAAAAGCCACCAAGAAAGCCGCGAGAAAACAAGTGGCACGAAAACGGACCGGCACCGCCCAGTCTTCGCGATCGAAAGCGAAACGCCCTCCCAAAGCAGACGACTAGTCGAGGATTCCCTAACCTAGAATCGCCGGTCGATGCCGGCGCTCGGGAAGAGGTCGACGGGCTGGACGGAAGCGTCGCCGCCTTCGAAAATCCGGCTGAACGCAATCATCCCGGCGTTGTCGCCGGTGTGGGCGCGACGAGCAAGCAAGGCCGGGACGTTCGCGTCGGCTCCCAATCTCTGGAAACGCGACCGCAACGACTCGTTGTTGGAAACCCCGCCAGAAAGCCCGAGGCTTCGAAAGCTCCCCTTTTTCAAGGCTCGTTTCGTCTTCTGTATCAGCACGTCAACTACCGCTTCCTGATAGGAAGCGCACACGTCGGATTCGACCGTTTGCAAGCTCGACGCCGTCTGCTTCTCAAGCAAGTAGCGCAAACTCGTTTTCAAACCGGAAAAACTGAAATCCAAATTCGGCTTTCGCGCCAGTCCCCTGGGAAACTCGAACGCGTCCGGATTTCCACCTCGGGCCTTCGCCTCCAATTTGGGCCCGCCCGGATAGCCAATTCCGAGAAGCTTCGCCCCCTTGTCGAGCGCCTCGCCCGCAGCATCGTCGATCGTCTGCCCCAGGACTTCAATCGAGCGATCCGCGTGAATCCGCGCCAAGATCGTATTTCCTCCCGACACAATGAGCGAAAGATGCGGCAGCCACTCGGGAAGCCGCTGGTCGAAATCGCTCGGAGCGTTTTCGAACGCGTCGATGAACACCGACTGAGCGTGAGCCCGCAAATGGTTGGCCGCGAGGACCGGGACGCCCAGCGCTGTAGACAATGCGTTGGCGACTGAAATCCCCATCGCCAGACAGCCCGCCAAGCCCGGTCCGGCAGTCACTACGATTTCGTCGATCCGGGAAAGCGAAATCGCCTTGCTCATTTCGGCAAGAAGCGGAGCGAAGTTGTTCAAGTGCTCCCGACTTGCCAGGTCCGGAACGACGCCTCCGTATTCAGAATGCAGTGACACTTGACTGCTGATCCACTCGCCGACCAATCCGCGCGACCGGTCCAGCAGAGCCAAAGCAGACTCGTCGCAGGAGCTCTCGATCCCCAAGATCATTCTCTTCAGGACTCGTCCAGCGCTTCCCGCAGCATTTCCAACGACGCCTGGAGCTGCCGGTCCTCGATCGGCTCGAATTCGTACCGCTCGATAAACTCTTCCAGCGGCATGGTCTTCAACCGGCTCCTCTGAATGTACAAATTGCCCTCTTCCTCCGGCGACAATTCGACCGCCACGTCCGGTTCGATTCCATTGTCGTGGATCACGTATCCACCCGGCGTGTAGTAGCGGGCGGTGGTCAACTTCAACCCCGTTCGATCGCTCAAAGGCAAAATACTTTGGACCGAGCCTTTCCCGTAGGTCTTCTCGCCCACGAGCTTAGCCCGGCCGCTGTCTTTCAACGCGCCCGCCACGATCTCCGAAGCGCTCGCCGATCCCGGATTCACTAGGATCACGAGCGGAAACGTGTAAAACCCTCCCGCGTTCTCCGCGAACCACTCTTCGGTCATGGAGGGATGCCTCCCTTTAATGTATACAATTAGCTGGCCGTCCGGAACAAATTGGCCGGCGACTTCCACCGCGGCGTCCAGCAGGCCGCCCCCGTTGTTTCTTAAATCCAGAACGAGTCCGCGCATGCCGAATTCGAGCAAATCGTCGACCGCTTCGGCGAGTTCCTCCCCGGTTCGCTTCCCGAATTGGGTGATACGAGCGTAGCCGATTCCATCTTCCACGATCTCCGCCCCCAGTACGCTATTCACCGCGATCAAGTCGCGCTCCACTTCGAAATTGAGCAGGGAATCGATACTATCGCGCCGCACCGAAATCGCGACGAGCGTGCCCGGCTTTCCTTTGAGCTTCGCCACCGCCTCCATAATGTTCAGCCCTGTGATGCTCGCGCCGTCGACGCCAACGATCTGATCGCCACGCAGCAAACCCGCTCGCTCTCCGGGAGAGCCGTCCATCGGAGCGACCACAGTGAGCACTTCCTCCCTCATTTCGACCTGCACACCGATCCCGCCAAACTCCTGGCTGGTCTCCTCGCCGAGCTCCTTTAGCCGGTCGAAATCCAAATACTGCGAATAGGGATCGAGCCCCGAGAGCATTCCGTCCAGGGCGGATGCGCTTAAATCCTCTAAGTCGGCCGCCGCTTCATCGACGTAGAGAGCATTCACCAGGCTCAGGGCTTCGCGTAGTTCCGCCGCCTGCTGTCGCGACTCCCAATAAGGTCCAACGCCTCCATGCCGGGCGATGTCGACTCCGATTCGGTAGCCGTTCACCAGCAAGAGCGAAAAGGCGATGATGACGATTGCTCGCTTAAAAAAGTTCATGGTAGCTCGAAACGCGCTCCTCCCGGGAAACGCCGACCGCAAAAGTTGAGGGTTGAACCGGTCGGCGAGACGACAAGAGTCGGCCCGTCAATGGAGTACACTGAAATAGCATCCCCGTCGATACGGCAAGCCCTAGTGCGCTCCGCCGACGCGAATGGGACGCTCGGATACCGCCAATTTCTCGAAATCGCTCTCTATCATCCCGAATTCGGCTACTATAGAAAAGAGCGGAAACGGGTAGGACGCAGCGCAGAAACCGACTTTTTCACCGCCACGAGCTTCAAAGCGGCCTTCGCCGCCATTCTGGTCGAATCGAGCCTCGGCCTCCTAAAGCAAGCGGGTATCGACCCTGCGGCGACTACTTGGGTGGAAATCGGAGCCGAGCCCGGCGCCGCGCTGTTGGACAATGTCGACTCGCCGTTTGCCGAGAATCGGGCGATTGGGATTGGCGAACCGATCGATTTGGAGGGAAATCTGGTCGTCTTCTCCAACGAGCTCTTCGACGCTCAGCCTTTTCATCGGCTCGTATTCCGCCAAGGGGCGTGGCTCGAGCGCGCAGTGGAGATTTCCGAGACGGGGCTGAGAGAAATCGAGCGGCGCCCCGAGGATGCGGAAATCCACGACGTTCTCCCCGAATTGCCCGATCCCGCGCCCGAAGGGTACTCGATCGACTTGCCCACTGGATCGCGGGCCGTTCTCTCAGAACTGACGAGAGGCGACTGGCGCGGGGCGTTCATCGCCCTCGACTATGGAAAAACCTGGAAAGCGATGACCCACGACACGCCCCAAGGAACCGCTCGCGCTTACTCGCGCCATTCCCAGTCGCCTCGATTGCTCGAAGCAATTGGCGAACAAGACCTGACCTGCCACATCTGTTGGGACTGGCTTGAGGCGGACCTCGCGGATGCCGGTTTCGGTTCGCTCGTCCTCGAAAGCCAGGAGTCGTTCGTCCTCAAACGGGCTCCCGAGTTTGTCGCCAGCGTCTTCAATTCTCGATCAGTTGTGGAGAGCGACTTGAAGGGCCAGTTGCGCCAGCTCGTTCACCCGACGCTGATGGGGCAGAAATTCCAATCGCTCAGTGGCCTGCGAACCGCCCGCTCTGGTCGAGACGCCCCCTCGTGACATTTCCCAAAAAACTGCTTGCCAAGCGTCCGGCCCTACCCTTTTTTCCACCGTTCTTAATCAATTTCCGACATGGCTAGAATTTGCGCAATCACCGGCAAGAGACCGACCACAGGCAGCATCATCCACCGCAAGGGGCAAAGCAAGAAAAGCGGCGGTATCGGCACCCACGTAACCAAAACGACCAAACGCAAGTTCCGGCCCAACCTGCAACGGGTCAAAGTACGCCTCCCATCCGGCCAAGTGAAACGCCTCTGGGTCAGCGTTAAGGCGATTAAAGCCGGACTCGTCGAGAAAGCGTAACGAACCCTCGTTCACCCTAAGAATTTCGAAAGCCGCTCTCCCACCAGGAGGCGGCTTTTTTCACGTCCCGACACCTTGGTTCGAACGACACGCGTGACGCTCTAAATCTGGAAGTCCACCGAACCCGAGGGCTCGTGCAAACCGCACTCGCGGCTTTGGCCCCCAAATCGCGTCTGCGCCTCGGTCATCCCCGCTTCGAGCTTGGACGTGCTGTGCCAGTCGCCCAGGGAAACGTAGCCCATGTCCCACAACGGGTGGTAAGGCAGCTTGTTCTCAGTCAAATACTGGTGCATCTGGCGGTTGTTCCAATCGAGAATCGGGTAGACCTTCGTCATCCGGTTCTGATTCTCAACAATCGCCCGCTTCGCCCGAGTCTCCCCCTGCGAACGTCTCAAACCCGCCAGCCAAGCCCTCGCGCCCAAGTCTTCGACCGCTCGAGCCATCGGCTCCACTTTGTTCATGAAATTGTAGCGCTTCAACCCGTCCTCGCCCTGCTCCCAGAGACGACCGTGCAAGGCCTCCTGCTCCGCCGCCGAAGTCGAAGCGCGGTACTTCTTGAGATTCAGATTGAGCGACTCCGTCAGCTCCGAAGCGAATCGATACGTTTCCGGGAAAAGATAGCCGGTATCGATAAACACCACCGGAATATCCGGAATCACGGAGGTCACCAAATGGAGCATCACGGCCGAATGCGTCCCAAAACTCGTAGTCATGATCAGCTCGTCTCCAAACATCTCCGCCGCCCAAGCCACTCGCTCCTGAGGAGTCGCCGACTCCAGGTCTATCTTCAAGGCCGCGTTTTGCGTCGTCTCAATGCTCATTTATTTAATCTCCAGTAAATCTATCAAGATATGGTGTTTTACTAGTTAGAATAACGGCGCTGTCAAGGGGTTGATTGAGGCAAATCGGACGATTTCGACCTTTGCGGCTGGATTTGAGCGGGCTACAAGCTCCCCAGGAGACGGGCGATTTCGTCGCGTTTGGCTTCGGTGTCTTCGAGTTGCTTGCGAGCGCCGTCGACCACATGCGGCGGGGCCTTGTCGACGAAGTTCGGGTTCTTGAGCTTACCGGACCCCGCTTGAATGGCCTTGTCCAGTTTCTCGAGTTCCTTGCTCAGACGCGTTTTCTCCGCCTCCACGTCGACCGCGCTGGAGAGGTCCAGGTAGACAGTTCCGAGAGCGGAGACCGACCCGGGCAAGTTGTCGACCGACTCGCGCAGTTCGATCGTCGCCGCGCCGGCGAGTTTTTTGATTGTATCCAGATTCGCCTCAACAACCGCGCCGCTTTCATTGTCTTTGGGCGTCACGAACAAAGTGACATCGCGTTTCGAAGCCACATTGTATTCCGCCTTGGTCGCCCGAGCTTGGGAAATCAGTTCCTTTACGTTTTCGATTTGAGCCGCTCCCGCGGCGTCGATCGTCACACCCGCTTTTTCCAAAACGGACTTCAACTCGGAAGCGGTCAGTAGTCCTCCGTCCTGAATAAAACCGCCGTCAACCGAGTAGCCCATCGAGCTCCAAAGCTCCTCGGTAATGTGCGGCATCACGGGATGAAGCAAAAGCAAGGTATGCCGTATCACTAAATCCGATACCGCAAGAGCGGCGTCGTGACGCGGGTCCTCCTCGGACTGCAACATCGCTTTCGCTGCCTCGACGTACCAGTCGCAAAAGTCACCCCAGAAGAAATTGTGCAGCGTGTGGGCGAGCGCATGCATCTCGAACCGGGAGAACTGCCCTTCGATTTCCGCCATCGTCTCCAGAAGGCGGCTGAGTATCCAATTGCCATAGCCTTCGAGTTCCGATCCGGCGAGTCGACCCACAATGTCGTCCAATCTCTGGTTTTTGGATACGCCTCCCGCCATCTGGCGGAATCGGCACGCGTTCCACAATTTCGTGCAGAAGTTGCGGCCAATCTCGATCCGCTCCTCGGAGAAGAGAATGTCCGAGCCGCTGGGAGCGATGTTGATTATGCCAAAACGCAATCCGTCCGCCCCGAACTTCTCGATCAAGTCGAGCGGATCTGGCGAATTCCCGAGTGACTTGGACATCTTTCGCCCCTTCTCGTCTCGGATGAGTCCGTGAATAAAAATGTCTTTGAACGGAACGCGCTGGTCGATCTCCTCGTCGGTCAAGGCATCCTTGGAATTGCCGGTAAGCTCGAGTCCGGACATGATCATCCGCGCCACCCAGAAGAAGATGATGTCGAATCCGGTCACCAGCATGCTGGTCGGGTAGAAGTAGTCGAGCTCCTCCTTCACCTTCGGGTCGTCGCTCGGCCAGCCGAAGGTAGCGAACGGCCAAAGATTGGACGAAGCCCATGTATCCAGAACATCCTCATCCTGCTCCCAGTTTTCGGGATCCTCCGGCCCGTCGACCGACACGTGCCAGTTGGCGGGGTCGCTCGCGTCGGCCCCTTTGCGATACCAAACGGGAATCCGCTGCCCCCACCACAGCTGGCGGCTGATGCACCAGTCCTGAATATTGTTGAGCCAGTGGAGGTAGACTTTCTCCCAACGCTTGGGATGGAAACGGACGATCCCCTTCTCCACCGCACGCTTGGCCTCTTCGACTTTCGGGTACTTCAGGTACCACTGCTCGGAAAGGCGCGGCTCGATGGGCACGCCGGCGCGCTCCGAGAAGCCCACGTTATTCTCGTAATCCTCGACCTCGACCATGAGACCGAGCTCTTCCAGTTTGGCGGCCGCCATCTGGCGGGCTTTGAAACGCTCGACTCCCTCGAACTCCGGCCCGGACAGGGCGTTCAAGGTCCCGTCCGGATTCATGACGTCTATCAGCGGCAAATTGTGTCGCTGGCCGATATCGAAATCGACTTGGTCGTGGGCTGGAGTGACTTTGAGCACGCCCGTCCCGAAGTCCTTCTCGACCGCTCGGTCCGCGACGATTGGGATTTCCGCCCGGGGGAACGGACGCCAGCAGTGCTTGCCCACCAGATCCGCGTAGCGTTCATCTTCCGGATGAACCGCCACTCCCGTGTCGCCCATGATCGTCTCCGGACGCGTAGTGGAGATTTCGACGAAACGACCTGGCTCCTCCACGATCTCGTAGCGCATCTTGTAGAGTTTGCCCTTTTGGGGCTTCATTTCGACTTCCTCGTTGCTCAACGCCGTCTGGGAAGCGGGACACCAGTTCACCAAGCGCTTGCCACGGTAAATGTAGCCCCGCTCGTAGAGCTCTACAAACGAAGCCAGAACCGATCGCTGGTATTCAGCGTCCATGGTGAACCGAGCGCGGCGCCAGTCGCAGGACGCCCCGAGACGACGCAGCTGTTTGAAAATGATTCCGCCGTGCTCGTCCGACCATTGCCAGGCTCGTTCGAGGAACTTCTCGCGACCGAGCTCCCGACGCGACGTCCCTTCCGCTCGCAGCGCCTTTTCCACTTTGACTTGCGTGGCTATGGACGCGTGATCAGTGCCCGGAAACCAGAGCGCCGACTTGCCTTCAACCCGGGCGCGGCGGATGAAAATGTCTTGCAGCGTGTTGTCCAACACATGCCCCATGTGCAGCATGCCCGTCACATTCGGCGGGGGGATCATGATAGTGAAGGGATCTTTCCCCGCTTCTACATTTCCGTCGAAACACCCGGATTCCTCCCATGTCTGGTACCACTTGGGCTCCACGGTCTTCGGATCGTAGCTTTGGTTCAATTCAGTCGGCATCGGTCTCTTCTTTGCAAAGGGGGTAGCGATAAGTCTCCGCCAAATCGAAGACAAGCGGATTTTCCCCACCAACACCAGTGCTTGAATTCAACTCGACTCCGACGATCCACACACTCCGGCAGACACCTCGTTCAGACCCCAGTTCGGTCATCCATCCGAATGAAACCTCATCGGTATGTGGACCCCCCTGAGCAGTTTTCGTGGTAACGTTACCACGAAAACTGCTCAGGAGGGGGTCCGGGTGTTGTGTTGGCATGGGGGATGCCAGCTAATCGCGTTTCGCTTTTTTTCCCGCCCAGGATGTTGGGAGCGGTTGTACTCGCATGCTAGGGGTTGCACACACATGCTAGGGGTTGCACACACATGCTAGGGGTTGCACACACATGCTAGCGGTTTCGCTCGCGGGCTAGGACACGTAGTCCTCGATCGCGTCGCGCGTTTGGCAGCACAGACGGGTCATCTCGTCCGCCAGACCCGCCGCCTTGTTGGCGTCGCCTTCCAAACAGGCTTTCTCGAGCCGGTCCGCCACGGCATTGAGACGCCGGGCCCCGCAGCTCGCGGCGCTCCCTTTCACGGAATGGGAAATCGCTCGGGCGGCGTTCAGGTCCAGACCCTTGGAAAGACCATGCTCCAGCCGACTCACGTTTTCATTGAGCGACTTGACGAATGAGGCCAAAAGAGACGCCACTCGTTCGTCGTCCTCCCCGGCCAAGTCTCTGAAGTCCGACAAATCCAGGAGTTCCAGTCGGTCAACCTTCTCCGGCAAGACGTAGGAATCGGAGGAGGCGGAAATCTCGTGTTGACCGTCCTTAAGGCACCGGCTCAAAATCGCTTCGAGCGCTTTTGGCCGAAGCGGTTTAGCGAGGTAGTCAGTCATACCCGCTTCAATACACTTTTCCCGGTCGCCCCGCATCGCGTTCGCCGTTAACGCCACGATCGGGGTCTGGGCGTTCAATGAACGTTCGTCCGTCCGAATCGCTTCGGTAGTCTGGTAGCCGTCCATCCCGGGCATCATACAGTCCATGAAGATTAAATCGAACGTCTCGTTTTGGCACATTTCAAACGCGGATTCCCCGCTGGTCGCCTGAGCGGGTTTGATCCCGTACCGTTCGATAAGACCTTGGGCGACCATCAGATTGATTTGATTGTCGTCCACCATCAGTACCGAGAAATTCGAGTACTCCGCGGTATCGATGCCAACTCGCTCATTGCTGCTAGCAGAGGGGGTGTTCGTTTCGCCGAGCCACGCGACCAATTCGCGCGGATCAAAGGGCCTTCTGAGGGTCTCGATCGATCCGGGCTTCAAGTCGCGCGTGTTCGCGTCTCCCGCCAGCGAATGGACCAGGGCCACGCGCTTGATCGAGGCGTCCATCGCATCCAATTGCTCCCGATTCGCATCCAAGCAGTTCTCGTCAACCAAGACGGAGGAGAACGCGCTCAAGTCTTCCGCGTCGTCTAGACTTTGGCCCAAACGACACACGACTCCCAATCGCTGCAGCAACTCTCGAAAGTGGTTCGCCAGGCTGTCCGACTCGGACACCAGCAAAACGCGACTCCCCTTGATCGTTTCGAGTGCATCCTTTGAATCGAGCGGCGACCCCAACTTCAATGCCAGCGAAAAGGAAAACTCCGATCCCGCTTCGCTCTCGCTTGCGACAACGAGGTCCCCACCCATCAGCTCGACCAATTTTTTCGAAATCGCCAAGCCCAATCCGGTGCCGCCAAATCGGCGCGTAGTCGACGAGTCCCCTTGGGCGAAGGCGCGGAAGAGATTGCTCATTTGCTCTTCCGATATGCCTATCCCCGTATCTCGTACTGAGAACTCAACTACAATCTCATCTTCGGTTTGCTCTACTATTTCGGCGCTAAAGCGCACCGTTCCCGATTGAGTGAACTTAACCGCGTTGCTGAGCAGATTCGAGAGCACCTGCCGAATTCGAAACGGGTCGCAAACGACATTGTACCCGAAACTGGCCGGATACAAGCAACTCATTTCCAGCCCCTTGTTGTGGGCGCTCGGAGCGAAAAGTTTGGTTACGCTGGAAAGCGCCTCCATCAAATCGCATTCGGTTTCCTCGAGCTTGAGATTGCCCGACTCGATTTTCGAAAGGTCCAGCACTTCGTCGATCAAAACGAGCAGCGACTCGGAGCACTGCTCCAAGGTTTCGATGTGACTCAGCTGTGCCGGTGTGAGGTTGGAGTCCCGCAACAAGTGGGTCATCCCGATCACGCCATTCATGGGCGTTCGAATCTCGTGGCTCATATTGGCCAGGAACTGCGACTTCGCATGCTCGGCCGCGACCGCCTTCCGGGCCAGCTCGTTGGCCCGTTCCGACTCGATTTGCAACTCGTCATTGAGGGCGATCGCGTTGTTGCGCTCCTTCTCGGCGATGGATGCCGCCCGTATCGCCTCGCCTCGGGTTCGCTCGATCTCAGAAGTTCGTTCGCGTATCGCATTTTCCAATACTGCGTTCTGATCTTCGAGTTCCGCGTGAATAACGGTCAAATTTTTCGCGATATAGTAGCCGAGCAGCAGGGCCAGCGCCGCCACAAGCAACACCAACGCCAAGGTACGGTTGCGAGCGGCCACGATCGACTCTCGCTGGGAGATAATCTTGTCCTCGAAAACCGACTCCATAAATTGTGTCGATTCCAGCACGTCGACTGAGACGGACTTGCCGAGACGCCACAAATCGCGCGATTCCGCCGCCCGGACATCCGCGTTCTCCACTTGCCCCAATATGTCGAGCAGCGAGAGCTTGCGTTTCTTGTCCAGAAGCTTGCGGGCGCTAAGCTCGTAGCTTTCGAACATTCCCACCACTTGCTTTCTCAACACGCGCAACTCCGATTTTCGATCGGTTTCCCCGGAAACTTCGCGAACGCTCTTGTTCAAGCTGTCCGCCATGGCGCCCATTCGGATGAGCTCTCCAACGCGAAGATTGACCATTTCCCGCGCTCGCTCGCTGTCGTCTTCCAGAAGCGTGTCGATGACCTTGTAGTTCATCAAAAACATCTCCCTGGAAAATCCCGGTATGCCGGTAAAGAGCAGATCGGATACTTCGTCGCGCTCGAGAACCCGCGCCATTGAATGCCCGAGATGTTTGCGGGCTTCGTCGCTCGCGTGGTCGATTCCCTCGAATACCTCGACTCTCCAAGCGAGGTCGTTCAACTCTTCATTCCCTCTTCGATATCGTTGGGAGCCGCGCACGCGGTCGACTTTGGACAACGACAAGGCTCCCATGTCTACGAGTTCCTTCGAAATCGCGTCCATTTCAGACTCGATCTCCTCGTACCGGAATCTCAAGTCAGTGTCTTCCGCGATGAGCTGAATTCTCATCTGATTCAATCGCGACGCCCACTCGAGTCCGGTCAGAGCCCGATTCGAGTGCGCCACCTCCCTATTCAGCGCTCCCACGTAGAGGTAGACTAAAAGCGCGGTGGGAATCAATAGAATGCACGCGGTGATCGCCAAACGCTTTCCAACAGCGAGCTTCCGGTATTGAGCGGGGACCGTAAACGACTTCCTCATTCTCCATACACCTCCGCTACTTCCAGAATTTCGGGTCTCCACTTTCGCCCTTCCCGCCTCGACGACTCGTGGTTTAGCAGGATACCGGGCAACCCCTCGTCGTTGTAGATCGCGAGGGTCGCTCCCGACTCCACGAGCCATCGGTCGTTGGTAACGCTCAGCACTCCTTTTTGACGCGTGTAGTCCACAAGCGACTCGAGATTTTCACCCGAACTGAAAAACAGCACATCCGTACCGTTTTCGGGCAACGCCTCGCCGAACGACACTTGAGTGAGTCGAGCCGAACCCGAACGGGCGCCGACCATTTTCTGCAACCCTTCCGCAAGTTGAAAGTTATCCACGACATGGATACGAATTTCCTGGGACTTGCGCACATTCAGCTCCAGCTCCAAGAGCTTGACCAGAATCGCAGCCGTGAGGTCCGCGGGAAGCGCGGCGCTATCCGACGCTTTTCCGAAAGGAACGGCGCAAAAGACGGCCAGCAAAAGGGCAAGAACGTTTAATCTGAACACGCTCATCCTTCAAATCTTCAAAGTCACAAACAAGGTGTACACCCGTTCCTTGACCTGCGGTATCAGCGAATTTTGAAACCCGTCGAAATCCCGGCTAAAATCGTCGCCGCTCGCCGCCGCTTCGACTCCCGGCAGCAAATACTCTTCCTCCAAGAGGTTCTCGATTTTAAATCCGAGTCGGTATCGATCGCGTTCATACAGAAAGTGGGCGTTTACTTTCAAGTAGGACTCCGCGTCGCGATTCCGCATCCGGTCTGGGTTCGAGTCCGCTCTCAACGGGTTTTGGGAAAACAACTTCCGATCGGAGATCCAGTTCGCGGCGACGTTCGCGTTCCAATGTCTTCGAACCGGCAGGTTCACCGTGAAATTCACCTTGTGCGGGGCGATATCTCCCGTTGCCGCGCGCAACGGGTCCCAAACGCCTGTCGCGTTGTTGTACTGCATGTCGGCGCGCGAATCGGTGTAGGTGTAGAAGAACGAACCGGTGATTTCGTTCGAGTTCGGCAGAAAATTCGGTACGCGAAAGTTGCTCTTGTATTCAATCCCCCATACATCGCGACCCCCCACGTTTTCGGCCCCCGCAATTACGTTGCAGTAGCTCGCCGTGAAGAGGGACAGCCCGTGCATTATCGCGTCCGCCTGGCAGGTCATCATCAACTCGAGATTGCGGGCCCGCTCGGACAGCAAGCCTGGGTTGCTGGCCCGGCCATTCCAGCCCCCAAACAGGTCTTTGGGCGACGGCTCCTGAAACGCCTCGCCGTAGGCGATTTTGAAACTCGTTCGAGAAGAACTGTGGTGGACCAGCGCCAACCGCGGACTCACCACGGAATCGAAATTGCTGTTCTCGTCCCAACGCACGCTCGAGCTCATTCGCCAATCTCCGCGGTCCCAGATTCCCTGCACGAACGCCCCGTAGTCCTGGGCGCGCCAGAGATTCGAATCCGCTATCGAATTGGGATCGATCGCCGGCGGAACGACCGTCGGGTTTTCCGATGTAATCTGGTCCGCTGGCAACACCGCCGAACCGCTCGAACTGGATTCTCCGCCATTCGCCCCAGAGGCCCCCGCCCCTTCCCAGTAGTTGTTTATAAAATACAGCTTCGACAAGTCCCGATGCTCGTATCGAACACCGCCGCTAAAAGTGAGCTCTTCCGACGGAGAATACGTCAATCGCTCCTCCATGCGCCACGACTCGTTGTAGGAATTCCAACTGGACAAACTCACGTTGTCACCAAACGACTCGGCCCACAATCCCCCCACACGGCTGGTTCGATACACGACTTCGGAAGCGAGCGACACGCGCCCAAACAACTCAGTGTCATGATTCACGTAAATCTGGCTCGACTCGTGAGTCCAGGGCACGCCCGGCTGGGCATCGGCGAAGGAATAGTAGGGCCCGTAACCTTCGTCGGTCCTCCATCGGACAATTCCCAACTCCCAGTCGCCCAATCGAGCTTCGCCCACAAATCCGTAGTTGGAAGTCGGGTCGCTGTATTGCCCGAGCCTCTCCTCAAATACAATTTCGTCGGCAGACGCTTGGCCGTCCACATCGAGATCGCCCGCTGGACTGTCGTTTCCGCTGACCGGGTCGACACCGACACCAATCCCCGGCCCCCAGCGATCGGGGTCCGAAAGCAGCGACTCGTCGGTGAACCCCCACTCCGAGTAATCGTCAATGCCAGCTTCGTCGCTGTCGTACAGCTTCAATCCCAAGTCGTAGGAAAAGGCGCCTTTCCGCCCGCCCAAGGCAATGTCAACGCCGCGCGAATCGTAGTCGCCCCAGATCACGCTCGCCTCCGCGCGATGGGCGCCATCCTTAAGTCGCGACGAATCCCGCGTCACCACGTTTACGACTCCCAGGAACGCGTTCGGGCCGTATACCGCGCCAGCCGGGCCGTGCAACACCTCCACCCGTTCCACGATCGACATCGGGTACTGACGCGAGATCTGGGCGCTGTGGTTCCAGAGATTGTTTTCCACCTTTCCATTCACCAGCAACAAGGTCCGCTGCGTCCAAGGCGAGCGATAGCCGCGTTGATAAGCGACCGTCTGCATCGTCCCCGCCGCGGTAATCGTATCGAATCCCGGCAACCCCTCCAGTAAATCGTCGAGACTGTCATAGCCGCGCCGCTTGATCGACTGAGCGTCGACCACAAGCATTGAAGCCGGAGCGTCTCGAATGGTTTCCGAAACCCCCGACGCGGTGTTCGAGTCAACATACAGCTCCGGCCGCTGACGCAGCAAGTCGCCGAGGCTCATCGACCCCAAGTCGCTCTCGACGACTCCCGTCTCGCTAGGGCCCGCGCCGCCCGCAATCGGGATCGCCCCTCCGAGAAGACTCGCCCAAACGACCCAGAGCAGCAGAGTGCTTCCAAGGACGGAACGAGCGGCAATCGCCGTTTCTCTTTTTGGAGTCTTTCGGGCAGTGAGCATATGTAACGCCCGGATAGCAATATTCTCTCCAGACCCGCTTTAAAAAGAGGTAAAACAAGTCCTCCCCCTCTGGAAACGAGGCGAAAAAAATCGTCCGCGGGATCAGAAACAGCGACTGCAGGAATTGCCGTGTCAACAATTGCCTACCCAATTCACGGACACTCGTTTGCCAAAACGCATCAGGATCGACTACTCGACTCGCGCTCAGTTCACCCGTTCGCTCAATCCGAACTGGCATTGGAACGCCCATAATAGCCCGCCGCGCGGAGAACCTCCTAGGAACCGGCTTGATCGATCGTCCGCCTCGAAAAAGGCGCCGCCAAGGTCGCGATCAAGAGGAACGGCAAGTTAGTAGGTTTGCCGTTCCCAATCCAACAACTGCTCACGCCTAACACAACTGTCAGAATTCTTTACACATGAACCGCTCCATCCATTCACCTTGGAATCAACAGGATACAGAAAAACTAATCGGCTGTTAATGTTCACTGTAAGCCATTCTTACAGTTCATTCTATATTCATTATATGAATACAACATGAACCTCCCTTTCAACAGCCGGTTCCTACTCCGATTGGCATGCGTATTGCTAGATAGGCAAGGTCAGATCCAACCGCGCGTAGCAAACGTTTACGTCGCCTTCCTATTTAATAACGCAAATCACGCAATACATGATCCAAATGAAATCACTATACAAACTCCTTGCGATGACACTGGTCACTGCGGCTCCCGCATTGGCAATTCCCATCACGTTTTCCGATTACGATGGCATAGACGAGACCTTAGACGGGCACGATCCGTATGATTCTGAATACGTATCCTACTTCGACATAGAGAAAAGAGGATACGATCGAACCCGGTACCGTATCCATCATTTCCAGATCGTAATCGACATTGACGACTCCGACGGACATGACGAGTGGGGCGGCTTCAAATTTGGCACCGACCCTCTTGACAATACATATCTGTTTTCCAGTCCTACCTGGGAAATAGACGACCAACGTTACACTTTCAATTTTTACTCGTCGAATCCTCATCACAGAAGCCTCTTTGAGGACCTATGGGAGGATGGCATCCTCCGCTATCAGGTATTCGCGACTCGAGATCCGTATCAACCCGTTGAGGACGATGACGACAACGACTTTAAACTCGACTGGGCAAAATTGACTGCCTACGCGTGCCCCATCAGCGACACCGGTTCCGCGCTTGGACTCGCGACTCTGAGCCTCGCCTCGCTCGGGTTTCTGCGCCGACGGTTTTCGAAGTAAATGGCCCGGGAATCCGGAGTAATTCCGGACCCACGCATACGAATAACGACCGAACTCGCCGAATTTTCGGCGAGTTTTTTCGATAACAAACCAACGCGCGAACGCCCCGCCAGAAGTCAGTTTCGCTATCGCCCGCCCAGGCGTTGCAAGAGCGTTTTTGTGGCCAATATCCCGGCTTCCTCGCTGAGCGTTTTGCCTTCGTACTCGATACCGATATATCCACGGTAGCCGGCGTCTTTAACGATTTTCAAAATACGTGGGTAGTCGATGCGCGTTTCGTTGCCATCCGCGTCGAAATCGCCGGACTTCGCGCTGACCCCCTTTGCGTACGGCATCAATTCCGCCGTCCCTTTGTAGCGGTCGTAGCTTTCGCCAGTCTGACGATTCATCACGAAATTGCCGAAATCTGGAAGCGTACCCACGCGTTTGTGAGCCGCCTGCTTCATCACTCCGGCCAACCAAGCTCCGTTGCTCGACAAGCCGCCGTGGTTTTCCACGATCACGTCGATGCCTATCGAGTCTCCATAGTCGCCGAGACGGCTCAACCCGTCGGCCGCGAGCTTCATCTGCTCGTCGAACGAACCTTCCGAAGCGGCGTTGACGCGAATCGAATGACAGCCGAGCTCCTTGGCGCCGTCCGCCCAGAGTTTGTGCTTTTCAACGGTTTCGATGCGAGCCGCTTTGTCCGGATCGCCCAGGCGACCCAGCCGGTCGCACATGATCAGCAAATTCTTCACCCCCTCGCCTTCGGACCGGCGCTTCAGGTCGGCGATCACCTTGGCGGTGAAATTGTCGAAGTAGAATTGGTTCACGTACTCGATCGCCTCGATGCCGAACTCGCGCTTGGTGATTTTGGCGAAGTCCATGGCGTCGCGGGTTCCGGCCCTGAAGGACTTGTGCATCGACCATTGGGCGAGAGAGATATCGAACCACTTCTCGTTTTTCTTGTGGTGGGCGGCAAAGAGAATTGGCTGGGCGGCAGCAGAGGCTGCGGCGAGCCCGAGGGCGGATTTAACAAAGTCGCGACGCGTATTCATAAGGGAGTAGTCCGTTAGGGTTAATTTGAGATAGAGTGAACCATACGACCCAAACGTCCCGGGCCAAGTTCCAATTGCGAACGCATGAAGGAATTAACAGGATGCGTTCACCCGCTGTCGCGGCTTCACTCGCTTGATCCCGCTTCGCGGGAGCTGGATACTTCGTAGAATTAAATCCTTGTCCCGCGCAAGCGGGATCCTGGTCTCGCGCCCGCGAGATTTGATCTCGAAGAGATCACTGTTACACAAAAACTCGAATTTCGATTAGCATCGTTTCGATGGATCCGCTCTCTGCGTTCGCGGGCAAGATCTCTCCCCCGCGGGAGAGGCAAGTGCGTCTGAAGAGAATTAAGTTGAGCCTTTCAGGACTCGCTTGCGGATCATCTGGAAGAAGTCGTTGCCTTTGTCGTCGACGAGGATGAACGCGGGGAAATCGACCACGTCGATCTTCCAGATCGCTTCCATCCCGAGCTCCTCGTACTCCACGACTTCCACTTTCTTGATATTCTCTTTCGCCAGAATCGCGGCGGGACCGCCGATCGATCCCAAATAAAATCCCCCGAATTTCGCGCAGGAATCGATGACGGGCTGACTCCGGTTTCCCTTGGCCAACATGATCATCGATCCGCCCGCCTCTTGAAACGGCGCCACGTAGGCGTCCATTCGCCCTGCCGTCGTCGGCCCGAACGAGCCCGACGGAAGTCCTTTCGGCGTCTTTGCCGGACCTGCGTAGTAAACCGGGTGATCTTTGAAATACTGGGGCAGCCCCTCGCCCGCGTCGAGACGCTCCTTGAGCTTGGCGTGGGCAATATCGCGGGCCACGATAATGGTACCGTTCAAGGACAACCGCGTTTGTACCGGGTAGCGCGAAAGCTCCTTCAAAATCGCCTCCATCGGGCGATTGAGATCGAGCCGAACCGCTTCCGCCTCCTTTTGTCCACCAGCGGTCGCCGGGATCAGGCGTCCTGGATCCCCTTCGAGTTTCTCCAGCCAGAGGCCTTCCTTGTTAATCTTCGCCTTGATATTTCGGTCCGCTGAACACGACACGCCAATCCCCACCGGACAACTCGCCCCGTGGCGCGGCAACCGGATAATTCGAACATCCAGCGCGAAATACCGTCCGCCAAACTGGGCGCCGATGCCGCACTCGCGGGCCCGCTCAAGCATACGTTCCTCCAGCGCGATATCGCGGAACGCCCGTCCGTGCTCGTTGCCCGACGTGGGCAGCGCATCCAAGTCCTTGGTCGAGGCGACTTTTACCGTCTTCAAACAGGCTTCCGCCGAGGTTCCACCAATCACGAACACCAGATGATAAGGCGGACAGGCAGACGTGCCGAGCGACACCATTTTCTCGAGAAGAAATGTCTCCAGCGACTCCGGATTCAGCAGCGCTTTCGTCTCTTGATACAAAAATGTTTTGTTGGCCGAACCTCCACCTTTGGCCAGGCAGAGGAAGGAATACTCGCTCCCGCCTTTGGCGTACACGTCAATCTGGGCCGGCAAATTGGTCCGCGTGTTCTTCTCCTCGTACATCGAGAGCGGCGCGGTTTGCGAATACCGCAGATTGTCGCTAGTGTACGTGTTGTAAACTCCTCGAGCGATCGCCGCTTCGTCCTCTCCGTCGGTCCACACGCCCTGCCCCTTTTTGCCCATGATGATCGCCGTGCCCGTGTCCTGGCAAAACGGCAGCACGCCCTGCGCGGCGATCTCGGCGTTGCGCAGCAGTGTCAAGGCGACATGCCGATCGTTTTCCGACGCCTCCGGATCTTCCAAAATAGCCGCCACCTGCTCGAGATGCTTCGTCCGCAACATGAAGGAAAGATCGTGCATCGCCTGTCCGATCAAGTAAGTCAGCCCTTCCGACTCCACCTTGAGAATCTCTTCTCCACTAAAGGAATCCGTGGAAACGAACTCGTCAGTCAACAATCGATACTCCGTTTCATCCGGGCCGAGTTCAAAAAGCGTCTGAAAATGGAAAGGGGGGATCGCCATGGATAGTCACCATTGCGTCTTTCGCGCCCGCCGCAAGCAAACTCAAAGACTGTCCGGCAAATCGAAAATCAAGTAGGGGCGGGCCGTGGTTCGACAATGCTCACCATCCCCAGCCTGTCGAGGGACCGGGCCGTCCACTCCGCAAAGTCGCGTATCTCCCTACCGCGACTCGACAAACGCGTCGATGATCCCGTCAAAGGAACCGTTGGTCAAAAACGCGACCAAGCTCTTCCCCTCCGTCTGCCCGATTCGTTCGTTCAGCAAGTCCAAACTCTCCGCATTGGTCTGACCGGCCGCGGCCGGTACACCACCCTCAGCAAGGCTCGCCGCCAGTGCCTTTGTATCCAGTATTTCCGAATCGGACGACTGTTTCGGGGCCCCGATCACAACCGCGTCCGCGCGCGACAGGGCTACGCGCATGGGCTCGCGCATCGAGTCGAGGCGGGAGGTGTTGCTCCGCGGCTCAATGGCCACGATCAGCGAATGTTCCGGGTACCGCTCTTTGAGCGTCCCAACGATCTCTCCGATCGCAGTCGGGTGATGGGCGAAGTCCTCCACAACAACGAGGTCGGCGGACGAATGGCGAATCTGCTGCCGGCGCTTTACTCCGCGGAACTCCGCCAATCCCTCGGCAGGGAACGAGCGAACCTCGTCGAGACCTACGGTTCCTAGCGCCGCCGCCAAACAGGCCATCGCCGCATTACGGGCATTGAACAGTCCCGCGATACTCCACTCGACAGCTAGCCAAGCGTCTCCTTTCCAAACGAGCTCGAAACGCGAACCGGATGCGGTTGTCTCATAATTTTCAATACGCAAGTCGCACTCCTCTCTGGTACCCACCCGCAAAACTCGCGTCCAGGAAACCGGGAGCAAGGACTCGACGTTCGCGTCGTCGCCGTTCACCAGCAAATACCCATTTCCGGGCACAATACGCGTCAAGTGTTCGAAACTCCGCTTCACGTCGTCCAAATCCCGGAAAATGTCCGCATGATCGAACTCCAGATTGTTCAGAATCGCGATATGCGGCGCGTAGTGGATGAACTTGCTCCGCTTGTCGAAAAACGCGCTGTCGTACTCGTCGCCCTCGATCACGAACGGCGCGTCTCTGTTCCCGTTGCTCCAGCCTTTTTCAGGATCGACAGGCGCGCCGCCGATCAAGTAGCCCGGGTCCGCGCCTGCCCGCTCGAGCAAATACGCCGCCAAACTCGTCGTCGTCGTTTTCCCGTGCGTCCCCGTCACCACAACCGAACGACGGCCCGACAAGACAAAGCGCGACAACACTTCCGGCAACGACGCGAACGGAATCGAACGCTCGTTCAAAAGAAACTCCACTTCCTCGTTCCCTCTGGAAAACGCGTTTCCCACGACAACCAAATCCGGATTCAACTGTTGCAGGCGATCCGCGCTGTAGCCCTCCAGAATCGCAATCCCCGCCTCTGACAGCAAATCGCTCATAGGCGGATACACCGCTCGATCCGAGCCGAACACCTCGTGGCCTAGATCCCGCAATAACAGTGCGGCGTTCCCCATAGCAGTCCCCCCGACTCCTAGAAAATAGATGCGCATCCCGGCACCATAGGTCTCGCGCCGCCCCCAGCAACCCTGATCTTGAGGCCACGCTAAATGAAACTCCCGAAACACCCTAGAAGAGCCCGCTCTCGAGGCCACAGCGCTCGGTCAAGCAACCAGCAGCAAGCAGCGCGCTTGAATACCAGACATGAAGGAATCCGGGCGCAATCTTGCGATCACTTAAGGGCGACGCCTCCATTCTTAAGCGCACACGAGCGCGACCCCGGAAGCCGTATTCGTATCCAACTCTAGATAAAACGATTAATCTTTCCTGCCCCTACAAATCACAGGATTTTAACACCGTTGCAAGGTATTGGAAATCATCCAGATAGCGTTCGTTATAGAATGTATTCATAATTTAGTGGCAAAAAGAGATTGCATCTCAAACTGACACCGAATTGTCTCAACCCAACGTTTTCTCTTATCGATAAGAATTTCTTGGAACCCCCCTCTTGAGAGGCCCGCTTGTTACGACTGGCGGGCCTTTCTCTTTTCATGGGCGCCGCAGGATTTCACCTGCTACGTTCATGTTGTATTCATTTTGAAGGCACGACAGTTCTAAACGACCGATAGAAGTGTCGTTTTCTCTTACACGATTAATCAAACTCGTAAACGATTGAACGCCAAGCCGATAGTACGATCATTAATCTTGTATTCATAATACGATGTCAGAAATCCTTACAGACGATCGGCTCATTTAGCGTTCATAATTCCATATTTCACGGGGGGACGAGACCTAGAGAAACCGAGTTGGCGCGTGGCCTGCTAGGTTAGGAGGAAGCGATTATCCAAACTATTCAATCCAACATCTTATGAAAACCTTCATCAAACTTCTCGCCCTCGCGGCTTTTTCTCTCGTCGCCATTGAACAGTCCAAGGCAGTTCTCATCACCGTCGATGGAAACGACTACAACGCGGAGATCTTTCAAATAAGCGTCAACGACGCCCTCTCGAGCTACGAGAGCGTGTTCAAGTCTCAACCCTGGTATGAACACGATGAAATTGGGGCGCTCGCCAAATTGTTTGCGGAAGCCTACAGGAACAGCGGGATTCTCGGGACAGGCAAAAACGTCTATTTTGTAACCAGTTTTTATCCCACTGGAGGCACTGCAGGTTACAAGACCGACGCCGTCAAGTGGGACACTACAAGTGGCAACATTTCCGAGGACCAGTCGGATGTTGATATGAAATACCAAGAGTACGCGCAAAACGACTACTACGCGCGAGTCACCCTTGTTCCGGTCTCCGACGCTGGTTCCTCCATCGCGATGACGATCATTGGATTGGCCACGCTACTCGTGTTCTCTTTCAATCACCGTCGGCCAAGGGCGACCGCCACAGTCCGCCGCTAGATTCACGCCTCAATTTCCCCACCCGGTGATCCACTCGCTCTTGTAGAAAAAGGCCGGGACGATTCGTCCCGGCCCGACAAGAGAGAGTCGTTGATTGGGTTTCCAGCCCTTCGCTCCTGCGGCAGCCAAGCCGGCGGCCGTTCCGGAGTTCGCTTTCTCCAGAAGCAGCCAGTAAGGTCGAACCCGCCTAGCCGTTGCCCCGCGTTCACAAAAAGCCTTCAACAGACCCGCAAACGAACGAGTCCTACCTATCCCTATCGGCGTGAGCGCGCGTATCTTAAGCTATACTGGACATAGAGTAGTTCCTCCATGGCCAACTCGCTCAGCTCAGCGACATCGGGTCCGCGTCCAGCACCTGGATCACGTCCTGCGGCCAATTAATTTCCGCGGCGATCGCCACCAAATCTGCCATGACAGGAGCCACGCTGCCGACAAAATACCAGATCTGAAACCGGTAATGGTCCTTCATTTTCTCGATCGAGCACGGCGCCGGCCCGCGCGTCTCCACCCGCCCTTCCAGACGCTCCGCAACGCGCTTGGCAAATTGATCCGCGAAAAACACGACCTTGTCCGCGTTGGGGCCCCGAAACACCTGCCGAATCAGATGCCGATACGGCGGATAGCCGAATCGTTCCCTGGACTCCGCCTCCAGCTCTAGAAACGCATCCACTTCTCCCCGACGGGCGAACTGAATCGGATCCGCGTGTGGCGTAAAGGTCTGCACCACCACCTCCCCCGCCAAATCGCCCCGACCGGCCCGCCCCGACACTTGCACGAGCAATTGGAAAGTGCGCTCGTTGGCCCGGAAATCAGGAATGTGCAGCGACAGGTCCGCGTCCACCATTCCAACCAAAGTCACATTCGGAAAATCCAGCCCCTTCGCGATCATCTGCGTCCCGACCAGTACGTCGATCTTTCCCGATCGAAACTCCCCGAGAATCTGACGAAACAAATGCTTGCGACTCATCGTATCCGCGTCGATCCGAACCACCTTCGCATTCGGCATTACCCGTGTAACCGCGTCCTCGATACGCTGCGTCCCCATTCCCTTCCGGCGGACTTTCGGACTCTTACAAGACGGGCAACGCATGGGCGCAGCCGTCTCCGCCCCGCATAGGTGACACTTCAAGGTCTCGTCGCTTCGATGATAGGTCATCGGCACACTGCAATGATCGCACATCTCCACATGCCCGCAATCCTGGCACAGCATGCACGACGAGAAACCGCGCCGATTGATAAAAAGTATGCTCTGCTCCTTCTTCTCGAAACGATCACGCAGTTTCTCCACCAGCAAGGTCGACAGCTGAATCGACTTTCGCGAACGGGCGATCTCCGCCCGCATGTCGACCACATGCATCATCGGAAGAGACCGATCGTCCACTCGCTGCGTTAATCGGTCTAGAGCGTACTTGCCCAACGCTACATTTCGATAGGATTCCAGCGACGGAGTCGCCGACCCCAGCACGCACAGCGCCCCTTCCAAAAACGCTCGATACACCGCCACGTCCCGCCCGTGGTAGCGCGGAGTCTCGTCTTGCTTAAACGCCGGTTCGTGCTCCTCGTCCACTACAACCAATCCGAGATTTGGAATCGGGGTGAACACAGCGGATCGCGCGCCCACCACGACACGCGCCGCGCCCGACGCCAAAGCTATCCAAGCGTCCAGTCGCTCCCCGTCCGACAAATGGCTGTGCCAAACGACGGTTTGAATATCGGCGTATTTGGAAAGTCGCGACCGGATACGGCCCACCGTCTGCGGCGTCAAAGCCACCTCGGGCACCAGAAAAAGAACTCCTTGCCCCTTTTCCAAAACCGTTTCCATGGCTCTTAAATACACCTCCGTCTTTCCCGATCCAGTCACGCCTTGCAAAAGCCGCGCGCTAAAGCCACCCGTCTCCAAGTCCGCAGCGATCGATCGGGTGACAACCGATTGCTCCTCATTCAACTCAAACGCCTCCTCCGCCGCGAATTCGACCGCCCCCATCTCGTCCTCGTAGGCGACTCGCTCCTGCACCCGCGACTCTTCCTCAATAAAACCCTTCTCGAGCAACGCATTGTACGTGGCCGCCGACAATTTTAGCCGATTGAGAATCAGGCTCTTTTTCTGCGGCGCCCTTTGCTGTTTCACAAAATCGTACAAAGCCCTTTGCTTCGGCGCCCGGCGAGCCAGCGCCTCCAACTCCTCGCCGCTGGGCGTCGCGCCCGCCGAGACATACTTCTCCCGCTTCGCCGACATTCCTTGCCGAATCGGACCCGGTATCATAGTTTCCAATACGGATTCCCGTTTCGCCCCGTAATAGGTTCGCATCCATTCAGCAAGCGCGAGCAATTTCGAAGTCAGAATAGGCTGATCGTAGCAGACTTGGGAAACCATTTTCAGACGAGTGAAGTCGATATCCGCCTCGACACCCTTCCCCACCACGACGCCCAAAGTGAACCGTCGCCCCACCGGGACCCGGACCAGCGAGCCTTCCGAAATCCGCTCCGCCAAACCAGAAGCCGCCCGATAGTGTAACGTCTTGTCGAAGCCCGCCAACGGCCAAACCGCCACGATCTCGTCGTTCAAATCCACCGTCCACACTCCATCATTGACAGTTATTGAGAACGTATTGAGACTGCATTTCGTGACAATTGAAGAGTGCAGAGACCGCTTCCGGTCCTATTTGATAAAGCATAATCTGAGAATGACTGGCCAACGTATGGCCATCTTCGAAGCCGTATTCAAGGAGTCGAGTCATTTCACCGCTGAAGAGCTTCTCGACAAGGCTCGGGTCATTGACCGCACCGTTTCGCGAGCGACGGTCTACCGCACCTTGCCTATTCTCGTCGAAAGCAGCCTCGTGCGCGAAGTCGATATCGGGACGAACCTGAAGTACTACATGCCCAACAAGGAGCAAGACGCCCACAAGGCTCAGGTCATCTGCAACGACTGTCAGAAAATCTTCGAAATCCCCGCTCCCTTCATGGAATGGTACGGCAGCACCGTATCCTCGAATCTAGGACTGACGCCCATCAGCCAGCGCCTCCAAGTCACCGCTTCCTGCGAAGAGCTGCAAGCGAACGGGGTCTGCTCCAAGAGTAAAGGCGAGTCCTAGCTGAAGGCCAATTAGGACCTATAAGTCCTATCCCCGCTTCCAAAGCCCAAAAAAGCATAGGCCGGTAACCAACCGGCCTATGCGATACTCATACAAACTAGGGCTGCCGCTAAGCAGCCTCACACCTACTATAAACAAATTCTAGGGCTACCAATCGAGTTGGAGCTTCAACAGGCGCTTCTGTGACGAATTGTGGCCCTGACGCGCCGCGTCCTGATACCAGGCGATGGCTTCGTCGCGGTTCTTCACCGTCCCTTGCCCCTTCTCCAGCATTACCGCCAGATTGAACTGGGCCGCCGGGTCGCCTTTGTCCGCCGCTTTGCGGTAGAATCCCGCCGCGATGTCGTAGTCCTTCTTAACGATGACGCCTTCCATGTAGATGGAAGCGAGCAGGCTCATCGCCTGAGGGCTGCCGCGATCGGAAGCGTCGTTGAGCAATTCGAGAGCGATTTCGGTGTCTTTGTCGATCCCTTTGCCCTTCAAGTAGCAGCGACCCAACTCAACAGTCGCGTCCAGGTGGCCACGCTTGGCCGCCTTGCCGTACCAATCGAAAGCGGTGGCCTCGTTGGCGGTTACGCCAATGCCCTTGTCGAACACGCGACCCAGATTCCACATGGCCGGCGCGTGGTCGAGCTCGGCAGAGCTGCGGTACCACAAGAGGGCCTTGCTGATATCTTTGTCGAGCCCCCAAGCGTTTTCGTAGCATTGGGCGAGCGCGTTTTGCGAATACGGATTGCCTTTCTCCGCAGCGATTTGAAACCAGTGCACAGCCGCTTCGTAGTCGCGAGGACCTCCGGAAGCGTCGCGGCTCATCGAACCGATCACCGGCATGGCCGCGTCAAATTCGAGCTCCGCCGCGCGGCGATAGAACTGGCGAGCCACCTGCAAGTCTCTCAATTCCTCGGGCCCGAAGAAACGAAGCGAAGCCAGCTTGTGCAGCACGACCGGGTAGTTGGGCTCCAGCTCGATCGCCCGCTCGTAGCTGAGAATCGCGCTCGCAGGCTTTTCAAGCACCTCGAGGAGACGTCCCAATTGAGCATGGAAACGCGGCTCTTCCGGAAACTCGGCCAACGCGGCGCGGCAGGCTTCCAAGGACGCCTTGTGGTCCAGCTTGTCGTCGTCCACGGGATCCGAAAGCGAAAACTTGTCGTCCGGAATGGACGCCAGGATATCCGCTTCGAGAACCGGAGCGACCGGGAAAATGCGAACGGGCTCGCCCACTTCCAGGCTAGCCGTCTCGATGCGAACAACGACATCTACCTCGAGCAATTCAATCACTTCGCCGCGAATTGTCACGATCTCCTCGTCCTCGTTGATCTTGTCAACGCGAACGCGATCGCCTTCCTTGGCGCTCCCGACAACTTCAAGCGACACCGTCGCCGTTCCTTGCTCCAGCGAGAGGATGGACCCTTTCGACTCGAGCGCGTCCTCCGCCTGGACGCCAACGGCGAACCCTAGCGAAGCGAGTAGTAGTAATATGCTAAATCGAGCATTCATAATCGTGGTATGTATAATATTGAATTAGCGCCCCACCCGCATTCGGGCGGCCGCGCGGAATAGTTATTTGGTATTTGGAAAATAATTCCCGATAGTTTCCAACGGCCCCTAACGGATACAGATCAAGGGGTATTTTGCATAAAATCACTCTCGGCGCGGACGTCTCATAAGGGTCCCTAGCTTAGTCTACCCGACCGGCGCTAAACGCCACTGGAGCGCTAGGCGCTTGAGCTCACCGCGGAGCCCGTAGCAGCGCCTAGTTCGATCGGCGCCGCTCAACCCGATCGAAACGGCCAATCCGACGCTTGCAGACCGCCCCCTTCCCCCTAGATTCGCCCTCGTGGAAATGGACTCTCAAGACGCGTTCGAGATCACCTTCTACGAGAACATCTTGAAACGCGACCGGGCCAATCGCGAAGCGCTGGAGCTTCTCGGCGGACTGTACTCGAAATACTCAATGGCCCAGCAAGCGCTTCGCATCGACCGCCGACTCGCCCGACTCCTGCCCAACGACGCTCGAGTTCGCTACAACCTCGCTTGCAGCCTCTGCCTGCTCGGAAGAAAACGCGACGCTCTCGTCGCCCTGAAGCAAGCGATCGAACGCGGCTACAACGACTTCGAATGGCTCGCCCAAGACTCCGACCTCGCCGCCCTGAAAGACCACCCGGAATTTCAAGCGCTGATCCCGGACAGCCCCTGAACAAACACGTTACGTTTTCCACTTCCGAGCGCCTCTCGCGGATTCGCGCTCGCCCAATTCAGGCGGAGCCCTAGCGTACTGCGAATCGAAGCGACCCACAATTCCGAAAACGCCCGAGAGATCGCCCGCCGGACTTTCCGATGGGACCTAATGCGAACCGGGCTGTACGGAACTCTCGACGCCGGCTGGCGCATTTTCGCCCTCCTGATCGTAACACGCTTTTTCGACGGATCCTCATTCTCCAAAGCGATGGTGCCCGCCGCCTACATGATCGGGCTCCTCTCAACGCCGATCGCCTTGTTCTACTTGTCGCGACTTAAGATGCGTTCCGCTCAGATCTGCAGCGTCAACTACGCCATCGCCGGAGCCCTTTTCCTCGTGTCGTCGTTCGCCAGCGACTCCCTGTGGCTTTTCCTCGGCTCCGGCGTCCTCGCCGCCGCCCTGCTCGCCCAGCAAATGCCGCTCATCGTCCACATCTACTCTACGAACTACACCGCCGCGGATCGCGGCAAACGAGTCGCCCACGCCATCACCCTGGGCGTCGCCATCGCCCCGTTGTTTGGGTGGTTCGGAGGGATCTTTTTGGAGGAAGACCTTTCCCGGTTTCCGGTTATTTTTCAAATCATGGCCGGAGCGTGCGCGATCTCGGCCCTGTGCATGGCCCAAATGCCCTCCGAAACGCTGCAGCGAAGCCCGAGCGCAAACCCCCTCGCCCATCTGTCCCTCGTCTGGAAAGACAAAGTGTTCGGATCGATCCTGGCCATGTGGATGATTCTCGGATTCGGCAACCTGGCCACCATGCCGCTGCAAATCGAGTACCTATCGAGTAGCGAATACGGTATCCAGGCCACCAGTACGCAAATCGCTATTGCCACCATCGTCATTCCCAGCGTTGTCCGCATCCTCACCACTTCAATTTGGGGCCATCTATTCGACTCCTTCAACTTCTTGCTCGTACGCGGCCTTTCCAGCGCCTTCCTATTCGCGGCTATACTCGTGTTCTTTTTCTCCGACACGATCACGGGTATCTATATCGGCTCGGCGGGCTACGGCCTCGCCCTGGCGGGGGCCAACGTGAACTGGAGCCTCTGGGTCACCAAATTCGCCCCGGAAGGCGAGGAATCCAACTACATGACCGTCCATTCGTTCCTCACCGGGCTTCGAGGGCTTTGCGCGCCGTTTATCGGATTCTACATGATCGGTTTCTTCTCGATTCGCGAATGGAGTGTCATCGGAGCCTGCCTCGTGGGGCTCTCGATTCTCCTTCTCTACCCCATCGACCGTCTCTCCCGACGCTGATTTCCGCGAAACGCACGCAATCTTCTATTGGAAGAGATGCCTTGATTCGTCCCTCCTTACGCGCAACGTGTCGATCCTATGAGTGACGTTCGCGTTAGATTCGCTCCCAGTCCAACCGGGTCGACCCACATCGGCACCGCGCGTACCGCCTTGTTCAATTGGCTCTACGCGCGCCAGAACGACGGGGTCTTCGTCCTTAGAATCGAGGACACAGACAAGGAGCGAAACACCGAAGCGGCCCTCGAGGAACTCCTCGACGGGCTAGAGTGGCTCGGGCTCGACTGGGACGAAGGCCCCGGGAAAGACGGGCCCTACGGCCCCTATTTCCAGAGCCAGCGGAGCGACATCTACCAAGCCCACTTGCAAACTCTCAAAGACAAAGGACGCGCCTACGAACGCGACGGCGCCGTCTACTTCAAACTCGAAGGGGAACGCTACACAGAGTTCGACTCCTACGCCAATGCCGAGATCGAGAAAGTCCGCGCCGAACCCGTCGTCATCGACGATCTCATCCGCGGACAGGTCACCCGCAAGGAGGAGCGCGATTTCGTGATCCAGAGATCCAATGGCGACCCGAGCTTCCACTTCGTCAACGTCGTCGACGACATCGAGATGAAGATCACCCACGTGATCCGGGGAGAAGACCACCTTTCCAATACTTCGAAACACGTCGAGCTGTTCAACGCTTTCGAAGCAACGCCTCCAAAATTCGCCCACCTCCCGATGATCCTAAAGGACCCGAGGGAAGGGAAAGGGAAAATGTCCAAGCGCGACAAAGGCGCATTGATAAGTGAATACAAGGAACGCAACTTCCTCCCCGAAGCAGTCGTCAACTTCATCGCCCTGCTCGGATGGTCCCCCAAAGACGACCAGGAATCGCTGACGATCGACGCGCTCGTCTCGCGATTCAACTTGAACGACGTGCAAAAAGGCGGCGCCCGGTTCGACGAGAAGAAGATGTCGCACCTGAACTTCGAGCGGATGAAGTCCATGGATCTCTCGGAATACGTGTCCACCGCCCGCGCCTCCCTCGAAAACGCGGGTCTCGCGTCCAGCGATACAGACGACGCCTACCTCTCGTCCGCGCTGGCACTCTGCCAAGAGAAAATCGACAGCTTCGAAAACCTCCCGGAATTCGCCGCCTATTTCTTTTCCGAAGACTACGCGGTCGTGGAAAAAGCGGAAAAGAAAGTCATGCAAAAAGACGGCGCAGTCGATCGACTCGACGAAATCGCCCCTCGGCTCGCCGCTCTGGAAAAATGGGATCAAACATCGATCGACTCCGCCTTCAATCAGCTCGCCGACGAAAAAGACCTCAAACCCTTCGCCTGGTATCCGGTTGTTCGCTTCGCCGTCAGCGGCACCAACTCCGGACCCGACTTTCTGCCTATGCTTGAAACCCTCGGCAAAGAACGCGTTCTCAAACGTATCGACAACGCTCGCGAACGCTATCGCCCATAAGCCTTCCCTATGACCGAAGAAACGCCCAGCAATTTCATCCGCGACATCATCGACGAGTACCGCGCCGAAAATCCCGACGCGCCCATCGTGACGCGATTCCCGCCCGAACCGAACGGCTACCTCCACATCGGCCACGCCTTCGCCATCCAAGTTTCCTCAGGGATCGCCCGCGACTACGGAGGCCAGTTCAATCTCCGATTCGACGACACCAATCCCGAGAAAGAAGAAACTGAATACGTCGAGGCGATCAAGAAAGACGTCCAATGGCTCGGAGCCGACTGGGGCGACAACCTCTTTTTCGCTTCCGACTACTTCGAGCAACTCTACGAGTGGGCGCTCCATCTGGTTCGCGAAGGACACGCCTACGTCGACGACCTTTCTCACGAGGAAATGAGACGGATGCGGGGCAGCCTTACCGAGCCCGGGGAAAACTCCCCGTATCGCGACCGTCCCGTTGAGGAGAATCTCGACTTGTTCCAGCGCATGCGCGACGGGGAATTCGCGGAGGGCGAGCGCGTCCTGCGGGCGAAGATCGACATGAGCGATCCCAATCTCAACCTGCGCGATCCCGTCCTCTACCGCATACTCCACGCCCACCACCATCGCACCGGCGACAAATGGAAAATCTACCCGTCCTACGATTTCACCCACGGACAAAGCGACTCGATTGAAGGCATCACCCATAGCCTCTGCTCGCTCGAATTCGAGTTTCACCGCCCGCTCTACAACTGGTTTCTCGAGAAACTACCCGTCCCCTCCCAACCGAGACAGATCGAGTTCGCCCGCCTCAACATCGAATACGTCGTCACCAGCAAGCGCAAGCTTCTCCAACTGGTGACGGAAGGCCACGTTCGCGGTTGGGACGACCCGCGCATGCCCACCGTATCCGGTTTCCGAAGACGCGGATACACTCCAGAGGCGATCAACGAGTTTTGCCAGCGAGCCGGCGTCGCCAAACGCGAACGAGTCAACGAATATTCCCTTCTTGAATACTGTATTCGCCAAGACTTGGAAGAACGGGCGACGCGCCGCATGGCGGTGCTCGATCCGGTAAAAGTGGTGATCGAGAATTTCCCCCAAGACTCGTCCGAGGAGTTCGAGGGCCCCAACCATCCTGGCAAAACGGAACTCGGCTCCCGAAAAGTCGCTCTCACGCGCGAAATCTACATCGAACGCGACGACTTCATGGAAGACCCGCCGAAGAAATTCTTCCGGCTCGGTCCGGGACGCGAAGTGCGGCTGCGCTACGCGTGCTACATCACCTGCACCGGATTCACCAAGGACGAGAATGGCGAAATCCAGGAGATCCAAGCCACCTTCGATCCGGAATCCCGCGGCGGCTCGACTCCCGACGGGCGCAAAGTGAAAGGAACCATCCACTGGGTCAGCGCGACCGAGAATGTTCCAATCGAAGTGCGTTCCTACGATCAGCTTTTCAGCACTCCTACTCCCGAAGAAGCGGAAGAAGGACAGACATTTATCGACAATTTGAATACAGAGTCCGAAACAATCAGTCGCGCCTATGGCGAGACTGCGCTGGGCGAGGCCCAGGTCGGAGACCGATTCCAGTTCGAACGCAAAGGCTACTTCGCGGTCGATCCCGACTCGACCAAGCAAACGCTCGTCTTCAACCGCACCGTCGCCCTCCGCGACAGCTGGGGGAAAAAGCAAAAAGGCTAATTCTTCGCCCCGAAAACGAACAACCCCGACCGTTTGCAACGATCGGGGCGGTGTTACGGTTTTTTGTATACAAGACTATTATAAAGACTCTCTGGCGAGTTCGATCGACTCGCTGAACTCCCAGTCTTTCGACTCTTCGAATTTGCGGCTCTCTTCGATGATCTTCGGGCTGCCGGCAAGGGCGTACTTCAAACTCAATTCGTTGCACACGCGCATCGACTGAAGCAAAAGCCGGACGACTTCCAAGTTCAGTTGCTCCACTTCTTGCGTATCGAAAATCACGTTGGAAATACCGTTGTCAACCGCCTCGCACGTCTTGGTCTTGAAGTAAGCGCTGAGCTCGTTAACCGACGTGTTGCTGCACTTGCTGGGAAGCTTCACCGTCATGAACCCGTCCGACAAGTCGAAGTAGCGTCCGGACGCGTCCAGGTTGACCGCCTTGGCGATCTTCGCCTCCAGCTCTTCGAAATCGATCGGCTTGGTGATAATCGTCGAGAAGCCCGCCTGCTGAGCGCGTCGCTGTTCTTCCGACTCGGTTTTCACCGACATGCCGAACATCGGGAGGTACTTCGTTTTCGCGTTGGAACGCACGATGCGGTACAAAGTGATCGCCGCGTCGCTGGGCAACGAGAGACTGACAATCAGACAGTCCGGAACCTTATTCTGGCAGTAGTCGATCGCCTCGCCCGTCGACGAGACGCCGTTGATGTCCCATTGCGTGTGCTCCAAGCCTTGCTTGATTTGCTGGATGATCGCAGGCTTGTCTTCGACGATCAAAACGTCGATCGGATCGTCGATCTTCTTCTGAGCCGGGGCCGAGTCGCCCGCGGGGCGCAGATCGACGATTCGGCTCACTTTGTCGACCAGCACTTCTTCCTTAAACGGTTTCACGATGTAGTCCCGCACGCCGATCTTGGCGATCTTCATCACGTTCTCGCGGCCGGCCTCGGCGGTGAGCATGATGACGGGAATGCCCTTCAAATTTGGATCGGACTTCAACTTCGTCAGCATCTCCACGCCATCCATCACTGGCATGGTGATATCCAGGAGAATAATGTCCGGCGTGTCCTTGGCGGCCATGGCGAGCCCCTCCACGCCGTTTTGGGCTTCCAGCACATCGCAATCGAACGTCTTGAACGCTTTTCGAACGATGATCCGGACTGTCTTTGAATCGTCAACTGTTAGGATTTTAACTCGCATGGCTTGATTTAAATTAAAGTTCTTCCTCCATTATGATATCGATCACGAACGTGTCGCCGTCGCAGTCGATTTTAAACGTACGACGCAAGGCGGACTCGGTCGACTCGATCGAATAGTTGCTTCCACGCAAAATGGACGGGATCGTCATACGGCAGTCGCAACCATTGTTGTTGAGGTCCGTTTTGAACGCCCCGGCAATGATGTTGGTCAACTCCCCGATTGCGTCATTAACCGTTTCATTTTCCTCGCGTTCAAGGTCGGAGGCGTCGAGGCCGAGCAGTCCGCCCGTGATCTTCTCCGCGAGGGAGAGCCCCATGAAAATGTAGAGGACGCCGCGAATCTTGCCGATGAAACCCACCGATCCCGCGATCAAGGTTTCGGACGGTTGCAGAGACAGCGACGGGGCGCCGCCGGGACCGGTCGTTTCGTCGATCCGGGTCGTCGTTATTTGCGACGCGTCCTCATTCAGCATCATGGAGTAGACGCTGCCGACCGCGCGAGTGGCGAGAGCCTCTAGCTCAATATCTGAAATGGGAATAGTCTGCTGCATCGAACCGATCGGGTGGGAGGTCCCATTCTATATCGTTCAAGAACGACAAAGGTTTAGGCAGTTTTAGGGAGGCATCCGGTGAAAAATGCGCGAATCCACCCGAATCGGACGAATTTGCCAAAATCGGGCCCGAATGCACGCGCTCGCCGGGCAAAAAACCGCCCCGATCAGTCTTCTCCAGCGATGAACTCGCCTTCCTGGCGATAGAGAGACAGCTTGTTCCTCAGCGTCCGAATGCTTATTCCCAATAGCTTCGCCGCGTGAGTCCGATTCCCGTCCGTCGATTCCAGCGTGCTGAGGATGTGGCGCTTCTCGATCTGATCGAGGGGAAGCGGCGTTTCCGGCTCTTCCGAAAGCCCGCTTTCAATCGCGACGCTTTCGGAGACGGCAGCGCTTGGAGTCGCGAATTGAGGCGACGTTCCGAATCCGTCTGGAACGGCGCCCACGGGTACTGGCTCCGGTTCAGGGGCGCCCGCCGCGGCGGAAACCAACGGAGCGCTCACATTCATCATCATCGGCATCAACCCTAAAGAGGTCGCAGAGATTTTTGACCCTTGCTCGCTCAGAATCACCGCCCTTTCGATCGTGTTCTGCAATTCCCGCACGTTGCCAGGCCAGGAATGGCTGGACAGCGACCGGGAAGCGGGGTCATCGAATCCCGTCAGCTTGATCCCGTGCTTGCGAGCGAATTTCTGGGCAAACGTCTTCGCCAAAAGCATCACGTCGCCAGCCCGATCGCGCAACGGCGGTACTTGAATTGGGAATACATTGAGGCGGTAGTACAAGTCCTGACGGAAATCGCCCTGCTCCACCGACTTGAGCAAATCCCGGTTCGTCGTGGCGATGACTCGAACGTCTACCTTGATCGTCTTGTTGCCGCCCACCCGTTCAAACTCTCGCTCCTGCAAAACGCGCAGCAGCTTCGCTTGCACCTTCGGCGATATCTCGCTGATCTCGTCCAGCAAAATCGTTCCCCCGTCGGCGAGTTCGAAGCGCCCTTCTCGACGCTGCATCGCCCCTGTAAAGGCCCCTTTCTCGTGCCCGAAAAACTCGCTCTCGATCAAGGTCTCGGAAATCGCCGCGCAATTCACTTTGATAAACGGCGCGTTCTTACGCGCGCTCATCCGGTAAAGCTCGTTCGCGACGAGCTCCTTGCCGGTGCCATTTTCGCCGTTGATCAACACCGTCGCCTCCGTCGGGGCCACCTTTCCCACCATACTGCGCAATTGCTCGATAGAAGGACTCTTGCCGATCAACTCGACGCTATCGACGCTCTCCTGCGTGAAAAACTGATTCACCTTCACCAGCTGACGGTAGTCTTTCGCCTTCTTCATCAACACGTCGATCTGCGACGAGGAAAAGGGCTTGATGATGTAGTCAAACGCCCCCGACCGCATGCATTCGACCGCGGACTCGACCGTTCCGTTGCCGGTGATAATCACCACAAGCGGCGGATCCGGCATCGTCTTGATCCGATCCAAAAGCTCCGTGCCATTGCCGTCCGGCAGGTGCACGTCGACAAAAAGCAAATCAAACTCGTCGCTCTGCAAATGGCTCTCCGCGTCTTGCAAAGTGGATACACTGCAAACCGAAAGACGCTTTCGCCTCAATTGCTCTTCCAAAGCCTTTCTAATTACTAGCTCGTCGTCGAGTATGAGAATTCTTTCCACGGTCATAAACTGATAGCTCAAGCTCCGGTTTTAGCAGGTTTGTGGGTCAATTGTGTGAGAAGGGTCAGGCTCGAACGATCTCGAGCGCGACTATAAACCTAGCGCGCGTCGGAAATATTGAAACAAAATCGAAGCCGTATATTGTAAAAATAGACTCAATCTCCGCCCATTTCGCCCCTCGACTGGTACAATCGGAGCGCGATCCGCTTCGTTCGGAGTCTTTCCGCGAATTCAGCGTCGCTTATTGATTATGCTCATTTACAACCGCTAGCGAATCCTCCAGATTTCGCTCAACACACATGCTAAACGGGAAAACCATAATGATCACCGGAGGCACCGGCTCCTTCGGTAAACGCTGTTGCCGGGAAATCCTCGCCCGATTCAATCCAGAAAAAGTGATCATCTTCTCCCGCGATGAACTCAAGCAATCGGAAATGGCCTCCGACCCCTTGTTCGCCTCCAATCGAATACGCTTCTTCATCGGCGACGTGCGCGACGGGCCGCGCCTGCAACGCGCCATGGCCGGTGTCGACTACGTGATTCACGCCGCCGCGTTGAAACAAGTCCCCGCGGCCGAATACAATCCGCACGAGTTCATCAAGACCAACATCAACGGAGCCATGAACGTAGTCGACGCCGCGATCGAGACCGGCGTGCAACGCGTCATCGCCCTGAGCACCGACAAAGCTGTCAACCCAATAAACCTGTACGGGGCCACCAAACTTTGTTCAGACAAGATCTTCATCGCCGGCAATAGCTATAGTGGAAAAATCGATACACGCTTCTCCGTCGTCCGCTACGGAAACGTCATCGGCAGCCGCGGCTCAGTAATTCCGATTTTCCTAAAGCAAAAAGAAGCGGGACGGATCACCATCACCAAGCCGGAAATGACTCGCTTCATCATATCGATCGAAGACGGCGTTTCGTTCGCCTTGCAGTCGCTCGCCGACATGATGGGCGGAGAAATTTTCATTCCCAAGCTGCCCAGCTGCGCCATCGGAGATCTCGCCAAAGCCATCGCTCCCAACTGCCCAGTCGAGATCATCGGCCTGAGACCCGGAGAGAAGCTGCACGAAGCCCTCATCCCAGCCGATGAAGCGCACCACACGACCGAACAAGAAGACCGCTTCATCATTCACCCGTCCAACCCCTACTGGAGCTACAAGAGCGAACGATACGAAGGTGAAGTTTGTAAGGAGGGATTTGGATACAACAGCCTCGACAATCCGCATCGCTTGAACATTGAAGCGCTCACCCGACTCGTCGAAACGTTCAAAGAGTCGGAAAGCGCCTAGAGTCGCGCCGCATGTCATTGATTGAGCGCATTCGAAATCACCGCGAGCCGCCGTTATTCGTCGCCGAGCTCTCCGGCAACCATCACCAGGATTTCGATACCGCCAAGAACCTGGTCGCCTTGGCTGCCCGCAACGGTGCCGACGCGATCAAACTCCAGACCTACACCGCGGACTCGATCACGCTTCCTTCGACTCAACCTGAATTCATGGTTCAAGAAGGACTATGGAAGGGGCGCAGCCTCCACGAGCTCTACCAGGAAGCCGCCACCCCCTACGAGTGGCACAAGCCTCTGGCCGCCCACGCCGCTACCCTCGGTATCCAGCTCTTCAGCACTCCTTTCGACGAGGCGGCGGTCGACTTTCTAGAAGAGGAGATCAATCCACCAGTTTATAAAATCTCCTCGTTCGAAGTGACCCACATCCCCTTGCTCCGCCGAGTCGCCCAGACGCGAAAACCCGTCCTAATGAGCGTAGGCATGGCCGAGGAATCCGAAATCGCAAACGCAGTAAATTCCCTGAAAACGAACGGCTGTCCCGAAGTCGTCCTGCTCAAATGCGTCACCCAGTACCCAAGCGTTCCAGAAGGTTTCCATCTCCAATCTATGGGCACGCTCGCAGATCGATTTCAATGCGAAATCGGACTCTCCGACCACACTTTGACCAACGAAGTCGCGCTCGCGGCGACCGCCCTCGGAGCTCGCGTGATCGAAAAGCACTTCACCGACGACCGCAACGCTGGCGGCATCGACGCCGCATTTTCCCTCGAACCCAGGGAACTGAAAACGCTCACGCGCGAAATTCGAACTGTCCACTCGGCCTTGGGATCTCCGGAAATCGGAAGCGCGAAACAGGACGCGGACCAACGTCGATTTCGACGTTCCATCTACACAACCCGGCCAATAAGGAGCGGGGAAGTTTTCTCCCGAGAAAACCTCAAGATCGTACGCCCCGCTCACGGCTTGGCCCCCGAGCGCTGGTTCACCGTTATCGGCAAAACCGCTTCCCGCGATCTGCCGGAACACGCTCCGCTACAATCGGGCGACTGGGTGGAGTAAAGCGCGGCTAGAGTCGATCGATTGCTTCCAACACTCGCTCGCAGCCTCGCAAGTCAACCGTGGCAAGCTTCGAGGGAAGGCCATCTCGAGAAGACTGCGCAAGCGCGTCAACCACCCGATGCAAACCGATTCGAATATCCCCGCCATCTATCGCGGAAACCACCGGCAGTCCCCGCTCTTTCAACTGAGTCGCCGTCCGTAATTGATTGTCGGCGACGACTACACCCGCAAACGGCGTATCCATCGCCGCAAACTCGAACACCGACGTTCCGCATCCGATGATGCCAAAATCGCAGGCCGCAACCCACCCAGCTAGTTCCTGACTCGGCAAGCGCTGTCGATACTCGAAATGCGGAAACCGATTCAGTTGCTCCATAATCGACTTTTCCCGGACCCCATCGCCGCTCACCACCACGGGAACTATGGGTTCCTCGCGTTCCAAGAGGCAACTCAACACGCTTTCCGCAACGGCGAGCGGATCGGTTCCGCCAATCATCACCAAAACACGGATACAATTCAATTCTCCAGGCCACGCAACCGTCCTCGGCCGGGAAAACCCGCGTCGGATCAATGCGTAGCGTTCACCGAGAAGTGTCGCGCTCGCATCATAGTCGGCAGACCGCAACCCAAACTCCGTGTTCAAAACGAGATGAGCAGAGCCGAGCGATCGCTTGTTCATGTCGTCGATGGCGACAAGCCGAGCGCCGTTCACACGGCCGACGAGGTCGCGCGCCTGGGAGTAGAACGAATCGTCCCAGTACATTTCGTCGATCAGGACGCAGTCGATGTTGTCGCGATTCGCCAGAATTGATTCCAAATCCATGGTCGGATACCGCGAGACGACATCGAATGCGGCTTGTGTTTCAGACGCCAGTTCAATCGGGTCGCTCGAAGTAGCCAATTCCGTTTTCCAGCCGAGCGTTCGGCCCCAGTCGCATAGAGCGGAACAGCGGGTCACGTGCCCCCACCCATGCTTGCCTCCAAATCGGCATAACACCAGTAGCGAACGATTGTCCCTCATATCAAACCGTTTGACAAAACTCCTCGAGAACCGCGATTACTCGAATTTGATCCGAGTCAGCAAGCGATGGATACAAAGGCAGGCTCAAGCAGCGTTCGTAAAACGATTCCGCGCCGGGCAATGGCCCTTCTCCCAACCGTTCATAGTACGGATGACGATAGACGGGGCGATAGTGGACTTGAACGCCAATTCCTTCGTTCTGCAACCACTCGTAGGCGCGTCGCCGGAGATCGCTGTCGCGAAAACGAACTACGTAGAGATGCCAGGAAGACTGCGGATCGAAATACGGTCGTTCGAAACAGTGCCCAAACAGATCAGCGCGAAACGCCTCGTCATAGCGACGCGCGCGGTCTCGTCTGCTTTCGACAAAGGCGTCCAGACGCTTCAACTGGCTTTCCCCCAAGCTGGCTTGCAGATCCGTCATTCGGTAGTTCCAGCCGAGCGCTTCCTGGGCGTACGCCCACCCGCCTTCGGATCTCGTTAGAGTTGGCTCCTTCACAATCCCATGCGACCGCAGCGAGCGGGCTCGACGGGCGACTGTCTCATCATTGGTCAAAACCGCCCCGCCCTCTCCCGCGCAAATGTGCTTAACCGGATGAAAACTCAAAATGGCCGCGTCGGAGTAGCGACACGACCCACTGACTGTTCCATCTCGACTCGCTCCGAGACTGTGAGCGGCGTCTTCCACAACGAAAGCGCCCGCGTTTCTCGCGATTTTGGATATCGCTTTTAAATCGCACAATCGACCCGAATACGAAACCGGCGCCAACACCTTGGTAGACTTCCCATCGCTCCCCAGCCGTTCAATGGCATTGGCGAAATCCGCGGGTCGCGCTAGTCCTGAGTCTGGATCGACGTCGCAAAAAACGGGATCCGCTCCGCAGTACTTGAGCGCATTGGCGGTCGCCGCGAATGTAATGGCCGGAACAATACCAATGTCGCCAGTGCCAATCCCCAAGGCGGCGTAGGCGACGTGCAAGGCAGCCGTCCCGCTGGAAACCACGACCGCGTGCGCAGCGCCGGAAACCGCCTTAAGCCCTTCTTCGAACGATTCGATGCGGGGCCCTTGCGTAACGAAATCCGACTGGAGCGTCTCCACCACCGCATCGATATCCGATTGGTCGATACACTGTCGCGCGTACGGGACTCGTCTTCGGGTACTCGCTTTATCTCCCATGCGCGCAAACCAGCGACGGCCCCAAGAGAGTGTCCAATAAATCGCCTTCGAGCCCGTGAAGTTTTATTTGCAAATCAGAATCCAGGCTGCGATCCGCCTGTCTCGCCGTAGCCCTTGGGCGAAGGCGGAAGGAATACCCGGCCGTGTCTCGCCGAACCCCCGCGAAGCGGAGGCGAAGGCGG
>JANQSC010000059.1 GCA_028284235.1 Opitutaceae bacterium
GTCGAGTAGATTCGTAGTTAGATTTCGGATATCGCCATTGATCTCCATTTTCTCCTCCGACCTGAACGCAATCTCCCCCGTCTCCAGAAGAAACCCGACGCAGATGGCCAGGGCTACAGACGAAAGCGTCAAAGCGATCACCGCCTCCAAAATAGTGAACGCTTTCCTAGATTCGAATTTCGCTCTTCTAAATCTCATGATTGCCCAATACCGCGACCAACTTTCCCGTTCGCCAATAGGATCCCGAAATCGAAGGCACTTCGTACACGTAGGCCAACGACACTTCGAACGCCTCCAGCGGCAGTTGCCCGCTGGGGCCCTCGGACAGGTCTACCAAGTCGAGCGTAAAGCGGACCGTCATTGTGATCTCCACATCGATCGGAGAGCCGAATTCGTCCTCACCCTCGCGAATGTCGATTGCGACTTGCTTCTCGTCGTATCCAGTCGAGTCCCGGACCAGATCACCCGTGGATGTGGACGCCTGGAACGCCAACGGGTCGTCGTACACCGAACTCGCGCTGAGACTCGACATGCTCATAGTCGGAAGCGTTTCACTATCCGGGTTCGCATATACCGTCTCCAAGTCGGAGTAAGACATCGAACGGATCTGCTCGAGAAACCCCTGGGCTGCGTTGAACGCGGCGTTCTGGTAGATGGCCTGGTAAGCCATTCGCTGCGCCTGCATCATCGCCGCCGCCAGTCCCGCCGTCACCAGCGAGAGCACGCCCATCGCGATCATGACCTCCAGCAAGGTCATCCCTTTGTTACCGCCACAAATTCCGCGCTCGATTCTCATCATCCTGTCTTCGAATCCAATGCGGGGAAACGTTTCAGGAGAATTCGGTAGGCGACGGCGTTAATTAAAACGTTAATTAGAAAATTGAGCTCAGGCGCGGTGAATCTCACGAGTATTCGAAACAATGCCCTGCGCGCTCGCCTCTATCGAAGGCGCGAGCTCAATTCACTCCCGATCAGGGTGGCTACTTAAAAAAAAACGCGCTACGGCAGCGCCGCCAGCTTGGCGTCGTACTCGTCTTTCCCGATAAACTCCAAGTTTGTCAGTCTCGGGTGACGCACGCTCGGGATACCCGGAGGCATCTGGTTGGCGGCGAACAAGTCGCTGTAACCCCAGTTTCTCTCCGGCGCTCGAAACCATTTCCCGAACGAATTCGATCCACTCAAGTTGTACGGCTCCGTCTGCAACTCGCTCTCGTATAGCGACACCAGCGAACCGCGAAACGTCGCTACCGCTTTGCCGCCGCTGGAAGTCCGCCAACGCTCCAGAAAACGAGGTAGATTCTGGACGCCGCCCCCCCAGTTCTTGTCACCCGAAGTCGTAGTCGGATCCGCCGGCGAATACCCCGCGATCAAGCCGAAGGCCCATTCCGTATGTTCAGCGCTGCGATTGCCCGGATAGCTGTTCAGCAAATTCTCGTGGCTATTTGCCCGGCCTTGCGTAATCCAATTCTTCGAAAGGAGCGTTACCGAGTCCGCAACCACCGCCGCGGGAACCTCGTCGACACCATCGCCGTTAGCGATTTCATCCGTGTCGGTGGCCGAGTCCGAAGCAGTCGCGTCGTTGTCCGCGTTGTAGTTGCCGACTACATACAGCGCGGCATTGGTAACGACTGTCAGACCGTTGTTCGACAGGAATCCGGGATCCGGCAGGGCCTCTCCATCGATAAGCGAGAGGGCGATCCCGGGAACCACCGAAGAACCCGTCCCAGTCGCGGACGGTTTCGTATCGGCCACGACGATCTTGTCCGTCCGCCCCCCGGAATTCGACACCGTCGGAAATTCCACATAGACGACCCCATTCCAGTCTACCGTCGGATAGTACGCGGGAATCGAAGTCGTCGAAGTGTCGTCCCAGCTCGTACCCGGATCCACCAGCGACTTCAATGTGCCGATATCCAGACTGACAATATCCAGCTGCTGGCGATGGCGACGATCGTACAAACCGCCCGTAACCTCGTCGGCGCCCGAATCATAGCTGTACTCCTCCGGCCGACCGTCGACCTCGATATCAGTCATCGTCGCATTGGCGTCGCCAATCAGATTGGGAGGCAAGTCGATTTCAACTAGCGTCGGATTCCCGAAAATATCCATATCGGGGAGCAAGCTGTTGCCTACGCTTCGATTGTACTTGTAAGCGCGAACTCGATACCCCGTCGGATCCGTGGAGTCCTCCAACACCTTGAGATACAAGCCAGCTTTCATCGCGAATTTCTCCTTCCGCGTGTTCACCGATTTGCGGTCCACGTGCGAATTGCCAAGCAGTGGCTCGATAAGGGCGTACGCGTGATTCTCGAGCTCGTTCGTAACCGTCGTCGTCGGATCGTCCGGCACGTAGTCGGAAATCGAAACCGGATTCAAGATAGGGACTCCGTGAATCTGATCCCTCAGCATCCCGCCCCAGCGCTGCGAGGCGACTTCTTCCCAATCCGTCTGGCGCGACTCGTAGTAGTTCGCCACATTGGAACGGTCGCCCCCTTTGTAAACGTTCACCATCGTTCCGGTATCGTCTTGCAAGGCGACCTCTGTCGCGTCGTATCCACTCGAGTGGAACGTCCAATCGGTCATCTTGTGACCCACGTAGAAATTCCCCGCCGCGGTGACTCGATCGTAGAACCGAAGCTTGTTACCCGACTCCACCGCCAAGTGACCATTCGTATGGACCGGCCCGTAAACGTACATGTCGGGCCCGGGAGCGATCACCAAGTCCATGTTGTAGAATATCGCGTGCGTGAAAAGCGGCGCGTCTCGCAACTCGAACTCCTGATACGCGTAGCCGAACAGCTCGCTTCCCCCGCGACCCACATGTGACAGCGACGCCTTGGTCAACATCTCCGCCGATCGCGTAAATACAAACTTCCCTCCAAGAGGATCGTTGCGGGTTTGGTCCGACGGCACGTAGCCAAAGGACCCCGCGCTCAGGGAGCTAATGCTCACGTTCGACGACGACAAATTCACGCCCGTGGAGGCGAAGGCCGAGGCCGCGCTTGCCGGAATCGTGAACGAAGTCGTACGAATGTCGCCGCCGTTCAACGAAGGATCGTCCTGGAAACGACGAATCACATCCGCCGCCGCGTACTCCTGAATCGCCTCCGCCGCGTTGCGGGCCTCGTGCAGCATCAAACTCCGCCGATTGATCGTCATCTCCCCCATTGTGCTGCGGAGAATTCCCGCCGCCAGCACCAAGGCCATCCCCGTGATCACCAGAGCGACGATCGTTATCGAGCCGCGACGGCTCCCATTGCTTTCAAATTTCGTGTTGTCCATTTTCGACGAGACCTCCGCAAACAGCGTTCTTCCTAGTTCTGACCGCCCCGAGGCTTGATGGTCATATTGTACGTATCCGTGATCATCTTCGCGTCGTTGCCATGAATGATCTTCCCATTCACCATGACGCTCCGATCCTTGAAATTATAGAACAGATTCCCGTTGGCCTGCCCTTCCGCCAGTTCTACGATTGTATCCAAAGTTAGGGGATCCGATGGCGACGGGTTCGATTTCGCCTCAACCGTAGCGATTTCCGAAAGCGTCGGCATAATTTCCTCCGGCGTCAGATACTCCTCCGAAGAGCTGACCGTCTGCAAATGCCACATCTTGACCGGGCCCTCGTTGCTCGAGTCCGCATCACGATAGATCCCCACCATTTCAGTCACAGGGTACCCAGAAAACGATGACGTAGAAGCTCCCTCGAACACCAGTACGAGAAAATCCCCCGACTGACCGTCTCCCAGACGAGCGTCGCCGTACACCCCGCTTGAGGGAGCGTAAACGGCGCTTGAATACGAGTCGTACACGTAAAAGCGGTCCGCCGAGCGACCCAAGTCCAGCAACTCGTTCGTCAAATTCCGAATGTCCCCGTTTATGTTCAGCTTCTCCTCAGAAACGAATGTCACCCGCGCCGCGTCGACCAGGAAGCCAGCGCAGATAGACAGGGCGACCCCCGAAATAGCCAACGCGATCAACGCTTCCAACAAAGTGAAGCCGCGCGATCTATCGACACTGCTAAGACTAGATTTCATGCTTGCCAATCACCGTAACCAGTTTTCCAGACCTCCAGTACGAGCCCGAGGCGGATGGCACCTCATACTGGTAGTCCAAAGTCACTTCAAACGCGTCCAGCGGAGTCTGGCCTCCGGGACCCTCCGACAGATCTACCAGATTCAGCGTAAACCGGATCGGCATAATGATCTCGACCGACACGGGTTCCCCGATCTCGTTCACCTCCTCGCGAATGTCGATCACCACCTGCTTTTCGTCATACCCGTTCGCGTTGCGCGTCAATGCGCCCGAGGTCGTGGACGCCTGAAAGGAAAGCGGGTCGTCGAAAATCACATCCGTGGACAGCGCCGACGTGCTCAATGTCGGCAGCGTCACATTGTCCGGATCCGCGTAGACCGCTTCAAACTCCGAATAGTTCATCGAACGCATCTGCTCCAGAAACCCCTGCGAAGCGTGAAACGCCGCGTTCTGGTAAATCGCCTGGTAGGACATCCGCTGGGCCTGAATCATCGCCGAACTCAATCCGATGACGTTCAGCGACAGTACCCCGAGCGCGATCATCACCTCCATCAGCGTGAGGCCACAGCGACCGCTCCGCCGACTCGCCCGTCCGACCAATCCACGATCCATGCCAGTCGCGCTCCCGTTAACGGGCCTCTTGATCGAATTAATCGTTCTATTCGAGAATCTCATAGTTACACAGACAGAGAATCTCGAAAACGAGACTCCCTTACATAATGTGCCTACGGACGCCCGAGCCGCGATTTTAGCTCGGTAGATGAAATTTTAATTAACACGGCGGTCCGCTAGTCTCTGTTCGCTCGCTCTGTGAGCGCTTTCCGCGCCTCTCCGATGTAAAATCGCTCATCGCCATGCTGGAGCCCATCCTCCGAATTTCGCCTGAGGTCCCGCCCCGAGCGCCCAGGAACGACCGCCCGGAAAGCCCATCCCAAACGAATCAGCGGCCAAACGCATTATTGCATTGCCAGACGCGGAAGTTTCTATACGCGCGTATGGTTCCACGAGAGAAGTCTCGGGATCGAAATTTAACGAAACGCACAATGGCAACAGACCTATCACGCTATAGAAATATCGGTATCTTCGCCCACGTCGACGCAGGCAAGACGACAACAACTGAGCGCATACTCAAGCTCACCGGCAAGATCCACAAGATCGGCGAAGTACACGATGGCGCGGCCACTACCGACTTTATGGACCAGGAGCAGGAACGCGGCATTACCATCCAGTCCGCCGCAACCACTTGCTATTGGAACGACCACCGATTCAACATCATCGACACCCCGGGCCACGTTGACTTCACCATCGAAGTCTACCGCTCCCTCAAGGTGCTCGACGGCGGCGTCGGCGTATTCTGCGGGTCCGGAGGCGTCGAGCCTCAGTCCGAAACCAACTGGCGCTACGCCAACGACTCCGAAGTTTCGCGCATCATCTACGTCAACAAACTCGACCGCATCGGGGCCGACTTCCTCCGCGTCGTCAAGCAAGTCGAAGACGTGCTCGGGGCCAACCCGCTCGTCATGGTCCTCCCCATCGGCCGCGAAAGCGAGCTGAAGGGCTGCGTCGACCTGCTCACCCGCAAAGCATGGATCTGGGACGACTCCGGAGACCCGCTCAACTACACCATCGAGGACGTCCCCGAAGACATGAAGGACGAAGTCGAAGAGTGGCGCGAAAAGCTCATCGAAACGGCCGTCGAGCAGAACGACGACCTCATGGAGAAATACCTCGAAGGCGAAGAGCCCGCGATCGAGGATATCAAAGCCTGCATCCGCAAAGGCACCATCAACTTGGACTTCTTCCCGACCTACTGCGGTTCGTCCTTCAAGAATAAAGGCGTTCAGCTCGTGCTCGACGCAGTCGTCGACTACCTGCCTTCGCCCACAGAAGTAAAGCCGCAGCCCGAAATCGACCTGGAAGGCAACGAAACCGGCGAAGTCGCGACCGTCGACGTCAACAAGCCGCTTCGCGCCCTCGCGTTCAAAATCATGGACGACAAGTACGGCGCGCTTACCTTCACCCGCATCTACTCAGGCAAGCTGGACAAAGGCATGAGCGTGCTCAACACCTTCACCGGCAAGACCGAGCGTATCGGCCGCATTGTGGAAATGCACGCCGACTCCCGCGAGGAAGTCGACTCCGCCCAGGCCGGCGACATCGTCGCCCTGCTCGGCATGAAAAACACGCAAACCGGCCACACCCTTTGCGATCCCGACCAGCCCGCCACCCTCGAGCCGATGGTCTTCCCGGACCCCGTCATCTCGATCGCCATCGCCACCCGCGACAAGGCCAACGCGGAGAAGCTCTCCACCGCCATCGGCAAGATGGTTAAAGAGGACCCCTCCTTCCGCGTCGAGACCGACGAAGATTCCGGCGAAACCATCATCAAGGGAATGGGCGAGCTCCACCTCGACATCAAGGTGGACATCCTCAAGCGCACCTACGGCGTCGAAGTCGACGTGGGCAAGCCGCAAGTCGCCTACCGCGAGTCGATCACGCAACGCGTCGAAGACAGCTACACCCACAAGAAGCAGTCCGGCGGATCCGGCCAGTTCGGCAAGATCGACTACATCGTCGAGCCGCTCGAGCCCGGCGACGGATTCCAGTTCGAGTCCACGGTTGTCGGCGGCAACGTTCCGAAGGAGTTCTGGCCCGCGATCGAAAAGGGATTCCAGCGCTCCATCGAAAAGGGTGTCCTCGCTGGCTACCCAACCGTAGACTTCAAGGTCACCCTGACCGACGGCTCCTACCACCCGGTCGACTCGTCGGCAGTCGCGTTTGAAACCGCCGCCCGCGCCGGCTACCGTCAAACCATGCCGAAAGCCGGCGCCCAGATCCTCGAGCCGATCATGAAGCTCGACGTGTTCGTTGGCGAAGACAACATCGGCGATGTCATTGGCGACCTCAACCGCCGCCGCGGAATCATCAAGTCGCAAGAGCCCACCGCAACCGCCGTGCAGATCAAAGCCGACGCCCCGCTCGCGGAAATGTTCGGCTATATCGGTTCGCTCCGCACCATGACCTCGGGCCGCGGCCAGTTCTCCATGGAGTTCTCGCACTACGCGCCGTGCCCGAAAAACGTCGCCGAAGACGTGATCAAGGAAGCGCAGGAACGCGAAGAAGCGAAGAAGAAGTAAATCGTTCGCCCTCGCGCCACTTTCAACGCCCGTCCCTTCTAGAGGGGACGGGCGTTTTTCTTGCCCAAATCCCATCCAATCGCCGCGCTGCCGTTGGCGCGGTTTACGCTTTGCATAGACCCTTGATAAAAACCGAAAAAAGCGCATACATAACGTAGCCAAAGCAGCATCTGGTTCGTTACTGGAGTACGCGCCAACCCCCCAACCCAACCCGGACATGACAACACGCTCAAAATTACGCGCACCGCGGAAACTGCTGCTACTATTGGGCTCATTCTTCGCTCTCGCGACCTACGCCCAAGACGAAACGCAAGCACCCCCGTCCGCCGACGCGAAACCCAGCATCCTCAACCCGGAAGACATCTTCTCCGAAGAACGCAAACTCCTCCGCAGACTCACCACCGGCGACTACCCCTTCCGGCGCGGCATCCACAAGGAAGACATCACTATCAAATCCAAGCAGGTGCGTCTCGGCTCCGGCGATCGCATCAGCCTCGTATGGGGCAGTCCCAAGAAAGCCAAGCTCGCCCCCGCCATCTTCGTCATCGACGTTGAATCTACCGCCCTGCGCAATCGGCCCACGCGAGGCTTCTTCCAGCGGCGAGCCAACCGGCGACTCGAAAAAGAACGCGAAGCCAGCTACTTGCTCTCCTCGCCGTTCGGAAGCAATCTTCTCGGACACGGATTTGTCGTCGCCTACGCCGTAGCTAAAGACCTCAACACCCTGCGCGCCGCTCGCACCGACGACTGGGTCGACATGTTCGACCAGATCCGCGACCTCAAAATCGTCGACGAAAGCAGCTTCTTTCTCATGTCCACCAAAGAGTACGCCAACCTCTCGGTCTACTTGGCCAGCACCTACTCTTTCAGCGGCTTCATCCTCGAAGAACCCCATTACATGCTTTTCTCGCGCCAAACCCACCATGAGGTCATCCAAGACAGCGAGTACCTAACCACCGATCAAATCTGGAGACGAACCGACCCGAGTCGGAGAGAGCTCTACCACAAGATCTTCAGCAATATCTACTCCCCGATCATGATCATACGGGCCGAGGATTCCCCCGCGTACGAGTTCAACGAGAAGACCCTCATCGACTCCCTCCGGGCCTCCAACACCTCGTTCGAGACGATCACCCTGGCGCGAACCCCGCGAAACCTCGAAGTCCTCGGTCAAGAAGGCGTCCTCAACATCGAACCCCAAGTGAACTACAACCCCAACTCCGTGTCCACTTGGCTCGAAGGGATGATCAACTACCTCAAACTCAATTCCGACACCATGCCTATCGAGCTCCAAAAACGGAGCTTCTACTTCTAAGCGAGAGGTGGAACGCGACGTCCCGGCGCGTTTGTTCAGTTTCGAAGTCTCGACGGTAGGTACCGATCCCGTCAAAGACCCCGGCGCAGTCGGTGGCTGCCAGTCAGTCCGAGTCTTTCACGATTAGCAACCGCTCCCGGAAGCGCCAATTTCCCCCCTCGAAGACGCTTGCCCTTTGGCGCCCCTCGCGCCCTACTCGCGACATGCGCAACGCTCTCGTCCTCATCGGTTTCGCCCTACTCCCCCACAGCGCCTTCCCCGCCGAAGCCACGCTCGAGCAAATTCTCGCCGAAGTGCGAGCGCTCAGCGCGAAAGTAGACGCCCTCGAAAAACGCCTCGAACAATACGAGGAAGTCGACGCCGTCTCCGAAGCCCTCCCGCGAGCCGCCGTCGCCTACGCCGCCGAAAATCCGCCTCCCGCGGGCGACAAAAACAAGTGGTACGAAAACCTCCGCATCGAGCTTCGCAAAGCCGACGTGAGAGCCTCGGGTGATTGGGTCAAACCCGAAGCCTGGGACAAGATCGCGACGAAAATGAAACCAGACGAAGTAATCGCCATTCTCGGAGAGCCGACCGACCGGAAATTCTCCATTCGCAAAGACACCGACGAAATCCTCATCTACAAAGGCGACATAAACGGCGACGGCGAACCCGAATACGGCGAAGTCCGCATCCACAACGGAAAAGTCCGCCGCTTCCAAGCTCCAGCGCTCTAACGCGCCCCCGTAAAGTCGGTCTGCGATCCGCGTTCGAATTTCCATTCGACACGCTCCCCCAATCCCTCCAAAACCATCCCCCTTATGACGATTTTGGAAGATCTCGAATGGCGTGGACTCATCAACGACTGCACCGCCCGCGACGCCCTCGACGAACGGCTTCAAGAGAAGCCCATCTCGCTCTACTGCGGATTCGATCCCACTGCCGACAGCCTCCACGTCGGCAACCTCGTCCCCCTCATCGCCCTGCGACGCTTCCAAAACTACGGCCACAAACCCATCGCCCTCGCCGGCGGCGCCACCGGCAGCATCGGCGACCCCTCAGGCAAGAAATCCGAACGCCAGCTTCTCACCCAGGAAGTCCTCGACCACAACATCGCTTCCGTCAAAACCCAGTTGGCCAGCATCGTCGACTTCAGCGAAGACATCCCCAACCCCGCTCGACTCGTCGACAACGCCACCTGGATGCGCCCCATCAGCTTCCTAGATTTCCTCCGCGACGTCGGCAAGCACTTCACCGTCAACTCCATGGTCGCCAAAGAAAGCGTCCGCGCCCGCATGGAAGACCGAGACGTCGGCATCAGCTATACCGAGTTCTCCTACATGCTCCTCCAAGGCTACGACTTCTACCACCTCAGCCAAACCGAAGACTGCGAACTTCAAATCGGCGGCAGTGACCAATGGGGCAACATCACCATCGGCACCGAACTCGCCCGCAAAAAAGCCGGAGCTACCGTCTACGGGCTCACTCTCCCGCTCATCACCAACGCCGACGGAACCAAGTTCGGTAAAAGCGAAGCCGGAGCCATCTGGCTCGACCCTGCCCGCACCAGCGTGTATCGATTTTATCAATACTTTATAAACGTCGACGACCGCGATGTCGTCCGTTACCTCAAATACTTCACCTTCCTCGACAAAGAAGCGATCGCGGAACTCGAAAAACAACACGAGACAAACCCCGGCGCTCGCGACGCTCATCGCGCCCTCGCCCGCGAAATGACCCAGCTCATCCACGGGGAAACCGCGACCGAAGACGCCGTCAAAGCCAGCCAAATCCTATTCGGAGGCGGACTAGACGGTATCTCCGAAAACGCCCTCCGCGACGTCGCCGGCGAGATTCCCAACGCCAGCCTCTCCGCAGACTCCCTTTCCGGCGAAGGCCACTCCCTGCTTGACGCGCTTGTCGACTCCGGACTCTCCTCGTCCCGAGGCCAAGCCAAAAAAGACATTCAAGGCGGAGGCGTGAACGTAAACAACATTCGGATACAAGACGTCCAAACTCGACTCACCCCCGCCGACGTCCACTTCGGAAAATACATCCTCCTCCGCCGAGGGAAGAAAAACTACGCCGCCCTTATCGTCGAATAAACTCCCTATCCGGTTCCGACAAATCCTTGTGATCCGCAGGATCATCCTTGTCCGCAACTTGTCTCGGCGTAGTCCCGTTCATGGGACGAAGACGGAAGCGGATTTGACCGCAGGTCAC
>JANQSC010000075.1 GCA_028284235.1 Opitutaceae bacterium
ACTCCGCTACCAACGCCCCCGCGAAAATCGGCACATCGGCCTCGGTCGCCAATCGCTCCACCCACGCCCGCATCGTTGGATCCCCTTTTATTGGATACGGCAAGGTCGCTTCCGGCCAAAAAATGACGTCGGGATCCATCGGCGCGAGCCGCAATGTGTTGCGTTCGATTTGTTCCAGGATGTTTCGAGCTCGGGAGGGATCCCATTTCTCGTTTTGCGGGATCGCCGGCTGCATGGCCGCCGCCCGGAATAGCGGCTCCCGGTCTTGACCCGATATGTGCCGCGTCTGCAAGAAGGTCATGGATACGAAGACGATCAGGGCCAGATAGAATTCCGGGCAAAAGGTCTTCGAGCGTGTCCGGGCGAAATTGACAATGCGAAGCGCGTAGGCGGCGATTCCGGCGTTGAGCAGGATCAGGCCGAAAGAGATTCCCCAAGCGCCCCAAAAGGTCGCGCTTTGCAGCATGATGGGACGGCTCCACTGGCTCGCCGATAGTGGAAGCCAAGGAAAGCCCGTGAAAATCCAGCTGCGAACGTGCTCGATCACCACCCAAAGCGCGGCCGTCCCAATCGCGAACGGGACGCCCATCCAGAGCCCCTTTCCGAGCAGTTGGTTGTTCAACCAGCGCGTGCCCAGCGCCCAAGCCACGAAGTGAAGGCCAACGATGCCGGAAAGCAGAATCATCCCCAACCAGGTCACATGTCGCAGCCAGAAAATGAGAACTAACCAGCTCACCCAGCCCGCCGCCAAACTCGTCCAGACCACTTGCTTGAAGGACGGCTTCATCCGCAGCCAGAGCAGAAACGGAACGACCAGTACGAACCCCGATTCCGGAACGTCGAAGGGCGGAAACGCGGTTACGCCGAAGAACACCGTCGAGACGAAGGTGGCCGCCTGGGCGAGCACGAATCGCCGTTTCGCAATCCAATCGGCGCTGTCGCTGATCCACATGGGCCGACAGCCCATTGCCAATGCGCTGGCTTAGCAAGGATTTACTGTGAGAACGTGCGGCACGTTGGATTGTACAATGCAGTTCTTCAATTGAGTTAGATTCGGCTGGGAAAAACGCGCCGGGACGGCGCGTTCCACCCACTAAATTTTGAGCAAAAGGTGGAACGGGCCGTCCCGGCGCGTTTTCGCTAACACACATACACCAAGCGAGACCCGCATAATTCCCCCTCTCGCTTGACGATCCGGGACCGAGACGCATCGTACTCGCATGGCCACGTACATTTACGAGACGATTCCCGGTTCCGCAGACGACGCCCCGATCCGATTCGAGTACATCCAAAGCATGAACGACGCGCCCCTCACCCAGCATCCGGAAACGGGCGTTCCGGTGAAACGAGTGATCACCGGCGGCTACGGATTCGCCGTAAGCGGCGGCTCAAAAAGCGCTCCCGCGCCCTCGTCCGGCGACAGCTGCTGCAGCAACCAGGGCGGCTGCGGTTGCGGCTAGCCAAACGCGCGTGTCCGCCTCCCCCGCTCGCCCGCTTTCCATCTGCCTCGTCGAACCCTTCTACACGGGATCGCACCAACGTTGGGCCGAAGAGCTGAAAGCCCGCTCCAGTCATCGAATCGATATTCTCTCGCTCCCTGGGCGTCACTGGAAATGGCGCATGCATGGCGCCGCGGTTACTCTTGCCGAGCGGTATCGATCGAGCGGCGTTCGCTACGACGCGATTCTCGCCAGCGACATGCTCGACTTGCCCTTGTTTCTGTCGCTCTTGAGGCAAGAAACGGCCGGCATTCCCGTGGGACTCTATTTCCACGAAAACCAAATTCTCTACCCCTGGTCCCCAAGAGATGGCGACAAGAAGAAAGGGCGCGATCTCCACTACGGCTTTATCAACTACGCAAGCGCTTTGGCCGCAGACAAAGTGTATTTCAATTCCGACTACCACAGAACCGCCTTCACGAAGGCATTGCCTGAATTTCTCAAACGGTATCCGGATTTTCAGAATACCGAAACCGCAACGGAAATCGCCCGTAAATCCGAGACACTCTGGCTCGGGATGGATCTGAGCGCTTTCGATCCCCATCGCCGAGAGAACCGCGGCAGCGTCGAGGACGTTCCCCTCATTCTCTGGAACCACCGCTGGGAGTACGACAAGAATCCGCACGGGTTTTTCAAGACGCTCTACGAGCTCGTCGACCGCGACGTCGCCTTCGACTTGGCCCTCGTCGGCGAGGGATTTGAAGAGGCTCCTCCCTACTTCGAGGAAGCGAAGCAGCGATTGGGCGACCGAATCGTCACCTACGGCAAGCTGTCCCAATTCAGCGAATACGCGGAGTTGCTCTGGTTTGCGGATATTTTGTTGGTCACCTCGAACCAGGACTTCTTTGGCCAGAGTGTGGTCGAGGCGATCTACTGCGGCTGCCATCCGGTCCTCCCCCGCCGACTCGCCTATCCGGATCACCTGGACCCGGAACAACACCCAGGGAATTTCTACCGTACGGAAGAAGAGGCAGCCGACACGCTCGCAACACACATAATAAGCGGCCGTTGGAAGACCCCATTCGAACCCGGCCGCGCGATGGCCCGCTACGACTGGGACTTGCAGATCGGAAACTACGATGCCGCATTCGCCGATTTGGCTCGGAAAACGGCCGCTACCGGAAAACATAATCCGTAGGGCCTTCGCTTGCGAAGCGCCGCGTAGGTTGTGACGATCTAAATTCGCGGCGTGTCGCAAGCGACAGCCCTACATGCGCCCTCTGTAAACCAAAAACCCATTGTCTCGTTAGAGACACTCATTCCCGACGGAGTCGGGACTAGCGATCCCGCTTGGCGGGAGAGCGGTGTTGCATCCGTCTTCGTCCTGCACAGCAGAACTACGCCGAGACAAGAACATCGGCCTGCGGCTTTGCGCTCCTTTGTCGCGATGGGTTTTCGCTGCGCGAAAAATAGGTTTTTGAGTCTTACGACTCGCTCGGTTCCATGACGTAGGCGCTGAAGATATTGTTCACGATAAACTTGTATCGAACATATCCATACCCGCCAGCGCCCCACTTCGGGCCCCAGGAATTGCGAAATATAAAGGTCGTGTCTTCCAGCTTCTGCGAGGGGCTACGATAGCCTACCAAGGTCACGGCGTGGCCGTAGTTCTCGCGCGGTTTCTGGTTCTCGATGTACGCGGTCTTTCGAATCGCCTGGAAGTTGGGCCAGCCCATTCCCACGACGACCGGCTCGCCGGCGTTCAAAGCGTGGATCACATTGCTCAACAGAATCCCGCGATCGCGACCGGGAATGGCGAAAGCGCGAATCTTCGAACGAGCCCTGGCTTTCTGCACCACCTCCGGCGACGGCGCTTCAAGCTCGTTTGGCCCGGCCTTCTTGCCGAGGTCGCCCGCTTCGTTGTTGTTCGGGATGCCAAACGCGTGCAGGGCTTGGAACACTTCCGGCAAGTAGAAGCCCGCGTCTTCGTTCAAACCGCCCGACCCGGTCCAGCGTTCGCCTTGATCGTAGCGTCCCAGTGTTTTGAGAGTCGCCCAGTAAAGATAGTATTCCGAGAGATTTTCGGACGTCCCGAGCATGCGGCCTTCCAAGTACTCCATGGCGCCGACTACTGCGTGAATAGCGCAGCTCGGGCGATGGCCCTGATTACGCACGCTGATTCCGAGTTCTTTAAATTTCGGTCGCAGGTCCACTTCCGTCTCAATCGTAGGCGGAACCCCGAATTGCTGGGCCGCTTCGCCGGCCCCGACTGCACGTTTCCGGGCCTCGGCCTCTTCCTGGCGACGCTTTTCGATGCGCTGCTTGGAATCGATGATCTGTTGACGGCGCATCCGCTCGAGACTCGCTTCGCGATTGGCAGCGCTCGTGTCGCTGTATCCATATTTCGCCTGAAGCTCCGGCGAAAGCGATTTCAAGGGAATCTGAGAAAGACCTCCGGAATGCGTGACGATAAGCGAAGTTTCGTTGATCGACCGCACCAGAACGCCGCGATATACCTGGTCGCCCGCCACCAGGGAATCGTAGCGATCTCCGTTGGCCCAGCTCAGAGGCGAAATCACTAACAGTAAGGATCCAATCCAAACGGACAGCAGCCCGATTCGCTTTTTTCCCGTACGCAACATGCTTATCCCTATCGGATAATTCGATCCAATCTCAAACCCGGCCTTCTTCGAGGCACCTCATTAAGTCGCTCCAGGTAGGGCTCGATCGCCGAGCGAGCCGCCAAATGGTCAATATACGTTCGGACCACTTGGCAGCCGATCTGTTCTCGCTGGAGGACTTCTCAACCGACCCGGCTCGCTCGGCGATCGAGCCCTACCTGATTCAAATTATGTGTCAGCCCCCTATTAGACGGTCTCTAAAAAAACGCGCCCCTATTTCTAGAGGCGCGCCTTCTGTCGCTATTCTGGTAAAAAATCAAGCGACATAGCCGGAGCCGCGATCGGGAAGAGATGGATTGCTCCCGTTCGAATCTGCCGGCTACTCGCTTAAAAGTCGTCGGTCCGCGTTAGTTGTCCCATCCCTCCTTGAACGCGTCGTCGATATTGGCGCTTACCGCCGTATCCGCGGACAGTCTCTTGGAATTGAAGGCGTTCGACTCGACTCGATTCTCGCTCTTCGACACACCCGGTTCGAGCGTCTCGAATTCGAGTTCGTTGCTGGCCGGTTTCTTTTCCGCTTCTTGTTTTCCGGAAACCACGGACACCAAGTCGGCGATCGCTTCCTGCATCGTGTTGGACTGGGTGAGCAGAACTTTCGACGAGGACGCAGTCTCTTCGGCTCCCGACGCGTTGCGCTGGGTAACGCCGTCCATGCTCGAAATCGAATTCTGAATCAACTCCACGCCGCGATTCTGCTCGATGGACGCGTCGGAAATCTGAGCGACGAGCTCGTCCATGTGCTGCGTGTGCTCGACGATCGTCTGCAGATTCTGAGCTACGCGCTGGTTCAGCTCGACGCCGCGCTCGCTCTTTTCGACCGAATTCTCAATCTTCTGGGCGGTCACCGATGCTGCTTCCGAAGAACGGTGGGCCAGGCTGCGTACTTCATCCGCAACTACAGCGAATCCCGCTCCCGACTCCCCGGCTCGAGCGGCCTCTACCGCCGCGTTGAGCGCCAGGATATTCGTCTGGAATGCGATTTCGTCGATCGTCTTGATGATGTTGGCGATGTTGTCGCTGGAGTCCTTGATGTCCTGCATCGCCACGATCATGTTCGTCATCGACTCGGCACCGGACTCCGCCGCCACGCGGGCTTCGCGAGCGAGTTTCTTCGCGGTATCCGCGTTCTCGGCGTTTTTCGCGGTCATGGCGTTCACTTCCTCCAGCGAAGAGCTGGTCTCTTCGATCGAAGCCGCTTGCTCCGAAGAGTCGCGGGCCAAGCTTTCGCTGCTGGCGAACAACTGCTGCGAAGCTGTGAACGTCTCCAGGGAGCATTGCTCCAGTCGACGAACGATCGTATTAATATTCTTGGTGATGCTCCGAACGATGAACGTAGCGCAGGCGATCCCCAGACCGAATCCGACCAGGCTGATGACAACGACGGTCAACCGCGCCTTTCCTTGCACTTTCGTCACCTGGCTTCGCAAGCCCGCTTGAGCTTCCCCGATTCCTCGCTGCAAAAGGGTAATCGTGGCAGCGAATTTCTCGCCGCCCGGAAGGAGCTCGGTCGTATAAATTCTTTCAATACCGAGCAAGGTCACCGTAAGCTCGTCCAAGCTCGAAGCGTAGTCACTGGCGAGTTTGGAACTGAGGACGAGGGCTTGCTCCTTGGCGTCGTCCTTGAGGCTCGCATCGAAGTCGACCGCCATCGCGTAGTCTTCGTTGAGCGACTCCAACTGTCCGATCAAGCGTTCCAGCGACTCTTTAGCCCGGGCGGCGTCCGACTCGCCGTGCCCCGCGATGAACCGGTTGACCGAGGATTCGGTCTCGAACATGCTCTGCAGGGCCGACGACGTGGCGAAGGCTCCGGCGATATCGCCTTTGGCCTGGTCCGCGGCAAGCAGTTCCTTCAGCAAGCGCATGATTTCCGCGCCGCTCGGGTGAATCTCGTCCGATTCGATTCGGGTTTGGGCGCCCGAGAGAACAACGATCTCTTTAAACGCCTTGTCGTAGTCGACCATGATCTGAGCGGAGGACTCCAGCAGGCGTCGCTGCTCCTCGTCGCTCGCGTCCGCGATCAACAGTTGAAACTCGTCCTCCAACGTCGTGAACATTTCGTCGTGCTGGTCCACCAAAGCGGCGTCCGGATTGGCGAGATACTCGCTGATGTTGGTCCGCATTTGGTAGGCGGTCGCCACTTCATGGGCAGTCGCGTTGCCGACGTCCACGCTTTTGGAGAAAAGCCCGAAGGAGCGATTCAAGCTCGTGACAGCCCAGAACGATACGCCGGCGAGGGTGACGAAGAAGAGCAGGATCAACGTGACCGTGGCGCTGATTTTTTTACCGAGAGAAAGGTGGTTCATAAACGATCGAGGATGGGACTTGACTGATTGGGACACCGTGCCGACAGGGAGCGGCTAGGCTTCGCCGGAGAATTTAAAGGGGACGCGCAGTTTTGCTTTCACTTTCTTTCCGTCCACAACCGCCGGCTGGAATCGCCAGGCTTTGGCCGCTTTAATCGTCGGCTCTTCCAATTCCGGGTGGGTGGATTTTTGAATCGTGGCAGAGATCACCTTGCCACTTTCGTCCAATACGAGGTCGACGCTGACCATGCCTTTGAACGACCGATTGCGGAACTGGTCCGGGAGAATCGGCTTGGAACTGGACTTGATCACCGGCTGCTTGTCGAAACGCGTGTGCACGTCGACCACTTCCGGGTGTTTTTTGCCGAAAGTCTGGATCGACTCTTGCGAAGCCGCGTCGAAGGCCGAAAGGCCGTGAGTCGCTTTCTCGCCCGACTTCAAGGTGATGGTAACCTGGTCGCCCCGAATGGCGGAGATCTTGCCTTCCAGCGGGCTCCCGTCGCTCAAAGAGTAGGACGCGGCGGACAGAACCGATGCGGGGAAAAGGGCTAGCGCAATTAACAGAATAAAGGATTTACGAGTTTTCATGAATTGAGGATAGGATTGCTGGTCGAATGGGTCCGCGATTCGCGGATCCAAACTCCCAATCGGTAGTCACACCTACAACTTGAGGATTCCCCTAGGAGTAATTCCAGAATTTACTGAATCTTACTAACTGAGCCTCAGGTGAACCTTAGAGAGTGTCCAATAAGTCAGAATATGCATCGCAGCTGGAATTTTTCGTCTTTGGCAAGGCGTGGACGTGGAGCCAATGCCCGGAGGGCCTTGGCCCACAGCCGCAACGCGGCCAAAGGCGAAAAAGGACGCTGCCCGAAGGGTTTTCCTTCAGATGGGCCTTGCGGCAGGCCCATCTGAAGGACAACGATGCATATTCTGACTTATTGGACACTCTCTTAGAGAACTGACGGGCGCCGATAGTCGAATTGCTCTGCTCCCCCGTGGCTAGTCCAAGTCGATAATCGACGCGTACTCCGGATCGTAGAGTCGCTTGTGGACCCGCAGGGCCTGCCCGTCGGTGAGACTGGCGAGAAAATCGCGGGCGACTAGACGCTGCGCCGCCCCGTCCCCTTCCGCCCGACGCATCCAGATCGCGGTTTGTTCTGGGAGAATCTTCGAGCGAGGTTTGCCCGACTCGAAGTAAGAATCCGAGAGCGCTTGAAACAAGTCTTCCAAAACGCGATCGCCTTTGTAGTCCATTTGCTGGAGCGGAGCGGAGCGGAAAATCAGATCGAGAGCGACGCGTTTGAAGAATCGCGCCACTCGTTTCGCCTCGGGCTCGATCGCCAGGGCGAACGCATAGCGATTCGACGCTTCCGAAAGCGGCGATTCGCGACGAACGAGTCGACAGGCTTTGATAAAGTCGCCTATCTTCGCCCCGAATATCGCTTCGAGCCGGTCCTTGCGAATGTCGTTTATAAAAGTGTCGAACAAGGGCTGGGACGCGGCATCGAGCCCTTCGCGAGCCGCCCAGCGTTCCAGTCGCTCCAAGGTCAAAAAGCCCGCCCGGACGCCGTCTACGATGTCGTTGATGCAATAAGCGGTATCGTCCGCCCAATCCATGATCTGGCACTCGAGGCTCGCCAGCCGCGCAAACGCCTGGTCGGGCTGCCCTCCTTGCAATTCCGGAGCGCCCGCGTGGACGAAATCACGGTACTTCCGCTGTAAGTCGTATATAAAATGGTTTTCCGGGCCGCCGCGCTCGGAAAAGGTCGACTTGTACTTGAGCACGCCGTCGAGAAAAGCCCGCGTGGGCGAGATCCCGCGTTGCCGCCCGCTCGACTGGTAGAGCGTATCCGTGATCAGCCGCAAGGTCTGGGCGTTCCCTTCGAATCCGCCAATGCCGTTGAAGAGCCGATGAAGCGTGCGTTCGCCTCCGTGCCCGAACGGCGGGTGACCCAGGTCGTGCCCCAAGCAGCAGGCCTCAACGAGATCCGAATCGATATGGAAATCGTCGCTCAGATGTTCCGAACGCTGGCCGAGAAAGTGGCAGATCGAGCGTCCGATTTGGGCCACTTCGATCGAATGCGTCAGACGCGTCCGGTAGAAATCATATTCACCCGACAAATACACCTGCGTCTTGGACTGCAGCTTCCGAAACGCGGACGAATGGATGATGCGGTCCCGATCGACTTGAAACGGGGACCGGTAGTCCTCCGGCCGCTCGTCGCCCGCCAAGGGCTCGTAGTCGTATTCATTGTAGAACGTGTTGCGAGGGATCATCCGAAACAACGATTAGGTACCTGTGGCGTCAGGCAGTTCAAATTAAAAACGCCCCGGCGCTCATTTGATGAATTCAATCCGCCCGCTCCCGCGTTCTTCCGCCCAAGACCGGCTCGCGAAGCCGATGCGAAAATCCAAACTAAACTCTCAGACATTATGAACTACAAAGCAGTACTGATCGTAGCAATCGCCACTCTTCTCGCCGTCGCTAACGCGTCCGCCGCCAAAGGCAAACCAATGAAGTCGTTCGACGTCACCGAGCCCAAAGTAATCGGCGCCCTCTTCTACGCCGACTGGTGCGGCTCCTGTAAAACGCTCGATCCAAAACTCAAAAGCGTCCAGAAGTCCTACGTCAACAAGCCCGTCCTGTTCACTCAGTTCGACGTGACCAATCTCTCCGCCCAGTACCAGTCCAACCTCTTCGCCCACACCATCGGACTCGAACACGTTCTCGAGGAGATCGGCGTAAAAACCGGCTTTATGGTCCTGATCAACCGCGACAGCGGCAAGATCGTCGGTCAAATCGACCGCGACGACAGCCCCTCGCTCATCAAGGAGAAAATCGACGCGGCGATCGCAGCCGCTGGGTAGTTCCGCCCTCTGGCGAGATAGCGCCAAGCCGCATTTTCGCCCAAAAGGTAGATTTTTTCAGTCCTTGACCTTTACCTAGCGTAAAATCCAGGCAAGGTCTTGGGCAATGACCTCCGCTGAACGGTTTGCCCTTCCGATCACGTCGAACCCGCACGTGCCTCTCACGCTGAGACGCAAGCTGGCCAAGCTCTGCATTCCGCTCGACGGCCGCGCGTTCGAGACCGAGTTGTCGGGAAAGCCCTTTCAGGGCGTCCTCGACAACTACATCGAATGGGTCGTGTATTCAACAAACAGCTACTTCGAGTACACGTACATCAATTTACTGCGCTCGCTCGTCTCCGGAGGCGTCGCTATCGACGTCGGGGCGAACGTCGGCAACCACACCCACGCCTTTTCCGCGTTTTTCGACCAGGTCCATTCCTTTGAACCCTTCGGACGCGTGGCCGATCGCTTGGAAGCCAAAGCCGCCCATTTGCCGAACGTCTCCGTCCATCGCATCGCCCTGGGAGCCGAACCGGCAACGTTGAAATTCGCGACTCCAACAACCGTCAATCTCGGCACGGGGCGCATCGACGACGACGGGGACATCGAAGTTCCCGTCATGCGGGGCGACGATTTCGTGAGCGAATCCGTGGACGGCTCCGTCAACTTCATCAAGATCGACGTGGAAGGACACGAACTCGAAGTGCTGGCAGGGCTCGAACAGACGATCGCCCGGCAGCGTCCCGTCGTGATTTTCGAAGCGCCGATCTACCTACGCAAAGAACCCGGCCGCTCCCTCTCGGAAGCCTTCGACTACTTTCCCGAAGACTACCAGTTCGTCGCCTTGCGCGGCCAGTCGACCTTTCCCGTGCAAGCGAGCCTGCCGAATGTCCTGTCGATCGATCGCGGGAATCCCCGCATAACCGGCAAGGTGTCCTACTTCATCGCCTTCGGCCCCGAACGCGGATTCGAAGTCCGCGGACGAAAGCTCGAAGCGAGCGCGTGAGAACGTTTGTCCGATCGAATCGTAGGGCCTTCGCTTGCGAAGCGCCGCGTAGGTGGTATTTTTGAATTGCACACGCGGCATGGCGCAAGCGCCAGCCCTACGTCGTACCCCGACAACTACAACGCCCCGAAGTGACGTTGTAGAAAATCGATATCCAATTCTGGATACAGTGGGTTCGCGTCCAGCAAGGCCGCCACGCGGGCCCGACCTTCCGCCACTACCGACTCGGGGATATCGTACTTCACCTTGCTCGGCTGGCCGGCGTTCTTGCCTTTAGTCAGTGTTCGCGGTTGCGTGCTGGAGAGGATGAGCTTGAAGATCGCAGCGATCTCCTTCATCTCCGCCTCGCCCATGCCGAGCGACGTGATCGCCGGCGCCCCGACCCGTAATCCGCTGGTATAGTGCGGTCCATTCGGATCGAAGGGCAGCGAGTTGCGGTTCAACGTGATTCCGCACTCGCGCACCGCCGCTTCCGCTTGGCGACCGTTGAGACCGAAGGGAGTCACGTCGATGAGAAGCAAATGGTTGTCGGATCCACCCGTGCAAATTGTGAGTCCTTCCTCGATCATGGCCGCGGCCATGGCTCGCGAATTTTCCACCACGCGCTGGGCGTACTCCTTGAACGCCGGCTCGTTGGCTTCCTTGAACGCAACCGCCTTGGCTGCCATGACATGCGGCAACGGACCGCCGATAACGAGCGGGCAGCCTTTGTCGACAAATTCCGCGAAAGGCTTCTTGCACAATACAACTCCACCCCGCGGACCGCGCAACGTCTTGTGCGTCGTCGTGGTTACCACGTCGGCGAACGGCATGGGATTGTAGTCGCCTTCGAATACGCCGCCCGCGACCAGTCCTGCGAAGTGGGCCATGTCGACCATCAGAACCGCCCCGACTTTGTCGGCGATTTCCTTCATCCGACGGAAGTCCACTTTGCGCGGATAGGCGCTGTAGCCGGCCAACAAGATGAGCGGTTTCACTTCTTCCGCTTGGGCTTCCAGGGCATCGTAGTCGAGCAGCCCCGTCTCTTTGCTCACCGAGTAGCTATACGCGTCGAAGAACTGGGCCGAAACGTTGAAACGGTAGCCGTGGGTCAAGTGGCCGCCCGAATAGTAGTCGAGCCCGAGCATGCGTTGGTTGCCCATGGCGGCGCGAACTCGGTTCCAATCATCACGGGTCATCTTGGACGGGTTGCCCTCGCCGATCTCGTCCATCAAAGGAACGCCGACTTTCGCCTGCAGAATCGCCCAGAACGCGATCAGATTCGCGTCGGCCCCGGAGTGCGGCTGGACGTAGGCGTGCTCCGCGCCGAAAAGCCGGCAGGCCTGCTCGCAGGCCTCCGTTTCGATGACGTCGATATTGTCGCAGCCCGCGTAATAGCGCGAACCGGCAAAGCCCTCCGCGTACTTGTCGGTGAGGAGATTGCCCATAGCCGCCTGCGTGTTGAGCGAAGTGAAGTTCTCGGAGGCGATCAGCTTTAAATTGCGTCGCTGGTCGGCGAGTTCTTGCACAATCGACGAGGCGATGAGCGGGTTCACTTCCGCAACTTGCTGAAGGTTCGCAACATAGCTCAGCATGGCGGGATTCGTTTCCTCCGGCGATCGCGAAGAAAGGTATTCGGAGACGGGTGTAGACGTAGTCAGATCTGACATTTTAGAAGCTTCAATAGTGTTTTTAAGGTGGCTCTACCCAGGCGTACGATAGAACCGCGAAGCTTCCTAGCGGTCAATCCCGCCTCACTCGCCAGTCGCAAAATTCACCGCTATCTCAAGGCGCTTGAGCGGCGAAAGTCAATCCCGCGATGCGCCTCGTCCCTAAATTTTTGGCGAACGGGCAAGCGGGCCGCCAATTCGCCAGGACACGCGATTCGTATGGAAACTTTCGATACAGGCGGTTTCCTAGCGCTACGGGTTCGGGCCAGCGGCGAGCGGCCCCAGGAAACTCGCCAGGACAAGCTGCTGGCGGGCGTCGGACCGGGCCGTTCCCCAGGCCGGGGACGCCAGCGCGTCGATGTCCGCAATGCCGAAGGCTTCGAGCGGGCTGAGGGGGCCTTTTCCCGCCCGTTCAATCGTATCGTCGAGCCAACGCTGGAACCGATCGCGACGCACCTCGTTGTCCGGGAGCAGATGGTACTGGGCCTGCCAGTCGATAATTGAAGTGAGCGTGTCCGGTCCGAGCGATCCGCCCCAAATCCAGTAGGCGCCGTCCATCGCCCACGCTTCGAGCTCTCGCCACTGGTCGGCGTTTAGAGTTTTGAGCGGATCAATCGAACGGGCTCGCTTCTGGATGGCGGCTGCGTCCGATCGATTATCTAGACTCGGTCGCAACCAGGACAAGGACAGGGTTGCGATCAAGGCTTTGTACCGATCACTGCCTGGGGCCGCGGCAGGAGCGAGCGTCGGAGTGGTCAAGGAGATCGTCTCGGGCGTCCCCATTTTGTCGGCCAACGCGAGCAGCCGGTCCTGCATATCGAGCAAATTCGTCGCGAAGGCTTTAGCGAGCGAATCCGATTCAAGGGTGGAGCCGGCGGGCCAACTCGACTCGACAGCGGTCCGCCACTCGCTCGGATTGTCCCGGTAGTGATCCGGGTCCGACGTATAGATCTGCAGCAAGTCCATGAGGTTCGACCGGCGCGTTTTCGGATCGATTGGAGACAAGCCAAGCGCCAGCAGGGGAAGCGTCACCTCCCGGTCTTTCTCCGAGAACGTCGCGAACATGAACAACGAGGGGGCCGGAGCGAAGCCTTGGGAAATGGCCGAAAGCTCCTCGATACAAGCGCCACATCCCAAACTGTAGACTTTGATGCTCTCGGGAGCGACCGTGACCTCGCCGCTCGGCGCGAGCCAGTCGACAGAATAGCCTACCAAGGCGTCCAAGGGCAGCATGAGCCCGTCCTGGGCCGACGCGGGCGGTGAACTCAGAAGCAAAACGCTGGCGCAAATTCCAAGCCACTTCGGCCCGGCTGCCGCTTTCGATCTCAAGGTTGCAAACATCCCTCGAACCTAGGACTTGGCCTCGGACCGGCAATCATTATTCGAATCGACCGCGACAGTGCGCACGCAAAAGCGCCCGCCTTTTAGAAAGACGGGCGCTGTACTAACTACTACAGTGAGCGGATTTCGGACCGTCTCTAGATATCAACCTCTACACTTAAGATGAATTGTCGGGAGGACTTTCGAAGCATGCGGATGTTGCTGCCATTAACGTCCTTGAGGCCCGGCACGTTGTCGTCCTCGTCGAACGCGTTGCGCACATTGAGCTGGATTTTGTAGTCCCGCTCCCCGAATAGATTTCCAGTGCCTCGATAGCTCGCGAACAGATCGGTGGTGAAGTCTTGGGCGCCGTACTGAACATCGGACAGGTTGATAACACTGTCGGAATCGTCGATGGATCCGGTGATGCCGTATCCAATAACGGGCGCCTCGCGCCAACGCATCGCTCCTCCGTAGGTGAGCCCTTTCAGCTTTCCTTCGAGAATGCGATAACTTGCATTGAAGTTCCAGCGGCCCGTCCGGTCGAACTCGTTGGCCTTGCCGTCGAGCGACTGGATCAAGGCCCAGCCGATCGATCCGCCGATCGTCTCGTTGAAGTGGCGATCCGCGAGCGTGTCGCCGCCCTCGGCCGGATCGTCGTTGTCGCTGTACCACGCGGTTTCCCAGGTCCAGGTGCCGATTTCCCCGTCGCCGTCGAGATCTCGAGGCTCGTTTTCACCGCCTTCGGGGACGTTCAGCTGAGTCCAGACCGCCAGGCGCTCGTTCATGTACTGGTCCCAGATAGCGCCGATATTGCTCTCAACCGCGTCGCGTTCGGTCCAAGTGAACCGGAGGTTCAAGTTCGCGGTGGGATTGGCTGTAATGACAATTTCCTTACCTTCGGAGAACTTGTCGCTCATGACCCAGTAGCAACAGCGGCCCTTTTCACGGAATCCGCCCGCGCCTTGACCCGGGTAAGTGGGGTCAGTCACGAGGCTTCGCCAGCGGTTCTCCACATTCCAGATCGGGTCGCGCCAGCGATTGAACGGCGTGTTGGCCGCGCGTTGCGGCCCTCCCAGGGTTTCGAATTCGTTGTAGCGAATCGCCAGCTTGTTCTCGAGAACCGTTAGAGTGAACCCGTAGTCCTTGCCTTCCCCTTCCGCGCCCGGGTATTCCGTCCCGTAGGGGTCGAAACGGCCGATATTGGGCTGGAACGTGTCCGATTCGTTGTAGTGCACCGTCAGGTTTTCCGTGGCGTGGAAAACCGCTCCCTTGGTCCGTGTGATCCCCTTTTGAGTTACGCCGGGAACTTTCAATTCCAAGTCGTCGTAGTACGGCCACAGTCCGGTCGGACGGGCGAAGGGCAGCTGGTTTCCGTTGGCGTCGTAGACGCCGCGCCAGTTTCCGTCGGCGTCGCGCCCGCTGTTGCGAACGGTTTCGGTAACGTCGAAGGTCTTGCTACTCGCTTCATCCTCTCTCCAACCGTAGGTCACCACGACACGGTCGTTCCAGAAGTAGCCTTGGTAGGCGAACTGCAGGGTGTCCTGGGCGTTGGAGATTCCCTGGGCCGCGTTGTTGGCGACGAGGCGGCGGCCGTTGACGTCGAAATACGGGATTTCCAATCCGGGCAGCGTGACGAGGTTGCCCGCTCCGTCCCGCAATTGTACGGCTCGCCCGTCAAGCGTGAGACCGTTCGCCTCCCGGGCGTAGTATCCATTTTCCGCTGTCAGATAGTGGCGTACTCCCAACTGACGCGAGCCATCGGTCGCCCAGTTGTTATTCGAGTTCGGGTTGGCCATGCGATTGAATCCGGGAAACTCGACATCGTTGCCATTGACATCCGGCAGCCAGCGATAGCGCATCCCTTGCTGGCCTTTGTTTTGAAACTTGTCATTGGAAAGCAATGACGCCAATCGGTGACGTCCCAACTTGCTCGCCCAGCCGTCCGTCTGTTGTTCAAAGTCGAATTCGTAGGAGACGGTGGCCCGCCAATTTTCGCGATTGTTATTATTGTGCTGCCACGTGGCGTTCGCGTCCATATAGAACTCGCCGAAATGCGGGTTTGGCGTCCCGTCCGGAGAAAACTCGTTGGGATCCACATTGATATTGCGGAAGGTTCCCGTTCCCCAGGTATGCTCATTGTAGTCCTCCAAGTTGTAACCGAGTTCTACATACAGATTTTCGGCCAGTTTCTGCTCGAGAAATACGTTGTATTGGGTGTCGTTTATAAAACGCTGTTCCGCCGTTCCGATCGTATTCACGTCGTCTGGAAAAATCGATCCGTCAATAAAGGTCCAACCATCGGGCTCCTGATTCAGGTTCCACACCCCGGGAAGCTCGTTCGGGCCTCTAACGCGCACTGTGTTGTAGAAGATCTGGGCGTCCTCAAAGCTGCCGCTGCCATCGTAGACCAGTGAAGGGCGATCGGTTTCGCGGGTGAAAATCGCCCCGACCTGGGACCCGTCGTATTCGCCGTCAACGTTCCTGTACGCAGGCATTCCCGCATTGAACCAGGGCGACGCCCGGTCGTAGGGGAGAAAGCGATTCACGCGATTCACGTCCCGCTTGGTTTTTTCCGCGTGCAGGGAGAGCGTTGTGTTCTCCAATGGCTTGAAGAGCACGGTGCCGTAGGTTCGGGTGCTCTTGTCGTGATTGGGGCGGACATCCTGCTGGGCGTTGTCGTCCACCCAGGCGACGCGCATGGCGAGTTTGTTCTCGATGAGCGTCTTGTTGTAGTCGAGCACGTATCGCTTCCCGTCCCAACTATCGATTTCGTATTTTATTTTCCCGAAGTCGCTACCGAGCTGGGCACGGTTCAAGGTGACGTCCAAAACGCCGGCCGGACTGCCCGTTCCAAAGAGGATGGAGTTGGGGCCGCTGGCGATGGTGACGCGCGATACGTTGTAGTTGTCGGTCGGCATGTCGATCGGGAAGAAATTCCGGGACAAGGTGCCGCCGAGGACGCCGCGAATCTGGTTGAAGTTGCTGATCTGGCTATTGCCGAATCCTTGGCCGTTACCCGACACGTAGTCCTCGGGGCTCGAGACATTGATCGAGTAGATAAGCGACTCTTCCACGCTGTTGACCGCGAAGTCGTCCATGAACTCCATCGTCATCACTTCGACCTGCGAAGCGACATCCTTGAAGTTGGTTCTCAAGCGGCTTCCCGCCAGAGTTTCCGTAGCGACCCAGCCGTCTTCCGCTTCGACGGAGAACGGGGAGAGTTCGAAGATTTCCTCTTCGGAGTCTTGGGCGACCGCGTTTGTCAGCAATGCAGCGGCGCCAATGAGATACGACAAGGCGTACCTCACCAAGTATATGTTTTTCATATTACGTCCTAGTTTTTTATAGTGGGAGGGTTTGTTAGGGGTAGTTTCGGCGGTGAATCGCAAGTTGCCGGAAGCGCGTCCCGTTTGTCGTGTCAGCGCGCAAACGAGAACGACCGCGTGTCCGGCGACTACGCTCAGATCCGATAAAAAGGCGGTCGCGCCTCCCTATCGAAAGGGGTTCATCGCTCTTTATAAACTAGAGTGACCCCGTGTTCGACCCAGCCGATAATTATGCAAGTCGTTGCAAACGCCCGGCGCCAACACCGCTCATCTCACGACTTGTTCGCTGGATACTTGCGCGCGTTGAGCTCGATCTTGCGAGCGACCGCATCGGACAAGTCGATGCCCGCGCGGTTCGCGAACTGAAGCGTGTAGATCACCACGTCCGCCAATTCCTCCTCGACGGGAATTCGGTCGGACTCGACCTCGACCCGCGTGTTCGACTCGGGCCCTTCGACCCATTGGAAGCACTCCATCAATTCGGCGGCCTCGATGGAAATCGACATCGACAGATTTTTCAGGGAATGGAATTGCTCCCAATCCCGGTCCCGCCCGAAAGCGGCGACTGCTTCTTTCAACGTCTCGATTGTGCACGTTTCGTCCGCCATCGCCAAAAATCTAGGAGAGGCGAATCCTGCGATCAACTCAAATGAAACCCAATCGAGACGTCAGTCGGTTTGACTTTCGCCCGCGAAACATCAGAAATGCAGCCCGACTCGCCATGAAAGCTCTGAATCGATCTATCGCCATTCTTCCCTTCCTCGCAACGAGCGCGCTCGCTCACACCGGTACCGCATCCCACATGCACGTGTCCAGTTCGGTTTCCATTCCCATAACGAGCTTCGCGGTCGTCGCGGCAACCGCCTGCGCCTGGGCGGTCGTTTCGATTCTAAGATCACGCCGCGCAGATCGCAGATCCACGGTAATTCGCGATTGATGGACCCCGTGGACCTCGACCGGCTCGAAGCCTGGTTCGCTCCTATCGAGGGGAGCCTGACCGCGTTTTCCGGCGGGGTCGATTCCGCGTTGGTTTTGTTTCTGTCCCGCCGTTTCCTCGGTTCCAAAGGGATCGGAGTGATCGCCGACTCCCCGAGCCTCAAGCGACAGGATCTCGCTATCGCCCAGAAGTTTTGCGAACAATTCGACATCGCTCTTCGCGTCATCCAAACCGACGAACTCGACAATCCCGACTACGCCAAAAACCCCTTCAACCGCTGCTACTACTGCAAGGACACGCTCTACCAGTCGATGCGCGCCCTGCACGCCGCCGAGTTTCCCGGTTTCGCCCTGCTCAACGGAGCCAATCTTGACGACCAAGGCGACTATCGCCCAGGGCACATCGCCGCCAAAGAGCAGCAGGTCCGCTCGCCGCTTGCGGAGTGCGGCCTTGGCAAAGACGCGATACGGGAAATGGCGAAGCGCTTTGGACTGCCCGTCTGGAACAAGCCCGCCAGCCCCTGCCTCAGCTCGCGCATTCCCTACGGCCAAAAAGTGACCCCCGAAAAACTCTCCCAGATTGAGTCCGCCGAGATCGCGCTCAATCGACTCGGATTCGACGAAGTGCGCGTACGGCACTTCTCCGGAATCGCGCGAATCGAAGCCCCTGCAGAAGCCGTCGAGCGCCTGAAGAACCAGCTTCCTCTTGTCGAGCCCACCCTGCTAGCGCTCGGCTTCCAAGCGGTTGAAGTCGACGAGGAAGGGCTCGTCTCAGGTAAACTCAACCGAGCATTAACCGCCAATGGATGATTATAATTTGGATACGGACCGGGAGGACCGCCTCGGCTTTCCGGAAGTTGTCTACGGTAAATCGAAGTCGGCCGAACTTCTCGGTAGAATCCTCTCGGAATACCATTCAAACGGCCGCAACGCCCTCGCCACGCGGGTCCAGCCGGAAAAAGGGCAAGCGCTGCTCGCCCAGTTTCCGGACGCCTGCTATGACCCCGTATCGCAGACCTTCCTCCTGAAAGAGAATCCGCTCGACGAGTCGAACGCCCGGATCGCCATCCTCAGCGCCGGCAGTTCCGATCTCCCCGTTGTCAACGAAGCCTACTATACGCTCAATCTCGTCAACACGCCCGCCAAGCGGATCAACGACGTAGGGGTTGCAGGGATACACCGGCTCTTCGATCGGCTCGACGAAATCAAAACCTGCCAGGCTCTGATCGTCGTGGCTGGATTCGAAGGCGCCCTTCCCAGCGTCGTCGGTGGACTCCTGTCCCAACCGATAATCGCCGTCCCCACCAGCGTCGGCTACGGGGTCGCCACCGGCGGCAACGCCGCCCTCAACGCCATGCTTTCTAGCTGCGCCAACGGAATCTCCGTAACCAATATCGACAACGGATACGGGGCCGCCATGGCGGCCTTCCGGATTCTTCGCCAGATCGATTCGTAGAAGACAGCAACCTCGGTTCTAAACTTCCTAACCCCCACCCCACGACCTCAGTGAGAATTCTCTACATCGAACCCTTCTCCGGATTGTCCGGCGACATGTTTCTCGGGGCCCTCAGCGACCTGCTCGACGCCCACGACGACCTCGTCGATCTCCCCAAAAAACTACAGCTCCCCGACGGAAAAGTGGAAGTCACCACCGTGGAAAAAAACGGCATCGTCTGCAAGCACGTCAACGTAATCGACCTCAACGCGGATCCGGAATCCGAGAGCGGGCACGACCATTCACACGATCACGGCCACTCTCACGGGCATTCGCGCGACCACGACCATGGCCACTCGCACTCCCACGATCACGGACACCATCATCACCCCCATCGGCACCTCAGCGACATCGTCGAGATTATCGACAACGGAGACATCCCCGAATCCGCCAAAGACATCGCCAAAGCGATATTCCGTTTGATCGGCGAGGCCGAGTCGCAAGTGCACGACATCCCCATCGAAAAAATCCACTTTCACGAAATCAGCGCCGTCGACTCCATCGTCGACATCGTCGGTTGCGCCGTGCTCATCGATCGACTCCAAATTTCAACTACATATTCCGAACCTGTCTGCACCGGTCATGGAATGGTCAATACCCAGCACGGGCTTCTCCCCGTGCCCGCGCCCGCAACCGCCAAACTGCTCGCCGGGATTCCGAGCTACAAAGGGGACGAGAAAGGCGAACGCGTCACCCCGACCGGAGCAGCCATCCTCAAGTTTCTCGACCCGACCTTCGAGTCGCCCACCTTCACCACGGAACGCGTCGCTTACGGTCCAGGAAAGAAAGACTTCATCGCCGCCAACGTGCTGCGCCTGTCCATCGGGTCACTCGCGCAGAGCGAAGGCGCTCTCTACAACCTGGAAACCAACATAGACGACTCTTCGCCTGAAATGCTGGGAACTATGTTTCAGTCCAAGCTAATTGAATACGGAGCGCTCGACTTCACCCTCACACCGGTCACTATGAAAAAGGGACGACCCGGCATCGGGTTGAGCGTTCTCGTCCCCAAAGCCAAACTCGACGCCGTTTCCGACTTCATTCTCGAAGAAACCACGGCGATCGGCGCGCGGTACTACCCCGTCGATCGCAAGACGCTCGACCGCTCCGTGGAGACGGTCTCCACCGAGTTTGGCGACATTCGGATCAAGCGAGTCACCACCCCTTCAGGAAACTCGCGCGTGAAAGCGGAGTTCGACGACCTCCAGCGCGCCGCCGAAGAACACGGCGTGACGACCCACGCTGTAAAGCAGGCGGCGGAACGCAAAGCGAACTCGACAATTAAGCCCTGAGTTGGCTTTATTTCATCCCGACTCCGACGTCGCAACCGACTGATTCACTCGAATATCCAATGAAACCCAAACTCTCGATACGACTCATCGCGCTGTTCGCTCTCCTTACAGGCTCTCTCTCACTACACGCCGATAAAACCAAAGTGCTCTTCGTGGCCGGGAAAAAGAGCCACGGGTTCTTCTCCCACGAGCACAACGCCGGCTCCCTCCTCCTCGCCAAATGTCTAAACGAATGCGGTATGGACTTTGACGCGTCCGTCTACCACGACCCAGAAGATCCCGGCTGGCCGAAAAACGAGACGCTCTTGAAAGATGTAAACGCCGTCGTCATCTACTGTGACGGAGGCGCCCGCCACGTCGCCAACAACCACGTCGCCGCGATCGACGCCCTCCAAGCTAAAGGAGTCGGCGTCGGCTGTCTGCACTATGCCGTCGAAACCGTGGACGGCGAACCCGGTGACGCTTTTTTACGATGGATGGGCGGCTACTACCAGCTCTACAAGTCCGTCAATCCCCACTGGACGCCCAAGTTCGAGAAGCTCCCCGACCATCCCGTCTCCAACGGCGTCGAGCCTTTCAGCATCAACGACGAGTGGTATTTCAACATGCGATTCCGCAAGGACATGAAAGGCGTCACCCCGATTCTCTCCGCCGTTCCCCCGGTCGATCTCCTGCCGGAAAAAGACCACCACCACAACTCGACGCCCGACGCCCGCGCCGCGGTCGCCCGCAGGGAATTGACACACGTGATGTGGGTGTCCGAGAACGAGAACGGCAGTCGCGGATTCGGCTTCACCGGCGGCCATTTCCACGACAATTGGCAGGACGACAACTTTCGCAAAGTCGTGCTCAACGCCATCGGATGGATCGCCCACGTGGAAATCCCCGAAAACGGCATTCCCTCGAGCACGCCTACCATGAACGAGTTGATGGAAAACCAAGACTACCCCATCGACGAATCGCGTATCCGGCCGGACCGATACGCGGATCTCAGACGCAAAAAACGCTGACAGGCCAAACGCGTCGCTCGCTCGCAGCGTCGCCCACCACGCCCGTTCCCCCCTCGAACGAAATGTCCAACCCCCCACGCGAAGTCGCCACACTTGTCGTTGACAGCGCGCTCACGGTTGTCGCCTCCAGCGGTATCGATCCCGCCCGCTGCCCCGCCAACCGCTCTCTCTCAGACTCGTTCCCCGGTCTCGCCGAACTCGCGAAACAGTCGCTAGACGAAGGCGCGCGTTGCTCCGGCGAAGTCGCTCGAAGCCCGTTGCCCGAGAGCGACACCGCAAAGGCGCTGGCCACCTGCCTCCCGCTTCCCGAGTCACGGCAAGTGGTCGTCACGCTTACCCCGCTCTCCGTTTCGCAGCCGGCCGACTCACCTCGGGAGATCGACATGCAGAGCGCCTTTCTCGCCAACATGAACCACGAGATCCGCACGCCGCTAAACGGCATGATCGGCATGCTCGATCTTCTCGACGACACCCCGCTCGACGCCGACCAGACCGAAATGCTGGAAGCGATACGGGCCAGCGGAGACACCTTGCTGAGCCTGATCAACGACATCCTCGATCTTTCTAAAATCGAAGCCGGGAAGATCGACATCGAGTCGATTCCCTTCTCGCCCAGCGACTGCATAAACAGCTGCATATTCCTCCTGCGAAGCAAAGCCCTCCAACGATCGCTGTCCATAGACGCCCGTATCGACGACTCCGTCCCGCAAATCGCCATCGGCGATTCCGCCCGCCTTCGCCAGATCATTCTCAACCTCATCAACAACGCCCTCAAATTCACTCTGAAAGGCGAGATCCGTATTCGAGCTTCCGCTACACGACAGTCCAAACGAATCTCGCTCCTCAAGGTTTCCGTTAAAGACAGCGGGATAGGCATTCCCCCGGAAAAAATGCACCGCCTGTTCAAGCCGTTCTCGCAAGTAGACGCCTCGATCTCGAGGCGATTCGGCGGCAGCGGTCTCGGATTGGCGATCTGCAAGCACCTCGTCGAACTCATGGGCGGATCCATAAAAGTCCGGTCCACTTCGAGCAAAGGATCGGAATTCTGGTTTACGCTTCCGCTCGAAACGACTCAGGAAGCCATCGCGGAAGTCGCGACCGACAAAACACGCTCCCAAGACGTCAGTCAGGAAATTCCCGTGTCTATTCTCGTCGTGGAGGACAATCTCGCCAATCTCCGAACCGTGGAAGCGATGCTAGAGAAATTTGGATACACGCCCGATTTGGCGACGAACGGCCAGGAAGCGATGGACAAATTCCAATCGGGCCGCCACGACGTCATTCTCATGGATATGCACTTGCCCGTCGTCTCCGGATTTGAAGCCACCGAGCGTATACGCGCCCTGCCGCCCGACGTGAAACAGCCATGGATCGTCGGCATATCCGCGGCGACCATGCGCTCCGAGCAAGAGCGGGCCATCCAGTCCGGTCTCGACGACTTCCAAAGCAAGCCCGTCGCCCTCTCCACGCTGCGAGAATGCCTCGAAAACGCCTTCGTCGAGCTAGCAGCAAGACGCTCAGCCGAACTCCCCGAATCCTGACGGAGACTTCCTCGTAACTCGCTTTCGGGCTGCGCAAACGCGCCGGGACGTCGCGTTCCACCCAAAAACACGATGGAAGGTGGAACCCGACGTCCCGGCGGGTTTACTCCAACAAGGATGCCGCGATGCAAGTCTCTCTAAAACCAAGAACCTACTTGATTGATGGCAATCGACGCCAACCACGCCAAAAGCGTCATGAAACCGAAGGACACTCCCGCCCATCGCCAACTCGTCTCCTGGGCGATGATCGCTAGCGTCGCTCCGCACTGCTGGCACAAGGCGAAGAAAACCATGATCGCGATCACTACCGGAATGGTGAAGATGGGCTGGCCCGCCCTCGGGCCGCTCTGCCACGTTTGACCCGCCATCGCCTCGCGCAAGTCCCCCGCCTCTTCGTCCACGTCGCCACCCAAACTGTAGATTATGCCCAGCGTCGAAATGATCACTTCGCGGGCGGGGAAGCTTGCCAGAACGCCGACCGTAATCTTCCAGTCGAAACCCGCCGCGTCGAAAGCCGGTTGAACCGTTTTCCCAATGCGCCCCATGACACTCTGCTCGATGTAGGCGGACGAAATCCGGTGCTCCAGTTCCATTCCCAATTCCTCGTCTTCCGACAGTCGCTGCGCCGCAATCGACTCCGACCAGCCGTTCTCCGCCATCAATTCCACCACGTAATTTTGCTCCGCTTCCAAAGCGACGGATTCCGAACGCGGGAAATAGAGCAAGGCCCAAATGACGATCGTAATAGCGAAAATCACAGTCCCCGCGTTGACCACGAACTCCTTGCCTTGGTTGTACATCTTCAGGAACACGTCGCGCACCTTGGGAATCTGGTAGCTCGGCAACTCCAGCAAAAACGGCTGTGGGGGCGTTTTCAAAATGTACTTGTTCATCAAATACGCGAACGGCATGGCGACGATGAGCCCCACAAAGTGCATCCCGAACAAGGTCGCCCCCGCCACGCCCGCTCCGTATCGCGGTTCAATAAAAGCGCCGATCATAAGGACGTAGACCGGCAGCCGGGCCGAGCAGCTCATGAACGGCGCCACCAAAATCGTGACCAGACGGGCCTTCGGATCCTGAATCGTGCGTGTCGCCATTACGCCTGGAATCGCGCAGGCGTAACTCGAGAGCAGCGGAACGAAACTCTTCCCGGAAAGGCCACACCAACTGAAGAGCTTGTCCATGAGGAATGCCGCTCGAGCCATGTAGCCGGTGTCCTCCAGCAAGGAGATGAAGAAAAACAGAATCAGAATCTGCGGCAGAAAAATGACCACCGCTCCAACGCCCTCGACAATCCCGTCGCTCGCCAAACTCTGCACCATCGGCCACCGCTCCAAGCCGCCCGAAACGGCGTCCTGCACCAGCCCCTTGCCCGCGTCGATCCAATCCATGAACGGACCCGCCCAGCTGTATACCGATTGGAAAACCAAATACATCAATCCCAGGAACGCGACAAGCCCCCACCACTTATGCGTGAGAATGCTGTCGATCGACTCGCTGCCCGCCGGCCCCGTCCTCTCGCCAGAGCTGACGCACGGTTCGACCACTTCCTTGATGTGCTGGTAGAGAAGCACCGCCTCCGCGTTGGCGGGATTCAATCCCCCTTTAAACAGCGCTTTCCGTGACGCCTCCAACGCAGCCTCAGCTTCCGAAGTCGACGCGCCCGAACGAGTGAAAATCTCCCCGTCGCTTTCGAACACCCCGCGCATCACCGCCGCGTCGTCCAGACGCGCGTCGCTCGCCGCTGGCAACGCGGACCGCGCCGCGCTAACCGCTTCTTGTATCGTCTCCGGCCATTCGGGTGTCACCAGCTTCGGACCCGTATCCAAGGCCTCGCCCACCGCCGTTTTCAGAGCATCAATCCCCTCCGCCCGGGAAGCGGAAATCGGCACGACCGGAACGCCCAGCCGCGCTTTCAGCTCCTCGACATCGACGTCAATCCGCCGCTTCTTCGCCGAGTCCCAGTAGTTCAAGGCCAGCACCATGGGCACACCCAACTGCCCGATTTGGTAGGCTAAAAAGAGATTCCGCTGCAAGTTGGTCGCGTCGAGGATGCACAAGGCCACATCCGGCCGATCCAAATTCTCCACTTCCCCGCGCAGCGCGTCCACCACCACCCGTTCGTCCGGCGACGTCGCGGCCAAGCTGTAAGTTCCCGGCAAATCCAAAATCTCCACGCGCTCGCTTCCAATAAGCGTGGCCCCGGTCTTCTTCTGAACCGTGACTCCCGAATAGTTCCCCACCTTCTGCCGCATTCCAGTGAGACAGTTGAAAAGCGTGCTCTTCCCCGTATTCGGGTTGCCGATCAACGCGACGCGACGCAAACGCTTGGCGGAGGATACCGTATTGGGCAGAGCAGACACGAAAGGAAATCGCCTTCCGGCGCCTTAGACCGGTTGAACGATGATCTGAGCCGCGTCTTCTCGCCGCAGACTCAATTGACGCCCTTCCACCTCGAGGGCAATCGGATCCCCCAGCGGAGCCGACTTAATGAAGCGCACTTTGACCCCTGGCATCAAACCCAACTCCATCAACCGACGCGAAACGCCAACCGTTCGCTTGTACGAACCGATCTCAGCAGTCTGGCCGTCGATTAAATCATTAAGGGTTTTCAAATCAGGTCTCCTTTTTTCTTGTTGAGACCGAGTTTCAGTATACATTAGCCAAAGTCAACTGGTTTTGCGCCAATGGAGAAACTTTTGGAAATATCGATAGTCGCGATCACCGTGCTCGCCGCTTCCGCGTGGCTCGCGCGGCGTTACTTCTTCCGATCCAAAGACGGAGCTCCCGGATGCGCGTCCGGGTCCGACTGCGCCTGCCCGAAGCCGGAACCACTGAAACGCCCCGCGGAGAATGGGGGCGGGTAAAGCAGCAATTTGTAGGGCCGAACTCACCTCTGTAGGGGCGTTGCTTGCGACGCCCGCGTCAGTAGGCTTAGACTCAACCATTGCGGGCGTCGCGAGCAACGCCCCTACACTCACGTCGCCAATCGAACCACTTACCCGCTACAACCGCGGAATCGTCAAGCCGCCATCCACCATGAGGACCTGCCCCGTCGAGTACGGGAAGTCCCCACGAGCGAGAGACGCGACCGCCTTAGCCACGTCCTCCGGAAATCCCCAGCGACGCGTCACGCACAGCCCTTCCTCGATCAAGCGATCATACTTCTCGGTTACCGCCGGAGCCGAGGTCATATCGGTCTTGGTAACTCCCGGACGAATCTCGTAAACCGGAATCTCGTATTCCCCCATGCGGGCCGCAAACAGCTGGGTCACCATACTCAGTCCCGCCTTGGCCACGCAATACTCGCCGCGATTCACCGACACCACCGTGGCGGAAATCGAAGACACGTTCACAATCGCTCCCGAAAACGACGCCTCCGCCGACTGGGCCGCAACCATGTCGTTGGCGAAGGCCTGAGTGAGGAAGAACGCGCCTTTCAAGTTCGTGTCGACGACGAAGTCGTAATTCTCCTCCGTCGTCTCCAAAATATCGAGACGCTGTTTCGGGGCAACTCCCGCATTGTTGACGAGCAGGTTCAGGGCCCCGCCCGCCGCGGATCGAGCTACCTCCACGATCGTCGCCCGTCCTTCGGCGGATCCGATATCGCCGCGAGCGTAGGCGACCTCAGCGCCAAGGGCTCGCAGTTCCGCCATCGCTTCCCCGACCGCTTCCTCCGACCGGACGCCGTTCAAGACCAAGTTCCAGCCATCCGCGGCGAGCGACCGGGCGATCCCCAGTCCAATGCCGCGCGTGCCGCCGGTTACCAGCGCCGTTTTTCGATTCGAATCGCTACTCATTGGTAAATCCTCCTCAAGTAGTTACAGTTCAGGGACATCGAGCCACTTGCGCTCTTCCCAGCTTTGCAGTCCGAGCTCGGCGAGCTGAACCCCTTTGGCGCCTTCCAACAAGGTCCAGCGGAACGGCGTATCCAGCACCACGTGCTTGAGAAACAGCTCCCATTGCACCTTGAACGCGTTGTCGTAGATTTCTTGATTCGGGATCTTCGACCAGTCGTCGAAGAAGTCGATCGGCTGATCGATGTCCGGATTCCAAACCGGCTTAGGCGTATTGCTGTAGTGCTGGATGTGACACTCGCGCAGTCCCGCCACCGCCGAGCCCAGCTCGCCGTCCACGTGCAATGTGAGCAAGTCGTCCCTGCGTACCCGCGTACACCAGGAGGAATTGAAATTGACCACGATCTCGCCATCCGGACCGTCGATCTCGAACATGGAGTACGCCGCGTCGTCGGCGGTGCACTTGTAGGGATTCCCGCTCTCGTCGATGCGTTCCTTGATGTGAGTCGCGCCGCGACAATTCACCGACTTCACCGGGCCGAACAAATTGTCCAGTACGTAGCGCCAGTGGCAGAGCATATCGATCATCATTCCGCCGCCGTCTTCCTTGCGGTAGTTCCACGACGGACGCTGCGCCGGCACCGTATGGCCTTCGAATACCCAGTATCCAAATTCCCCCGTCACCGAAAAAATACGCCCGAGGTAGCCTTTTTCGATCGCCCGTTGCAACTTGACTAGTCCCGGAAGCCAGAGCTTGTCCTGCACGACTCCGCTCTTGACTCCCTTGTCTTCGCAAAAACGGTGGAGCTCGACCGCCGTCTGCGTATCCACCGCGGTCGGCTTTTCGCAGTAGACGTGCTTGCCCGCCGTCGCGGCAGCTTTGACCGCGTCCGCGCGCCGCAGCGTGCTTTGAGCGTCAAAGTAGATCTCGAAGTCCGGGTCCGACATGACGCTATCCAAGTCAGTAGTCCAACGCTCGATACCCGAGCGGACAGACAAATCCCGGAGCTTGGTCTCGTTGCGACCCACCAGGATCGGCACCGGCATAATGGTCTCCTCCGGGTTCACCCAAACGCCGCCCTGCTTGATGATCTCGACGATCGATCGCATCAAATGCTGATTCGTACCCATGCGCCCCGTGACGCCGTTCATTATAATGCCTACTTTATGCGTTTTCATTGATTCTAATTTTCTTTGTTTTAAACCGATCGAACTCTACCCCAGGGCGAGATAGGCCTCCTTGATTTTCGCGAGGTACTCGTCCTGGTCCATCGCCCAGTAGATGTTGGAGAAAATTTCGACTTCCTCGTATCCATCAAATCCTGCATTCCTCACCCATTGGCGAATGCCCGCCACGTCGATGACTCCCTCGCCCATCAAGCCGCGGTCGTTGAGCATGTCTTCGGGCAAGTTCTTCCAATCGCAAATGTGAAACGAAAACAGGCGCCCTTTCGCCCCCGCAACCGCGATCTCCGACTCCAAGCGCTCGTCCCACCAGGTATGGAATACGTCGACCGTGATCCCCAGATTGGAATGCCCGACTTCGTCGCAAATCGCATTGGCCTGGTTCATCGAATTAACCGCGCTGCGGCTGTCCGCGTACATCGGATGCAAAGGTTCAATACCAAGTTTAACACCCGCCGCAGCCGCGTGATCGATGGTGGCGGCAATCCCGTCGGTAATCTGCTTGCGCGATTCAAAGAGCGACTGGCCCGGCGTCGCTCCGCAAACGAGCACCACCAGCGGGGCGCCGATAGCGGCCGCCTCGTCCACGATCCGCTTGTTCTCGTCGATCGCCTTCTGCCGGGCAATTCCCTCTAGCGCCGTGAAAAACCCGCCTCGCACGTAGCAAGCCACGTCGACGCCTTCCCCGCGAATGCGATTGCCCGCCGCCTGGTGGCTCATTCCGCTGGAAGCCACCGCGTCCTGCCAAACAGACATCGCGGCGACTCCGGCCGCCGCGTACTTTCGAGCGGCTTCCTCGACTCCCCAAGGTTTTGTTGTGATACTGTGGATACAGAGTTTCGACAAATCAGACATGACGCGTTTCCTTCAATTACTTCTCAAGACAGCCGAAAAACGTGTAATACGACTCGTCACGAACCATGCGCTGCACAAGGAGCGCCGCTTCGCGAATGTGGTAGTCGCCCCACTGGCTCGACTCGCTGCTGGCAACCGACTCCCCGATCTGAACGCAGTCCCAGCCGTTGGGCTCGTGATAGATGGAGTGCAGCAGCAGTCCTTGGTGCTCTTTGTCTTCGCTCAGATAGCGAGAACTCAGCAATGTACGCATGCTCGTGAGCCCCGCCGACCAGTATTTGCCGCCTTCCTCCGAATCAACTCCGAGATAGCGGCCCAGACGCAACAAGCCCTGAGCGCCGATAGCCGCGGCCGTGCTGTCAATCGGCTCGTACTCGTTGAACGGCTCGGAAACCCGATTGCGCCAGTCGCCAAGCTTGTGCAACTTCGGAGCGCCGCCGTCCCAATAGGGAATTCCATCGATCGGAGTATTCTCGATAAACCAGTCGCAGGTCGCCCGAGCCCCTTTCAAGCAGATCGCCTTGAGTACCTCTTTGCCTCCGAACGGCTCGAACGCTTTCTTCGGCAAGGTGTCGATAAACTCGAGCTCCTCGGCGAATCCGACCATCGCCCACGACAATCCGCGCGTCCAAGTCGTGTATCCACTAAACCCTTGCTGGGCATTCGGACAACGATAGCGGCCGTCGTTCGTATTGAAAATGCTCTCGTGAGCGGTGCGCCCCCATTCGTCGTACTTGTCCCGACCTTCCCCGTAGTAGACGCTGTAGCGGGCGGTAGACAAAATGTGGTCCACCGCTCTGCCCAGCAGACTGATCGGAGAATCGTTCTCGCCCATCAACACGTGTCCCAATGCGTGGGCAACCATGACGATGCGGCAGCTGCGAATCGTATCCACAAAGAGACTATGCGGCCCATTGAACGAGTAGATGTATCCGCCACCGCCGTGGATCTCGGTCCAGCGGCTGGCTTGCACCGCGCCGGACACTTTCAAGGCCAACTCGCAAAAATCACGCTCCGCTTGCGACCCTTCGGCTTTCCCCTCGTTGATCAACCGCAGCCAGTTTCCGTAGCAGCTCAAATTGTTGAAGCCGTGGTCGTGAACGCCGACATGGCTCACATGCGTGGCCATGCGCTCAACCGTCCGCTTTTTTCCCAGCTCCAAGAATCGTTCGTCGCCGGTCGCGTCGAACTGCAGGAACGACGACCCGTATACAAAGCCCTCCGTCCATTCCGTCCATCCGCGAGTCGTGTACTTGCCATTGACCGTGAAGACGGGGGACCCCTTCCCCATGTCGTATTCGTTTTCGATCAGATCGATCTTCTCGCCCGACAGCGCCCAGAAATGATCCAGCGCGTCCGATAGCGATTCAGGAGTGATTGTAGTGTCTATGTTCATACGAATTAATAGCGTTTGTCTTTGCGAATGTGAACGATCATGAACTGGCAGTCCTCGAGCGCCTCGTAGGCGTGCTCCTGGATCGCGTCGAATTGAATGCTCTGCCCCTCGGCCAAAACTTGCGTCTCCTGAGGAAGCGACACCTCGAGCACGCCCTTCAACACCCAGCAAATCTCGTGGTCGTCGTGGTGAATCTCGGGCTTGGAAATACGCGCCCCCTTCTTGGCCTCGCCAAGGAGACAGTTGGCGTTGGCGTAGCGAACCGCTCTAAAAAGGAAATCGCCCGCCTCGTAGGACTCCGACTCTTTCCGGTTAGAAAGCGGCGCCTCTGCCAAGGTCATCAAGTCCGTGGCCCGCATCCCAAATACGCGGCCAATCTTGAAGAGCGTCTCTACCTCAGCCTGCGACTGGTTCCGCTCCAACTTCGAAATCACCGCAATCGAAACGCCGCTCGCCTGCGAAAGCGCGCTTAAAGTCATGTCCGAGCGCTTCCGAATTTCCCGCAAAACCGAGAAATCAAACATGGGCAAGGCGCTTTCCTCCTCTATCAGGACGTTCGACATTCACCGAATGAACGCCTTTTGTTTTTCCTTAGCAAGCTTTTTTGTCCCAAATTTTATTGTTTGAGAAAATTCAGGCAGATATTCTCAAAACTCAGAACGGAGCCTGCATGCATGTCCTATCACTCAATTGTAGGGGCGTTGCTCGCGACGCCCGCATTGGCCATTCCCATTCGTACAAACGCGGGCGTCGCGAGCCACGCCCCTACAAATCAATAAGATGCGCCGCGCAAAGCACACCAGAGACGAACCTTATTTGTCGACGTAGGAGACAACCTATTTGCCTCCGCGGCCGCGGAGGCATCCTAGCCCCGATCCCATGAGGGGCCCCGACGTAGTCGGTGGCTGGTCGGGGCGATGACATTAAAAACCAGACGGTCTTAAATATAGTCGTTCACGATTTGCTCGAATCGCTCTTGCTTGCCGCTGGTTTGGGCAGGCTCGCCGCCGGCGCTGCCGATTGCGTAGATCTCCTCGAGCGAGAGCTCGCCATTTTCGAAACGGGCGCCGTCGCCCGAGTCGAAACTCTGGTAGCGCTCCGCTTTCAGACCCGGAAGCTTGGATTCGCGCAGAATCTTGTCTGCGATGAGGGACGCCCGGGCAAACGCGTCCATTCCCGCGATGTGGGCGATGAAGATATCCTCCAGATCGGTCGAGTTGCGTCGGGTCTTGGCGTCGAAGTTGACGCCGCCTCCCTTGAAGCCGCCCGCTTTGAGAATGACCAGCATGGCTTCCGTCAACTCGTTGAGGTTCATCGGGAATTGGTCGGTATCCCAACCGTTCTGGTAGTCGCCGCGATTGGCGTCGATACTGCCGAGCACACCCGCGTCCGCCGCCACTTGCAGTTCGTGGTCGAACGTATGTCCCGCTAGCGTGGCGTGGTTCACTTCGATGTTGAGCGAAAAGTCCTCCAGAAGATCGTGCTGTCTCAAGAATCCAATGACCGTCTCGCAGTCGAAGTCGTACTGGTGCTTGGACGGCTCCGCCGGCTTCGGCTCGATGAAGAACTGCCCCGTGAATCCTTGGCCGCGGGCATAGTCGCGGGCCATCGTCAACATTCGGGCCAAGTGCTCCTTCTCGCGCTTGGTGTCAGTATTGAGGAGGGACATGTAGCCTTCCCGGCCGCCCCAGAAAACGTAGTTCTCGCCGCCCAGCGCGATCGTCGCGTCGATGGCGTTCTTCAACTGGGCTCCGGCGTAGGCAACCACGTTGAAGTCAGGATTCGTGGCCGCCCCGTTCATGTAGCGCGGATTGCTAAACAGATTCGACGTGCCCCAAAGCAGTTTCAGCCCCGAAGCCGCTTGCTTCTCTTTCGCGTATTCAACGATCGCCGACAAATTGGATTCCGACTCGCCAAAACTCGCCCCCTCCTCGATCAAGTCGAAGTCGTGGAAGCAATAGTATGGGACGCCCATTTTGGTAATGAACTCGAACGCCGCGTCCATCTTCCCTTTCGCTCGAGCGATTGCGTCCGCCCCGTCCGCCCATGGATACTGCTTCGTTCCCGGCCCGAATGGATCGTTGCCCGTGCCGCAGAAGGTGTGCCAGTAGCAAATCGCGAAACGAAATAGCTCCTTCATCGACTTGCCGCCAATCTCCTGCTCAGGGTTGTACCACTTGAAAGCGAGCGGATTGTCGCTGTCGCGGCCTTCATAGGCGATCTCTCCAATGCCTGGAAAATACTCTTTGTCTCCTTGTACTATGCTCATCGTTGTAATCGGTTGGGTCTTTGAGGTTTATTGAAAATGAGGCGACCATTAAAGCAGCTCGAACGAACTGAGAAAGCGAATTCTCCCGCTCCCATGCGCCAACCTCACGAGTATGCCAAACCCGATCGGCACCTCGCCTTAAACATAGTCTCAAAATCTAGCACAATAGTCTCACTAACTGTTTGACCCGACATTACCTCCCATTCACTAAACTAGACGACAACTTGGAACTCGCCTAGCACGATTGTATTGTCCCCGAACCCCCATGACCGGAATACTCGCGAAAGGGAAAAACTACTTCGAAGACCCCGCCTACCCCATCACCGTTCGGCACGTCGCCTCGTCGTCCGGCCCCAGGCCCTCCCACGACCACGACCTGACCGAAGTCAAACACGCCCACGACTTCAACGAACTAGTCGTCATCGTCGGGGGCACTGCTCTGCATTGGCTCAACGGAGACGAGTTCCCCGTGGTCGCGGGCGACGTGTTTCTTCTCCAAGGCAACCAGGACCACTACTTTCACCAGCGCGACCGGCTCGAGATGATCAACATCATGTACGATCCCGAGGCCATCGAGCTCCCCGAAAACCGGCTACTAAAAATGCCCGGATACTGCGCCCTTTTCCTTCTCGAGCCCGTTTTCCGCAAGCAGCACCGGTTCTCCAGCCACCTGAGACTCGACCGGATCGCCCTCTCCCGAGCCGAACGGATCGCTCGCGAAATGGTCTTGGAAGTCGAACAGCAAAAAGACGGTTACGAGTCTGCCCTCCTCGCCAAACTCATCGACCTACTCGTATTTCTATCCCGGTCCTACCAGCAGTCCCCCTCGGAATCCAATCGCTCCGCCGCCTTGCTTCGAGTCGGCAAGGTGATCAGCAGCATGGAGCAAGACTGCGCCCGCGACTGGAAGCTCGACGATTTCATCGCCATGTCCCGCCTTTCCCGCAGCCACTTCATTCGCACCTTCACCCGGGCCACTCGTCTCCCGCCTTTCGAGTACCTCATCCAGCTTCGCCTTCAAAACGCCATGCGACTCCTCCGGACCTCCCGGCTCACCGTCTCGCAAATCGCCTTCGAAGTCGGCTTCAACGACAGCAACTACTTCACCCGCCAATTCTCCAAGCGGAAAGGGGTTTCCCCGTCGGCCTATCGAAAATCGCTCGAGCCCGCTCCCTGATCTCGAGTACGAGTTTCTACCCATACCCTTCCATTTCCCCCTAGCCCGACGGCCGAAATCCAACCGTTACGCACACCCCAAACGCGACCCATTGAAGGATATCCCTCATTTCGCGCCCGCCCCCGTAAAGGCATTCGCGCCCGCTCCGATTCATGGTTCGTTCATGAGCAACGCCAACCCAAACGCGCCCGTCTTCTATTCAATTCTGTCCGCGCTCGCCTGCGCCCTTTGCCTCGTCCCGAACGCGAGCGGAAGCGGCGAGGGGCCGCCAATCGCCGACGCCGATATTCTCGACACGATCGAGGTGTCCGAAACCGGTAGCGAGCCGCCGCAGCCAGGAGTCTTCTTCGCGGGAATTATCGAAAGCCGCCGCCAGATCGAATTCCTCTCTAGCCGCAAGCAGTACGAGGAGCTGCTGAAAGTCGTCGCCCAATTTCGAGAGTCCCTCGCTCAGGCCGCAAACGTCCTGCCGGCCGAAGACGCCCAGCGAACCGCTCGATTCACCGCCGCCTCACGCTCCCTTCAACGCCTCTCGAAAGCCGTTCACACATTCATGTGGGAAGGCGAGGAGCGCAACCTCTTCGACGCCGCCGACAAGCTCGGCCAGCTCGTGGCCAATATCGATTCGCTCATCACTCCCGACGAGCGAGCGCTTGCCCTCAAGCACATCGAAGAGGCTAAAGGCTAGCCACCAGGCGTTTCACCTTCTTCAAAGCCGCATCCGAAAACCGGAAGTCCGGCCAAGTCACCGCGATCATGGGAGCAAGCGGCGACGCTGCTTCCAGCCAAGTCCCCCAGGCGACGATTCCGTCCTCGGACTCCCCGCGATTCCAAGCGAATCCCAGCCTTCCCGCCTCGGCGATCTCCGACCGGGCTCGCTTCGAAAGCGCGCTCGGCGCCAAGTCCGGTCGCTGACTCAAAGCCAGCTTGCCCATAGCCATCGTCTCGATTGGAAAATTTCGCCCCACCGGAGGCGTCACACGCACACGGCAATCCGGCTCCTCATAATGGATGTGGTAAATCTGCCGCCCCCGTAAGCGCCCCAGAACCGCCATCTCGCCGACTTCGTCCGCAATCCGCCGCATAAGCGGACGATACGCGGCGACCAGTTGATCGTCTCGGTCCTCTCTTCGCCAATCGCGAAACTTCGGCGTCACCCGGTAACGCTTTTCCCCATCGCGCTCCACCAGCCCGTAAAAAATCAAACTGTCCAAAATGCGAATCACGCTGCTTCGCGGCAACCCCATCTCCGCCACAATCGCGGCGATGCCGACACCCTCGGCATGAGCGCTCACGCAATTAAGCGTGTCCAGAGCTTTGAAGAGCGACGTCGCCAACCCCTTTGTTTCCGTTGACATAGTGAATAAATCGATCAGTTTATCTGTTATATTGATTAGTTTGTCAACTATACTGACACAACAAACCTCATTCCAATCCGATGTTTCCCGAAGAACTCCACCGTCAGATCAAAGAAACCGCCATCATCGCGGTGCTCGTCATCGACAAGGTCTCCGACGCGATCCCCCTCGCCCAGTCGCTACTCAAGGGCGGGATCAACGCCATGGAGCTGACCCTGCGCACCGATGCCGCGCTTGATTCCTTAAGAGCCATTCGGGACGAAGTGCCCGAAATGCTCGCCGGCATCGGCACCATTCTTACCACCGACCAAGTCGATGAAGTCGTCGCCGCCGGCGCCGCGTTCGGCGTCGCTCCTGGGCTCAACCGACGAATCGTTGAACACGCCCAGGACAAAGGTCTCCCCTTCGGACCTGGGATCGCCACCCCGAGCGACATCGAGCAAGGACTCGAACTCGGTTGTAAAACCCTAAAATACTTTCCGGCGGAAACCGCAGGCGGCCTCGCCCACCTCAAGAACATGTCCGCCCCCTACCAGCACCTCGGGATCGACTTCATCCCGCTGGGCGGTCTCAACGCCGACAATATGAACGACTACCTCGCCTCTCCCCTCATCTCCGCTATCGGCGGATCATGGATCGCGAAACGCGATGTCATCGCCAACCAAGATTGGGAGACCATCGAGTCGAACGCCCGAACCGCTCGCGCAAACGCCGACCAAGCTCGCCGGTAAACCGTACCCACCCTTTTACCACAAACAGATATGAAAACCATCGTCACTTTCGGGGAAATCATGGGACGATTCTGTCCCGCCGGATTCAATCGCTTTCGCCAGTCGCTCCCCGGCGACCTCAACCTCACCTTCGCTGGAGCCGAGGCCAATGTCGCCGCTTCCATTTCGATGCTCGGAGGCGACACCCGATTCGTCACCGCCATCCCCGACAACGACATCACTCAAGCCTGCCTCGCCACTCTCCGAGGGCTCCAAGTCGATACGGCCGATATTGTATTCAATAATCAAGGACGATTGGGACTGTATTTCGTCGAAGCCGGAGCCAATCAGCGCCCGAGCCGGGTCATCTACGACCGGGACCACTCTTCAATCAGCATGACTCCCGCTTCCGCCTACGACTGGGAGTCCATCTTTGACAACGCCGGCTGGTTTCACACCACTGGCATTACCCCAGCGCTGTCCGAAGAGGCCGCCAACGCCGCGATCGAGTCCGTCAAAAACGCCAAAGCCGCCGGCCTCACCGTCTCCTGCGATCTCAATTTCCGCAAGAAACTCTGGAACTGGAACCCCACGCTCAACGCAAGCGAACTCGCTGGCGAAACCATGCGCCGACTCCTGCCCTACGTGGACGTCGTTATCGGCAACGAAGAAGACGCCTCCGACGTGCTCGGTATCACCGCAGAGAATACAGACGTCCATTCCGGTCAGATCGACGCCAGCAAGTACGCCAATGTGGCCCGCGAAATCTGCGCCCAGTTTCCCAATGTATCCAAAGTCGCCATTACCTTGCGCGAGAGCATTTCCGCCTCCCATAACAACTGGGGAGCCATGCTCTACGACAAAGACGCCGACCACCCCTATTTCGCGCCGCTCGACGGCAACCACTACCAGCCCTACGAAATCCGCAACATCGTCGACCGCGTCGGCGGGGGCGACTCCTTCGGAGCCGGGCTCATCTACGCGTTAAACACGTCCGAGTTGAAGGAATCCCAGTCGGCAATCTCCTTCGCCGTCGCCGCCTCCTGTCTCGCCCACTCCATTTACGGGGACTTCAACTACTCGACCCGGGCCGAAGTGGAAGCTCTCCTCAACTCCGGCGGGTCCGGCCGCGTTGTGAGGTAGAGCGAGCTTTTATTCGCCCGGCGGATTGAAGACCACTCGGAAACCGAGAAATCGGACGAAGTCTCCAAAGCTCGTTGTTTCGCGTCGACTCACTTCCATATAGGCGGACCGGCAGTCGTCGGCTTCCCGATCAACACTACCGCCTCGAAGTATCCAGAAACTGAATCCATCTAGAACGGGATCCACAAGCTCGCCCGGAGGATACTCCGCGTATCCATCCCAACACCACTCAAGCGCGTTTCCGTGCATGTCGAATAGTCCCCAGGCATTGGGTTGCTTCGTACCGACTTCGTGGGTCCGCCCTTCCGAGTTATCATCGAACCACGCAATGTCTCCCAACTCCTGTCCCGGCGTGGTGTGAAACCGACCAGTCGTTCCCGCCCGGCAGGCGTATTCCCATTCCGCCGATGTCGGCACACGATAGCCCGACTTAGAGAAGTCGCACGACCAGTCCGTCAAATCGTAGCACGATTCCCGTCCCTCCATAAGGCTGCGAAAATGGGCGTACGCGACCGCGCCATACCAGCTCACATCGACCATCGGCAAGTTTTCAGCTGAATCCACGACCGAAAACTCGCCTTGATAGAAACTCACCTGGTTGTCGATCGGCCGTGCGGAGCTATCCGTGTAGAGGCGCATATGTCGACCGAACAGTGGGTTGTCACCGATCATAACTCCTGTCTCTATAACATCTAAATAGCCCTCTTTGAACGCCCATTGCATCACCTCCACCATCTGGGCGTGCGTCACCTCGGTCACGGACATGTAGAACGGTTTCGAGATTGTCACATCGCGCTGCACCTCGTTCTCGCGTCGACCTGACTCTCCTTCAGGCGAGCCAATGACGAAACTGCCCGCCGGAATCAACGCGAACCCATCGCTCTCCGGCGTGACGCTCACAATCAACTCATCTTGGCTTTCAATCCCTTGATTCGAGGTCACGATCAAGGTCACGATCGTATCGCCCACAGGAAATACTCCAGATGTGGTTTCACCAATCGCCGAACCACCCTCCCAGCTCCAGACCCAGGATTCGACTTCGTCGCTAGCGAGGGACCGACTCGCGTCCAATACAACCTCCTGCACACCGTCGCCACCTACGTCCACTACCGAAACGTCCGGGCCCGCGTTCGCTATTTTATGGACGTTTACAGACACCAAATCCACAGCTGTCTCACCCTGCTCGCTGGTAATCGTAAGCGAAACCTCCGTCTCGCCCAATGGAAATTCCGTTTCAGCAAACTCCCCGCTGGCATTGCCGCCCTCCCAACTCCAATTCCAGGAAACGATTGACCCGCGCAGATTCTCCGAAGCGGAGCCGTCCAAGGTGACGCCCTCAACGCCGTCTCCATCCAAATCCACAGTCGCAATATCCGCTCCCAATGCAATCGGACTGGGGTTGATCACAACCCTGAATCCTGAGTGACCTGAAACGATAGAAAGCCGAGATGCCGAGCGGCAATCCTTCGCCAAGTAACCAACCCCGCCCCCGCGAGCCACATGCTCCGTTCCTTCCGCGGGCCCTCTCGGGTCCACTTGCGGGCCGTCCGCATAGTCGCCGTACCAGTCCCAACACCACTCCGGCACGTTGCCATGCATGTCATACAAGCCAAACGCGTTGGGCTGTTTCGCTCCTCCGAGCTGGAAGAGATTGCCAATAATTGTGCCAGTCACATTGCCACTATACCATCCCGCAGCGTCGAGACTGGGATCGACCGGTTCTTCCAGCGTATTCGCAATTTCACCCGTATAGAAAGCGGTATCCGTTTCCGCCCTACACGCATACTCCCACTCAGCCTCGGTCGGCAGACGGTATCCGGATTTGGAAAAATCGCACGACCAATCCGTAAAGTCGTAGCACGGCTCTCGCCCTTCACGCAAACTGCGAAAGTTGGCATAAGCGACCGCTCCTTTCCAGGTGACATACGCGACCGGCAGATCATCGCAGTCGGCCGGCCCGGTCTCAAGCCAATTGCCATAGTCACCCGCGTCGCTTAAGTAGCACTGCGGCGACCCGAACGACTTAAAACCGATTGGAATCCTCGTATCGAGGCGATGGTCGCCAACCCAATAACCAAATTGATCCTGTCCAGCAAGCCCGAGATCAACCGCCCATTCGATTACTTCGAGAAAGTCTCCGAGCGCGACCTCGCGTCGAGACATGTAGAACGGCTTCGAAATCGTCACTTCACGCAAAGTCTCATCGTCGTCCCGACCCAGCTCGCTCTCGGGCGACCCCATCATGAAACTGCCGGCCGGAATCAGACTGAAATCCGAATTCTCGCTCCCAAACGCGCGGATCTGAAAAAAACTCGACTCGCTCGATGGATCAAAGCGAACGCTCAATCGATCCGCATTGCGCTCATACGCGTCGCCCGGAAGCGAAACCCAGTCGTCGAGATCCGCGCTATGGCTCACCGACTCCGTCATCAATTCGATGGGCACCGGCAAATCGATCTTCGATTCGTTTTCGCCCACACTCTTTACCGAGATCGGATCATCCGACGCTAACAACGCTCCCCAAACCACGCCTGCATAAGATGCGAAAAAACGACGCACCCATGTCGCGACCTTCGCAATCCATGGGGTAGAATACGAATTCCCTCCCGATTCTATCATTAGAATAAGATGCTGAATACCCAAAGAGTGTGTAACCATACAACCCAGTCCAGGCTCCAAGGCAAGCGCTAAGAACGCTTGATGCTAGCGCGCGTCGAGCCATCGGGGACTTTCGTCAAAGAGACGGTCCCAAAATCCCAATCCTAGCGCTCCGCCAGAGCGAGCTTGATCGCCAGCCCCAAAAAGAGCGTCCCCGCTACTTTGTTCATTACTCCCCGTACATGCGGATCACGCAAAACCCAGCGGCCCAGCGTATCGGCTAGAATCGCTATCCCGGAGAATATCAATAAAGTCGATACAATGAACCATCCGCCCAAGGCAAGAAGTTGACCCGTGAGATGCCCGCGCTCGGGCGACGCGAATTGGGGCAGGAACGAGAGGAAGAAAATCGATACCTTGGGATTCGTAATGTTCATCACAATACCCCGCGCGTAGAGGCTCTTCAGACTCAAACGCGCTCCCTCCGAACCCTCCGCAATCTCCGTCCTGGCCCGAAACAAACCCCACGCTAGATAAACCAGATAGCCCGCCCCCACCAGTTTCATCAGCGTAAATGCAAACGCCGACGTCTTGAAAAGCGCCGCCGCCCCAAACGCCACCGCCAGGCTGTGAGCAACCAAGCCCGTGCACAGTCCCAAGGTCACAGAAATCCCCGCCAGGCGACCCCGGGTCGCCGACTGTGTCAGCACAAACAGATTGTCCGGTCCCGGCGCCAACGCCAGCAACGCGGAAGCGATCAGAAAAGTGAATACGACTTCTATTGACAACACGCGTCTCTCATACCCAATCAAGACAAATAGATCAACATTCGAAAGAAGTCCCATTGTCTTAAAAAGACACCCATTCCCGGTCCCGGTGCATTGGCGTCGACTTATCGAATTTCTTGCCTGAGAAAACGCGCCGGGACGTCGCGTTCCACCCTTTGATTCAGGAACACAAAGGTGGAACCCGCCGTCCCGGCGGGTTTAAGTTGACGCCTATGCACTCCGCGGGACGAAGACCGATGCGATGTTAAAACACCGGCGTTCCGCCTAGCCCCGACTGCGTCGAGGATGGGTTTTCGCCGCGCGAAAAACGGGATTAGTCTACAGTGCAGATTCTACACATGAAGCTGACTTTACTTGTCGACGAAGGAGACAACCTAATTGCCCCCGCGTACGCGGGGGCATCCTAGCGCAGCGGTGACGAATTTAAACCGATTGCCATCGCCTTCCCACTAGCTCGACCGGATCGGAATTGTGGACACAACAAGATCAAAGATCTCCCTGTGACGTCTTTGCTTCCTTCCTCGATCGAGAGTACTGCACGATGCCAAGAATCAGCACGATCAAGCCCGCAACCCCAGCGACCACCGTCAATAGAACCCCGCCGAGGATCGCGCCCAATATCTTCCCAATCGAAGAAGGTGAAAACGACCACACCTGATTCTCGAACCTACCCGAGACGGAAATCGACAGGTCGACGGGTTCATCGACATCGATGTATCCAATGCTTCCCCGCGAGTGGTTGCCGGAACTGATGGAAATTGAATCATCCGCGAAGAACTCGTACAATCGACCACTCGCGTCGAAAATCTCTATCGACGCTCCGTGCGTTATCTCAGTCGACTGATTATATACGATCCCTTCATGGACAGTCGCATGGTCGTGCCAAAGATAGTATCGACCCGGCTCCGACACGGTGATTTCGAGACTGCCTGGAGCAACGAATTTCGGTCGGTCAGATTGCCTGACGCCAAACGCCCAGACGAATCCCAAGATCAGCAGGACCACGGGAAGAACCATCAAAAGGGAGCCAAAAACGATCTTTCCGATTCCCTTTTTCATCTGTCTCTACCTCACCGAAATCGTCAGTTTCTTTTTACTGTCTGCGTCCACGGACTGAACGCCGCTTACCGATTTCTCAATGGGCAGTCCCGATCCGACTCGAATCGTGTACTTTCCTTTCGAATACACCTTCGGTCGATAACTTTGACCCCGCACGCGAGTCGTGTAGAGAACATCCCCGCTCGCCTCCTCGATTACTTGCACCACAGGGTCGTCGATTCCGCGAATACGCAATTCCGGCAAATAGGCGACCGCTTCCCGCCCATCGTTATCGCTCATCTTGAAGCGCATCGGCCAGCCCGGGAATTGCTCGGAGTCACCTTTGCTCACGTCGCCAAAGCGCGGCCAACACTCGAACACCACTTCCTGTGAATCCTTAAAGAAGCGCGCGATGCCAAAACCGTCCGCCCAGTCGTCTTCCAGATTGCGCTCGCCGCGACGAGTGACTTCCGGGTCCGGGTTCGCGTAGGCGAGCATCGTGATCTTGTTGCCCAGTCCATCTTCGTAGTCGCCCGTCCATGGGAGCGGGCTGCCCTCGACCGGGTTGGCTCCCGCCTCCCCGCCTTCCGGCCACCACCAGCGGCCGTAAATGCTGTTGACGATCGCCGGGCTGACAAACGTCACCGGACCGTCTCTCCAATTTTCAATCCCGTGACGAGTCATGACGGAAAGGTGCTGGTCGCCCGCCAAATGAAAGGCCATCCCGCGACGCATTTCCGTCAACGCCTTCCGCCGTCCCGTCTGCGGCCAGCCATTGCTATCCAGGTCCGCGAGCAATCGGTTCTCGAAGCTGCCGTGCAAATGCACCGCCCCCGCGAAATTCGTGGCGGAAAGAACGCACTTCATGTCCGCGCCGGTCCAGTCTTCCGACCAGGCCCGCAAGAAGGCGAGCTGACGCGGGCCGAGCAAATGCACGCCATCGATGTCCACGTCCGCCCGCACGTAGCTCGGGTCGTTGATGTGGTCCGGGCGCGGGCCCATGTCTGGAATCTTCCCGCCCGGGCCCGACTTGAACTTGCGGTCCTCGATGATGGCGAAATCCACGCCCCCGACATTGTAGTTGGTATAGTATACACCGATGCCTTGGGCGATCGGAGTCGAGTCGAACGCGTCCGGCAAGTGCCAGGTCTGACAACGCTCGACCGTGCGCACGTAGTCCGCCGAGTAGTAGTAGCCTCCCCTATTGTGGGCGCGCAAAGTCGGCGACTTGATGCCGCCTTCGCCCCACAGATTGCCCTGCCCCACGTCGTGGTCGTCCGGAATCGTCACCGTCGGACGGTCCTTGATTATTTCCGCGAACTGAGTTCCAAATAACAGCCATCCGGAAGTATGTTCCGTATGGTCGTAGGTTTGGTCGCCCGCGAAAAAGAGCAGGTCCGGATCCAGCTTTTTCAGATTGGCCACGATCGCGTCCCGATCCCCGCGATCCCACCGCGAATTGCAGGAGAGGTTGCCGACAACGATTTCGTTCTTGCTCCGGTCATTCGCCCGAATCGTCCCTTCGAACATGGCCTCCTCCCCGTGGCGCACGCGATAGGGGACGCTCTTGCTCTCGTCCCAGCCCTCGACACGGAAATGCGCCGACCAGCCGAGCTCGTAAATTCCGGCCTTGGCAACCTGCTGCCAAACACCGTCAATTTTCACTTCCAATCGAGCCTCCCTCGGCTCGTCAGGATACAGCGGATACAGTTGGGCGGTCATTTTGACCGTGCCGCGATCGACGGTGTACAAAGCGAACGCAACAACTTCGTCGCGCGGCACTTTATTTCGCTCGAGCCAGGCTTGGTTGCCGGTGTACGTTTTCGTCCACCACTCGCCATTGACGGCGGTGTCGAGGTTCTGCCAGTCAGGGCCGAAATCGGCGGCGTTCACGACAGGCAAGAGGATCGAGAAGAAAAGAAGCAGGGAGGGCAGTTTCATAAAGTATCAGATTAACGGTTTCGGGCCGAGCTACGCACGGTGGCGGATGTAATTCCTCGCGTTGATCGGAATTCGGACCTCCTCAGCTCGGAAATCCAAGTTCGCAATCGGAGCGATTCGGGCATACACGCAAAATCACAACGCAATAAACTGGAACCTCAATCCTATATCGCTATCGAAAGGGAAATTAATGTGTCATCGTTTGAGAACCCCCTTGCTTCATTTCCTGTCCGTAATCGCCGTTTTCGCCGCAGCTCACTCCGCCTATTCGGAGGACGAGCTGAGCCACGCGGCCCTTTTCGCCCCGAACACAGAGTACCCGTACTTCGAAAACGTATCCTGGCCGTCCGATCCGCCGACCGACGCCTTTAGCCTGCCCGCCGCCCAGTTCCTCGCGGAGGCCAGCCTCCTCGTCTACGTCAAAGACGAAACTTTCATCGCGGACAAATTGAACAACGCCGGCTTCAGTCAAACGCAGTTCTTCTCGGAAGAAGGGACTTACGCCTTTCTCGCCATCCGGGACGACGCGCTCGTCGTCTGCTTCCGAGGGAGCGAAACCGCGAATCGAGCCGACTACACGACCGACGCGAAAGTCGTTCAGAAGCCCTTCCGCGAATACGGGAAAGCACACTCCGGCTTCGTCGAGGCGCTCGACTGGGTAGCGAGCGACATTGAGGCCGCCATCGAGGCCCTTCCAAGAAGCGACTCGTCCCGTCCCGTCTGGGTCACGGGTCATAGCCTCGGGGCCGCCATTGCGACTCTCTACGGTGTCGATCAACACAAACGCGTCGCCGCGATCTACCCCATCGGCTCCCCCCGCGTCGGCGGAATCCAATTCGCCAAAAACACCCAGGACCTAGTTGACGTGTATCGAGTTATAAACGACAACGACATTGTTCCGCGAATACCTACGCCACCCTTTTACCGACATATCGGCACCCCCTACTTCATCACCTCCGAAGGCGAACTAATCGTCGACCCTCCCTTCGCGAAAAAATGGGAGAGCCGCCGCAAAGGGCATGCCGACTTGATCGAACGCCTCTACAACGAGCATTGGAGAAAAGGGAATTTCAAAGCCGTCCCTGCCGACTACGTCGTGGACCACTCCCCCCGACTCTACGCGGAGGGGCTGCGCAAGGCCGAATTGCAAACGCCATAAACTCTAGCGGTCGGCCCGCTTTTTCTTGAAAGGACGCTTTCGCTCGCCGGCCCGTTCTTTCTCAGCGTCGAACTTGCGGTTCTTGCTCGCCCGATTCCGCTTCGAAGGCGTATCCATTCGGGAAAGACGCATTTGGTTTCCTGAAACCCAGGCTCTCTTTAAGACCTGCAATACTTCGCGCGGCATGCCTTCCGGCAGATCCACCGTACTGTAATCCTCGTACAACTCGATGCGACCGATGTACTTGCCATCCAGTCCGGCCTCATTGGAAATCGCCCCCACGATATTGCCCGGCTTGACCCCGTGCTTGTAGCCCACCTCCAAGCGAAATCGCTCCATCCCCGGACTGGGCGGCATGCGTTTATAGGCACTCTTCTCCCGCGGAGTCCGGCGACCTTCGCCTGGATCGCGCTCCGAACGACCTTCTCGCGGAGCCCGTTCGCGTTCCTGCTTCTTAGGGACCGACTTTCGCTCCTCCAGGAGCAACGGGGCGTCGCCCTGGGCCAATTTAGCCAGGGCGGCGGCGATCTCCAAGGACGGAACGTTGCGTTCCTGACGGTACTGCTCGACGATCTCCTTGAAAAAGCCCAATCCGTTCTGCTCCAGGACTTCCGTTATCCGTGTCTTGAATTTATCAATACGCTTGTCATTAATGGCCTGCGTCGAAGGCATGTCCATCAATTCGATCTGCTTATTCGTGGCCCGCTCGATTGACTTCAAAAGACGCTTTTCGCGCGGCGCCACGAACAAGATTGCGTCGCCAGTCCGGCCCGCTCGACCCGTCCGACCGATGCGGTGAATATACGACTCGTTGTCGTGCGGAATATCGTAGTTCACCACATGGCTCACCCGATCCACGTCCAAACCGCGGGCCGCCACATCCGTCGCCACCAGGATGTCCAGCTTGCCCGACTTCAAGCGTTCGATCGTTCGCTCCCGCTTGGACTGGGCGATGTCCCCGTTCAGCGCCGTAGCGGCGAACCCCCGAGCTTGCAGCTTTTCAGCCAAGTCCGTAGTTGCGATCTTAGTACGGACAAAGATGATCATCGCGTCGAACTCCTCGCCTTCGAGCACACGCGTCAACGCGTCCAGCTTGTGGAGGCCGCTCACCATCCAGTAGCGTTGCCGAATGGTCTCGGCCGTCGTCGTCTTAGTCCGGATCTTCACTTCGACCGGGTCGGTCAGGTGACGCTGGGCGATCCGCTTGATCGGTTCCGGAAGCGTTGCCGAAAACAAGGCCACCTGCCGGTTGTCCGCCGTCCTTTCCATGATCCAGTCGACATCGTCGATAAAACCCATCCGCAACATCTCGTCCGCTTCGTCCAGAACAATGCAAGACAGCGACTGCAAATCGATCGTCTCCCGCCGCATGTGGTCCATGACCCGTCCCGGCGTGCCCACTACGACGTGTACCCCGCGGTTGAGCTGGCGCAGTTGGGCCCGGAAGTCCTGACCGCCGTAGATCGGGACCACGTGGAAGTCCTTCAATCGGCTCGCGTACTTCTGGAACGCTTCCGCCACCTGGATCGCCAGCTCGCGCGTGGGAGTCAGGACGAGCACCTGCGGCTTCTTGGTCTTGGCGAGATCGATCGTCGACAACAATGGAAGCGCGAACGCAGCGGTCTTGCCCGTTCCTGTTTGGGCCTGTCCGATAACGTCTTGGTCCTTCAGCACATGGGGGATGACCGCCGCCTGGATCGGCGACGGGAACTCGTAGCCAATCTCCTCCAGCCCCTTCAATACCGGCTCAGAAAGCCCTAAGTCCTTGAAAACCTGTGTGTTGCCCGTGTCTTCGCTCATTTCATTTCATCGACAATTCGACCAGCGATCCTCGACAAGGCCCGCAAAAAAGGTCGCGCATTAGGAACCGCATGCCCACGGGCAGCAAGCAGAATCGCCACGCGTCCCCAATCCGGGGCGCAACCGTTTCATTCGGTCCCGCAATCCCGACATTGACGCACTCCCGCGCCAAAGCGAAGATCGACCGAAAATGAAACGAATTCTCCTGCCCCTCCTAGTCGCTTGCCTACCCGTCGTCGCCAGCGCCGCGAAGCCCAACATCGTGCTCGTGATTTCCGACGACATGGGCTATTCCGACCTCGGTTCCTATGGCGGCGAAATTGAGACCCCTCAGCTCGACGCCCTCGCCGCCAACGGCCTTCGCTTTACCAACTACTACGTCCACAACATGTGCTGGCCCACGCGCGCCAGCCTGCTCACCGGGCTCTACCCACGAACCTCCTTGTCCGACGGCTCCGCGGCGGGTGGATTGCACCCCGATCTCACCATGCTCCCGGAAGCGCTCAAATCCGCCGGTTACGCGACATTCATGGTCGGCAAGTGGCACCTGTCCGACCCCGCCGAGCCCGACGGGCCGAGCGCTCCCCACAATCGCGGCTTCGACCGATCCTACAGCACCTACTGGGGGACCTCCGACTTCTTCGCCCCCGTAAACCTGAACCTGAACGGGGAAGACCGAGATCACGAGTGGCAGGACAATCCGGATTACTACTACACCGACGCGATGACCGACTACGCCCTGAAGTTCGTCAAAGAGCACCAGGCCCAACCCGTCGGCAAGGACACTCCCTTCTTTCTCTACGTCGCCTACAACGCTGCCCACTGGCCCCTCCACGCCAAACCCGAGGACATCGAATACTACAAGGGCAAGTACGCCCAAGGATGGGACGCGCTGCGCGAACAACGCTACCAGCGCATGATCGATCTCGGCATCATCGACTCCTCCTACACGCTGTCCGACCGCCACCCGGACGTTCCCAGTTGGGAAGAGGAGCCCCACAAAAAATGGCAAGAGCGTCGTATGGAAGTCTACGCCGCCCAGATCACCTGCATGGACCGCAACATCCGTCGCATCGTCGACCATCTCAAGGAGACCGGCGAACTCGACAACACTCTCTTCATCTACCAGCACGACAACGGAGGCTGCCAGGTGGAATACCCCCCGGCGCGCACCGGCTCCTGGACCCGGGAATTCACGACCGACGGCAAACGAACCCCGATCACCCCAGGCAATCTCCCTCACATTCTGCCCGGCCCCCAGAGTTCCTGGCAATCCTACGGCTACGGCTGGGCCAACGCGTCCAACACGCCCTTCCGCCTGTTCAAGCAGCACGACCACGAAGGCGGCACCCGATCCCCGCTGATTATCTCCTGGCCCGACGGTATCGACGATCGGTTCAACGGTAAACTGAACCATACGCTTTGCCACGTCATCGATCTCATGCCCACGCTGCTCGAAATCGTGGACGCTTCCCCGGTCGAGCAGAAACCCCTCCCGTTCGAAGGCCGATCCTTCGCCGCGGCGCTACACGGAGACGACGCCTCGATCCCCCCTCACGACGCCCTCTTCTGGGCCCACAACAAAGGGAAAGCCGTCCGAGTCGGCGACTGGAAACTCGTTTCCGAAAACAGGCGTCCCTGGGAACTGTACAATCTCGCAAACGACCCCACTGAACTGGACGACCGAGCCGCGGCCATGCCCGAGAAAGTCGCTCAACTAAAAAAACTCCACGCCGACTGGGTCGAACGCACCGACCTAGGAGGAAAAAAACAATCGCACCCATGAATACACTAATCCAACTCAAAAAAATATCCGTTTTGCGAATACTCTTCGCCGCGTCCCTCCTTCTCCTCATCCCTCTTTCCCACAGCGCGAGCAAGCCCAACGTAATTATCATCTACACCGACGACCAGGGCACCGTCGACTTAGGCTGCTACGGAACCTCCGACATCCACACACCCCACATCGACTCCCTCGCCGAGCGCGGCGTTCGCTTTCGTCAGATGTACTCGCCGTCCGCCATCTGTTCCGCGAGTCGAGCCGGACTCCTGACCGGTCGGTTTCCCGCACGCGCCGGCGTACCCGGAAACGTGAGTTCCCAAGAAGGCGTCCCCGGAATGCCGGGAAGCCAACTCACGCTAGCGGAACTTATGAAATCCGCCGGCTACACCACGGGCCACATCGGGAAGTGGCATCTTGGATACACGCCCGATACCATGCCCAACGCCCAAGGATTCGACTATTCCTGGGGACACATGGGCGGCTGCATCGACAACTACTCTCACTTTTTCTACTGGGTCGGACCCAATCGCCACGACCTTTGGCGCAACGGTGAACACATCCACGAAGACGGATTCTACTTCCAAGACAGCATGGTCCGGGAAATGAACGGGTTCATCACTCGCAATCGCGACAAGCCGTTCTTCATCTACTGGGCGCTCAACTCGCCTCACTACCCGCTCCAAGCCACCGCCAAATGGCGGGAGTACTACAAAGACCTGCCGTCCCCACGCAGCAAATACAACGCCTTTGTCTCGACCTTGGACGAGCGCATCGGCCAGGTGCTCGACCACATCGAGCAAACCGGACTGACCGAGAACACCCTCATTCTCTTCCAGTCCGACCACGGCCACTCCACGGAAGAACGGACCTTCCACGGTGGCGGCTCCGCCGGAATCTACCGCGGGGCGAAGGGCTGTCTCTTCGAAGGCGGCATCCGCGTCCCTTCCGTAGTCGCCCTACCCGGAGTCATTCCCGAAGGCCAAGTCCGCGACCAATTCGTCACCGGAGTCGATTGGTTTCCGACCATGGCCGAACTCTGCGGCATCGAACTGCCCGACCGGACCATCGACGGCAAGTCTATCAGGGACGTCCTCCTGTCCGACAACGCTCCGACTCCGCACGAGACATTCTACTGGCACCTGGGAAAGGGTAAGAATCCAGAGTGGGCCGTCCGCGAAGGCGACTGGAAACTGCTCGGCAATCCGGAGGACAATTCCAACAAGGCGCCCATCACCGAAGCCGATCAGCTCTTTCTCGCCAACCTGGCGATGGACCCGACTGAGATGAAGAATCTTGCGTCGCAGTATCCAGAGGTCGTCGAGCGCCTTTCCGCTCTCCAAAACGACTATACGAAGAGTATTCGAGAGACGATTACTGCAGAACAGTGAATCGATACACAAATCGAAGGAAGTTCGTAAAAGGCATAAGCCAAGTCGCATTGAGTTCCACCTTACTCAGCACGACTCAGAGCTCGCTCGGCGAACGGAAACCCGACCCCATTAGTCAGTCTAATCCCAACACATCGAAAATGCTCGCGACTAATATTTATCCCTGGCTCACATTCTACCGACGACAGGGGCGGGACTTCGAAGCTGATCTCGAAGCGTCTATTAAAGAAGTGAAACAAAGCGGAGCGGATAGTTTTGAACCGATTCTCAGCACTCCCGAAAAAACTGACCGTCTCGCCGATGTTTTAACCCGCAACGGAGTCGCCATGAATTCCGCCTATGTCAACAGCACGCTCCACGAGAAAACGGCGATTCAGACATCCATAGACTCAGTCCTCAAGCTGGCCAACATCGCCCAAGCTCGAATGGGGACGAAAATCATTGTCACCAATCCCAGCCCGATCCGCTGGGGCGGACCTGAAAATAAGAACGACGATCAGATCCGATTGCAAGGCGAGGCCCTTGGTCAACTCGGCAAAGCCCTCTCTGCCGAAGGCCTCACACTTGCCTACCATAATCACGATCCGGAACTCCGAATGGCAGCGCGCGAGTTTCACCACATGCTCGCTTCGACCGATCCGGAACACGTGAAATTCTGCCTGGACTCCCACTGGATATTCCGAGGAGCGGGCGACTCCAACGTCGCCCTCTACGACGCAATTCAACTTTATGGCGATCGAATTGTCGAACTCCATGTCCGCCAATCGAAAAACGGAGTTTGGACTGAAACCCTAGGTGATGGGGACATCGACTACAGTCTCCTCACCAAAGTCCTAAACGACAAAGGTATTCACCCACTTGTGACGATCGAGCAGGCCGTAGAAGACTCCTCGCCCAATACCATGGATGGATTAGCCGCCCATAAGATCTCTCACGCCAGAGCCCGAACTCTATTTGCTTCCTTACTTTCGTAGGGCAGTGAGCGTTTCTCATTTACTCGGATTCAAATCCTGAAAACAGATTCAAAATAAAGGGGTCGGCATGTGTTAGGCACGAAGCGATCGCCCTCTTTTGCTCATCAAGTGAAAGTTCGCCTGACTGAATTTTATGATACAGCGCCAGCGCTTCTTCTACATTTTTCGGACTAAGAGAGGCTTCGGGGATCAATCTTTCTGGGTTCAATGACCTTATCCAATCGTGCACAATTCGGATACCATCCGTATCCAAAATCTGCGAACCAATCATTGGCATTCGACCCGCTCCCTGGGTAGCAACGCGATAGTACAAAATCGATCCATACGGGTTCCCTGGATCGATCTGAGGCGCTCCCTCCAAGCCCAAGTAGCCACGGTTTGGCGCGTGCCCGATCAACTCCAGCTCATCACTCGGCACGGCAATGTTCATCTGAGCGGTCAGTCCCGAGCCTCCGGATACTTTGTGACAATGCGAGCAGTTTGAATGCAGCCACGAACGGGCCCGAGACTCGATAGGCTCGGACGTGTCCTTGGGGTTCACGAGGGGCTGGAAGTCCGCCATTTCCACGAACGTATCATCCACTATCCCCAGATTCTTGAATCGCAGCAACTGGTCGTCGCGATTCATTTGCCCCGGGAAAAACGCTAACGGCCGATTGAAATTGCTTCCGTGGCAGCGAATGCACTCGTCGCGCGACGGAAATCGGTAGGGCTCTCCGAAGATTTCTGTATCCAATCCTTCTTTACTAACCAGTCTGGCGTCCGTCTGCGCTTCGTTCCAACGGTAGCTGTAGCCCTTCCAGTAGCCATCGAAATGGAGTATCTGCGTCTCGATTCGAAAACCTCCATCGTAAATCGTCTTTGCCAAGACCATGCCATCCGGCTGAATGTAGTTGATATGCGGCGAGCCGCGGCGATCTTGCACTTGGCTCTCGATTCCGGTCTCGCCCGGCATTGCAACCCAATAGCGCGACTCCCGCCCGTCCTGCCACATGGGGGCGTTGATAGCGAACTCGTAGACGCCCGGATTGGAAGACTCTTCGCCTAAGCCGCTAAAGAGCCCCGTCTCGCTCAGCAACTCGGGGAACGGCTCGCTCGATTCCGATGGCGGGTTGACGACGAAGCGCTGCAGCGCGACATCCCGGTCGAGCTCCAAAAACGCGATGTCGCCGCTACGGTCCTGCCCAAACGTAACAATCGCCTGGCGCGTGTCCGCGATTACTCGATTGTCAACCACCCGTTCGCCATCCCAATCCAGCGCCCACACTTTGCCAGTAACGTAGTCGCCGTACACATACGACCCCTGAAGATCCGGCAACCGGTCGCTCGTCGAGAAATAGCCGCCCGTGACAGACGCTCCTTGAGAATGGTCGTACGTCGCAGTCGGCGGCGATATCGGAGTTGGACCCGTTTCCTGATAAGGATTGGTGGGCATCGGCCCCTCATTTACGGACCAGCCATAGTTGCCTCCTTTTTCAACCCGGTAGATCATCTCCCAGAGCTCCCAACCCACGTCGCCTACCCAAAGATCGCCCGTCTCCGGGTGAAAACAAATCTTCCAGGGATTTCGAAATCCGTAGGCCCAAATTTCCGGCCGAGCCCCTTCCAGACCGACGAATGGATTGTCTTGGGGAATCCGATACGGCAGTCCCGGATCCTCCCCGTCGATATCGATTCGAAGAATCTTCGACGCGATCTGGCCCAAGTCCTGACCCGATCGATGCGGATCTGGCGGTGACGGTGGAACCAGGTCTCCAATCGGCACATACAAAAAACCGTCGGGCCCAAATTGAATGTCACCGCCCGTATGACCGCTTGCCGAAAAATCCAAAAGCGTTTTCTCGCTGCCGGAAACGACAGCCCCTTCCTCGCCCATCGCGAACTCGCTCAGCTTCAACCCAAATCCCGGTTGAAGCGTATTCAATGCGTAGTATAGAAAGATCCGTCGATTCTTGGCGTAGTCCGGGTGAAACGCCAATCCTATGAGTCGGTTTAAGTTGGGGATGTGCACGTTCATGTCCACAACGAGCTCCGCCACGTCCGGGCGGGCGTCGAAATCTGAAGGCAATCGCCAGATCTTTCCAAATCGCTCCGTTATAAACAACGCGTCTTCCGACTCGAGCAGCGTGATATCCAATCCTTGATTGAACGTGATGTGCGGCCACACCGCCTCCGCCCGATACTCAGGCGCCGGCTCCGCCGACCCATGGAAACCCGATAGTGTCCAGGCCTCTCGATCCTCTCCCAACGCGAACGGACACGCCGCCAAACCAACCAGTATGAAACGTCTCAGGATCATTCAGATTCCTTTCATCAGGGAAACACAGCTCGTAGGCAAGCTTCGTCAACTCGTCGATTCGCACGCTTGCCCTCCGCCAGCGCGCATGAGACAATTCCTCGCATGCCTCCCCCCCTTCCGTCTCACTGCCCTCCAATCCCCCTCAGGCAGTCTCTACCTCGTCCCGTCCTAACCGCAATTTTAGCAACACTTCTCATCGGAGCTGCGGCATTCGGCGACACCCCGAACATCTTGCTCATCTACGCCGACGACCTCGGCTACGGCGACCTCAGCTGCTACAATCCCGAATCGAAGGTCGCCACACCCCGTATCGACCAGCTCGCGAGCGAAGGCATTCGATTCACGGACGCCCACAGCCCCTCCACCGTATGCACGCCGTCGCGCTACAGCGTCATGACCGGCCGCATGGCGTTCCGCCTGAACTACCCGGGTGTGTTCACCGGCGTCCAAGGCCCGTGCCTCATCGAAGACGGACGCCTCACGCTCCCGCAAATGCTGCGCGACCACGGCTACGCCACCGCCCTCATCGGCAAGTGGCACATCGGCATGACCTTTCTCGACAAAAACGGCCAACGCGTATCCGAAGAAAACTACGACGCCTCGATCGCGATCCCCGACCTCTCCCAAGCTCAAGACCTAGGCTATACGAACCAGCGTTCGATTGCCATGGTCATGAGCGTCGACTACTCTCGATCCATCCCCGACGGTCCCATCCACCGCGGATTCGACACTTTCTTCGGCACCGCCTGCTGCCCCACCACCGACTGGCTCTACGCGTATATCGAAGGCGATCGCGTCCCTGTTCCTCCCACCCATCTCTACGACAAATCTCCACTCCCCGTCCACCCCTACTCGAGGGACAATCGCATCGGCATGATCGCCCCCGAATTCGACATGGAGGAGGTCGACCTCGTCTTTCTGGAAAAAAGCAAAGCCTTCCTCAAAGCCCACGCGCAGGAAAAAACGGATACACCCTTCTTCCTTTTCCACTCCACGCAAGCCGTTCACCTCCCGTCCTTCCCCGCCGAGCCATTCAAATGGAAATCCGGAGCCGGCCCGCACGGCGACTTCATCTACAGTCTCGACTACATCGTAGGGGAACTCGTCGACACGCTCGAAGAACTGAACCTGGCCGAGAACACCCTCGTCATCCTCGCCAGCGACAACGGACCGGAAGTACCCACTGTAATCGCCATGCGGCGGGACCACGACCACGACGGCGCCGCTCCCTGGCGCGGCATGAAACGAGACCAGTGGGAAGGCGGCCACCGCGTGCCCTTCATCGCTCGCTGGCCCGGGAAGTTCCCCGCAGGCGCGATCAGCGACGAGACCATCTGCCAAACCGACTTGATGGCCACCTGCGCAGCGATAATCGGGTACGAGCTGCCAAACGACGCTGGCGAAGACAGCTACAACATCCTCCCCGCGCTCCTCGACAAAAAACGCGACGCGCCAATCCGGCCCTACACGCTCCACCAGACCAACCGTCTCGGCCTCGCCGTGCGACGCGGTCCCTGGAAGTACCTCGACCACCAAGGATCCGCCGGCAACCGCTACGAACAAGAGCGGCTCGCTCCCTTTCGGCTCGAGAACACCGCCCCCGACGCGCCCGGTCAACTTTACAATTTGGATACCGATCCCGGCGAAACCAACAACCTCTACCATCAGCGCCCCGAGCTCGTAAAAGAGCTCAAAACCATCCTAGAAGAAAGCAAAGCAACCGGCCGCAGCCGACCCCCATCATAAGCCCAATCCTAAAATCCATCCGCCACACTATGCGCCCCCTCTCCCTATCCCTCCTTCTCTCCATCCTCGCTCTCGCAATCGGCTGCGCGCCAACCCCAGACGAACGCGAACGCCCCAACATCATCTTTCTCTTCACCGACGACCAGCGCGACAACACCTTCAGCGCCATGGGCCACCCATTCGTCAAGACGCCCAACTTCGATCGGCTCCTCGGAGAGTCCGTTCGCTTCGCCAACACCTACACCGCCGAGCCCGTTTGCTCGCCCAGCCGCGTGTCCATCCTAACCGGCATGCACGAGCGCGTTCACGGCATCGGCTTCACCTCCTCCTACCAGCTCACCGAAGAGCAATGGGAACGTTCCTATCCCGCCCTCCTGCAGAACGCGGGATACTTCACCGGATTCGTCGGGAAGATCGGAATCGAGTACTACACCTTCAAAGGAAACGCCGACCAGAAATTCGACTACTGGTGGGGGCACGACGGATGGACGCGCTTCCTGCCCAAAAACACCAGCTCGCCGAGCACGCTCCCCTACCACAAAGCCGAAAACGACATCATCACCTCCATCATGGGTGAAGCGATGGGCGACTTCCTCGACCACGTTCCGTCCGGCAAGCCATTCTGCCTCTCAGTCAGTCTCAATGTCCCCCACGGCTCCCAAACCACAAGCATGTATCCGGATTACGACGACTGGAGACGCATGTCCCGCCCCGCCAACGAGAATCCTGAACTCCAGGGAACCGAGTTCTACGACACCCTCTATCGGGACCTCGACATCGCGATTCCCGCCGACACCACGACCGACCCCTACCGATTCATCCCGAAAGCCTTGCTCGACCAAGACAAAGGGCGACGCAGCCAAACCTACACCTACAGCTACACCCGTCCCACAAACACCGAGCACCACGTACGCTACTATCAGACGATATCCGGTCTCGACAAAGTAGTCGGCGAACTGCTCGACGACCTGGAAGCGCGCGGCCTGATGGACAATACCGTCATCATTTACGGAAGCGACCACGGCCTCCTCATGGGCGAATACGGTATGGGAGGGAAATCTCTCCTCTACGACCTGGCTTCCAAAATTCCTTGTTTTGTATTCGATTCGAGACTACCGAAAGACAAACGAGGGCGCCAACTCGAGCACCTCGTTTCCAGCTTGGACTTCACCCGCACCATACTCGACTACGCAGACGTCGAGCCGATCGAGTTTATGGACGGCGCCAGCCTTCGCCCCCTCGTGTTCGACGAGCCCGCGGAGTGGCGCGACGAACTCTTTCTCGAAAGCCTCTATACCGGACGCGACAATCCCTTCCAAGAAGGCATGCGTCAGGGCAAGTGGAAGTACATTCGCATGTACGACGGCGTCCAAAAATACGCCGAGTCAGACGTCGATTTCGCCAGCCGCCCTCCCGAATTCGAAATGCTCTTCGATCTCGAAGCCGACCCCGGCGAACGAAACAACCTGATCGATACGATGGAAAACAGCGAGATCCTCGCGGAGCTCCGCGCCAAGACCGCATCCAACTCCATCGCCCTGAACCAGCAACGCGAGGCGTACAAAGCAACTGTCACCACTGAGGGTCGTTAGACCTAGTAGTCGTTTCAAAACCAGACAGGACAAAAGACGCGGTCGCTTTGGCTGCGGACTTGCAATCCAAACGCAAATAGCGCTATCGATCCCCAAGAATCCATCATCAGCGAAGTCGAATCCACGTTGAGACACTAGATAATCAGGGGAACCCGTATCGGAATTCGATCGAGCTGAAGCTCGTATGCTCTCTCTACTCGAATTCCTATGCGTTGCGGCGATCGCGACCGCTATATGCGCAAATCCAATCTTCCGCCAGTGGTTTCGCGACCTTTCCTCAAAGTCGCAATTGTCGTTGATAGGACTGATCGCGCTCATAGTGGCAGGCCACTTCGCCCGTTCGTCGAACGTCACGTTCCCTTTCGTTACCTGGGATATGTACACGGAAGTCGCGACTCCTTCCACTTTGAACCGCGTCGAGCTGGAGGGAGTCACGGAAGACGGCGAGTCCATTTCTATAAACCCGAGTCGATTGTTCCCTTCGCTCGGATTCGGAACACTGCGTATCCACAATCTACTACACAGTATTTGTACTCGCGCGATGAGTGAAAAAACCGCTCTTTCCGAATCGGAACATGCGCTTCTCGTCGCGATCGCTGTCAGCTACGAGCGGCAAAATCCAGGGATCGAGCTCAAGAGTATCTCTATGCTCTGGGTAGAGCTCCCTTTTCGCCAACCAGCGAAAGAACCTAGAATCGTGGAGACAATAATGCTCTAGGAATAATATGCTGCATTCAAAACCCAGCGAACGCTACGCAAACGCGCTTCGAGTAGTCGTATTCTCGATTTGGTCACTCAAGTTTCTATTCGACCCCATCGAGGAGCTAGCGACGTTGCCCATCGAGCTGTTTTCCCCTCCGGCGCCTCTAAGCTTCCTGCCCGACGAATGGAGCCGCCTTCTTCTCTCGACAAACGCGCTCCTAGCGGTTCGCGCAACTGGGCTGTGCGCGTGCGTCTTGAGTTACTGGAGACGTTTCATCCCCGTATCAGGAGCAATCGCTTTTCTTTCCATTCTCGCCTACCAATGCATCGTCCGCGGTTTCGGGCACACGAATCACGCGGAGATTGCCGCAATCTTCTCCGTATTCATCTATCTACTTTTCTCTCTATACGAAAAGAAACGCGCCAACCCAGAGCCCGTCGTGATCGCGCTCACGCTCTGCACTACCTATTCACTCATCGGCGTTCATCGAATCGCGACCGGCGGCCTAGAGATCTTCTTGTCCGACACAATAGTCTATTGGGCGGCCAACAATTCATCCATCACAAGCTACTTTGATTTCAATTTTGGGACAATGGCTGCGGAAAGCGCACCATATGGATGGGCCCTCAAGTTCGGCTTCTTCTGGGTCACGGTGTGCGAGATCATCGCTCCAATGGCGCTGTTCGCTCGAAACGTTCGCGTCGTTTTCCTAGTTTCAATATTGGGATTCCATATCGGAACCCTTTTGACAATGAACATCCTATTCTGGGAGAACATAGCCCTTCTGCTTGCGCTCTTCGGCCCCTTCCTGCGCAATAAAGACAGAAGACCTTCCCGTTGATTCCCAATCTCTTCACAGCTCGGGCCTTTCCGAACACTTAACTTCAAAATGCCCAATACCCCACTTCGATGCTGTTCCCGTTTCTGGGAGCGCATCCTCGCCCACACTATTTTCCTTTCTGCGGCCGCGCTGTTTCCGCACACAAGCTTCGCCACTCTCCCCAATATAGTCGTTGTCTACGCCGACGACCTCGGGTACGGCGACGTGTCCTGCTACAATCCGGATCGCGGAAAAATCTCGACTCCGAACATCGATCGCATCGCCGCCGAGGGCATGCGCTTCACCGACGCCCACTCATCCTCCGGCGTGTGCACGCCTTCCCGATACACACTTCTCACCGGACGCTATCACTGGCGCACGAGTCTCCAAAAGGGAATCGTCGGACGATGGGGCGCCCCAGTCATACCGCCCGATCGACTCACTATCGCCAATTTGGCTAAGCAATCTGGATACAATACCGGCTGCATCGGAAAATGGCACCTCGGTTGGAACTGGCCCATCGACGAAGCGGACATGGAGCTGTTTCTAACCGGCGGATACGGAGGGAAAAAAGACGTCGTCGCGACCGAGGAACACCGTCGCGCCTGGAAGCAAACATTCTCCCAGCCCATCGAAGGCGGCCCCACCGCCAATGGCTTCGATCACTACTTCGGCACAGACGTCCCCAACTGGCCGCCCTACTGCTACATCGAAAACGACCGAACGATCGGCATCCCCAGCGAGTACGCCGCGGTGGAACTCTTCGAGAAGAACCAGGCCAGCGTGCAGGGGCCCGCTCTCGAGAACTGGACTCTCGAACCCATTCTGCCCGAACTCGGAAAACGCGGGTCCGCGTTCATAACGGCGCAGTCCCGGAAACCCGAGCCCTACTTGCTCTACCTGCCCTTGACCACCCCGCACACACCCCTCGCCGTCAACGACGAGTGGAAAGGGAAGAGCGGCTTAAATCTGTACGCCGATCTCGTCTTGGAAACCGACGCCGTTGTCGGGCAGTACCTTGACGCCATCGACGCGAGCGGGGAAGCGGACAACACCCTTGTCATCTTCACCTCCGACAATGGCTGCGCCCCCTACATCGGAGTCGAAGACCTCGAAGCAATGGGGCACTACCCAAGTGGCCCCCTGCGCGGATACAAGTCGGACGCGTGGGAAGGCGGGCACCGCGTGCCCTTTATCGTCCGGTGGCCCACGATTGTCCGCGCCGGTTCGGTCTCCGAAGAGTTGATACATCAAGCCGATCTCCTCGCCACCTTCGCCCAGATAATGAGTCGGGACATTCCTTCCAATGCGGGAGAAGACAGCGTCAGCCTGCTCGCTCTCTTCAAAGGAGTCACTACTCCCGTTCGCAGCCATGCGATTAGTTGTTCCATGAGGGGCCTCCCCAGCATCCGCTCAGGCGATTGGAAACTCATCCTCGGACCCGGCTCAGGCGGCTGGACTGAGGGTAGTGAAGAGGAACCGGTCCAACTCTACAATCTGGCCCAAGACCTAGGCGAAATACACAACCTCGCCGAGCAACACCCAGAGCGAGTTGCGGAGATGAAAGCGGCCCTCGAAACGATGATCGACAATGGGCGCAGCACGCCCGGACCCGTTCAGAAAAACGACACTCAAGTCATTCGTTATCCTATTTCGGATATATAGATTTCGTTAGTCGCTTCAACATTCCGTCCCTGCCTCCTAAAGCAACAACTCTCGTCCATGATACAACCCACCCAGGAAAAGAGCCTTGTCTAGGATTGCAACAACGTGCCGATGGTTCGCTCAAGTCAACTTGCTTCTGCTCGCAAGTCTGGCACTATCCTGCGGCAAGTCGCCCAGCATAAAAGCGCCCGAGGAGAAACTGAGCGCGAGCGATGCCGAGAAAATCCAAGAACTGACTACGGACATACATCGATCGCACCAGAGATTCGATCGTGACATTCTCGATGAGTTGGAACTTTCGGGCGATGTTGCGCTATCCACAACCGCCGAAACGCTCATCAATCAATTTGGCGACGACAACCTCTACGTCCGCCGAGCCACGGTCGACGCTCTTTCAATCATAGGACACCACGTAGTGCCGCAGCTAGCCGCAACGCTCTCCCACGAGAATCCAGAGTTCCGATACCGCGCCTCTGCAACACTCGCGAAACTTGGAGACCCATCGCGAGATGCGCTATCCGAGGCTTTAAAATCTCGAAACGCGAACGTTCGTAGAGAGGCCGCTCGCGCACTCGCATTCTGGAAAGGTCTTTCCGAAGACTCGGCCCCGCGGCTATTTGACACGCTCGCCGACGAGGATCCCTTGGTTGCGGAGCGGGTCGTATTCGCCTTGATTAGAATCTCCCATGATTCTGAAGGCACGCTACGGAAATTGATGTCAAAGCTGGCTAAGGACAATCCAACATCGTTTACAATCATGACCCAGCTTCATCGATTGCTGATACACGAGCCTCAACTGAAAAAAATAATCCAGATCTATCGAGAATCGAATTCCCAAACGCTGCGCTCCAACATAGTTCGAGCCATGGGCATGGCCTGGGACGGGACCAAGTCCATTCCTTTCCTGAAAGATGCGATCAGCGACCCCGGTATCGAAAACGCCGCAGCGCTCGCTCTCTTTCGCCTCACTCAATTGCACGATCCAATAAGGAAGGAGATAGCGAATCTACTAGAAACCGATCCAGAAAAAGAAAAATACCCCGGCCATCAGGAAGACCTTATCCTCGCTCAAATGAAATACGAACTCGAAGGCCCTCGAAGCGTTCACCACACTGCTCCTGCGATCTCCGCAGGAGGACGGATATTTACTCACTTAAGAATCGTCGGGAAAACGAAAGACGAGGTCGGCAACATGTTCGGGGATTTCAGATACCGGATTCATCGCGCAAATGGAGAGGAACGAATCGTCTATGGGTTCGACAACGGTTTCAATGGCATTGGGTTCACGTTAATCGTTGAGAATAAACGCATAGTCGCAGTGAAAGGTCGCGGGCATTGAATTATATTCGGATTCGCGCCGCTTCTCCATTACTCCCGCAGCTCTCAACAATTGGGACACTCCCACAAGCTTAATCCCGTGAATTTAAGCTCCGATCGCCGACAACTTTGCGCTAGTGATTATCGCGCCCCATGAATAAACGAACCTTTATAAAACGCATCGCCCTAGCAGGCCTGACCGCTCCCGCGCTGTTCAAGACCGAAAACCTGCTGCGAGCCGCAGAGAACAGAGCGCCCGTCGACCTCGCCCAGGACAGCGACTTTTGGGCCCGGATACGCGCCACCTACAAACTCAAGCCCGACTACATCAATCTGGAAAGCGGATTCTATTGTATCCAGCCAGAAGATACGCTCGAACAGTTTACACGGCACGTACGCGAGGTGAACTATCAAGGGTCCTACTACATGCGCAACTATCGGCTCGAAAACAAGGAGCGCATCGCCGCCGCCTTAGCGGAAATGGCCAACTGCTCGCCTGACGAACTCATCATCACGCGAAACGCTACGGAATCACTAGACACGATTATAGGCGGCGTCGACTGGAATCCCGGCGACGAGGCCGTATTAGCCAATCAAGACTACGGCGCCATGCGCCACATGTTTCAGCTCGTGGAGGATCGATACGGGGTCGTCCAAAAAATCATCGACGTTCCGACGCATCCGAAGTCCGACCAGGAAATCGTTGACGCCTACGCCGCCGCGATCACTCCCAAAACCCGGCTCCTCATGGTGTGCCACATCATCAACATTACCGGTCACATTCTCCCCGTGCACAAGATCTGCGACATGGCCCACGCTCGAGGTGTCGACGTGATGGTCGACGGCGCTCACGCCTTCGGACATTTCCATGTATCGATCGCGGAACTCGACTGCGACTACTACGGAACTAGCCTCCACAAGTGGCTCAGCGCTCCCCTCGGGGCCGGATTCCTCTACGTGAAAAAGAAAAACGTATCCAAGATCTGGCCGATGTTCGGCGACAAGCCGCGTGAAGCCGACGACATCCTCAAACTCAACCACACGGGCACTCACCCCGCCCATACCGACCTCGCGATTGCCAACGCCATCAACTACCACAACCACATCGGCGGAGAACGCAAAGAGGCCCGATTGCGGTACTTGCAAAACTACTGGACCGACCAGGCCCGAGAGCTCGATCACGTCGTATTGTACACGCCCGTGGAACGACACCGCTCCTGCGGCATCGCCACCGTCGGTATAAAGGGCATGGTTCCCGCCGACATGGCCAGCGCCTTGCTCGACTCCCACGGGATCTTCACTGTCGCCATCGACGGGAGCGGCGTCCATGGCTGCCGTATCTCTCCCAATGTGTTCACCAGTACGGAAGAACTCGATACGTTGGTGCGGGCCTTGAAAGCGATGGCGTAGATCGACGGGTCAGTCGGTCATTCTTCACGAGAATTTTCGCTCGAACCCGAGTCCGATCCAATCCGCGCTACTGCGCTAGCTGCTCTCGAACTTGATCCATTTGCGCAGCGCTCAACCCTCTCAAGCGACGCGAGTTGCTCAACGCGATTTCTTCGCCCTCGCCGGAAAACACGTGCACCGAATACTCTGAGTCGCTCAACGAAAACTCGTTCAACGCAATGCGCTTCTTCAGTTTGAACACCTTTCCCGCTTTGAGATCGCCCATGTACTTCACCCGTCCCAAGCGGCGATTTCCGATAGGTTTCCCCGTGTCTTTATTTACCGCCATGTAGCTGAGAGCGAACACGCAATAAGCCCCTTCGATATCTACGCTAGGGAGGAGCTCCATGTCTAGGTAAACGGTATCTGCCATTCCACTACCATCGAACTTTCGCTCGTCCAAATCGTCTTGTATGCTCGACCGTATTTCCTCGCCCGACGACTGAATATCGCTAATGGACGCCCGAGATCCGCCCTGCGTCCGAGCGATCGCCGCATGCGATTCGCTCTGCCCCTGCGCTCGGTGCATCTCAGCAATCACTTCAGACTCGCGATGGAGATTCGTCAACGAAGAGGTAACGACATTCGATTCCAGAACATCCAAAATCGTCTCCGATATACTTGCTTTAGACCGAACCAAGCAAGGCGACTCGAGACTCACTTTCTTCGTGCTATCGCCTGCGTCCACGTAGATTTTGCGCTTATCCGCGGAAACCACGGGGAAAAACGACTTCCCCGAACGGGCGCTCATACTCAACCCCTCGAACAGGTAACCGGCCGGCTCCTCCTGCCCGGACAATACGGTCGCGAATCCAATCGTCGCGACAGCTACGGTATTTCGGATAACTTTTTGGATCACACTCATTTTCTAAACAGTTGCTGATTTAGGAAAACCAGGGCGACCAGTCGCCCTACACATCGACTAATCCCCAATTCATACACCTCGAGTCGCGAATTTCAAGTTCGTTCAGGCACTCGCCTCATCCAAGAGGCCGCATCGATCTCCACTCCGAATCTCCCCGCAATCCAAACCGTCGCTAGAAATCCGGCCAGTTATTGAATCTCCGAGGCAGGGAACGTCCTGCTCGATACGCATCCGCATAGTCGAAAATTGCGACCCAATCCTCGAGAAGGTGACCGTGCCCGCCCGCCCGCCAATGGGTAGCGGGTAGCGTTTGCGCTCCCAACAGTTTGAATACAGGCGTCGACGCTTCGAACATCATTCGAGTCCCCCTCGGATTCGCCAAATCATCATCGGCCCCGTGCGTATTGATCAACCCTCTCGGAGCGACGAGCGCGTGCAGCGCGGATCCATCGAACCCCGGATCCTCCGTAAACCGCCCGAAGGATTTGCCAAACCAGAACGTGTGATTCTTGTAGATCAACTGCGGCGTTTGACGCCGACCCCCTTCCGTGAAGTGCAACCAGCTCCCCGTTCCCCCCGAACCCGACGCGCTGGGCGCTGCGATGTCAATGCGCTCGTCGAAAATGGCGGCCGCCAACGCGGCCTTCCCCCCACGCGAATGCCCAGTCGCCACAACGAGGTCCTCGTCGAAATGTCCGCTCGCCAACAAATGGTCTAGAAGCGGCTGGTATCCCCAAGCCCAAGCGGCGATGGCGCCCCAATCAAATTCTGGATACAACGCCAGCACACCCGTTTCCCGGCTCTCGGACGCGTCGAGAGCGAGATCCTCCCGTACGAACTTGCAAATAGCGAAGCCGCGTTCCACCGCGCGTTCTCGAATTTTCACGAACTCCTTGTCCCGGTCTTCGTTCGCGTATTGATCGCGCTTCCGGCCCGGCGGCATCGCCGACAAGTCGAAAACCCAACGGTCGTTCTTGACTATTAACGGCACCGGATTGTCCGCGACCGGCCTGACCACGCCAAATCGCAGGGCAACGCTATTTTCACCGCGTCGGATGAGCATCACCGAGAGCGTTTCGCGCGCTTTCCCTTCTAGAATCAATCGGGAACTCAGCCGCAAGACCCTCACCTCGTCCGCATTCGGCTTTGACGGCATCCGCCCGTATAAACGAGTCACCGCCAGGTTCTTGAGCTCCGCCTTTCTATGAGTCCACTGGGCCTCCGAATCCACCCGGGAGCCCGCTTCCATAACGAGCAAATCAGACCCAGCCCCCTGCAAGAACAAAGTGGGAAAAGCCACCGCCAGAAACCAGAAAACGCGCATCTATCCTGCCTACCGGAACACAATTCCGCTCGCAACGGAATAATGCCCGTGTACGAGTCGCAATTTCAATTGCCGAAACGGGCCAACAGAATTTAGCTACCCCTCTACTTCATGCCCCATTCCCTGAAATCCGCCCTCTCTCTATCGCTAATCGCTCTCACTCTATACGGATGCGGGGCCCAAAACTCGACGGACACCGATACGGCCGGCGCGAAACCAAACATAATACTCATTATCTCCGACGACCAAGGCTACGCCGATCTTTCCGTAGCCGGAATCCTTGACGACGTCTCCACCCCCAACCTCGACCGGCTCGCGGCCCAAGGCACCCGCTTCACCCACGCCTACGCCTCGTCGCCCATCTGCAACACTTCGCGATGCGGCATCATCACCGGCGCCTACCAACAACGCTTCGGCATGCAATGGTATGGCGGGCCGGGCATAAGCGATTGGGAACACCCCACAATGGCGGAACTTCTAAAAGACGCGGGCTACACCAATGGCTATGTCGGCAAAGTCCACTACGGGTCGCCCAACGGGCCCGGCGCCCGCAACTACCCGCTCGAACATGGATTCGACTCCTTTTTCGGCTCTGAGAACGCGCGTATCCATTATTTGATACACAACCAGGAAGCCATCGACGCATTCGATGCGGCCAGGGCTAAAAACCCCGAACCCAGCAATTCCTGGGGAATGGGACCGTTTCGCGACGGAGTCGATGAAGTCGACATGGAAGGCATGAGCACCGAGATCTTCGGCGCCAAAGCCCGCGACTTCATCAGCGAACATAAGGACAACCCCTTCTTCCTCTACCTGTCCTTCAACGCGGTTCACAACTTCACCCACCAGTTGCCCCAAGAGTACCTCGACGCCCACGGGTTAGAGGAATACGCCGACTGGGATCCCTCCGAGGAGCCCTACCTCGACTGGTACTACCGCTCCAGACGCCCCAACAACCCGTATGGACGCGCCCACTACCTCGGCCAGCTGCACTACCTCGACCAGGAGATCGGCCGCCTCCTCGACCACGTCGACTCGCTCGGGATCCGTGAAAACACGCTGATCATCTATATGGGCGACAACGGCGGCTCCCGTCCTATCTATGCGGAAAACACCCCCTTGCGGGGGAGCAAGTTCACTCTCTACGAAGGCGGCACGCGAGTCCCCCTGATCATCAGCCAGCCCGGCAGCCTCTCGGAAAACCAAGTCTCGGAAAACATGGTCAGCGCCTTCGACCTGCTCCCGACAATGCTCGCCGCTGCAGGCGAACCAATCCCCGACTTCACCGACGGAATCGACCTCATGCCTCTCGTGCGCGGAACGGATCCGGGACGCCAGCACGAAACCCTCCACTGGAAGACCGCCGACGAATGGTCCGTCCGAAAAGGTGATTGGAAACTCCACACCGTCCACGGCGAAGGCGCTGCCCCCGTGGAAAAAGTGGAACTCGAGCAAGGGGTATTCTTGAGAAACCTGCGAACCGATCCATCCGAGTCCAAAAATTTCGCGCGCGAGCGCCCCGACATCCTCGCCGAACTCAACCAGCTCCACAAAGACTGGGTCGCCACCCTACCCGCAAGCCTGAGCAACGTCCCCTCCGCCACCGAATGGGCGGAGCCGCCCAAAACAAACTAGCTAATTGACGATTAACAGTGATCGGAACGCAACTTGCCAATACGACCAATTAATCGATCCTGTTGCCGCGACTGCGGCATCCTCGTCCTGCGAAGCAGGTTTTGATTCCGCCCGCGGAGTCACTGTTTCAGTGATCGAACAATTTCAATTTGAACAGTGATCTCTTCGAGATCAAATTCCGCGCTGCGGAACCACGATCGCTGCGCGAGCAGGATCTAACGGGTGATTCTTTTCAAACTCTCCGTGAACTCTGCGTGCTCCGCGATTAATCAGTCATCCGTGTATTTGTTTTTTAATTATCAAGTTCTACCGCTTACGCGGTAGATCAAGCGAGAGAGCCTCCGAAGCAGGCGAACGCATCATGTTAAACCTATTTTCGCAGTTTAAAACCGCTACTCCGAGTAACTCTCTCCCTCCACGCTATTCCAAGGTTGCTCCACAACCTTGTACCCTTCAGGCGTCTTCCTGAAAATCACTCCGTCCGAATCGTAGTATTCAATCTCCTCATACCATACGCTAACTACGTCTTCGGGCAATTCGCTCGTGATCGCTCCGATGGGCGCCACCACCCAAACCAGCCCTTCCGAAGTCTTCCTGAAAAACTGGCCCCCTCGGAACAGCAACTCCTGGTCGCCAACCCACACGGAATGATAGCCGGCCTGGACATCCGGCCGCGAAGATTCAACCACCACGGTTTCCCGCGCCTCCACCGGAGCGTCCACTACCACATAGCCACGCGGCTCCTTTCGATAGTAGACCCCGCCGAACCGGTAGTAAACCCTCCCGGACAAGATAACCCGGGAATAGCCACGCGGCAGCTCTCTCAAAACCGCCCCGCGCGGCGCCCGCGTAACGACGTAGCCGTTTCGCCCTTTCACATAGTAGGTGCCTCGATGATAGCGGTAGTTCTTGTTCCCGACCGATATCGAGATTGCTCCGTTCGGAAGCCTGAGCCCGATCGTCCCGCGGGCCTCCACTTTCGGGGCCGCCTCCGCGGTCGAAATCGCCACCGTCGACATCAACGATGCCGCGAGCGCCAAAATTAGTGCGCTGTTAATAGTTCGGATTCTTCTAATCGTTGGTTTCATGCAAAGAAAGACGCCCTCTCCCCCAGGATGTTTCATTACAAAATGGTAATGAACCAGAGCGCCCGGAACATCCCCACCAACTGGTCGTCACAGTCCTGTACCATGATACGCCACGTCTTCCTTGCGCCTCTCGTCATCGCGTTCGCCGCTCTTTCTACGTTCGCGGAATCCGACACGGATCCGGAGCCTCCCTTCGAAGGGCGAATCGACTACCGAATCATGAACGACGGAATGGAGTGGAACTACTCCCTCTGGATCAAAGGAGCCCTCTGGCGGGCGGAGCTCAGGCAGGGAAATACGCTCTACGAGCTGCGACTCGGCGATACCAGTACGCCCACCGCCTACCTCGTCAACGAAGGCGGCAAAACCTACCGCCCGCTCTTCTTTACCCTGCGCCCGCCTCCCCAGCCCGGACGGCGCGACACGAGCAAACCCCAGGCAGCGGTCGACTTGTCAAAGGCCATCGTCCCGGACAAGGAGACTAAGTCCATCGCCGGACGCGTCGCCAAGCTGACAATCGTCAAAGGGCCCGGCTCCAAGATGAACGTTTGGCTCAACCGCGAGTTCGGCGCCTACTCAGGCTACGCCATCCCCGTATTCAAGAAAACCCAGGACAAGATTCCAATCTTCGTCCCTTTTCTACACAGCGAGCAAGCGCTCCCGCTCGCAATCGAAGAGCGCGGCAAGTCCGGCAAAAAAGCGTTCTCGATGACCGCTATCTCGATCACCCCAATGGCCCTGGACGAGGAGTTCCTGTCATTGCCCGCCGACTACACGCCCCAAGGCTCCGGTCCCGGCGGCCCTGCAGGAGCCGTTAAGGGCAATCGCTCCGGAAAAGGGGGAAAAGGAAACGGCCCGAAACCGCGCTAGTCCTTCACTGGGACTGCAATCGAATCGCTCCTCAATCTATTCAACCAACGCGCCCGATTGATTTCGACATGGGTGAACTTCCAGCTATTCAATGCGAAATACCCCGCCTCATGAAATCTCCTCTCCCCCTCCTTCTCCCTCTCGCGGCGTCCCTCCTTCTCTCCCTCCCCCTCGCCCTCGGCGAGGACCGGCCCAACATCCTCATCCTCTTCACCGACGACCAAGGCACGCTCGACGTCAACTGCTACGGAGCCACCGACCTCCGTACGCCCCACATGGACTCCCTCGCCGAAACCGGAGTGCGATTCACGCAAGCCTACGCCCACGCCGTTTGCTGCCCCTCTCGGGCCGCCCTGCTCACCGGCCGCCATCCCAATCGAAGCGGCGTCGAAAGCTGGCTCCAAGGAGACCGCAACGGTTCCGATGCCCACCTCGCCAACATGGCTGCCTCGGAAATCACGCTCGCGGAAATCCTCAAGGAAGCCGGCTACGACACCGCCCTCTTCGGCAAATGGCATCTCGGGGCGAAAGTCGGCCACGGCCCGCTCGACCAGGGATTCGACAGGCATTTCGGTCACCTCTCCGGCTTCATCGACAACTACACGCACTACTTCCTCCACGGCCAAGGGTATCACGATCTCTATGACAACAACGAGGAGATCTACCGCCGCAACCAATACTATCCGACTCTCATCGGCGACGAAGCACTCGATTATATCGAGCAACAAAGAGACGATCCATTCTTCGTAATGGTCTCCTTCAACCTTCCCCACTATCCGGAACAGCCGCTACAGGAACTAAAGGAAGCCTACCCCGAAATGGAAATGCCGCGCCAGTCCTACGCGCGGGTCATCGAAACCGTTGATATCCAAATCGGTCAAATCCTCGCCAAGCTAGACGAGACCGGCCAACGCGAAAACACCCTCATCCTCTTCAGCAGCGACAACGGCCACTCCGAAGAAAACAACAACGGCATCACCGTCGGCTACCACAACAGCGGGTATCCGATCGGCCACTACTACCTTGCCCACGGTGGAGGCGGATACACCGGGAAATGGATCGGCCACAAAGGCGAGTTTCTCGAAGGCGGCATTCGCGTGCCAACCATCGTCAACTACCCGAAACGGTTTCCCCAAGGCGAGACCCGCGACCAGGTCGTCACCGTCATGGACTGGATGCCCACGCTCGTCGAACTGCTCGGCCTCCCCAAACCGAGAAACCCGTTTGATGGCCACAGCCTTCTCCCCATCCTCGAGAATCCCGACGCGCACAGCCCTCATACCGTCCTCCATTTCGACTGGCGCAACAGCTGGGCCGTCCGCGAAGGCGACTGGAAACTCATCGCCACCTACAATCGAACAAACGAATCCCACACCTACACCCTCCACAACCTCGCCGACGAGCGACCGGAAGTGAAGGACTACGCCTCCGAAAAACCCGAACTCGTCGCCCGACTGAAAACGCTGCACGAGGAATGGGCAAAGGACGTGAAACTGAATTAGTCTCAATCGAATCGAGTTTCTATCCGTTTTCTATTGACCGACCGGTCGGTTTTATCATCTTTCAACATCATGAACACCCTGGAACCCGCCCAAACCAAGCGTGACGAGCTGCTCGAGATCGGCTCGAACTTGTTCTACGAGCAAGGCTACCACCGCACCGGCGTAAAACAGATCATCGACGCGGCGGGAATCGCCAAGGGCACCTTCTATTCGCATTTCAAGTCGAAGGAGGATCTCGCCCTCGCCTGGCTCAAGGCCCGCCACAGCAACTGGAACCGATGGATGACCGACCACATGAACCAAGCCGGGGGCACACCCGCGGACCGAATCCTCTCGCTCTTCGACTTCCTCGAAGAATGGATGCAATCGTGCGATTTTCGCGGCTGCGCCTTCCTCAACACCCTCTCCGAGACACCCGAAAAAGCTAGCCCCCTTCGCGTCGAAATCCAGCTCCACAAGCGAGGAATCCTCGCCACCGTCAGAGGTCTGGTCGAGGCCCAGTTTCCCGAGCGCTCCGAGGACGAAATCACCGCAACGTCTCGAGTCATTTTCATGCTCTTCGAAGGAGCGCTCGTGCAGATGCAAAACTTCCGGGAAACCTGGCCCGCCCAAGCTGCGCGAATCCACGTCGCCACCCTCCTGGCGTAGATACCGGACCTCCATTTGTTTCTCTATTTATCACAACTATACGACCGACCGGTCGCTTCTATAATCGCCTCAATCATCATGAAGACAATCCATCGCCTAATTCTTCTCGCAGTCGCCATCGGCTTCGCGTCCGTCGCGTTGATCGAACCCGCAAACCGACCGTCTGATTCGGTCGACGCCCAATCAAAGGGCCCCGTTGTTGAAACGCAACCGCATCCATTTATTGGCGAGCGAATCCTCTTGCCCGGGGCGGCCAGCCATCTCACCCGCTCAACCCGAACCCATCAAAACGAATCCTGACCCCAATCTCTCATGGACAAGAACTTCACCCGCTTCGCCTTCACCCCTTCTGTCAAAACCGCTCAAGAGCAGTTTGGGTCTCGTCAATCGTACCAAAGAATGGAGAACAGCGGCGATCGTTTCATCCTGACCGAGCAAGAAAAGCAATTCATTCGAACTCGGGTGGACTTCTTCCTCTCTACGGTTGGCGAAAACGGCTGGCCCTACGTCCAGCATCGAGGAGGTCCGCGCGGATTTCTCAAAGTCCTCTCCGACGACACCCTTGGATTCGCTGACTTCAAAGGAAACCGGCAGTACATTAGCGTTGGCAACACGCAAGCCAACGGGAAAGCCTTCCTATTTCTCATCGACTACCCGACTCAGCAGCGGGTGAAGATTTGGGCGGAGTCGACCTTTCACGCAATGGAAGACGCCGGAGATCTTGTCGCGCAGATCGTTCCCGAAGGAGTGGAAAATCAAGTCACCGGCATATTCACATTTAAAATACAAGCCTACGACTGGAATTGCCCAAAGTACATCACCCAGCGATACACCGCCGAAGAGTTCGCCCAATTCGTCACACCCGAAGACCTGAAACGTATCCAGTCGCGAACACGCTAACTATCAAACTGCACTATGCATCCATCCAATAGTTTTAAACAGGATGCGTTCGCCCTCACTGAGGGCTCACTCGCTTGATCTCCCGCCTCGCGGGAGAACTTGATAAGGTGAATCCGGTATAGTATCAAGTTGGCTCGCCAGAGCCATCAAGTAGTCCCGCCGAGCGGGACGTATCCTGTTAAAAACAACGACCCAGCCGATCCTGTTGCCGCAACGCGGCATCCTGTTCCTGCCCAGCAGGATTTGATTCCGCTTGCGGAATCACTGTCTAAATGATCGAACAAACATAGATGCAACAGTGATCTCTTCGAGATCGAATTCCGTCCCGTCTTCAACGGGTCGGAAACCACCGACTACGTCGGGGTCTCTGACAGGATCGCTGCGCGAGCAGGATCTTGAAAGAGATCTTTCAAACTTTGTCTTGCCACGTCAAAGATTCGAACAAAGTCGAAAACAAAACGGAATCGGTCCTAGTGCCGCGTAGCGGCATCCTGTTCCTGCGCAGCAGGATTTGATTCCGCTTGCGGAATCACTGTTCAAAATCCTATCGCCCCAATTCCAAATACGCTTCCGCGTACCGTCGCCCAAACTCTTTCAGCGACTCCGAATTGAAGTGCGTGTTGTCCCGTCTCGCCCGCAATCCGTCGGAATTCACGAACACCGCATTCGGTACCGAATCCGCGACCGCCATATGAGCGAAATTCACCACCAAACGCGACTGATTCCAGGGATTGGCTGGAAACTGCCCGAGCTGCCCAATCAGAAACGGCAGCTCCGGAGCGTTCAGATCCTTCCGAAACCGAGCAATCAGCTCTTTCAGGTTATCCTCGTAAACCGACGCCCGCTCCGGGCGACTGTCCGACTCGCCTTGATGCCAGAGAATCCCCTTCAAAACGCCGTCGGCCATCGCTCGACGCGTTCGAGCCAAGGCCTCGTCGTAGGGATGCCCATCCGTTTGATCGTGGTAGCCACCCGGCGTCCAGCTCTCAAGCGGAGAGCCTCCATGAGCGGCGGGTATCAATCCGATCACTACGCCCTCGTCCGCCTCCGCAAGCGTAACGGCAAAGGATTTGCCAAGCCCTACGCCCGCCGATTTCTTGTCGAAGTGAATCGGAGCGACCGCCGGAACCCATTTTCCCTCTTTGTTCAACGCCAACACCCGCGGATGAGGCACGCGGTCCGCGTCGCGAATGATCCCGCGACCGGCCATATTCGATTGGCCGGCGAGCACGAACAAGTGAAATTTCTCCTTCGCCGGCAGCGTCACCCTTTGTTCCTCCGCCTTCATCAAAGGCAAGCAGGCGAATACGACCGCCCAAACCCGTAGCGTAATTCTTCCTCTCATACTTCCAACGCCTCGCTTTCCTCGACCGCCTGATTCCATTCCTCAATCGCGTATCCATCAACCGCTACAAACTGCGCGCTCCCTCCGCCTTCGCGGAATCGCTTCGTGTCTTTATACTCGTCGGAATAATAAAATTCCCGAGCCGCATCCATCGACGGAAACTCAATCACCACCAAACGCAGAGTCTCCTCCTCCCCCTCGAGCGTTTCCGTCTCGCCGCCGCGCGCAATGAAGCGCCCGCCGAATCGGTTCACCACTCGCGGCGTGTGCCGCATATACTCCCGATAAGCTTCGGGATCGTGAATATCCACTCGAACAACAATGTAAGCCGACATGCCAAGAGCTTCGCTCAATCTCGCGTCTAGATCAATCGCGATCTGACTCAAAATCCAAACCCGCCGAGACGTCGGGTTTCACCCTTCTCGGACTAAGTCAAAGGTGGAACGCGACAGCTTGCCTCGGCGAAGTCTCGCTACGAGAGACGAAGACGGGTCCCGGCGCGTTTGCTCGGAATTGAGAAAGTCAATGGATGCAAAACGTTCCTATCGAGTCAGATAAGCGAGCAGATCCGCCATTTCCGCTACGCTCACCGTTTGCTCTAGCCCCTCAGGCATTAGCGAGCGACCCAGGCCTTCCATTCGAACGACCTCCGTTCGCGGAAACACTTCCCTCACTCCGCCAGGCAATCCCAGCGAAACGCTCCGATTGTCCTCCGAATCGATCAAGCCCACATGAATTCGGCCATCGTTCATCATGAACTGAAACGCCTGGTACTGCGGCGCCACCTCGCGATTCGGATCGAGAATATTTGCCAGCAAAGACGCTTTCCCCGCAGTCGCGAAGCTCGCCACCGGCGGACCAAAGGCAATACCACGCCCGTCGAGCGACTGGTGACAACTCATGCACGCCCGCTCGTAAACCACTTCCCCTTTCGCCGCGTCCCCCGCCAAGGACAGTGCCCGTTCGTACCGGGCAACTACATCCAACCGCGATTCCACCCGCGGCAATACCGCCACCGCCCGAGCAGCCACTCCGGCATCGCCATGCCGGCGCAGCCTATCCAAAACGTCGGCTGGCACCCATTCCACACGGACACTCCCCGCTCCAATCGCGTCGAGCAAAGCCAAAGCCCCCGCGCGTTCGGATACGATTCGATTGATCGATACTCGCCGCGCCTCCGCCGAAAACCCGTCTAATCGATCCAACAGGAGAATCGGATTCGCCACGCGAGCCGTCGCTTCCACGATCAGCGCGTCCGACGCCGAATCGCGTTCGACTATTGCCTCGAATTGACGCGCGCCCAGACCGCCCGCCTCCTCACCCAAGAAACGGATCCCGGCGAGCCGCTTCTCTAGACGCTCTTCAGGATCTCCAATCACAGCGGCCACGTCCTCTTCCAGGCCTGAAAAATCGACTCCGGATTTCGCGCTCTCCCAATCCAGCCCCGCAGAAACGGCTCCTTCTCTTAGAGCGCTCAATTGATCCGCCACTTTTACAGAAAAAGACGAGGCAGCGAGCCGCTGAGCCACTTCGCCGATCAAGCCGCGGTCACCCGTGCGCCCAGACACCTTTGCGAGTTCAGTCGAAAAGCGAACGGAATCCGCAACGCCCGGATGTATCCAGGCATTCGTTACATCGCCAACGGTACGAAGCGAATTCAAAATCATCGCCTCGAGCCACACATCCCCCGCCCAGTCCTCGAAACGCGGCATCAGCGAGGTCGAGCTCTTTAGCCGAGACGGAAACGGATCGGGAACGGGCTTCGGCCCGACCGGGATTCCCCGCTCGAACAGCAACCGGCGAGCCGTTGTCACTTGCCAGTCGCCACCCGTTCCCTTCGCGATTTTCAACAACTCCGCATTTGACGCCCCCGACAACGCAGGAACGGAAGAGCGCTCGAATCCGACCGGCTCAATTCGGTAGATTCTCCCCCGATCGTTGCCGCTATTCAAATCGAGATGCATCTTGATTCCCGGCGGCAACGACCACGGATGCTCGATCGTTTCGCGATACATATCGCAAATATAAAGACAACCGTCGGGCCCAGTCGCGAAGCTCACCGGCCGAAACCAATTGTCCCGACTCCGCAGGAACTCGGTTTCCCGTTCGTCGTCAGGTCGAACCGCAATCGGCTGGACGGACCCCTCCCTCTCGACCACGCGTTTGCGATGCACGAGATTGCTTCCGACATCGCCAATAAACAAATTGTCCCAAAAATCCGATCCGTATTCACCTCCCCAATATGCGTGAATACCACTGGCAGAAGTAAAATAACCGGAAACGCGACCGCCGCCCTCGATCATTCCTTTCACCACGCCGGAAACGCGCCAGCGCGTGCGCACGATCCGCCAAGGCTCGTCCGGACTGATCCGATAAACCGGAGCGGCTCCGCCATCTTCGGGAATATCGACCAAGGAACGCGGCATCGAATAATAGGGACTCGGGTCGATGTGGCGACGCTCGTAAGCCACCCAGATCGCGTGTTGCGAATTGGCGGATACAAAGCGTCGACCCCGCGAGTCAAAGGTCATGCCAAACTGGGCCGTTCCATTCTCCGTCCGGAAATCGAGCGAATCTGGATCGAAGGAGAAATCCTTCCTCCGCAATGAGATCACGGACGCGTCGACCGGTGTCGATACCCTACCGCCACTCGCGGCTCCGGCTCCCCAAATCCGATTGTCCGGTCCCCAGTGAAAACTGTTGAACAAGGCTTGCATGTTGAGTCGACCACTCTCCGGTCCGAATCCAGTGAATACGAGCCGCTCCTCGTCGCTGACGCCGTCGCCATCGTTATCTCGAAAGTAAAACAAATCAGGAGTCGCTCCTACGAACACGCCTCCATCGTAGCAGACGAGAGCGGTTGGCCACCGCAAACCGTCTTTGAAAATCGAAGACGTCTCGAAAACGCCGTCGCCATCCGTGTCCCGCAAATAGCGGATACGCCCCAAACGGTCGTCCCGCCGCTCCGAGTAGCCTCGCATCTCGATCACGTACATACCGCCATCCGCGTCGAAGACAATGGCGATGGGATCCACGACATCCGGCTCGCTCGCCGCCAGAACAACCTTGAATCCCGGCTTGATCTCGAAGGCCCGCATGGCGTCCTCGACCTCCAGCGGTTGCGTCCGCGGCATTTGAGCCGCGTCGATCTGCGGCTCCTCCACCTGGCACAGCGATGAAACCGATAGAATCAAGAAACTCAATACGGCGCTACAGAGTCGCGAACCTATAGAATTAGGCTGGCCAACCCCTTTCCATTTTCCGACTATCACGCAGTTATGTTGATGGTTCGAAGACAATTTGCAATCACTGCAGCAAGCTTCGCGCTCCTGACCTCTATCGCCCCCGCCCAAGAGAGCGATTCACATGGATCCTACCAGCTCGACGAAGAAAACACTCTTCTCGTCACGCGTGGCGTCGTTGTTCGGGAAACGCCTTCAGCCGTCGAAGGCGAGCAACCGCTCCTCGCCATTGGATCCGCCAAGGGCATCCACCACCTTTACGACCCGAACAGCATTTCCGCGCAAGCGATTTGGACCGGAGCATTTGGCCAATTGGACACCGACGGCGATTTCACCTACGACGACGCCAAGCTGAGGCAGTTTCATCTGCGCCAGCGCCCCTGGTCCTTTGGCGAGTCCCCACGCCGCGTTCTCGACTACACATGGCATGGCTATGAGATTCGCGACGGAGCCGTTTACTTTCACTACCGCGTCGCCGACCCCAAAACCTCGATACATTGGGACATCGAAGAACACTTGGAAATCGTTTCCGAGTCTCAGCAGAAACTGCATTTCACTATCGCCGCCAGTGAATTGTCCGACGAGTACCTCAACTATTGGGTCAAGCAAACCCACTTTCGGCGTCTCTCCACAAACGGGCAGCAAAACCAACGCAACCTGCTCAAAAACCTCCATCCCAATCAGGAGGAATTCACTATCTCTTTCTACCGGCGCAAAGAGACGCCCACCTTTCCTCATGGGTACTCGGTAGCGACTATTCCAATACCCGAGCAAAACCTGCCTATCCGATTCGAACCCACCGATATCGATTTCGACTCCAACGGAACCGTCTTCGTTTCCACACGCACTGGCGCCGTTTGGAAACTGAAGGACGGCCATTGGTCGCTCTTCGCGGAAGGGCTGCACGAGGTGATCGGCGTTCGGGTCGACCCGCAGGACCGAGGCGTGTACGTCATGCAAAAACCGGAGCTCACCCTCCTCCAGGACACGGATGGTGACGGGTCCGCCGATTTGTATTCAACCATCGAGGACCGATTTCGCTTCACCGGCCACTACCACGAGTTCGCCTACGGACCCCGCATCAACTCCAAAGGGGATCTGTTCTTTTCGACGGGACTCAGCTCCGGCACGAATTTCTTCGCCAATCCCGACGGCTACCCCCACCAAATGGGTTCCGCCCTCGGCTATCGAGGCTGGGTCATGAAACGCAGCCTCGACGGAACCCTCACGCCCTTCGCATCCGGACTCCGCTCACCCGCCGGCATCGGCATGAACGCCCAAGACGAGCTCTTTGTCACCGACAATCAAGGCGACTGGATCGCCTCCTCCTACCTCGGTCACGTCGAAGAAGGCGATTTTCTCGGTCATCCCGCGTCGTTTTGGGATCGCCCCGAATACGGCATCACCCCCGCGCTCCTCGACTACCAGACAGTCGGCAGAAAACCGGACAGCGTGCCGCCGCTCGACCCCGACACCTATCGTCGGGCCCGTAAACGCCCCGCCGCCTGGCTCGCCCATGGTGACCTGACCAATGCCCCGGGGTCCCCGTCGTTCGCCCCAAAAAACGGTTTCGGCCCCTTCGCCGGCCAAGCCTTCATCGCGGACATCTCTCATCGAACCATCGTTCGAGTCGCCTTGGAGAAAATCAACGGCGCCTACCAAGGAGCGGTCTTTCCTTTCATACGACCGCTCTCCAGTTCCTCCTACTCGTCCGCCTTCGACTCCCAAGGTCGCCTTTGGATAGGCTCCGTCGGGCGCGGCTGGACCCCCGGCGAGCCCGCCATCGAGATCATCTCCTACGACGGTTCCAAAATCCCGTTCGAAATTCATCGGATCGCCCTCGCAAAAGACGGGTTCGACCTTCACTTCACCCAACCAATCAAGGCCAGCACGATCCCGGTGGAAGACATATTTGTAGGGGAATATCAATACGAGTACTGGGACGGATACGGGTCCGAACCCATTAACGAGCGCGTCGTACCTGTTACGCAAACCGCGGTGTCGAAGGACCGCAAAACGCTCTCAATCAAACTGCCTTCAAAAGCCGATTTCATCTACAATGTCGAGCTGCCCGAACTCGAATCCGCCAGTGGACTTGTACTGGAAAACAACTTCGGTATCTACACTCTCAACCAGCTTCTGCCGTGAATTGCCTTCGCTCCCTCCTACTTGTATCACTGGCAATCGCCCCCCATGCCCCTGCTGCGGTTACCGATATTCCCGTCACCGACCACGTCGTCGTTCAGCGTTGTGTCATCGACGGCCCCTCCGCCCGAATGATCGCAGTCGGTTTTCCCGGAGGATTCAACTACGCCTTCGACGCCCAAAACTGCGCTCCCGTCTACACCTGGTCCGGCGGATTCGTCGACTTTTCCGGCGAAACTCTCGCTCGCGGCGGACGCAAATGCGCCATCCTTGGAACCAAACAACCGCTCGGCACCGCCATCAATCCACTGCGTCGCGGATCGCCCGACGTCCTTCCCCAATCGCTTGTATTCAAGGGCTACCGACGCGAGTCTGGGACGAAAGAACCCACCTTTCTCTTCGAAATCGATGGATATCCAGTGGAACAGGCGATCAAGTCGACCGACGCCAATACGGTTCAGCTCAATCTGTATTTTCCAATTGGAGACACGCAAACACGCTACTATCACATCGATGCGAGCCAACACGAGCGCGTCGCCTTGAGCGACGGCCTCCGTTGGGCCACTCCCGGCGTAGTCGCCATCCCCGGGCGACTGGAATCCGCTACGCTCACCATCCGTCTCAAGCCGGCCGAAACCCCCTTCGCTCGCAAGCAAGAAAAACTGACCGGGCAGAAGATCTACCAGTACTATTGCAAAGCCTGCCACTCGGACGACGGCACCAAATTGATCGGCCCTTCCTTCAAAGACTTGTGGGGCAGCCAACGGGAAATCACCCGAAATGGAGAGACCCATACCGTATTCGCTGACGCCGACTACATCCGCGAATCGGTCGCCAATCCGCAAGCATCCGTCGTCAAAGGCTACGAAGCCGTCCCCATGCCCAGCTTCGCTACCATCCTCTCCGAAGACGATATCGAGACATTGGTCGAGTACTTTCGAGACGGGCCCTAGTCGCTATCCTTGTCCGCTCGGAGATCGGACGCTACCCACCCTATCCAAGCAGGAGGTAGCGGCCGATCTCCGAGCGGCCATCACAGAGCTTCCTATCTCGGAACTCGAAACTACTCGCCTTTGCTTCGGGCGGCCTTGGGATGAATCTGATTGTACGAGTTCACCCGGCCGCCGCGGGCTTCGAGTTGAGGCAGAGCCCCGTTTCGCTCCGCTTCCTTCCACCAGAGAGCTTGCAGCTCTTTGAGCTTTTGCGGATGCGTCTCGGCCAAGTTGGTCGATTCGGTGAAGTCATTCTCGAGATTGTACAACTCCCAGTAGTCGTCCGCAAAATCCGTGCCGTGCTTGTGGAACGCCACCGCTTTCCAGCCCTTGTGATAGATGGACCTGGCCGCCCAGAGTTCCCAGAACTGCGTGTCCCGCGGCGCCGGAGCATCCGAGCTCTCGAAGACGCGACGCAAACTGGCGCCTTGTAGTGGAATCTGCGCGACACCGTCGAATACCTTAGGCGCGTCAACACCTACAAGATCCAAAATGGTCGGCGTGATGTCGATCACATCCACAAACTGCTCGCGCAGCCCGTTTGATTCGATTCCGTCCGGCCAGGAGACAATCATCGGCGTGCGAACGCCTCCATTGAAGGGCCAAAGCTTGTAGTACTGAAAAGGAGCACAGGACGCTCCCGCCCACGGGCGTTGATACTGCGGTTGCGAGTCGCGGGAGCCGAGCGCATCCAGTCGTTCATGCATTTCTTCTGTAGTCAACTTGCCGCTGTAAGGGTGTTCAAAGTTACCTTGCACGCCCGCTTCCGGCGCGCCTCCGTTGTCCGAGATCAAAACGATCAGCGTGTTGTCGAAGAGCGCCTCTTCTTTGAGATAATCGACAAGCCGCCCGATTTGCTCGTCCGTATGCTCCAAAAAACCCGCGTACGCCTCCATAAATCGAGCAAACACTTCTTTTTCCACCCGACTCAAATCCGCCCAGGCGGGATCGCCCGGATTGCGGGGCGGAAGTTTCGAACCGGCGGGGATCAGTCCGGAATTCAGTTGCCGACGGTATCGTTCTTCCCGGATTACATCCCACCCCGCGTCGAACATCCCCGCATACTTGTCGATGTATCGCTTCGGAACTTGAATCGGCGAGTGGATCGCCCCGAAGGCGAGATAGAGGAAGAAGGGCTGCCCCGGCCGATGCTCGAGGCTCGCGCCGACCATGTCGATCGACTCGTCGACGATGTCTTCGGAAAAATGGTAATCGGGATCGTCGGGAGGCGTGGCGTTTCGGTTGTCGATCACGAGATCGGGAACGTACTGGTCGGTCCAGCCGGAAAGGAACCCATGGAAACGATCGAAGCCTTTTTGCAGTGGCCAATGGGTCCGGTCGGCGGCATCGTGTAGTTCGGATTTGGGGACGAGGTGCCATTTCCCTGCCGCATAGGTTCCGTATCCTGCCCGACCGAGGATCTGAGCGACATTGGCCGCCGCCGCGGTCACCAGCCCCCGCGTGTGCGGATAGCCCTGATCGCTTCCCGGAAGCTCCTTCATCCCCACCGTGTGGGCGTTGCGTCCCGTCAGCAGCGAAGCCCGTGTGGGAGAGCAAACCGCTTTGGAATGGAAATTGTTGAACTGCAGCCCGTGAGCGGCGAGCGAGTCAATCGACGGCGTCGACACCTCCGACCCGTAGCATCCCAAATCGCCGAATCCGCAGTCGTCGAGAACGATGTAGACCACGTTGGGCGCTCCATCAGACGCCCGAGCCGGCGCGAGCATCTGCGGCGTAGAGTCCGCCGCGAACCGACCGACTTCCCCGGAAAACGGGTCCACAGCCGGATGCCGGTCCTCCGCAAAACTGAACACAGCCATCGCCAAACAAGCGAGCAACAAAGAAAACGCAGCGCGGGGTAAGCGAATGGAGAACAACATTCACTCAGAAAGGCGGGATTCGCTTCACGAGTCAATGCGAGCGACGAACTGCGAACTGAAACAAACGCGACGGGACGTCGCGTTCCACCCTTGGGCAATCCTAATTCGATCACTTTTCGAGAAACCTTATTTATCGACGCAGTCGACATCCTAATCGCCCGCAGGGCGTCCTAGCCCCGACCCGGTCGGGGCTAGGACAAAAACTAATTCTGTCACCGTTCATTCAAGACGACTCGCCAGCTCCCGGATCGCTCTCAGTTGCACGCCCGCCGCATCCGCTTGCTCCAACGCTCGAGCCAGCCGTCCCGGGGCCGAACGTCCTTTGCATATGTGATTCGGATCGCCTTCGATCCCGCGCTCCAAGCCCGCCAACAAACGCTCGCGATCAAGTGACTCCCCTAGTACGGCGCATTGCAGATCGATCACGTCGTTCGCTACCGCGAGCGCCACGGAGCGGTTGTTCTTCCATAGATCTGAAACGGTCGCGCCGTCCTGGAGCGCCAGCCCCGCAATGTTCGAAGTCAATATGTAGACGTTCTTTTGCACGAGCTCGAGCAGCATCGCTTCGGAACTCACAACCGCGTCCGCTGGGATACCAATACCCCGCAACGCGTCGACTATCGACGGAGCTATCGGCCCGAAAACCGGCGTTGGCAAAATCGGGTTCACCGCCGTGCCGCGTTTCTTTTCAAACCAAATGGACGCGATCGTTGGATTTTGGATACCGAATCGTTCCCAGTCCTTGGGCAGGAGTTCATTCTGGATCAGGACAAGGCGATCTTGCCAAGCATCCGGTATCGCTTCCATCACAGCCTCATAATCCGCTTCCGCCACCGCGACGACTACCATTTTCGGCTCGGGAATCGTCTCCGACTCGACCGCTATTTCCATGCTTCGCGTCACCGGATAAACGGGATGCCCGCTTCGCAAAAACGCATGAGCGAGCACCGCTGCAATTTCTCCGATTCCGACGATGACAATAGGCGATTTCATATTTGTACTCCAATTTGCTCGTTCGCATTCCCAGTCACAGGAAAACGATTTCGAAAGACGGCTAACAACTCAAGCGTTGACTAAAAATGAACTGGCGCTCGTACGCGACGCGCCATAGTCATCTCGTTTAACCGAATCCACTACCCTCCATGCATTATTGTCGCTTTTTCACCCCCCTGATCGCAGCGCTCGCGGTCTCATTGTCCAGCAACGCCGCCACCCGCGTGGCTGTCCGCGCGGTGGCCACCGAGGAGTACTTAATTAAACGAGCGGAGTCATCCGACCCGGTTCAAACCTACCAATTTACCAAAGGACGCTTCTTCAAACCGCGCGGCGTCAACAAAGGGATGGCCGAATTCACCTTCGAGGAGATCGTCTTCGACATCGCCGAACGGCTCGTCGAGCAAGACTTCTACCCCAACCCCACTCTGGGCGAGGGCGACTTGCTCATCGTCGTCCACTACGGCATCACCCAAGTCGGTGAATCCCTCCAGGAACTCATGGCCTGGACCAGCATAGACGACATGGGGCTCAACGATACGGCCGGTTCCTCGGTCGCGAGCCAAGCCAACGCGGCCAATCAGTTGGAATTCATCATGAACGCAGTCGACATCGTCAACCAGTCCAACGATCGCGATTCTCAATCCACCGCCGGTCTGCTCGGAATGGAAGAAGCGTACGAGGGACATCCCTATCTCGACCTCGCCCGCGAGACCGAAATGAAATCCATGCTGGGCGAAGAGCGCTACTTCGTAATTCTCATGGCCTACGACTACCCGAGAATCATGGACCACGGGAAATGGGAGCTCCAGTGGTCCACCCGCTATAGCGCCCGGGCGGCGGGAAAACGCTTCGACGAAGCCATCAAGGACATGAATGTCGTCGCCGGAGGATTTTTTGGGAAACACCTCGATCGCCTCGCCAGCAAACGCGCCGACGACACCTCCAACGTCGATATCGGCGACATCGATGTTGTGGATACGGAGAGACAATAAATTTGCCCACACCTAGTTGATCTCGAAGAAATCAGTATAAAAATCGCGGTTGCAAAGTCACTGTCTCAATGACTCAACAGTCACGGCTGGAACAGTGATCTCTCCGAGATCAAATTCCGTCCCGCCAAGCGGGACGGAACCAGGATCGCTTCGCGAACAGGATCTCAAGTATTGTTCCGTCCCGCTGAAGACCTCAAAAAAGCCAATCGCTCGATTAAGAATGCTGCCGCAAAGCGGCATCCTGTTCCTGCGAAGCAGGATTTGATTCCGCTCGCGGAATCACTGTTTCAATAACTCAATAAACAAGGTTGGAACGGCGACCTCGGAGAGATCACTGTTAAAACTAACTCGACCTGAGTGGGCGCGAATGCGTGCGCGGCATCAGTTCTTGAAGATGAATAGAGTGAATTTCGTATCGAACCGGTCAGCCTCCGCGTTGCGGGCCGCCGCGCCCTCCGCCTCCGGGGCCGCCTCGTCCTCCTTGTCCGCGGCCTCCGGGGCCTCGAGGTTCGGGAAGCGGCGCGTTCGGGTCGTAGTCGGGGTTTGGAACCGGCAACTGAGCGTTGGTCGAGCGTAGTCGGTTATCCATTACAGCGATCAATTTTTCTAGCTTCTCCGGATAGACCTTCGCCAAGTCTTTCTTTTCTCCGATGTCCTTGCTGAGATCGAATAGCTGGTACGAGTTCGTCTCCCAATCCCTGATCAGCTTGAGATCGCCACTGATGATCGCCGTAGTCGGTTTGGCGTCGGGTCCGCGCCCGTAGTGAGGCACGTGAAAAAGGAGCGAATCTACGTGTCGGTCGAGCGTTTTCTCCTTTCCGCTCAAAATCGACGCTAGGCTCGAACCGTCGATCTTGACGGGAACGTCGACGCCCGCCCATTCGCAAAACGTCGGAAAGAGATCGCAGCCGGTGACCGATTCAGGGCTATAGCTGTTCGCCGCGATTCCGGGTCCGGTTATGATGAGCGGCACGCGAAGACCGCCTTCGTAGAGCGTCGACTTGCCTTTGCTGAGCGGGGCGTTGTTCTGAACGCCGAACCGCGCGTTGCTCGGACCGCCGTTGTCGGACATGAAAACGACGTAGGTATTGTCGGCGATGCCGAGAGAGTCGATTTCCTCGAGCACCGCTCCGATACTCTCGTCGAAGTCCCAAGTCATGCCGGCAAACGGGACGCCCGCATGACGCTTCCCTTTTTTCATGGCTTCAAATTTCGTTTCAGACTCGGCCTTCGTAGCGGTAGGAGCGTGAACCGCGTAATGGAATAGCTGGGCGTAGAACGGGCGGCCTTCCTTCACGTTCTCTCGCATGAAGGCGAACGCGCGCTCGTTGATCCCAAAGATGTCCTTGGGATTATCGGCTCCCGAGTTTTCGGGAGTGCCGTTGGACGTGGAGCCGTCGTGAACATCGAATCCGTGCTGGCCCGGATTGCCCTGTCCGAGGTGCCATTTACCAAAGTAGGCGCTAGCGTATCCGGCGGGCTTGAGCGCTTCGGCGATCGACGTTTCCGAGGCGGGAAATTCGCGCAGCTGCGTGGGTGGCCGCAATTTGTGGGCGTTGGTCCCGAGGCCCGGACCCGGGGTCGTAATGTGGATCTCGGCGGGCGTTTTCCCCGTTAAAACTGCCGCGCGGCTGGGAGTACACATCGCGGCCGGCGCATAGGCCGCGGAAAAACGCATGCCCATGGCAGCAAGTTTCTCGATGTTCGGGGTAAGGTAGTAGTCGCTTTTAGTGCTTGGGTCGCCCGGGATCATCTCCACGGACGTTCCAGTCCAGCCCATGTCATCCGCGTAGATAAAGACAAAGTTGGGCTTCGCTCCGAAGAGAGATGTGGCGATACATGCAGAGAGGAGTAAGGGTAAGATTTGTTTCATAGCTTTGGAGGTAGGGAAGAAAACGACGCAAATTCGCGTACGCTAGGGAGATACACGTTTCCAAGAGAGCGTAGGTTACACAATAACGACGTCTTCAAACCAGAACAATCTGACTTCCGAGGACTTCGCAGTAACGCAGATTCTGAATTCATCAGCCATACTCACGCACAATTCGCCCATCAGTTTCAAGAGCTTGGGCCTTGATTCGCGCTACGCGGGCTCCGAAGGGATCCTCGCCCACATTGCAAAACAAAACGCTAAGGAAGAGTCGATCGTCATTCTCATTGGACTCGGCTGGCGGAAAGTAACGTTGTCCCAAAACTGATATCTCTTTTCGGACACGCTCAATAAACGGTATTCAACAGCGCGCCTTCCAGCGCAAAAGCAGCCCTTTCCCTCCCATCAATCCTATTAGTCTGGAGTGACAGATGGTTTAGAAACGCACCACCCCCCGCAACGAGTACATCCAAACAGCCGAGCTCGCGATATTCCTAGGATCACAATCGGACCTCAACTTGAGGCGCCTTTTCGCCATTAGCGGCGCGACAGGCCCACCCTAACTCGCAATTCGAGATTTCCCCGAAAGGAAACGAGCGACAAACGCCGATACTGTCGCTCCCATATACAGAAAGAGATAAATTCTAAATACTAATTTATTATATATAATATAAATAGATACGAACCCCCTACGAAAGAACCAATTACCCAAGTCAAACAATTTAACGATAGTGAATCTTGAATGGATATTTTTAAATAAAACGATTTATTAATATAAGTTAAATTCGTTCGATTTTTGTATGGACATTTTCATTAGATACCTTCTTTTTTCCTAATCACCAATTAGTGTTTTTCACTATACTGTTACTATCTATTAAATGTAGTAAAACACTACCAATCCACTCTTGTAGTTTTACTCGGACCCGGAAGGTACGCGTATAGCTGCATCAATAAAACAAAATACTAAGAATAAAAAATGAAAAAGAATGCACTAAGCCTATGCGCCTGTCTGCTTGCGAGCGGATTGATCTACGCAGGAACCGAAGACATGACCAGCTACAAGAAAAACGACCGAGGGAAAAACGGTCAACGGGGCGTCGCCATTGGCGATGGTTCAGGCGCCAATTCGACTAACGACAATACTGATTTCGTCTACGTGGGATTTGAAGCCGGCAAGAACATCGGAGAAGACAATGGAGATCAAAACATCATTATCGGATCCAGAGCCGCATCAGGCGCTAACTGCGTAGTTGATGGAACCATAGCCATTGGCTTTCGCGCGGCGAACGCAGCTCAATCGATTGACAGCATCTATGTAGGTGGGTTCGCAGGTTATAAGGCGTCGAGCAATGATAGCACCTTTGTTGGAGGAAGCTCGGGCTACCAAATGACTGGCGACAAGAACACTGCTATAGGTGGAGATTCTCTAAAGTATGTAGATGGAGAACGCAATATCGCCATCGGCTACGGCGCGGGCACCAACGGTTTGGACGACGAGTTCGACCAGTCTATAGCAATCGGAGCCTATGCAATGGTACATGAATCGAATTCAGTGGCCATAGGTTCAACCGCTGATGTTTCAGGAACGGGCTCCATCGGCTTGGGCGACAGCGCTCGAGCAACAAATGACGATTGCATTGCAATCGGAAGCGGAAGCTATGTCACCGGAGCGGGAAGCATCGCTCTCAGCGCTGGCGGAACCGTTACTGGAGAAAACAGTATATCGATCGGGTTTGATGGAACGCTCGAAACGGACGACAAAGTGTATATCGGCAACTACGATACTGAAATCATTGGTGGTATCGTAGATTGGTCGGTCCTTTCGGACGCTCGATTCAAAACGGACGTTCGCGAGGACGTTAGCGGCCTCGAATTTATAAACCAATTGCGCCCAGTCAGCTATGTCGTCGACACAGCGAAACTGAATGAGCGCCGGGGCATCGAAGTGTCTAGTAATGACGAGCAAGCCGAAAGAAAATCCGGCTTTATCTCCCAGGAAGTCGAAGCGCTCGTCAACAAGGGTGGCTACCCCTTTTCTGGAGTCGGTCGACCGGACAATCTCGAAACCGACAACTACACGCTCGCTTACGCCGAGTTTGTAGTTCCGTTGACCAAAGCTGTCCAAGAGCTCAGCGCTATGGTCGAAGCTCAAGGCCTACAGATCAAAGCTCAGAACGCGCAATTGATCGAAGAACGAAAACTGAGAAGCCTGCAAGCCAAGCAGATCGCTTATCTCGAGAAAGAACTCCTGCTGCTACACAGCATCGGCTACTGATACTCTTGCAGTACCTATAATCCCGGAGCTGCGCCATCGGCGCGCAGCTCCTTTTTTATTTTAGCCACGTTTGAATTCCCCTAAACCGGAACCACTCACCGGTCGAATCCACCACGACAAGCGGTCTGAAGAGAAGGTTCTTGGGCCTAGAACGAAGCGTCATCCGTAAGGACTACACCTTGCTGAGCTTGAAGTCCCAGCCTTTGCGGTACTCTTTATCGATGAGCTTGTTGGCTTTATTGCTGTTGGTGAAGCGCAGGTTCGGGCCGTCCCACTTGAGTTTCTTTCCGGGGAAATGCAGGCAGACGTTGCCGAGCTGGATGGTCTCGGTGAACGGGCCGGCGTACTTGAAATTCGAGCCCGGGTAGTCGTAGGGCTTGTTTCCGATCGCCGCCTCGCGGAACTCGGTGTGGTGGCCAATCGAGGGCTCGTAAACGCGAGCCGGACGATGGTCGCCGGTCTTCTCCTTGAGCTCCATGGCGACTTTCCGGTGCGCCTCGTTCGGGATGATCCGCGAGCTGTCGCCGTAGTCGCCAGTGACCAGCAACGTGTTCTCCGTGCCGACGTAGAGGTTGCCGGAATTGGCCAGCTCGGCGCCTTGGGCGATCTCCTCGAGCCGCTCGTGGCGGCGCGGTTTGCCGTTCTTGTCCGTATACGCGTTGTCGGTGCCGTCGTACCAGTAAACTTCGAAGCCGGGACGCTTGTCGGTCGCCCCAAAAGTCCATTTCAAAGTCGACCCCTTGGGGAAGGCCGAATCGGTCATGGTGTCGACGTTGAGGGCCTCGACGTGCGTCGGGAAGCCAGGATCGAGCGACATGAAAATAGAATCCATCGTGTGGCAGGCCATGTCGGCCAGGGCGCCGCCGCCAAAGTCGATCCAGCCGCGCCAGTTGAACGGCAAGTAAGCGCCGCCGCGTTTTCGAGCCCGTTCCGCGTCGAGGCCACGATCACCAAGATACGGTCGGTCCGCCGCCGGGCCGAGCCAGTTCTGCCAGTCGAGCGTTTCGGGCACCGGGTCCCCGCCTTTCGGGAGCTCGAATCCTTGCGGCCAGACCGGACGATTGGTGAAGCAGTGGATTTCCTTGATGTCGCCGAGGTGCCCGCCCTGCACGTAAGCCGCGATCTGGCGGTTGCCTTCGTTGGCGTGTCCTTGGTTCCCCATTTGGGTCGCTAACTTGTAGCGGTCGCAGGCGATGGCGAGCTGGCGGGCTTCCCAAACGGTATGGGTCAAGGGCTTTTGGGTGAACACGTGCTTGCCGTGTTCCATCGCCAAAACCGTCGCCGGGTAGTGGCTGTGGTCGGGCGTGCCGATCATGACCGCGTCGAAACTGTCCGCCGCCTTGTCGAACATCTCGCGGAAGTCCTGAAATCCCTTGGCCGCTTTCCACTGCTTCGCCAGCCAGCTCTGCCCGTCCGTTTCCAGCTTGGCGATACCCGTGCCAATATTATCGTAGCGAGAGGAATCCACATCGCAATAGGCGCCACAAATGTCGCCATGGGCGATCGTATCGTTGATGTGGCGGCCATTGATTCCCCCGACGCCGATGAAGGCGACGCGCAGCTTGTCGCCCTTGCTCTCCGCGCTGAGGATGGCAGGCGCCCCGATTATGCCGACGCCGGCCGCGGTTGAGGTTTTGATGAATTGACGACGCGTAAGCTTGCTCATTGGGAATTTTGGTTCGGGTTACTAGAAAACGGGATCCTATAGATTCGTGGGACACGCGCGCTGGCGAGTGGTTCGCCTAGCACGATGCGGACTGCTTCTCTCTGAATCAAGTTAGATTTTGCGGGGTGAAGCGGGAATCAAGCCCAAGCCGACAACAAACTGCTCTTATTTCTCGAAATGTCCTACCGTGATTCCCGCTTGCGGGGTGAGCGATCCTGGCCCCGCTAAGCCACCGACGAAGTCGGGGTCTATGACGGAGGTCCAGTCCCGTGTAGCGGGACGATGCTAAAATTTCATCCCGTATCTATACACTCACTACTGTCGAATCAGTCCCTAGCCGGCGCGCACCGTTCGCCATCGATGTAACGCTTGAGCAAGCTCCGCATACGTTCCACGCGTTCTGGATGCTCGGCGTAGAGGTTCTTGGACTGGCCCGGATCGCCCTTGAGATTGAACAAGAGGCCCGGATTGTCATTCCCGTAGTCCTCCAACCCAAAGTACTGCAAATAGTGCTCCGTCTCTTTGCGCGCCGCGCCCGACGCTGCGTCGATGAGCACCCAGTCCCCTTGCCGCAAAGCGAATTTTCCGGGGGAAGTGTTTTGCACCGTCGCCGTTCGCAAGGGTCGCGTATACGTCTCCCCACGCAAAACGGGTAGCAGATTGTAGCTGTCGATGGCGACGTCGCTACCCAGATTAAAATCGACGATCTCGGCGAACGTCGCCGCCAAGTCCACTTGGCTCACCACTTCGTCGGAAAACGATCCCGCCTCGATGTGTCCGGGCCAGCGAACAACGAAAGGCACACGATGCCCGCCTTCGTAGATGTCGCGTTTCACTCCGCGAAATTTTCCCGAACTCCATTGATCGAAGGTCTCCAGCCGTTCAAAAGCGTGCGTCTCGGCTCCGTTGTCCGCGGAAAAAACCACCAGCGTGTTTTCGGAGAATCCGCCCTCCTCGAGCGCCGCCAAAACCTTGCCGACCATCGCGTCGGTCTCGACGACGAAATCGCCGTAGTAGCCGGCTTGCGATTTTCCGTGGAACGCCTGGTTCGGGACAATCGGGTAGTGCGGGGAATTGAAGGCCAGATAAACGAAGAACGGCTGATCCGACGTCTGCTTGGAAATCCACTCGACCGTCTTTTCGGTCATGGTAGGCAAGATGTCGTAGGGATTCCAGCTCTCCGCCATCGGCCCAGGGCGAAAGCTGCCCCCGCCGGCGAGCGGCTCCGACTTGATAACCGGCCGAGTGGGGATAGTCACGAACCGGTCGTCCTCAATCCAGCAATACGGCGGGAAGTTGATCGTTCCATCGCCGAAGTAGTGATCGAACCCACGCTCAAGCGGGCCGCCGGGAAAACGCTTCGACCAATCGTAGGATTCGGCTTTCACCCAATCCTCCTTCGCCACTCCCGGTTTTCGGATGGCGTCGAAATCCCATCCGAGATGCCATTTGCCGAACGCGGCCGTCCGGTATCCACTTTTTCGGAACATCTCGGCAATGGTAAATTCGCCCGCTTCGAAAACCGGCCCGTCGTAGGCTTGAGCAATCCCATGGAATCGACGCCAGTGATGCTGCCCCGTCAGCATGGCGAAACGGCTCGGCGTGCAAATCCCGGACGAGCTGTGCCCGTCGGTGAAGGTCATCCCGCCGGAGGCGAGTCGATCGATGTTCGGAGTCTGAATTTTGGCCACTGCATTGCCATAAGACACATCCGCGACGCCCATGTCGTCGGCGTAGAGGATTACCACGTTGGGATGCTTCGCCGCCCCAGCGGCCGCGCAAAAAACGCACAGTAGTAGAATCGAGAGTAGTTTCATAAATAAGCTTCCAAGGGTTGTTCGATTCGCGTGGACACGTGACTCGCGCGCCGCGCGCCATTCGATGGGACCGCCATACCAGCGCTGCAAGCGATCAAACGAGCTTCCAGCCTTTTCGGTATTCGCGTTTCACATACTGCTCGGCTTCAGGAGCATTGGTGACTCGCATCGCTTCGGTGTCCCAACGGATCTTTTTCCCCGTTCGATAGGCGACGTTGCCGAGATGGTTGGCTTCGGTGAGCAAACCGGAGTATTCAAAATCGCACATCGTCGGAGCTCCGCCCTTGCAGGCAACCACCCAGTCTTCGTGATGGCCAGCGGGCGATCGGGGGATGAACGGATCCGGCCCTTTGAAACCGGCGAATTTGTCCTCCGGCAGCAGAAGGTGTTTTTTGTAGTCGGATAGCAGCATGCCTTTGTCGCCAACGAACAAATGGCCGCTCGACCACTGCGGAATGTCTTTCCGCTGCCAGATCTTGGGTTTTTCCAATCCCTGATACCAAGTCAGATTCACAGGAGGCAAATCGCCGCGCGGGCCGTACTCGTAGGTGGCCCGCATCGAGGCAGGCGCGATTTCGGGATGCGGTTTGGGCCCCTTCGCTTCGATCGTCAGCGGCGCGTCGAGTTTCAAAGCCCAAAACGGGAGATCGATCCAGTGGCTGCCGAGGTCGGACATGGTGCCATTGCCGAAATTCCACCAGCGGTACCAAAGCGGGCCTTCGAAATAATGATGGTGGAACGGCCGCTCCGGCGCCGGCCCCACCCACAAGTCCCAATTCAAATAGTCCGGTATCGGCTGCGTCTCTTTCGGAGGGCGAATCACGGTATAGCGATCGTTCGCGTCGCGAGCGGCTTGCACGTTTTTATGCCAGCCCCATGCGCGGGAATTCCAGACGTGGACTTCCTTCACCGCGCCAATCGCTCCGGTTTGAATCAGCTCGACCACGCGACGGTAGTTGTCGTTGGCGTGGTTTTGCGTCCCCATTTGCGTGACCACATTGGCGTCGCGAGCGGCCATGCGAATGGTGCGGGCTTCTTCTATATTGTACGTGAGCGGCTTCTCGCAGTAGACGTGCTTTCCCAGTTGGAGCGCCGGCAGCGTTGCGAAGGCATGTGTATGCTCGGGAGTGGATACGACCACCGCGTCGAATTCCTTCTCGTGATCGAACAGTTTCCGAAAGTCAGTCGCCCGCCGCGCCGTCGGGAAAAACTTTGCCGCGATTCCGAGCTTCTCGGCATTCACGTCGCATAGGGCGACAATGTTCTCCTTTTCGAAATAGCCCGTGTTGCGCTGACCTCGATTGCCAAGGCCAATCATCGCGATATTGAGCCGGTTGTTCAGATTGTGGCCACGGACGATACTAGGAAAGGAGATCGAAGCGGCCGCTCCGACGACCGCGCTGGTTTTGAGAAACGAACGACGATTCATGTTTGGGGTAGTCATTGTATTTTCGGGATAGGGGCGCAAGGCACTCAGTTAGAAGTAAGCGAACAGTCCCTATCCTGCAATGGCGCGCCGCTCAATTGCGATGTTATTCTTACACCAGGAAGCTGGCCTCAACGATTCTCGAACTCTTTGTACAGCGGCGTGCCCGATCCACTGCTGCCAGGCGGAATCGCGGCGTTAGAACTGGGAATCCACCGAGTGAGCTCCCGTATCAATGCGCGATGCTCCGGATTGGCGGCCAGATCGAACCGCTCGCGCGGGTCCGAGCGTAGATCATACAACTCCTCGGACCCGTCGTCGTATCGAATGTACCGCCAACGTTCCGACCGGATACTATGATTATTAGGACCGAACGTGGTCACGGCCGGTCGCTCCCAAACCACGTTCGGACGAGTCAGCAAGGCCCGCAAACTCACTCCGTCTAAGCCCTTTTTTCGCGGCAGCCCGCAGTAGTCGACCAACGTTGGGAAAATATCGATCAGTCCTACCGGCTTGGATACACGATGACCCGCGAGCGCGTCCGGTCCCGCGATGATCATCGGCACCCGAGTCGACTCTTCCCAAAGCGTGCGCTTGGCCCAGTGCATCTTCTCTCCCATGTGGAATCCATGATCGCTCCAAAGAGCAACCAGAGTGTCGTCGCCCGCTCCGCTTCGCTCAAGCCCGTCCAGAACCGTCCCCACACAGTGGTCGACAAAAGAAATGCACGCCAAGTAAGACTGCACCAGCGGCTTCCACTCGTTGGCTCCAACCACCCAGTCATGCTTGGGGGCGATGTGACCGAAGGTTAGCGTTTTCGCGTATTCAGAAAGTTGATCGCGATCGGATTCCAGCACTTCAGGCAATTGCAGTGTCTCCTGTGGATACAGGTCGAACCACTTTTGCGGCACGTACAAAGGGACGTGCGGATTGGAAAACCCGATCGCCATGAAAAACGGTTGGTCCCGCTCCGCCAGCTCCTGCAATCGCTCGGCCCCCCAGAGAGCGGTTTGATAGTCCTGCGTGTCCTCGTCTCGATCAAAGTAAGGCCCCCAATCCCAGGCCCGACTTCCCTCGAAGGACGCCAAGCGACGTTTCGGTCGCGGAACTGGCAACGCGGCCTTCACAATCTCGTCGAACGAGTCGGTTTCCTGCTGTAGCCCCTGCCCATGAAAAATCTTCCCGCGAGTCGTCAGATAATACCCATGGCGTTTGAAATACTGGAAGAGCGTCTCCGCGTCCGCGTTTTCGGACGCGCCTCTCAACCCGGGCTGGAGAAAATAGATGCCCGTTTTGGAAGGCAGTAGTCCCGAAATCATGCTGACCCGGGCCGGGTTGCAAATCGGCGCCTGGCAATGGGCGTTCAAAAAAGTCGTCCCCCGCGCCGCGAGCCGATCCATATTCGGCGTCTTGGCCTGCGGATGCCCGCCATAGGCCCCCACCCAGTCGTTCAAGTCGTCGATGGCGATAAAGAGAACGTTCCGCGGCTTGTCCTGACTCGCAGGCAAGCAAGTCGAACCCAGAATGAGAAAAACGAATACACTGAGAAGAGCACAACGGGAATGGGGCATAGGGATCACAAATTGGCAGGAAATGACATCCGATACAAAACCAATCTCTTCAACAGAGACCATGATTGAGTAAGTTAACAGATTGAACTTATGAACTGGATGGTCTTGATGGCGCGAAGATGGAAGATGGGGGTATTTAACAGGATGCGTTCGCCCGTTCCGCGATGCGGAACGAGCTCACTCGCTTGATCCCGTCGAAGACCTCGACTTCGTCGGTGGCTCACGCGGGAACTTGATGATCTTGGAAGCGGGACAAGGATTCTTGTTTTTCGACTCGCAATATAAATCGGATAGTGCCCGACGAGCCGCGTTAGATAACGGGGAATCCAAAGAGATTTGGATCGCCGGTCCTTACCTTCCTTTCATATGAAATCAAGTTCCCGTCACGCGCAGCGGGTCGGGATCAAGCGAGTGAGCCCGTTATGCGGGCGAACGCATCCTGTTAAACAACGTTCTCTCCCTCAGAACTTCAACCACCGCTCCCTCCTCCGGCCATTCAATAACGCCCCGATCCAAGTCGACCGAACCACTAATTCATAGATCGCGAGTGAAATCACAACGGTCAGAATCGAGATCCCCGCCAGCTTGAGCGCCCAGTGAAACGGCAATTCCGCAAAGACAATCTGCAGCCAAATCACGATGGGCAAGTGAACGAGATAAAGCCAATAAGACCCGTCGGCGATGTATCGAACCACCTTGCTCGGGCGATCGAACAAGCGCTTGAACACCCCGATGCTCAACGCGACCAGCGACCACATCATCAAAGAATAGCTCAACGCGTGCCCCGCCCGAATCAGATCCAGCTGCGGATGCCCCATATCGGCTTGGTATCCGGAAAGCGCGAGCGAGACCCATACGCTCGCGACGCAAAGCGCGACCCTTGCGCACGTGACTCGCGCAAACGACTCGATGAGCGCGGCCTGGCGATGCAAAACCCAGCCGAACCCGAAAAACCCACCGTAGAGCGCGAGCGCGGGCCAATGCGGCGCCAGAGACTTGTCAGGCGTATCCACTCCCCAATTACTCATAAACCACAGGCACGCTCCCGTTGGAACCGCCAACGCCCACCACGAAAATCGCGAACGCGCTACCCAAGAGACGACCGCGTCCGACCATCGAGTCAGCACCGCGTAAGCCCGCTCGCTTCGGCCCACAATGGCCCGCATCGCCAGCGCTGCCCCGGTTACGAGAAGCAAGTAGTACAAAAACCAGAGGTGACTGCCGACAAGCAGACCCGTGGGCAGCTCGCCCAGGCTTAGAAAGCCGATCTTCAATCCGTTGAGAATATCGACCTCCCCACGCATGCTTTCACTCCCCATCACCCAGCCGGAAACGATCAGCGGTTTGAGCAGAAACCAACCCGCCACGAAGGGAATCGCGATTCGCGTGAACCGCGATTTCATGAAACTGCCCGACCCTTTGCGGTGAAAGGTCATGTGACTGAAGAAGCCGGCGATAAGAAAGAACAGCTCCATCCGGAACGAGTGGCTCACGTGCATGAAGCTCGCGACGAACGGGCTCGTCGATACGTCCATTACCGCCCAGCCGATGAATATGGGCATGAAGGACAAACTCGCGTGGAAGACGATTCCAAGCAACAAGGCGAACGCGCGCACGGCATCGAGGTAGTCGAGTCGTGTATTCAAGGCGGGAGCGGCAATGGGTTTCATGTCTTTAGCGTATTGAAGTTCTGGATTAATCGCGATAGAAGCCGACCTCGTCGATTTCGTAATCGAAGGTCCCTTTTTGGAGGCCGACAGCGACAATGCTGAGCGCGTTGAGCGTCTTGGTGTTCAATCTCGTCTGCTCAGACCAAGCCCGCTTCATCTTCGAGAAGGGAATCTTCACCTCGTGGAATTCGCCATCGGGATGACGCGCGATCGGCGCGGCGTGAAAATCGAAATTGGTGATCTCCGTACTATTGGCGGAAATCGAGAGATTGCCCTCGTTCACCCGCACGAGCAGGCGAATACCGTCGTAGGCGCTAGCGTCCCGTGGCAACCCTTGGGGGTCCAAAAGCAAAATCGCGCTCGCCCAACCCGGCTGGCCGCGCGGCGGCACGATTGTTCCCTTGGCCGACAGAACACCTCCTTCGACTGCGTGCTCGGTCGTGGTTTGGCCACCCGTGGACCGGTCGTCTATAAACTGGCGGTCGATGCCGAGGCTGTTTTTTCCAGGATCGCTGAAGTCGTCGACTGTCGATTGTAGCGAAGCCGCGTGCGCTCCGCTGAGAGCGAGGGCCCACAGAGTCGCGAGAATTGTGATACGAGTGAGTGATTTGCGTGTGTTCATGATAATATGAGTATTCGTTTTCTTTTTCATTTGGACCGGTCGCGCCGACTTGGGCGTTTCCAATCGTGGTTCGACTCGTATGTGCCGCTGCGCCGATCCGAGGTGACACGATTTTCGCCATTTCCCGCAAATTTCGGTTGGTTTTGTTTTTTTTTGAAAAAGCTGTCACCTTCCCCCTCCAACCGGGCACTGCTTAGTTGCAGCTCATGAAAACCGATCCCTACAATTCCGTACTAGAGGAGAGCGATGACGCCACTCTCGTCGCCGAGACGCTCGCGGGCGACCGGCAGGCGTTTGGCAAGATCGTCAATCGCTACCAGCGGCTCCTCTGCTCACTCGCCTACTCCTCGCTCGGCAGCCTGAACGCCAGCGAAGACGTGGCCCAGGAAGCCTTCATCGAAGCCTGGAAAAAACTCGGGACTCTCCGCGAGCCGGAGAAACTCAAATCGTGGCTCTGCGGCATCCTCCGCTTTAAAGTGAGCCACCACCGTAGAAAAGAAGCGCGGCGGCCGCTCAGCCAGGCCGACGACCTCCAAGAAGCGGAAGCTCTGGAATCGAACGACGAGCCCATACAGACAATCGCAATGAAAGAAGAAGAGCAGGCCATGCTGTGGCGCGCCCTGGAAACCGTGCCCGAAACCTACCGAGACACCTTGATCCTCTACTACCGCGAACATCGGTCCGTAGAGCATGTCGCCAGCAAGCTGGACGTCAGCGAGGACGCCGTAAAACAACGCCTGTCCCGCGGACGAAAACTGCTGCAAGAAAAGATGATGAGTTTCGTGGAAGGCGCCCTCACCCGCAGCGCTCCCGGACCTGTATTCACCGCAGGAGTACTAGCGGCGATTACATCCATCGCCCCGCCGGTCAAAGCGGCTAGCGCTGGAGCCGTAGCGGCGAAAGTCGGCACAACTTTCAAGTGGGCGTCAATTGTCACTTTCATCGCCACGTTTTCCGGCTTTATCAGCTCGTTCTTCGCCCTGCGGGCCAATCTCGACCAGTCTCGAACCAAACGCGAGCGAAGAGAAGTCGTCTTCGCGACCGCGGCCTTCATCGGCGTTGCGATCGCATACGTAGCCGCGAGTTTCGGGTTGCGCTCCTTGGCCCATTCGATGCCCGATTATTCCGGATTCTTCGCTGTCGTCTCGCAAGTTGTAGTCATCGCATTCGTGGTCGCCTACGGTGTCATGATATTCCGCCTCTTTAAACGTTCCCGGGCCCTGAGAACCTCGGAACGAATCCGCCGGCCCAACCTGTTCACGGCGCCCGAAGACCAGCCCGATTCCAAGAAACGCGAATACAAAAGCCGACTCGCCTTTCTCGGATTCCCCTTGATCCATGCCAAACTCGGTATGGCGGAAAAAGGCGACAAGCCCGCCGTGGGATGGATCGCCGCGGGCGACCAAGCGTACGGTCTCCTCTTCGCCTGGGGCGGATTCGCCGTCGCCCCTATCAGTGTCGGGATCGCTTCCTGCGGGATCGTTTCAGTCGGCGCAGTCGGAGTTGGCCTCGTCGGAATCGGGACCGTGGGGATCGGTCTGCTCGCGATCGGCGCCTCCGCCATCGGCTACAAAGCCTACGGCTCTCTCACCGCCACGGGATGGGAAAGCGCCTTCAGCCCCGGCTTCTCCATCGCAAAAGACGCGGCCATCGGCCCCTTCGCCTACGCGGAACACGTAAACACCGAGCTCGCGGCAGAAATCGCCAATATGTCCACGGTCGACCAATCCTACGTCGCGATCCTCGGCGGCATGGCCCTCCTCGTACTCGTCCCCGTCATCCTCTGGTCCCGCGCCGTCCGCAAAAAAATGCGCAAACCGCCCGCCGAATAGCTCAGCCGCGCGAACCCTCGTCGCGATACACTCCTTCCCTCATTCTCTCCCTCTCTCATTCCCCCCACACACATTCGCAAGGATGGACAACTTTTCCAAACCCTGTTTCGGTTAAGCTGTCTGCATGAACTCTGAGAAGCGGAAGACACGAGAACACTACGGCGACCGTATCCGCAAGGCGGTTACCTTCATGGAAGCCAACCAGTCTCGCGTTCCGACCCTGGAGGAACTCTCGAAAGTCGCTGGCTTTTCCGCCTACCACTTCCATCGCGTCTTCCATGCGTACGTCGGTGAAACGGTGGCCAGCTATTTGAAGAGAATTCGCCTCGAACGAGCCGCTATGCAGCTCTGCCATACCGAACAAATGGTATTGGACGTAGCCCTTGACGCGGGGTACGAAACCGAATCGGCCTTCATTAAAGCCTTCAAAACTCGGTTCAAACAGTCTCCCGGGGTCTTCCGCAAATCAGGCAACGCAACCATACAACCCAACCAAAACATAAAACTGAAAATGCAGACTCAATCGATAAACGCGGAAAGTATCCAAAAACTGGAACCAATTCCCATCTACTACGTTCGGAAAACCGGACCCTACGCTCAAGCGGCCAAGGAGGCCTTCGGAACCCTCATGCCCTTTCTCTACGGCAACAAGCTGACGAGTCCCGACATGCGATGCTTCGGCATCTCCTTCGACGACCCCAACGTAACCGACCCAAGCAAACTCCGCTACGAAGCCGCCGCCACCGTGGAAGTCGCTCACGAGCCGGAAGGCGAAGTGCAGCGCAAGGACATCGAAGGCGGCAAGTACGCGACCTTCCTGCACAAAGGCGCCTACGAGACGCTCGCCGGAACCTACGACGCCATCTTCTCGCAGTGGCTTCCCGAGAGCGGTGAACAACTCCGAGACCGCCCCGTATTTGAAGAGTACCTCAACCGGGACCCGCGCAAAACCAAACCCGAAAACCTCCGCACGCTGATCTACCTGCCACTGCAGTAGTCAAGCATAGGCTCCACGCGATCGTTCTCCCAAAAACACGGGAGAACGATTCAACATCTACCCAACCGCTCCCCCTCTCTCCTTCTCTCCGTCCCTCCATCCCTCCATCCCTCCATCTCCCCACTCTCCAAACGCCCCGCGATCTCGCGCAGGCGGATGAGCTGGGCATAGTAGAACGGAAACGACAAAACGGCCTCGATGAATCCGAAGACATACATCACGGCGGAAACCACTTGCCCCATCGTAGCCGCGCCAGAGGTCGCAACGGCGACCACCGTGTAGATCAGCGCCCCGGAAAGCGCGAGCCAGATGAGCGAGTAGTTAAGCGTATCCAAATCCGACATTCGAATCCGCCAACGCGTAAGCAGTTGAAAATGTCGCGCCACCTCTCGACGGTCGCCCGACTCCAGAATCGCGACTTGCTTTTCAGTCTCGTCGTTCACACCTCGATTTAGCCGGAAGATCCGTCCGCCGCTCAACCCGTATATCACAACTGTGAATACGGCTGCGCCCAAGCAGACGAAGAACACCCGTAAGTCGATCAACGCAATAATCGCCAACGTCCCGAACAGGCCAATGAACTCGTTGAGCAGCGCAGGGACAGACTCCTCCAAGAAGTCGACGAACTCCTTGAACAACGAAACGCGAGCGGAAACCGTCGACAGCGATCTCCCCTTGCGCCGCTCAGCCTCCACCACTTCGTCCGCCACTACGCAGTAGATTTCTCCGTACGCTCGGGTATCGTAAAAACGTCGACTCGAGCCAACCAGCAACAACGCGAAGCAAATACCGCCCAGCTTTAAGACGCCCTCCCAACTGTCATTCATCAGTCCGTCCACGGCCCAGCCGATCGCCACCGGAATGGAGACCAGCGCCGCCGCGTCCAGCACTACCAAGACCCAAGTCAAAGCCGCTTTCCTCCAAAAACGGCGGATCAGTCCTCCCAGCGAGAACGGGTTCCCGTCGCTCACGATTCGCTCCTCGGTTTGAAGAAGGAACGCAAATCGCTTCCGACCGCGATTAGCAACGGCGCGATGAACAGAGTAATGGGCGTGGCGAGTAGCTCGCCCCACGCCAGCGAAACCGCAGCGGGGATAAGGTACTGCGCCTGTTCGGACGTTTCCGTCAAGAGCGGCATCAGTCCACACACCGTGGTAACTGTAGTTAAAAAAATCGGACGGAAGCGACTGATTCCCGCCACCACCAGAGCCTCCTGTAGCGGCATCCCATCCTCGCGATTCTGGTTGAACCGAGTAATCATCACCAAACTGTCGTTCACCACGATACCCATCACTGCCAGCATTCCGAAAAACGAGAGCACGCTGAGCGGAAACCCCATCGCCCAATGCCCAATCGCCGCGCCGACAAACGAAAAAGGGACCACCGACATAATTACGAGCGGTTGGCTATACGACTTCAAAGGCACCGCCAACAAACTGTAGATCAAAAGCGCGATCAGAATCAGCGCCCGTTTCAACCCGTCGCGTATCTCCCCCATCTCCTCGAGTTCCCCCGCCCCCTTGATCTCCAATTGCGGGTAGCGTTCCTTCAACCGCGGCGCGATCGACTCCTTTATCACCGAATACGCTTCGGACGGGCTCACCACCTTCTTGTCCAAGGTCGCCTGCGCGTACACCTGCCGCTTGCCGTTCTCGCGAAAAATGTTCGCCGGCACGTAGCCCGATTCCACAGTCGCCACCAATGGCAAGGGAACCCAATCACCGTTTGCAGTTTGAATTCGCGTATCCAAGATATCACGTACATGTCGCCGCCGATCGCGCAAGTATCCCACTTTTACTTTCACCTCCTCCGCGCCGCGCTGCATCCGCTGCACTTCCAGTCCCCCAAACGCGTCCCCAATCTGGCGGGCGAGATCCGCGTTGGTCAGACCCATGTGCTGCGCTTCGGGCTTCAAGCGCAATCGAATCTGCGGACTCCCTTGACGCAAATTGTCGCGCATGTCGTGCACCCCTTCTATCTGTCCGAGCTCGCGGGAAAAGTACGCGACCGCGTCCTCCAGCACAGCCGTCTCACGCGCCCCCAAAGCCACCACAAAGCCGCCACCCAGTTCTTCCGTCCCACTGAACGTCAGCTCCTCGACGCCTTCCAGTTCGCCCACCCGATCCCGCCAAAGTCGCAAGGTCTCGAGCGTTTCGATTTTCCGGTCCGCTTCCGGTTGGAGCTCAGCAAAGACCATCGCCGAGGTTTCATCGACGAGCGCCGTCATGATCCGGGCGATAGGCGGCTTGTCCGCTCCAAGCTCCGCCATCGCCTCGACGTTGAGCTCCTCCGCTCGCTTTTCAATCGCGTCGACGTTCTCCAACGTCAGATTGAGCGGGCTACCGCTGTTCATATTCATCGACACCGTTATAAACTGTCCGGGGACTTCCGGGAAAAACACCGTTCTTATCCATCCTTTGGATACGAAAAGCAAAGTGCAAAAGGCGATTGAGACGAAGACCGTCAATACCGCGTAGCGATGCCGCAACGCCTGCTCGAGCAAGCGCCGGTAGACGCGGCGACTCAGAAAGTCGAGTGACCGCGAGGCGAGCGATTGAATCGCGCGCCACCATCGAGTCCAGGGCTTTCGGGGCTCAGCCTCATTGAGCCTTACCGACGCCAAATGGGCGGGCAATATCAGTTTGCTCTCAAACAAGGAAACAAGCAGAGCCACGATCACCACCACCGCGAACGCCGCCATGACTTTACCCAAGTCGTTCTCGATCAGCAACAGCGGGAAAAACGCTGCCACCGTCGTGAAACAGCCGAACACCGTAGCCGTCGAAACCCGGTTCACTCCCCGAATCGTCCCTTCAATCGGATCGCCAGTCTTCCCGCGAGATTCAAACACGCTCTCCCCCACGACAATTGCGTCGTCCACCAGAATGCCCAGCACCACGATCATGCCGAAGGTAGTAATGTCGTTCAGCGAATGGCCGAGAAAACGGTCGCTCATCACGATCAAAGTCCCAGCGATCGAAATGGGAATCCCCATCGCTACCCAAAACGCCAGTCGGAAATTCAGGAACAGAGCCAGCAACGCGAACACGATCAGCAGCCCCTGCCAGGCATTGGTCGCCAATAGTTGGAGACGGTCTTTCATGTAGACGCTGTACTCGCCCCAGATATCGACTTCGATTCCCTCCGGCAACTGCGGTCGGACGCGCTCGACGATCTCGCGAGCCGCTTCGCTGATCTCGATCAAATGCCCTTTCTTGCTCGTATAAAGCTGAATACCGACCGAAGGAGTCCGCTGGAATCGAGCGAAACTGATTTCCTCAGTGAATCCGTCGACCACCTTGCCCACGTCTTTCACCAAGATGCGCGCCCCGTTGGGGTAGGTTTTTAGAGGAATGGACGCGAACTCCTCGCGTTCGAACGCTCGCTCGTCCGCTCGCACGACCACCCGCCCGCTCTCGCTGCGGATACTTCCCGTGCGATAGTCGAGTGAAGCCGCGTCCACGGCCGCTGCAACGTCGTGCAACGACAGCCCGTGCATGCGCAGCAACGCGTCATCCACCTCCACGCGCAACTCGAACTCCTCCAATCCAAACGTATCCAACTTTGTAATATTTGGATGAGCCAAAAGCTCCTCGCGCAAATCTCGAGCCACCCGCTGCAATGCGAGCGGCTCTCCATCGCCGTAAACCTGCACGATAAGGGCCTCCACCGTAAACTCGTCTCGCGACACGATCGGTCGCTCCGCGTCGCGCGGCAAATTATAGATGGAGTCGACCCGCGACGTTACTTCGTTCTGAAACCGCTCAAAGTCAAATCCGCTATTCTTCTGCACGGTCACCGAAGAAACGGACTCGCTCGAAAGCGAAGTCACTTTTTTGACTCCCGGCGCGCCTTCCAGGGCTTTCTCAATACGTCGAGAAACACCGCGATCCACCTGCTCCGCGCTCGCGCCCGGATACAGCGTCGTCACCGTCACCGAACTCGGCGGCAACGCAGGAAAGCCTTCGATCCGAATCGACTGGAGGGTGAACAGCCCTCCCACCAAGGCCAGGCCCATCAACAAATTGGCAGCGACCGGATTCCGGACAAACCAAGCGGACAGCGCGTGCATGACTAGTCTCCTTCCTCTCCCTCGATCGGCTGTACGCGCAATCCCGATACGAAGCTGCTGTTCGGTGAAACCGCAACACGCAGCTCTTGACCTATTCCTGCGAACGCCTTCACGAACACCGTTCCGTCTCCGTGAAAAACTGGATCCGCAAAGCGCGATTCCAAGCGCCCCCCGGAGTCGACAAACCAGACCTTCCCTGATTTAGTCAAAGCCGATTCGGGAAGTCGCAGCAGATCGGGAACCGGGCGTCCCGACAGTTCGCTCCGGATGAACATGCCGGGAAGCAATGGCGGATCCTGCATGAGGGGATCCTCCACTCGTAGGAAGAGCGTCCGTAGACGCGACGCCCGATCCAGACGCCGACTGTCGCGAATCACGCGCGCCCCCCACTCGGAATTCCCTTGCGGCTCGCGCACACGGGCTTCGCTCCCAACGAGTGGCTGTGGGAGGAGCGCCCATTCGGCGGAATCCAGTTGAATGCCGATTTCCACCGCGTCGAGACCATAGAACGAACCGATCTCGTCACCAGCGAAAAGCGACTCGCCACGATCCACGCCACGCGAGATCACCACGCCGTCAAACGGAGCTCGAACGGCCGTCCAGTCGAGCTGATCCTCAGCGTAAACCAGAGCGGCGCGAGCCGCCTCCACAGCGGACTGAGCCACCTTCAACTGAGGCGATCGCAAAGTCAGCGGCGAATCGGGCTGACCATCGATTCCGGACCGTATCCAGTTCGCTTGCGCTTCCTGCGCCAGCAACTCCTCTTGCAACAACGCGGTTTCGGCTGACGCGAGCTGACTCCTCGCGTCAGCGACCTGCGCTTCGTAAGCGCTCCGCTCAAGCCGCGCGAGAACCTCTCCTTCCCTGACAAGCTCCCCCGCTCTCAGCATTTCGGATACGAATTCAATCCTCCCGTTGACCTGAGCGCGGACGGTCGATTCCCAGACCGGCAGCACTTCTCCCAACGCCGCCACTATAGCCGCGTGGGAACGAGGCTTCACCACGAGAACGGAAACCGGCATTCCTTTAGAATCAACTGTATCCGCTTCCTGAACACGATCGACCGGCTCCATGAACGACAAGGCGACGACAAGCGCCAAACACACGCCAGCTGTCCCCGCAAATGCCAGCCACACCTTCATCTTTCTCGACCCAAGCTTCATCACAACTCCTCCGATACGACCGACGCTCCCAGCGCCAACGCGAGATCAATCCGATTCACGGCAATCCTGCCCTGCACATCGTTGAGGCGCAGCTTCACTGCCATTTCCTGCTCCTTGGCAATCAGCATGCTCTGCAGGGAATCGAGCCCTTGGCGGTACCGGTTCTCGTAGTAACGACTGCTCGACTCCGATTCGTTCACCGCCATCGCCAAGGCCTCAGCCTGAACGCCAAACGCTCGGTCCGCGTCCAGGGCGTCTTCGACTTCCTTAAGCGCGCGCAGGACGATCGAACGCAGATCCAGCAATGCCGCATCGACCTCGGAGCCACGCGCCTGCGATACGCTACGAATTCGACCGCCTTCGAACAACGGCTGAAAAAGCGATCCCAGAATGCTCCGCTGATCCACCGCGCTGCCCAAGTCACCGAGACGGGCGCTCGCCCGAAACAGATCGCCCGAAATCCGGGCAGACGGCAGGGCCGCTTTCTTCGCCGACCGCTCCGCCCGCCGCGCCGACTCTACGCGAGCCAAGGCGGCTCGAACATCCGGACGTTTCTCCAGGGTTTCCGCCGGAACGCTTCGAACACCAAGCGTCACACGCGGAATCCGCGCTTCCGTCACCAATCCACCCACCGGATAACGCCCCGCAAGTAGCTCCAGCCGACGAACGGCTTCACTCAGCGCGGCCTGTTGACCGCTTAAGTCCGCCCGCGCGATCTCCGTCCGGCTTCGAGCGGTGGAAAGCTCGTCCAAATTCCCCGTTCCATCGCGATAGCGTTCCCTCAACAACGACTCCGCTTTACGCAAGACCTCGACGCGCTCGCTTTCGATTGCCACCGAACGGCGAAGCGCCTCTTGCTCCATCCACACTTGAATCACCCGCGCTGCCAACGCGTCGCGAGCGCCCAGCCAATCCTGATTCGCCGCGTTGAACGACTCCTTCGCAGCCGCATGCTCGTCGGCCAGTCTTCCCCAGAGGTCCAATTCCCAACTCGCCCCCACGCCCAAACGATGGCTGTCGAAACTTCCCGTATCCAAAAGATCGCGACCCTTGCTCAGATTTCCGTGCACGCGTGGCAGTGTCTGCGACCGAGTTAACCCCAGCAAAAAGCCCTGAGCCTGCAAGCGCTTGGCGGTCGCCCTCAAGTCAGGGTTGTTGGAGAGCGCTTCGCGGACCAATTCGCTCACCGCTTCTTCGTCCACCCACTCCAACAGGCCCGCCGCGACAGGCAAGTCGCCCTTCGCAATCGCCGCATTCCAACTCTGCGGAATCCCCTTCGGCAAAGACGTCTCTTGCAAAGGATGCAAGGTCGCACAACCCGCAGCCAGGCAAAGCCCGGCCATCAATACAATCGATCTCATGACCGCTCCGACTTACTCCTTCCCCGCCAGATCGACGACCAGCTCGTAAAGCCAATCGTTGAACCGGTCCTTTTTGAACATGTATTCAGAAAGTCCGGGCGACGTCGTTTCGACCAGATGCCCGTACTCGAAGAACGTGTCGAACATCGCCCACATGGAAGTGACCGCCAGTCGCACCGATAGGTCGTCCGCCGGCTTGCCGACTACCCCGCCAGCGAGTTCCGCCATGAAGTCCATCTGCGGCTTGAAGTAACGCTCGCTCGCTTCCGCGAACGCCGGACTCGGATCGCGCGACTCCCGGGCCAGCAATGCGCTCCGCCAACTCGAGGCGTCTTCCGCTCGAAACGACTTTACCGCCTCGTCGATGACCGCGCGCAACGCCCGCGTCGGAGGGAGCGCTCGCAGCTGCTTTTGCTCGTCCTCCGTTATCAGGTCCTCTGCGCACGCCTCCGCAACCACCGACTTGTACAATTCGTCCTTCGAACGAAAATGGTAGTTCAAAGCGCTGATCTGCGTGCCCGACTCCCCCGCGATGTCACGCACCGTCACCGCCTTGAATCCTCTCTCCGCAAACAACCGACCCGCCGCCTCGATGAGGCTCGCCTTGGTTTTTTCCGAGTTCTTCTGGGTTCCCATTTCAAGTCTCCTTTCAAGTTAAAACGTTAAATTTGTACATATGTTTAGAACATTTGTTCTAAACATATGTTCTTTTGTCAAGCCCTGATTGTGAATTGCCGTTTCTGCGCGTCGTCGCGAAGCGGCTATTCCGGCGGGCGTTGGGCAATTTCGCTTGTCAAAATCGCCGGGCAATACAGCGTAAGGCGCATGCCTCGATTTGGCAGTTTCCCCTTGCGGCGCGGCTCCCTACTCCTCGCAGCCGCCACGTTTTGGCTCGGGCCCGGCTCCGAGCTCGCCGCGAAGAAAAAGGAATCCTTCCCTGTGCCGCTGGAAAAAATGAAGGGGCGGGAAGGCAAGCTGCTGTTCAAGGCGACCTGGGGTTGGGGCGGACGGCTCGGGACATTCCACGACGTGGACGCGGACGGCGAGCTCGAGTTCATCGCTCTCGACCGCAAGAAAGGAGATGTCTCGTTGCGAGTGATTCAGATCGACTCCGAGGGACCCGCCTTCAACGTCCCCGCGGGCAAAGGCAACGGGGCCGGACTCGCCGCGGTCAATCTCGACGACGACCCCGCCATGGAATTCGTCGTGGCCTACGGCGACAAGCTGAGCGCTTTCGAGGCGGGGCTCGTCGGAGCCTTGAATAGCTTGCTAGCCACCTTTGTCGGCGTGCCCGTCATCGAAGCGGGAACGTCTACCTGGGTGGTGACTCCGGTGCTGCGCCCGGACCGCATGGTCGACCTCCACCATGTGGTCGCGTTCGACGACGACGGATCGCGCCTATGGCACCGCAATTTGAAAGCGGAGATGGACGCCGGCGACCCGTGGAAGGAAACGCGTTTTCAGTGGATCGTCCAGCACAGCGACCAACGCGACGCCACCATCGTCATCACTGACGACGCCCGCCAGGCGATGATCGGCCTGTCCGGCCAAGACGGCAGCATTCGCTGGTCGCGTCCACTCGCAGGCAATACGCGAGCGTCGCGGCGCGGATTCTCCGCCCTGATCGACCAGGAACGGCTGCTGCCGGTACTGTTCTCCCCCAACAACGCGCTCATTCTCGATCCCGAGACCGGCGAGCCCGTATTCGACGGATCCGTGGAACGCGGCGTGGCGGAATTGCCGAGCTGGCACGTATTCGGGACGGGCGACAACCAAAGCTACCTCGTTTTCGGCGAGAACCGCAGCGAACTCCGTATGGTCGATCTCGATACGGGATCCGCGCTTTGGAGCGCCAGCGCTTCCAACAAAGTCCTCGAGATCGTGCCGCTGCCCGATGGCGAGCGATTTATCATCGTATCGAACGATGGAATACAGCTGATGAATACCGGCGGAGAAATGATCGCCCGCTACGCCGCCCCCGAAAACATTAAAACCAAATTCCCCCCCGTCTATCGCGACCTCAACGGCGACGGCGAAATGGAACTCGTATTCGTCTCAGGCAAGAATTTCATCTGTTGGCAGCCCGCCACCAACCAGCTGCTCTGGGAAGCGTCGATGTTCGGGATCGTCGGCGGCGCCAATCCCGTGCAGCTCTACGACTCGTTTCACGACATCGACCACGACGGCTGGCTCGACATTCCAGGGTCGAAAGGCGGCGGCACTGGACGCTGGTTGTCGGGCAAGACCGGCGCGACTTTGAGCGAAGTCGGCAACGGCAGCGCCCCGCCCATCGTAGGCGACTGGGACCGCGACGGCCAATCCGAAGTCTTCTGGTTCAACACCTGGTACGAAGTCCCCGCAGGTAACTAGAGTCCCCAAGTCTCCCCCTCCCTCAGTCTCTCCGTCCCTCAGTCTCACCGTCGTTGGCTCCCCCAGCGGGCACGAGCGGAACCATGGCCGCTATCGATCATGTAGCCATTGCGAGCCGCCCAGTCCCTCGCCCCGTCGGCCAAATCGGGCTGGCCGCAATTCAGGTAGTCCTCGGCAAGCGGGCGCTCCCCGTAGAGATTGAGCAAGTCAATCAGATCAGGTATCCGCGACTCGTCGCCGCGACGAATATAAGTGTGGCAAGCCATGACAACGGCGGGAGCGACTTCGTTGTTTCGCGGAAGCAGCGAAATCCCGCTCAAGACTTCCCCCAATTGGCTTTCGGGGGCGTCCCGCACGCTAGCCGCTTCGATCAATCCCGTCCAGGACGCTTGGCCCGTCTTGACGACAGCGACCAACCGAATCGCCGACATGCGGGCGTGTTGGGCCACCCGCGAAAGCGCGTCGAGATCGGTCAACTTGGCCAAGGCGACTTTCGCAACCCCGCGGAAATCGCATTCCGTCGCTACGCGCTCAATCGTATTCTGATCTTCGATACGGTTGATTGCCGCAATTCGAATGTCGTCGAATTCCCCCTTCAGAGCGAGTTCTGCAAGTTGCTCGGGGCGATCCTCCTCAGCAATCCGCTCTGTCTCGCCTTTAAGAGACGCCTCCATTTCCCCAATCGCCGTCGACAATCGAGACGTCGATTGATACGCGCGATCCCGTTCGACGAACTCCCCTCGGGGCGTAACCCAATGCTCGTCGGGTCTGAACCGAGTCGCTTCACGAAGCGCTCTTATCCGTTCTTCGGCCGCCTTTCGGTAATCCCGGTCAAACGAGTCTTGAAGCAGGTGCAACAAGACATCCAGATCGCTCAATTGTGCGATGAGGCGTTTCTGGGTAGACTTCCACGGCTCTTTTTCAAAACGGGAGAGCAGAAACGCGTCGTCCTCAATATACCCCAATGCCGTTAGCCGCAGATCCGAGCTGCGCGTTGCCAGTTCTTTGAGCAATTCCTCATCCTTCAATGCCGGTACGAGCGTTCGGCGTTGGCTTGGCTCGACCGACTCGAAAACCGATCGTTGATCGGAGATTCGCGCCATCGCTTGTCGGTCGTTGCGCGAACGGACCAGTTCGCCGAGCAACTCCTGATTCGTCAGGTTCGGGATCGCCGCTTCGATCACCCATCTTTCCTCATTGCCCTCCAATTGTTCCGCTCTTCGTATCGCCTCACTCAATACATCTTGATTGGTTATTCTCCCAACCGCTGCTCGGCGAGCGGAAGAGGACGGGTCGTTCAAGGCGATGCTCTTCAGCAATTCTGGATCATCGAGTCGCTCAATATTGAACGCGCGGTGAGGCCAAGTCGGATCCAGAGCGAGTCGTTTTTGCAGATCCGCATCGGCGATCTCCGCAATCCGCTTTCCCGCGACCCATTTGTACTCGCCCGTTCGAACTTCCTTTTCGAGCCGCTCCATACTCGTGAATGCCTTTACCGCCGCTTCTTTGTTTTGCCTGTAAATGTCTTCACGATAAATGCGCTCGAGCAAATCCTGGTTGGTCAACCGGGAGATCGCCGCCTCACGCGCAAGAAAATCCGCCTGGATCGAGTCATCCTCAAGGGCAATCTTCTCAAGCAATTCCTGATCCGCAATCTCGATCAAACGGGAGAGGGCGACAAAGCCCAGACTCGAGCCGCCCTCTTCCACAGCGAGTTCGAGCAGAAGATCGGGATCGTTGAGTTTTTTCGTCGCAAGGGTTCGTGGCTCGGTCTCGTAGCTGCTTCGAGCCGCCTTTTCCAAAAAAATCGGATCGTCGCTACCAATCACCGCAGCCATTTGGAATTCGTATCCGAAATCCGATGCAAACAGCTCCGACCAGAATGCGCTGTCCGAAGGTACGCTGTCCACCAGAGCCGCCATTGCGGCGTACCCCACGTCATCCCTCTCCCGATCAAGAAAAGTCCTCAAGAGTTCCGGGTCGACGAGCTTGTGGATGGCCGCGACACGAATTTGCGGGTCTTTCTCTTCTTCCGCGATTCGTCGCAAGAGGGATAGATCGGCCAATTGAGTCACCGCGTTGAAACGAACCCATCGGTGTTCATCGGTCCGGTAAATCGTCGCCAGCGTATTCGAATCTTCAATTCGCGCCACCGCCGCCGCCCGGACGCTCCAGTCGGAATCTTCTCGAGCGATCTCCTCGAGGACGTGCCGGCCCGTCACGCCTTTCACCGCAGCCCTACGAACCAACCAATGCGGGACCGTCCGCACCAGTCGTTCGAGTTCGTTTCCATTCGAAATCTTCTCGAGAACCGAAACGGCGAGATCCCAGTCCGAAGTCTCTTCGACAAAGCGAGCGCGATCCGCGTCCTCGAGAAGGGAAAGCGCCGCAACTCGTCGCGCCGCCCAATCTTCATCGGACAGTGCCATCGACAAGATCTTCGCAGCGTCGGCGACGCGTTGGACCGCCGACATGCGAGCAGTCGGATCGTTCGCGTCTTTCGCAATTCGCCAAAGCGCGCCCTGGGACCGAATCGCCGCAATCGCCGCCTCGACCGTCTCGTCCGCCAACTCCTCGTTTGAACGCGCTCGGGTCGAAAGCAGAATCGCGATCTCCGCCAAGACCGCGCCATCGCTAATCCGATCGATCGCCGCCTTTCGGACGTCCCACTCTGGATCGTCACGGGCGACACGGGAAAGCCGCTCTTGGTTCTCCTCGACTTCGACAGCCGCGATACGCTCTTGCGGGTCGGGACTGCCAATGTCCGGCCCGCAGCCTTGTATCGAAAAAACAAGGAGTAGAAGAACGAGGATCTTCGCTAGCTGATCCAGTGAACGGGGTTTCGACATTCGAACGATTGGCTCGTTCAATAAGAATTTGCAGCCTAGCTCGAAAATTCCAAGCCCGTTTCTCGAAATCCCCTACTCCAAGCGATCGTCGATTCAAATCGAGGCGAATCTCAGTCCTGATCGAAAAGCGAGCGTGCTCGACCCGATTATCTCGAGCATTCTATCCAACTGGACCCCGTTCTTGTATTCGCAATTTAGTTACAATTAGAAAAACGCTCGAACTACTTCATTCCGTCCAACTCGTCTTCCGGAAGGTCGTATTGCGATCGCAGTCGCTGTAGCTGTGTCTTTAAATTGGCCTGGATTTCCGGATACTCGCGGCCGTAGAGGCTGGTCAGTTCCTGCGGGTCGCTCTTCAGGTCGAAAAACTCCCACGTATCGTGCTCGGGCGCCGGATAGCGGATGAGCTTAAAACGCCCGTCGGTAACGCCGAAGTGGATGGGCACGCCGTGGCCGCCGTGCTCGTAGTAGTGGTAATAGTGATACTTGCGCCAGTCGGGCGGCGTATTCCCTTTTAACACCGGCACGAGCGACGCGCCCTGCATGTCGTCCGGGAGCGAGGCTCCGGCGATGTCGAGAAAAGTCTGGGCGTAGTCGAGATTGGAGACGATGTCGGTCTCGTTGACGACTCCGGCTTCCACCACTCCGGGCCAACGGACCAGCAACGGCGTACGCAAGGACTCCTCGTACATCCAGCGTTTGTCGAACATGCCGTGCTCGCCGAGATAAAATCCTTGGTCGGACGAGTAGATCACTACCGTGTCCTCGGCCAGTCCGCTTTCGTCTAGGTACGCGAGCAGCGCGCCGACGCTTTCGTCCACCGCTTTCACGCAGCGCAAGTAGTTCTTAATGTAGCGCTGGTAGTTCCACTTGATTCGATCGTGGTCGCTGAGGTTTGCGGCCAGCATGGCCTCGTTGCGCGGCTTGAAATAGGCGTCGAACACTTCCAGTTGCTCGGGCGTGTGCTTGGACGAGTATTTGATCATGAGCCGGTAGTCGTTCATGTCCTCTAGCATGCGCATCTTGTGCTGGGATATGGGCAGCTCGCGTCCCGAGTAGTCGTCGAACAACGTGGAGGGTTCCGGCATTTCCATCTCGTCGAATAGCTCGAGATGGCGCAGGGCAGGCTCCCAGCGTCCGTGTGGCGCCTTGTGCTGCACCATTAGCAGGAAAGGCTTGTCCGCGTCGCGCTTGTTCTTCAACCAGTCGAGCGACTGCTCGGTGATGATGTCCGTGGTGTATCCAACGTGGTCCACATTCTCGCCGTTGGTGATGAGCATCGGGTTGTAGTAAGCCCCCTGCCCGCGAAGAACTTCAAAGTGGTCGTATCCAGTCGGTGTCGACGCGAGGTGCCATTTCCCGACGATCGCGGTTTGGTAGCCCGCCTGGCGCAAGTACTTCGGCGCCGTCGGCTGGGAGCCGTCGAATCGATTGCCGTTCTTGCGGAACCCATTCAAATGCGAGTACTTGCCGGTCTGGATGACCGCTCGCGCCGGCCCGCATATCGAATTGGTGACGAAGCAGCGCTTGAAGAGCATTCCCTCGTCCGCGATGCGGTCGAGATTGGGCGTCGGGGCGATGTCCGCCAGCATTCCCCCGTAGGCGCTGAGCGCCTGCGTGGCGTGGTCATCCGTGAAGATGAAAAGGATGTTGGGCCGGGCGTGAGCCAGCGGCGCCAGGCAAAGCGCCGCGAATGCGGCGAAACGAATCGAGAATCGAGAAAACCAGTCGGAGGTCATAGCGAAGTACATTACGGTCGCAGGGGTGATTTTGGAAATCGGGGTAGATCAAAAACGGGAGACTAGCCGCAATCTCTACTGCGAAACAAGCGCAGACTTCCCCTCGATCTGAAACCCCAACGACACCCTCGACGCGCTTTTTTCCAAGGTTTCGCTTGACTTGACCCATTTTAAGTGAACAGTGGTTCTTTATTTAGTAACCACTGTTCACTTAAATACTGATGAAACCCATAGACACGACAAAACCTGTGCTCGTAACGGGCGCGACCGGCTATCTCGCCGGCTGGATTGTATCGAAACTCCTCGACCAGGGCGTCACCGTCCACGCCGCTGTGCGGCACCCGTCCAACACGGAGAAACTCGCCTACCTGACGGAGATCGCGGAACGCTCGCCCGGGGCGATCCGCTACTTTAAGGCCGACCTCTTGACACCGGGGGCTTACGCCGAGGCGATGAGCGGCTGCGAAGTCGTTTTCCACACCGCTTCTCCGTTCTCGATACGCGTGGACGACCCGCAACGGGATCTGGTCGATCCCGCCCGACTGGGAACGCGCAATGTGCTCGAGCAGGCCAACCAAACCGAGTCGGTAAAGCGAGTCGTTGTGACCAGCAGTTGCGCTGCCATCTACGGAGACAACGCCGATCGCGACGCGGCGCCCGGCGGCATCTTCAACGAGGAGATCTGGAACCGCAGTTCTTCCTTGAGCCACCAGCCCTACTCCTACTCCAAAACCGTCGCGGAGAAGGAGGCTTGGAAAGTCGCCGACGCCCAAAACCAATGGAAGCTCGTCGTCATCAATCCGTCCTTCGTGCTCGGACCCGCCGTGAATCCAATGGCGGGCGGCGAATCCATGTCGATCATGACCCAATTCGGCGACGGCTCGATGAAAGCAGGCGTGCCCGATCTAGGAATGGGCATCGTCGATGTCCGCGACGCCGCCAACGCCCATTTAGCGGCAGCCTTCGAGCCCGAAGCCGAAGGGCGCCACATCACCTCCGGCCACAACAGCAGTTTTCCCGAAGTCGCGCGCATCCTGAGAGAGCGATTCGGCGACGCCTACCCGCTGCCCAAGCGCACGCTCCCGAAATGGTTCGTCTGGCTAGTCGGGCCCATTTTCGACAAGTCGCTCACTCGGAAGGTCGTCGCCCGCAACGCGGGCATTCCGTGGGTCGCCGACAATCTGAAAAGTATTGAGAAACTGGGTGTCACCTATCGTCCGCTCGAGGAAACGGTCACCGAGATGTTCACCCAGCTCATCGAAGCAAGGAGAGTGTAGCGCGACGAGAAAATCTCGTCGGGGGGACTTTTGGATTTGAAAGCGCTCCCCGGCGAAGCCAGAAAAACCGGGAACTGACGCGACGCCGCAGTCGCGCTCCCTTCTCCCCGTGAGCACCCATTGGCAAAGAGCCCGAAGGCCCGAACAAAAAGAAGAACGCTCGGAAGCGATTCTGAACGCGGCCGCCCGTCTGATCGATAAAGACGGTCTCGAAGGAACCGGGCTCAACGCCATCGCCCGGGCCGCCGGGATTTCCAAAGGCGCCATGTACCGCTATTTCGAGAGTCGCGAAGCAGTGTTGATGCAATTGCTCATCGTCGAGCACCGCGACTGCATGGCCGCGCTCGAGAAAGGCTTCAAACCCTTGGCCGGCAGCGGCGACGCCCGAGCGGTGGCCCAAGCGATCGCCGACACCATCGGGGACCGTCCTCGCTACTGGCTTCTGCTCGGCGCGCTGGCCGGGATACTGGAACACAACGTGACGGTTGAGACCGTGACTCAGTTCAAGCGCGACCTAAACGCAGCAATCGCCCCAACGCACCAAGCGCTCCAAGCGGCGATCCCCCGCCTTTCCAGCGAAACGCTCTTCGAATACATGGCCTTCCTCACCATGGCCGCCGGAGGCGTCTGGCCTCACACGCGCCCGTCGCCGGTCGCCCGCGAAGTTCTCGAAAACCCCGAATTCGCCCACTTCAAAATCGACTTCAAGAAAACCATGCAAACGCACGCGCAGGCCCTGCTCGAAGGACTCATGTATCGAAAGCCATAGGGCGGACGATTCGCTTTCGCTGATTCGTGCATACAAGCAATGCGGAGGCTGCGTCGCCTCCGCATTATTCGTAGAGCCAAATCCAATCGACGACTAGGCGCTCTGAGCGAGTCCGAGCTGCTGCAGCAATGTGAACTGGTCGAGCAATTCCCATTCCTCGATGATCAGACCCTCCTCCAATCTGCTCACTACAACGCCTTGGATTTGAACTCGCCTCCCCGTTTCAGCAAGACCGAGAAAATCCCCACGGTGCGTACCACTCATCGCAATACGAGTACTCACTTGATTCGCTTCCGCGATTTGATCGACTATTTGGATACGCAAATCAGGGAAAGCCGAGCGAAACGCCCGAACAAACGCCCGCAGATCTTCCACTCCTTCCATACGTTCCGTCGGAGAACTGTATCGATAGCGAGAATGTACCACTTCGTTCAATACGTTTAAGTTGCCTTTGTTGAACACCTCTTCGATCAAGAGGCGAACGGTTTTTTTGCTATTGCTTATCATCTTCGTCTGTTGGTTTGGCGTTTATTGGTCTATTTAGGGCCGTCTCCACTACTCAGGACGCAGTCAACCCCATGGTGAAACAGAATGCCGCGATCAAAGCGGTCGTTGTTCGAACGTGATTCCAGAACGTCCACTTGCGCTGATAGTGGCGCCAGAGTTCCTCCCCTTCGTCGGGAGAAACGGATTCAAGTCGATCGTTTAGCGGCACGTTTCCGAATGCGGTCACGAAAAACGTGCCGAGAATGTAGTGAAGGGAACCGACAAAGAACCAATGCGACATCGATCCTCCCCAGCCAGCAATGTAGAGAACGACGACGATCGCGGACAGGAACGCGGTTCCGATAAACGCGCCCATAACGAGCGGATTGATCACAACCACGTTGATAGACTGCATCGCTCGAATCCCCTCCGCTGGAGGAATGCGTCCCAGCGCTTTCATGACGAAGCTCGAAAACGCGAAGAACAATCCTCCTATCAGCGCCGACCCGATCAGAACCGCGACATGTAGCGTGTATATCCAGATATTCATGACGCTTCTCCTTCCAAGTCCCAGACTCCGGCGGCTGCGGTTTCGCGGGCGTAGTCGGCAAAATCGCGTGGAGCGCGACCCAACGCTCGTTGAACGCCATCGGTCAGGCAAGCGTTTCGGCCGTCCAGAACATCCGCGATCAACTGGGCGATCGGCAATGCCTCATCCTGCGAGTAGCCATGCTGTGTCAGTTCCGCCGCGTACTCTTCGATGGATACAGGATAGTAGCGCACCTCGCGACCAATCGCGTTCGTCAAGTCCGAGGCAACGCCTTCCAAGGTCATGAGGCGCGGCCCGGTCAACTCGTATACTTGTCCGACATAGCGATCGTCCGTCAAGGCCGCGAATGCGACATCCGCAATGTCTTCCGCATCGACAAACGGTTCCTGAATGCCCTTCGACGGCATCGAAAGGCGGCCGTACCGCACCGCGTCCGCAAAGGCTTCGCTGAAATTCTGATTGAACACCGAACAACGAACAATGGTCCAGTCGGCCCCCGAGTTTTCCAGCCGAAGCTCCGCGTTCCGAGCCCCTTCCTCCCCGCGACCGGAAAGAAGCACGAGCCGCTTGGCTCCCATTTGAACCGCGAGCTTGGCGAACGACTCCACCTTGTCCGCCGCCCCAGGGAAGGTCAGATCCGGGTAAAAGGTGATGTAGGCCGCCTGGGTTCCTTCCAGAGCCGGCGCCCAGGTAGCGTCGTCGTTCCAGTCGAAGGGAGTTTCGCTCGACCGCGAGGCCGCTTTGACCGGATATCCTGCCGCGCGCAGTCTTTGAACCACTCTGCGTCCGGTTTTGCCGTTGGCTCCAATGACCAAAGTCGTACGTTTTGTGTTGGTGTCGGTTGTTTTGGTAGATGTTTTCATAACATCCCCAGTCTAGTCTTTTGGCGGAAACCAGGCCATAGCCCGAATGCTCAGCGACATACGCGATCGTCCAAAATGAATGAGCTCGACGAGTTTAGCGGTCTTCTTGAAGGCCCAAGAGCGCGCGGAGCGTTCACGCTGCGGGGTTTGTTAGCGTCCCCCTGGAGCTTGCGAATCGAAGCCGACTCCCCGCTGACGGTAGTCGCCGTGGCTCGCGGGAAAATCCACATCGGCCACGACAATGGCGAACAGGTTTGGCTCGAGCCCGGCGACGTAGCAATCACCCGCGCCCCCGGTCACTACAACGTCTCCGACCATCCCGACACGGAAACGACGATCTATGTGTATCCCGGGCAAGATTGCCGCGCGCCCGACGGGCGGTCGCTCTACGACGAGATGAAACTCGGCGTACGGACTTGGGGCAATGATCCCAACGCGAACACACTCATGCTCGTCGGGAGCTACGAGTCCCTGAGCGATGTGAGCGACCGACTGCACAGCGCCCTACCTCCCCTGCTCTGGGTGAAAAACGAGGACTGGGATTCCCCGCTGATCCAGATGCTGAGCGACGAAATGGCCAGAGACGCTCCTGGACAAGCGGCCGTACTCGACCGACTGCTAGACATGCTCCTCATCGCCATCCTCCGCGCTTGGTTCAAACGCGAGGAAACGCAAGCGCTTCCCTGGTATCAAGCCAAAGGAGACCAAGTTGTCGGTCGAGCCCTTAAGATGATCCACAAAGACCCCGCCCATCCATGGACGCTCACCCGACTCGCCGCGAAAGTCGGCGTGTCTCGCGCCGCCCTGGCTCGGAGATTCCACGAGACCGTCGGAGAACCCCCCATGTCGTTTCTCACTCAATGGCGACTCGCTCTCGCCGCCGATCTACTATGCGAACCCGAGGAGACGATCGGCACGGTCGCGGAACGCGTCGGATACAGCAGCCCGTACGCCCTCAGCGCGGCATTCAAACGCGTTCGCGGCCTGAGCCCGAGGGAGCATCGCGCACGAGCATTGGCAGCTGGCTAATCGGCGATCGCCAATCGTCCCCGGAAAGCCTGAAAGACGCATCCTCGGACTGGATACAGATAAACTGGAAAACTGGCGATCGCCGAGCGGGCAAGGCGCAAGATTCTCGACTTATCGTCGCAGCCTCACTTGATTCCATCGAGAAAAATCAAAAAGTCAGCGAGCCCACAGTGAATACCCCATCCCCCAAGCCACGGAACGGAACGAGCCCTCTCTTTTCATTGGATCACAGATTAGCCGCAATCATCGCGATCCTCTCGCTCGTCTCCACTGCTCCGGCGCAGGACCTGAGCAAAGGCGCCGACATCTACGCCACTTACTGCGCTCAGTGCCACGGCGCGAATCTCGAAGGGGGCCAATTCCCCGGCTTTTTGGACGGGATTTGGAACTACGGCTCGTGGCGCGGGCTGCACCGGAACAATATCGAGTTCGGCATTCCCGGTACACAGATGATCGCTTGGGGGAAGGTCCTCAGCGCCGAACAAATCGACGCGGTCCTCGACTTCATTCTGGAAAAGGAAAAGGAAATGGGCGTTGAGCCACCCCCGCCCAAGGAGCGTTCCGAAACCGAACACTACACGCTGAAAGTCGAAGTGCTCGCCGAAGGCCTCAAGCAACCTTGGGGGATCGAGTTCATGGACGAGCGCACTGCCGTCTTTTCCGAGCACCTCGGCCAGCTCAGACTGATGGTCGATGGCGAAGTGCTTCCCGAGCCAATTGCGGGAACGCCCATCCCGGCCCAAAAACCGAACGGCCGGCCATTCGGCTACCTCGACGTCGCCCTCCATCCCGACTACGCGGAAAACGGCTGGATCTATCTCAGCTATATCCACGAAATGGGGACAGCGCCGCCGGGCGAAGTCAACCGACCGTGCTCGACTCGTATCGTTCGCGGCCGGATACGCGATCATCAATGGGTCGATCAGGAAGCGGTCTACGATCCGCGCCCCGAAGACTACACTGTCATCCACGACCACTTCGGCTCGCGTATGGTATTCGACGACGACAATCGCCTCTATTTCTCCATCGGCGACCGAGGTCGAAGGCTGGACGCCCAAAACCTTTCGCGCCCCGAGGGCAAGTTTCATCGCATTCACGACGACGGCCGGCCCGTTGCCGACAATCCATACAACTCACTCGAACGCTACGGCGTCCTCCCGACCGTGTTTGCCTATGGCACGCGCAACGCCCAGGGATTGGCCATCCATCCCGAAACCCGGGCGATCTGGTCCGCTGAGCACGGCCCCATGGGAGGCGACGAAGTCAATCTCGTAAAAGCCGGCGCCAATTACGGCTGGCCCCTGGCCTCCCACGGGCTGGATCGCGACGGAACGGTGCTGACGCCCTACCAATCCCTCCCCGGAATCGTGGATCCCATTCATCAATGGACGCCCTCCCCCGCCCTCTGCGCCATCGAGTTCGTATCCAGTCCCCTTTTTCCCGCATGGAAAAACAGCCTACTCGTCGCCGCCTTGAAATATCAGTGTATCTACCGGCTCGAGCTGGACGGCGAAACAGTCGTCAAAGAGGAAGTCATCCTCCGCGAATCCGGACGTATCCGCGATATCAAGACCGCCCCCGACGGCTCCCTCTACGTCCTTACCGACAACCGCGGCATGATCCTGCGGCTGACGCCGGAAGGCTAGAAATTCCGGAATAGAGAATCAGTATCGTAGCGTTGGATACTCACGCTAAAGATCTTTCGACGAATAATTGGATTTAAACTAGTCTAAAATTAATTTCAGACGAGTAAATCCAGTCGCTGGTCTCGGTCGCGCGCGAACGAGATCGACCAAGCCTCTAGATTCAACGAACTCCTCGACTATATCGGATTCACTCCATTCAACTAGGTCACCACTATAAAGGATAGTGTACTGAAGTCCTATGTCGTTCGCGTCTACCCTGCGCAAATAATAGAACGTCAATTCACCAGAACCTTGACTCGTCTCGACTGACAAGAGCGGTGAGCCCAATCCACTTTCTCCTGAATCCTGCAGGCTCAACGCGCCTCCAGTAAAACCAGGAGCAAGGTTGTAGGCGAATTTCTCAAGGAAGCTCACTGCGGGCGGATTAACCAAGCTCGCCTCGTCAATTTGATCAATGAGATCGATCTCGTTTTCAACAAGCCACGCTTGGAGGGGAGTGGGCGGCCCAACAACTACGAGCCGCCTCGCTTGATCGGAGTTACCTGCATCATCGGTAGCGTTGTATTCAGCTATATAAGTACCCAACACGGCGGTGTTGACACTGTCCCCCCCAACGATCACGGGAATACCGCCATCGATCGTGTCGAGGGCGGATGCGCCTGGATCGCTCCAATTCGAACCGAGATCAATCAACAGCTGTTCATCTCCCAAAACGGAAACAAGCGGCGGCACATGGTCCACTATAACCTGATCACTCACAAGAGATCCGACCAGAAGATTGTCCGTATCGTCCCTTATGCCAGCCTTGCTGATCGACAGGGAAACCCCTCCATTTCCGGAAATAGTGTTAAGAGCTACCTCAAATTCCCTCCGGTCCTCAATTTCAAAAATCTCCGCCCCGAGTACAGCTGCAGTTTCGGTAGTGGAAACATCGAGTTCAGCAAAATCGTCAAAGCCATTGACAGGTTGATCGAATTCTACCGAAAACAAAATCTGCTTGGCGTTTGTTGGACCCGTATCCAATGGAAAAATACTAACTACCCTTGGCGGATTATCGAAGGCAACCGGATCACTTTTGGAAGTCTGCAGCAGAGGGTTGGAGTCCGCATCTGAAATGTCACTCGCAAGGTCAATCTCAATAGCGACTAAACCATCGCTAGTGATGCCCTCTAGCGTCACTTCGTACTCTTTCTGGTCTCCCAAATCGACCACTGTCCCGCTTGGTACATCAAGATAGCCGGATACCGAAAGGATGACGTCGCTAAATGAATCAAACCCCGTCACAGCTTCATTGAAAATCACCTTGAATGTCGCGCTTTGAGTTTCATCTGGATCGGCTGGATCAGGAACAACGCTCAACGCAATCGGCGATTCGTTCGCAGATTCGAATGCGCCGAGATCCACTACTCCGTTCCTGGCGCGCTCGTTTCCGTCAATGTCCGCGCCATATTCCAGAACCGTGTCCACACCCAGATTCAGCGCCGAGACATCGGCTCCGTTGTCGCCCCTGTCAATCAACCTGGAATCGAGTCCAACGCGAAAGTCCCCAACTTCCGTTGGCGCACTGGACGGGTCGATTGGAGTCTGAAAGTCCGGACCGTACAGAGGATCCGTTCCGTCCAAGTTGTTCGAGTAGCTGCCATTTTCCAGGTCGTCAGGGTGGTTGTTCTCCACCAAACAATATGCGAAGAACGAACGAGTGGGGTCGTCGTTATAAACTGACGAGGCGACCGACGCCGCATCGCCGCCCGCTTCGTTTTGCCAGAAAACGCAGTTGGTAGCCCGGAGAGTTCCCGCATTCATAAATACCGCTCCACCTTCCGAGTCGGCGCGGTTTCCAGATAGAGAACAGTTGAACAACGTGGTCGCCGCGGCGCTGTTGTGAATCGCGCCTCCTTTCGAAACCGCATAATTCCCGGAAAGCGAGCAATTCAACATTCGCAAGCTGGTGAATAAATTGAATATCGCCCCTCCCTGCAGCTCAGCTTGATTCGCAATAAATCGACAGTTGACGATTACCGGACTGGAATTCTGCGCATTGGCAATCGCTCCCCCTTGCAGAGCAGCCTTGTTCCACAGAAATATGCAATTAACCAAAGTCGGCGATCCCCGGTCGCAAATCAATCCACCCCCATCTTCGTTCCTCAAAAAGATACTGCCCGCAAACGAAGAATCCTCGTTCGCATTCCCTCCGGTCACATAGAAGCCATCCACTATGGAGCCCGAGCCCACAGTGCTATTCGCCACGAGAACGTGAAGCGAGTTGTCTTCGTAGTTCACAAATCCAGTTGCATCGTCCCCGTTCAGGTCTCCACTCAAAATGGTCGGGTAGGTTTCAAAAGAGCGATCTTCCAAACTAGAGGCAGAGCCATCACCGCTAAAGCCACCATACACTCCGACCCCGTCCTTTAAAAGGAAACTCGCCGATCGATCCCCTATGGATTCCGATCCTCCAATATCCGGGGTGTACACTCCCTCCGCTACCCAGATCTGGTCTCCGTCAACTGCGACAGCAATCGCGTCCTGAAGATTGGTGGCGGCAGTTTCCCACGATGCATAAGGAGCGACGGGTCCCGCATTTTCGGAATTCACATAGACGACGTCCGCTTTCGCAAACTGCGCCACACAGATCGCCATAAGAGTAGATGATCGAACTAAGGGTAACATCAATCCATGTCTTATGGATACATCGCAGATGAAATCCAGCAGAATATGCGAATAAGTTCTGTACAAAATCTCACTGAGAAGTAACAGCCTTCGCGTGAAGCAGAAAGGGCTCGCCAGATTGTCAGTTCCCAAATACGCAGAGGCATGCTAAGAAAAACTGCAAATAAAACAGCAGCCCAATTGCCTAGTCGAATAGACTGAAACGCAAAGGACTTGCAGATCCAATTGAATCTACGTCCTCACCGACAACCGCGGCATGATCCTGCGGCTGACGCCGGATGGTTAAGGGCAATCGCAAAGCGCATTCAAAGAGCTCTAGGGTCTAACTGCCACTAACTGGGTCCCCACCCAATTCGAGAAATCGAATTTACTGGAAATAAATTCCGCCATTCGGCGTTATAAGTCTCAATCACACGTGTGGACGACCGGAATTTAATCAGACGCTACTGCGAGAACGGCGACCCGCGGGCCGCGGCCCAGTTGTTTGAACGGTACGAGGACGGGCTGTACAATTTCATTTGGCAAATGCTTAGACACCAACAGGACGCGGAAGACGCGACTCAAGAAGCGATCCGCAAAGCGCTCGCCGCCCTCCCTCGCTACGAACCGCGTTTCGCCTTCAAAACCTGGCTGTATCGAATCGGGCGAAACGAAGCGATCAACGTCATTCGCAAACGCAAGCGCCTGGTCGTCCACGAATCGCCCGAAGAACTCGCCGACGCGGATGAATCGCTGACCGATTCGGGCGACCCACAGGCCAAGTTGGACGCGCTCGAACGAAGAGACGCCCTCCGGGCCGCGATCGCCCAGTTGCCGGATGTCGAGCGCGAGGTCCTGATTTTGCGTTTTCAAGACGAGGTGCCATTTAAGGAAATTGCCAAAATCACCGCCGCTCCGCTAGGAACTGTACTGGCGCGTATGCACAACGCGAAAAAGCGACTCAAACGAATCCTGCAACCCGCTGTAGAATGACGACCGACCACGACTCCGAAGACGAATTGCTCCTGTACTGGAGCGGAGAGCTCGACGACGAAGCCGCACGCACGGTGGAACGCCGTTTGAGCGCCGACCCGGAAGCGGTCGCCTACCTCGCCTCACTGAATCAACTGCGAAACCAAGTCGACGAGTTGCCCGTTATGCGGCCCGAACACCCCATCGCCCCGAAAGTGTCGGGCAATTCGCAAGCCAACTCAAACTCCGTTTCCTTCCCTTTCCTTCGCCGACTCGTTCCGATCGCAGCCGCCGCTGCGGTCGCATTCAGTCTTGGAGCGTTTTTCGTGAAAACGAAACAATCAGACGCGCCGTCGCCGGAAATCGCGGATGCGATCACCACTCCAAACGCCAACCTCGATTCCCCTCGAGACAAACTATCCGCGCGGCTCTTTTCTTCGAGTAAACGATTCACCTCCGACGCGTCGTTCAACGACGCTCTGGAACGCGCCCAGAGAATAAAAAGCCGACTCGATTCGGACCCAATCTAGCTCACGCATGAAGTCTCACCCAATCGTTAAAATCTACATTCTCACCGCTCTCGCGACCGCAACCCTCATCCTTCCGCCCGCGCGAGGAGAGGAGGACGAAGCCCCCGAAATGACGGTGGCGCAAGTCGAAGCCTTTCTGAGCGAGAACTTGCCCGAATCACTGGCCCTCCTCGAATACGTCCGCAAGAACGAGACGATCGAAGATTACCGGGGCGCCTTCGAGCGAGCAGTCGAGACCGTTCGAGAATTCCATGAAATCCGAGAGCACGAAGGCGAGAAACGAGCCGAATGGTTTCTCCATCTGATCCGGCTGGAACTGCAAATCGAGCAACTCGCGCTCGAATGGCAGGCCAACCAGAACGAAGCACAGAGGAAACGCATCCGGGAGGACCTGAGAGCCAAAATCACCGAACTCTTCGATCATGAACTCCAGGGAAACATCGAGGATCTCGCTCTCCTGAGAAAAGAAGTGGTCACTATCGAGCAGGAGATCGACAGCCTCCAGTCGAATCGCGACTTTCTGATCGGCGAAGAACTAAAGGAAATCCTGGAAGAACACTGAGCGTCAGGAGCGAGTCTCCGAAGGGACACGCCAGGGAAGAATGCGGCCGGGCGAAAAAACTCGTTTTTTCGACAATAAACGCCCGCCATCTCGGTTAAAGGTACCAAGAAACCTTTAACGGAATCGAGTTCCTATGAGATTGAACGCTCTTCTTTCCTGGGCCGGCGCGGCGATCCGTCAACGATCGCGCGAATTCAAGGCTCCAACACGTAAACTAAAACGCGCGCACAGCGAATTCCAGATGTCGAATCGCGCCATCCCAGCCAGCGCAATCCACTACGCACCCTGTGAGTATCCCTCCTTTTTGGATACAGAGCGCGTCGATCGAATTCAGCTCAAGCCAAGACCCAAGCGCCCTCGCTCGTTCTCAAACCGATCACTCAAATGGACACTAGCCATCCTTTCAATCGGAACCGAATCCCTCTTCTCCCAGGGATTCGACCTCGATGGCGATGGCCTGGGAGATCTCTGGTCCGCCTACTACGAAGCGAGCAATTTGTCACCAAACAACGACGACGACGGGGATGGAGCTACCAATTTGGAGGAGGAAGTCGCCGGAACCGACCCCTTTGATCCGCTCAGCGTATTCAAAGCGGAACTTCAGCGGGTCGGTTCCAATTGGCGCATTCTCTGGATCGCCTCGCCCGGCAAAGGCTACCGCGTCGAGACCACCTCCAGTCTCGTCAACTGGGCCGCCGACGGACCCGCAATCGAGGACGCAAACGGCCAGACATTCATCGAGTTCGACGGGAGCGGGACCCAGATCTTCGCCCGAGTGAACGTTTCCGACCGCGACCAGGACGGAGACGGACTGACCGCCTGGGAGGAAGCCGGGTTCTTTCTCTCGGACACCGACCCGAACAGCAATGGCAATCCTGGCATCGGCGACTATTCCTCCGTTCTCGCCTCAATGAACTCGTCCGAGGGCTACGTGTTCAACGGGAAGTTCTTTCCGGGAGGCCAATCGCCGCATGAGCCCCTCAGCCTGGCGGAATCGGCTCGCTTTCTCCAGCAAGCCACGATGGGAGCGGACTTCGAAATGATCCAATCCGTATCCGCTTCGGGAATACCCGCCTGGATCGACGCTCAAATCGCGCTGCCAGCGACGAGTCACGTGCAGCGGAACAATGACCTGCACGTCACCGTCATCGACGAAGAAAACGGGGAGGACTTCGCGTATTCCGACTACATTTGGACTTGGTGGGACGTCAACCTCACCGCCCCCGACGTCCTGAGGCAGCGAGTGGCCTTTGCCCTCAGCGAGATCCTCGTCGTCGGCCAGACCACCGACACCCTCGAAGACAACTATTGGGGCATCGCCACCTACTACGACCTCCTCGTCAACGGAGCGTTTGGAAACTACCGGGACATCCTCTACAACATCACGACCAATCCCGCCATGGGGCACTACCTCAGCCACGTGAAGAATCGCCCCACCGATCTCCAGAACAACATTTTCCCCGACGAGAACTACGCACGAGAAATCATGCAGCTCTTCTCCATCGGCCTTTGGGAGCTGAACCTCGACGGCTCCCGCAAAAAAGACGTCAACGGCAACGACATTCCCACCTACGACAATTCCAACATCACCGAGTTCGCCCGCGTATTCACCGGCCTAACCTACAACCCGGAAAATCCAAACAACGGAACCCCCTGGGATAGCGAAGAGCCCGGCTCGATTGCGAGTATCGACGACTACCTCGGCGCCGATTCTGCGTGGATGGGCATCGAAATGGCCCAATACGAACCGATGCACGAAACCGGCCCTAAAAACCTCCTCTACGGCCAATCGACCGACGGAACTCTGAAGCAAGACCTCGATGCCGCAATCGACAACCTCTTCAACCACCCCAACGTCGGCCCGTTTATCGGGCGACTTCTCATTCAACGGCTCGTGAAGTCCAACCCCTCCCCCGGCTACGTCGCCCGAGTCGCGAGCGCGTTCAACTCCAACGCCAGCGGCGCGCGAGGAGACATGAAAGCGGTGATTCGAGCCATTCTCCTGGATCCGGAAGCCCGCAACGCCACCTTCCTCAACGACCCGGGCCACGGCAAGCTCCGCGAACCAGTCATTCGCCACTTAAACCTCATGCGAGCATTCAACTTCTCATCTTCGGACGGTCGATTTCGCGACACGCACAATGATGCGGTAGAAGCCTATGCTCAACGACCCATGCGCGCTCCGAGCGTATTTAATTTTTACCTACCCGACCATCAGCCTATTGGGGAATTGAAGAACAACGGGCTCTACGCGCCGGAATTCCAAATCACTACCGCGACGACAACCATCAAAACGCTTAACTACTGGGCCAACGCAATTCCCTACGAGGATTTTATCAACCCCACCGACGACGCCCCGATTCCGACCTTTACCATGGACTACAGTGACGAACTCGCCCTCGCCGACGACATCGAATCGCTCATCGACCGGCTTGATATCTTGTTGACCCGGGGTCAAATGACAACGGCAGCCCGAGCGACTATAGGCGACGCCCTTGTCTCCGCCCAAAACGCCGAAACGAGTCCTGAAGATCTCGTTCGCTTCGCCATCACACTCATCGCCTCTTCGCCGGATTTCGCCATTTTGCGTTAGCTGACACAAACCAAAACCCAGAGTCGCATCCACTCAACTGTATCCGAAAATGAAACACAATCGCCAAACAATTTCCCGTCGGACGTTCCTCGGTCAAGCATCGTGCGCCGCCATTTCAGCCACTCCAGTTCTATCAACTCTGCTCAACCTGAGCATGGCCAATACCGCGGTCGCCGCGACGTCCGACCCAAACGACTACAAAGCCCTCGTCTGCTTCTTTTTCGGGGGCGGCAACGACTCGTTCAATATGCTCGTCCCAAAAGGTCCTGCCGAGTATTCCGAATACGCGACCGCCCGCAGCAACCAAGCGCTTCCGCAAAACAGCATCCTGCCTCTCAATGGTTCCCACAATGGCAAGACGCTCGGTCTCCATCCTGGAATGCCGGAGCTGCAGGCACTCTACAACGCCAACCCAAGTCGACTCGCCTTCGTCTGCAACGTCGGGACGCTCGTCGAGCCCACTAACCTCGCCGCCTACGAAAGCGGCGCGGTCGCGCTCCCCTCCGGACTGTTCTCCCACGCCGACCAAATCATGCAATGGCAAACCAGTGTCCCGAATCAGAATACGGGACTCGGCTGGGGCGGTCGCGTCGCCGATCTTCTCTCCCCCACCAACGTTGGATCGAACATCTCGATGAACATATCCCTCTCCGGAACGAACACATTCCAGTCCGGCGTGAACTCCATCAGCTACGAAATCGAGCCTGAAGGCAACGGATCCATCACTCTCGCTCCCTACGCGGGGGGAGAAGATCCGACTCTCGCCGCGTTGGGATCCTCCGCTATCAACAGTCTCATGGACGCACAGTACTCCAACCTCTTCCAAAAAGCATTCGCCCAGAAACACCGCGCATCGCTTGACGCGTCGATTGAATTCAGCTCCGCTATCGGCGCCCAGTCTTTAAATACGGTCTTTTCCCCGAACCGCATTTCGCAGAGCTTCCACATGATCGCCAAGACGATCGCCGCGCGTCAACTGCTCCACATGAAGCGGCAGACGTTCTTCATTTTCTTCGGGGGGTTCGACCATCACGACGAGCTTCTAAACAGCCACGCTGCCATGCTTCCCGTCATCAGCAAAGCCATGTTTGAATTCGATTCCGCCATGACCGAGCTGGGCATAAACGACAAAGTCACGACCTTCACCGCGTCCGACTTCGCACGCACGCTCTCGTCCAACGGCAAAGGGACTGACCACGCCTGGGGCAGCAACCAAATGGCGCTCGGCGGAGCGGTAAACGGCGGTCGGATCTACGGCGCCTATCCGGAACTGGCCCTCGGCAACAGTCTCGATACCGGTCGAGGCCGTCTCATTCCCACTCTGTCAACCGATCAATATTTCGCCGAGCTGGCCCGATGGTTCGGTGTTCCCGACGCGGACCTCGGCGCCGTTTTCCCCAACCTGAATCGCTTCCACAACATCGGCTCGGGAGCCCCGATCGGATTCATGGCCCCGACATCTTGAATGCTGGATGATCTGCGTTTGAGGATTCATATTGCGGCGCACGGAAGATCAAACCATTACTGCGAGAATGGCCGGCAACGACAATACTCGAACCATCGTGTGCCCCACCTGCCTCTACCAGCTCGGCTCGATCGAACCGGCCCATCAAGTTCGAGAAGGTATCGAAACGGATTGGTACCGCTGCAGACTCAATCACCAAAACGGAATATGCTGGGATGGAGAACCTCTTCCGGAAAGGCCGCTCTGGCCGGCGACTGCCACGCAAGAGAAAGCCGCGCAATTCGTCCGTGCCGCCCTGGATGCCGGCAGCGACCACGCGGCAATCCTAGCCGGATTGGCCGAGAAAAAGCTGATCTAGACTCTCTAGGAGAGGGTCGAAACAAGCCATGGCAGCGCTATAGTCTAATCGCAATCAAACGCCTCACTCCGTCTCTATCCGGTCCATTACTTCCCTCAATCGCGCCAAATCCTGGGCGTACTCCGGATTCACAACCTGATTCGTGTACTCACCCGGATCAGTCTCGTGATCGTAAAGCTCCTCTTCACCCGTATCGTAGCGACTATACCGATACCGTTCAGTCCTCACCGAACGCTGCACTGTTTTTCTCTGCGCCATCACCGAATACGCCGCCTCCGCCGTCCAACTCACCCCTGAAGGATCCGCCAGCAACGGCATCAAAGATCGCCCCTGCACTCGCTCGGGCACCGCTTCCCCCAATCCCGCAAAATCCGCGAAAGTCGGATACAAATCGATCAACTCCGTCAAGCCGCTTGTCGCCTTCCCCGCACTTCCCTCGAATCCCGGAGCGCGAATGATCAAAGGGACGCGACACGCTGGCTCGAACAAACTCGGTTTCTGCCAGCTCCCATGCTCGCCCAATAGCCAACCGTGGTCGGAAATAAAAACCACCACCGTATTGTCGCTCATCTCCAGGCGATCCAAGGCGTCCAGCAAGCGACCGACTTGCTCGTCCATGTAGGTCACGCTCGCATAGTACGCCGCTAGAGCCTCCTTCGCCGTGTCCTCGTCCATCTGATACGAAGTCGCGTTCGCCTTGCCTTGATTCGCCTTGGGCACGTCCTCGAAGTCGTTCTCCGGCACAAACGGCAATTCCATGTCCTTCGGATCGTACATCTCGAAAAAGCGCTCCGGCGCCACCAGCGGTACATGGGGCCTCACGAGCCCGACCGCCAGGAACAGCGGATCCCCCGGCTTCATGCGATTCGTCTTGTTTCGGTGACGCGCTCGCGTCTCCATAATGCTGATTGCCTGAGTCACGGCCATCTCGTCCGCTTGCGTAGACGACTCCCCATCCGGCACCACGACCTTCACAAAGCTGCTCCCCCAATGGGCCACATTGGGCGAGAGACTCGAGAACGCGCCCACGCTCCCTGTCTCCGGCGCCCACACATCGAACGCCCGATCCCAGGAATCCGGATCGTCCCCGCCGGGTTCGCCCGCTTCAATTCCGCCCGGTACGCCCATATGGTAAATTTTGGATACGCGCGTCGAAACATAGCCATTACGCCGCAAAAAACCTCCGATGCTCGGGTGGTCCGCAAAGGCTTCGTTCATCGCCCGGTAGCTTCCGTAAATGTAATTGTTTCCCAAAAATCCTGTCGTTTCCGGATACAAGCCGCTCATGAACGAAGCCCGCGAAGCCCCGCAAACCGGATACTGGCAATAGGCCGCGTCAAAGCGAACCCCCGCCTCCGCAAGGCGATCAAGATGCGGCGTCCGGCACACATCGTTCCCATAGGTCCCCACCGCCTCCGCGGACAGGTCGTCGGCGACGATAAACAAGAAGTTCGGCCTGTCCTGAGCGTGTGGGAGGGGCCGCTCCGCCGCTGCGCCAAGGGACAATGCGAGCAACAGGGCAATTACAAAGGAAAACTGTTTCATGAATCGATATTCCACACCTGCGCTCCCCACTTATCAATCCCGGAGTGGCTCCTCGACCTACTCTCGCAGCAAAAAAGCGATCAAGTCTCGAATCTCCTCAGGCTGCAGCGGCGCCAACAGGCCCGGAGGCATGAGCGTGATGGGCAATTCCCGGGATTGAACGATCTGGCTTTTCGGGATGATGAATTCCTTCCCGTCAATCCCCAAGTAAGCCTCCCGGTTCCCGCCTTTTCGCATAACGAATCCCATCTTCGTGTCGCCATTCTTCAAACTGACCTGCCAAGGCAGGTATTGAGGGGCGATCGTCTCCGCAGGATTGAGGATATGAGTAAGCAGCCATCGGGAGTCGACTCCCTCCTGACGATGAATCGTCGTCAAATCCGGCCCGACCCGAATGCCCCTTCCTTCGAACTGATGGCAATTCGCGCAAGTCGCCAAGCGCGGATGAAAAAATACCCGCCGCCCCGTATCCGGATCTGGACTACCATTCAGGGCGTCAATCATCGATACCCAATCGTCCACGTCCTCGGGATTCGGTTTAGGCCGCAGATCACGCGCCATGAAACCCGCCGCAGCCAACGCCCGCCTGGCTTCCGAAGCGACGATCGTATTCGCGCCTCGAGCGAGTCGCTCCAAATGCTCTCGCGTCGCTTCCGGATTGGCAGCAAGCCCAAGTACTGCTTCCGCCCGGATTAGAGGCGATTGACGCTCATCATTGGCGATCAAAACGAGCGCCTCCTGGGACTCGCGCGTATCCAATTCGGCAAGACTACGTACTGCTTCAAACCGCAATTCCGCCGAATCGGCCTGGGTCCACCCCACTAGTTTCGCGACCGCGACATCACGCGCGGGGATCAGACTCAGAGCGAGCGCTCGGAGCCGGGACGGCTTCGACGGGTCGTCAAGGACGGTCCCCAGTTGAGCAGACGTCGGCAAATCCGATGGTTTCCTTCCATCCAAACGCTGTTCCGCCGCGAAGATCGCCAGCATTAGTTTGCGACTCAGATCGGGACGATTCAGCTGTCGCATCAAGTCAGACCGGTATTCATCGAGTCTCTCGTCCGATATCCACTTAATGGCGACAAAACTGACCTCCTCGCTGGAATCATCCAAGAGACCGGGCAGGTTTTCGGACGCGTCCAACCGCTGGGAACGTCTCAGAGCGACCGCGTAATGAGCCCGAGCGACCGGATCCTTGATTGTCCGCCAATCCTCCCGCGGATCGCGGGCGACGACGCGAACCGCTTCGTTTCGCGCGTAGGGATCGGAACTGCCGAGGTCGGCCAGCGCCAGCTCGTAGGTCATTTCGGGTAGTTGTTTCCGTGGTCTTGGAGCCAGATCGACCGGCGACTTCAGCGCGACGCGCCAAATCCGCCCTTTGCCATGGACCGGATAGTCCCAAAGCCCCCAGTCCGAGATGTAGAGTATAGTTGCTTCGTCGTCGTAAGCGAAATGCACCGGCCTGAATTGATTCGAGCCCGATAGAAAATTCTCCCGCGACGCCGTGAAGCTGCGACCGTTTTCCTCCAGCGTATGGAGGTAGATTCGATTGTCGCCCCAGGAGGCGACGAGCATTTGTCCAGGACCGAAAGGAATAATGCCGCAGGCCGCTTCGCCCACTCCGGACACCATGCCCAAGGTGCCCGGATTGTCCCCGGTCCATGTCACCAAAGGATGGCGACCGCTCCGCCCGTACCTCATTTCGAATCCGAAGTCCGCGCCCTTGACGACATGCAGCAGTCGATTCGGCGGCGTGCTGCTCGGGTCGTTGTCGGTCGCGAATAAATTGCCTCGCAGATCGAAGCTCATTCCGAAGGGATTCCAGTGGCCGGTTGACAGTCGCTCTAATCGCGAGCCGTCCAATCGGCAGCGATAGGTCGAACCCCCTTCGTTGCCGCCCGAAATGCGGACGCCGTCAGCGCCGATAAATGTGTAGTCGAATCCCAGGTTTTCCCCGAAACCGAAATAGAGCCAATCAGGGTCGCCCGGATCAATAGCCAGACCGCTTACTCCGTCATGCGGGTAGACGCTTTCCGTATCGCAATGTACAATACGCTCGGGATCTCCCGTCGCTTTGGCGAGATTGGCGGCGTCCGGAAACCGAAAAACATCCGAGCGAGTCGTCGCGTACAGAGCGCCATCGGACGCGAAGAGCAGATCAGTAGTGAACTCGAGACCCTCGTGAAACACCAACCGGCGATCCGCCACCCCGTCGCCATCGCTGTCTTCGAAAACCAGAATGCGATCTTTCGCGGGCCCGACATAGGTTTCCGGTCTCTGGTGCGTGTGATTCTCCTGGACAAAGACCCGACCGTCGGGCGCCACCGCAATTCCGGTTGGAGTGACAATGTCGGGGTTTTCCGCGAACAGGGAAACAGTGTCTACGTTCGGATGATCGATCGTGAGCTCAACCGATTCGAAAGCTGCGGAATAAATCCCTCCCACCCATAGAGCGACACTCGCCGACGCCATGCGTAAAACAATCGAGTAACGAATATTCAAGATGCAATTGGGGTACATAAATAATAAGTCGCGAGGGACTGAATCGACTACAACACATCAAGTCCGATTGAATCCAGACATAAGCTACGCGAAGACTACAGTTTGAGACCGACCGAGACTGTACGCAATTCCAACGACTGATCGCAATCACACGATCGAGTGAGCAGAGCCGCCCATGAAAATTACTCTCTAAGCGGGTCCTTTGAGCGCTCTCATCGCGCCAGTGGATCCGAATTCGTCCGGAACTCCTCCACATTCGAAATTCCGTCGCCATCCGGATCGTCTCCCGGACCCAGAGTATGCGTCAACAGCTGCGCGAACTCCCAAGAGTCCGGCAACCCATCGTCGTCCGCGTCGCCGGATTTCCCCGGATTCTTGGCATAGGCTGCATCGAGCGTCGGGAGCTGGGCATTCACAGCCGACAAGTAGTCTCGCAGCGACTTTCTGAGTTTGAGAGCCAACTTTGGACGGGTCGCCGACAGGTCGCGCGACTCCGACACGTCGTCCTCCAGGTTTATGAGCGAAACCTCGCCCGTCTCGTACCAAGCGACCAGCTTCCACGGCCCCTCCAGCAGAGCGGACGAGGGGCGCTGGTTCTTGGCCAGATCGTTCGAAACAATGTAGTGCGGACTGTGGACGACCAACGGGCTGGGGCGCTCGAGTTTCCGCTGGGGCTTGCCGCGCAACCAACTGGCGATGGACACGCCGTCGATGTCTTTCGGCAGTCGATTCGGATCTCCCCCGGCGAACTCCCAAATCGTGGGCAGGATATCAATGCCCATCATCGCTTGATCGCATTGGGAATGCTCTGGAATCCCGGGACCGCTGACGATGGTAGGCACCCGAATACCCCCTTCCCAAATCTCTGGCTTGTACCGCTTGAGCGGATACGCGTTCGACATAAACTGCGGCGCTCCATTGTCCGCTTGGAAAATCACATAGGTGCTGTGGCGAAGGCCCAGCCTATCGATTTCGTCGAGGGTCTGCCCAACCGAGCTGTCCAAATCGGAGATCATGGCCGCGTACTCCTTGCTCGAGTGGTTGTCCCCGTCCTCCCAGTCGTTCGCCTTCGCCAGCGTCTCCTCGCGATACTGGATAGCCGCGTGCACTGCGTAGTGCGAGAGCTGGCAATAAAACGGGCGCCCTGCGGAGACCGCCTCTCCCATAAACCGGTTTCCTCGATCGGCAATGCCGTAAGCCTGCTTCGGGTCGTTTGACTCGAGGTTTTCCGCAACGCTGCCCTGCCGGTTTCCAGTGTCGCCATCCGAGACATCGAATCCGTGACTTTCAGGACCGCCCCCCAAGAGATGCCACTTCCCAAAGTGACCCGACGCGTAATTCGCTCCTGGCAATGAACGCAGCCATTCCGGTATCGTTACTTCGGACGCCTCGATCTCCTTCGTAGCCGTTCGAATCGCGGATAGCCGAAATTTTCCGACTTTAGGAATCGTTTGGTTGCGGCCGACGATATCCGTAAACTGGAGACGGGCCGTCGATTTACCCGTCAAATTCGCGTAGCGGGAAGGCGAACAGTTGGGAGCCGGCGAGTATGCTCGGGAGAAACGCATCCCCCGTTTGGCAAGACGATCGAAATGAGGCGTTCGATGCAAGTCGCTGCGCGATCGAGGATCTTGTTTGTCCATTCGAGCGCTCAAGCTCGTCCAGCTTTGATCGTCCGTCAGGATGAAAATGAAATTGGGGTGGGAACGCACATCGACTAACACTTCTACCTCTATTCCGTCCTCAAGCGTCGCCCGCACTCGATCCTCGCCCACAAAGCCAACGTCCGGCGTGTAGAAAAGCGCCCCGCGACGCGTTTCCGTTTTCCCGCTCGCTGCCTCCGAACCGCTCACCACTCCTTCAACCAACAGAGGAACGCTTTCACTGTTCTTCAGAACTTGCCGCGATAACGTGTAGCCTGCGTCACCGGTTAAGTGAAACATCGGCAACCCTAATGAGACGCCGAAAACGAAGGTGAATTGCCAAACAGATCGGGACATGGATGAAGATTACGTTGAGTCAACAAGACGTGGACGAAAGAAACGGAGAGTCAACAAATGGAAGGGACCTGCCGACAACGCAAGCGCATCGTCGATGCTCCCATACCATCCAGCCCGCTCAATCCGCTGTACAACACGCCTATTCCTGTTCTAGAGTCTTCGCAACTATGACAAAACCTGCTCTTATTCTAACTCTTCTATCGATAATCGCCGCTGGCTGCAGTCAAAACGACGACAGCCTCGCCCCCATATTCAACGGGACCGACCTCGACGGCTGGACCACTAGAAACGCCGTGTGCTGGAACATAGAAGACGGCATACTCCACGCCAAGAACGACCCCGAGAAGAAAGGCGACATTCTCCAGACCGAAAAGAGCTACAAGAACTTCGTCTTCCAAGCCGACTTCAAATTCGGGACCGGCCGCATCGACACGGGCGTCTTCCTTCGCGACACCAAAGAGCAAATACAAATCGGCGAATCCGGCAGTCTCAAACGCGACATGACCGCCCTCCCCTACATTCCCGGCAAAGGCTACCCCATCCAGGTCGAGACCGCCCAGGAAGTCCTCAAAATGAACGACTGGAACACGCTTAAAGTGAAAGTCGTCGGCACCACCTACACCACCTGGCTCAACGGAACCGAAGTCATGACTTACACTTCCGAAACCATCGTCCCCGAAGGGCCCATCGGTATCCAGGTGCACCCCAACCGCGAAATGACCGTCGACTTCCGCAATATCCTCGCCCAGGAATTGCCCGAATAGCCGACGCCCGCGATCCATTCGGCGGGGCCGCGCGTAGCCGCCCCGCGCATACAAGAACGAACCCCCTCAATATAAAAATCGCTCGCCCAACTCGATCCCCCATCCGGGCCGATCACCCAAACGCAGAAACCCCTCCTCAACCCGCTCTCCGCAACGAACGCGAGAACCCGTCGCGTCGAACGCATATTCGAGCGAAGTCACCGTTTCCGGATAAAGCGCCGCCACGTGCAAACTCGCCGCCGCGGCAACCGGCCCGGAAGGGTTGTGCGGCGAGACTTCCACCTTCCCTTCCGCCATGCGGACAACCTCCAGCAAAGGGCCAAATCCGCCCACGTGTTTCACGTCTGGCATGATCACGTCCACCCACCCATTTTTCACGATTTCCCGAAAACGACGCGTCCCCCAATGCAGTTCCCCGCCGGCGATCGGCGTTGCAGCCTTCGCTCGCAACTCCGCGTAGCCCCGCCCCATCGGGAAAGGCTCCTCCAGCCAACCCAGCCCCAATTCCTCCAAACGAGGCAGCATCACGGCAAAATGCTGCGGAGAAAATCGCTCGTGGAAATCCACCCGCAACTCTAAATTCGGAAACGCGTTCCGCAGCAATTCGAGCGTCTCCAAACCTTCCCTACAATTCTCGGGAGCGGCCCCGAGATCGGTCACCCGCTCAAACGGCGCGCACTTGATCGCCCTGAATCCTCGATCGCAAGCGCGCTCCGCAATATTCAGGTAGCCTTCCCGCGACCGGCTCTCCAGAGCTCGATTGACCGTTGCGTAGAGCGGAACTCCGTTCCGTTCCACGCGCTCGCGAAAAAGTCGCCAGACAGGGACGCCCTCCCGCTTGGCCAGTAAATCGTAGAGCGCCTGATTGATCCCCGACCAAGCCGTCGCTTCCACGAATCCGGGCTCGCTATCCGCCAGTTCGCGCTCCAGCGCGCGTAGCGAATCCAAACCGAGGTCGAAGGAGGCGATTCGATCTCGGAATAGCGTATCCGCGATCTCACGACACTGAACGTCGTCGTTGCTGTGCGACGCCTCACCATAGCCCGTATGCCGTCCATCGCCGATCTTGAATACCAGCCAGTCCCCTTTCAGCCGCAGATTCGGACGCCAGCCGTCCGGGTCGGGAATGGTCGCAAACGACAAAGACAGCACTTCTTAAACCGGCGACGCCTCCGCCTCGATCAAATCCAGCAAACCCGGAAATCGCTCGTTCAACTCCTTCTCGCGCAGCAAGGAAAGACACTTCACTCCCTCCGATCGCGATTCGATGATGCCCGCGCTGCGCAAAGTCTCGAAATGGTGCGACGCCGTCGCCTTCGACACCTCGAGGTCGAACTCGTTGCACGCCAGCCCGCGCCCTTCCGCCTCTTTCAATACACGCACAATCCGCTGACGACACGGATCGGCCAACGCCTGCATAACCGTCGACAAAGCAATCGTGTCCAAATCGGGATGTGTGAATTTTTTCATGAGCTTGTGTTAAAGTCGGGAAAACGCGCCTTCCTTTCAATCAAATTGAAGGACAGATCGTCTTCGCTATTAGTTCGATGAAATTCGAAATAAAGATTGACGCCGTGTCCAGCCTGTAAATAGTTCGATCATATTCGAACAAATAAATCAAGCCGAACGCAACCAATTCAATCGACACAATAAAATGACCCTCACTCTCAACGATCCACTGAAAGTCGGAGCTCTCGAGCTCGCTAATCGAGTCATCATGGCTCCCTTGACCCGCATGCGGTCGAGCCCGGGCCGCGTTCCCAACGAGCTAATGGCCACCTACTACTCCCAGCGGGCGGGAGCCGGGCTGATTCTGACCGAAGCCACCAGCGTTTCGCCCATGGGCGTCGGCTATCCCGATACGCCGGGAATCTGGTCGGACGCACAAGTGGACGGATGGCGATTGGTAACCGACGCGGTCCACGCCGCGGGCGGACGCATTTTTCTTCAGCTCTGGCACGTAGGCCGCATCTCCCATTCGAGTTATCTCGACGGCGAGCGACCCCTCGCCCCCTCCGCGATCGCGGCGGAAGGCAACGTGAGCGTGTTGCGGCCAGAAACGCCTTTCGAAACCCCCCGGGCAGTGAGCGTCGAAGAAATCGCCGCCATTGTAGACGAGTTCAAAACCGGCGCCGAAAACGCCAAAGCGGCCGGATTCGACGGGGTCGAAATCCACGGAGCCAACGGCTACCTCATCGACCAGTTCCTGTCCGAGCGAGCGAATCAGCGCGCCGACGCCTATGGTGGATCCATCGAAAACCGCGCCCGGTTTCTTTTCGAAATCGCCGATGCCGTGATCGACGTCTGGGGAGCCGACCGCG
>JANQSC010000022.1 GCA_028284235.1 Opitutaceae bacterium
TCGGGCAATGAAAGCGTCACGTCGAACGACACGGCATCCTGTCCCGCTTCGCCTGGATTGCCGTCGTTGTCCTGGTCGAGCAAGCTTCCACCCGGCGTGGCGATGTTGGGACCGACCGAAATGCTGTAAACGCCGTCCGTTCGCTGGACCGCGAAGGCGACGCGGTAGGCATTGCCACCCAAGGCCGTGATGAGTCCCGCCGCGATCGATCCTCCGGGACCGGTGATCGTGACGTCGTCCAATGTGAACGTCGACTCGTCGATGGTTTGGTTGAAAGTGATATCGAAGGAGCTGAACGCGGCAGTGACGGTTCCGCCCGGAGAGGTACTCGTCACCAGCAACGCCACTGTTTCGATATCTATCGTGGAGGCGGAGGTGGCGACATTGTTGTTTCGATTGGTATCCGGAACGACTTCGCCCGAGTCGCTTGAAACGATGATGGTATAGCTGCCGTTGGCGACCGCGGGTACATTGGCCGTGACGCTTCCATTGTACGAAGCGCCGATGGCGAGGTCTCCCGCCCGTACCGATGACCCCAGCAATATGTCGGAACTGTCGAGCACACCGTCGAGCGACAAGTACACCGAATCCGTCCAAGGACCAGTGGCGGAAGAGCCGCTCAAGTTGGTTACCGTGAACGTAACCGTCGCCGATTCGCCAGGCGCCCGCGACGCGGGGCCGGAGATATTCGAGACCGACAAGTCCGAAGCGGTCGTGATTGAATTCAATACGATCGAAGTCGACCCAATGATACTCGAAAAGAATGGAGCGACGCCGGTCTCGGAAGCGAAACCGCCGAAGCGCGACCCGAATGTCGACACCGTGTAGGTGTCGCCGCTCTGCGGTCCGTATCCATCGACCAAGCTCACGTCGAACACGCCATCGAGCGTAGCCAATCCCGTCACATTCAACTGCCCCTGTCCGTCGTTCGCGGACGAATCTCCAATCTCGATGCCAAGGGTAGCTCCCGCATCCTGAACATAGGCGCCGCCCACATCCACCGACCCGCCCGTGCCAATCGTCAGCGTGCCATTGTTGAAAAGGTCTCCCGATCGAGTGAACGTCGCATCGTCCCTCACCGCGAGCGAACCATTGTTTGTAACCAGATCGTCGAGACCGATAAAGCTGCCCGTTGCGCCTGCGAGAATGAGAATCGCGTCGTTCGTATCGATACTCGTGTTGAAATCGAGCGTGCCGCCATTGGCGATCCATGTGCCGCCTGTGAGGGTTCCCGACGTGACTTGGCTGTTCACCGCATTGACGTCAATCGTGCCCGAAAGCGATTCAATGGTGCCGGTATTGTCGAGGGCCACTGCAGATCCGCCTCCCGAGAAATTGGTCGTGCCCGAACCTCCTGACTTTCTCAACACACCCGCGTTGTTCACCTGGCCTCGAGATCCGCTCCACCAGCGAAAGTCTCCGTCTCCTGTAAAATCGATTACGCCCGACGCTTGATTGTCCAATATTCCATTCCCAAAGAAGAGTGAAGCGGTCGCCGCGTTTATGATCGTTCCCGTGTTAGTCAACTGGCCCTCGAGAAAGCGACTGCTATTCCCGGTCATCGTCAGTTCGCCACTATTTACAATTGGGCCCGCGAGCGTGCCGCCCGACCATTCCAGCACGCCTTCCGCGAAGTTGAATTCCGGAGTATCGACTCCATTGATACGCCCGCTGTCGAGAAGGACCGTGCCAGCGCCGGTGCCGGTATAGGTTCCCGAGAACGTATGCGTCGAACCAGCCGTCAAATCCAGTATCGCGTTCGCCGAAACGACGAACGCCCCACCCGCCTGCGCTCCGCCGCCGCTCAGCGCCAAGGTGCCCATCTGCACTTCGACGACACCCGCAGCGGCATTGTTGAACAACACGCCGGATCCGCCGCCATTCATATTGCTGGTAGCCAGCCCAGCCGATTTGCGAACCGTTCCCGAATTGTTGAACTGCCCTTGCACTCCGCTCCACCAGCGAACATCGCCATCGCCCGCAAAATCGAAAATGGCTCCCGACTCGTTGTTCAATACGCCGTTGCCGAAGAAGATGCTGGCAGTCGCCTCGTGGCTGATCTGGCCGCGATTAGTCAGCGTCCCTTCCAAAAATCGGCTGGAGGTTCCAGAAGACGAGATCGACCCGACATTGACCCAATCTCCCGCCAGCGTACCTCCGGTCCATTCGAACAGCCCGCTCGGAAAGTTGAGTTCGGCGCCGCTAGCGCCCTCAACCCTTCCGCTGTCCAACAATACCGTGCCACCGCCCGTTCCGACAAATTCGCCGGCAAAGGAATGGGTCGCCCCGCCGGTCAAATCGAGAACCGCGCCCGCGGACACCGCGAAACTTCCTCCCAAATGAGTTCCCCCGCCGCTCAGCGACAAAATTCCCGATTGGACATCAATCACTCCGTCAGCCGCGTTGTTGAACAAGACGCCCGAGCCGCCGCCTCGCATATTGCTTTCTCCGGCGCCCGCCGACTTGCGAACCGTGCCCGAGTTGTTCACTTGGCCTTGAGTGCCGCTCCACCAGCGGAAGTCCCCGTCGTTGGTGAAGTCGATGAGACCGCCCGATTCATTATTGATAATGCCCGAACCGAAAAAGACCGACGACGTCGCTCCGTGAATAAACGTTCCCGAGTTATTCAATGTACCCTCAAGAAATCGGCTGGAAGATCCAATCGACTGGATAACGCCGGTGTTGGCGATCGTACCCGACAAATTGCCACCGGTCCACTCGAGCAAACCCGCGGGGAAATTGAAGACCGTCGACTCGGCCCCGTTGATGCGCCCGCTGTCGATCACGATCATGCCCGCGCCGGAGCCGGTGAAGGTTCCAGAAAACTCGTGCGTCTGTCCGCCGGTCAAATCGAGGACCGCGCCGCTGGCGACCGTGTAAACGCCGCCCTCGCTCGTTCCGCCGCCATCGAACGCCAGGGTTCCGGATTGCACGTCGACCACGCCGCTCGCCGCATTGTTGAAAAGAACGCCCGAGCCGCCGCCGCGCATATTGCTTTCCCCGTCGCCCGCCGATTTGCGCACCGTGCCCGAGTTGTTGACCTGACCTTGAGCACCGCTCCACCAACGGAAGTCCGCGTCGCTCGCAAAGTCGATCAAGCCGCCCGATTCGTTGTTCAAAATGGCGCTGAATAAGAAGAGACTCGAAGTTCCCCCATGCGCAAACGTGCCAAAGTTGGAAAACTCGCCCGTCAAGAATTTCGACGTGCTGCCACTCGTTTGGAAGGTCCCGTTATTCGTCACGTCGGCACCCGAGAAGGTTCCTCCCGTAAACGAAGTCGTTCCGTTCAACACCGTCTCTCCGGTGATCGTGAAATTCCCGTTCGTAAGCTCCAGCGCTTCGTTGCTGACCAAGTGAGCGACCGTCGCGCTGCCGCGAACCGTTACTGTCACGTTCGTCGCTCCGCGATCGATGAGCACGCTGTCCGTGGCAGTCGGCGCCACCCCTGTGCTCCAGTTGCTTCCCTCGTCCCAAAAGCCGTCGCTGTCCGACACCCACGAAATCGTCGCGGCGGGCGGGGCAGCGAAATCCAATACATCCCTCCTGAAATCCAGTCCTCCATCACCTGCGCTCAAGAATGCTTGAGACGCGCCTTCGCTCACCGGAGGACCGTTGCCCGCCCTCAAAGTAGTGACTAGTATCGATGTGTAATCGTTGAAATTCTCCACCTCCTCAACCGGTTCGAACGCGTTTTCCGGCGCTGCGAAAACGCTCGCTTCGACCGCTTTCAATGTCTCCGCGTCGGCCGCTTGGGCGCCTGAATTCGCGCCGTCCTCATCGTTCGATTCCGCGTCTTCCGAACGCGTTGCCGGCGCTACAAAATCCGTTTCGCCTGCCTCCGCGGGACCGGATTCAATAGCGTCGAACCCTTCGAAAAGACCCCCGGACTCGAAGCCTTCGAACACTTCGATCGACTCGCTTTCCGGCGCTTCCCACGCCGTTTCAACCGTCTCGCCCATCAACCCGCTCGCCAAGGATTCCGCCATCGCGGCGTCCGCCGCGAGCATGATACGCGGCTCCAGAGCTTCTAGTTGAAAGCGGGAAGAACTCATCAGAGGGGGCAAACGCTAAGCCGAAACGGATTAGCAAGGTTTTTAAAAATGGGCCCAGGTGGGGTGTGGAAGCAAGTTTTATTCACGTTTTATTCATACAACTGGGTGACGAAACATCAGAGAAATTCGAGCGTTTCAGGTCCGCTGACTGCCGGCGAATCCGAGTGAATCCTCCAACCATTGATCGCTTTGGAGCACCTGCCGACGTTGCCGGAACGCCCGTCTCTGGGCAATTTTCTGAGCCCATTCCGCGGCGATTCCGAGCATAGCGGGGGCCACTGCAGGGAGCGTTTTGGCGAGCAACCGGATCAAGAACTTGGCCGGAATCGGCAGAAATCGAGCGAACAATTCGTCCTCGAAACTGACAAACGCCCGGGCGCTTCCGGCATCCCCTTGCCGTCCGGCGCGGCCGAAAAGTTGACGGTCGATCCGCCCCGCCTCGTGTCGTTCCGTGGCGATTACGTGCAGTCCGCCAAGCTCCGCCACGCCTTGCTCGAGCCGAATATCCGTCCCTCGTCCCGCCATATTGGTGGCGATCGTGATGGACGAATGTTTGCCCGCGGCGCTGATAATCAACGCCTCCTCGGAATGTCGCCGCGCGTTCAAAACACGCGCGTTGATCCCCTTTTCCAGCAGCCGGTCGTTGAGGGCTTCGCTCGCTTCAATGCTCCGCGTACCCACCAAAATCGGACGCCCCGAATCGTGGAGCATCTGGATCTCCTCGACAATCGCTTCCCACTTTTCCTCCGCGTCCAAGAAGCGTTTTTCCCGTTCGAGCGTACGGGCAACCGGACGATTCGTCGGAATGGCGACAACCGGCAAACGATAGATTTGCCACAGTTCGCCCCGCGATTCTCGAGCCGTACCCGACATGCCGCTCAGCCGTGGGAACAAGCGAAAAAAGCGCTGGAAACTCATGCGGGCGATCGTCTCGCTCGGGCTGGTGACCGCGACTCCCTCGCGCGCTTCGATCGCTTGGTGCAAGCCCTCCCGCCAAGTGCGCTGCGGCATGAGTCGACCCGAAAACTCGTCCACGATGACGACCTCGCCGTCTTGAACGATGTACTGCTTTTCCCGAAAGAAAAACGACCGCGCTTGCAACGCTTGCTCCACGAGTTCGCGACGCCGATCGGCGCCCCGCCAAAGAGGCGGCAACGCGTCCGCCAACTCCGAAAGCCGTCGTTCGCCGCGCGGGGTCAAGTCGACCTGCTTGTGACGAGGATCCGCTCGGTAATCCGTTTTCGCGTCGAGAATTTCCGCGAGCCGGTAGGCTTCGATGCATGCTTGGCGTAGCTCCTCATTGGGCTGTTCGCGGGAAATAATCAACGGCGTCACCGCTTCATCAATGAGGATGCTATCCGCCTCGTCCACAATCGCGGCGCCCAGCCCGCGCTGCACGACATGCCGCCCTGCCCGGTCCGATCCGGAAAGCTGCCGCAAGGCCAGCCGGTCCGCGGCGGAGGCCGTTCCCAAGGCGATTCGATCTCTGAGAAAATCCGCCAAAAGCTCCTTGCTCGTAGCGTAGACGACATCGGCCTGATACGCCGCTCGACGCTCCAAAGGCGACAAGGTCGAAGTCACCGCGGCGACCGACAAGCCCGTCCATTCCGCGATCCGTTGAAACTGCTCCGCATCCCGCTGGGCGAGGTAGTCATTAACAGTCACTACGTGGCACGGCTTCCCCGACCAACCGGCTAGGACCGCCGCCATGGCCGCCACGATCGTCTTTCCTTCACCCGTCGCCATTTCTACAAGACAACCGCGATCGAGGCCGAGCACGCCCGCCAGCTGGACGTCGTAGGCTTTCAACCGCCACGCCCGCCAACCCGCTTCGCGTAACGTAGCCAACGCTCGGATACGCAATTCCGAACCGACCGATCCGCGCACGCGTCGGTAGGTCATGCGGAGACGCTCCAATTCCACGCGCAGGGCCGCATTGGAAAGCGACTCGATTTCCTCCCGCAGATCGTTCGCTTCCCGCGCTTCGTCGAGTAATTCAGCCCGCATTTTCCCCACGCGTTTGAGCTTCCCGCGCAAGGCGTGGTTCAGTGAATCAAGTCCTTTGGGAAGCTCCTCGGGATCAGGCGAGGCAAGGAGGTCGAGAGCAATCGCGTGTGTCGCATTCATCGTCTCTATACGCTGCTTCGCTTCTCCGTAAATTCGCGCCAGATTCGCTTGGCCTGAATCCACGCGCTCTCCGCCGGCAACGAGAACCGGATTTGCCCCCTTAACCCGTGCAGCAAGGTCGCGTCGCCCGACTCCTCGATCGCTCCTTTGAACTCGAACGACGGGGCGGGCTCATCGGGGTTCGCTCCGCCGTCTCGGTTTTCTTCGGACGATTCCGGAGCCGCTGCGACCAGCGAACGTTCTCCGATCTTGAGACGCGTCCACGGCTGACCATCCAATCGTACAACCGCAGGACTGTCGACTGCGGATACGATTTCGGGAACACGACTAACCGGTACTTGAACTTTGAATTCAAACGAATCCGTATCCACCACGTCCCCGATGAGCGAGCCTCTCGAAATCCACGAACCGAGAGAATCCTCCAACGTGGGAGCCACCCACCATCCCGCGTGAGGAGCAACGACCGTGAGAGCCACTTGCCTCGCTTCAAGTTCCTCGCTCCGTTTTTCAAGCGCCGACAAATAGCCCCGCAAGACCGTCTGCGCCGCAGGATCCTCGGCCAGCGCCTTCCGCATTCGCGCCCGAGCCTCCGCGAGCTGGGCTTCAATTTCCTGGATCGCGATTTGCAATTCCGGATCCTCCAGCTCCACGAGGGCCTGCCCCTCCTCGATCCGGGCGCCCGGTTCTATTAATAGAGAGACGATGCGTCCTCCCGAGCCAACGGTCACCGAGGAAGCGCGCTCCGCTTCGAGCACGCCTTCCACCCGCACCGAATGCGGCAAGGGAAGCAGCCGAATCACAACGCCGAGAAACAAGGCGATCCCGACGACCGACGCAATCGCCCGAGAACGCTGCAAATGCAACTTGGGACCGCTCGCGAGGTAGTTGACCAGCTTGCCCATCGGAACCAGCACCCAAGCCACAATACAAACCGAGCCCATGATCACTCCGAGCAGGAGAAAGCGGTCCCAAACGAAAAAGAGAATCGAGCCAAAGAGGAAGAAGCGATAAATCGCTCCGGCAACCCCGTAAATCGCGAACACCCACGCTTCGGTTTTGTCCTCCGCGGGCGAACGCTCCCGCCTCAAGCCGAACAGATAGCGCTCCGCCAAGTAGCGGAGGAACTTCAAGCTCCTCTGATAGAGATTGGGAATCCCAGACAAATCCGTCAGGATGAAGTACCCGTCGAATCGGAGCAGCGGATTGAGGTTGAAAAGCAGCGTGGAGACCGATCCCACCAGCATCGCGTTGAAGGCCAAGTCGCTGGTCAGCCCGGGTCCGCTCTTGGCCCACACAATGCCTGCAATAGAGGCGAGGAAGACTTCCACGATCATTCCTCCAAAACCGACCGCGAGGCGCTTGCCCCGCTCCCGGAATCCCCAAGCGGAGGTCGTATCCGCAAAGGGCATCGGCGTGAAAATCATGAGGAGTATTCCCGCTCGCTTCACTGCGCCGCCGTACTTCTTGCACAGGGCCATGTGGCCGTACTCGTGCAAAGTCTTCATGATCGCGGTTACGAGAAACAGCCAAGGCAGATTTCCTGGATCGAGTACGCGTCGACTTTGAGCAATCAACTCGTTGGCGGTGCCCACGACCGCGCTCACCCCCCAGACAACCACGACAACCCAGAGAATCAGTCCCCAACGACTGAATACCAGATTCGAAAAGGGCTTGATCCGATCGAGGAATGCGTCCGGATTGAAGAGCGGAAATCGAGCGAACATCGCCCCGAGGATCTTTGCGGTCGCCTCGCGCTTTTTGCGCTTCTTGTAGCGTTTGAACAACGACGCCGTGTCCGCGGGAACGTCGGCATAGAGCAAATTGGATGCGTAAAGTTGCGAAAGCAGCTCCACTACGTCCTGCTGCCCCGGGGCGTCGTCCGGACGTTCCTCCAACACGGTCTGCCACGCAGACGCGACCGTTCGCTTCGGACCCAGACGCAGCAGAAACGCGTACGCGGCGGGCCGGACGCGGAAGAACTGGTTATTGTACGGATCGTGGAGCAAGTACCAGCGTTCGCCTCTAAAGTACTGTCGACGCACCCGTACCTGCGGACGCAACTGGACATTCAGTCCAGCAATCCGATGCCACGATTCGCTGAATGTCTTGCCCATCGCGCGTTCACCACCACAGCTGCCTCCGCAGCCAATCAGAAGTCGAATGCGTCAAAATCCAACCCGCGTTGCGCCAGCCCACGTCGATCTTCACCGAACCACTCATTCCAGGCCGCCACCAATCGGGAGCCGCGTCGACACTTCGAGCCCGCAACTGGAAAACCACCCCAGACTGCGTTTGCACGCCGACTGGCTGAATACGCTCAATCGACAACTCGAACGCTTCTTCCGGCTGAGCGGCGAACAGCATTCGGGCCCGTTGGGTATCGCTCACCTCATGCGCTTCGCTTTCGGGTACTTCCACATGTATATACAGATCGTCCAGTCGGGCTTGCTGAAAAAGCACGTCGCCCTTTCGCACCGGAGCGCCGAGCCGTTTTCGCAAATCGCCTTCCACGATCACGCCGTCAACCGGCGCCTTGATCTCGGATTGTTCAATCTGATATCGCGTTCGCTCCAAAACCGCCGCCGCCTGCTCCAACTGCGCTTCCGCCACCCGCATGTCCGCCAGAGCGTTGTCAGCGCGAGCGCGCTCCACTTCTTTAGAATAGCGATTCATATTCGCCATCTCCGCAGCTTGTTGGACGAGAAATTCCTGAGTATCAAACGCGACAAGTGGAGTCCCCGCATCAACTGTGTCCCCAACTTCGTAATACGCGTCCTGGATAAATCCGTCGAACGGCGCCGTAGCGAAGACCACGTGCCCGCTTCGCACCACCGCCGGAGCTTCTACCGAATACGGGAGCCGACCAAAAACCAGGAACAAGATCAACGCAGCCGCTCCCACGCCCGCGAGTTTCGGGCCCGTGTGCTTCGTCCCGAGAAATCGGGACGCGCTCTCCTTCAATCGCCTCCAGAGTCGCGACGGCCACCAGCGATCCCGCTCCCTCAGATCCGCCAACTTCGGCGCTACCTGATCCGCCATGACACGCAGCAACTCGACTTCCTCCTTCGCGAACGGCGTTTTGCCACGCTCGAGCAAGAATACGCCCCTCGGGCTCCGCTCAACTCGCAAAGGGACTGAACAAAGAAAGCCCACCGCCGCGTCGCGGGCGTACTCCCCGTGCTCGCGGACGATCGCGTCCGAGCCTTCCTCTTGCGGGTAACGGAGAGTTTCATCCTGATCGAAGGTCTCCTCCATCGCCGCCTCGACCTGACGCACGATCGAGGTCCGCGAATCGAACTTGTCCGCTTGGCTGATCGCTCGCAGCTTCATCGCTACATCGTCCTGCCACCCAAGACTCACCCGATCGCATTTCATCCGAGCCGCAAGCTCGTTGCACACCGCGAAGGCTCCGGAAGTGAATTTCTTTTGGGCGTGAGCTACCAAGGCGATATCCAGCGCCCCCGTCAGCCCCGATAGACGCGACTCCAGTTTTTGCAAAGATCGTTTGGACTGCCAAATCTCGGGAATCGACCCAAGCAAAGCGATGCGGGTAGTCAATTCTGTATCCGAATACTTGTCACAGTCCGATAGGACAATCACGCCCTCGCCGAGCTCCTCGCTTCCGATTGAAAACACAACCGTATCTCCGTCCCGACTGATGCCCTCTGCCAACGCTAGATTCAACAATTGAGCGTCGGGCAACGTCGCCCCTCCGGACGGGTGGGACACCAAAGTTCGCCAGCTTTCCACAGCGACTTCATCCCCTTTCGGAGGTCGCATCACACGAACGCCCAAAGTGGCTCGGGAAGCCGATGCGACCGCTCGGGCCGTCTTCAAATACAAGGCCCAAAACTCGGGAGGCGAACCGACAAATTCGCGCAACTGAGCGATCAAGGACGCGCCACCGTGGTCTGTATAGATCGGTTCGTCCATACAACTACAAACTGTTGGAGAAACCCACCCGAGCCGGCAAGCCAGGCAAGATCCGACCCTCTTCGTTCGGAATTGAAATCTGGATACGTCTCAAACCACTCGCGCCGTCCACGACCGGAGACACGAAATCGATCACGCCCTCCACTTTCATCTCCCCTCCGGGGGCGTCGATGGCGATGGCGACGGATTTACTGGCGACAATCCCGACCGTTTCCAACGCGTCTACATCCAATGCGACTTTCACCGTACGCGCATCTACAATGCGCACCAACGGCTGCCGCGGCTCGCAAACCTCACCCGCCATAGGGAATATCTCGACGATCGTTCCGTCTTGCGGCGTCTTTATAATCCTTCGGGACACTTGCTCGAGCGCCAGTTTCCATTCCAGCTCCTCGACTTTCTCTCTCTCCTCGAGTTGCGAGATCTCGGCTTCCGCAAGCTGGTACTCCAGCCGCGTTCGCTCAAGCTCCTCTTTGCTCACCGATCCCGAAGTCTCAAACAACCGCTTGGTCCCTTCGAACTCCGAGCTGAGCACTTCGAGTTTCGCTCGGGCGAGATCCAACTCTACAGAGCTTTCGGACACAATCCGGCGGCGTTCCGCATCCAATTCTTCCATACCGCGCTCGAGCGAGACCAGCACGTCCCCGGCCTTGACGCGATCGCCGACCTCGACATCGATGCTCTCGACCCGACCCAAGACGGTCGGGGCCAAAGTCGCTTCCCAGAACGGTTCAATCAATCCGGTCGCTTCAAATTCCGCTGCCGCCAGAAACACCGGCGTCGTTAGCGAAATCGCTAGAAACGACGCCCGCCTGCACATCATCAAAATCAATGTCACCCCTCCCCGGACCCTTGAGAATCGTCTAAGTCGATTTCAAATCCGCGCGCTCTCAAATAAGAGCCTTGCTGTACGAGCAACGCCACACGGGCGCGTTGTTGTTCGAGCATGGCGGCAAGGGCCTCCGCGCGGGCTTCAGAAAGATCTTCCTCGACCTCCAACACTTTGCGAATCTCGCTTTTCCCCGCGCTCAAGTACTCGCGCTCGTTCTCCAGCACGCGCTCGTGAAGGTCCACCACTCGATCCAATGCCGAGGCGCGTCCCCCCAAACTGGATACCTTTTCTACCAGCACGTGTATCCCATTCATCAGCTCTATTTCTATCGCCGACAGTTCTAGGAGCGCTTGTTGCTCGCGCATTTTCGCCGCGTTCAACTGGTGTCTTTCGCGTTTGCTATCGAAAATGGGGTACCTCAATTCCAAGCCCGCGTACCAAGAAGGAAACTCGTTGTTCAACACGCTCTCGTCCAACGTGCCCTTTAGCGTGCCCGCCAATCCATTCAATCCATAGCTCGCCTTTAGATCCAATTGTGGCAATCGTTCGTTCTTGGCATAGGCCACGCGGATTCCCGCCTGCTCGATTCGCTTGGTTTGAGCGAGATAGGCAGGATGCGATCGGAAACTCTCCGCGAGCGCATCGTAGAGCGCGGGAGCCGTTTCTTGCAGCTCGAGTTCATCCGTTGGACTCACGCTGCCTGAACTGTCCGCTCGCCTTCCTAGAAAAGCGTCCAGCCGCGAAGCCGCGTCCAACTTGGATTGATCGGCATCCGCTTGATTAGAAATGCGCAAGGCGAGGCCTGCTTCCGCTTGCAACACGTCCAGTTCGGTCGCCTTGCCCGCATCGAGACGAGCTTGCGTGTCTTTGAGAATCACTTCGGCCGTATCCACAGATCCCTTACTCATATCGACGAAAGCAACCGCGGCTGCCAGATCCCAATACGCCATTTCCGCCTCCGAAAGCACAAGCGCCAATTGGCTCCGGTAGTCCTGGAGGGCGACCTCCGAGTCCGCGGCGGCAATTCGAATCTGACTGGATACCGCCTTCCAGCCACGACTCTTGAGCAGTGGCTGCGTCAAGGTCGCTCCCGTGAAGCTCTCCCATTCCCGCCTTCCCGTAACTTGCAAGTTGTTGTCCAGTCCGCGCGCTTGCGAACCAAGCCGCAGGTTCCCGCCACTCGGCAGCGTCCCTTCAACGGCGGCCGAGTAGATCGTGTTGTGCTCGTCGAATACACTGACGCGCTGGCTCAAAAACCGCTCCGTGGAATTCTCCCGATTATTCGCCTCTCGAGCGAGCGTCACGAGCAACACCGGCTCGAAAATAGACCATTCCGCTTTCGACCGCTCCACCGCCATTCGGTGGTCCAACTCGCTCGCCTGCAAACGGAGGTTCGCGTCGAGAACGCGGGTTAAAGTCGCTTTCAACGAAAGCTCCTCTTGAGCGTGCAGGGGCAGCGAAAACGCTGCCACCAGAATCACTAATGCGCTGATTCGCGGGGCATTCACTCCAGTTTTCACAGCTTTTTTAAATAGATGAACTCATCATGAATGCAATCATGAATCGCCTTAATATCTACATTATGAGGGGTTTAGGGAGCGAAACGGGAGCGATTTGGGACAATTGTAACGCAATCGGCGCGCGGCGAGGGTGAATTGTGGATGACTTCGACCCAGTTTTGACCGGTTCAGACGCAAATATTACTAAGAGTATGTTAAAACGCCTCCCTTGAGCGGAACGGTTCTTGCGCCATCGTACTATTTGTCGATCAATCACTTATGGGAAGCGCTCGTATATCCGCCAAAGCGATCATTGTCGAAGCAGGCAAGTTGCTCGCGATCCGAAACACGGGAAAAAACGGTGAAACGGTATTCAAACTCCCAGGTGGCGGGCAGAAGCGCAGCGAATCCGTGAATCGAGCCCTTACTCGGGAAGTGTTCGAGGAAACGGGCGCCAAGGTGAAAGTAGGTGAGCTCGTCACGATACACGAGCGGGAACTGGCCTCTCCGAAAAACGGCGCCGAGGGGGAATCAAAAGTCGAATTCGTCTTCCACTGCGCTCTGAAGAATGAATACAGACTCCGGGTTGGCGACAAGCCGGACTCCAAGCAGGTTGGGGTCGATTGGCTCGATCTGCGCAAGTTGAGCACGTACGATATTCGCCCTCGGAGGATGAAAACGCTGCTCGACAACCTCGTGGGCGAAGAGATTCTAGCTGCGAGCTAAGGACCGACTATTCTCACTTCCGCCCGCCGGAGCGAGGAGCGCGTCGCCTCCCAATGTTCACGGCCGTCCGTTTGATCTGCAGGGAACAAAACGGTCCTCTCTCACACCTATTCCTAGCGCCTGCCGGTTTCTATTCTGGAATTCCGCATCGCTATCCGCTCGAAGAGCCACTTATCTGTTCTCTCAACAATGGAAGTCAGCTGGAGATCGAAGTGCATCAAATGGGTATTGCGACTTTCCTTCGCCCTGCTCGCGCTTCTTTCGGTTTCTCTCGCCGGACTGTATTTCGCGCGCGTAACGATATCCAACTACATCGTTTCTGAAGTTTTGTCGGACTTGGGCTTCGACGGTTCCGGTATCGAGATCACCTCTCTTACTAAGGAAAGTCTCAGCGCGCGGAACCTCGTATTCGTTACCGACTCGATGCGGGTTGAAGTCGGACAGATCGATGTTGGTTTTCGCATTTCCGACATCCAAGAGAATTACAGAGTCGAAGAGGTATCGCTCGAAAGAGTCGCAATACGGTACGATTTGAGAGGGCCCTCGACCTTGGATATGGAAGAGCTCGATTCACAAATCAAATCGGGCTTCCCCATCCCGTTTCGCGCCTTGAGCTTGGAGTCGGTTGAGTGGGAACTTTTGACCGACGCGGGCCCCTTGCGATTCGACGGAGCGCTCGCGCTCGCTGTCAGCGACGAGAACGAACTCAACGGAACGCTCCAAATGGAGTCCGACATCGAGAAACTGAATTTAGACATTCGCATGAACGACCGAATTCGCTACGATGCTAAAATAGAAATCGCTCGCATCGACGACTCCCTTGCCCGACTCGACTATGCAATCGAGGATTTTGCCCCCTTGCCCAGCGACGCTCGCGTCGAATTTTCGGGCGGGACCGTGCAAGTCGAAGGGACCTTCTTTGGAATCAGCCCTGAAAACGCGACGGTCTCAGTCCAACTGGATTCGGTGGACTATGCGGACACCGACGGTGCCGCTAGTATTCAATTAGTCGATGCGTCTACAAACTACGCGAATGGCAAGATCGAAGACACCCGAATCGAGTTCACCCTGGAGGCGCTTAGAAAAGGACCCTTGGCGCTGCAAACACCTGCTCGAGTCACCCTTGAGTCGCCGACTCTCCGCGCGGTTTCGGCGTCAATTCCAGAGCTCGAATGGAGTCTCGATTCAGGGGAATCGGGTTCGCTATTCGCCCGACTCGAAGCCCAAATCGATGACGCTTACGAGCTCCAGCGATTCACCGCTCGCATCGAATCAAACGAACTCGCTGCGAGCGGCCACGAATTAGCGCCGTTTACAATCCAAGCAAAGGGGACGAGCGACTCTCTTCAGCTAGAGTTTTCACCCCTTTCGAGCCGCTCGGTTCCGTCGATACGTCTCGAAGAACTATCGCTTAGCATTACCGAATTTCTCGAAAATGGTCCAAGAATTGAATACGCGGCTCAGTTACATTCAAAACCTGCCTCACCGAATTCCGATTCCGACCTGCCCATCACCGGGAGTTGGCAACTCAACGGCGCGTGCGACACGGCGGCTGCGCCAATGACCGCCCAACTGAATTTGTCTTCCGTCTCCGGAACGTCAGTTGCGGCCTTCGAGGGTAGTTCGATAGAAGGAAACGCAAGCGCGTCTATCGATGCTCGCTATTGGCTGGAGGACCAGGCGATTGGTCTGACGCTCGAGCTCACGGGCGCAGAACTGACTTCCGAGAGCCAACAGTGGAAGTTAGGGGGAGGCGCTTTGGAAGTGAATGCCTCGCTTTCATCCGCTCAACTCTCCACGCTCGTCGAAGCGAATGAGAACCCGGGCGAACTCCTCTCCTACCTCGCTCCGCGAACACGCTACAACATTTCTCTGCAAGGATCCGAGTTATCTCTTCCCGATACGGCGAGCCTAAATTGGATTTCAGGTTCGCTCCAATCTGTGGATACAGAAATCGGCGACTTCATCAGTCAACCGCTCAACTCCGTCCTTCAATTCGGAGTCGGGATCGTTCGCGTCGGTTCGGAGGAGATTCAGCAACTGGCCGTCGAATCATCCTTGTCGGGCGGTCTCGATTCGCTCGTCGCCCAAACAACGGGCCAACTGCTATTCGAAGGGGAAACCGTATCGATCGAATCCAGACAGGCGCTCGATTTTTTGGAAACGGGAATGCAATCGAATGGCGAATACAAAGTGTCGGGTATTCGACTAGTCAATTCAGATCTCCTCTCCAGGCATGTGGAAAGTCTGACAGGATCCGTTTTGAGCGGCGAGATCGGGTTCGGTGGCAAATTGGAGCTTGCCGATCGATGGGACGCCAGTGTTGCCGCTCAACTCCGCCAGGGGTCGCTGGTTTTGCCCTATCAGGATCTCACCGTAGACGCGATCGAATCGGACTTTGAACTCGCGTCGATCGCGAGTCAGACCACTCCCGGCGCCCAGTCGATCAAAGCAGGCAAAGTCGCTCTAGGCGACTTAACGGCTGTCGATTTCCTCGCCAAAATCGCCCTGCCCCGTTCCGGCCAACTGGCCGTCGAGCACGCTCAGCTATCGACTTTCGACGGACTTGTATCCATCGACCCCTTCGCGTTCGAACTGGAAAAACCCGATGCGAAGATGGTCGTGCGGTTCGACGGGATTTCCATCGCCCCCGCCATCGCCATGCTGGACTTTTTCGATGGCGAAGTCCAAGGCCGGCTCAACGGAAGCCTGCCGATCAACCTCGAGAATGGCTATCCCGTTCTCGGCGAAGGCTATCTCGAGCTCGACCCGAGCACCGAAGCCACCTTTTCATACAACGCCCGCGGCTATTTCACTGGCGAGGACGAAGCTGTCCCGAGCAAGAAAACTCTCGGCGACAAACTGCTTGAGAAACTCGGCCTTGAACCCAACGCGCTTCTCGAGGACGCCCTCGGCGACTTGGATATTCAGGACATGCGACTGGATCTGTTCAGCAGGGACCTCCCGGAAACCCCCATGCGCATTCAAATGTCTGGAACCGCCAACGCAGGCGAGACGGAGATTCCGCTGCATATTACCACGAATGTAAATGGCACGGTCGCCGAGCTGCTCAATTTCCTCACTCGCCTCGATTCGCTCGGCGTGGCGGCCGCTAATCAAATCTCAAACCGCTGATCTCGCGCAATTCGCCTCGTATTCCCAGTCTCCACGCTCCATTGTCGGAAAAATAGCGGTGAATTTCTTCTACACACGTATCGTCCTATAGCCGAATCATGAAACCTCAATTCCATACGCTCGCGAAACGCGCCTTGATCGCACCCTCAATTCTCGCCCTAACCGGATGCATCAGCGTCAAGACCCACAGCTCGTTCGAGCCGATCTACATGACTCTCGACGTGAACCTCAAAGTAGAACTCCAGCAGGAGCTTTCCGACGTGTTCGGCGACATCGACGCCGCTTCGAGCTCCCTCTCCGATTCCTAGAAAACCCAATTTACTCAATCCGATGAAAACAACCAATTGGACACTCATTCTTTCCTTCGCGATCCTCGCTTTCGGGCTTTCGACCGAAAGCGCCTTCGCCCAAAACGACGAGCAATCCGTCAAGCAGCGGCTGCTGGAACGCGTCGGCGCCGTAGACGCCCTTAAAATCAGCGGAGCCGTTGGTGAAAACAACAAGGGCTACCTGGAACAACGCGCCAATCTCAACCCGGCTCAAACCAAGACCATGAACGAGGAAAATGCCGATCGCAGAACGCTCTACACGATCCTCGCCAAGCGGTTGGGATTGTCGGTCGCCGTTGTCGGGCAAGGACGAGCCGAGTCCATTAGGAAAAAGTCCGCATCGAACGTCTGGATACAAGACCCATCCGGAAATTGGTCTAAGAAATAGACGCGGGCAATCAGCCCTCTTCCAAAAGCGTCCGGACGTCCGCGATGATCCGCTTCATATCGACGGTCATCACGCCATTGTAGACGCCGCGAATGCATCCGTCCCCATCGACTAGAAACACCTTCTCGGTGTGCAGGAACCGATCTTCGTAGTTCTCGACCGACGCGCCTTGATCGTCCGCGAAATAGGAATCCCTGGCGAGGCGATAGATGTCGCTCTTGTCCCCGGTCAAGAGCCGCCACGTCCCGCCCGTCAGCCCGTGTCTCTCTTCGTACGCCTTTAAAACTGCGGGAGTATCGTATTTGGGAGTAACCGAATGCGAGAGGATTACAAATCGCTCATCGCCCGCGCACGCCTCCTGGACACGCTTCAGATTATTTGTCATGGTCGAGCAAATACCCGGGCAGGTGGTGAAAAAGAAGTTGGCGAGATACACTTTTCCCGCCAATGACCGCGATTGCAGGACCTCGCCGTCCTGATCGGTAAACTCGAAATCCGCAACGCGATGAAACTCCTCTCGCTCGGACGCATCCAGCCATTGCGGCGTCAATGTCTGCTCTCCGTAGAAGGGCATCGTCGACTCAACCGCGTCCGCGCTCGCCAATCCCGGCGCCGCGACGCAGGCGAAAAACAATACTAGCCTGAGAGAGATTTCCATCGACTTCATTGCTCGACTGTCACGCAGCGTTTGGAACCAATAATCCCATAACGGGCCCCGTCCTTTACGACATAATTCGCTCGAATCGAACCGTCCGGCTCCCACATTTTCTGCGAACCGGATTCCCGACCCATTTCGTAGTTGAATTGCGTGTACAAAGACCCATCCAGATAGAACTCCTCGCAGCGGCCGTGATACACGCCCGATACGAAATGGAACACGAATCGCGGGGAACCGTCCTCGTACCAACCCTTGTGCTCGCCGTCTTTCCGGTTCGACGCGTAATAGCGCTCCTCCCTCAATTGCCCGTTCGCGTACCAACTTCGGTGCAGCCCTTCCTTTTTTCCGTCCTTCCATCTAGTTTCGGTCATCGGCTGCCCATCCGCGAAAAACGCGCGCGTCGTCCCGGTGAAAGGCGCTCCATCGTGAAGCATAATTCCATTCACCCGCTCGAAACCCGTCTCGTCACTCCCCATCGACACCCCGTGCAGGACAATCGCCGTTGATAAGTGCAAAAGTGGAATGCCGTATTTCTTGACGAGCCGAGTGATCATAGCGCTAGTTGGTTCGCGTTCCCGGCGCTCCATAATATTCGCCGCCATTTAAATAAGGATCGGTATCCGTAAAGTGGTAATGATACACGCCATCCGGGAACTCATCCGTCGCGTGAAAGTGGCCGTGGTACTCGTCCAAGTCGTCGTTGGTGACCACTTCTTCGTTCTCCATCGGCCCATAAACGGGAAAGCCGTCGAGAAGCACACCTAAGAGCCCCTCTTCCCCTTCGAGCCCCGTCAAGTACAAAGGCTCGACGTGATAGTGATACACCCCTGTATTCTGTGGATGGCCGCTGTATTGATCGAAACTGTCAATCTCGTTCGTCAACGGCTGATCCGGTCCCGCGTATTGATTAAAAAACGCGACCCCGTTGATGGCGATTCCGATCGAGCCAAGCATTGTTTCGGTCTTGTTCGTCGCTTCCACCGGATTCATCGGGATGCGATAGACAAAGCTCTGCGCGGCGATGGTATTCGGGTTCTGCCGGTAGTTCGTATTGTCGCCGTTGTAGGCTTCGTATCGCTCGTCGGACTCGGGAAAGTAGGGACTGGGATGATCCGGGACGTTCGTCGTTTCGATCACCATGAAATCGCCGTCTATGTACATGACGAGGTCCTCGGAAAACGCGCTGAACGGCGCCGGCAGTCCATTGCCGGTTTCCACGAAGCTGCTCCGAAAGTACCGCGTCTCGCCGGTCCACACGACCACGCGGTTTCCGTTTCCTTCCTCGTCCAGCGTTACCGCGCTGTCCTCTCCCAGGTTCAGCCACTCGACGAGATCGTCCGAATACTCAAGATTCCAAGTCTCGCCGGACTCGCCGCTCACCACTAGGCGTACCGACTCCCCGTCCTCCGCCGGCTCGATCGACAACTGGGCGAACACGGACCCGAATAACGCGCTTACGGCCGCGAACGCCCCAAAGGCGCAGCGGCCACCGACAAAGTGGATTCTTTTCAATGCTGACATGTGTTTGTGATTTAAGCTGATTCCTACCGGCCCAGCGAATTCCGGAACGGCATTTTTCATCACAAACACATCAGAAACACAAACGGGCGCTAGATTCGGGTGGTTTCAATCTTTTTTCGACGGATTCCGTCGGGGGACTCCGCATTTTGACGATCCGTTCAAACCGCGGGTGGCTCCCTGACCCCCGACCCCATCAAACCGCGCCGGCATGCCAGACCCCTAACGATCCAGTCACGACTCGAATTCGACTTGAGAGCGACAACGAACGGTTGTTTTTCGCCCACCTCGTCACGCCCCCTCCAAGAAACTCAAAAATCGTATTTCCTATTGCTCAACAACGGGTTACAAATCACGCGCGAAGAGCATCTCTAGAACGGTCGTCTAGGTACTCGCCGAAATTACACTAAACCTGGAGCAAAAACCGTCCCCTTAGTCGACGCTCGCCTCAATCCATCTCGATGAACCGGACAAAAATGGGCCGGAGCGAGCCCATCAAAATCGAGGGTCGCTCCATCGGAATCCTGTCAATTCGAGCATTGCTCCCACCAGAATAAGCCAGCAATCTACCCGGACCAATGACCTGTATGAATACACGTAGACAATTCCTAACTCGCGCGGCCGCCATCGCCGCTGGACTCAGCTCCCTGAAAGTGAACGGCGCCACTCGCGCATCCAACCAAAACTCGCAACCCCTTCCTCCCAATCCAATCGGCGTGTCCACCTATTCCTTTTGGGGATTTCGCCGACCCGAATTCCGCTCGATCGAGAAGTGCATCGAGCTCGCTTCAGGAATGGGATTCGACGGTGTGGAAATCCTCCACCGTCAAATGGAGGACGAGTCCAACCAAGCCCTTCAACGCATCAAGCAGCGCGCGTTCACGCTCGGACTCGACCTCATGGGATTCTCTACGCACCAGGGATTCGTCAGCCCGGACAAGCAAAAGCGGCAAGAGAACATCGAGCTCACGCGCTCGCAAATCGAACTGGCCTACAAAATGGGCATTCCCACCATGCGTATCAACACCGGCCGGTGGGGCACCACCAAGAGTTTCGACGACCTCATGGCAAACAAAGGGATCGAGCCTCCACTCGATGGATACACCGAGGAGGAAGGATTCAAGTGGGTCATCGATTCTATCGAGAAGATAATTCCGAAAGCGGAGGAATGCGGCGTCACTCTTGGACTCGAAAACCACTGGGGACTCGGCCGGACCGCCGAAGGAGTCGAACGTATCGTCGCCGCCATCGACTCCCCATGGCTTCAGGTCACTCTCGACACAGGTAATTTTCTCGAAAACCCGTATCCAAAACTTGAACAACTCGCTCCCCGGACAGTCTTGCTCCAAACCAAAACCTACTACGGCGGAGGCACTTGGTACACACTCGACCTCGACTACGCGCGAATCGCCAAGATCATGAAAGCGTCAGACTTTCGTGGATACGTTTCACTGGAGTTCGAAGGAAAAGAGGATCCCGTCACTGCCATCCCCAAAAGCCTCGAGCTCCTGCGTCAGCATTTCTGAGAGACCGTCTTTAAAACGAAAAAGAGCCCTCGATTGGAGGGCTCTTGTGGAAAGTAAATTGAACGACGCGATTACTTCGCGGTAATCGTCCCCTTCATCAGCGCGTAGTGGCCGGGGAACGAGCAGACAAACTCGTAAACGCCCGCTGTTTCCAGCGTAAACGTGATCGTATCGCTTTCGCCCGGGCCGAGTAGCTTCGTGTGGGCGACGACTTGCTCCGCCAGCGGACCGCTTTCGGGGACGTACTCGGTCGCCGCCGCGGCAACCGCGCCCGCGCCGAATCCCATCACGTCTGAGCCCGGTTTCAAAATCACCACGTTGTGTCCCATGGCCGCCTTAGGCAAGGCTCCCACGTTCTTGAACACCAGCGTGATCTCCTCTCCGGCAGGGACTTCAAACGTCTTCTTGTCGAATTGCATGGTGTCGTTCGCCGTCAACTCCAAGGTCGTTCCGGCGAAGGACGCCGCGGCGAACACGGTCATTCCTAATAGGGTTGCGAGTAAGGTTGAGAACTTGTTTTTCATCTTTATTCTGATTAACGTTCCTTCAGGCTTGGGAACAATGGACAGCCCTATGGAACGTTCAACTGAATAATTGTTCCAATCGAACCGAACTTTGTAAGTCGCTGCTTGTCGTGCGCTTAGAAAGTTGTTCAAGGACCGCTCAACTCAATTTCGGGCGTTGATTCAACCCGCCGAACCCTCTATTCTCCCATCTACACTCGAACCCGCGCACTCGCCAAACCCAACCTGTCCGCCATGAAACGAACGCTCGCACTCGCACTCTTCGCGCTCTCCACTCTAACCCAGCTTTCCGCCGAAATGATCTACGACATTCCCGTCACCACCATCGACAACCAATCCGAAACGCTCGCGAAACACGAAGGCAAAGTGTTGCTCATAGTCAATGTCGCCTCCAAGTGCGGGTTCACCGGGCAATACGAAAACCTCGAATCCCTGTATCAACGATACAAAGACAAAGGACTCGTCGTCCTCGGATTTCCTTGCAACCAGTTCGGCAGCCAGGAACCTGGCACGAACGCCGACATCGCGTCTTTCTGCTCCTTGAACTACGGGGTCACCTTCCCGATGTACGAGAAGATCGAAGTGAACGGCGACGGGCAGCACCCGCTCTACGCTTACCTCACCGGCGAAAACGCCGCTTTTCCCGGGAAAATCCGCTGGAACTTCAACAAGTTCCTCGTCGGTCGAGACGGCGAGGTAATCGCCCGCTACGGGAGCATGACCAATCCGGAATCCGCGAAGGTCGTCCTCGCCATCGAGAACGCCCTGTAGCGGAACTTGACCGCAAAGCGCCTGTCCCATTCGTCCTCTTCCCCATGAGGCGAACGACACTCATTCCCGCTTTACTCCTGATCGCAGTCCCGCCGGCGCATACAATCGCCTCCGACTACGAAGACTCGGCGCGAATCCCCGCCGGCGAAACCCGTCACCCAGCCGTTTATCACTACGATAAAATGCGCGACGCGCTCGATCATGGAAATCTTCAAACGGCAGGCCAGCACGCTCGCTTGCGGACCCAGCACCTGGGCCTGTTCAACCGTTTCAATCCATCCGGCGGTAGCGAAGGAAACCTTCGCGTTCTGACAATGCGGCGAATCGAATTGACCGAGAAGATCGCTCAAGTAAAGGCGGCAAGAGCTGCCCAGCAAGAGGAGCTCCTGCAGATCCGACTGTCCGACGCCAAGCCCGACCCAACCATCCAGCTCGAAGCCAACCCGCTGGAATCCGGTCGACTCCAGGAGATTCTGGAAGAGAGTCAGCAGCGCTTCGAAAATCTACCCGAAATCGAGACTCCCTGATTTCGCCCCAAATAGGCTCAGCCCGTCGAGCTTTCCTCTGAATTTAGTAGACTTCGCGGTATCAATTTAGGAAAACGTCGCCCTTTTCGGCAAGGCGCCTCCGCGCCGCAGACCTTTCCCGCAAATCGATTCCACAACAATGAGCGAAGGCAAACGACCTGTACTCCTCGTCATCCGCGATGGCTGGGGCTCCAACCACAATCCCGAACACGACGCGTTCAACGCCATCAAGCTGGCCGACACGCCCGTGTCCGACAACCTCAGCCAAAATTGGCCCCGGACCGAGCTCGCCGCCTGCGGACTCGACGTCGGCGTGCCTGCCGGCGTCATGGGCAACAGCGAAGTCGGCCACCAGAACATCGGAGCCGGCCGCATCGTCGACCAGGAAATAGTCCGCATCAACAAAGCCTTCGAAACCGGGTCCGTTCGAGGCAACAACGCCCTCGAAGGCGCGTTCGCCAAAGCCAAGGCGGGCGGCAAGCTCCACTACATGGGCATCGCCTCCGACGCCGGCGTCCACGGGCTTTTAGAGCACCTTTACGGGCTCCTCGCCGAAGCCAAAGCCGCTGGAATCGAACAGGTCTACATCCACGCCTTCACCGACGGCCGCGACACGCCGCCCAAAAGCGGGAAAGGTTTTCTCGAGCAAGTAGAAGCGAAATGCGCGGCGCTCGGCATCGGCCAAATCGCCTCCGTTTGCGGCCGCTTCTGGTGCATGGACCGCGACAACCGCTGGGAACGCGTTTCCAAAGCGTACAACATGCTTACCGGCAAAAGCGCGGCGGGATCCAACTCAAGCGCAGTCGGCGCCGTCGCCGACTACTACGAAAACCCCAGCGACCCCTCCTCCGTTGGCGACGAATTCGTTCCGCCCACGTGGATCACCAACGAGAACGGCGAACCATTGGCCACCATCGGCAACGGCGACGCCGTCGTCTTCTACAACTACCGCGGCGACCGCCCGCGCGAGATCACCCGAGCCTTCATCGAAGACGGATTCAACGACTTTGACCGCGGCGAAAAACTCGACCTCTTCTATGTAGCCATGACGGAATGGAAAAAAGGGCTCTGCGAGAACGTCGTCTTCTACAAACCAGAGAAAATGCCCAACATTCTCGGCAGCTACATCGCCAACAAAGGACTCGCCCAGTTCCGCTGCGCGGAAACCGAGAAGTACCCGCACGTCACCTTCTTCTTCAACGACTACACCGAGGAACCCTTCGAAGGCGAAGACTGGGGCATGGCCGACAGCCCAAAAGTCAATACCTACGACCTCGCCCCGGAAATGTCCGCGGAAGCAGTCAAGGAGCTCACCCGAGACGCCATTCTCTCCCGAAAATACGACTTCGTCCTCGTCAACTTCGCCAACCCCGACATGGTTGGCCACACCGGAGACATCGAAGCCGTCAAGAAAGCCTGCGCCAAAGTCGACGCCTGTATCGGCGAACTCCTGACAGCGATCGACGAAGTCGGCGGCGCCGCGCTCGTCACTGCCGACCATGGCAACAGCGACCAAATGTGGGATCCCGAAGTCGACGGCCCGCACACCGCCCATACGCTCAATCCCGTAGAACTCGCCCTCTACGGAAAAGGCTTGGAAAACGTCACGCTCGCGCAAGCGGATCGAAGACTCGCCGACATCGCCCCCACCGTATTGGATTTAATGGGACTAGAGAAGCCGAGCGAAATGACCGGGATCTCTCTGATCGAGCGATGACGTTCCGCGCGGATTGAGGGCGCCGCTACAATCCGCTCATAGCGAACGCCCCAATTCGGACCAGCGCCAGCCCAATCAGGGACCGTATGTATAATCGCCGTACGCGTGACTGGGGATGACCACCTCGTACCGCGCTTGCAAGAACTCCGCGATGTCGATCATCTGGCGCACCGTCATCTCCTCGGAAAAGTCCGGCATCAGCGAATTTCCATCGGTGTCCGTGAACTCCGCTTTCGGCGTCGCGCTGATCACGTGAGACGGATTAATGATCGAGGTTACGAGTTGACCATAGGTCTTCACTCGCGTCACCTCGCCGCCCAGCACGACATGCACTTTGCGCGGCGCCTCTAGCTCCGGAATCAAGTCTTCACCCTCGATCGAGTGACACTGTATGCACCCGAGCTCGACAAACGCTGTCTTACCTTTCCAAATACTGCCTTCCGGCAAACGGAACCCTATTGGCGACTTCTCGTTCATCGGGCAACCGACAAACAAGAACATCGCTACTAGGCATGTGAACCATGCCACGCCTAATTTCGCTATTATGTTTTTCATGTGTATGTCCTCCTGACATACATGAAAATATCGCCAGGCATGCGAATAGACAAGAAGATCGAATCGAGACGGCGGCCAATCGACGCGATTTTAGCCGATTGAATGAACCCTAGCAAATAGGCTTATAAAAGAGGCTCACGCGAATTGAGTCCGCATCCAAACCCCAAAAAACGGATTCGCAAACCGATACTCGTTCTTGTGCTTGTAGATGATGCGCAGCTCTTCCAAACGCTGGACAGCCTTCGTGATTGAACCGACAACCGATATTCCGGAAACGCGTTTGAAATCAGACGAGTAAATCCGCTCCCCACCCTGTCGCGCCAGGGCCACTAGCACCTTCAACTGAGTCGCCGAGACATTGAGTACCGCATCCTCGTATTTCGAACGCTCGATCTGGAAAATAGTGTCCAAGGCGCCTTCGATCGAATCCTCGCCAATCGTCTCTCCTGGTTCGCTCGAAAACCAAATCGCCCAGCAAAGCTGCTGAACATCTCCCGTAACCGTGACCCCCATATCATGAATCGCTTCAAACAAGCCCCCTCCAACTTTACGCTTCGTCTCCGAGAACTTTTTCGCGAGAAACCGTTGAAACGCTCCCCCCTCGTGAGCCGCCACCTCCACAGTGATCGCCGATTTGAAAAACGGACTATCCGGATCTGAGAAAATCATCTCCATTTTCTCCCGAGCCGAGCCCGAAAATACATACGGAAGATCGCCCTGAAACTGGATAACACTACGCATCCGAGCCAAGGCTGTCTTTGACTCCTTGATCCGTAGCACATCCTGAAACTCGTCGAGAATCACCACGATCGGCTTTTTTTTATGCAATTCACCCAACTTTTCCAGAGCGGCTTCTACACTGCCAATATTCAGATCCGACGGGCGCATATCCAGTGTAGCGCCAATCGCGCCCGTGTCCGGATCGACGGTCACCTTCGGACGCAATGAAGCGAACGCCTTCAAAGCCGCATCCAGAAGTCCCGCATTGCTGGCAGCCTTCATCGCCGCCTTAACGATTCGCTCCGTCACTTCACCCGCATCATTGCAGGCCAGAAAGTCGACATAGACCGCCCGCTTTTTGCGAGCCGCCCTCACCGCCAATGACGTCTTCCCTACGCGCCGCTCCCCATGCAATACCACGTTTTGGCCCGAAACGAGCATCTCCGCCAGCAGTTTCTCTAATTTCGGCCTCGGGCAATAGTCCTTGCCCTCCACCACCCTACCATAAGCGAATGGGTTTTTCATTATGCTTTTTAGCGTAACACTAATCGGTGTAAAATCAACATTTTTATGCCTTTTAGCGTTATGCCTTTTAGCGTAATTTTCGTATGCCTGGCCTATCACTAATTTTTTTCTTGATACAAAGATTTAATAACTCCACCAAACAAGCGTGGCCCAAGCGCAGAACATCAAAGGCGAACACCTGTTTCTCCTCCTCTACAAAGCCGCCAAAGCAGTCGACATCTACGACCAACGGAGCGTGAAAGAACTCGGATTCGACAGTTTCTCCGACTTCGCCGTTCTCGAGCACCTCAAGGCGAAAGGCCCACAACCAGTCAACACCATCGCGCAGTCGATGATGCTCACCAGCGGCTCCATGACTACCGCCGTTGATCGAGCCGAGAAAAAAGGCCTAGTGGCCCGCTCCCGCGATCCCGACGACGGTCGAATTGTCCTCGTGTCCCTCACCCAAGCGGGCCGGTCGCTCATAGATGCTTCCTTCGATATCCACGCCGCGAATCTCGAACGTTTATTCACTTGCCTGACCCGCGACGAGAAACTCGCGTTCGCCCGACTGGTAAAAAAAGTCGGGAAGACCGCGGAAGCCCTCAACCTCTAAGATCCTCGCATTCGTTTCAACTACTTGATCGTTTTATCTTGATATCAAGTTAATTATCCCTATTCCTAAACCGACAGTCATGAAAGAACAGAGTGCTCAAACGAACTACACAGTAGAAATCTATCCACCCGAGCAGCAAGGCAGCGGCGCCTTCGACGGTGGCAAGATCACGGAGATCAAACCCATTCCTTTCCCCCAGGAAAGCGGCGGCTCTCGGCGAGTCGGACCACTTCTTTACTGGGCCTGGGCCTCCGCCCGAGGGGACGGGGTCATCGGCATGCATCCGCACCAAGGATTTGAGATTATTTCCTACGTGATGGAAGGAGCGGTCGGCCACACCGACACCGCTGGAAACAATCGACGCGTTGGGGCAGGAGGCATTCAACTGATGCAAACCGGCTCCGGAATTTCCCATCAGGAAGAAATGTACGGAGAACGCACCGAGTTTTTCCAAATCTGGTTCGAACCCAACATGCGCGAATCGCTGCAAAAGCCGCCCGTGTACTTGGATTTCAAGGACTCGGATTTTCCGAGAGAACAGCTGGAAACTGGAGCGACTTTGAAACGGATCATCGGACCGCATGGGGTTACTCAGATCGACGCCCCTGCCGTCTGGGACGAAGTCCAAATCGACTCCAACGGTCGCTACACCAACGAGCTGGCGGAGAAGAGCTTGGCGGCGCTGGTCGTCACTCAAGGAAAGGCCCGCCTGACTATCGGAGACGATGCGTTCGAACTCAATCGCCGCGACTTCGCGCTCGTAAAGACTGAGACGATTGAATCGTTGATTCTGTCGGCGATAGAAACAGGAGCCACTGCAACACTGATCACCGCCCCCTTGGATCCCGGCTATCCGCTCGTTCGCATCTAAAGCGAAAACGGTAAACGTGACACTACATTTATTCCGTAAACAATAGCTCAATCCAAGAAACCTTATCGTTCGCGTAGCGAACGCCTATTGGCTCCGTGAACCACCGACTGTGTCGGGGTCCTTGATAGGAACGGAGACTCCTAGGTCGGAACGACCGATGACGAGAGAACGTTTCGTTTTGGGTCTATTAACAGTCGCTCTCTGTGCTCGCTAGATCGCCCTGCTCGGCGGGGCGAACAGGATCCCGGCTCTGCCGGGAGCAGGACATTCTATCAAAGCAAGAGTTCACTTATAATAACTTAACGTTCGCGGAGTGGACGCCCATCTACGACTTGATCTTCATTCGCGGCACAGCGCAAGCGCTGGCCCTACATCCAACCTACGGTTTCGTCAAAACGTAGAGGACGATCACCACGAGCAATAGTACGGCGGCCAGCGCCAACCGCTTCGCGTCGGATTTCTTCTTGGGGGCGGTCTCCCCCTCGGACTCGTCCAATGGCAGATCTAATCCATCGTAGGCGGTATCCTCGCTCCAGCCCGTTTTTGGACAGGCGCCGCATTCCTTGCAGGAGGTCTCTCCTGCGGCGACAAAGGCGCCGCAAACCGGACAGTCTCCCGGAGGTGAGAACCCGCTCATCCGCCTAGTCTAGCTCCTTGACCGAGATTCCGCGGAACTGGAACCAGTGCTGCGGTCCATGACCAGCGAATCCAATTTTTCCGGAAGCCCGCATCTTTCCCGGGTGTGGCTTGTCCGCCAGGTAATCGTCGATCTCGCTAAGGTCCGTATCGAGAATGCGAACACCGTTCAGTTCGACCACGATCGTCGAGCCTTTCACGGTCACCTCCTGAAAATTCCATTCCCCAGCAGGACGCAAATAGCCTTGGTGGGCAGGCGCCATTCCATACGCGCTTCCGTGAGCTTGTCGCGGATCGATCGACGCGTAGCGGGGGCTCTCCGTATCCAGAATTTGCAGTTCGCACATAGCGACGTAGGCGGGGTCGCCCGTTCCGGGCGAGCGAATCGCCAGCCCATTATTCGCGCCCGGGGTCATTTTGAATTCGAACCGGAACACGAAATCACTGTAGTCTTTCTCCGTATACAAGTGGCTGCCGTCGCTCCAGTGCAGGATCCCGTCGGAAACCGACTTGCCTTTCGTGTCGCCAGTCCAGCCTTCCAAATCACGACCGTTGAAAATCGACTGGAATCCAGTTCCGAATTCGTCTCCACGCAACAGGCGGTTCGCCTCTTCCACTCCGATCTCACGCAAGTAGATGTTGCGCCAGCGGATTTCCCCGCCGTGGGTTTGAAGGTGGATCGGTCCGCGGGCCGGCATGGGTTTCGTCTTGTCGAAAAATGGATGGAACTCCGCCCGGTCCACAACCAGTTGCTCGTTGAGCCAGACCCAGATTCGATCGCCCACATGGCGGATTCGCAGGCTATTCCAGTCGCCAAAGGGCCGATCGGCATGGACGAGCGGGTGCTTTCCATTCGTGTCGGCGTCCTCTTTGGGATTGTTGAACAGTCCACCCGAGCCCCGATCCGCTCCGATGTCCCACTTTCCGCCGGCCTCCGTCGTATCCCAAATCTGCACCTGGGGCGAGCCGCGCAGATAAACGCCGCTATCGGCCTTGGCCACGGTCTTGTACTCCAGCATCAATTCGACGTCGCCGAACTCGCGTTGCGTCGTCGCGTATGGCCCTTTCCCGTCGTTCACCAGCTCGCCGTTCTCGACGGTCCAATGCGCTTTGAACGCGTCCTGCTGCTCTTTGATGGAGGCAGCCCGATCATCCGCTTTGCGGGAGGTGTGCGGGTTGTCTCCATACCAGCCCGACAAGTCTTCCCCATTGAAAAGGGCTCGGAATCCGTGAGGGGGATTAGCAGCCAGGCTCAACGCCGAAAACAGCGTCAGCGAAACGATAAACGCGCTTACATTCTTCATGATAATTCGATGGTTTTCCCGGTTCGGAAACTCTCGTCCGCAGCGAGAACGATTCGGCTCGCGTTGCAGGCCGCGTCGAGCAGTTCGGTTACGTCCAGATCCTCGTCGAGAACCTTCAAGAAATACTCCTGTTCGCGCTGGAAAAGCGCGTCGTGATTGGGCTCCGACTCCATGGAGAAAAACGAGTCCGACTCGACGAAATTCCCGGAGCTATCGAGAGCGCTGGGATGCTTCTGAATCTGCTCGGTCACGGTATGGGCATCGATATTAGCGCTCTGCCCTTGGGCTCCCGCTTTTTCAGCGACGATGGAAACCGAGCCCTTCGGGCCGACCACGTCTTTGATGAAAAACGCGTTCTCGCTCATCATCGGCCCCCAGCCGGCCTCGTACCAGCCGACCGAGCCGTCGTCAAAGGTCACTTGCAACTGGCCGTAGTTGACCTTGCCCTCCGGAAGCTCGTCCGACAAACGCGCTCCAATTCCGGATACGCGCACCGGCTTGGCGCCGGTCATCTGGCACATCACGTCCACGTAATGGACGCCGCAATCCACGATAGGCGATATCGACGCGAGCAAGTTCTTGTGGGTTTCCCACTGTTCGCCGGACGACTGTTGGTTCAGGTTCATCCGCATCACCAGCGGCTTGCCCAATTCCTTCGCTTTCGCCACGAACTGAATCCAGCTCGGATGGTGCCGCAGTACGTATCCCACCACGAGCTTGCGGTTCACTTGGCGGGAAAGGGCGACAAGCTCCTGGGCCTCCTCGACCGTTTCCGCCAACGGTTTCTCCAAAAACACATGGCAACCCGCCTCCAGCGCCGCTTTTGTATAAGCATAATGGGTATCCGGATACGTAGAGATACAAACCGCGTCCGGCTTGGATTCCGCCAAGGCGGTCTTGTAGTCGTCGAACTCAGGATAAAACGTTCCCAGCTCCTCCATCACCGATTTCCGCGAAGCCGCGCTCCGCGTGCAAATGCCGGCGATTTCAAATCCATCCAGCCGGTGATAGGCGAGAATGTGGGAACGGCCTGTATTGCCCGCCCCAACGCACAAGACGCGGTGGTTCTTTCGTGACTCCATTACAATCGATTATCTCTTATTCGTCTCCCTAAAACGCGCGGTATTCGCGACTCAAATACTGGTTGGCCTCGGGCAAGTTGCTAATTTTCATCGCCCCCGGGTTCCATGTCAATTTCTGTCCTGGAAATCGGGCGCCGACAACGCCGAGCTGCAAGGCCTCGCACAGCGGTCCTCCGTAGGAAAACGGCGACCCGGTCTCACCCTTGCCCAAGCAGCTGTCTACCCATTGACCATGATGGTCGATCGGATCGAGCTCGGGACGCGGCACGCTGCGGATCAGCTCTCTCGGAAAAGTCTGTGGACCGCTCAAGTGCGGCATCATCAACGCGCCTTTTTCACCGATCATAACGCAACCCTGATTCGGGAGCGTGATCGCTCCGTCTTCGTTGAATCCGGGAATTCGCTTCGGCGGCGCGTTCTCCCCGTCGTACCACATCCACTTGAGTCTTTTGGCGGTGTACGGAGTCGACGAAAACTGATACTCGGTGGTCATGCTCACCGGATGCGAAAACCCGTTAGGTTGGCGACACTCGCTGCGCACCCATTTCGGCGCGCCGAGCTCCAAAGCGCGATAAGGCGTATCGAAAATATGGACACCCATATCCCCCAAGGTTCCCGTACCGAAATCGAGCAGGCGACGCCATTGGCCGGGATGAAAAATCTCGTCACGGTAGAGACGCTCCTCCGCTACTCCCAGCCACAACCCCCAGTCCAGATGATCCGGGGCGCGAGTCGAAGTGGACGGCAGGGTCTCGTCGCTTCCCCACTTTTTGTTGGACCAGACGTGCACTTCGCTCACCGGTCCGATCAGTCCGCTCTTGATGTACTCGACGGTCATTCGCTGGCCGATCGTCGCGGCGACTTGAATCCCCATCTGAGTGACGAGTCCGTTCTCCTCGGCAAGCAAACGCAGTTCGCGATTCTCCACCACGTTGTGGGCGAGCGGTTTTTCGCAGTAGACGTGTTTGCCCAGTTTCATCGCTGCCGTGGAAATAGGCGCGTGCATGTGGTCCGGCGTGCAGACGAGCACCGCGTCAATACTGTCGCCCATGGCGTCGAACAGCTTTCGGTAGTCGGCAAATGTCTTCGCTCTCGGCACTTCCGCGGAGGCTTCGGCCAAGGCCAGGCTGTCGACGTCGCACAGGGCGACGATCTCCGCGTTGGGCAGTCGCAGCAGTCCAGCCCGGTTGCCTTTCCCTCGGCCGCCCACTCCAATCTGGGCGATTTGCAGCCGGGCGTTGGGCGAACTCGCTCGAACGCGGCTGGATAGTATTGAAAAAGCGGTGACAGCGCCGAGGCCTTTCAGGAAATCGCGCCGATTAGCAGTATATTTAGATCGAGTATTCATTGTTCAACAAATCTAGTCTCATATTAGCTCTGCTCGTGGTTATCTGCATCCGCAACCACTTCAGTCTTATCCCAAAAAGTTGCGAAAAATACTACTGCAATAACTGCAGCCATTATTGCTGGAAAAGTCCAAAACTCTTTCCATTGCTCCATCGCCGTATTAATCAAATCCACCTCAATACCATCTGGCATCTTAACGGAAAACATACGAAACAACTGCTCTACAAATGTCACATCTGCGCTTCCACGCTCTGCTAATATCGCGTCGTTTAACGGGCCGTAGCCAGTGACCATGGCATTCTTTTCAAATGCTACCTTGTAGCCAAAATACATTCCCACACCCTGTGTCAGAAACACCAACAAACTCTGCGCCTGACTTCGGATCTCCTTTGGCGCAACTCTGTCCGTATACATAAAGCCGGTCACAAAAAAGAAATCGTAACAGATCCCATGGAGAGCAATGGCGGCAAACAACATCCAAGCGACTTGGTCTGGCGCCCCGAATGCAAAGAGCAAGTATCTCAGCACCCAAGCGCCCATTCCTACCAATATCATCCACTTCACTCCAAGTTTTCGGAAAAAGAACGGTATTAGCAGCATGAATACAATTTCCGACATCTGTCCGATCGTCATCGACGAGGCCGCTTGCTCAAATCCGGCGTTGGTCAGGTAATTCGCCGTCAGTCCATAGTAATAAGCCAGAGGAATACAAATCAAGGCCGAGCATAGGAGGAAAACAGCGAATCCTGGATTCTTCAGAAGCTTGAAAGCATCTACCATGAGAAGGGCCTTGAAGTTTAGTGGCTCCCCTTTAGCGGGAGCTGGCGTGTGCGGAAGCATAAAAGAATAGATCCCTAGCAGTATCGAACTAATAGCCGCCACGAGGAAAATATTCATGCTAGAGGTCCAACCCATGAAACCCACTACCAACCCAGCCACGATCCAACCGATCGTTCCCCAGACCCTCACTTTCGGAAAATCCACTCGATCAAGGTGCGTAAAGGTAATCGTATTACCGAGACCCAACGTTGGCATGTAACAAAGCATGTGTCCTACCATTAGCCACACCATGAGATTCCCGTTCCCCGAGGCGGCCACCGTCGGTACAGCCATCAAAAACCCTCCGCCAATCAGAAAAAGCACGCCCATGACAACTTGCGACGGGAAAAAGCGATCGGCAACGATTCCCAGAAACAAGGGAGCAATAATTGCCGCAATGGGCGCGCTGCCATATGCGCCGCCCCCAAAATCGCCTAAGCCATTTCCAGCCAGGCATTGGGCTAAAGTGGCAAACCAGGCCCCCCAGATGAAAAACTGGAGGAACATCATTGTGGAAAGTTGAAAACGAATCGTAGAGTGCATAACGGGATTTTAAGGGAGTGCGAAAACGATACGAGAGTGCAGTTTTTAACCGCGCTGTCTACCCATCGTTGCTCCCGGGTTGGATTAACTGCGGCCGCCGACATTCGAGAGAACGCCTCAGCGACCGGATTCTAGCACAGGCCGAATCTGCCAGAATTGATAAAACAGGTGCATTAGTTAACACTTTCGCCGATCCCTTCCCCTGGGAAACCTCCATGAGCGTGCTGTCGCAGCCGACGGAATCCGTCCAGAGGCGCCCTATTCCGCGTTGGCGGACTCTTTTGTCTCGACCGACTTCTTGTACTCCGTAGGCGACATTCCATAGCAGGCCCGGAAAATCTTCCCGAAGTAACTCAAATCCAGGATTCCGACATGCTCTAACATCTCGCTCACGGTGAACCGCCCCGTCTCCAGCAGTTGGGCGGCTCGCTTCAATCGCATGGAACGAATGAAATCCGAAGGGGATTCCCCCGTGATCGCTTTCAGCTTCCTCAGCAAGGTGCCACGGCTCGTACCCATTTTCTTGGCGAACGTCACCACGTCGAAGGTCTCGTCGCGCATCCGCTCCTCGACCAAGGCCATGGCGCGGCGCAGGAAAACCTCGTCCGTCGACGTTACTGTGACCTCGCTCGGCTGAACCATGATCTGCTTGGCGAACCGTTCCTGGAGCAAACGCCTCGAGTCGAGGGCGCTTTCGATCCGGGCCTTCAGCAGGCCGATTTTGACCGGCTTGGAAAAATAATCGTCCGCCCCGTTTTCGATCCCTTTCAGGCGGAACTCGTCCGACACTCTCGCTGTGAGCACGATGATCGGAATATGGCTCGTCTCCGTTTGAGTTTTCAGTCGGGAACACATTTCCAAACCGTCCATCACCGGCATCATCAAATCCGTCACGATCAAATCGGGGAGGTTTCGGCTCGCCTCGACTAATCCCGACTGGCCGTCATTCGCCGTCATGATATCGTAGTTGTCGAAAAGCTCCCGCTCCAGATACGATCTCACGTCCGAATTGTCCTCGACTACGAGTACAAGCGGGCGATTGCGCTCCGAGATGGTCTTCTCCACCACGACGATGCGCCGCTCTTTTCCTTCGAAATCGCTCTCCAATTCGGTATCCGTATTCTGGATTTCCAGAGGATCCTCGGCGAGCGGGGCGTCTTCGATTTCAATCAGCGGCAATCGCAGCGTAAAGCGCGAGCCCGCATTCGAGCCGCGCCCCGGGATCGGGCTCTCCACGGAAATCTCCCCGCCCCACAATTGCACGAGCTCGTAGGTGTACGCCAAGCCGATGCCGCTTCCGGTATGATCCCGATCGTTGTCGCGGGCTCGGTAAAACGGCTTGAATATCAGTTCCTGACGTCCCGGCTCAATTCCAATTCCCGTATCCGAAACGGTTACCACGATCGACTCGACTTCGGACGAGTCCGCCGAAGGGGAGGCGCCGTTCGCAGATCGCTCGTACCCGATTTTCACGGCGATCTCACCTCCGTCGTGCGTGTACTTGATCGCGTTTGACAGCAGGTTGCCGACGATGTGCTGCAGCTTGTCCGGATCAAAACAGCAAACGAGGCTTTCCAAATCGCAATCCAGCTCGAACCCTTGCCGTTTCTTCTCCCAAAGCGACGCATGCGAGAATATCGTGTCCTTTAAAAACAGCACGATGTCCGATCGTATCGGTTCGTATTTCAATTTGCCCAATTCGACTTTGCGGAACTCTAGAAGCTGATCCACCAGGCCCTGCATTTTTCGGGCATTGCGATAGGCCATATCCGCGTCCCTCCACACATCCTCGCTTTTATGGCGTTGTAGAATGCGTTCAAGCGGGCCCAAAATGACTGCCAATGGCGTGCGCAGCTCGTGAGATATGTTCGTGAAGAAATCGATTTTGAACTCCTCGAGAGCGAGAATGTGGCGCACTCGCGTGCGAATAAGCAAGTACACGAGCGCTCCGATCAGCGCAATCGTCAGCAATACCGTCCCCAAAAACCAAGGACGCTTCCAAAGAAACGGGACGACCGTGAATTCCACCGACGCCGGAGTGGGGTCAATATTCCAATCCGCGTCGCGAGCTCGCACCTCTAGACGATAGTTCCCCGGCGCCAGAGACGGAATCGAAACCTGTCCCTCTTTCTGAAACGGAGCCCAGCTACCCCCATTGAGGCGGTACGAGTATTCAAGATCCTTCGACCAAGTTCGCGACCAGGCATCCATGCCCGACCATTCGAAGTACGCGTTGCCCGACTCTGGCAGTCGAGACTCGAAGGCGTCGATTCGGGTTTCCGGCGGATCGCTGTCCAGAGCATAGCGAATTGTCTTGAACGCCACCTGCTCGTCTAACGGTTCCGGCTCCGTATTGAGATTCCAGGAGCGTGTAGCCGAGTTTATCCAAATATTCCCGTCGATCGACGCATGCAGACGCGCTCCTTCGCGCTGTAACTTCAACTCCGAAAACCGTGTGTGGGGACTCCACGAATGACCATCGAAACGACTCAAGCCATCGGTAGTCGCCGCCCAGATTCCGGGAGAACCCTCTACTGCTAACAAAGACACCAATTGATCGCGCGCCCTTCCTTCGGAAATCGACAGTCGCTCCCATTTCCCGTCCACGAATCGCGACACTCCCGAACGCCAATCCCCTATCCACAATGCGTCGTTGGAGTCCACAACGACGTTGTCCACCAAATCTCTCTGAAACCCTCCGATTTGCTCCGGACGCTGACCCGACCGCGTCCTGAAAAGCGATTGCCCGCCCGTCCAGAGGTCGCCATTCGACATCTGGGCCAGTTCAAAGGTCTGCATCGGATAGTCCGGAGGCAGCAAATACACGTACTCGACCTCACGCCCCGTATCGCGATAGCGAATGATACCACCAGTCAGGCCGCTCAATTTCCAGGACTCCACGTTGGAGGCGAAATAAATGTATCCATCGTTTCCTTCATACGCAGCTGCGTGGCCAAAACGCTCGCTAATCTCCGGATGGGCATCCCGTCTCCATCGATCGCCATCCAGCCACGAAACAGCCGCCTCCCCCGCATGGCTCCCCGAAACCCAGATCCGATCCCCCGCAGTCGCGAGCATCGCGTTCGGCGTATCGATCAATCCGTCCTCGGGTCCGAAGGACGTCCATGAATTTTCTTTGGGGTCGAAACGAACCACGCGCCTGTCTTCGCTCAGAAACCAGGTTGTCCCATCGGACTCCTGACATCCGAAATTCAAGCCTTCGAACGAGTTCCAGCGCTTTCGAGAGACGTCAAAGAGGTAAGTTTTGTCCGTGTGTCCTCCTGTGATGAATACATCGTTTTCGAGATTGTAGAGAAACGTGAACCAGTTCGCCTGGCTGTCCATGCGCTTTAGATTCCAGGCGCCCTTGTCGAACTGCCCCAGCACGCGCGACGACGCCACCCAGAGGCTTCCGTCCGACATTTCTGCAAGCAAGCGATTTGAAGGGCTGAAGTCGCTCCAATCGGCCAGAACGGTCTCGACCGTGTCATCCCCCACTACCCTCAGCGCTTCCGTTTCGCTATCGATGGCGATCCACATCCGCCCCGAAGGACTCTCTTGCAACTCGGCATACGGAATCGACATTTTGACGTACTTCTCCGTGGCAATTCGCCAGGGCTCGCCGATCCGATCGCCACTCGACCAATCCAACTCGTAACGAAGAATCTCTCCCGTATCCGCGTTCGACAGCCACAATCTGTTTTTTCGATCGACACGTAGACCGCTGACAGAGCCCACATCGTCGATTCGCTTCAAATCGTCTCCGATAATCTGATACAGTCTCAACGGCGGTAAAACCGGCGGATCCGGATTCGATCTGACACCCGATCGGGCAACGACCCAAATGCTCCCGTCCGCAGATTCGTCGATGAGGCTTCCCGTCGACGCATTTTTCCACACTCCGTCGTAGCGACGCCATACCCCCTCGCGAAAGCGGGCGACAAAATCTCTCGCCAGAACGTAGATCGATCCATCAGAGGCCACTTTGATCGCCAAGGCGCTCACCTCGCCTCGCCCGGCATCTTCAAACCAATGGGGCGTCGCCTCATAGCCGTCGAACTCGAGAATGCCACCATGAATGGCGAACCACAGCGTCCCATCAGGAGCGCGGTCCACCTGCCGCACCGTGTAGGGCGAGAGCGCCTCCAACTCACGCCAACGCCAACTCGCGTCGAAGTCGACCCCTTCAGTCGGCTCGTACGGGCGGGAAGCCAATCCTGTCTCTACACAGATGGGCAGAGACAGAAAAACAAGAGCGAGCCTCGACAGTTTCATAGCAGACCGATCTCAGAAAAACGTGAAAACCTCAATCTACGCAATCCAAACGTAGGGCCCGTCTGAAAACGGGCCCTACAAAAAGGAGCGTTGCCGGAGGCCGCTTCCGGCAGAGAAGCGACCCCCGCAGCTATAAAGAGTTGTAGACGTTCCCGGATTGGAATTTTCCTAAAAGTCGTAGGTCAAGGATAGACGCCAACTCCGAGGCTGGGGCACGTCGTAGCGGGCAAACGCCAGTCCGCGGTCGTAGGGGAGTTCCCATCGGGGTCCTCGAACCGGGTTGTAGCCGACAGGAATGATGTCCTGGTCGTCCAAGACGTTCCTGACGTTCAACTGGAGCGTGATCGGCCCCTCGAACGGTCCAAAGCCGTTTCTCCACTTGTAGCGGATCATCGCATTGGTGTCCCAGAGCTGGCGCGAGTACCACACCTCTCGGGTTTCCTCGTCTTCACCAATGATCATGTTGTCTTTCCAGCTCACGCCACCGCCGATCGTCAGGCCTCTCAGCGCGCCTTCGCTAAAATCGTACGCGGTGAACACGTTAGCGTTGTATGGACGAAGCCCCCAACGCTTTCCATTCGCAATGCGAGCGTTGTTGATGTCGGCAATCATGTCCCACATTTCCGCCATCATCTGCCGGCTTCCGTTGGCGAACCCACCGGACGTCTGGAAGTTTGCCGGACTGTCGAACGGATCTTCGGTGGCAGCCGTAATATTGGCGGCATGATCGATGAACTGCGCGTAGACGCCGTCGGGATCGAGTCCGGCGGGATTGGTCAAGGTCCAGAGACTTTCGACAATGTTCTCCCCGTCGCCATTGACACCCGTCACGGTATCCACCTGCTCGAAGGGGTTGATCAACTGGTCCCACTCAGCCTCCCCTTCCGGATCCGGCAGCAAGCCCAGATGCGCTTCCAGGCCTTTTTGGTAGTTCGTGACAATGCGGTCCGTCTTCGACGCCTTGAAGGTCAAGCGCCAGTTGTCGGTAATATTGGCGTTGATCGAAAGCTCGACCCCGCGGGAAGTCTTGTCGGTCGTATCCCCATTCCAGTTGAGCGTGTAGAACTCCTGTTCGTCGAGAGCGAAGACTTCGGCTTCCGTCATCAGACCTTGCTCAATCAACCCTCCCTGGATGGTTTCCACGGTATTCTGGTAGCGACCCGTGTTGCGCGAACCCACGAGCACGCCTGTCTCGTCCACCTCATAGTAGACCAGACGCCCGGAAATTCGGTTGTCGGCCAAGCGGAATCCAAGACCGTAGTCCAATCCTTTCGCTTCTGGCGGAGGGGCCGGATTGCCGTCCGGAATGAGCGTACGGGTGAAATTCGGAAAACCGACGCTGTCGGAGAAATTAGCCATCAAGCGGAACTGGTCGTTGATGTGATACACGACCCCCGCGACCGAGGTTTCCCCGTCAAATACAAACTGGTCGTCCAGTTCCGGGGTGTCGTAGCTCGGCATGGGGCCGTAGAGCAACTCCTCCTCCGTCATGACGTTCTCCTGGTTCGGATCGAGCGGGTTGACGTTTATGTTCTCGCGGGTCGCCCAGGGGTTGTAGTACTGGCGCAGATCGCTCTCGTCCTTGCGCAAGCCGAAGGTCGTGACCAGGCTTCGGTCGAGCCAGTAGTTGACCATGGCGAACTGATGCGTATCGGTCGTCTGGGTACCGGCGCGGTTTTCGTTGCCGGGAATGCGATTGGTCCAGCCGATCTCGACTTCCTCCTCTTGAAATACCGGGGTTTCCGTGGCCAATTCTCGAACGTCGAGCATAACGGTCTGTCCAACGAGATGCTCCCAACTTCCGATGTGGAAGGATTCGGGATTGTTGATTGGGTCGTCCCAGTCGAAGTAGGTACGCACTTCTACACGGTTCGCATTGTTGTTCCAGTGGCCATTGAATGGGCGCCCCAACATGCCAAGCTGCTGGTTGAAACGCGTGTCGAACTCTTCTGTCGTCGAGAACAAGGCGGCGAATTGGTGAGTGCCCAAGCGCTCGGTATCCAATTCGTAGGACGCGGAAAGGCGCGTCGCTTCCAGGTCAATATGGCGAAGATCGCGTCTCCAGTTCGATTCGAGATACCACTGTCCGGCATACGGGTTCACGCCAAAGCCCGGATTTCGATACCCGCCGCTTCCGTCATTTTCGCCGCCGCTCTCAATTCCAGAAAAGTCCAGGCCTCGCGTGTAGTTGATGTCCGCGTACAACGAAAATCCGAAACCACCGATATTGTACGCCGTCACATCGGTAACTTGATAGTTGTGCGAAAGGTTGACGAAGAAGTTCTCGGTCACTTTGTAGTCCGCGAAGAACGAGTAGTTTTCAAAGTCCCAGTTCTTATAGGAACCTGGACCGTCGGTATTGATCGCGCGCGGGAATACATCCGTCATGTCGATACGGTAGCGATTGCCAGTGCCCGGATTCTCGTTCTCCCAATTCGCGTCCGGCGGAGCGGATTGCCGATTGTCGCCATACGAGCGCAACACCATTGCCCCCGAGTTTTCGAAAAACCCGCCGTCGTTGACCACATAGATGTACCGATTCGCTGGGTTCACGAGATTGAAGGCGTTGTTCACGCGCTGCGTAAAGAGCTCGTCAGGAAATCCCGCGTTCAAGGGATCGCTCGAATCCTCGTTATTGTTGTTATTTGGAACAATAACGAGCTCGTCGAGATCGAGTCCATTCGCTGTGTAGTAGTTCGTCCAGTCGTACAGCGTGATTCCGCCGAAGTCGAGAGCCGGCGAGCGGCTTTGGTTGCTTATTGTCTTCGTACCGCTCTCGTAGTTTCCTCTCAACGTGAGGCGATCGTTCGCCTTGAAGGTCACAGCGCCAAAGATGCGCTCGGTATCGTCGTAGGTCCCTACTTGCCATTCCTCGTTCTCGGCATCGACGCCCGCAACGGTGAGGCCCAGTTTATCCTCTATCAGAACGCGATTGACCCGAAACTCCGTGCGAAATCCTCCCGTATCCTCGTGAGTGATTTTCAAGCGTCCACTGTCTCGCTGCGTGCTCGCCCCGATCGAAGTCGTATTGACGATTCCCCCGGCTCCGCTGAGCCCGAATAGAATACTGTTTGGGCCACGGCTTTCGTCGTAGCGCCCAGCCCGATACCCGTCACTTGGAGTAATGCTTCGGAAGTAGTCGATACCTTTAGTCGCATCCACGCCGCGGATGCTCACTTGTTGAATCACGTTGACGGCCGTCGTAGATTCTCGATCCGAAGTCTGGTTGGCTCCGCCGAACCGGTCCTCGTTGTAGTTCACGTACATGTTCGTGGTGTAGTCGGCCAGCTCGTCGATCGACTGGATCCCAAGGTCCTCGATGAAGGCCTCCGTGAAGACCGACACCGACGAGGCGACGTCCGCCAAATTCGTGTTCAAGCGACTGCCCGCGAGCGTGTTCTCGGCCCGGTAGCCGCTGTCGTTCGAGGTGTCCACTTGGAAAGGACTCAGTTCGAAGACTTCTTCGTCTTCGGCGTCGTCTTGCGCGAAGACGAAGGGATTAAACGCCCATTGCGCAACAGCAACGAGCAGCATAAGCATGCGTTTGTTCATACGTATTTTGAGGTTGGGCCCGTAAACGGGCTGTAGTTTGTTAGTATCTGGCTGATCAATGTTCGCTATCGCCGTTAGAGCGAACGTCCCGAATCTACCTGAGATCCCTTTCCCACCGTTAGGAATCTCGTTTAAGATACTCTGACTCTAGCGTCATAAGCCCAAATCCATACATTCTGCACCCGATTTCCCGCTACGAGGACTCGAGGCGATTACAGGAAAATTGGCGTTAGCGCCAAAACCAGGCGGCGCACAGCATTGACCTCGAGTCGTTAGCGAACTCTACTCGTCCACAGACACCCCAGGTCCGACACTTAGCCGGGTCACATCGTGCATGTATTCCATCGCCATCCGCCCCACACTCATGACTCATCGCCGAATACTCGCCCTTTCCCTCTTAACATTCCTCCCGCTTTCCTACGGAAACGGGCAACTTCGACTGGAAGACCTTCTCGAACCGATGCCAGTATTGGACAAGCCGATACCCTCTCCAGCAGAGCAAATGGAGCTGGAGATTGGAGAACGCCATTGGTACAATCATGAAATCCTGCAGTACCTCGACACCTTGGCGGAACGGTCCCCTCGCATGCTCGCTCTCGGAGAGCACGCCCGCTCGTACGGCGGCCGACCCCTGGCGGCGTACGCCGTCTCCACGCCGGAAAACCTGGCCCGAATCGACGAGATCCGAAGCGATCGCGCGCGTATCATCGATCCGGATGCGGACGTAGATCTGGACGAGCAGCCCGCAGTCTTGCACATGGCCTACGGCGTTCACGGCAACGAGCCCAGCGCGTCGAATGTAGTTCCTCTGCTCGCCTACTACCTGACCGCCGCCCAGGACCCGTCCCTCCTCGCTCAGCTCGAAAACGTGGTCATCATTCTCAACCCCGTTCTCAACCCCGATGGCGGCGACCGCTTCGCCCATTGGAGCAACAGCCATCGCGGCTTGGTCCCCAGCAAAGACCCCAACGACCGCGAGCACCGCGAGAACTTCCCGTCCGGCCGCACCAACTACTACTGGTTCGATCTCAATCGCGACTGGCTGCCGCACCAGCACCCGGAAAGCCAGGGTCGCCTGCGGCTCTTCCATACATGGAAGCCCAACGTGCAGCTCGATTTTCACGAGCAGGGCAGCGAAAGCTCCTACTTCTTCATGCCCGGCAAACCCGAACGGACCAACCCGCTCACACCGCCGATCAATCAGGAGCTCACCTTAGCTATGGCGGAATACCATAGCCGCGTTTTTGACGAGCAAGGGACGCTCTATTTCTCCCAAGAGGGCTACGACGATTTTTTCATGGGCAAAGGATCCACCTATCCGGACCTTTTCGGCTGCGTCGGCATCCTATTCGAGCAATCCAGCGCCCGCGGCGCCTGGCAGGAAACGCAAAATGGTCTCCTGACCTTTCCACTCGCCATTGCCAACCAGTTTAGAACCTCGCTCTCGTCCATCGAAGCCACCGCGGACTTGAGAAGCGAACTTCTCGAGTACCAGCGCGCCTTCTACGTCGACGCGGCTAAGGAGAACAAATCCCAGACCGGTCACTACCTCGCGACCGCCGAAGGCGACCCGACGCGCTTGCGGGAGTTCGTCCGAGTTTTGCAAGGCCACGAAATCGAAGTCGAACTTCTCGCCGAGTCCATCGAGATCGATGGACACACGTTCCCGGCGAACACCACCGTCGCCATTCCCGCCGCCCAAACGCAGTCCACCTACCTGCAATCGCTCTGGAATACGCAAACCGATTTCGAGGAAAACATTTTTTACGACGTCTCCACCTGGACCCTTCCCTACGCGTTCAATCTTCAGCATACGCGCGAACCCGCCAAACGCGTATCCAGTATTCCACTGCCTGCCGACTTTCATTCGCCGAACGGCGGAAGCGAATTAGCCGAGAGTCCCATTGGCTACCTGATCGACTGGCGCGACAGCGCGTCGCCGTCCCTGCTCTACGCCGTCCTCGAATCTGGCGCCAATGCGCGCGTGGCCATGAAGCCATTGACTGCCAAGCTCGTCGGTGGCGAGGAACGGGAATTCGGCTACGGAACTATCTTAGTCGCGAAAACTTTGGATAAAGCCATCCCCGAAGAAACCCTATCCCTCCTGCGCAAAGCCGCCTCTAGAGGCGCTCCCGTCTATGCCGTCGCCAGCAGCTTCACGCGCGAGGGCTTGGACCTGGGGAGTCGCGACTTCCGGGTCATCAAGTTGCCAAAAGTGATCGTCGTCAGCGGTTCAGGAATTTCCCCGAACGACGTCGGAGAAATCTGGCACATGCTGGATCGCCGCGTACAAATGCCGATCACAATGGTCGATCATGAACGGCTGGGATCGATCGACCTTGGCAACTACACACATGTATTAATCACCCGCGGACTCAACGCCGTGAACGATGGCGGTGTCGCCAAACTGAAATCGTTTGTCCAAAATGGCGGCATCCTTTGGGCTCAAGGCGAAAACGCCATCAAATGGGCGGTCGACAAAGAGCTCGCCAAAGCGGAGTGGCGATTGACCGAGAAAGAGAAAGCCGAGAAAGCGGCCACGGAAGGAAAGGAAGAAGACGACAAGCGATCGGTGGAACGCCTTCCCTTCGTCCAAGCCCGCGACGAGGCCGCGTTCCGACTCGTGCGCGGAGCAATTTTCGAGACTTCCCTCGATATCACCCACCCCATCGGCTACGGATTCACTTCCGAGTTTCTACCGGTATTCCGGCGCAGCAATCGATTCTTCGAGCCGTCCCGTAATCCCTACTCGACACCCGTCCTCTACGAGGAAGAGCCCTTGATTTCTGGATACATCAACGATGAAAATCGAGAACTCATCGCCGGTTCGGCGAGCCTGTCGATCGATCAATTGGGTCGGGGAGCCGTCGTGCTCGCTCTGGACAATACCACCTTCCGGGCGTTCTGGTGGGGAACGCAACGACTCCTCAGCAACGCCATCTTCTTCGGAGACCTGCTCGAGGAACCGAATTAGCGGAATACCAATCTAAAGGCGTCGAGCTTAGGTCGTATTTTGCTCCAACCACTTCGCGAAAGACGCTTCATCCAATTCCCCCGCCGCAACAGCCAGCGTTCGCAGTACCGAGTCAACCTCGCCGCCTTCGAATCGCATGCCGTTTATTTCAAGAAAAAGTACGGTCGTAGCGAACCCAATCCGTTTGTTTCCATCCACAAACGCGTGGCCTTTGATAAGGCCGTATCCATAGCTAGCAGACAAATCGAAAAGGCTCGGCTTCTTGTAGCGATACAAATTCTTGGGTTTCCCCAGAGCCGAATCGAGCATCCCTTCGTCTCGAATGCCGAGTCCACCTCCATGACGCGAAAGCAGCATATCGTGATAAGCGAGCACGACATCTCGTCGCACCCAAACGGGTTCTTTCATTTCGCCAGCTCGTTGAGTGTATTGCGGTAGCGATTGGCGATGTCTTCAGCAACCGCCATTTGATCCGCGAACGACTCCTTGTCCGGCGTCACTCTGAAACCCCCATCCGATGTCTCGGACAGAATAAGCGTATCCCCCTCTTTCGACTCCAGCTTACTAAGAGCCTCCTTGGGAATAACCACTCCAACAGAGTTCCCAACCTTACGCAACTTGAGTTTCAAAACCATGAGACGAATGTAATTACGAATGTTATTACATCAAGCTCAAACTCAATCCGCGCCGTTCGGCTCTTCTGAGCCACTCCTCAAAAAAAGAGGTAGGGTTCGATAAATTGCGGGCCAATTCTGGACGGTGCAAAATGCGCCGGAAAAGGAATTTGCCGACCCAAATTCTATTTCATCGCTCGCTTAGAAATCTCTATCGCGCGCGTTGCCGCCTTTTCGAAGATCGCCCTCTCGGCTTCCGTAACGCTCAGCTCGGACCCCCAACCGGGCGTTCGCCAATTGTGAAAATGTGGATACAAGGTGGTCGGCATTCCAGTGGGCTCGTCGTCGAATAGCGCCGCGTACATCACCAACGCGCTCAAATAAGCTCCGCGGTGATTCGGATGCGAACCGTCATTGGCGTGTAGCGACAACTCCGGATGCTCGTTGCGGACAATGCCCCAAGCCAGCCCAACCGGACTCACCTCCGCTTTCAACTCCTTCGCCAATCCGATGTACGCCCGATTTAGATGCTTCTGCATGTCCTCGTATTGAAGCTCGAGTCCGGCGCCTCGCTCGTTGAACAACGCTTCGCTGGAATACGCCATCGTCAGATAGAAGAACATCCGGGCATTTGTCTTCCTAACCTCGTCAGCGAACTGCTGGGCAAAGCGCCGCATGTTGTCGGGATCGCTCAGCGGCTCGAAACTCTGGTTTTGAAACATCACTACATCCCAGTCCTTTTCCGCAATGGCTCGCTGCGCATTGCCCTCTTCCCAGTGTCGCTCGAAGGTCCGTCCGCCGGGAACGATCATCTCGTAGTACAGCCGCTTGCCCTTGCTGTGCGCCATCTGGGCGACCAGTTCCGGAAGATTGTGGTAGTTCGTATAGCTGTTTCCGATAAAGAGCGTCTTGAGCGGCCTTACGTCCTGGGCGCAGAGCACGCTCGCAATGGCTAGGAATAGAAGAAGGAATGCTGCGGGTTTCATGCTTGGATACGGTCTAACTTATTCGAATTCGCGGTGTAGGGGCGTTGCTTGCCCGTTCGAGAGCCTCAGGGCCATGAGCTTCGTCGAATGGCGACGCCCCTACAATCAACCGACAAAGATTGGACGAGCTGAACGCGAACAACAGCATCTTAGGAGTTCTTTACTTTCATTCAAAAAAGCTCCCGCCGGAACAATCAACGACGGGAGCTCGAAAATCGCGTTCAACCTGACCGCTACGCTAGCGCTTTTTCCAGAGCCTGATCGATATCGGCAACAATATCGTCGATGTGCTCGATCCCCACCGACAGGCGCACCAGCTCCGGAGTGATTCCTCCGGCCCGCTGAGCTTCCTCCGACAGCTGGCTATGCGTAGTCGTCGCCGGATGGATCGCCAGACTCTTAGCGTCGCCCACATTAGCGAGATGGCTGAATAATTCGAGCGAGTCGATGAACTTCGAGCCAGCTGCCGCGCCGCCCTTAATTCCGAAAATCACCATGGAACCGCCTTTGCCGTCCAAATACTTATCCGCCAAAGCGCCACTCTTCGTGTCGTTGAGTCCTGGATACCGCACCCATTCGACTCCATCCTTCCCGGAAAGATGCTCCGCCACCGACTTGGCGTTCGAACAGTGACGCTCCATCCGCAAAGGCAAGGTCTCGATCCCTTGCAGGAAGATCCACGCGTTGTCCGGGGAGATGCACGCGCCCAAATTGCGCAGCGGCACCGTGCGCATGCGCAGGATAAACGCCAATGGCGCCAGCGGCTCCGGCAAGTCGTGCCCCCAGCGCAAACCGTGATAAGACGAGTCCGGCTCGTCGTACAATGCGAATTTACCGTTGGCCCAGTTGAACTTGCCGGAGTCGACGACCACGCCGCCGATCCCCGTTCCATGTCCGCCGAACCATTTTGTCAAGGAATGCACGACGATATCCGCCCCGTGCTCGATCGGTCGGGTGAGGTACGGAGTCGAGAAGGTGGCGTCGACGATCAGCGGGATCCCGTTGTCGTGGGCGATTTGGGCGATCGCTTCCAGATCGGCGATATCGCAGCCCGGATTGCTGACGGTCTCGCAAAACAGGGCTTTGGTGTTTTCGTCGATGGCCGTGGCGAAATTCTGAGGGTCGTTCGGATCGACGAATTTGGTCGTAATACCCAGATCGGGAAGGATGTCGTTGAATTGTGTATACGTGCCGCCGTAAAGGTTGTTGGCCGATACGATGTTGTCGCCCGCTTTAGCGACGTTGATGATCGAGTAGAAAATGCCCGTGGTTCCAGAACCCACCGCCAAGGCAGCTGCCCCGCCTTCGAGCTGAGCGACCCGCTGCTCAAGCACGTCCTGGGTCGGGTTCATGATCCGCGAGTAGATGTTCCCCAACTCCTTCAGGGCGAAGAGATTCGCAGCGTGCTCCGTGTCGTTAAAGACGTAGGAAGAGGTCCGGTAGACCGGAATCGCCCGGGCGTTAGTGGCTGGATCCGGAGCTTGTCCGGCGTGGAGGCATTTTGTTTCGAGTTTCATACTGAAGTCTATTTTGGGAACTAGTTTTCGCCACGCGTTTGCGGCGCAATAAAAAGGACGAGTACTATGGAGTGGTTTTGGGCGACGGACCAGTCAAAATTCCAGAGAGTTACGACTGGGCGTACTTCGGATTCCGCGTGCCCGCGTACAGTTCGTATTCAAGAAGCCGACACTCGATGGGCCCATTGTAAAACTCGATCTTGCGCTTGGTTTTGAGGCCGACGCGTTTTCCCAGAGCGCGATTCCCCGTAAACACGTAGCCCCAATAGCCCGGGCACCGTTGCTTGAACAGGTTCCCGATTTCCTGGTAGACGGGTTCGAGCCGGCGCTCGTCCCCCAAGCGATCGCCGTACTCCGGATTGAAAATCATGACACCCGGATCTTCCGGAATACGCGTTTCCCGAAAGTCGCAGACATCGAACTCGATGAGATGGTCAACGCCCGCGAACTCCGCGTTGCGAAGCGCCGCTTCCACCGCCCCGGGATCCTTGTCAGTCGCGACGATGGGGAATTCCAGTGTGTCGTTTCCGTTCGACTTTAACTCGTTGCGGACCTTCTCGTAGGCAGTCGCGTCGTAGCCCTCCAAATGCATGAACGCAAAGTTGTCACGCAAGAGCCCTGCAGTCTTTCCGGTCGCCCAAAGCGCCGCTTCGATCGCAAGCGTGCCGCTGCCGCACATGGGATTGACCAGCGGAGAGGCGCGGTCCCAACGCGTCGCTCGCAAAACGGACGCGGCCAAGTTCTCCCGCATGGGCGCTTTACCGGGACTGACTCGATAGCCGCGATTGCTGATCGGCACTCCCGACGTATCCAAATAAATACAAACATCCGATTCATGCCAATAGAGGAACAGCATGGCTTTGTCGGAGTTGTTTCCCGTGTCGGGCCTTCGCCCTCGCTTATCGCGTATCCGGTCCACGAGCGCATCCTTAAGACGGAGTCCCGCGAAGTTCGTATTGCGAATAGTGTCGTTGCGGATCGACGAACCGATCGAGACGTATCCATCCGCGGGTATCCAAGTTTCCCAAGGAAGCTGAACGGATCGCGCGTATAGCTCGTCTCCGTCGGCGGCGTCGAACTCCGCCACTTGCCACAACACGCGCAAGCCGGTTCGCAGAAGCAAGTTGAGCCGCATGCAGTCTTCCAAAGTCCCGCGGGTGAACACGCCCGCGGGAGCTTCTCGCTCGATCGGATACCCCAGTTCCTCCAGCTCTTCTCTCAAGTACCGCGCACAGGCCTTAGGACAGGTAATGAGTATCGTGTTGACCGACATTCGCTCGAACGCGACGATATTATAGTGAACGTATCCAGAATTTCGTTTCAACGAAGGCGCTAGCGCATCGGAGAATAGTCAGCCGGCTCCATCAGAATGGACTGAACTCCTTTTTTCACCAGCAAGCCTTTCCCGCCAGCGCGCTCTTTCGAACGAGCCGCCGCCGCTTTCCAGTCGGGATCCGCTCGGAATCCCGCCCAAGCCTTCTCGTGGGCGTCGGCGTTGTCGTAGGCGAGGATGTAGATCAGAGTGTTACTCGCGCCTTCTTGGTCCGCCATCGGATGCCAATAGGCGACGTTGGTCATACCGTGATTCTCGAAAATCCCGATGGTATCGGTTTTAAACCGATAGTCGAGCTGCGGGAGCATCCCCTCCGCCGCGGTGTAGGTTCTCAACTCGAATAGACGCGGAGACTTCGATTTGCGAATCTTCAATTTCGGAGAGTAGTCGGCAAACTCGAGAAAGCGGCTTTCTATCTTGGCCACCAACTTCCCGTCTTTTTTAGACGCTTCGAAAGCGGCTTTCCAAACCGGATCCGAAATGAAGGCTTTCCAAGAGGCTTTGCGGGCTTCGCGGCTGGGATAGGCGAGAAAATAAATCAGCGCGTTGTCGCCGTTTTCGACCGGCGTGAAATAGCCGATATTCTCCATGCCGTGTTTCTCGAACAGGGCCACGGTGTGGTCCCGAAAACGGGTCATCAGATCGTCGAGCTTGCCCGGGTTCGCGTAGTAGGTGCGCATTTCGAATACGCGATCGTCTGCTCCATGCAGGGAGAACGACGCGAACGCGAGGGCGAGGGTCAGCGGGAAAAAGAATAGTCTTAGAGATTTCATAGGGTATTGAGATGGTTGCTAACGGTAGAGGGCGAGCCCATCGTCTTTGCATGTCGATGGCAAGGAAACGTGTGCGGAGTTCGGAATCAGATTTTCCGCAGCCACAAAAAAGCCTGCCCCGAAGGCAGGCTTTGAAAAAGGTCTATTCCAAGGGAAATCCGATTAATCGTCTTCCGGCTTGTACTTTTCGTGGCCGTGCTTGCGGGCGTCGTTCAGCTTGCCGACGATTTCCTGGGCGCCCGCGTTGTCGCCGTCTTTCAGAGCGGCCTCGAGATCTCCGATGAGGCCAACGGTGCGCTTCATGGCTTTCTTGTAGCCCGCCATAAACTTGTTCTTCTCTTCCCCAGACATTTCCGTCGCGAGAATCGGCGTCAGCTCCACTGACTTCATGGCCGCCTTCTTGACTTTGGCCACGAGTTCCAAAGTCGACTCGTTCTTGGCGGGATCGCTGATTTGGCGGCGGATCGAGCGCCAGGCCTTGTTCATCGCGCTCATTTGGTCTTCGAGCTCAGTGTGCTCGTGATCGCCTCCACCGTGACTATCGGCGTAGACAAATGGCAGAACGGAGACGAGAAGCGCGAGGGTTAAGATAAGGGAACGTGTTTTCATAAAGGTATTTTTGATGGAATTACACTGATAACTAGAGAATTGGACCGTAAGTTACACTCGATTGTCAACGCGGATCGTGGGCCAGGGCCCTTCGATGGGGTATCAACGACTCAAGAAATCCAATCTCACGGGGAAAGACCCGAAAAATTGTGAAACGATCCAAAAAACACGCTTTCCCGCCCTGTTTCCCAATTGTCACTCAGTCACTACCGCGACTGGAGGCGAATCTTGCTCAATCCGTTCAGGCGGCAAGCGTCCATGACTTCGGTCATGGTTTCGACAGTGGTTTCCTCGTCCAACTTTAAAAGCACGGGAATGTCGTTGGACACCTTGGCCAGCTCCGAGAGCACCGCCTTGAGCTCGTCGATCTGGATCGGCTGATTCTCAAGGTAGATCCGCCCGTCCTTGTCCGCCCCGATCAATATTCGCTCAGGGTAGTCGTTGCGCCCCGCCGACTCGATTTTGGGCAGAGTGAGATTCAAGGTGGTCATCTCCTTGAACTGCATGCTGACGAGGAAAAAGAATATCAAGATCGTCAATACATCCATCAGCGGGATGATATTGATGCTGGCCTTGCTCCGCCTTCTCGCCAGCAAGCTCATACGTTCTTCAAGCCGATCTGTTCGAGCAGCGACTCAAACTCCACCGCGTACGTCTCAACCCGGCGCTGCAGGTAGCTATTAGCGACAAGACACGGGATCGCCACCGCCAGTCCGATAACAGTCGTAGTCAGGGCCAGGGCAATCCCTTGCGTGAACGCCGACGGATCCGGCATCCCGGTTTCCAAAGAAACGTTCCCGAACACTTGAACCAAGCCGGTAACCGTCCCCAACAATCCGAGCAATGGAGCCGCCCCGATGATCACTTCGAGGAACACGAGTCCCCGCTCCATGCGGTTGACTTCCAGTCGAGCGTAGGCCTTCACCGCCCCGTCGTCTTGCGAGTGGCGTTTCCAATAGGCGATGACGCGCCCTAGAGACGAGCGGCCTCCCCCGTCGGTCGGACTTCCCTCAACGACTCCTTCGACCAGATGCGTGGGAATAATCGCCGATCGCCTCAAGGCGAACATGCGCTCGAAAATGATAAAGCACCCGACGATCGAGCACAGCATCAAGGGGTAAACGAATACACCTGCTCCTTTTAAAATCTCCAACATGTTCTCAAACTCAATTTAGGACGCATTAGGGCGGATAAACTGACCCATATTAGGAAAACTTGTTCAAAGGCAAGTTCGCCCTCCGAAACCGGACTTACGGTATGGGACAAAAAAGCGGACGCGACCACCGAAGATCGAGTCCGCCTTAAAATTCGTCCGACTGGATTTAGCGCGACATGTAGTCGAGTTTCGACGCGACCGAGGCGATCTCGTCTTTCCCGTCCGCGAGTTCGCCGATCATGTCCCACTTCCCGTCGCAAAGGGCCTTACGGGCGGTTTCGCGCACAACCGCGGTGACCGACTGATCGCCGAAACGAATCCGCTCGTTAGCGACGTCCAACGCGATCCCGATACTCGGGTCCGCTTCGATTGCCGCAGCGATCGTTTGGATGTCCTCCTTGGTCGCGCAGAAGCATGGGATGCCCAGCGTAGTGCAATTTCCAAAAAAGATCTCCGCGTAACTCTCGGCGATGATTCCTCTAAACCCATAGCGGTAAAGGGCTTGCGGAGCGTGCTCCCGCGAACTGCCGCAGCCGAAATTTTCTCCCGACAATAAGACGCTCGCCCCCGAGAACCGAGCGTCGTTCAGCGGGTGGTCCTTGTCCGTGCCGTCCTCGTGCTTGCGCACGTCGTAAAACAAGTACTCGCCCAGACCATCGAAGGTCACGCATTTCATGAATCGGGCCGGGATAATCCGGTCGGTATCGATTTCGTTGCCCGCGACATGGACTCCACGGCCGCGTACTTCTGTGATTTTCTCTAATGCCATTGTATCAATCTCCTTCCTTCGCTTAGGCGTTCGCCAACTCACCCACTCCAAACACCTCGCGCGCGTCTGCGATCTCGCCGCGAATCGCCGCGGCGGCGACCATGACCGGGCTCATCAGCACCGTCCGGCCCGTCGGGCTTCCCTGGCGGCCTTTGAAGTTTCGGTTGCTAGAACTCGCGCTGAGCTGATCGCCGACCAGCTTGTCCGGATTCATCGCCAAGCACATGGAGCAACCGGCGCCCCGCCACTCAAACCCAGCTTCCTCGAAAACCGTGTGAAGGCCTTTTTCGCGGCAAATCGCGTCGACCACTTGAGAACCCGGAACGGCGATCGCTTTCACGCCGTCCGCGACTTTATGCCCCTCGAGGTACTTCGCGGCCTCTTCGAAGTCCGACAAACGGCCGTTGGTGCACGAACCGATAAAGCAAACGTCCACCTTCGTGCCCGCGATCGGCTCCCCTGCGGGCAACTTCATGTATTCCAAGGCTTCGGCGACGAGTTCCTTGTCTTCATCCGCCGCGCCATCGACGGTTGGGACGTTCTCGGTAACGGCGATCGCCTGCTCGGGGTTGATCCCCCAGGTGACGGTCGGGGCGATGTCCGCCGCGTCGAACTCGACCACGTCGTCATAGGAACAGTCCGGATCGCTCGCGAAGGACTTCCATGTCTCCACCGCCGCGTCCCAATAGTCGCCGCTGGGCGAGTAAGGCCGGCCTTTCAGATACTCGAAAGTTTTCTCGTCCGGATTGACGTAGCCGGCGCGAGCGCCGCCTTCGATCGACATATTGCAGACGGTCATGCGCTCCTCCATGGTGAAATTGTCAAATACGCTGCCGCCGTACTCGTAGGCGAATCCCGTGCCGCCTTTCACTCCGAGCGTGCGGATGATGTGCAGAATCACGTCCTTGGCGTAGACTCCCGGCCGCAGCTCGCCATTCACGTTGATTCGACGCACCTTCAACTTGGCCAAGGCCATAGTCTGCGTGGCCAGCAAGTCGCGAATCTGCGTCGTTCCGATTCCAAACGCAATCGCCCCGAAAGCGCCGTGCGTAGACGTGTGCGAATCGCCACACGCGATCGTCGTTCCCGGCTGGGTGATCCCCTGCTCCGGTCCCACCACGTGGACGATCCCCTGCTTGCCGCTCGGCAGGTCGAAGAACGTGACGCCCGTTTCCTCGCAATTCTTGCGCAACTCGCGAATCATCGCGTCCGCGAGCGGATCCGCAAACGGCTCCTGGCGTTGGTCCGTGGGGACAATGTGGTCCACCGTCGCGAAGGTACGATTCGGATAGGCAACCTTCAAACCCAAGTCGCGGAGCATGCCGAACGCCTGCGGACTCGTCACCTCATGGATCAGGTGGGTTCCAATCAACAACTGCGTCTGCCCGTTCGACAAGGTCTTCACGGCATGCGCGTCCCATACTTTTTCGAATAACGATTTGCTCATCTTAAAACTCTTTCTCGCTGAATCAGACCTCCAACATCCTCGGGCCGATTCCGTCATGCAAGCGCGAATCAGCGAAACGACGATTCTGGGCTCAGGGCTGATCGAGCTCGAAATCCTGCTGCCGTCGATAGGACCGCGGCGTCATTCCCAGTCGTTTGCGAAACTGGAGATTGAAGACGCTGAGATTGCGAAAACCGCTTTCGCGAGCAATCTCGGCAACCGGCAAGCGACGGCGGGCCACGAGCAACGTCGCCGCGTGCCGCACTCGGAGAGTCGATACATAGTCACTCAAACTCGTGCCACTCGCTCGACGGAAAAATCGGGAGAACGAATTGGGCGCCATCCCCACCGATGCCGCCAATGCGTCCCTCGATATCGACTCCCTGAAATGGGAATCCAAATAGGAACGTACCTGCCGGAAACGAGCTCGGTCCGACTGTTGATTTTTACTAAGTTCCTTATCATCAATAACCTGCCAGTCATCAACATTCGAGAGCAAATCGAGCAGGGCCTGCGTCCGCGCCACTCTCAACATTCCCCGCGCCCCGATCAAAGTCCGAATCCGCGTTTGAATGCGATCAAAGGCGGACAACCGCGTCCACCCGCCTACTCCAATCCGAGCCAAAAACGCTTTTAGTCCCGCTGCCTCGCGCAGCCGGAGAAACGCTTCCGGCACAAGGTCCGACGGAATCGCCACTCCCAACGCCCCCACCTCAGCAGACCCGTCAATCGTTCCATCGACGCTCCACGAACGCCAGGTGCCCGCGCGTACGTAGCTCAGGGTGCCCGGCTCGAATCGACCCTCGTAGGAGCCAATCTGCATCCGACCAAATCCACGAGTGATCAGAACAATCTCGTCGAACTCAGCCCGATTCGGTTTTCCTCCAAATGACTGGCCATCAATCTCATACACAAGTATCGAGGCTTCGTCTGAACCCAAGTCAGATCGCAATTCAGAAAACACAATGAATACTAATGAAATAATACCAATTTAGAATCAAATAGATTTTAAGAGTTATAATAACACTATTATTGGTTCGATTTCCTGGAAAACCGCCAAAACAAAAGGGCGGACCGAAGTCAGGTCCGCCCGTTTCAAAGTCAGCGCGCTCTCCGGTTCAACTCGCGACCGCTTCGGCTGCTGCCGCTCGGGCCGCTTCTCCCAGGGGCGTGCTGATGTACCGCTCGCTGCTACTGGCGGCGACGGTGACGATGCGTTTGCCCGCCATTTCGGGTCGCTTGGCCAACTCCAGCGCCGCCCAAATCATGGCGCCCGAGGAGATGCCCACGCCGAGACCATCCTTCAAAGCCGCTGCTTGGGCCGTCGCGAAGGCATCTTCGTTCGACACTTGAATCACGTCGTCGATAATTCCCGTGTTGCAGTTTCTGGGGATGAAACCCGCTCCAATCCCTTGAATCTTGTGCGGTCCGGGATTGCCCCCGGAAATGACGGGACTGCTAGCCGGCTCGACCGCCACCGTGAGCATTTCCGTTCGACTTTTGATCACTTCCGAAACGCCGGTGATCGTGCCACCCGTACCCACGCCCGAAACGAACGCGTCGATATTCCCTTCCGTCGCCTCCCAAATCTCCTCCGCGGTCGTGCGACGATGGATTTCCGGGTTGGCCGGATTTTCAAATTGCTGGGGCATGAACGACTTGTCCCCAAACTCCTCCATGAGCTCCTGGGCGCGAGCGATGGCCCCGGGCATCCCCTTCGGTCCCGGAGTCAACACCAGTTCCGCCCCGAGCATGTTCAGCAACACCCGCCGCTCCATGGACATCGTTTCCGGCATGGTCAAAATAAGCCGGTACCCTTTCGCCGCGGCGATGAACGCTAATGCGATTCCCGTATTCCCCGAGGTCGGTTCAATAATCACTCCGCCTTCCGAAAGATCGCCGCTTTTTTCCGCCGCCTCGATCATGGCGATGCCGATACGGTCCTTCACGCTCGACAACGGGTTGAAGTACTCGCACTTGACGAATACCTCCGCGTCGATGCCCTCCGCCAGAGCATTGAGTTTCACCAAGGGAGTATTCCCGATTGCCGCCGTTATGTTTGGATACGCTTTCGCCATGGTTCCCCATTTAACAAAGCCCGTCGCCTCTGAGTCAACTCTTCACGCAGATCGAGAGCGAGGTTCTCCCTTCAGGATTCGTCTTCCAAGTTCTCAACGCCCAGGGTCAATCGCAAAGCGTCACCAAGATTCGGATACTTAAAGACGAATCCTTCACTCGACAGGCGTTCCGGATGGGCTCGAATGCTCGCGAGCAGCCCTTCCTGGGCGAATTCCCCGATCAGCGCTTTCAGAGCGAATTCCGGCGCGTCCAGGATCGCGGGCCGGCCCAGCACTCGACCCAGCGTCTTTCCAAACGCGCGATTCATCACCGGATTCGGGGCGCACAAATTATAGGCGCCGGTTTTTCCTTCCTGCATAAGAAAATTCGCCGCTCCTATCCAATCTTCCAAGGCGATCCATGGCATCCATTGAGCGCCCGAACCCAAAGCGCCGCCCAGACCCATTCGGAAAGGCGGGAGCATTTTCGCCAACGCCCCGCCACCGCTGTCCAAAACGATTCCCGTGCGCATCGCGATTACTCGATCCGCGAAAGCGTTCGCCTTGTTTGCCGCCGACTCCCACGCACCGCACAAGTCCGCCAAGTAGCCTCCGCCTTGGGGATCCGATTCGGTAAGCGCTCGATCTCCACTGTCGCCGTAGAATCCGATTCCCGAAGCGGTCAAGAAAACCCGAGGTGGCCGCGACACGCGCAACAGGCCAGAGACCAGCAATTCAGTCGCATCGACACGGCTCTTCCAAAAAGAGCGCTTTCTCGCCGCATTCCAGCGCCCGGAAGCCAGGTTCTCGCCCGCCAAGTGAAACACCACGTCGAATCCATCGAGCGACTCCGCGTCGATTGACTCCTTCGCCGGGTCCCACCGGACATCGCCTGGCTTGGGATTGCGTGAAAGAACGGAAACCGAATGGCCCTGCGCGCTCAAAAAATTCCTCAACCGCCCGCCGATCAACCCGTATCCACCCGAAATTAGAATGCGAAGCCGCGGCTCGGATTGGTAGCGTTTCCAGATTTCCAAGTCCGACTTCGTAATCGCATGGCGATATCGAAACGCCCGCTCCAGATTGGACCTCACGAATCTTCCCCCGAACGCCGCCCCCAGCGCTCCAAACGGCAAGGAATAATCGATCGAATCGCGCAACCGACTCCCGCCCGAATCCGTCTCCAGGAATTCGTGACGATGCGTCCAATGGGCGAACGGGCCTTCGACCTGCGTATCCACAAATTCCTTCACTGGGTCGCTCGACACGATCTCCGCAATCCAGTCGTGCCAAAATCCGAATTGCTTCAACTGCACGCGCACGCGAGCGCCCGCTTCAATTCCACCCTCGTTCGAGACGACCCGCATCGCCTGCCAAGGCGGGCCGAGCCGCTCGAAAGCGCCCTCCCGAGCGTGCCATGCTCGCAACTCTTCAGGGGCGCAGCTTATCTGGGAGTCCTTTTGGTAGCGACTTGTCATCAACTCCCTTTCCTCCCACTGAAACCAAGCCTGGGCGCTACAGCGATTCCGAGTACAGTGTTTCGTACTCTTTGACTACGTTCGACCAGGAGAAGTCCCGCTTCATGCAATTCGTCTGCATCTTTTCATAGTCCGACTTCGACGCGAACAAAGCGAGCGATGCGTCGAGCGCCTCGCCGAATGCCTCTTCGTTCGGTTCGAACAGCAATCCAGTTCCAACATCAGCGTCTTCACGATAGTCGACGACCGTATCATGCAATCCACCCACGTTCGAGACCAGCGGCGGCGTGCCGTAGCGCTGACTGTACATTTGATTCAGTCCGCACGGTTCGAAAATGGACGGCATCAGAAAAAAGTCCGAACCCGCTTCCAGTAGATGGGACATCGCTTCATCCAAGACCATGCGCAGCCCGATCTTGTCCGGATGCGTCTTCGCCCAGCGCTTGAGAGCCCGCTCGTACGCTGGATCGCCCATTCCCAGCACGACCAAGCGGCAGTCGTTCTTCACGATGAAGCTCATCTGGCTCAAGAGCAGGTCTAGTCCCTTTTGCTCCGTGAGTCGGCAGACCATGCCGAAGACTGGATTATCGGTCGGCGACAGACCGACTGTATCCAATAAATGATTGCGGCATTCCCGTTTGCCCGATCGGTCCTGCAACGAGTAGTTCGCCGGCAAGTGTCGGTCCGTTTTCGGATTCCACTCTTCAGTATCGATCCCGTTGGCGATGCCCAGGAGATCGTCCTCGCGCACTTTCAAGGCGCCTTCCATTCCGCAGCCAAACTCCGGCGTAAGAATCTCTTTCGCGTAGTTCGGACTCACGGTGAGAATCTTGTCGGAAAAGAAAATCCCGCCTTTGATGAGGCTAATCTGCTCGTAAAACTCGATCCCATCCAATTCGTTGAACTCGTCGGGCAGATTCGTGAAACGGAACGAGCTGCTCGGAAACAAACCTTGAAAAGCCAGGTTGTGGATCGAAAAGAAGGTCTTCAAGCCAAGCGAAATGCGATTCTCCTGCTCGACAATCCGCAAATACAAAGGGGCCAGTCCCGTCTGCCAGTCGTGGCAATGGAAAATGTCCGCCTTGATATCCAGCACATGCATGGCCTCTACAATTGCCTTGCAAAACCAAATAAACCTCCGATCATTGTCATCGTAATCGCGGTTTGCCGTGCCGTACGGATTCGATCGATCGAAAAACTCGTCTCGACGCAATACATACAAAGTCAGGCGTTTTCCAAGCGGCAATGCATAGACCTCGCCACGGAGAAAATCGTCTTCCAACTCCACTTGAAGAACGGTTTTCAACTTGGCTTTCGCAAACTCCGGAGACTCGAGAATCTTGCGGTATCCAGGAATGAAAAACGAAACGTCGTGTCCGAATCGCGACAGCGATTTGCAAAGCGCCCCGGTTACATCTGCCAGCCCCCCTGTTTTCAGGTAAGGGAACATCTCGCTAGCGGCGTGAACTATCTTCATCGACGAGAACAATTAAATGAACTTCCGCCGAATCCAACCTAATTCCTACCCAGTTTAATGAAATTAAGAGAACGAATTACCGCGCTCGTCAAAGGAGCCGACTACATTCCACAACGCAAAAACGAACTATCCACTGCGCTCGGCCTGACCAAAAAGGACCGTCGCAAGCTCGATTTCGAACTACGCAATCTCCTTTCGAAAGGAGAGCTGGTTCTGATCAAGGGCGACCGCTATTGCGTCCCAAGGGACGCCAATCTGGTTACCGGCGTTATCCGGTTCCGCCAAAAGGGAACCGCATTCCTCGTTCCCGAATCGGGTTCGGAGGATTCCCCCGAACCAATCGAAATTGAAGCAGCCGACACCAGTGTATCCATGCATGGCGATCGCGTAGTGGCGCGACTCTACGACTCCTACCGCCCCCCGCAAAAGAAACGCGGACGCGGAAAGCCGCGGCCCGCGCTCTATCCGGATCGCCAACGCGGACGGGTAATCCGGATACAAGAACGCGCCCGCGGGACCATCGTCGGCAATCTCCAGAAAACGCGCTTTTTCCACTACGTGGTCCCGGACGATCCACGACTCGTCCACGACATCTATGTGCCGGATCCCAAAACATCGAAGCTAAAACCCCGACCCACCGTCGGCAGCAAGGTCGTCGTCAAACTACACGAGTGGGAGCAAAAACACGTCAATCCGGAAGGGGAAATCGTGCTCAACCTCGGTAACACGCATGAGCCGCAAGCCGAACTCATGTCCATCCTGCACAAATACGACCTCGATCCCGAATTCCCGAAAGCAGTTGTTAAAGAGACCAAAGCCGTCCCCAAAACCGTCGGCAAAAAGCAGCTCAAAGGCAGGGAGGATCTCCGTGGTGTATTCACATTCACTATCGACCCCGACGACGCAAAAGACTTCGACGACGCCCTTTCCATCGAGAATCTTCCGGGCAATCTCATTCGAGTCGGCATCCACATCGCCGACGTCAGCGCCTACGTGCAGCCGAATAGCCAACTCGACAAGGAAGCCCACAAGCGCGGCAACTCGACCTACTTGGTCGGCACCGTCATCCCCATGCTTCCTCACGCTTTGTCCAATGGCGTTTGCAGCTTGAAGGAAGACGAAGACCGTCTGACGAAATCAGTTTTTCTCACCTTCAGCAAAGGAGGAAAACTCAAGCGTACAGAATTCTCGAATACGGTTATTCGAAGCAACAAACGACTCACCTACAAACAAGCCTACACACTGCTCTTTGAGGACGACCTCAAAAAAGCGCGCAAGCTGAAGCTCCCACCCGCCCATCAAACCGGTTCGACCGGGCGAGCACTGTCCGAGCTCGGCCAAAAAGAGCTCGCCAAACTGCAGCAGTCGATCCGCGTTCTCTGGAAATTCGCGTCCAAAATGCGATCCGAACGCATGCGCAAGGGAAGTCTAAACCTCGAGATGAGCGAGACGAAAATCTTCGTGGACGAGGAAGGCTACGCGGATCGACTCGAAAAAGTCAGCAACGACGAGAGTCATCAACTCATCGAAGAGTACATGCTCGCCGCCAACGAAGCCGTCGCCCGAGCGATGCGCGAATCGAATCTGCCCTGCATCTACCGAACCCACGATGATCCCGACGAGGATCGACTCAATGAATTGCGAGACTTCCTGGCGACATTCGGAGTAACCGTAGCCAATTTGAGCGTTCGCGCGGAAATCGTAAAACTAATCCAAATACTGGATACACATCCTCAAGGCCATATTCTTAAAACACAGTTGCTTCGCTCCATGAAAAAGGCCTGCTACCGATCGACTCCCGATGGCCACTACGGGCTCAACAAGCGCAACTACTGCCACTTTACCTCGCCAATCCGACGCTACTCCGACCTGGTCGTTCACCGCGTATTCGACTATTTCCTCGTCAAGGTTCAAGGGCAGCCGCCACTGGAGGGAGCCCTTCCCCGCTACAATATCGCCCGCGCCAACGCGCTCTCCGAGCACTTGAGCCAAACCGAAGTCAATAGCACCGAGGCCGAGCGGGAATCAGTCAAAGTCAAGCTGCTCGAGTTCTTCGAGCGCGAGCTCGAGAAGCCTAAGAAAACGCAATTCACCGCCGTAATTACCGAAGTCCGCAACCATGGCATGTTTGTCGAGCTCGTCGACTCAAACGCCTTTGGCATGGTGCGCATGTCCTCGCTCAAGGACGACCTCTACCGGGTGAACGAAGCGGGCACCGCGGTCGTGGGGCGCCGAACGCGCAAAAAGTACCGCGTGGGCCAGAAGGTCAACGTCCTCGTGCATCGAGTCGACCGCTTCAAGCGGCAGATCGACTTTCGCGTGAGCGGCTGAAAACTTGCCTCGCAATCCAATCCCAGTTTCATCAGTTATATCGTCACTATGCAGCACTATAACTATCAGGACACGTTCAAGAGCCTCTTCCAAAAGGCGGTTACCCACTACCAAAGCGGAAATCACGACCAGTCCACCTACTATACCGAGGACGAGCTCGCGACGATCGCCGCCAATGGATGGCGCGTCCAGGACTTCTTCGACTACGCTGAAGATTTCCTGCAACTCGGCGAGCCTTCCTACGAGATCGCCCAGTCGATCGAGCAAGTGCGCCGCGAGTATTTTCTTCACATCCAAAAGGGCGAGTCTTCGCCCGAGCGAATCTCGTCCGCCGATTTGCCCGCCAAGACCGACAATATCGACGGAATTACTTGGCTCCCTCGAATCCTTCCAAAGGCTCGAGGAAAACTCACCGGCCAGCTTCCCGACGAAACGATGTATTGCTGCGGTGGAGACCGGAATTTTTTGTCGACGCACGACATCCACCCCTCCGAGTTCCTCCGAGTAGTTTGGGCGAACTTCGACGACGACGCGGGGATCGTCGAGTTTGTAAAGAGCCGCAGTCCCGTCGCGGCCGCGAACGCGTAGGCGCTCAACCGATTTTCGAAATACAAAGGCCGCTCGTAATGAGCGGCCTTTTTGTTGGAAATTTGCAACCGTGAACGTTTCTGTCGCTTACTCGACTTCGAGAGCCATGTATCGGTAGAACCCCTCGACGTACACGAAGAGAGCGACTTTCGTTCCTGGCTCCAACAGCTTCTTCGCGTCGCGCACGGTGTATACGGGCTCGTCCTTGATTTTTTCAATCACCATACCCGGCACCAATTGACGAGCGTAAGGGCTGTCTGGAGACACGCTGGTGATGACGATACCGCTTTCAACTTCATTCGAGATTCGAAAGCGCTCTTTCAACTCGTCGTTGAGCGACTCCGCTTCGATTCCTTCCAGCAGCTCGCGATTGTCCGATCCACCGATAAACGCTTGGCCATTGGATGGGCGCTTGCCCAGAACGACGTCGGTCTTGAAGTACTTCTTCTCGCGAGCAACGGTCAGTTCAACCGAGCTTCCCGGCGCCTCGGCAGCGATCTTGAGGCGCAAATCGCTGGCGGACTGTACTTCTTGTCCCAGCACTTTCACCAAGATGTCGCCCACTTTAAGACCCGCTTCGTCGGCAGGGGAATCGGGCACGACACTATTGACGAGCGCTCCTTTCGAATCGGCAAGCCCCATCACTTCAACTAAGTCGCGATCCAAATCCTGGATACCGACTCCTAAAAATCCGCGTGATACAGAGCCTTCTTCAACGAGACTGACCATGACGCTGTGAGCCAGCGAGGTCGGAATCGCGAATCCGATCCCAATATTTCCGCTGCTGCGACCGTCGGTCAGAATGAGCGTGTTGATACCGATCAAGCGGCCGCGAGCGTCCACGAGCGCCCCGCCCGAGTTTCCTTGATTGATAGACGCGTCAGTTTGGATGAAGTTCTCAAACCCGCCTTGAATCATGTTCAAGTCGTCCCGCCCTTTCGCGGACACGATCCCCATCGTCACGGTTTGTCCGACACCGAGCGGATTGCCAATGGCGAAAACGACGTCGCCTACTTCGATTTTCTCGCTGTCGGCGAGGATTGCATGTTGGAGTTCTTCATCGCTCTCCACTTTCAATACAGCCAAGTCGGTCTGAGGGTCAGTGCCCACAACTTTGGCGTCCATCACGCGGCCGTCTTGGAAATTGACTACGACTTCGCTCGCGTTTTCCACCACGTGATTATTCGTCAAAATGTATCCATCCTTGGATACGACTACTCCGGATCCTTGTCCCTCGATCTCCCGCTGGCGCGGCATCTGCCCGTCGCCGAAAAACCGCCAAAAAGGATCATTCGGCATTTGACTAGACGTGTTCAGCACTCGAGTCGACGAGATGTTGACTACGGCGGGTCGGGCCATCGCGAGCGATTCCGCATAGCTCACAACGCCTCCATTCAAACTCCGATCCAAAGGCTCTCCATTAATTTTAACTTTTTCCGCAATCGACTCTTCCGCGATAAGTGAAGATCCGAGAGACAACGACAATATAGCGATCAACGCTTTACGAATGTACTTCATTTTTAAGGCTTAATTTAATTGATCTGGATTCTGACACAGAGCGGCGTATTTGGTTTCCTCCTATACAGTGTCTGGTGAATCTGCTTTCTTAGAGAGTATCTAATATACGAACAGGGACTCAGGACGATTGTCGCAATTGCGATTCCAGTCGCTGCACGCGTTTAAACAACTCCGGCAGTTTTCTCTGCACGACCGTGATCCGTTGATACACGTTTAATGGAATCGCCGGTGTACCTCCCGACTTGCTTCCGGGCGCCAGGTCGCTGAAGGCAGCCGAGCAACCGGCAACTTGAGCACCCTGCCCGATTGTCAAATGTCCCGACGCGCCCGCGCGCCCTCCGAATACTGCGAAATCCTCGATCACCGTGCTTCCGGCAATCCCCACTTGAGCGCACAGAATGCAGTGCTTTCCGATGCGAACGTTGTGTCCGATTTGAACATGGTTGTCGATTTTAGTTCCTTCGCCAACGCAGGTCGCCGCTAGACGTCCGCGATCAATGGCGGAATTCGCCCCGATTTCGACATCTGAACCGATCTCGACACTGCCGAGCTGCGGCTCTTTCTCATGGGCGGAACCGTTAAACTCGTAGCCAAAGCCGTCCGCGCCAATCACCGTGCCCGAGTGAATACGCACGCGGTCCCCCAATCGGGTGTCGCGCATTAGGCTCACATTGGGCGACAACCAGCAATTCTCGCCCAAAACCACCTCGGTCTCGATTACGGTACCGGCGTGGATTTGCGATCCGGCTCCGATCGTGGCGTTCGCCCCGATCACGCACAACGGGCCGACGAACGCAGTCTCGTGGACCTTGGCCGACGGGTCCACCACCGCGGACGGATGCACAACCGCTTCCGGTTTGGGCCAAAGGGACTGGGCGATTGACTCGCACGCCCGCGAGAGGGCCAGCCCGGGATGAGCCACTTTCAAGAACAGCTGGCCGGGCCGCGGCGTTCGCGCGCAATTGTCCGGCACGAGCACCACGGAAGCCGCGGTCGCTTCCAAATCCGAGTCGTATTTCGACGAGACCATGAACGACAAGTCGCCTTCGATCGCTTCCTTCAGCGTTGCGATCCCGCTGACGGACGTTCCCGCGAAATCGCCGGTCTCTTCCGCGACCTCTAGTCGGGCTCTAATTTCATCTAAGCTTAGTTCGGCGCGCATGGGTCTTAGGTGGCAGGTCTGGGTTCCCCGCAGTCACAGGTCCTACAAGCAAACGAAAAAACCCTGCCGATCAAGGCAGGGTTTCAAAAAAATCGTTCGTTTGGACTATTCGGACGCCGCTTCTTCAGCGTCTTCCTCAGGCTTGTCCGCGTTGATCCGTTTGATCACCTCCGCGGTGATGTCGATGGATTCGTCGAACGGAATAACGGATGGCATCCCATTTTGGGAGACTCCCGAGCTGTCCAACACGATAGACGCTTCGCGCTCTTTCGCCACTTCCGTGACGACTTCCATGATCTCCTTCGTGAAGAGGCTCATCTGCGTGTTATGACGGGCCGCGAGCTGGCGTTGCACGTTTTCAGCAAACTGACGAAGCTCGTTTTGCTTCTGAGCGATCTCCTGGTATTTGATACGAGCGTCTTCCTTGGCTTCGTTGCGGGCCTCCTCGGTGAGGATATCGCTGCCGGCTTGCTCGACCAGCTCCTTGTATTCCTGCTCCAACTGCGTGCCTTCTTCTTGAATCGTGTTGACCCGCTCTTGAGCTTGCTCGGAAGAAGCTTGGGCCGTGGCGAGGAATTCCTGCACCTTGTAGTACTGCTCCGCGGCAGTGCTCACGCTGATCGTGAGAATCACGGTTTCCGCTTTGGCGGCCACCGCTCCGAAGCCGGCTACGGCTAGGAAAGTTAGGAGAGATGTGAAAGTTTTCATTGGTTTCATAGTGGAATTCAAAATTTGGGGGCCCTACAAACTATAATCTTCCACCAAATGTAAAGTTGAATTGAGCGCCATTGTCATTTCCCCCGATGCTCGGGTCGCCCGAGGTGGTAAGCGGAATGGCGTAGTCGAGACGCAGCGGCGTCCCCATGACTGAGATGCGTATGCCGAATCCGAAATTGTCGTTCCAGCCGCTCCGGTTCCAGCCGGTCGATACGCCCTGCCCCGCGAAAATGCCCGTGTTGAGCTCGCGATCGAGACCGAAATCGGCCGCCGCCTTGTTGACGAAGCCACCGTCGTAGAAAATCGCTCCGTGAAATCCGTCGGTGAACCCGATCGTGTACTCGGCGCTGAACATGCCGTAAGTCTTGCCACCGGTCTCGTAGGGGACGCGTTCGAGGAAATTACCTCTCAGATCAGGATCGAGGAAGAAGAAGCCCGCTTTCGGCGAAACGTCGCGGAATTCAAACCCGCGTAGCGTGTTGGGGCCGCCCAGGTAGAAACGTTCGTCGATCGGCACAAACTCGCTGTCATGCGTCTCCGCGACCACGCCCGCTCGGAACAGGAAGGCGATTGTCTGCGAGTGCCAAGGCGAGATCGGGAGATGGATCAGATTCCGGCTCTCGATCTTGTTGTAGTCGAAGGTACCCGCCAATGGCCCGCCCGCGGTCGTTAGATCGAGTTCGTAACGGGAACCGCTGTAGGTATTGATAATCCGGTCGCGACGATCGCGCAGCAGGAGCAGGTTGACTTTGGAGATTTCCCCGCGGCTCGCGTCGAGCTGTCTCGCCAGCTCCGGATCCACGTTCGAACCAAAATTAGAATAGCCCACAGTTGTCAACGAGTAGGCGATGCGGGCTTCGATCAATTCGATCAGCCGCTTTCTGATATAGATGTCGAATCCCTTCTGCTCGTAGTCGAAATCGCGAGTGACGCTACTGCTCGTGTCGAAAATGCTGAACCCGAACGCCAAGCGCTTCTCGAAAAGCCAGGGCTCTTCAAACGACAGTAGAATCTGGGAGGACAGCGAGCCGATCTGGGCCCGCAAGCGGAATTTCTGGCCGTCCCCTTGGAACGCGCCGCGCCAGTTGAATATATCGAAATTCGACTGCGTCAGCTCGACAAAAAAAGTGCCTCGTTCCAAAGAGCTGAATCCCGCTCCAAACGAAAAATTTCCCGTGCGCCCTTCCCGAAAGCGGACCACGAGATCGCGTCGACCCGGAATCTGCGTCGTCTGCGGCGTGACATTCACATCTTCGAAGTACCGCGTGTTTTCGAGTTTCATTCGCGAGGCGTCCATGCGAACGCTGTCGAAGGTGCTGCCCGGACCGAGAGCGAGCTCGCGAATCACGACCGTGCTTCGAGTCTTGGTATTGCCCTCGATTTCGACCGACTCGACTTGGTACTTCTCGCTTTCATAAATCTGGTAAACGAGGTCGATGTTCCCGGTGGTCACATTCGGTACGCGGGTCAGCCGAACGCGAGTCTCCATGTATCCGAACTGTCCGTAAAAGTCTTCGATGCGCTCGAGGTCCTCGTCCAGACGCTCGGGTCGGTACAGGTCGCCCGGCTTCACACGAAGCATCAAAGAAAGGATATCGTCCTTGTAGAGTTCGTTGCCCTCGAAATCGATGCTGCCAACATTGTACTCCTTACCTTCCTCGACGTCGATCTCGATAACCATGCTCCGCTTGCTCGGATAGGAGAAGCGGACACGCGACGGATCCACTTCGACATCCAAGTGGCCCTCTTCGATATAAGTGTCCTTCAAGGTCTCCAAATCGTCCTCGAACTGATCCGCGTCGAATTTCCCGGCGCCGGTGAAGAGCGAAAAGACGCCTCTCTTCTTAGTCTTGATTTTGCGGCGAAGCTTTCGGTCGTTCATGTTCTCGTTGCCCGTGAACTTGACCTTGGTAATTTTGTACTTCCCGCCTTCGCGAATCTTGTAAATGACGTTTCCGAATCCCGTGGCGGGATTGCGGTCGATCTCATAATCGATGCGCGCCTGGGAAAAGCCGCGCTTAATGTAGTATTCCTTCAGCGCCTGGGCGCCCTCTTTCACGCGGCGCTCGTTGAGGACATGATTAACCTGAATGGCGATTTCGTCTTCGAGTCGGCGGTCGCGAATCTTCTCGTTGCCATCAAAGCTGATCGACGAGATGCGAAACTTCGGGCGGATGTCGAAAAACAGGTCGACCTCGTCTTGGCCGATCGGCTGCAGGCGCACTTCCACGTGCTCGAAAAGCTGCGTGCGGTAAAGCGTGCGAATATCGCGGTCGATGGCGGCCTCGTCATAGAGCTCCCCCTCGCGCAGGGACATGTTGGCGCGGGCGACTTCCTCGTTGACGTTGGAAAGACCGGTGAAGTTGACAATCAACTTTCGGATCGTGGGCGGCGTGACCGGTTCCGGGTTCGCCACGGGCGCGGCCAATTGGGCGGCGACTTGAGGGAGTGTGGCGAAAGCGATTAGCGGGAGAAGGAGGAGTCGGGCTGAGCTATTCCGTATAATTTTCAAAGCGAGTGTATTCTTTTCGGAAGGTTAATTTGAGATCCCCAACCGGACCATTTCGTTGCTTGGCTATGATGAGGTCGGCTGAGTCGGCAGCAACCGAGTGCTCGTCGCCCGCGTCCTTGGGGCGAGCCAAGAGCAAGACCACATCAGCGTCTTGCTCAATGGATCCCGATTCGCGGAGGTCGGAGAGTTTCGGTTGTCGTTTTTCTTTCTCGGAATCACGGTTTAGCTGACTTAGTACAATCACAGGAACGTTGAGTTCCTTGGCAAGGGTTTTTAATCCGCGCGAAATCTCGGAAATCTGCTGTTCGCGCTGGATTTTCGGATCAGTTCCCGTGATCAGCTGCAAATAGTCGATGACGATCAATCCCATGTTGTCGTTGCGGGCCCAGATCCGGCGGGCTTTCGCTCGGAGCTGGTTAATCGTCACTTGACCTGAATCGTCGATCCAAAGTCGGGCGTTCTTGAGCTCCTTAGCCGCTTGGGCGAGGGCTTGCTGCTCCTCCTTGTTCACGAAGCCCTCCCGCAAACGCTGCGAACTCACTTTCGCCCGACTGGTAAGCAAACGCATCGCCAATTGCTCGGCGCTCATTTCGAGGCTGAAAATCAACACTCCCGCGCTCCGCTGCTTGGGCTTGGTGGGCAAGGCCACCGCTTCCGCGATATTCATCGCCAAACTCGTTTTACCCATGGAAGGGCGGGCGGCGAGAATCAGCATTTCCTGCGGATGCAGGCCGAAGGTCATTTTGTCGAGGTCGTCGAATCCCGAGGAAAGCCCGGCGAGTTCCCCCCGACCGGCGATCAGTTTCTGCACGAGCTTCACCGCGTCGTCCACCGACTTCTTGATCGGCTGAGACGTGTCCGCCACGCGGTCGTCGCTGATCGCGAAAATCTCCTTCTCGATGTCGTCGATGAAGTTCTCCAGCCCGCCGTCGAGCTGCGGCTCGAAGCAGCTCTTCACCGTTTTTGTCGCCGTGTGAATGAGTCGCCGCAAGAGATACTTCTCCCGCACGATGTCTAAGAAGTAATTGGCGTGGGCGGTCGTTTCGATCTGCGTCGCCAGCTCGGCAACGTAAACCGGCCCGCCCACTTCTTCGATCTGTCCGCGGTTGTTGAGCTCCTCGGCCAAAATCATCGCGTCCAGCATCGACTTGCTTTCGAACACCTCGACGCAGGTCGTATAGATCAACTGGTGGGCTGAACTATAGAACGCCTCTGCCGGGAGCTTCTGAGCCAGACAGCGGGAAATGACTTCCGCCGGATCGATCAAACAGGCCGCCAGCAGCCCTTTCTCGGAATCCAAGCTGTGCGGCAACGTCCGACCCGAGGTCATCAAGTCGACCGGAGCATTGAGCGTTTCGGACTGGGACGGCTTAAGCGGCATGACCTATTAAGCCCAACGACCGATCAATCTTCCGAAGCAGGCGCTTCTTCTTCCTCCGCGTCTTCGGCGGACTCTTCAACGATCGGGTTTTCGGATACGACGTCGAACTTCAACTCCGCTTCCACGTCCTGGTACACGTTAATCGTGACCGTGTGCTGCCCGAGCTCTTTGATCGGAGCGCCGAGGCGCACTTGCTTGCGCTTGAGCGCGTCGAATCCCGCTTCCACGAGCTTCTCGTGAACGTTGATCGCCGTAACGGCCCCGAACATCTTGCCGGACTCGCCCGTCTTCACCGCGATGGCGAAATGCGTTTCCGCGATCTTCGCGGCCTGGGCCCGAGCGTCCTCGAGGTTCTTGGCCTCGCGTTCCGCCCGACGGACCTTGAGGGCCTCGATTTGCTTGCGGTTGGCGCGGGTCACGGGAACGGCCTTCTTCTGAGGGTAGAGGAAGTTGCGGGCATATCCCGCCTTCACCTTTACTTGGTCGCCTTCCGCGCCGAGGGAATCGACGGGCTGGATGAGGAGTACTTCGCTAGTAGCCATGGCGTTGTATTAACAATATAAATTGGGTTTCGTTGAATGGGTTGGATTTAAAAGGGAACGTCTTCCTCGATGTCTTCGCTCTTTTGCGCGGGAGCGGATGTCGGAGCGGCGGCAGCGGGCGCCGCGGCGGACGGACTGTAACCGCCGCCTTCGCCTTTCTGGCTGATGAGCTGCATGTTCTCCAGCACCACCTTCATTTTGCTCCGCTTCTCGCCTTCTTTGTTTTCCCAGGAGTCGAGCTTCAATCGGCCTTCCACAAATAGCGGATGGCCCTTGCTGACGTATTTGGAAATCGTCTCCGCCTGCCGTCCCCAGGCTTCAATGTCTACGAAGGTGGTCTCTTCCTGCCGCTCGCCGTTGGAGTTGTTGTAAATGCGATTAACGGCCAAGCCGAACTGGCACACCGCAGTGCCAGAGGGCGTCGCCCGCAACTCGGGATCGCGGGTCAGGTTTCCCATCAAGTAGACTTTGTTGAAATTCGGCATAGGAACGAGGGACGTCGATGATCAGTTTAAGGCTCAGGCCTTCTGGATCATCTTGTGCGAGACCAGTTTGTTCAAGCGCAGTTTTTCGAGAATCTTGTTCGGCGTGTCCGAGTCGCCAGAAATCTGGTACTGGGCGTAGACGCCCGACTCGTACCGAACGTCCGCCGCTCGGGCAAAGTCCTGCCTGCCAATGTTCTCGGCGCTAGACACAGTCGCGCCCGCGCTCTCGAGCTCGCCTTTGAGGCTGTCGACGAGTTCGTCGGCGCTCTCTTCGCGGCCCCGCGTATCTAGAATGAATGTTGCCTTATAGTTGGCCATCTTCTCTGTCTTTGTTTTTCGGTTTTCTATTTATGTGATTCATTGCCTTTTCGGCTCCCTCCCGAAGCAGACGATCGAGACTGTCGAGATAGCGCTCCATCGAAGCGCCGATCACGGCGTCGTCTTCCTCGCTGAACTTCCCCAGCACGTAGTCCGACAAGTCCATCTCCTTATGCGGCTTTTGTCCAATGCCGATTCTCAGACGGGCGAAGGTTGGCTTGATCCGGGAGATGATGTCGCTCAGCCCATTGTGGCCGCCCGGTCCGCCCGAAGCGCTGACCTTCACTTCGCCGACGTTCAAATTGATCTCGTCGTACACCACGATGAACTCCTCGGGCGGAATCTTATAGTAGCTGCAGGTCTTCTGGATGCTGACGCCGCTCTCGTTCATGTACGTGCGCGGCTTGAGCAGGACGAGCTTCGAGTCGCCGACCACGACTTGGCACAGGTCGCCCTTGAGATTCCGGTTCTTCGACCAATCGGTCGCGCCGCGCTTGGCCGCGAACGCGTCCAACACTCGAAATCCGATATTGTGGCGCGTCGTTTCGTACGCGTCGCCCGGATTGCCGAGTCCGACTATGAGCCGAAAACTCATGGGAAATGGATTTGGGAGAGTGTGAAAGAACAAAAAACGAGTCGCCGGCGGACGCCGGGACTCGTCGGGAAATTGGAAAGGCTACTTGATGACGGTAAATACAGGCTGCTCCGCATGATCCATGTATTCCACGCCGTCGAGCTCAGGCAACTCCTTAATGTGAATCAAGTCGCCTACTTTGAGATCGGTCACGTCGCACTCGATGAAGTCGGGAATATTCTTGGGCAGGCTCCGAATCGAGACGGTGTGGGCCACGCACTCGAGCGTGCCGCTCTCGTTGCGGACACCCCAGGCTTCGCCGTGGGAGTGGACGGGCACGTCGAGAACCACAACCTCGTCGTCCGCGACCTCGCGGAAATCGACGTGCAAGTACTTGTCGGTGATCGGATGACGCTGGACTTCTTGTATAATAGAAGTACGGGCCGCGCTGGAGCCTTCCTTCACTTTTACAATTGGCGCGCTGTTGCCGATCTCTTTCAAAGCGACCCGCAACTCGCTGCTATCGACGCATAGCTGAGTGGGCTCTTTGGATTTCCCGTAGGCGATCGCCGGCACCAGGCCTTGGCGACGCAAGCGACCGGAGGCGGCAGAGCCGCCTTCTGTACGGGCTTTAGCGTTAATTGTTGGCTGTTTCATGCTGTGAAATCCGCTCAATTACTGGCATCACGCCAATACGAGGAGCGGAGTAACGTAAGACGCGATCCCTGGAAATCAACCAAAAGTTTCCCCGAACTCCATTTTTCTCGGGAATGGGCAATCTAATGGTTGACAAGGGGCAAACAAACCGGCTTTTTCCTCCCCCATCATTGCCCTGTAGCTCAGTGGTAGAGCAGGTGACTGTTAATCACTTGGTCGCTGGTTCGAATCCAGCCGGGGCAGCCATTAAAGCCGATTCAACCGTCCCATTCCGGACGGCTTTTTTGTATCTCGATGGGGCTCAGCTAAATTCTCCTAACACTAAAGGTAATCGTAGGGCCGGCGCTCGCGCCGCGCCGCGTAGTTCCAGATACCAAAACGTACCCAAATTCTAGTGACAATTGCGATCCACTCCAGAGAAAGGCCTATATCTCCTCGACCTTCACACTCTCCACATCCACCTCCGGATCCGTATCTTCGAGTCCCAGGTCGATCACCAGCGCCCCGATCATAATAAAGTACACCGCCATGCGCCCAATCGCGGAAATCCCGAATCCGACTCCCGCGCCAACGCCCGACTTCGCTGCCTCCTTCGGGTGCCTTCTCGCCCAGACGATTTCGAATACGACCGCCCCGATGATGGGACCGACGAGAATCCCCACGATTCCGAAAAACAACCCGACCAGCCCCCCAGCGAGCGCCCCGAATATCCCCCATTTCGTACCGCCGAACCATTTCGTCCCGAACGCCGTGGCGAAAAAATCCACGACCCGGTCCAACACCATCAAAATTCCCAATACGCCGATGACCCACCACGAAAAGGTGTCCGGCAACATCAGCTTGTGAACCAGTCCGCCGAGGAAGAAAACGATCGCGCCCGGAATTACCGGCACGAACACGCCCAGAAATCCCATAAAGACGGAAGTCAACAAGATCGTCCAGGCGGAAAACGACCAGACGTACGGCCCCATCGCCTTGACCCAGTCCCAAAGCGCGGTCAGCCACGAACCGTTTTCCACAATCGACTCCATCCCCTCTCTCTCCAATTTCTAGCCCGCGCACGCAAAGCAAAAAGTTGCCTTGCGGAGACCTCCGCCGCTAAAACGCCCGCATGCCCAGACCCATTGGATGGAATAAGCGCGACCCCGAATTGGGGAAATTGAAGATCGAGGCCCGGTTTTTCGGGCCGAAGCTCACCTTCCATCGACAAGCCGGGCGATTCGAGCAATGGGAACTGTTCACACCCGACGACGAAGACTGGGACACCCTCATCGAGTTGGCGGAAAACAAGTTTCAACGAGGCAAAGTTCAAGAAAAGCAGATGCGAATCATCCGCGCCCGCGGTGAGAAATTCTAGCGCGTTTTAGCTACCGCGTCGCTCGCCAATAGTAAAACGCCGTGCCTATGCAGACGATCCAAGTCGCCAGGGCCGCGAGCATATAGGTGACGCCCACCATCGCCGGCATCAGTTCGATCATGTCCTGCCGCAATCCCTCCGGCTGCATCTCCAAAATCGCGTACACGGGCGATTCGACCAGCAACGCCATAACCAGCTCCTCGTCTAACACCGACACCTGATAGGCGAGATAGACGCTGACGCTCGCGGCCAAGCCAACTTGATTCCAGCCCATTTTCCGCCCGACAAGCGGAATTCCGGTCGACTGAAACGCCCGCCGCAAACGCAATTCGAACGCCCCATGCCCCACTAAGGCGATCGAAACCAAAACGCCCGCCAACGACCCGATGAACGACGAAACCACCAAAGAAAGCCCGCCGACGATCGCCAGGCTCCAGCCACTCAACCCGGAGAGAAAAAGGAACAGCCGGTTGCCCTTCGGCTCAGCTCCGGTACCCGCATTTTCGCTGCCGACATCCATCGGTCGCGATCTTCGCAGTCAACCTGCAAATGACAAGACCCCAAAACCTCCAACTTGAACTTGCACCTGATAGACGGCGCGCGATAGTTCATGTAAAGAATCCAGTTCCACAACCGCAACCCGCCGATCCGTTAAGGTGGAAACGACCGCGGCGATAGCGTATGTACACCAACCTCCCACATTACCCATGAGCGCCATATCTCCCGACAATCTTAAAAACGTCGCCGCGGCCCTCCCGCCCTCGCCACAAGTTTTCGGCAAGCTCGGCAAACTCCTCCGCGATCCCGGAACCGACCTCAGCGACATCACCGACCTCGTCAATACCGACTCCTCGCTCACCACCCGTGTTCTGCGACTCAGCAACAGCGCCGCCTTCGCCCAAGACCTGGCGATCGACAATCTAGACGACGCCATCAACCGCGTTGGATTCCGCGAGGTATTCAAACTTGTAGGCGCCGCCGCGGCTTCCGACCTCTTCGCCTCCAGAAACACAACCTACGGAGTCGACGGCTCCGCGCTCTGGGAAAACTCGCTCGCGAGTGGACTGACCATGGAGTACCTCGCCCAAACGCTCGGCCACGACGAGCAGGAGTACTACACGATCGGACTGCTCCGATCCATGGGGAAACTCGTGATCGACCTGTGCAACACGAACGACTCTTCGGAGAAACGCTACCCAGAAGACACCCGTCCGCCCCTATTGAACTGGGAGGAAGAAGTCTTCAGCATCACCAGTCCATCGGTCTCCGCGTTCCTGCTCACCTCTTGGAACTTCCCCAGCGAAACGATCGACTCCATACAAAACCAGTATCTCGAACGCCAAACCGAGGACGCGCCCCGAGCCGCGGCCATTTTAAACTTGGCCAGCGCGCTCGCCGCTCAAGTCACCCAGGAAATGCCCGGAGAATCCAGCTATTGGATACCCATTGAAACCCAACGCGAAACCTTCGGCCTCGCCGAACACGACATCGAAGACACGCTGGAACACGTGAAGGCCCGCCTCGAATCGGTGCTCTCCACCGTTGCCAGCTAAACGCGCCACGTCCGCCCGTTCAGTCTTTCGTTTCCTCTTCGGACTCGCTCGCCGCGTCGGAAGATTCGGTCTCGGCCGCTTCCTCCAACTCCTCCGCATTCTCAGAATCCGAAGCGATTTCCTTCAGAGGAGTCTCCTCCGGTGATTCGTCCACCACGGCATCCGATTCCGCGCCTTCAATAGCGTCCGCCTCCGAACCGAGAGCAAGGCCACCCCCGCCTTCCAAGTTCGCTCCCTCCTCGTTCACCTTTTGCAACAGCGAGTCCTTCAGGAAAGCGAGAATCTTCTCGGAAAGGGCAGGCAGTTTCGCGGCTTCCGGATTCGCCAGCACGTCCTCAAACGACCTCTCCTGCTCCGGCAAGTTCGCGGAATAAAGGACGCACTCCCCCTGATCCGTCCGAAACACGAACTTGATCCCAATCGTGCACCAGACCGACGCGCCCATCTGGGGAGGATACAGATACAGTTCAACCTGCCTGCCGCCCAAATCGATGAAACGGGTGAAACGCATGGAATCGGGCTTGCCGCTCTCTTCGAGAAACTGGGCGATGTCCCTCTCGACCTTTTCCGCTATTTCAATGGCTACTAGTTTCATGCGTCGAATGCGATTCGCGTTCCCATCTGTCTAGAGATTAGAGCCGGGTATGCAAAGCAATTCACGACTCGCCGGCCTCCCGGGCGCGGTCTTGCGACTCCGTAAACGAACGCGTTATCTCCGCAGTCAAATCCATCAAGTCCAAGCCTTCGATTTGCGACACCGGCTTGGGAGCTCCATGGACGCCATAAGCGACATTCAAAAAGCCAATCAGCACGAGCCCCATCGACAGCGCCATGTTGCCGGACTCGAACTGCACCCACATTCCAAATACAAACAAAGCCAGCCCGAGCATAACATAAACCGCCTGCAAGACGGGTGAAAAAGTCCTCACCTTCATGCCTCGAATATCGTCAGCCGATATCGGCGTACCCTTTCGTTCGATACGCTCGATACACAACTGCGCGCCCGCCTTGATCACTCGTTTTTCGATGTACGACTTGGCCATCGTCCGACCTCAATACAGTCTCGCGCCCAAGTCAATGGTAGGGACCGACTGCCAGGCGGTCCGCACATAGCCAATGTGTCGCCAACCGACGCGGCTCGCTCTGATTCTACAGGACTAAAACTAAATCAAAGTGGACGCGACAATCGCCGTCATGTAGCACGCGACCATGCCGCCGAGCAGCGCCTTCACCCCGTACCGCAGCAAATTCGGCCGCTGCGACGGCTCCAAGGCGCTGATCCCGCCGACTTGAATCCCAATCGAGGTCAGATTCGCGAACCCGCACAATGCGTAGGTCGCAACGACGATCGAGTCAGGATTGGTGAACGCCCCCGCCTCCCGAAACTCCGCCAGACTCAAGTAGGCGATGAACTCGTTGAACACCAAACGCTCCCCCAACAATTGCCCGACGATAAGGCAATCGGCCCAGTCGATCCCAATCACCCAGGCAAACGGGGCGCTGGCGACGCCGACCAGAAACGAGAAGTCGAACGCTTCGAAGCGCCCATCGGTCGCAGTCGCAACGAGTCCGTTCAATCCCGTCCACTCGCCGAGCCCTTCAGACACGACCCAATTGGCCAAAGCCACCAACGCCGTAAACGCCAGCAGCATCCCTCCCACATTCAAGGCCAGCTTGATCCCGTCACTCGTCCCTTTGGTAGCCGCGTCCAGCAGCCCAGCGCTCTGCCCCTCTTTCGGAAACGCCAGCTCGCCCTTCACCTCTTTCACCTGCGGCGCGAGGATCTTCGCCGTCACCATCGCCGCCGGAGCGCTCAGAATCGAAGCTGTCAACAAATGCTGGCCGAAAACGATCGCCTCCTCCTCCAAGCCCGACCCGAGCACCACCATGTATACCGCCAGCACGCCGCCGGCGATCGTCGCCATGCCGCCCGTCATCAACGACAGAATCTCCGAACCGCTCATGCGTTTCAAATAAGGCTGAATCGCCAGCGGAGCCTCAGTTTGCCCCACGAATACATTCGCCGCGGCCGCAAGACTTTCCGCCCCCGTTATTCGCAAACTTCGATTCAACAACCAGGCGAAAGCGAAAACGATGCACGGCAAAACCCGCAAATAGTACAAGACCGACGACAAAGCGGAGAAAAAAACGATCGTGGGCAAAACAGTGAACGCGAACCCGAACGCGCCCTCGGAATCGCTGGCCAAACGGCCGAATACGAATGCCGCCGAATCATTGCTGAACCCAATCAGCTGACTGAACAGCCACGAAACGAAACGGACCGCGTCGTGCGCGAAATCCACTTTGAGAATCAAAACCGCGAGGACGACCTGCAGCCCAATGCCGTACCCCACCAAAGACCAGCGAACCTGTTTGCGATTCTCGCTCAACGCGTAGCAAAACAGCGTCATCAAGCTCAGCCCGAAAACGGCGCGGAGAATCGAAACCAGTTCATCCATGCCCCCATCTCAATGAAGGCAAAATCGAAATTGTCTATGAAAAACTCCAGGGCGTTCGGCTATCACGTCAGTGCTCTTCGTATCCAAATAGTGGTTATGTTCTCAATTCTTTCGCCGCTACAAAACGCAGCGAACCGAAAACTGCTTCGCAATCTTCGGCTCGCGCCGGTTCGATTCGCTTCGTCGATGGGTATCGATCGGTATTCCGTTGGTCATAGCGTTGAAGACATTCGAACCGGTTGTTCCAATATCGTCACAAAAGCGGTGTTTCTTAACCCCGATCGCCGAGACCTCGAACAATCATCTAATCGAAAAAATCGCTTGATTCGAACCCTAGCCTTGCCGTTCACCATTCCAGGCGCTTTCTAGCAATCGAAACCATTCACGCTTCAAAAATGAAGAAACCGCTTTTCAACTGGCTCGACCACCGGGCCGCCGGCGTCCTCCTCCACCCGACTTCCCTTCCCGGCGACTACGGCATCGGCACGCTCAACGACCACTGCCAGCAGTTCATCGACTTCCTCGCCGCGGCTGGATTCTCCTACTGGCAGATCTGCCCGCTTGGCCCCACCGGATTCGGCGACTCGCCCTACCAGTCCTTCTCTTCGTTCGCGGGCAACCCCTACCTCATATCCCTGCGCGCCCTCCACGCCCAGGATCTTCTCGACGCGGATGTTCTGGACGACCTTTCCTCGCTGCCCGAGTCGTTCGTCGACTACGGGGCGCTCTACAACGCTAAATGGCCAGTGCTCGACGCCGTCTACGAACGTTTCGTCAACACCGACGAGAAAATCCGGCCCTACGGCAGCTTCGACGCCTTCAAAAAGAAACACCACGCCTGGCTCGAACCCTTCGCCTATTTCCAAAGTCTCAAAAACCACTTTCAAGGCGCCCCTTGGTACCTCTGGCCCGACCGCTATCTCGACTTCGAAAACGCCGCCAAAGAGCCGCTCCGCAAAACGCTCGCCCGCGAAATCGACGCCCAGAAGTTCTACCAATACCTGTTTTTCGGCCAGTGGGACGAGATTCGTAAATACGCGAACGAGCGAGGCGTGCAAATTATCGGCGACATACCCATATTCGTCGCCCTCGACTCCGCCGACGTCTGGCAAAACCCGGAGCTCTTCCAATTCAACGCCAGCAAAACCGAGCCGATCGCCGTGGCCGGTTGCCCGCCGGACTACTTTTCGGAGGACGGACAACTCTGGGGAAATCCGCTCTACGACTGGGCGGCAATGAAAAAGGACGGGTATTCGTGGTGGATTGATCGGCTCAACGCGAGTTTCGACATGTACGACGTCGTCCGCATCGACCACTTCAGAGGTTTCGAATCGTACTGGAAAATTCCATACGGTTCCGAGACCGCTCGAATCGGCGAATGGGCCAAAGGGCCCGGGCTCGACTTTTTTAAAATAGTCAAAGAGAAAATCCCGAACTGCAAGCTGATCGCCGAGGACCTCGGCGAACTCACCGACAAGGTACGAAAGCTCCGCCAAGACACCGGGCTCCCAGGAATGGCCATTCTGCAATTCGCGTTCGGCGGCGAAGGCGACAATCACTATCTCCCTCACAACGTCCATTCAAACACTTCCCTGTATCCGGGCACTCACGACAACGACACCAGCATCGGATGGTATCAATCCGCCGACGAGCAGACCCAAGACCACATCCGGCGCTATCTAGACGTGAGCGGCGAAGCTATCGGCTGGGACATGATTCGCGCCGCCTATAAATCCGTGGCAAACTTGGCGATCGTCCCCCTGCAAGACATCCTCAGCCTCGGGAGTGACGCTCGCTTCAACACACCAGGCCGAGCGGAAAACAACTGGCAATGGCGCTACCGCCCGGAACAGCTCGAGTCGCTCAAAGGCAATACCACCGAGTACCTGAATATGCTCGCCAGCCTCACCTACCGAGAAGGGAAAAACGCGTCTCCATCCTCATAAGTTCAAGGTGGAACGCGACGTCCCGTCGCGTTTTTCAGGTCAGAATCGAAAACCCAAGAGCCCGACCCTCGCGCCTCACACCAGCGGCGTGTCCGGAATCCCGTCCTCGTCGTAGGAGACGAACTGCTCCAGCGCTTCGACCGCCTTGGCCGGTTCGTCTTCAAGCAAATAGTGCCCGGCGTCCTTGTAGTGGATCACCGTGGCGTTCGGGATGAAACGCTTCCAGCGGTTCATGAAGTGGTCGCTGAAGCAAAAGTCTTTGCCGCCCCAGATAATCGCCACCGGCACTTCGCGCAGCTTGAGCAACCCATTTTCGATCTCGAGCAGTCGATTGAAGCTCCGATGCGTGATATGCATCGGAATGTCCTTAACAAACTGATACACTGCCCTTCGATCGCCCCAGGATCGGTACGGGTACAGAAATCCGCGCTTCACCGCTCCCGACAGCGGTTTCCTAGCCACCGCCATCGTCACCGCCGGCCCGGCGAACCCATTGAATCCTTGCACGATCACTTTCCCCAACAAAGGCGCGCGGCAAAGCGAAATTCGCTTCGGAATGCGCGAGTCGACAAACACCGCTGTATTCAAAATCGCCAGACGCCGCAATTTAGGCAGACGCTCCAACGCCATCCCGATCCCGATCGCCCCGCCCCAGTCGTGCACCACCAAGTCGAACCGATCGATTTCGAGACTGTCCACGAGTTCGCCCAAATCTCGAATACGCTGATCGAGCGTATACGCGTAGCCGCGTCGCGGTTTCTCCGAGAGCCCGCAGCCGATATGGTCGGGAACGATGCATCGAAAGCCGCCTTTCAGCGTTTCGACGACATTGCGATAAAAGAACGACCAGGTAGGATTCCCATGGACCATGATCACCGGATGCCCCTCGCCCTCGTCCAGATAGCTCATTTCGAATCCGCAGGCCAAGCGGCGGCGACGTGGACGATAGGGATAGAGCGCCGCGATATCCGCCGGCAACGCGATTGAGTCGTCGTCCTCCGTTTTGTCTACCATTGCGCTCCCAGCATCAGACAATTGAGACCGCTGCCGATTCCCAACATCGCGACTCGGTCTCCGGTTTTCACGAATCCGTCCTCGACCGCTTTCGCCAAGGTAATTGGCAAGGCCGCCGAACCCGTATTCCCAAACGTCTGGAACGACGAGTAGTCCTTGTCGTTGTCCAGCCCCAGCGTTTCGAAAAGGAGCTTCTGGTGGGCGCTCCCAACCTGGTGGCAAACCACCCGATCCGCTGTGTCGTTGTCCCAGCCGAGTTCATCCTTGAACGCGCTCCAAGTGCGTTCGGCCAGTCCGACACCCGCGTGGAGCATTTCTTCCGAGTCCGTCTGCATCTCGTAGCCGAGGCCTTCCGCGTTGGAGTCGCCCTGACACAAGTCGTTGCTGGACGTATCCGCTAGACACGCGCCGCCGAGGAGCCGGTGGCCGGTCGGCGAGAGCGACTCGTGACAAACGACCGCCGCAACCGCCCCCGCCCCGATAGTGAGATTGGCAAAGTAAGGTTTGATCGTTTTGCGGGTGAGATCGCGCTCCAGAAGCAACTGGATGGTCCGTTCCAAAAGCGGCTTTCCGTTTTCGCCGGATACAACGATGCCGCTCTTCACCTGGCCGGAGTCGATCATGGCGGACAGAAGCGTCAATGAATTCAAAAAACCAAGGCAGGCGTTGGAAACATCCATCACTTGCACATTCGGACTCAAGCCCATCAACCGATGCGCGAACGAAGCCGTCGCCGGCTCCAGCATGTCGCGACTCACCGAACTGTGGATACAAACTTCAATTTGATCCGGAGCGATGCCGCTTTTCTCCAGCGCTTTCCGCCCCGCCTCCGCGCTCGCATCCGATGGCCGAATCGCGTGATTCCAGAAACGGCGCTCGCGGATTCCCGTCATCAGTTCCAATCGGCCTTCCGGCAAGCGAAGCCGCTCGTACAACGGTCCGAGTCGCTCCTCAATGTAGGCGCTGGTCCAAACCTCGGGCGGCGCCACGTAGGCCAGCGAATCGATAACTGTCGAATGGATGAGCACGGGGGTTAAATTAAGAAGTAAGAATGAAGAATGAAGAAGGGGCGATTGCTATTGCGGATACTCGATTGGACAGATCATTCAAGCTATTCACTTCTTCATTCTTCATTCTTACTTCTTCATTCATTCCCACTTCTTCATTCATTCCCACTTCTTCACTCTTCATTCTTACTTCTTACTTTATCCTCCGGTCTCATCGCCAGTCGGACGACTTCTTCGTCGAAAAAGTTGATCCCCATCCCTGCATCCAGAACGAGGCTGGCGCCGTTCATTCCGCTCGAACGCTCGCTAATCAAAAACGCCACGGCGTTGGCGACTTCCTGCGTCTTCAAGGCCTCCTTGCGGAAGGTCAGTTTCTCGCTGAACAAATAGCTTTCCAAGTAGCCCGGAATGCCGGCTGAAGCGCTCGTCTTCAAGGTGCCGGGATTGACGGTGTTAAACCTCACGCGGCTGTCTTTGCTGAACGACTTCGCTAGGAAACGGACGGTCGAGTCCAGCGCTGCCTTAATCGGCGACATGTATCCATAATTCTCTGCCGTTATCGTGAGCGACGAAATACTGACGGCGACCACAGAAGCCGTCTCGCTCAAATGCGGCTTGAAGGCATTGGCGATTTCCGCCAGCGAGAAACTCGAAATCGCGGTCGCCTGCAAATAGTCCTCGCGCTTGGTTTCGTGAAACGGCTTAAAGCCCTCGCTGTAGTTGGCGAACGCGATCGAGTGGACGATTCCGTCGAGGGTCCCGTGGTTTTCCGAAACATCGCGAGCCAATCGCTCGATCTCCTCCCGATTTTCCACGTCGCACACGTACACCGGCTTTCCCTTCAACAGTCGAGCGGTCGTCTCTTTCCGTTCCTCGGAACGAACCGAGTAGATCACCGTCGCTCCGGCTTTTTCCAGCGTTTGAGCGCTCAGCCAAGCCACGCTTTTACGGTTGGCCACGCCCATGACCAGCACCGTCTTGTTCTCGAGTCCCAAAAAGCTCATACCGAATTCAAGACGCTTCCCCTTTCGCCAACGCAACGCTGAAAGTCACGTTCATGACTCGCTTGCCTTTCCCGTTTTTGACCGCTCCGGTCATGAAAATAAACCGGCCCATTTTCTCTTTGAGGCTGACCGTGATGTAGAGATCGTCGCCCGGTTTGACGATGCTCTTGAACCGGGCGTCGGTGATCTTGGTGAGCACCGGCACGAGTTCTGGATCTTTCTCCAAATCTTCCGCCAACAGTCGATTAAGAAAAATAGCGCCTGCCTGAAAAACGGCTTCCGAAATAAGCACGCCCGGCATGATCGGATTGCCCGGGTAGTGGCCTTCGAAAAACGGCTCGCTCTCGCTAACGTGGCGTTTCGCCGTCAACGACTCGTCCGTGTGTTCAATCACTTCGTCCACGAAGAGAAACGGGGGTCGGTGCGGGATCGCTTGGAGAATTTCGTCGGTTGCCATAAGGTACTAAGGGTTATCGATTCCGCATCGGTTCTAGGCGACGGGGACTTCGGAGTCGCGCTCTGCCCGCTTGGCGGCGACGATTTGCTTGTCCACTTTGTTGGCGACAATCACGCCGTAGTTCATCGTTCCTAGCCAGCCCGACATTATTATGCCGACCGACCCCGCGTGATAGAGCCCCTTGACTTGCTCGGGGAGCTCCATCGAGCATTTCAAGCCTTCGAACTTCGTGCCAAAGGAGGTCCCTTCGGGATGTCGTGTGTAGTGGTGGATTGTACGCGGCGTGGCGGCGTCCAAATAGTCGATCTTCGAACGCACGTCGGGAATGTACTTCTCGAGGGCGACGAGCGACTCCTCGATCAGACGCTCCTTGTGCTGGGCGTAATCCTCGTCCGAGAGCTTGGTCCAGTCCCCGTATTTGCCATTCAACGACGCCACGACCGTATAGCGGCCGGTCCCCGGTCTGGTTTCCGGATAATAAACTGAAAACGTTCGGCTGGTCGTTCTAAAATCTACCAGTTCCTCGCTCGAAAAACGCTCGGCGTCCGATGTGAAGACCAAGTCGCCGATATTCGGAATACTCTCGCCTGACTTGATTCCCATGTACACTTGGCAGGAGCTGGAATTAATCCGCACCGCGTCGAGCTCGTCGATGTAGGATTTCTTGAAGTGCGCGGCGCCTACTAGACGTTTCACCGTGCTGACGATGTTGGCGTTGGATACGACTGCTTTACAGCGAATCGTTCGCGAATTGGAAAACTCTCCACCGCGGGCCCGACCCGCAACGACCACGCCGCGAATCGCCGGTTCGCCCTCTTCCGACTCGTCAACAAGCGCTTCCTTCACGAGCGCGTTCTTTCGCAAGTGTACGCCGTTGCGCTCCATCTCCTCCACCATCTTCCCGATCAAGACATCCGTTCCGCCTTGAAACGTGAAAACCCCTTTGCTCATGAAGTTGGAGAAGACGATCCCGAAAGTGATAGCTGGGTCCTCCGAGGTCGAGCCGTTGGCGTAGGCGATCGGCTCCAACAGCAGGCGATGCACGTCGTCGCGGCCCGGGAAAAACTCCTCGAACAATTCGCCCGTCGTCCGCTGGTCGTCGTCGTAGAAATTCATCTGGCGCAGATGGACGTAAAACGCCTCCACTCGCTCGCGCGGCACGTCGAATTTCTCGACAAGAATGTTCGTGAAATCTTCCCGGTCAAAAGTCGTCCACACGTCGAACTGGGGATTGATGAACCGGACGTCCTTCAACTGGTGGATAGAATCGGCAATCTCGCGCGTCCAGTACTTCCGGCACGACTTGACCATTCCGTACGGGAACCCGTGCAGAGAAATGTCGAAAATATGCCGCCCCGGCCGCTTGAACCAAGTCGCCAGGCCGCCGTACTGGTAGTGGTGCTCGAGCAAGAGCACGGAATGGCCGCATTTCGCCAAGGCATTGGCGCTCGTCAAACCGCCGAGCCCGCTGCCGATCACCACGACATCGTACTCGTCTTGGACGCCTTCTAGCCAGTCTTTGCCCATAAGGGGCGCAGTGAAGGAAGCTTTCCACCCGTTGACAACCCCCAAATTCGGACGCGTAGCGCCCGAATTTGGGACGGAGAGACTGAGGGAGCGGGGACAGAGGGACAGGATTCGATTTCTTGAGTCATTCGTTCCCCTGATCCCTCCTTCCCCGCTCCCTCAATCCCTCAATCCCCACGGTTCCAAATTTCCTTGCCAGTCCGTTGCCTTGGATCCAGAACCAGCGCCTATGAGCAAAACCCGCGTCAAATTCGAAACGAACCAGGGCACCATCGTCTTCAAGCTGTACCCGGACTACGCGCCGAAAGCCTGCGAGAATTTCACCACCCACGTCGAGAACGGCTACTACGACGGAATCATCTTCCACCGGGTCATCCCTGAATTCATGGTCCAGTGCGGCGACCCCACGGGAACGGGCCGCGGGGGCGAGTCCATCTGGGGCAAGCCCTTTGAGGACGAATGCACCACGGATTTGCGATTCGACAAAACCGGCATCCTCGCCATGGCCAACGCCGGCCCCGGAACGAACGGCAGCCAATTCTTCGTCACCACTGCTAAAACCCCTTGGCTCAACATGCGCCACACCATTTTCGGCGAAGTGGAAGAAGGCTACGACATCGTCCAAGCGATCGAAGGCGTCGCCACCGACGGCGGAGACAAGCCCCTCGAAGAGCAGAAGATCGTCAAAGCGACGATCGTCGAATAAGGCGGTTTCAACGAACTCAGCGGGGGCGCGTATATCGATCTGGTCGGCTCCTCACCTAAGCAGTCGATGCTGCAGCAGCGTTTCCATGTCGCGCCGCCCGTCAAGGATCGCGTGGACAAGGACCTGTTTGCGATCAACCTCATACAAAATTCGATAGGGCTTGAACTGAGTCTCTCGATAATTCGAAACGCCAATTCTCGACAGCTCTTTGGGAACGTGGCCTTTCATGGGAAACTCCTGCAACGACGCGCACTTCGCCTCAAGAGCGTTTAGAAGAGAATCCGCCTTCTCGACTGAGTCGTTCTCCGAAACGAAACGCCAAAGAAAGAACAGATCGTCTTCGGCCTCGCTCGACAAGCGGACTTCAAATTGAGCCATGGTCAATGCAGCAAATCAATACTCCACTATCTAAAATCCTCAGTCCGCTTTCGAACACTTCGAAACGCCTGCCCGATCGTTTTCGGTTTCGATCGTTCAGTCGATTTCTTGCTCAACGCAATGATCTTCAAAAGAGCCAAGCTCTCCTGCGTTTCTTCAAAACTCCTAACGTCCTGAACCACGGCCTTCGCATAGCCGTTTTGCGTGATCACCAAAGGCGTTCTTGTCTCCTCGACACAACTGATAGCCTCCGCGGTTCGCGACTTCAGATAGCTGATAGGTTTCGTTCGTTCACTCGCTTTCATAGTCTATATAAAGACTTAATTTAGCGCCATTTCAAAAAGGTGCAAGAAAGAACACACCCCTCAATGGCAAAGAATCCGCCCGTTTCAGCCGAACCCAAACGCGCCTTCGGTATTTCCGTTCGCGCGCAACGACTGAAAACGCGCCAGCGCATCCGCGGCCGTCGGCCGCTCCCCCACCGCCACCGGCCACATCACTAGTGAGGGGACTTCGATGCGCTCCACCCATTGGTCCCGGTCGCGCAGCATCTCGGCGTGGCGCGTCCGGAACACGTAGTCGCGCAAGGACTCCGCGCTCGCCCAAACCGAGAGATTGAAAAAGAAACGCGCCTCGTCGAACGGCTGCAAATACTCCCGAAAGCAATCGAGTTGATTGTCCGGACACCCGTCCGGTTCGAAACGCCAGACAAATCCCGGCGCATGCTCCGCTAGCGCATTCATCTCGTCGATGCGATCCGACATGCCCGCCATACGTGTATCCGAAAGTGGATACTTTAACCGGGCGATATTCGCCTGAGCCAAGAGCGTCGTCTTTTCTGAACCCATACTGTTCGCCATCCTTCGTTCAAATCGATTATAAGTTTGTACAAACGCTTTGTCTCTTCAGAATCGGAATTCTCGCATCTCATCGCATTGCCTACCCATTTACCCCCCCTCGATTCTATGTCCAAATACTGGAAAGACTTCAACGGTCTAAAAGCGAAAAAGTCCTACGACGCCCAGACCGCCCTCTCATTGGCGGTCGTGTCCTACCTCTCCTACCAAAACAAAACTACCGTCACCCAGGTCGCGAAAGGCTGGGGCTTCGACAACGCCGCCTTCATCAGCGTGAAGAAAGGCAAAGACATCGACACACAGTGCCTCGCCATAGGCAACGACACGCATGTCATCGTCGCCTTTCGCGGCAGCGCCTCGCTCCAGGACTGGTTCACCAATTTCCAGGCGGTACGCGATCCGGGACCGCTCTACCGGACCAAGGCCCACGAGGGATTCCAAGACGCGCTTTTCCCCGCCGTTCTCGGACTGACCAACGCCATCGAGTCCTTCCGCGACAAGGACCAGAAACTGTGGCTGACTGGGCACAGCTTGGGCGGAGCGCTGGCCTCGCTCTACTCCGGCATGCTGATCGAAAACGGCTACCCCGTCTACGGGCTTTACCATTTCGGCAGCCCGCGTCCCGGCGACGCCAACTTCGACAAGAAGCTCAACAAAGCCATCCCCGGGCCCCACTTCCGAATCGCCAACGTCGGCGACATCGTCCCACACGTTCCGCCGGAACCGTTTTTCAGCCACCCCGGCCGACGCGTTATCCTCAAACCCAAGCGTCGCGAGACTTCCAAGTCTGCCTGGACGAAAGTGCGCAAAGCGATCTTCTCCCGCTTCATGAACATGACCGGAAATCCGCTCATCATCAAAGACAACCACGTCCTCGACGAGCCCGAATCCGGCTACCTGGACCGACTCAAAGCGGATTTGAAACGGAGTCAGTAAAGCACGCAAAGTGAAGCTCAGGTGGAACGCGACGTCCCGGCGCGTTTTAGTCCGAACCAGATCGTTTCCCAAAAGAAATAAACGCGAGCCGAGACGTCTCGCGCCACCCTTTTTCTTCTTGCGAGAAAAGGACCTTCCTCGCTCCATCCAGTATGGAATCCTACTACCCGAAACGGCTTTGCCATGCCCGTCCCCCTTGGGTCGAAGGCGTCGCGATCTATCATATCCGCATACGACGCTCCAAACATTGGAATCATTCACTCACTGAGGAAATAATTGCGACCACAATTCTCGACAGCGTCTCACACTACCAGCGCCAGAGTCTCTGGAGTTGTCGCTTATTTCTTTTGATGCCAGATCACCTCCACGCGCTCCTTTCCTTCGACCCCAGCAAGAAGATGAGTAGCATAGTTGGAAACTGGAAGAGTTTCCATGCGAAATCGCTAGCTGTGCAATGGCAATCGAACTACTTTGACCACCGGATTCGCAACGACGATGAGTTGTCATTGAAATATAGTTACATCCTTAATAATCCCGTTGTGAAGGGGCTCTGCAATTCTCCAGAGAGCTGGCCTTGGAAAATTGTAAATTTCTAAAAGCAGGCACTCGCAATTTGAAACAAACGCGAGCCGAGACGTCTCGCGCCACCTTAGTATCTTGCAATAAAGGTGGAACGCGACGTCCCGGCGCGTTTTTCTTCCATACGCAACTCGCTTCCCTACCGTTCTATCATCTCGCAATTTGCGCCTCCGGGCGGGACCATTGGAAACACCTTGTGAGCCACGTCGATCGGGACGTTGATCAGCGCGGGCCCCTGCATTCTCAAGGCTTCCGCCAACAAGAGGACCGGATCGGTCGACTCGCCCAAATCAAACGCCGCCATTTGAAATCCTTCCGCGATCGTTTTGAAGTCGACCGCCCGGCTGTAGTTCGAAGCGAATATGCGCTTTCCATAGAACAAATCCTGCTGCTGGTGGACCATCCCCAGCGAGTTGTTGTTGCAAAGAACGATCTTCACATTGGCATTTTCCTCAACCGCTGTAATGAGTTCCTGGATATTCATAAGTAGGCTCCCGTCGCCGGAAAAACAGACGACCGTCGCGTCCGGCCTCTCGAGCGCCGCTCCAATTGCAGCCGGCAATCCAAAGCCCATCGTTCCCAGTCCCCCGGAGGTGAGCCACTGTCGCGGACGCTCGAAAGGGAAACTCTGGGCGACACGCATCTGGTGCTGCCCCACATCCGTAGAAATGTAGGTTTCCCCTTCCAGCATTCGCGCGGTGTAATCAATAATTCCATACGCAGACAGGGGGTTTTCCAAATCGGTCAAATAATGCGGGTAGTCGCGCTTGAGCGCGCCGACGCGCGTGTTCCAACTATCGCGGGGGCGCGGCGCGATTCGAGGTGACAATCGGTCTAGGGCGTCGGACAAGTCCGCGACAATGCCAACGTGGGCGTTCTTGATCTTGTTGAGCTCGCCCGCGTCGATGTCTATGTGGACGATTTTCGCCTGAGGGCAAAACCGGGCCACCTTGCCGGTCGCTCGATCGTCGAAACGCGCCCCCAACGCAATGAGCGTATCGCATTCCTCCAAGGCTCGATTAGTGAATGGAGCCGCGTGCATGCCGAGCATCCCGAGCGAGAGCGCGTGTCGAACGGGCAACGCCCCCAAGCCCATCAATGTCATAACCGTAGGGGCGTTTAGCTTCTCAACCAGCGAGCGAACCGCTCCCGACGCGCCCGAGTGGATCGCCCCGCCGCCAATGTAGACGATGGGGCGACAAGCCGCGTTGATCATCGCAGCCGCGGCTTCGATCGCGCTCGCTTCAATCGCCGGGGCAGGATCCGGGCGGCCGATCTCCGGCCACGCCTCGAATGCGGCGAGCTCCATTTGCACGTCTTTCGGAACGTCGATCCAAATCGGCCCCGGCCGACCCGACTGCGCCACGCGAAAGGCTTCCGGAACAATCTCGAGCAACTCCTCGGCCGATTGAGCGAAGTAGCTGTGCTTGGTAATTGGAACGCTCAGGCCGTAGGTGTCAATCTCCTGAAACGCGTCCGTCCCGATGAGACCGCGAGGCACTTGCCCGGTAATGCAGATTACCGGGATCGAATCGAGTTTCGCATCCGCCATGGCTGAGATCGCGTTGGTCGCTCCGGGCCCGGACGTGGCGAAAAACACCGCCGGCTTTCCCGTCGTCCGAGCTTGTCCTTGGGCGATAAAGCCCGCCCCTTGTTCGTGACGGGCGAGGACGTGGCGAATCGCCCCCGACCGAGCGAGAGCGTCGTAAATCGGCAGATTCGCTCCGCCCGGAATGCCCGCGATTTGCTGGATGCCTTGCCGCTCCAGAAGTTTGACTATGATTTCAGCGCCTGTGTGTTTCATTTTTGATAGTGTTGATTGAATCATTGGCGCCGACTCGGACCGGTTGGGTGGATACGAAAAACCCCGCCGGTTCGCGCCGGCGGGGTTTTTCGAAAAGCGTTTTTTAAAACGTATTCGCTAATTCCGCAACGACGCGATCGGGACGACCACGAGTACCACTGCCACGACCACCACGAGGGCCGCTACGGAAGGGAGTTGCGTTTTGTTGAATGCGTTCACTTTCGGAATTTAAGATGGTATAACGACCGGGATCGCCCCCGGTTGAGTCGGAAGAAAGAACGATCGAAAGAAAGTCGTCAAGGGGAAAGGACCGAATCGTGAGTCTTAGGTGGAACGGGCCGTCCCGGCGCGTTTTTCCAAGAACCCACGCGAGCCGGGACGTCTCGTGCCACCTTCGTCTTTCAAAGCTGAAACTCGCCGTCCCTGTAAATCACCTGGGTCGACCCGTCCTTCAATACCGCGGTCACGGTTCGATTCGACGTCGCCACGATGTCCGTGTGGACCACCGAATTGTTGTAGCCCATCGCCTCCCACTCGGTTTCGGAAACACTCGTCTGGTCTCCCGTGTACGAATCCCGATACGCCGCGCCGACCGCGATGTGAGTGTTGCCGTTCTCCCCTCCCACGTTCTCGTCGTAGAGCGTTTCACCCATAAAGCGAGTGATGCGAGAAAAACGGCGATCCGTAAGCGAAAACTCGCCCACTTTGTCGGCATTTTCGACCGCAATCATCTCTTTCAGAATAGACTCTCCTTGCGACGCGGTCGCTTGCGTCACCCGGCCGTTCTTGAATTCCAAATACGCGTCGGTGATCAAGTTGCCGTAGCGATAGAGTGGTTCCGTAAATTGGATACACCCCTCAGTTCCGCGCCAGTCCGGAGAGATAAAAAGCTCGAAGCTGGGGATATTGCGACCCGAGCCGCCGAGCCACTTTCGGTTTTCCCCAATCGTCACCCAGAGATCTGTATCCGCCGCTTCGATATGCAATTTCTCGATGGGCAGAGCATCGAGTTTGTCCTTGATGGAGTAAAGTTCGCCATAAAGCGCTTTCCACCGAGCCGCCGGATTCGGATCGTCGAGATAGCACGCCTTGACGATCTCGTCCCAGTATTCGGAAAGCTCCATCCCCACTTCGTCCGCCATCGCCTGCGTGCCGTACATGCAAAGCGTCCAGGTGTACTTCCCCTCGCCTTCCTTGGCCCGGCGCCAGTCCATGTACGGCTTGAGCGCCTTTTGAGCCGCCATGATCTTGCCGCTGTCGATTCCGTCCAGCTCCTTCTTGTCCGTCTCGGCCAGAACCGCGACGGTGTGGTCGATCTCGTCCACGAGGCCTTTGAGAAACTTCTCGGGGAAAAAGTTGAGCTGCTCCTCGCTGGCCAATTCGAAATGCTCGCGAGCGAAATCGTCTGGCGAGTAAAACACAATCGGATGGGCGCCTGCCTTGAGCACCGCCCGCCGCAACGCCACGAGTAGCGGTTTGGCGACTTCCGGCACGCGCAGCTGCACGACTTCCCCCTTCCGCACGCCCTCTCCGCTGTTCAACGCGAAGTTGATCATAACGTCCGCGTACTTCTCCAAAATCTCTTCGCTGGGCTGGAAACTCATAGTCCCACCGAAGTAATCCCGCAGGCCGGAATTGCAAGCGCGCAATCGGCAAACACTGTCAGCTCGAGCAAAGGTGGAACGCGACGTCCCGGCGCGTTTTTGTTGTACAATAACAACGCGAGCCGAGACGTCTCGCGCCACCTCTTGACGCTCTATCTCAAATCGCCTTCACGCCTCCGCCAACTTGCCGAATCGATTGGCGATGGCCAAGGCGGGATCGAGCGGCACGTCGACGGGCTCGACACCGTCCGGGATGGCGATGGTGGGCGTCGGTCGCACCGTCTCGCCGCCGAATTGCGGGAGCCATTGACGCTGCGCTTCGAGCATTTCGCTCACCATTTCCCGGATCTCCCTCAAGGTCAATTTGGCCGCGGTAAGCGGATCCATGGCGATAGCCTGCACCAGCAACTCGGTATCGCCGTCCAGACTGGCCCGCGTCCCGAGACCTTGCACGTTTATATTGCTCATGTTCAGAGCGGCGCATTGCGGCGGCAGGTCCCCGACAACCGTTGGGTGCAATCCTGTTCGATCCACAAACATGGGAACTTCGACGCAGCAGCCGTTGGGCAAATTTGTGATGTATCCATCATTCCGTACATTGCCGTTCAACCGGAAGGGAACGCCTGTCTCCATCGCTTCCAAAATATGCGACGCGTACTCCGCGCTGCGCGGCTGCAGCTCCGTCGTCTCGATCGACAACGGGTCGGTGTGGGCGAACTTCTCCGCCAAGTCGCGGCAATAGGTGTAGTAGGCCCCGGTCTCGCCGCCGAACGACGGCTCGTCGCAATAGCGATCGAGAGCGGCGTCGCTCTTCCGGAAGTATGGCAAATACTCGGAAAGATGCCCCGTGCTCTCCGTCATAAAATAGCCGAAGTGGCGGAACACTTCCCCGCGCACCTTCTCGTTCACGTAAAACTCCGGCCGCTCGAAACACTCGCGCAACTTTGGATACAAGTCCTCGCCGTCCTTTTCCAAACGCAAGAACCATCCCATGTGATTGATACCGGCGGCGATAAAATCGATTTCGTCCTTCCCGTAGCCCGTGTATGAAGCGATCAGGTCCATCGTAGTTTGCACGCCATGACAAAGGCCCACGAATTTCAATCCCGGCACTGTTCCAAGCGCCCAGCAGCACATGGCCATGGGATTCGCGTAGTTGAGCAGCAACGCGTTCGGGCACAACTCGCGCATGTCCTCGGCGATCTCCATCAAGGCCCAAGTGTGGCGGGCCGCCCGAAATACGCCGCCCGGCCCCAGCGTGTCGCCAATGCACTGGTCGACCCCGTACTTCATCGGAATCTCGTAGTCGACCCGGAAGGCGTCAACGCCGCCTACCTGGATCATGACCACGACATAGTCCGCCCCGCGCAGCGCCTCGCGACGGTCCGTAGTTTTGGTCACCGTCGCGTCCACGTCGTTGTCCTTGACCATCCGCTCGACAAACGAGTGTACCTTGTCCAGGCGCGTGTTCGTCAACGCCATCAAGGAATACTCGCTGCCCGCCAACGCGGGAGTCGCCAGGAAATCGTTCATGAGAGTTTTGCAGAAAACGAGACTGCCCGCGCCGATAATCGCTACTTTTGCCATGGGATACTAATTGGTAGGAGGTTAACGTTGCCGCCCGTTATAGCTGGCTCCCGTTCGAAGTAAAAACCTTTGTTCACTTGACAGTAATCCTCCGTGTCCTGCAACGGCATTCACCGTTTGCAGCTGGACTGGAAATCGGGAAGCCTCCATGTTCTCCCGCTGATATGGATACCCGCCCCTTACTCGTTCTTCTCCTCGCGCTCGCCCCGTTCGCCAGCGCCGCGGAACGCAATATCATTTTCATCGTCACCGACGATCAAAGCCCCACTCTCGGCTGCTACGGCGACCCGGTGGCCCACTCGCCCGCGGTCGACGCGCTCGCCGCAGACGGCACGCTCTTCCATCGGGCCTACGCGACGACGGCAAGCTGCTCCGCGAGCCGCTCGGTGATTCTCTCCGGGCTCCACAACCACTTCAACGGCCAGTTCGGCCACCAGCACGCCTACCACAAATTCTCCAGCTTTCACAATGTCGTCTCGCTCTCGCTGCCGCGCGCCTTGAGCCGGGCCGGCTACCGAACCGGACAAATCGGCAAATACCACGTCGCCCCGGAAGAGGTCTACCGATTCGACACCTACCTGAGAGGCAACGCCCGCAATGGCGTGCAAATGGCGAACGCCTCCAAGGACTTCATCACCGCCAATGACGACCGCCCCTTCTTTCTCTACTTCGCCACCTCGGACCCGCACCGCGGCGGCGGCGAAGACGAGTCGTTTGACGGCACGCTCAAGCCCAATTTCTTCGGGAACCTTCCCGACCGAGCGTCCTACGACGGCGTGGAAGAAGTCTTCTTCGATCCAGACGAAGTCCCCGTCCCCCCGTACCTGCCCGACACGCCCGAGTCGCGCAGCGAACTCGCCCACTACTACCAGAGCTGCGCCCGGATCGATCGAGGAGTCGCCACCCTGGTCGAAATCCTAAAAGAGGCGGACCTGTACGACAAAACGCTCATCGTCTACACCGCCGACCACGGCATGGCCTTCGCCGGAGCCAAGACAACTGTATTTGAAGCAGGACTACACGTTCCTTTCATCGTTCGCAATCCGTACGAAAAGCAGCGAGGCGTCGAGTCGATGGCGATGATCAGCCACGCGGACATCGCCCCTTCGCTGCTGGATTTCGCCGGAGCGCTCGATCGCGGGAAGAACCAGCCGAAAGACTTTCAGCCGTCCGACGAGTACTGGGCCGACAAGGACTACGTGAAAAAAGACAACCGCGGCCACCGTCCCTTCACCAGCTATCATGGAGAGTCCTGGATTCCCATCCTCGGCAAGCGAAACGCCACCCATCACGAAACCATGTTCGCGTCGCACACCTTCCACGAAATCACCATGTACTACCCAATGCGCGCTGTATGGGACGGGAAATACAAGCTGATCTGGAATATCGCCTCCGGTCTTCCGTATCCATTCGCCAGCGACTTGTGGGCATCTTCGACCTGGCAAGCGCAGCTCGCGAAAGGAGACGACGCCCTCTACGGATATCTCGATGTCGGCTCCTACGTTAATCGCCCTCCATTCGAGCTCTACAACACCGCTGAAAACCGGTACGAAGAACGCAATCTCGCCGACAACCCCGAGTACGCGCGCGTTCTCGAGAAGATGAAGGCGAAACTAAAGGACTTCCAAACCGAGACAAACGATCCCTGGATCAGCAAGTGGGAATACGAGTAAATTTCTAGCGGATAGGTTTTTAGGCGTAGGAGATTTTCCCTAAATCGCAGAAATGCTGCGGGGCCCATGGTCCGTTGAACGTGAAGAGCAAGTCCCCGCCCAGCCGCTCCCCCGCGTCGTATATCGAGTTTTCGAATACTTTGAGGCGCTCGCGATTCACCAGGCAATTGAAGGTCGCCACCTCTTTCTCGCGATACGAAATCCGGCTGCGGGCGATCTCCGCGCACCAAGGGCCAATGATCTCCTCGACCTGACTGGCGAAAATCTCCTTTTCCTTCTTCAAGGCATTTTCAAACCTCTCGCCTTTTCTCGCCCGATCACCTAAGTCGTAGAGAAGCCGCCCGTTCACGTACTTGGATTTCTCCTCCAACAATCGGGGATACTTCGCCACCATATAGTCAAACAAGTCGCCGGCGGCAAACCGGATGCTCACTTCCATCTCGACCTTGCGGAAAACCCGATGCAACTCGTCGCGCAAGTGGTCATGGTTGGACTCGAGCACACGCTCGATAAAGGAGAGATTCTTGAGCGTCAGCCCAAACTCTAGCGGTATGATGCTCGCCTGGTCCATCAAAGCCCGAATCACCTGCTGGTGCGCGAAAATGTCCTTCCCACGCACTTCCAGCCGATCATAGCCGTAATTGCTCACGATCGCCGACGTTTCGCCAAATGTCACCAGGAACAAACTACGTTCGTCCACGCCCCGGATGCCATCCAAGTCGTGCGGCGCGTCCGCCAACGTAAATCCGTAAAGGTAGATACTCATAAGTGGGACCGCGATTGGGCCGTTTTAAAAACAGGGAACACAATCAACGCGAATGGCGGAAATCGTCCGTGAATCCACTGATTGCGTCAATATTCCACCCGAGCTACGCAAACAGAACAGGGAATCCCCCACGCCTGTTGAAGGAAAGCGACCCGCGCTGCTACCTAAGAGACTGACAAACACATTCCAGCCAGCAAGCGAACGATCCTATTCAGTCCTTCCAAGTCAAGTTCAGCGGCGAATTGCGCTGTCGCTGTAAAACTGATACTTTTCATTCGCCAATTCTCGTTCGCTCGACAAGCATGCGAAATCTCGCAACCTTGCCATCCCCCTACCCCTTTTATGCAATCCCTCGAAAACAAAACCGTCCTCGTCATCGGCGGTGGCAGCGGAATTGGCCTCGCCATCGGAGAAGCCTTCGCCCGCGAGGGCTCGAAAGTCGTTCTGTCGAGCCGAAGCGAAACCAGTCTCGCCACCGCTAGACAAACCTCCGAAGCGAGCGCGAACATTCTCACTTGTCCTGCCGATGCGACCAATCGCGAGCAGATCGCCGCCCTGCTCGCCTACACCGAGGAAAACGTCGGACCCGTCGATATTCTCGTCTACAGCGCCGGTGTCAACGTGCCCAAACGATTCCTCGAGGACCACGACGACGACGCCTTCGACGACGTCATGAACATCAACGCAACCGGATTCTACAACAGCCTCAAAGCCGTCCTCCCCGGCATGCGCTCCCGCCAATCCGGTCTCGTTCTAAACGTCATTTCTGTCGCAGGCCTCCGCAACATGAAACTCGCCGGGGCCTCCTACTGCGCATCGAAGTTTGCCCAGTCCTCGCTCGGCCGCTACGCCAATCTGGAAACCCTGGAAGAAGGCGTGTCCATCACCAATATCTATCCGGGCGAAACGAATACGCCGCTCGTCGACAAGCGCCCAACCCCGCCTCCACCCGAGCAACGGGCGAAGATGATTCAGCCCGAAGACGTCGCCGCCATGGCCATCGCCATCGCCAAACTCCCCTCCCGGGCAACCGTCCCCGAAGTCGTCATCACCCCGCGACACATGCCGATCAACTAACTCGTCTTCCATGGATCTCTATCCGCTCCTCGTTCTCGCCGTCGGCGTGTCCGTCGTCATTGGCCTCATCCTCGGCCTGCGGCTCAACGCCTTTATCGCCCTCATCACCGCCGCCTTTGTCGTGAGTTTCATGGCTCCCGGCGACCCCGCCGAAAAGGTCGCTCGAGTCGGGGCGGCGTTCGGCTCCGTCGCAGGAGCTATTGGCATCGTCATCGCCCTCGCCGCCGTCATCGGCTGGTGTCTGATGGAAAGCGGGGCCGCCCGACGCATCGTCGACAGCCTTACCAACGCCCTCGGGGAGAAACGCGCCCCAGCCGCTCTGATGTCGAGCGGGTTCGCCCTGTCCGTCCCCGTCTTTTTCGACACGGTCTTCTACCTCGTCATTCCCGTCATTCGATCGCTCTGGCGGCAAAAGCGGAAAAACTACGTCCTCTTCCTCACCGCAGTCGTCGCCGGCGGCGCCGTGACCCACTCCATGGTCCCCCCCACTCCCGGTCCTCTGTTCATGGCCAACGAGCTCGGCGTCGACCTCGGGGCGATGATGCTCTTCGGCACTCTCGTAGGAATCCCCATGGCCCTCGTCGGACTCCGCGTCTGCCATTGGCTCGACAAGAAAAACCCCATCGAAATGCGTCCCTATCCGGGCGAAGAAACCGACGCCCCAGAAGAAGACGCCGACCTTCAACTACCTCCGCTCTCGATCTCGCTGCTCCCCATCGTTCTGCCTGTAATTCTCATATCCGCCAACACGATCGCTGTAGCCTCGTTCGGCCAAAGCGACGGCAGTGCGCTCCGAAGCGTCGTCTCCACTCTCGGAAATCCGAGCGCCGCCCTGCTCATTTCCGCCGCGATTTCCTTGTACATCGTATCCAAATATAAAGGACGTTCTCTGGCGGAACTCGGAGCTGGCGCCGAGCACGCCCTCACCAGCGGCGGACTCGTCATTCTCATCACCGCCGCCGGCGGCTCCTTCGGGGCGATGCTGCGCGAAGCCGGAATTAAGGACAGTTTCGCCGCGTTGCTAGGTTCCGCTGAATCTGTATCCACTATTGCCACACTCCTATCCGCCGCCGGCATCGCCTCGCTCATCAAATTCGCCCAGGGTTCCGGAACGGTTGCCATGATCACCACCGCCTCTCTATTCGGGGCGATGGGATTTACGGGCGACACGCTCGCCTTCCATCCCGCCTACCTGGCCTGCGCGATCGGCAGCGGATCGCTGATCGGCGACTGGATGAACAACAGCGGTTTCTGGATCTTCGCCAAGATGGGTGTCCTTTCCCCCAAGGAAACCCTGCGCACGTGGACTGTGCTCACCGCTTCGCTCGGCGCCACAGGCATCGCGGTCACCCTGCTCGCCGCCCTCGTCGTCCCCCTGGGATAGCGACCCGCTACAATTCCTTCAAGCGGCGGGCGGAATCGCCGAATCGTGGGCGCTCCACTCCCATTCGATCCATGATCGAAAGGTACAAGCTGCACGCGCGGCGACCGCTTACATCCTCGTCCATGTAGTCCAGGACGCGTCCCGGCTGCAGTGAACCGCCGCCCCGTCCCGCCAGGAGGATCGGCATATGGTCGGCCTGATGCGCGTCGCCGTCGAAAAAGTTCGAGCAAAACATGAGGATCGAGTTGTCCAACAAGCTGCTCCCGCCTTCGTCGATATTCTTCATCCGCTCAAGCAAGTACGCGAATTGCTCGGTGTGGAATTGGTTGGTCCGCAAGTACATCGCCTCCAGTTCCGGATCTTTGCCGTTGTGCGTCAGATCGAGATGCAGGCTTCCCCGGACATCGTCCAGGAAACCGAAGTTCATCTGCGACAGATCGTTGTTGAGCATGCAAGTGGCGATCCGCGTCTTGTTCATCTGAAACGCCAGAACGATCAAATCCATCATCAGCTTCATGTGGCTGGGAATGTCCGCCGGAAGCGCGTCTGCGGGCCGTTCGAAATCCGGCGCAGTCAGACTGGGTTGCCAGCCTCCGGAAGAAGGCGCCTTTCGATTGTGCTCCAACCGCGTCTCGATATCTCGAATCGAGTCCATGTAGTCGCTGAGCTTCTGCCGGTCGTATCCACTTACTTGATTCACTACGCTTTTGGCGTCTTCCCTGACTTCATCCAACACGCTGCGATCCAAATCCCGATTCCCGCCGCCCACCAGCAAATCGAAAATCCGGGCAGGATAGATTTCCTTCATCGCCGGCTTCGTATCCGCGCTCCAGGAAATGTTCGAGCCGTAGATCATGGAAAGTCCGTCCTCCATCCGCAGCTCGGTCGGCTCGATGCCGATTACCAAGCTCGGCAGAGCCGTCTGACGGCCTATGGCTTTGGCCATTACTTGGTCCATCGTTTCCCCGACGCGGATCTCGTTCTGGTCCTCGCTCACCCAAGCGCCCGAAAGGAGATTGGTGGTCCGGCCCTGGTGGGCGCTCTTGTGCTCGACCGCGTTTTGGTTGTGCAATCCGCGCAAGAACGAAAAATCGCTCGTGTACGGGGCCATGGGCGAGAGGCCCGGGCCGATATCCATTCCATCCGGCGTCTTCCTGGCCCACCAGTGCTCCGGCTCGACCCCGTTCGAGAAAAACACGCAACCGAATCGCACCGGCGCTTTTGTAGGAACCGCAGCCGCCGCGCGGCTCGATTGTTCAATTCCAAAAACGGAAAGCGACTCCAGCCAAGGCAAGGCTAGGCTGACGCTCGCGCCTCTAAGAAATGCGCGACGGGAAAGGGCTCGCTTGCGGAGAATGTGGGGCATGGCAAATTCAAGGGGTCATCGCTACGCTGGCAGAATCGAGCGCGGGGCCGCGCTGGTTTCGAAACTGATCGCTGCTCACGATCAGGGCGACGAGGGTTGAGAATCGATTGTCAGCATCGAGCGACTCCAGCATTTTGTCGATCAACAAACGATCCGAGGCCAACTCGCTCCGCCCCAGCGCGTAGCCGAGGAGCTTGCGACACAAGTTGCGGCGATACAGGGCGCGCTCGCCTCGCAGATAGTCTTCTAGTCCCTGATATCCAATGATTTCCGTTCCATCGTCCAAAACTCCCGTCGTGTCGATTCGCCCTCCGTCCGCATAGGCGTCGCGCCATTGCCCGACCGGGTCAAACTGCTCCAAGGCGAATCCGAGCGGATCGATCTTGCGGTGGCAATTCACGCAGGACGCGTCGCTTCGATGGGCCTCTAGCCGCTCGCGCACCGTTTTTCCGTCCGACAGAACTTCTTCGGCCGGAATCGAGCCCGCGTCCGCCGGAGGGGGCGGAGTCGGCGTGCCGAGCACGCGCCGCAGTATCCAATCGCCCCGCTTGACCGCGCTCGTGCGCAGCGGAGCCGACGTCACCGCCAGCACCGATCCCAAACGAAGCAAGCCGCCGCGCTGGTAGTCCCGTACGCTCTCCATTCGAGCCCATTCGCCGTCGGCTTCCGATCGCGACTCGAACGGGATCCCATAGTGATCCGCCAAACGCTCGTTCAAGAAGGTATAGTCTGCAAACAGCATGTCGTCCACCGGACGGTCCTCGACGATTAGGCTTTCGAAAAAGCGGATAGACTCCTCGTACAGGGAGCTCTTTAGCTCGTCGTCGAAGAACGCAAACCGACTCGAATCGATACCCGTGTATCCATCGAATCGATAAAAACCGAACCACTGCCCGAAGAATTCGGTCGCCAACCGGCGGGATCTCGGGTCCTTCAACATGCGGTTCGCCTGCTGCGTTAGTTGGTCCGGATTCGAAAGCTCGCCCCGCTCCGCCGCCGCCAGCAAGGTCGCATCCGGCTTGGAGGACCACAGAAAATAGCTCAAGCGACTCGCGAGCTGATAGTCGGTCAAAGCGACAATCGGAGTGTCGCCACTCGGGCGCTCAATCCGGTAGAGAAACTCGGGAGCAACCAGAACCCGAGTCAAGGTCGCGCGAACGGAATCCGCATGTGCCAGCGCTTTTTCGGTCCGCAGTCGAGAATAGAACGCCGCCAAGCGATCGATGTCATTCTCGCGCAAGGGACGCCTCCACGCCCGCTCCGCGAACTCGAAAACCTCTTCGAGATGACCCTTTTCCGCATCTCGCAGCCTTTCTTGGTGCGACGCGTAGTCCGCGACGATGGACGCGACGATTTCCTGTTCAGGGGAATTCAAACCACGCGCCCAATCCGCGCTGGCGGCCGAGACCTGATTCCCAGGAATCTCGAACGCGTACTTTTTGCTCGAGAAACGAAAAATCGTATCGTGGTAGTCGAACGCGGTGAGCAAGTCCGTCCAAGCCTGATCGAGAGCGGTCGCCGTTTCTGTATCCAAAATAGTATTGCTGAGAAACGCGTCGTCGCGATGGTACTTCACCGCCGTATGGAAGTAGTTCCGCTCTGCCGTGTTGTAGGTGTTGTCAAAGGGCTCCGGAATCCAATCGCGATCGGAAGGCGTCGCTTCCCGATGCGATACTTGCGGCAGCGTTCGGGCGAACGAGCGGATTCCCAAGGACCACTCCTCGAGCTGAGGGCTATTCGGGTTCGACAGCAAAGCTGACGCCGCTCCCGTCGAAGCGATCGTCTCGCCCTCGCTAGCGCCATCGGTCACCTCCACCCGAGTGAGACAGTCGTCGCCCATCTCCATATCCAAAACTGCGTCCACGAGAAAGCGCATTCTGGATACCGAATACGGCACGTTTACTCGAATTGGAATCGTCCCCCCTCCGTTGCTGACGAAATCGTCGGGATCCACCCGGGCCCCTTCCAGTCCCACTCCGAACCGGAGTCTCCGCGCGGTTTCCGTGACGACGAGTTCCCGCAACGGTCGATCGATCGTTTCTTCCTCTCCCTTGCGCAAGATTTGCATGCGCGGATTCTTCCAAACGACCGCCGGCCTCGAACTCGCCTCGGCGTCGGGGAGCTTGACCCGAATCTCGAATTCCAGCGGTCCCGATCGGTTCCCCAAATTCATGCCGACGCTGAACGAATGCGTGTCGTTCGCGACAAAGGGATCGTCGGTTAAAACTGGATACTCTTCGTCGTCCTGAGATCCCGCCGCCAGTGTCTTTTGCCAATCGAGCAAATACTGGTAGAGCGCAGTGCATTCTTCGCGTATTTGAGAATAGGATACATCTCCGATAGACTCGGGCTCGGGAATGCGATTCCACGCGTCCACAATCGAACGAGTAGGAAAACTTGGATTCGCCTGGTCGAGCGTCTCCCAGAGGTTTTTCAAAAAGGTCGCCGATATCCCTTCCTCGGCCGCCAGAGTCTCCAGCCCGATCTCTCCCAAACCCAGTTCGAACCGGTGACGGAACTTCCAAGCGGCGAAAAACCCCCTCTCGTACATCTCCACGCCGTAGGCCAGCGCTCCTTCCCCCGCGCCAGTGCGGAAACCGTGTTCGCGGTAGATCGCTCGAATTCGATTGATGGCCGAAAGCTCTTGCCCGGTCATTCCCGGATCCTCGTAAAACTGCAAGGGCCCCGCCCCGACAACCGCGTGGGATGCCACACGCTTGGCGACCGCCAGATACCGCTCGAGCGTGGAGTCCTGCATGAACTGGACCGTTCCGACGTTGGAGAAGCCCTCCCCGCCTACCGCCTCTTCCGGAAACTCGCCGGCCAAATCCAAGTCCAATCCGGTGAGATCGCGAATCGTGTACGCGTACTCCGCGCTAGTGAGTCGACGCAGGCGCACCTCGCCCGGATCGCCCGCGTGGGCGTTCATGTACGCTTCGAGCGAACTCCCAATCGTCTCGATTGCCATCGAACGCTCCCGCTCGGAAGGCTGATTCGATTCCTCGGGTGGCGGCATGTCCTCGAACTCGAGCATCTCCGCAACCAGCTCCCAAGTCCGGAACTGCTCGATAATCGAGCTGCTTTCCACCAGCGCTTTTAAATCCAAGTCCCCCTTGATTTTCTCGCCGCCGTGACATTCCACGCAGTAAGTTTCTAGCAAAGGGAACACGTCCGACTCCCATTTCTCCGCGGAAAACCCGGATTCCTCCGCTTCCGTCGTCGCAAAGGAAACCAAAACAGCGGGGACCGCGAGGGCGCGGAACCAGCTTGATGGGAAAATCCGTTGGGGTAGCACTGACATGGCAGCCGAATTCAGATTGGGGGCGATCGACAATCTGCGCCAAGAGGGAGAGAAAATCAAATCGCAAAGTCCGGGCGCCTATCGACGCTTGCCAGGCTCTCGCGCCGCCTCCTTTGGGCAATCGCGCACTCGGGTTACCGTAAGACTGGCGCCGCTGGAGATCTGCCGCCGAGCGGTCCGCGCACCTGCCTACCCGACGCGACGCTCTGACCAGTCGAGGCAAATCCGATTGTTCCGCGCCTCTTCTTCCAGAACGCGCTCGAACGACTTTCCACTCACCCGCGGCGGCGGATACTTGGGGGAACTCGCGTCGACCCAACCCAAGGTCCGCTGCAAATCCGCCTCCCTGCGCTCCGCGAACACCGCCCAATAACCGTCCGTCCGGCACGGAACCGAAAGCGGGTCGCGCGTGGCCATCTCTATATGAAAGCAAGCGGCTGGATTCGCCCGTGCCAGAGTTCGGACAATTCTCTCCAAGGCGAGCGATCCCGTTCCGAATGGAACTTCGCTCAGCAAAAATCCATCGTCGCTCGGCTGGACGGCCATGTCCTTGAGATGGACGCTCGCGACGAACGGCGCCAACGCGTCCACCACCGCGTCGGGATCTTCGCACAAGGCGATGTTGTTGCCCGTATCGACCAAAACCCCCAACCACTCGCTGTCGAAACGACGCACGATCTCGAGCTGCTCGAAAACAAGAAAGTCCTTGTGGTTTTCCCATGCGAGCCGGACGCGATGCTTGCGCGCCAACGGCTCAGCGATCTGCAGCCGCCGAATCGCCTCCACCTTAAATGCGTCGAACTCCACCAACGACTTGAATACTTCGTAACGCCTACCGCCCAAAGTAACCACCCGAGCCACCGTCGCTCCTGCCTCCCGGGCGAGCGACAACTCCGATTCGAAGGCGGCGATGTCACTCGCTTCGCGCGGCAGCCGCACGTCGGCCTCGAAGTAGCCACTCGTATCTTCCACCCGCTCGCGAATGGTCCGAGCGCCCGCGTCCGACAATGATCGGACCGAAGTCTGCACCCCGTCGCCGCCCAAACGACGAACGTATTCGTAAAAGCCCAACGCGTCGGAAAACTCCGCCCGAGCATGGCCGTTCCGCGCCGCCTGCCAATGCGACCTGCAAGCGAAATTGCACAACCCGACCCGCGGGGGAACGGGCAGCAACGAATCCTCGCCCCAGAGGGCTCGGGCCCCTGCCAATGCAGACGCGACCGCCAAAAACTGGCGGCGATTAACTAAGGGGCTCATCAACCCACTCTTGCAGCGATAAACGCCCAACGCAACGGACAAGCGCGAGCGGAGTCCGAAAATAGGACCTATAGGTCCTATAGGACTTATAAGTCCTATCCCCCAAGGCCAATCCTCAGGTCCGGCTACGCCAAAAAGCTAGAAATGCCGTTTCGCAAACGCTCGACCCGAATGAGATTTCAAGTATCGCTCGAAAGCCACCGCTTTCTCTTTGTCCACAAAAGAAATAGCTATTTTCACACGCCAAGGACGATTTCTCGAAGTATGCGGCACCTCGCCCCGATTGTGCTTGGCCAATCTGCTCTTCAAATCCTGCGTTATACCAACGTAGAACGCTCGCCGAGGGCCAATACTCTCCAGTATGTAGACGTAATAATACTGCGCTGGCATGCCGAGGCGAAGTTCGAGTGGATTACAAGAGAAGGTCCGGCTACGCCCAGGGGCCGATGCTTTTCAAAACAGAGACGTAATTGAACAGTACTGGCATGCCGAGGCGAAGTTCGAGTGGATTACAAGAGAAGGTCCGGCTACGCCCAAGGGCCGATGCTTTTCAAAACAGAGACGTAATTGAACAGTACTGGCATGCCGAGGCGAAGTTCGAGTGGATTACAAGAGAAGGTCCGGCTACGCCCAGGGGCTTCGCCGCGACAGTCTTCGTTCTTCGCAGGGCTTCGAACGAAGACTGGTGGAGCCGATCGGGATCGAACCGACGACCTCCTGCATGCCATGCAGGCGCTCTTCCAACTGAGCTACGGCCCCGAAAACAGGCGAACAAAACGCCAGCTTACCAATCGCTTGGCAAGCGAAAACTGGACGCGACGCGAAACGAATCCAGTCGCCTCCGAATTCTCAACGACTAGAGGCTCGCAACTTTTTCCTGCAGAGATTCCGAACCGATCTCCGGCGCCAGTTTTTTCAGCAACGCCTCTATCAGTCGTTTGGACTCGGCCGACGCCGACTGCGAACGCTCGAACAGCCCATCCAAATCCGTCTCGTTCGCGATCACCGAAAGCGTCTGCAACGCCCCGCGAGCCAAGCCCGAGTCCGACCCGGACGCGAAACTCAACAACGCCTCTTTGCCGCCGGGCACATTGCGGTGGACCAGCGCTTCCTGAGCCAAGCGCGCTTGCTTCGAGTCGCTCGACTTCAGCATCGAGGCAATCCGGTCGTCCAGTCCAGGAGCGTCGATCTGGGCCAGCGCAGCGGACGCCTTGATCTTCCGAGCTCGATTGCCGGTATCAAATACGTCGAGCAGCAAGTCAACCGACCGGTCCGAACCCACTCGGCCCAGCAATTCCAAAATGATCAGCTGGATCGACTCGTCGCCTCCTTCAAAGGCTTGCAGCCCAATCGTCTCGGCCGTCTCCGCATCCACGTGACCCAAGCCCCCAAGCACGGTCGTCAGATCGTCCGGACCCATCGACGAGACCGCGTTCAACACGATCGACTGATACCGATCCTCGCCGCTCGACAGAGCCGCTTCGATAGCGATCGTTCGCAAAGCCCGATCCTCGCTCGCCAAGCCTTGTTCCAAAAAGCCAACCACCGACCGATCGGCGCGATCGATCAGAGCGATTAGAGCCCCGCGCCGGATCGCCACGTCGCTTCCGGTTTCGTGCAAATCGCGGAGCGTCGACGCGCCCACGGACGCGTTTTCGAGCAAGGAACGCTCAATCGCTGCCCGGACCTTCCCGGTTGACGTCGATTCACGAGCGGACTGCAAAACGCCCAACGCCCGGGAGCCGCCGATCGCGCCCAAGGCCCAAGCGGCCGTTTCGCCAACCGACGACGCCTCGTTCTCCAGCGCGTTCCCGATGAACGCCACCGAGGAAGATTCGGATCGATGGGCCAACGACTTGAGAATGTCTCGCTTGCCTTCGACGTTCATTTTTGGATACGCCGCTTTCAATGCCGCGTTCGCCTTGCCGCCCGGGATCGACTCGATCGCCTTGCGAGCGTTTTCCGCCAATAGGTCGTCCCCGCCGAGCATTAGTTCCGACAAAGCGGCCACCGAGCGAGCGGTTCCAACTCGGGCCAGCTGACGCAGAATGTACTTCTTCGCCTCGCGCGAAACGCGTGGCTCCGACAAGGCTGCGACAAGATCGTCCGCCAGTTTCGACGCTTTGCGACGCGCCCGCGGCGCCGAGTTCTCCGAAACGAGAATCTCCAAGTCGCGACGGGCGGTGTATTGGACCTCCGTATCCGGGTTTTCAAAGCCCCGGGAGATCTCCAAAATCCGGTCCGTGTATTCGCCGGCTGGCGACAAGCTTGCGGCGACAAGCGAGCCACCAAAAAAAACGATGTTCCTAGTTAACGATTTCATTTAGTCGAAAAATTCCGAGTTTGCGAACGCGCGTTAGCCCAACAGTCCATAGGGCGCTCGACGTGGGCGGCTCATCCATTTCGCGGCCTCCGCGTCTCCTACGATCGTTTCTCGATCCGGGTTCCAGCGGACCGGCCGCTGCAAGCGTTCGGAAATCCCCGAAAGGTGGCAGATCGTGGCGGTCCGGTGCCCGATCTCCACGTGGCAGATCGGCTGCTTACGCGTGCGGATCGAATTGAGCCAGTCGGCCCGGTGATCGGTGGACTCGTAAAGACGCGTATCGCCCGGCTTGAATACGACGTTCTTGAGCGAGGCCGACTTCGTCTGCAGCTTGTCGCCGCGACTCACCATCACTTCGCCCTCTTCGCCGAAAAAGTGAATCATGAACCCGGACGGCGTCGTCCCGCGGATCACTTTTATTCCGTCGCCATAAAGGAAGTACTGCTTCTCCTCCCCTTTGTAACCCTTAGGGACAAACTCGACAGGACCCGTGTGGTCGCGACCCAGCGCCCATTGGATGATGTCGTAGTGGTGAGCGCCCCAGTCGCCGTTTTTGCGCGAGCCGTAATCCCAGAAGCGGCGCCAGCCGCCTCCGTAGTCGCCCTTGATGCGCTCGAAATTGTACGGCTCCCAAGGAGCAGGGCCCAGCCAGCGATCGTAATTCAACTCCGGCGGAATCGGCTCCGCTTTGTACTGCGTCGGCTCCGGGAAATTTCCGAGGCGCGCGTGGATTGTATGCACTTTTCCGATATAACCGTTGCGCACGAGTTCAGCGGCCTTGCGGAAAGCGCCATTGGACCGCTGCTGCGATCCCACTTGAAGAACATTGCCGTATCGCTCGCAAGTCTCGCGCATGACCTTGCCTTCCTCGATCGTCAAAGTCATGGGCTTCTCCACGTAGACGTCCTTGCCGTTCTTCATCGCCTCGATGGAGATTTGAGCGTGCCAGTGATCCGGAGTACCCACCACAACTGCATCGACATCCGATCGAGCCATTACATCCTCGTAGTATTCATAAGTTGGGCACTTGCGTCCTGCCATTTCGACGACTTCCGCTTGAGCTTCGTCGAGCTTGCGCGAATCGACGTCGCACAACGCCACCACTTCCACCGACTCGTTGCCCAAGTGGTACTGCCGGTGGCCGTTCATTATTTTCCCGTGTCCGATCAAGCCTACATTGATACGGCTGTTAGGACTCGTATTCGGGCCTCCCAACCCGAGCACAGAGGACGGCACGATCATCGGGGCTGAAATGGCAGCCGCAGTTTTGAGGGATTTCTTGAGGACGGACCTCCGGGATATCTTTTTCATGGGAAAACAGGTTAATCGTTGGAACGAGTAAGTGTTCCGCATAAAAGGGCGTCCCTGGACGCAGGGCCAGCGAAAATGCGCTCGGCGAGGCAACTAGGCGTCAACGTCGCTCAACGATCGCGCTGGACCACGGCGAAGGTCAGCGACTCCGTTCGTGTAAGTCCCGGAGGCGAGCCAAATTGCCTCAGCCGCTTTAGTCCGTCGACCACTTTCCGGTCGTACTCGGCGTCTCCACTGGAGGTAGTCATTCGTACGTTCGAAATCGCTCCGGTCGGGGCCAGGTCGAATTGGACGGTTGTCCGCAAGGGGGCGCCCATCAGCGGATGAATCTCGACGTTACTCAAAATCGCCTGCCGGAGCTGGGCGAAATAATTCTCCAAAGCGCTCTGATCCGACGCGCTCATCGCATCAAATGTCGCTGCAGGCAAAGCGATGTCCATATTGGAGAGACTTTGCTGCAGCTTCTCGACATTCGCGCTCAAATCAGTCGTGCGACGCGTCTGCGGACGCGGCTTGGGAACCCTCTGTTTTTCTATCGGGTTGGCCTTGACAAAGTCCGCGTAGCTCAGTGATTCCCGCTCGGGCGGCGGTTCCTCCGGCGGCGGCTCGACCGGCGCGGGTTCGGGCTCGTCCGGGATCTGAGGGCGCTCAGGGATGTCGATTTCGTCAAGCGTCGGCAAGTCCATCTCCGTCGGCGTATACGTCACCTGCGTCGACGGGGTCGGCGCGGAAACCGACGGGGGCGAATACAATTCGAACACCATCTCCTCCGGCTTTTCTTCCGGCTGGAACATCGCCTTGAGCATGAAGAACACGATGACCGCGAAATGCACGCTCGCGGAAAATATCAAAGGTCCTTTTTCGTCGAAGTACATCGGGCAGCTACTGGTCCTCCGGACGCGTTACGAGGTTGATGCGCTTGAGCTTGTTCTGCTTCAGCAGATCGAGCACCGTGACTACGTTTTGGTAGGGTGTAATCCCCTCCGCGCGAATCGACAACACCGGCGGTTCGCTCATCTGGCCGAATCGGGCCAGCTCGTTTTCCAAGTCCAGCGTTCCGATCCGATTGCCGTCCATTTGATAGCCTTCCGGCAACACAAGGATGTCGACCGTTTCCGAGGGGGAGCTGGCGCTCGACTCCGACGCGACCGGCAAGTCGATCTCCATCATCTGCTCCTTTTCGATGAGCGGCGTGCTAATCATAAAGATGATCAGCAAGGCGAAACCCAAGTCGATCAACGCGGTCACGTTGAGCTCCGAGTTCGCCTCGAGGGGCTTCTTCCTGTGAAACGAGCGGGCCATGTCGACGTCTCTAGCGGCTCTCCAATTCGATCATATCCGCCAAGGCGCTGGCGAAGTTCTCCAATTCCGTAACCAAAACCTTGGTACGGGAAAGCAGGTAATTGTATCCGAAAACCGACGGGATGGCGACGCACAGCCCCGCAACCGTCGTGAGCAACGCGCCGGAAACGCCCGGGGCCAGATTCTGCAGCGTAGCCGAGGCTTGCAGGCCGACCGCGCCAAACGCGTCCATCACACCCCAAACCGTTCCCAGCAGCCCGAAGAACGGGGCGCCCGAAACGATAGTCGCCAGAAAGATCATACTCGACTCGTAACTCAAGGTCTTGTTCGCCAGCGTCCGTTGCAGAGCGTTTTCCACGTGCTCCACGCGAGCGGCCCGCAATTGCTCGATGCTCTCGCCCGCCTTCGGCTCAATGCGATGGTAGGCCTCGATCGCGTCGGAGTAGAGCGCCGCGTAGGGAATACGCTTCGGCGCCTTGAACGTCGCCGGCGCGTTCAAGATCGAGCCGAGCCGATGCAAGGACTGCTCGAACCCGAGGTTGAACAGGCGCAAGCGCTTCAATTCCCAGTACTTGCCCAGCATCACCGCCCACGCGCAGACGCTGAAAAACGCCAGGGCGAAAATGATAAACTTCCCCGCGGGGTTGCTCTGAGTGAAATAAGTGAAAACGTTGGGGCCGCCGGTGGCGGCTAAAACTGAGGTGACGTCCATTGAAAGTGGCATTGCTATCGAGAGGCCCGGCTAACCCACCCGACCTAGTCCTTTGAAACCCCGGCCCGGGATGCGTTCAATAAATTTCCGCGCCGCCGGATGAAAATTAACACTTGTTTCGCTCGATGCAGAATTACGGTTGCTCTGACCAGATTCCTTCCTCTTATTCCCAGACGAATACTGCACTACAACTTCATGGACTACATACAAAGCGCACTAACGGAGCTGAAAGCGAAACGAGGCAACCAGGCCGGGAAACGAGCCCTCGTCGGCCTCGACGGATTCGTCGACACTATCATTCACTTGGTAGACAAACGCCAAGGCCTCGGCGACGCGTTCACCCGTCTAGACACGATCGAGGAATTCGGCAACCGCATGCTCGCCGCCGCCGGCAAGAGCGCCAACATCGAGATGTTCCCGAAAATGGAGAAACTCGGAGGCAACGGGCCCATCATGGCCAACGCCCTCTGCGCCACCGGCTTCCCCCTCACCTACATCGGCGCCCTCGGGAAGAACGCAGTTCACCCCGTTTTCGAAGAGTTCGCCAAGAAAACCAACGCGATCACCGTCTCCAACCCCGGGCTGACCAACGCCCTCGAATTCAAGGACGGGAAAATCATGATGGGCATCACCAACACCTTCGAAGCCCTCGACTACCAGTCCATCATCGACACCATGGGCGAAGGCGCCTTCCTCGACACGCTCGCCAAGTCGGACCTCCTGGCCCTCGTGAACTGGACCATGCTCCCGCACATGACCGCGATCTTCAACGCGCTCACAGAGAAAGTCCTCCCCAACCTGCCGCCCATGGACGGCGGGCGGATCTTCTTCTTCGACCTCGCCGATCCCGAAAAACGAGCCGAGAGCGAACTGATGGAAGCCCTCCGCTCCATCGCCAAATTCCAAAGCTACGGAAACGTCACGCTCGGACTCAATCTCGCCGAAGGCCAGCAAGTCAGCGAAGCGTTCAACTTGGGAGAAACCGGCGAAGACGTCGACTCGCTCAAGCGTCTCGCCGCCAAAATCCGCCGCGAACTCAACATCAGCACCGTCGTCGTGCATCCCACCAAACGCGCCGCCTGCGCCACGAAAGACGGCGAATGGTGCGTGGAAGGGCCCTACGTCGAGAACCCGAAGATCACCACTGGAGCCGGCGACCACTTCAACGCGGGATTCTCAACCGGCCAGCTCCTCGGGCTCAGCCCGGAAGCCTGCCTCACGGTCGGCGTGTCGGTATCCGGCTTCTACGTGCGCACCGCGATCAGCCCGTCGCTCAACGACATCGAGAGCTTCCTGGAAAGCTGGAACTAACCACACCATGACGCAAGCGGACGCCTTGACAGGCAAACTCTTCACATTCGAAGGCTCGGAAGGCAGCGGGAAATCCACCCAGATCGAGCTACTAGCGGACGAGCTCGAAGGTATGGGGCACGAAGTCGTTGTCACCCGCGAACCCGGCGGCACCGAAATCGGCGAGGAAATACGCCATCTCCTCATCCACAACAGCGCCGGCGACGCCATGGCACCCGAAACCGAACTCCTCCTTTTCGCAGCCGCCCGCGCCCAGCTCGTACGCCAAGTAGTCATCCCCGGACTGGAAGCCGGCAAAATCATCCTCTGCGATCGTTTTCTCGACTCCACCACAGTGTACCAAGGCGCAGCCCGCAGCATCTCGTCCGATCCCGTCAGCTACATCAACCAATTCGCCGTCGCCGGAATCACGCCGGACCTGACCTTCATTCTCGACGTCCCCGCCGAAGAGTCGATCGCCCGCGTCAAACGCCGCGTGACCGATCTTCCCGACCGTATGGAGCAAGAGAACGTCGATTTCTACAAAAAGGTGCGCGAAGGCTACCTTCTTCTCGCCCGCTCGCTACCGGGACGATTCCACGTGGTCGACGGCACCCGAGACCTCAAAGACAACCAGGAAGACATTCTCAAAACGGTCTTGGAGCATATCTGATCGCTTCCGCGACCGCCCTGAAAACGTGACTGTCAGCCTCGCAGAACAATCGCCCGCCGAGCTCGTTGACCGGGCGATTCAGGACAACCGGCTCGCTCACGCCCTGCTCATCCACGGCCCAAACCTCGGCCAAGTCGAAACCTTCGCCAATCGCCTCGCCGGGAAACTCCTCGACCTGGCCAGCGACGAAAACGGACTCGCCTGGCATCCCGACGTGTTCGCGCTGAGACCGTCGAAGAAATCGCGCATCATCTCCGTCGACGACACGCGGGACCTCATTCGCAAAATCCAGCACTCGCCCCAGCAAGGCGATCGAAAGATCGCTTTCGTCTACGAGGTCGACCGGCTCAACGCCAGCGCCGCGAACGCCTTCCTCAAAACGCTGGAAGAGCCGCCGCTCAACACCACCATTCTGCTCCTCACCACCCGGCCCTATGCGCTCCTGGCGACCATTCGCAGCCGTTGCCAACTCTTCCGCCTGCCCGCCGCCGCCCAGACAA
>JANQSC010000025.1 GCA_028284235.1 Opitutaceae bacterium
CGATGATCTCCGGGTGTTCGTAGGTGCCGGTGATTTTCTGGGAGTCGATGATGGCCAGTTCGCCGGGTCGGGCGCCGCTTTCGACGGTTCCGACTTCGAGGAAGCGTCGGTGGGCCGGGGCGTCTTCGAATCCGCCGACGCGAGCCCGGATGATGTATTTTCCTGGCGGGGCGTTTGCGGGGATGGTTATGGTGTCGGTGAGGGAGCCGTTCCAGGTGGCGAAGAAGACGGTTCCGGTTTTCGTCTCGGGCAACGAAAGGTAGTGGAGGTAGCCTGGGCTTTGGCTGGTGTAGAGGCCTTCTTCGAATTTCACGCGGGCGGCGTCGATGAAGCCGAATTCGGTGGGGGACTTGTCGGATTCCTTCCACTGGTCGCCGCGAAGTTTGGCGTCGAGCAGCTTGTCGTAGCGGGTTTGGATGGTCTTGTTGGAGGCGACTTCGGATTCCTCGAGTTTGCTCCGGGGACGCAGGTCGGCGGGGGTGCTCAGGGCAGTTTCGAGGGCGCGTCTGCCGATTTTGAGATACTGTTCGAACTGGTCGCTCGAGAAGAAAAGGGCGGAGCCGACGGTGTCGAAGGAACCGGTGCTGGCGTCTTTGGGGAGCTCGTTGGCGTCGATGGCGACTCCGAGCAGCTCTTCGATGGTGTTCTCGTACTCGCGTCGGTTGAGGCGGCGCATGGTGATGAGGCCGCCGGAGTCGCTGAGGATCTTTCGGGCGGTGACGAGTTGGTGGGAGAGGTCGTCGAGAAACTGGGTTTTGGGGCCAGCGGCGGGCTGGGTTTCGTCTTCGGGCGGCATTTCGCCGGAATTGAGGACGTTGAGCACCTTTTGCCACAGCTCGGCCGACTGGATATCATCGATGTGGAACGAGAGGGCCTCGAGGTCGACGCTGCCTTTCTCGGTGACACTATCGTGGCAGTCGAGGCAGTACTCGTTGAGAAAATCGAAATGGACCTCAGGCATGATTGCCTTGGGGGCGTCTGCCGCGAATGCGGTTGAGACTAGGAAGACCGGAGCGGTGAGCGCGATCTGTTTGAGCGAAATCATGTCGGGGCAAGGGGTAGGAAAGCCCCAGTTCTAGGGGGCGGCGAGGTGTTCGCAAGGAATTCTCCGCCCGAGCCCGGAATTGGACGGGAATTCGACCCTTTGCGACTGGATTCGCATCACCGAGTCAAAATGCGGCTGCGAGTCTCGATCGAGACTCGTTCCTGATTCTCAGGTATTTCTGTATACTTTCCACTCAGATCCCACGCTATCCCGTTCTGCGCATACACCTTCAGGCATCTCACAAAGCGCATTAACGCTGGGATCCATCTTCACAATTTGGAATAGCGCTACGATTCTCGCATCCGCATCTTCGTGACTCTCATCTCCGCAAAGAAACTGCCACGCTCCATCGTCTTCGTCGTGCGAGACATAGAGTATCGGCTTCCCTTCCTCGAGCACGTGCCGGCACGTGAAACATGCTTCATTTTTTGGAGAGTCGAATTGAAACGTAATCTCCTCCTCTTCCTTCACTCCAAAAATGCTCTTCAAGATCTTCATTCAGAGAAACAGGTTAGTAATGCCACAAAAAGACGCGAAAAGCCACAAAGAGCGAGCAATCGCGTCCTTTTCTAGCTACCCCTGTCGGGCGGTGGCCACGAGAGCCTCCTCGTCTTCGTCCTCTTCCTCGTGGGCGTTGGGGTCGATGTCGTAGAGGCGGCAGAACAATTGCTTGATGTCGTCGCCGATGAGCACGAGCACGGGGATGAGCACAAGAGTGATCGCCGTGGCGAAGATGATTCCCCAGCCGAGGGAGATGGCCATGGGGATGAGGAAGGACGAGCTCGGCTGCGGATCGAACATGAGCGGAAGCAGGCCGAAAAAGGTGGTCAGGGAGGTGAGCAGAATCGGTCGGAAGCGGCGTACGCCGGCTTGGCGGACCGCTTCGGCTAGGGACACGCCTTTTCTAACGTTGGTGTTCACGAAGTGGACCATGATGAGGCTGTCGTTCACGACGACGCCGGAGAGGGCCATCATTCCGAAAATAGATGATTGGTAGAGGCGCGGCTCGCCCCCATTCCAATTGAAGACCCAAGCCATGACCCAATGCCCCATTATCGCCCCGACGACGCCGAAGGGAATGGCGGACATGACGATGATCGGCTGGAAGTAGCTGCGCAGCGGGATGGCCAGGAGGGCGAAGATCACGGCGAGTACGAAGTAGATGCCGACGGTCATTTCGCGGTTGTTGTCGCGGGCTTCGGCGGCCCGGCCGCGCACGTCGAATCCCATGCCGGGATACTTGGAGGCGACGAGGGTGGGGAGAAAGTCGTTGAGTATTTCCAGCTCGATAGACTCGACGTCGATCTTGTCGGTGTCGCCGTCGGCGCTGACCTGGATGATGCGGTTGCGGTCGACGCGGCGAATCGAGGGGAGGCTCTTGCCGGGCACGACTTCGGCTACGGTTTCGAAGGGGACTTCGGTTCCGTTGGGTGTCCGGATCATCATGTTCTGAAGCGAAGTCAGCGAGCGGCGGTCTTCTTCCGGATAACGGACCATGACGCGAATTTCGTCGCGTTCGCGCTGGATGCGCTGGGCCTCGGACCCGAAGAAGGCGGAGCGGATCTGCTGGGCGAGGTTGCTGGCGGAGATGCCCAGGAATTCGGCTTCGGGTTTGAGGTCGAGATTGTATTCGTCGTTGGCGTTCTCGTAGGTGTCGATGATGTCGTACAAGCCTTCGTAGGACTCGAGCTTGCGCTGGAGATCGGCGGAGGCCGCTTTGAGCATGTCGATATTCGGATGGATGAGCTCGAAGGTGAGCGCTCCGCCGGATCCGCCGCGTTCGAAGGAGAAGCTCAGTCGCTCGGCTTCGGGCATGGGCGGGACGAGCTCGCGCAACTCGGTTACGAGGTCTCGGCTGCTGTATCCGTATTTTTGTGACTCGAGTGCCCCGATTTCGAGAATGACCTCGCCGAGTTCGTCGATACCGGCTTGGTTGTCGCCGCCTGAAAACAGATTGCTGCCGAAAGGTTGTCCGCCAGCGGTGGCGAATACGTTGGGAATGACGTTGGCGCCGAAGCGCTCGTTGACCTGTTTTTGCAAGGTCAGGGCGGCTTCTTCGATGAGCTCGACTTTCTCGAGCGTCGTGTCGAAGGTCGTGCCGGACGGCATTTGCAGGGTCACCGCGGTGGTGTCGCGCGGAACGCTGGGCCGCTGGGTGTAGCCGATGCGTTCGCCCAGTATCAGCCCCATGAATACGAGGAGGAAGCAGACGAAGATGGCCACGGAAGTGTAGCGGTTGACCAATGCGACGTTGAGGACGGGGCGATATACTTTCTGTACGAAGGAGCGGAGTCCGTCGGAGAAGAAGCGCTGGAAGCGGACGAGTGGATTGCGCGAGCGCTTGGTCGGGTCGTAGGCGCTGCAGTGTTTCAAGTGGGCGGGGAGGATGAGCTTGGACTCGATGAGCGAGAACAGCAGTACCGGCAGCACTACGAGCGGAATATTGGAGAAGAAGGCCCCGAACCGCCCCGACATGAGGCTGAGCGGATAGAAGGCGACCATGGTGGTGACGACCCCGAAGAAAACGGGCACGGCCACCTCCTGGGTCCCGATGATGGCGGCGGTGAGCGGTTTTCGGCCCTCCTGCATATGCTGGAAGACATTTTCCCCGGTGATTATGGCGTCGTCGACGACGATTCCAAGGGTGATGATGAATGCCAGGAGGACGACGACGTTGATAGTCACTCCCAGGAACGGCAGCATGAAAAAGGAGCCGGCGAAGGCGATGGGGATTCCCCAGGCGACCCAGATGGCGAGGGTCGGGCGGAGGAAAAGCGCGAGGACGCCGAGGACGAGGCAGAATCCCATGATGGCGCTTTTGGTCAGGGTGGTGAGCCGGGAGCGCACGCGCTGGGAGGCGTCGGACCAGTAGTCCAGAGTGATTCCTTCGGGGAGGAAGGCTTGTTTGTCGTCGATGTACTGTTTGATGGTATCGCCGATTTCGAGGACGCTTTGCGAGCCGGTGCGGAAAACGTCGATGGCGATGGCGCGTCGGCCGTTGTGCTGGGCGACGATGGGGGTTTCGTCGAATCCGTCGATCACGGTGGCTATGTCGCCGACTTTGATTTTGGCCCCGTCGTCCTGGATGAGGAGGGTGATGTTGGAGAAATCCTCGTAGTTGTAGGCCTGCTGGTCGGTGCGGAGGAGGATGCGGCCGGAGTCGGTTTTGATGCTTCCGGCCGAGAGGTCGATGGAGGAAACGCGGATGGCGCGCGTAACGTCGGCGAAGGTGAGCCCGTATTCGCGCAGGGACTGCTCGGAGATTTCGATGGCGATCTCGTAGGGTCGAATCGCCTTGAGCGAGGCGAGGGAGATGGCGGCCAAATTGGAGACTTCGTCGCGGATTTGCTCTCCAAGCTGCTTGAGGTCTTTTTCGGTCAGGTCGCCGGCGAGGACCATGGTGATGACCCGTTCTGAGCTGTTGCGGAAGCTGATTTGAGGCCGTTCCGCCTCGGGCGGGAAGGTGCGGATTGTGGCGACGAGGTTGGTGACTTCGTTTAGTTTTTCGTTGAGGTCGTAGCCTTCTTCGAAATCGAGAACGACGCGGCCCATGCTTGAGTTGGCCATGGCGTCCATTTCGTCGATGCCTTCGATTTCGTACAAAGCCTCTTCGAGGCGGGTGACGATGGCTTGTTCGATTTCCCGAGGCGTGGAGCCGCGGTAGGAGACGGATACGGTGACGGTGCGGTCCGGAACTTCGGGAAAATCTTGGAGGATGATCCGATCGGACAGCGACCAGATACCGCTTCCGAGGATTGCGACCATCAATAGGTTGGCGGCGACGCCGTTTCGGGCGAACCAGGCGATCATCGTGTGCATATTGTTACAAGCGGGGTTGGGCGATCAAAGAAATGGGGTCGATTGCGTTTATAACCGTGTGGAAGTCCGTGGAGCAGACAATACTATTAAAAAAAATTTATTTCGTCTGTTCGAGCCGGTTCAATCGCTCCTGCGCCGGGTCGTTATCCCTCAGTCATAATCCTAGTCCTAATCTTAATCCTAATCAAATACCGCGCGAGCCGGGTTGAGGATTTAGATCAGGATCAAGAGCTTCATTTCTGAACGAATCCTAGACTTGAATTACCACTTAACTTTCCAAGGTTGGAAAGTTAAGTGGGGACAAACAAGGGAGGGTTGTCACGGGCGGAGTCTCGGGGTGCTGTCCTTGTATGATGGTGAAAGCGAGTGATTGGGCGGGCTCGTGGGGGGATGGAATACAAAAAAACCGGTCGCGCCTGATGGCTCGGCAGGCGCGCCGGTTCGCGTTTATGGGACGCTAATTGAAATGCGTTTGGGCGTTACGCCTCTGCCGCCGCCCCTTCCATCATGGCGATGGTGGCGCGTTCGAGCGTTTTGGCTCCCGCTTCGTACGGTTCGGCGAACCCCTTGGCCATCGGGTCGGGGAAAACTTCCTCGGCGCCCGCTTCGACCGCGTCGAGAATTTCGCCGGCAACGCTGGCGGGACTCGCTTTTTCGAAATCGAAGTCGGCGGCCATGTCCGTATCCACAGGGCCCGGATAGACGCCCACGACTTGAAGCCCTTCCGCCTTTTTGAGCTGTCGAATGCCCTGGGTGAGTGAGTGAACGGCTGCTTTGCTGTCGCTGTAGGTCGGGAACATCGGAAAATTGACGAGTCCGCCGACGCTGCTGATGTTGACGAGAGCGCCGCCCCCGTTGGATAGGATGACGGGAACGAAGGAACGAGCGACGTTTAGGCTGCCCCAGTAGTTCACTTCGAATTCCTGCCGGCTGGGCCCGAGGTCGCCTTCGAATAGGTTGGCTCCGTTGGCGACGCCGGCGTTGTTGACGACGACTTGGGCGTCGTTTGTCTGCTCGGCGATCCGGTTGACTTGGTCGGGATCGGTGACGTCCAGCGCGAGGGCTTCGACTCGATTGCCGTAGGTTTCCACGAGAGGCGCGAGCGCGGCGGTGTCCCGGGCGGTTGCGTAGACTTTGCTGGCTCCGCGCTCGAAGAGCGCTTCGACGATGGCGCGGCCGATGCCGCGGTTGCTGCCCGTAACAAGGGCGATTTTTCCTTCAATGGTTGTTTTCATTTTTATTTAGTTTTGTATTGTAATTTTGGAAACAAATCGAGTTTCGACTTCTTTAGGAAGCCACCGCTGCGAGCGATGGCTGATCGGTGTAGCCTTTGGATCCGCCGCCGTAGAAGGTGGTTGGGTCGGGCTCGTTCAAGGGCGCGTCGAGCTGAATGCGCTCGGCCAAGTCGGGATTGGCGATGTAGAGTTTCCCGAAGGCGATGGCGTCGTATTCGCCGGATGACACGGCGGCGTTGGCGGATTCGGGCGTGAAGCTCTCGTTGCCGATGTAGACGCCGCCGAAGATCTGTTTGAGCTCCGGACCCAGGCTGTCGGCTCCGTTCGATTCGCGGGCGCAGAGGAAGGCGATATTTCGCTGTCCGAGCTGGGTGGCCACGTATCCAAAAAGCGCTTTCGGATCGGAATCGACCGCATCGTGCAT
>JANQSC010000037.1 GCA_028284235.1 Opitutaceae bacterium
GCCTGTAGACGGAGCGTCGGAGGACCCCTACGTGTTGCCGGACGACCTGGATGGTCGTCGTCTCGGAGTCGCTCGCTGGATCGCCGACCCGCGCAACCCGTTGGCCAGTCGGTCCTACGTAAATCGGATTTGGCAGCACCATTTCGGCAAGCCGCTCGCGGCGAACCCGAACAACTTTGGAGCGAAGGGCGGCAAGCCGACGCATCCGGATCTCATGAATTGGCTCGCGTCGGAATTCGTCGATGGCGACTGGAAGATTAAACGGTTGCACCGCTTGATCATGCTCTCGGATACCTATCGGCAAGCCTCGCTGCATCCGGACCGCGAGAAATTGGCAGTCGAGGATCCGAACAACGAGCTCTTTGCTTCGTATCCCCCTCGTCGCCTTTCCGCGGAAGAGATTCGCGACGGAATGCTGGCGATTACGGGAGAATTGAATACCGAAATGGGCGGACTGCCGGTGATGCCGGAAATCAACATGGAAGTAGCTCTGCAGCCGCGCATGATCCAGTTTTCCATCGCTCCCGCGCATCAGCCTTTCCGCACGCCGGAAGAGCGCAATCGCCGCAGCGTATACGCGTATCGCGTTCGCGGTCAGGCGGATCCGTTTTTGGAAATTTTCAATCAGCCCAATCCAAACGACTCCTGCGAGGTGCGCGACGATGCGTCGGTGTCTCCCCAAGCATTTACTCTGCTCAACAGTGACGTGGTTACCGACCGTTCCATCGCGTTCGCGCACCGCTTGGTGAAAGAGGTGGACAACGACGTCGATCGGATTCGACGCGCGTTTGAACTCGCTCTCTCTCGAAAACCGACGGAAACGGAAACCGAGCGAATGCTCAAATACGTTGCGGACATGCGCGCGTATCATCAAAACCACGACCCGGTTCCCGTGACCTATCCGACGAAGATCACGCGTTCGTTGGTGGAGGAGTTCTCTGGGAAGCCTTTCGAGTACGAGGAAATCCTGCCTGTATTCGAAGACTACGTACCGGACAAAAAGGCGACGGATGTGGATGCGCATACGCGCGCGCTGGCGGACGTGTGCCTCGTCCTGTTCAACAGCAACGAATTCGTCTACGTGTACTAAAAGAATCACAAAAAATTTGATAACGAACCCAATTTGCACTATATAATTCCGACCCCCGAAACGCTATGAACTCACCCTTCAACAACATTTGCTCCCGACCGATTTCAACGCCGACCACGCGACGCGACTTCCTGTGTGGGCTCACGGCTTCGCTGGGGTCGCTGGCCATGACCAGCATGCTCGGCAAGGATCTGCCCGCCGCATTGAAAAAGGGGCCGCTCTATCCGAAGGAGCCGATGCTGCCTGCAAAGGCGAAAGCGGTGATCATGCTCTTCATGGAAGGAGCGCCGGGCCACATGGACACCTTCGATCCGAAACCCGAGTTGCAGCGTTTGCACAAGGCGGACTCCACAATTACGAAGCCAGGGGATCCGTTTAAATTTTTTGTCGGAAGTCCCTTCGGAAGCCGCAAAGTTGGCCAGTCCGGCATCGATATGTGCGACCAGTGGCAGTACATGGCAGATCCGGAGATCGCGGACGAGCTCTGCAACTATCGCGGCTGCCAGGCGGAATCGGTGAACCATCCGGAGGCCTTGTACCATATGAACACCGGAAGTCGGCTAGGCAGCGATCCCGCTCTCGGCGCGTGGACGACTTACGGACTGGGATCCATGAATCAGAATCTGCCGGGCTACGTTGTCATGACGGAACTGGCGATGCCGCAAGGCGGCGCGGGCAATTGGTCCAATGGGTTTCTTCCCGCTCACTATCAGGGAACGCGACTCCGTCCGGAAGGCTCGCCGATTCTGGATTTAAAATCGCAGCCCAACAAGACCCGCGAACATCAGCGACGCGCGCTGGATGAACTCGCGTATTTGAATCAGCAACACGCGGACATGCATCCGGAACACGCCGATCTGGCGGCTCGCATGGAAAGCTACGAGCTCGCGTACCGCATGCAAACCGAGGTGCCGGACGTGATCGATTTGAAAAAGGAGCCCGAGTACATTCGCGAAATGTACGGCATGAACGACAAGGACACGGCGGTGTTCGGACGCCAATGTCTGATGGCCCGCCGCTTGATCGAGGAAGGGACGCGCTTTGTTCAAATCTTCTCGGGGGGCTGGGACAGCCACGACTATCTTGAAGAAGGGCATTCGTCCCGTATTCGCAGCGTGGATCGCGGAATGGCGGCGCTGATCAAGGACTTGAAGCAGCGCGGCATGCTCGACGACACGCTCGTGATTTGGACTGGCGAGTTTGGAAGAACTCCGGACAACAACAAGCGTGGCGGTGTGTATTCACTCGGTCGCGACCACAATGCCGATGCGATGACAATGTTGCTCGCTGGTGGCGGCGTGAAGAAGGGCGCCATCGTGGGAGCCACGGACGAGCTGGGCAAGAGCGCCGTCGACGTGGTGCACCCGATTCGCGATCTTCACGTTACGCTTCTCCATTTGCTGGGATTGGACGACAACAAATTGACCTACCTCCACGGGGGACGCTATAAGCAGCTCTCGCAGTTTGGCGGGCAGATCATTCCGGAACTGATCGGCTAGTACCCGCGTCGCGCCGCTTCCTAGCCAGTTGTCGGAGCAATTCATGAAGCCTTTTTTCTTCGCTTTTCTCGGGGCGTTGTGCGCCTCGGCTCTTTTTGGGCAGCGTCCGAATGTCATTTTAATTGTCACGGACGACCAAGGATACGGGGACATGTCTTGCCATGGGCATCCCCATCTGAAAACGCCCAATATCGATCGTCTGCACGACGAGGGAGTCAGCCTCGACGACTACCACGTCGATCCCTACTGCACGCCCACGCGGGCGGCCCTGATGACCGGCCGGTACAGCGTGCGCGTGGGAGCTTGGGCGGTTACGGAAGGGCGACAGCTGCTGAATCCCGACGAGAAAACCATGGGCGACGTGTTTGCCGCTTCCGGGTATCGAACGGGCATGTTCGGGAAATGGCATTTGGGCGATCCCTATCCGTACGCTCCGAGGTATCGAGGTTTTCAGGACACGGTTCACCACCTTGCGGGCGGGGTTGGCGAAATTGGCAATCCTGTGGGAAACGACTATTTCGGCGATATCTATTATCGCGACGGCGTCCCCGAGAAATTTGAAAAGTACTGTACCGACGTGTTTTTCGACGAGACCTTGCGGTTTATCGAAGAGGGGTTGAACGCGAAGAACGGCAAGCCGTTTTTCGTTTACCTCCCTTTGAACGCGATGCACGGGCCGTTGACGGTGGCCGAGAGCTATTCGGATCCCTTTCGGGTTCAGGGCCACTCCGAGAGTAAATCGAAGTTCTTCGGAATGGTTAAGAACTTCGACGACAATCTGGGGAGGCTTTTGAACTCGTTGGAATCGTGGGGTATCGACGAGGAGACGATTGTAATCTTCATGGGCGACAACGGCACCGGCGGGGGAATGAGCGCCAATGGCGATGACCCGAGCGACTACAATGCGGGAATGCGTGGCAAGAAGGGCTCGACCTACGAAGGCGGACATCGCGTGGCCTGTCTCGTCCGTTGGCCAGGCGCTCTCGAACGCGGAAAAACCGTCGACGCGTTGACCGCTCACATTGACTGGTTGCCGACGCTCATCGAGTTGTGCGACTTGGATGTTCCAAACGAAATTGCGTTCGATGGGACGAGCATCGTTCCACTGTTAAAGGGCAAAACGGAAAATTGGAAGGAACGGACGCTTCACGTGAATCGACAGGCGGATCAGCTCGAGCTTTGGAATCCGGATGTGCCTTCGAACGCCAAATACCCCAGCCATGCGGTACTGACTGAGCGCTGGCGGCTGGTGAACGGGGAGTTGTACGACATTCAAGCGGATCCGAGCCAGACCAGCGACGTGTCGAAAGCGCATCCAGAAACGGTTGACCGCTTGCTTGCGGCTCAGGCGCGTCACTTCGAGGACGTCACGGGCCATGGTGGGGCCTATACGCCATTTTTCGTGGGCGCAGCGGAACAAAACCCGACGCGCTTTACCACCCGAGACTGGCATCATACTGAAGGCGGCGTCATTTGGAAGATGGAGCTTGTGCGCGACGACTCGTTGTTCGTCAATGGATTCTGGCCGATCCATGTGGTTCGGGCGGGAAAATACGCGGCGCGATTGGCCCGCTATCCGGACGACGAGATCAAGGCGATTGGAGCGAGTGAAGCCCGTATTCAAATTAGCAATATCGAAGCGGCGCAGAAGGTGAATCCGAAAGACACATCTGTGGTCTTTCAATTCGATCTGAATGAAGGTGACGCGATATTGAGCACATGGCTGAAAGACGCGAAAACCGGACGGGAGCGGGGCGCCTACTACGTCGAGTTCACGTATCTGGGCGAATAAGCTGCCGGCGCGCGTTCCTGAACGTTGGGTTAAACACCGCCAATGTGTCGGCTTGATTGATTGAGCCGAAGTGTGTTTTGCTGCTGCGATGAAGTGGATTTTGCTATTTAGTGCATTCGCCAGTTTCTCGGCTTCGGGCGCTGACCGGCCTAATATCGTGCTCTTAATGGCGGAGGATATCGGGCAGGATCTCGCGTGCTACGGTATGGCCGGCGTGAAGACGCCGCACCTGGATCGGCTCGCCGAAGAGGGACGGCGCTATGACAATGCCATTTGCGCCAACCCGATTTGCTCCCCCAATCGTTCCGCTCTGATGGTCGGAGTGAATCCAACCGTGATCAACGCTCATATGCATCGCAGTAATCGCGACGTTCCTTTGCCGGCTCCGTATAGGCCGATCACGTATTTTCTGAGAGAAGCAGGCTACACCTGCCTGCTCGGAAATAGTCTCGTGTTCGAGAAGGGGACGAAAATTGACTGCAACTTTAAGACGACGGTCAAAGGGGAGTACGATGGTATCCAAAATTTCGGTCTTTTCGACGCGGCACGCGATTTCGAGGCGGACGACGACCCATTTTTCGCTCAGATACAGTTGAAGGCCACGCATCGCGGCGACTGGTGGAACGGGATTCGCAAGGCGTCGGCGCATCCCGTGTCCGTGGATGAAGTTGAGATTCCACCGTACATTCCGGACACTCCGAAAACGCGATTGGATTGGGCCACTTATTTGGATACAGTGGAATTTATCGATCATGAAGTAGCGGCATTGCGAGAAGATCTGGATAAGAAAGGACACCTCGACAATACCGTGATCATCTTTGTGGGAGACAACGGGCGGTGCAACATACGTGGCAAAGGCTACTTACACGAACCGGGACTACGGGTTCCGCTTATAATTTGGGGGCCAGAAAAAATTGTGCAACCTGCTGTAGTGGAAAATCTTGTGAGTATTTTGGATCTGTCGGCGACCGTGCTCCACTTGGCAGGAGTGGCGTTGCCCGACTACATGGACGCGCGTCCGCTGGTGGGTACGCAAACTCCCATGGTCCGCGACTACGTGTACTCCGCCCGAGATGGTTGGGATGAGATTAACGAATGTATGCGCTCTATAACGACAACACGATACGCGTATATTAAAAATTACATGCCCGAACTTCCTTACGACCAGCATCAGGCGTATCTAGACTTTCATCGTCCGGCTATACACGAGATGCGGCGTCTGAAACGGGAGGGTTTGCTGCGTGGTCCGGCAGGGTTGTTTCTCGAGGCTACCAAAGCTCCGGAGGAGTTGTACGACCTCGAGAACGATCCGCACCAGCTTGTGAACCTCGCAGCGAATCCTGAATACGCTCACACCTTGGCGGAGATGCGCGGGTATCTGGAGGAGTGGCAAAACGCCCATACGGATCTGGGATTAGAGGACTATCGCGATCGTCCCACCGAAATGAGCTCGGCGGGAGGAACGCTGCGTTGGCTGAAAGAAAACGAGCCAGAGGGCTGGCAGCGAATTTTGGAAGGCGAGATTGGCGAAGACTACCGACGCTGGAGTCGAGAAGCGAAGGCGAGTTCGCGGAAGTAAGGATACCCGATCGAGGCAAGACTGCTGCTGTATCGAGAGCCCATCCAGAAACGATGGACAGTTTGTTTGCCGCCCAAATGATCGATATATATAGATCATACATACACTTTATCTTAATCACTCTTAGTCAAAAACTTGAGAATGTTGAGGATGGTTAGGATTGAGAGTTGAAGTGACGGCCTGGAATCTTTGGGCTCTCTTTAAGAGACTGTCTAACAAGTCGGAAAATATGTTTTCTATCGTAGGGCCTTCGCTTGCGAAGTGCCGCGTAGGCTGAACTATTACTCACATCCGCGGCGTGGCGCGAGCGCCAGCCCTACATTTTCGATTCATTAGACAGTCTCTAAGAGCTAGAGGGAACGCCGCTAGCGGCACACTTGGACAAAAACGTTTTTGTCTAAATGTGCGGAAAGGTCTTTAGAAACTAGCGTGGGTTTGTCGGGATTTGCTCTAGTCGGAGGAAGTTAGGGGAGGCGCGAAATCGGGACCCGACGATTTCCGGATTGCGTTGGCCTCGATCCAAGTATGAAAGCAGACGTATGGTACGGAAAGTCCTCGCTCACCCCACTCGGTTCTTTTCGGTTTTGCTGATAGGCGTTTCAGTCGTTATTGACCTCACAGTTGCGAACGCCACAGATCGACCGAATTTCGTATTTATAATCGCGGACGACCAGTCGCCATTCGACTTGAAGGTGTACAATCCCGACTCGGCTTTGGAAACGCCGCACATCGATCGACTCGCGGCAGAGGGCACGGTGATTGACGGCGCCTATCATATGGGCGCCTGGGTGGGAGGCGTCTGTACACCGTCGCGCCACATGGTCATGAGCGGTCGGACGGTTTGGCACATTCCGGACAAGCCGAACCGAATGATCAACCCCAATGAAGCCGATCCCAATCGAGTGCCGCCGGATCTGGCCAACTACACGATGGCGGCGGTATTCAATCGGGCGGGCTACGACACGATGCGAACTTGCAAGCGGGGCAACAGCTACGAAGCGGCAAACGAACTGTTCACGGTGCGGCATGACGCGACCAAGCGGGGAGGGACCGCGGAAACCGGCAGCGAGTGGCATGGCGATCGAGTGATCGAGTATCTGGACGATCGGGAGCGACGCGACGATCCGGATCCATTCCTCATCTATTTCGGCTTTTCCCACCCGCACGACGTGCGCGACGGCACGCCCGAACTGCTAGCGAAATACGGGGCGACGAACCACACCGACAAAGAGCGTCTGCCTCCGGCGCATCCCAATCAGCCGTCGTTGCCGCCCAACTACTTGGAAGCCCATCCCTTTCATCATGGTCACAACAACTTACGCGACGAAGTGGCGGTAAAGGGAGTTTGGGAAAAGCGCGACGAGCGCACGATTCGAAACGAAATCGGACGCCAATTCGCTTGTAGCGAGAATATCGATATCCAAATCGGACGCGTGCTGGAGAAGCTGGAAGCGATGGGCGAGCTGGAGAACACGTACATTATTTACACGGCGGATCACGGCATGGCGATCGGACGGCATGGGTTGCAAGGAAAACAGAATCTCTACGACCACACCTGGCGTGTTCCGTACATTGTGACGGGACCGGGGGTGAAAGCGGGGAAACGGTCAATCGGAAATATCTACTTGTTGGATACGTTGCCTACTCTCTGCGATTTAGCGGGAATCGAAATTCCGGCAACAGTTGAGGGGAAGAGTTTCAGGTCGATTCTGGAAGGTCGCCGAAAGCCGCTTCGAGAGGTTCTGTACGGCGTTTACAGCGGGGGTTCGAAGCCCGGAATGCGTTCGATTCGGATTGGGGACTGGAAGCTCGTCAAGTTCGACGTACTTGACGGAACCGTGAGAGAGACTCAACTATTCAATATCGCTCGGAATCCGCGCGAGTACTTGCCGGAACACAAGCGCTCGAATCGTTGGGAGACGAATCTCGCCGACGCCCCGAGACATGCCAAAAAGCGGAAGGAGTTGGAAACCGCGCTTCTCGCCGAGATGATCCGCTTGCACGATCCCTACCGGCTTTGGGATCAGCTTCCGGCCGACTAGCGGCTCGATCGACCTAGATTTTAAGCCCACCGTTGCCACGCCATCCAGCCGAAAAAAGCGAGTATTGAGAAAAGAACGACGATTGTCGCGGGCTTGTTCCGGTGGACTCCGATCCAGGCTTGGCGACTGTTGAGGAGGATGAGAGCCAGGGTGAGGAGCGGAAGGAATGCGACCGAGACAATTCCGTAGAGCTTCTGGATCTCGCGAAACTCTACCAGCAGCCCGAGAGCGGGAACGGTGGCGATCGCATAGAGAAAACCGCGGTAGGGAAGCGAACCCGTATCAATGGCGGCCAAGTTGGAGGCGGCTTGTCCGCTCGTTTGTTTTTGGACGAACAGGCGCCAGAGATCGGCGAAAATGTAGGGGGCCGACTGCCAGACGCCTAGGAGGCTGCTGAATACGGCGCCGAGAGCGCCGAAAAGGAAGGCCCAGCGGGCGAACGCGCCGAGCGAGTCTTCTAGAGAATTGGCGATTTCGATGATCAGACCGGCGCCCGAGCCGGATGCGGCCACCGTGTTGCCGATCAAAACCATGGCGATCCCGAACAAGGCGATTACAACGTACCCAGCGGCCAGATCCGCGCGGCAGAAATTGAGCATTCCCGGCCCCTGTCGACCTTCTTCGGCTATC
>JANQSC010000062.1 GCA_028284235.1 Opitutaceae bacterium
TTAAAGCCAAAGTCCAAGCGATGCCGCCTTCTTGTGGATTGGGAATGGAAGGCGTGAATAATCCGCGCACGATCTCGCCGATGGGCGGCGCCACGACGACGGAGCTTGATATGACCGTGACGCACATGACCAGGATGCAGACGCCCATGATTTTCTCGAATAGCTTGAACCCGCCTTTGCGTACCAGGATCAATCCGACCGCGCTGGAGAAAACGCCGAAAATGATTTTGCCCAGTGATGGATCTTTGAATACAGGCGCAATAGCGTGCAATGCGACGCCATTAGCGGCCATCAGCGCGGTGCCCACATAGTACGACCAGAGAAGGAAGTAGGGGATGAACACATAACCTGCCCAAGGTCCGAGGCGCCGGGCGACTCCTTCCAGTAGCGTTTGGCCGGTGGCGAGCTGCCAGCGGGTCAGTCCCTCAGCCATGACATACTTGAAAAAGGCCCCCACAGGAATTGCCCAGAGAATGGCCACGCCTAGCTGGGCCCCGGCGAATGCCGCTGTCGACAAGTCGCCTGCGCCGACACCTGTAGCGGCGACGAGAATACCAGGCCCCACTATGCCTAGTAGGCCTTTCTTTTTTGCGTCGCTCGAGAATGTCGTCATTCGATTGGAGGGTATGTCGCCGAAAGGTCCCTAGAGGCAATTAAATTGATCCGTCCGGGTTGCCCGAAAGGGGGGTGGAAACGACATGTCATAAGCTGTCAGTAACGCGGATACTGTCTGTGAATGTCAGGTTGAAAGGACAGCTCTATTTAGTAGTAAACCCCTATTGCACAAGATGTAACAGTTTCAATAGGAATTTGTGGATACTCAATAGGCGTATGACAAATACTAACATTGACTTTGCGTCTGACAGTGTAATAAAACCGTCATTATCCTATGAGCTTGTATTTCCCGTTCAGGCTCGAACTGATCAAACCTATCCCTTCCTAACTCTTACCCTTTTCCAGCTCTCCCCAAGCCGATAGCGCGCGATTCGCGCCTTACCGGCACAAGGAACTACAAAACACCCACAACCCCCAAACTACGTATGATTAAACGTTTTGTTTTCGCGCTTAGCGGCGCGTTAAGCCTAGCGCTCATCACTGGGCATGCCCAGGACGATGACTCCGAAGATGAAGTCTTCGAACTTAGCCCGTTCTCGGTTGATTCCTCCAGGGACACCGGTTATCGGGCGACCAACACGCTCTCGGGCACTCGATTCAATTCGAGTCTGAGAGACACTTCCGCTTCGATTTCCGTATGGACTGAGGAGTTTTTGGAAGACACTGGCCTCACCGACATCGACGAGCTGATCGAGTACTCGCTTAACACGGTTCTGGATACGAATGACCAGGATGGAGCGGGCGGTAACTTCAATGTATTCACCAACGCGACCGCGGTAACGCAGCGTATCCGCACGCGCGGCATCGAGTCCTCGAAGGGAATCGACTATTTCAAGTCGATCGTTCCGGACGACTCTTACAAGATTGGCCGCTACGACGACTCGCGCGGTCCCAATGGCGTTTTGTTTGGCGTCAGCGCGGCGGGCGGTCTCATTAACCAGTCCTCGATCGTCGCCAACACGCAACGGGATTCCGGCCGTATTCGTTTTTCCTTTGGCACGAGCGAGCGGAAGCGGGCTGAATTGCGGCTCAACAAAGTACTCGTCGAAGGCAAGCTTGGCGTAACCATTGCCGGCCTGTATCAAGAAAATGGTCACTGGCGTGACTGGGTCAGCGACGACCGCAAGCGTTTCTATGGAGCCATGACTTGGAAGGTGAACGACAAGATCACGCTTCGAGGCAACTACGAGAACGGATTCCACCATAAAACAACCCTTCAGCCTAGTGTGATCACCGACCGGGCTCTGCCTTGGTACGACAACATGCTGGCGTCGGGCTTGGATGCGGTTACGTTCGAGCCGAATGGCGGCAACCCGAACGCGGCTCGCAGGCTGGTCGGCGTCACCGGACGCGATGGCAATGCCCGCATCAACAACAACAATCCCTTTGGCGCGTCTAACGGCCAGAATCGTTTTACCTACATTTCAAATGACGGCACCTTCTTCAATGCGGCGGGCACCTATGTCACCGGCGGTTACGACGACGAACGCGTCGCTCATCCCGATGGCACCCGCGGATTGGGCGATCGAGTCCATCGCATCAACGACGAGAGCCTCATTCCGTACTACTTGAATCCGGGCGGACCGGACTTCTACCGCGACACTAATTTCAGCAGCCACTCCTTTTTCGCGGATATTCAGCTGACTGAAAACTGGTTCTTCAACGTTCAGGCAGGCCACCAGCGCTCGGATATCGACGTTCCCCAGTTGAATGGTACGCGTCCCGAGTTCCGGGCGGACCCGAACACGATCCAGGGGCTCAACGGACCGGCTAATCCCTACGTGGGTGAATTCTACTTCGACGGCGATTACCGTCGCGACAAGAACCAATCCCGCTACGACGAAATCCGTGTTTCAACTTCCTACAATCTAGATACGGAGCGTTTGGGCAATCACCGCGTTGCCATAGCGGCGTCGAAGGTCGAGGAAGAGCAGCTCCGCGGAAACACCTGGCTGACGCTGGGAGGCAACCCTGCCAACCGCGGTAACTTCACCGATGTTACTGGTTTTATCCACAGGGGCGTTGGCTTCAACCACGCGGACAATCGCGTCACGATTCGCAACTACTACGACATGAACGATCGCTCCACCTGGAGAGCGGGCAGCTGGAAGGACCTACCGGAAACCATTTACACCGGACGGTTCAACAACGGCGAACCCGAAGCGTTTCCAGTCGTATGGGCCGAAGCGAATCCGGGCAACATCAACTACTTGATCGACCAGGTCACGGACTCGATGATGGCGGTTTCGCAAAGCCACTTCTTGAACAACCGCTTCGTCGTCACTCTCGGCTACCGCGAAGACACGGTTGAAATCGATCGCGCGGGCCATCGCCTCGATCCGGTAATCGGCTGGTTGCCCGATCTGTCGATCACCCCGGACACGCCGGCCTCGCAAGGAATTTCCCCCGCGGCGCCGCAGACCACATTCGACGCGACGGTACGCACGGCGGGAGCGGTCTATCACTTGACGGACAACTTCTCGCTGGTGGCCAACACCGGTAGCAACATCGGTATCCCCGATTTCCGTCGTACAGTCTTCCCGGAAGGCGCGACCTCGCCGCCGCCAGACGGTGACGGAAGCGACTTCGGTATCGACTTTAACGTCCTGGACAATCGCATCAGCGGTCGCTTGGTATACTATGAAACCGAGTCGATCCAGGAAGTCGTCGGTGGCTCGCAGCTGTCGAATCCGATGGAAGCGGTTTACGCGGCGTACGAAGACGCGTTCACGCCGGCCGTCGACGACGACGGCCTCGACATTCCCGGAACGGGTAATCGAGCGGCGCTGGAATCGCTCCTCGCTCGTCGCGCGGAAATTCGTCCTGAAGTGAACGGCTATTTCCGCGACAACGTATCCAACGGTTTCGAGCTTCGCTTGACCGCGAACATGACGGAGAATTGGCGCTTGACACTCAATGCCGCCAAGACTGACAGAATTGTATCCAATTCTTACAGTCAAGGAGTGGCTTTCCTCGGATTGATCGAAGGGGACGACGGCAGAGTCCTTCAAGGCGCGACCGAAGCGGACGAAGTTCCAGATCCGGACGATCCAGACGATCCAGACAGCCGCATCCAAGGCTACACGATTGATCCCTCCGCCTACACATCGGATGGAGTCATCGCGGAGTATCTCGCGCTGGCGGACCAACTTCCGGCCAACCGCACCTTGGACAACACCGGAATTTCCGGTCAGATCTTCAACATGGCTGACAACGTGAACGAGCGTCGCGAAGCCCTGGAAAAACGCTGGGGACTCCGTCCGTACCGCTTCAACCTCTTCACCGCATACGACTTCAAGGAAGGCCGCATGAGAGGCATCTCTGTCGGCGGTGGCTATCGCTGGACGGCGCCGAACATCATCGGAGAGGAAGATGGCGTGGAGTTTGAAGGCAAGGCTCAGACCAATGCCGACTTCTTCATTCGCTATAAGACCAAGGCGAACTTCCTCGGAGAAGGCAACTGGACTTTCCAGATGAACGTGAACAACGTGCTTGGCAATACCGACATCATTCCGAGTCGCCTCGCGATCGACGGAAATATTGACTACATGGTCCCGGGAGGTCGCGGTATCGCGTACGCCCGTTTCGATCTGCCGACGCCGCGTCAGTACCGTTTCACGATCACGCGCGATTTCTAGGATCTCGGTTTAAATATACAAAACTTTCGAGCGGCGCCTGCGGAAACGGGGCGCCGCTTTTTTTTAACAGGATGCGCTCTCCCGCGGTGCGGGATCGCTCGCTAGATCCCATTCCGACTCGCGGAATGGGAACTTGATGATTTAGTATTAGGATTGTGGATGAGCATCATGTTCACGTCCCGCGAGGCGGGACGTGGTCAAGTAGGCCCTCGGAGACGGGCCGTATCCTGTTTCTTAAAAAGAGCGTGGCTTTGATTCTCATCGGGCGTATCCACTCTTCGCTTGTTACCAATTGCTTGAGATGATAGGTCTTGTGTCGTGAAAAACGTACGATGGGGCGTGCTCAGCACCGCCAAGATTGGATTGAATAAAGTCATCCCGGGAATGCAGCGTGCCGAGAATTGTCTCATGGTCGGCATTGCGTCGCGCGACGAGGAAAAGGCCCGATCCGCGGCAGAGTCCCTGGGCTTGCCGCGCGCTTATGGGAGCTACGAGGAGTTGCTCGCCGATTCCGACATCGAGGCGGTCTACAACCCGCTTCCGAATCACTTGCACGTGGACTGGTCGATCCGGGCGCTGGAGGCCGGCAAGCATGTCTTGTGCGAAAAGCCGCTCGGGCTCGACGCTAAGGACGCCCAACGCCTGTTGGATGCCGCGAAGTCGTATCCAGAATTGAAGGTCATGGAAGCGTTTATGTACCGCTTCCATCCTCAGTGGGTAACGGCTCGATCGTTGGTTGAGTCAGGCGACATTGGCGAGTTGCGGGCGATCCAGACGTGCTTTTCCTATTTCAACGACAATCCTTCGGATATTCGCAACCAGGCGGATATCGGTGGAGGCGGGCTTTTGGACATTGGCTGTTATTGCATTTCCTTGTCGCGGTTTTTGTTCGGCAAAAAGCCCGATCGGGTTACGGGAATTGTAGATATCGACCCGACGTTGAGGACGGATATTCTGACGTCCGGTCTAATGGACTTCGGCGTAGGGACGAGTATCTTTACCTGCTCTACTCAGCTTGAACCCTATCAGCGTGTCCATATTGTCGGTACGTCGGGAAGAATAGAAATCGAGATTCCGTTCAACGCGCCGACGGAGGTAGAAACGCGTTTATGGCTGATTAAACGAGGAGAGACCGAAGAGATTCAAATACCGATAAGCGACCAGTACACGCTGCAAGGCGAAGCGTTTTCGAAGTCGATTTTGGAGGACGTGCCCGTTCCGACGCCCTTGTCGGACGCGATTGAGAATTTGGAGATTATCGACGCCTTGTTCGCAAGCGGTAAACGCTCCGAATGGATCACGCTCTAGCGCTCGTCTTAAGAAAGAGTTGAAAAGAAATCGTCTCTCGTAGGGTTCGCGCGAGACTGATGTTTAGCACGGGAGAGGTGGCGACCGAATTGGAGCCCGCTCCCTTGGAGACCGTTAACCCCAGAGCAAATGAGTGTGAGTGTATTGAAGATTTCAAACCCAAGTTCCTCCTCGGCATCGATCGCGAGGCGTCTTCGTCGTGGGATACTCACGCTGGGACTGGTGTTCGCTACGGTCCTCGGTCAAGCTGCGGAACCGCCGTCAAAAGCGCCACGCATGGCGATCGGCTCACAAGCGGTTCCATTCAATCTACCGGGCGTAGATGGCGCGATGCATAGCCTCGAGGACTTTTCGGAGTCGAAACTGCTCGTCATCGCGTTCACCTGCAACCACTGCCCGAGCGCTCAGGCGTACGAGGAGCGCTTGAACGATCTGGCTACCCGTTTTCCCAAGGAGGAGGTCGCGTTGGTGGCCGTAAGCCCGAATGACGATACGGCAGTGCGGCTCGACGAGTTGGGATATACTGAATACAACGACTCGCTGGCGGAAATGAAACTGCGAGCGGAGGATAAGAATTTCCAGTTTCCTTATCTCTATGATGGAGAGAATCAAGAAATGAGCTGGGCCTACGGCGCCTGGGTCACGCCGCACATTCTGATCTTCGACGAAGAAAGGAAATTGCGTTATAACGGTCGCATTGACGACAACGACAATCCGGCCGAGGTGACCTCGAGTGACACGCTCAATGCTATCGAAGCCCTGTTGGCGGGGCAGCCCGTTCCGGTGGAGGAAACGAAAGTGTTCGGCTGCTCGGTCAAATGGGCTTCGAAGCGCCACACGGTCGCCGACGCGCTCGAGCGCTGGAATCAGGAGGAAGCGACGCTCGAGTTGCTGGAGCCGGAACAGGTCGCTCCGCTAGTCGCGAACGACACGGAAAACCTGCGCTTGATCAACGTCTGGGCGACTTGGTGCGGCCCGTGCACGGTGGAGTTTCCGGATTTGGTGGACCTGCACCGCCAGTTCCGCAAGCGCGAGATCGAAGTGATTTCGATCTCCATGGATTTACCGGCCAAGCGGGCGGCGGCGCAACGGTTCTTGTCGAGTCAAAACGCGTCCATGACGAACTACCTATTCAACAGTTCCAATAGATTTTCGCTCATCGACGCGCTCGACGGGGAACACTGGGAGGGCTCGCTTCCCTATACGCTCCTCGTCGCTCCCGGAGGCGAAGTTCTCTACCGTGTGGAAGGCCCGTTCGACACGATGACTTTGAAGAAGAAGATCGTGAACTTCCTGGGCAGAACTTACTTCGACTGACGATCGCCGAGCGCGTTGGGCGAGTATTCTGCATTGCCAGACTGTCGGGGGCGGTCTAGGGGTTGAGAATGGCTCCGGCCTCTCTATCCCGATGAAATTCTCACCGTTTGCACTCGCGTCCGCCTTGTTCTGCCTAGCGGCCCTGACCTCGAACGCGGCCGAAACGCCCAACGTCATTATTTTGCTGGCGGACGATCTTGGATACGGCGACGTCGGTTTCCACGGAAGCGACATCCAAACGCCGCACATCGATCGAATCGCTCGCGAAGGCGCGCAGCTGGAAGCGTTTTACTCCGCCCCGATGTGCACGCCGACGCGGGCAGGCTTGATGACGGGGCGCTACCCGATTCGCTACGGGCTGATGCGCTCGGTCATTCCGCCGCAGCGAGATTATGGTCTGGATACAAGCGAGGAAACCATGGCGGACGTGTTCGCTCACGCCGGGTACGAGCATCGCGGCATATTTGGAAAATGGCACTTGGGGCACCGTCGCAAGCAGTGGTTGCCGACCGAACGCGGTTTCACGAAATTCATCGGATGCTACAACGGGGCGATCGACTACTTTTCGCACGAACGCAACGGCGAACTTGACTGGCACGACGGAGATCAGCCTCTGAAAGTGGAAGGCTACGCGACCGATCTCATCGGGGAGGCTGCTGTCAGTTTCATCCGCTCCGTGCCCAAAGACGAACCGTATTTTCTGTATGTCCCATTCAATGCGCCGCATTCCCCCTTTCAAGCGAAGGAATCGGACCTCGCGAAGTACCCGCATCGCGAAGGCAAACGGAGAACCTTCGCCGCGATGGTGGATTCCATGGACCAGGCCATCGGGTCGATCCTCGCCGCGGCCGAAGAACGCGGGGATCTGGACGACACGTTTGTTCTCTTCTTCAGCGACAACGGAGGCGTTCGCAACGTCGGCAGCAACGGCGAGTTGCGCGGGTCCAAGCTAACCGTTTACCAAGGCGGCATACGGGTCGCCGCGGCCGCTTTGTGGAAGAACGGCGGGATTACTGGAGGCAAGCGGATTCGCGAGCGAATGGGCTACATCGACGTGCTTCCAACACTGCGCGGCATGATCGGCGCGACGCGACCGCCCGCCAAGCCGTTGGACGGAATCGACGTGCTCGGCGCGTTGCGTGGCGACGAGAAGCTTCCGAATCGGACTTGGTTTACCTACCTCGATCAAAACGACGATCGAATCGAACGTCTGGCGGCAAACACCAACGGCTGGAAACTCGTGATCACTCGGCCCGCCCCGGATTCCGATGCGACCGAGTCTACGCTGGAGCTCTATGAGATAAACAGCGACCCCTACGAAATCCTTGATTTCGCCAAACGCGATCCGAAAACGGTGAAAAAGAAAGCCGGCAGGATCGCTCGGGCAATCGAGGAGCTGGGAGCCGATCTGGATGAATTCATGAGTTTGAAGTCCGAGGACCAGATCATTCGATTCCGGATCGGCGCGGACGATACGCCTGCCATTCCCAATTGGACGCCGACGGAATAAAACCTTGTCGAAATTTCGGCTCGCGTCCGGAAGTACTTTCACGACCTTAGACAGTCTCTTTGTCGATGAGCGGAAAGTTACCCGTCCGCTTTCGATCCGCCGTGCATATGAATGCGGCGTCCCTACTAACGAACCACTCCCACAATCATGAAACCATCTTCTAAGCGCAACCCTCTCAGTTTAGCTCTCGGCGCGAGTGCATTGCTCAACGCGATCTTCGCCATTGCAGCGAGCGCCGCGGACCGTCCGAACATCGTCTTTCTGCTCACCGACGACCAAACCTTCTACTCAATGGGCTGCTACGGGACGCCAGACGTTCAAACCCCGAATTTGGACCAGCTTGCGGCGGAGGGTCTGGTCTTCGACCATCACTACGACACGACCGCGATCTGCATGGCGAGCCGAGCCAATGTGATGACGGGAAAATACGAATACAAGAACGGGACGAATTTCGAGCACGGGGATATGCGACGCGAGATGTGGGAAGAAACCTATCCCATGCTTCTGAGAAAGGCTGGCTACCGGACCGCTTTCGCCGGGAAGTTCGGTTTTTCGGTCCGGGACGCTCCGGATTCTAAAGGCTACCTGCCCGAAGACGATTTCGACCGATGGGGCGGGGGACCCGGCCAGACGCACTACGAAACCGCTCGAAACGAGTCGATGAAAGCTTACGCGGACGAGTACCCGCACTCCACGCTTTCCTACGGCGCTTTCAGCCGCGATTTCATCGCCGACGCGTCGAAAAAAGACTCGCCCTTTTGTTTGTCGATCAGTTTCAAGGCAGCCCACCGGCCGACGACTCCCGACCCCCAGTTCGACCATATTTACAAAGGAAAGACATTCACCAAGCCCGGGAACTACGGTCGAGAATTCGCGGAGCATTTCGCCCTCCAAAGCAAGCAGGGCCGGCAGTACGTGCGATTCGAGGAGTGGGGCTACAGCGATCGCTACGACGAAGTGATGGCGATCTACTACCAGCAAATTTACGGAATCGATGTAGCGGTAGGAATGATACGCGACGCTCTGGAGGCGAATGGCGTGAGCGACAACACGGTCGTAATTTTCACATCCGACAATGGATTCTTCTGCGGCGCCCACGGTTACGGATCGAAAGTGCTGCCTTACGAGGAAGCGTCGCGCGTCCCGCTACTCATGTACGTTCCCGGTCACGAAAACAGCGGTCGCGGCTATCGGACATCGTCGCTTACCGGAAACATCGATTTCGCCCCGACGATTCTCGAGCTGGCGGGGTTGAAAGTGCCGGCGTCCATGGACGGCAAGAGCTTGCTGTCCATTTACGACGACCCGCAACACGAAACTCATGAAACGCTGCAGTTGATCAACGCCTGGGGTCCAATCGAAACCCAAAGCCTGGCGGTGCTGACGAAAGACTGGAAGTACATTTATTGGCCGTACGCTGGCGAGGAATTCCAAGCCGCGGAAGAGCTGTATCACGTTAGCCATGACCGAATGGAGCTAGTGAATCGGGCCCAATCCCATCAACCCCCGGAAGTGATGAAGGACATGCGCAATCGCTACGACGCGGCGGTCGCTTTGTGGAAGCGCGACGCGGTTTCCTACAACAATTACGAGCCCTACGGAATGTACTACGATCGACGGATTCCTTGGAGCCGAAAGGCGGACGCCTTGCCGAAAAAGAGGCAGTGACTTGAGAATGCGGGCGCTGCATGCGAATACGGTTTTGAAAATAGAGCTAGCGGTAGGACTGCTAGCGATCGCGAGCGTCTCGGCCCAGGCGCTCGAACCTTTAATCTCTACAAAAGGCGCGTTGCTGTTTGAGGATCGTTTCGACGAATCCGTTGCGGACAGCGCGTGGAATCCGCTTCACGGTACCCGCTGGAGCGTCGAGGACGGGTCGTTTAAAGGAATTCCGTCAACTCGAGAGTATCAAGAAAGTCGTGACAACCATACCGGGGCGACTCCGAGTATGAAATTGTCGGCGGGAGCTCGAGAGGTTATCTTGGAAATGTCGTTTCAGATATCAGGCGAGCTTCAAGCGGCCCATATCGGATTCAACGAAGGGAGCGCCATCGATACCTCGGGACACATTTTCCGGCTAATTCTGAGTCGGCGAACAGGCTTGGATCTGCGCAAGGACCGCAATTCGCAGGTGAAAGGCGATGCTGATCGAGTTTTGCAACATGCGGATTGGAATATCGAGTCGGACCGCTGGTATCGCGTGATGCTGGAAACGCGGGGCGACGAGGTGGTCGCCCAGGTGGAAGGCGGTCCGACGTTGTTTATGCGCAACGCCCGGCTAAATGTGCCTAAAGCCTCGGCCAATCTGAAGTCCCGGGGCGGAGCGGGCGTGATTCGCTATGACGATGTACGGGTTTGGGAAGCCAAGCCGCTAGCCGTATCCAACTCTTCGTGGCGCAAGCACACGATTGCTGATCCCGAAATGGGAGCGATCAACTCCGCCATCGCTCACGATTTTGACGAGGACGGGATAATGGACGTAGTTACTTCCTACGGTGGAAGCGTTCGCCTGCTCAAGGGCCCCGACTGGAAGGTCCACGATATCCACCGATTCGCTCCCGGTCGCTCCCGCAATCGTCCCCGCCCGGCGTGTATTCACTCTTGCCTTCTGGATGTTGATGGAGATGGCGACTTGGATTTTGTAGGATCAAACAACACAGTTTTTTGGTTGGAATGCCCGGACGACCCGTTTTCCGGAGAGGAATGGATTTACCGGACAGTTGACGACGAGCTGCTGGGGACGCACTGCCTCATCACTGGGGACGTGAACGGGGATGGCCGGGAAGATTTAATAGCGAATTCGTTCCAAAAAGCGGACCGGACGGAGGTGCCGGAGTCGATGGTCTGGTTCGATGCCCCAGGATCGTCGAAGGATTCCTGGACGCGACACATCTTTGCCGACGGTGACGCCCCGGGCGGTTCGCACTACATGGGCATAGGCGATGTGAACGGGGATGGGAAACCCGAGATAGCGGCAGGCGCAAAAGGAGGCATCGGATTCGATGGTGGAGCTTGGTTTGCCTTTTGGACGCCTCCCGAGGATGGCTCGTATCCATGGAGTAAGCGCATTTTGGCGACCAACCAAGCCGGCGCTTCCAATATTCTCCCGGGCGATTTGAACGGCGATGGCCAGACGGACTTTCTCGCGTCGCGCGGTCACGGAATGGGTTTGCTTTGGTTTCGAGGTCCGGAATTCGAGAGGATTGAGATCGATCCACGCATCTTGGGTCCGCACAGCCTAGTGCTGGAAGATCTGGACGGTGACGGCGATTTGGATGCGGCCACATGCGGTCATTACGAAACGGGCGTAGTCGCCTGGTTTGAGAACGATGGAATGGCAAATTTTACCAAACATGTGGTCGATGTGAACCAAGGGTCCTACGATATGCGAGCGGTGGATATGGATGGGGATGGCGACCTGGACTTTCTCATCGCGGGCCATTTCAACGAAAACCTCGTCTGGTACGAGAAGCGATAAGCGTCTCGTAGCTCCCAGGCGGGATTGGAGGATAGTTCCAACGCTGCGACGTATTTCTACAAAGGGATCAAAAAATCCCCTCTTAGGGCTTCGAATTCCTGAAAAATCGAGTAATTTTATGGAGTTGCTACGGACCCCACTATTTATTCCTATCCAATGAAACGAACTCGCTTGATGAAATCGATCGTCCGCTCGGGGCTCGCTGTAATTACACTATGCAGCGTTTTCCAAGCCAACGCTAATGAGGCGGACAAGCCGAACATTCTCTTTATTTTCGCGGATGACCAGAGCTACGAGACGATTGCTGCCCTGGGCAACGAGGAAGTAAAGACGCCCAATCTGGATCGGCTGGCTCGAATGGGCACGGCGTTTACGAACACTTACAACATGGGCGCCTGGAACGGGGCGGTGTGCGTCGCCTCCCGCAACATGCTCAACACCGGCCGCTTTATCTGGCGCGCCCAAGCCCAAGAGAAGGCCCATCCGCAACTTGTGAAGCAGCGGGGATTTTGGTCACAGCTGCTGGAGGACAGCGGCTACACGACCTATATGTCGGGCAAGTGGCACGTGAGTGTGGACCCAGCGGAGATTTTCACGCACGTCGTCAACCCGCGACCAGGAATGCCGAACCAGACGAACGAAGGATACGATCGACCGAAAGAGGGCGAATTGGATGTCTGGTCCCCGTACGACCAGTCGTTCGAAGGATTTTGGAAAGGCGGCAAGCACTGGAGTGAGGTGCTCGCTGACGACGCGGACCTGTTTTTCGAAAACGCGGCGAAGGACGACAATCCGTTCTTCATGTATTTGGCGTTCAACGCCCCGCACGATCCCCGTCAGGCCCCTAAGCGCTTCGTGGACATGTATCCAGTCGATGAAGTCAAAATGCCGGAGAGCTATTTGCCTTTGTATCCGTATGCCGAGGAGATCGGGTGCGGTCCGAAGTTGCGCGACGAGCGGCTGGCCCCATTCCCGCGCACGGACTTTTCCGTTCGTGTAAACCGTCAGGAGTACTTCGCCATTATCACCCACATGGACGAGCAAATCGGCCGCATTCTTGACGCCTTGGAAAGGAGCGGCAAGAAAGACAACACCTACATTTTCTTCACTTCCGATCATGGTCTCGGGGTGGGCAACCACGGTCTCATCGGCAAGCAGAACATGTACGAGCACAGCGTCAAACCGCCGCTTCTAGTTGTCGGGCCGGACATCCCGAAAGGAGAGCGGAGGGATGCCTTGGTCTACTTGCAGGATGTGATGGCGACTACGTTGGATCTGGCCTCGGTCGAAAAGCCGGACTACGTCGAATTCAATAGTCTGCTCCCGCTGATACGCAACGCGTCCCGCGATAGTGAATACGATGAAATCTACGGATGCTATTTGGCCGACAAGCAGCGAATGATTCGCGTGGGCGACTACAAGCTAATCCTGTATCCGCTCGCGAAACGGGCGCGGCTCTACAACTTGTCCACCGACCCGCTCGAGCTCGACGATCTCGCCGGCGCTCCGGGACAATGGAAGCGCGTCCGGGAACTCTATCAGCGACTGAAAACCCTGCAGGCGGAGATGGACGACGCTCTGGACTTGGATGCCTATTTCCCGGAACTGGCCAAGGGCTGATAGACTGTTCGAAATGTAGGGCTGGCGCTTGCGCCATGCCGCGAGTTCGACTTTGGATTTGACCTACGCGGCGCTTCGCAAGCGAAGGCCCTACATTGTCATATTAATCAGAATCGGACACCTTGGCCGGTCGAGCCCTGTCTCTTGACGCGCAAGTGAATTTACATGACAGTCTCCGAACCCTGACGACTCATTACCCCCAAATAGAATATGCGAACATTCACTCAGATTTTTTTCTTCGTGTTAGTTGCTCTGCTTTTCGGCTGCGGACGAACGCCTTCCGCCGTGACGCCTCGAGAGCTCGACAACGATCGAGATTGGGGAATCTACCGCGGGGATCAGCGGTCAAATCAGTATTCGTCCCTCGACCAGATCAACGCGTCGAACGTGGCGAATCTAGAAGTGGCTTGGACGTATCGGACGGGCGACGCGACACGCAACTCGTCCATTCAGTCCAATCCGATCGTCATCGATGGCGTTCTCTACTTTATGTCACCGGCCGGAGTGTTGATCGCCCTGGACGCGGCTACGGGCGCTTTGGTCTGGAAACGCGATCCGCGGACTCCCGAACAAAAAGCGGGCGACTATTCGGTAATTAGCCGCGGGGCGACCTATTGGTCGGATGGGGAACGACGCCGGATATTCTTCTGCACGGATTCGTATTTGCGCGCCGTCGATCCGGACACGGGCGATCTCATAACGTCGTTTGGCGACAACGGACGAATCGACTTTCGCAACGATTTAGGCGTCGATCCTGAAACGGTGGATACGACGATGACTACACCCGCGGCGGTGTTTGAGAACTACCTTATATTGGGAACGCGAGTCGGGGAGGGGTTTGGGTCTTCGCCCGGACACATCCGGGCCTACGACGCCGTGACAGGCGAGTTTCGATGGATTTTTCACACCATTCCGCAAGAAGGGGAATTTGGATACGAAACCTGGGGATGGGTGGAAGGCGAGAGCTACGGGGGAGCCAATCCCTGGGGCGGTATTACGGTCGATGAGAAACGCGGCTGGGTCTTCGCGGCCACGGGATCGCCCACCTACGATTTCTACGGGGCGAACCGGAAGGGACAGAATCTCTTTGGAAACTGCGTGTTGGCCTTGAACGCGCGGACCGGGAAGCGTATTTGGCATTTCCAGACAGTGCACCACGATTTGTGGGACATGGACAACCCACCTGCTCCCATGCTGGTAACGATCACGGTAGACGGTGTCCGTCGCGAGGCGGTGGTGCAGATGACCAAGATGGGTTACATGTTCGTTCTCGACCGCGATACGGGTGAGCCGATTTTCGAAGTCGAAGAACGACCGGTCCCTCAGACTGATCTCCCTGGGGAGGAAACTTGGCCGACGCAGCCGTTTCCGGTGAAACCACCGCCCCTGGTACGGCAGGGGTTTACAGAAGCGGACTTGACAACGCGTTCGCCGGAGGCCGCGGCGAAGGCGGCTGCTTTGTTCGCGGAGTACGGACCGTCGGTGATGTTCACGCCTCCGAGCACGCGGGGGCATGTGCTCTTTCCCGGAATGTCCGGCGGAATGGAGTATCACGCCGGCTCGTTCGAGGAAGAGAGCGGCATTCTCTATCTCAACGTGAACGAGAGCAGCAATTTAATGAAGATGTTTCCGACGGTGCTGCTGAAGGACGATTCTTCCTTGAGCGACTACGACAAAGGTAAGCTGCTCTATCAGCTCAATTGCTCATCCTGCCATGGCTTGGAGTTGAAGGGCGTACCTCTGGCAATACCGGCCTTGGCCGACAATCCCAAGCCCGACCACGAGCTGGTCCGGACGATCCGGCAAGGGAGAGGGGCGATGCAGCCGTATCAAAGTTTTTCAAATGCGCAGATCGACCAGCTGATGTCCTACATTCGCAAGCCGGATGGCGCTCCGCTGGATCTGACCGGTAAAGAGACTGATACTGTGTATTTAATGGGGGGATACAAGCGATTGATCGACGAGACGGGAATGCCGCTGTTTTCGCCTCCTTACGGGAACTTGGTCGCAGTAGACTTGAACGAAGGGACGATCAAGTGGAAGCGTCCGCTGGGCGAGTATCCGCTGTTCGTGGAGCAGGGGTTGCGCAACACGGGAACGCGTAATTTCGGCGGATCGGTGGCCACTGCGGGCGGAGTGGTCTTTGTCGGGGCAACCGCCGACGAGAAATTCCGCGCCTTCGACTCCGAAACGGGCGAGCAACTCTGGGAATTCCAGCTGCCCTACGGCGGGTACGCGACGCCGTCGGTATACGAAATCGACGGGCGGCAATATGTGGTCATCTGTGCGGGCGGCGGACAGAAAGTGGCGCCGACGGCCTCGGGGGACGCGGTATACGCGTTCGCGTTGCCGGAGAAGCGCTGAGAAACTGTCAAATAACTCGCTAAAGGTAGGGCTCGATCGTGGTTCGACAATGCTCACCATCCTGAGCCTGTCGAAGGACCGAGCCACCGATCCCGATAGGGACCCCGACACAGTCGGCGGCTAATCGGGGTCTAGACGAGCCGCGTCGGTCGAGTTTGTTACTCGGTAAGCACGGGCCGCCTAGCAGTCGGTCCCTACCTCGAATTGAAAAAATGGGACTTGTTGAACAGTCCCTTGGATAGGGGCGGTCGTATGCCGCTGCCGCTAACGCCGCGGTTAGTTCCTCGTTCAACTCCGGCGCGCTGGACCGGACGACTATCTCTGAACTTCAATACCGGTTTAAAAAACGTCTGGGTTACCGTAAAACTGGGCTCTTGACACTTTTAATCGACGAAATTGCGTCTAGATTGATGAGAGCGATGGATGTTGAAATCAGTACGGGACAGTGGGTCGCTGCGGGGATTTTCGCGGCGATTTTGCTGCTGGAGGCTGTTTTTCCCTTTCGGGTCTATTTGCGTCGCGTCCGTCACTTCGGAAAAAACGTCGTATTTTCGCTTATTAACACGGTGGTGCTCACGCTCTTTGGCGCCACCTTGAATGTGTGGCTGTTTCTCTGGATTGATGAAAACCAGATCGGTCTCGTCAATCAGTTCGAGCTCCCATTTTGGCAGGCGGCCTTGTTGGCGTCGCTCCTGTTCGACGCCTGGATCTACGCTTGGCACCGGCTCAATCACGTCGTCCCGTTTTTGTGGCGGTTCCATCAAGTGCACCACAGCGACTTGAATCTGGATATGTCGACTTCCTTTCGGTTTCACCCTGGGGAGATCCTGCTCTCGTCGATCGCTAATCTATTCGTCTTCGCGGCCCTCGGCATCACGATTGAGCTGATTCTGGTCTACAAGACCGTTTTCACGTTCACGGTGCTCTTCCACCACAGCAATGTCGCGCTGTCGGAGCGCTGGGACACGGTATTTCGCTGGATTTTCGTCAGCCCGCGCATGCATCGGGTACACCATTCGTCGAAGAAGATCGAAACGAATTCCAACTATTCCAGCGTGCTCTCGATATGGGACCGGATTTTCGGGAGCTATCGGAAGCGTTATCCCGAGAGCATCGTCTTTGGTCTGGAATACGACCGGGAGGAGAAGGATCAACGTCTGGGACGTTTGCTGGCTCGACCGTTTACGAAACAGAAACGCGAAGACCGAGGGTGATACGGTCCTGCATTGGCAATTGTGAAACGAAGAAAGCCATTCGCAAGTTTGCAGACTAGGCCGTGTCCGAACACCTTATATTCGTTCCGCCTGGCGGGACGAATCCTATTGTCCCCGTTTTACGGGGACTCCTAGTCCCGATTTCATCGGGGCGGTGACGAAAATTAATTAAGGTCATCGTCCGTCTTCGCGGTCTCGCTAGGATCCGTCGCAGACTCCGACCGTGTCGGCGTCTACGCGGAAATAGGACGCCCGGCGGGCGAATAAAGCTATCTTCTAGAGGGGAGTGAGGGTTAGTTCGCGACGAATCAGATTTAGCTGGATTCGAATGGCGTCTCCTACAGTCTGAGCGCATGGGAACGGTATTGATCACCGGCGCCAATCGTGGAATCGGACTCGAGTTTGCGCGGCAACTCGCGGCTCGAGGGGATACGGTGATCGCTACCTGTCGCTCGCCTGAATCCGCAGTCGATCTCAATCGCGTGGTCGAAGGGCATTCCAATTTGAGCCTGGAAGCGCTCGACCTCCAGTCCGACGAGAGCATTGCCGCGCTGGCGAAGCGACTGTCGAGCGCGGACACACGTTTGGACTGCTTGATTTCCAACGCCGCAATATTAGAGAGCGAGGAATACGGCTCGTGGAGTCGTAACAGTTTTTCCGATACATTCAACACGAACGTGACCGGCGCCGCTTTACTCGCCCAGCAACTGGATCCAGTTCTCTCCAGCGACGCCAAGATCGCGCAGATTTCATCGGGACTGGGATCCCTGGAACTGGGAGGTCAGGGGATGTCGGACGGAGACTCCTACTCGATGAGCAAGGCCGCGTTGAATATGCTCACCGTAAAACTGGCGTCGGCCTATTCCGGGAGCGGGCGATGCGTCGTTTCAATGAGTCCCGGATGGGTACGAACCGACATGGGCGGTCCGCACGCTTCGCTCTCGACCACCGAATCGGTGGAGCGAATGCTCGGAACGATCGACGCGTTGACGGGGACGGATTCCGGCCGCTTTATCGACAATCAAGGAAGCACGCTCCCCTGGTGACTAAGAAGAAATCCAGACTGCCGCTGCGGCGAAGCGACGCGTCGAGCGTGCCCATGGCGCCCATGATCGACATGGTGTTCTTGTTGCTGGTGTTTTTCATGTGCGTGAGCTCGTTGTCGCAAGCGGGCCACCGT
>JANQSC010000065.1 GCA_028284235.1 Opitutaceae bacterium
CGGGCCGACTGATTCGTCGAAAGCCCCGGCCGGAACGATCCGCGGCGATTTTGGTACCGACATGATGCGCAACGTGGTCCACGCCTCCGACGGTCCGGAAACCGCGGCCGCGGAGCTGAAGCGCTTTTTCCAGGAAGGCGAGATTTTCGCCTAGGTTCGGGAAACGCGGACGGCTCACACCAGATTCTTCCGGTCGAGGCTGCGGTATTGGATGGCTTCGGTGAGATGCGGGGCCTCGATGTTTTTGGATTGGGCGAGGTCGGCGATGGTGCGGGCGACTTTTAATATGCGAGCGTAGGCTCGGGCGGATAGTTGGAGCCGCTCCATCGCCTGCTGCAGGATGGAGCCGAGTTCCGGGGTCAGGGCGCAGTGGCGTTCGATGGCGGCTTCGTTCATATTGGCGTTGGCGCGTGTTGCGGATTTCAAAAAGCGTATCCGCTGGCGCGTACGAGCGATTTCGATACGTTCTCGCATCGTCGAGGACGATTCCCCTTTTTCTGGTGACCTCAAATCTTGAATACTTAGCCCAGAGGTTTCCACGTGGAGGTCGATTCGATCGAGAAGCGGTCCGCTCACTCGGCTCCGATAACGCTGAATTTGAAGGGGCGAGCACAGGCAGTCGCCCCGCGTGGATCCGAGATAGCCGCAGGGGCAGGGGTTCATGGCCGCGACGAGCATGAAATTGCAGGGAAGGGTGACTTTGCCTGCGGACCGGGAGATCGTGACCTGTCCGTCTTCGAGCGGCTGGCGCATGACTTCGAGGGCGGACCGTTTGAATTCGGGGAGTTCGTCCATGAAGAGGACGCCGTTGTGGGCGAGCGATATTTCTCCAGGACCGGGGATGGAGCCACCGCCGAGGAGTCCGACGTCGCTGATGGTGTGGTGGGGCGAGCGGAAGGGGCGGATTCTGCGCAGCCGCTCCATTTGTTTGGTGGCGCCGGTAGCCGATTGAATCTGGAGGATTTCGAGGAACTCCTCGAGTGTCGGTTTCGGCATGATGGACGGGATTCGCTTGGCGATCATCGACTTTCCCGCTCCGGGCGGGCCGATGAGAAGGAGGTTATGTCCGCCCGCGACTGCCACTTCCACCGCTCGCCGCGCTTGGGCGAGTCCTTTCACGTCTTCGAAGTCGAAGCGGTCACGGGCTTTAGAGGATTTGTCGAAGGCGTTGCAACTGTCGAGAGGGTTGAGGGCGATGGCGCCTTCGAGGAACCGGCGTGATTGGTCAAGGGTGTCGATCCCATAGACTTCGATGCCTGAAACGAGGGCGGCTTCGCGCGCGGATTGCATTGGGAGGATCACGCCTTTTTGTCCGCGCTCCTTGGCGTTTATCGCCACTGCGAGTCCGCCGCGAATGGGACGAACCGCTCCGGAGAGGCTGAGTTCGCCGGCGATGGTGAAGCGGCCGAATTGCCCGGCGTCGCTCATTTGCCCGGTGGACGCGAGGATGCCCAAGGCGATGGGCAGGTCGTACATGGGTCCTTCCTTTTTCAGGTCGCCAGGGGCAAGGTTGATGGTCGTTCGCGTGCGAGGCGGGCGAAAGCCGGAATTGGCCAGCGCGGAGAAAACGCGGTCGTCGGACTCTTTAACGGCGGCATCGGGAAGCCCGACCATAATCAGGCGGGGGTCGCCGCTTTCGCCGGAATTGACTTCGACCAGGACTGGGACGGCTTCGATACCCTTGAGCGCGGCGCTGGTAACAGTAGCGAGCATATACAGAGAGTTGTGAGTTGGCTTGGTTGGAGCGCACAATCGACCGAGTGTCTGCCAATTTGGCAAGCGGAAAGCGGTATTTGAATCTTTCGCGGCAAAAAACGCGCCGGGACGGCGCGTTCCACCTTTATCCGCTTGAGCATAGGGTGGAACGTGCTCCCACTGAGCGGGAGCACGTCACCCGGCGTTGACCGGCGAATCGTTTCCGTTTGAGAGAATGTGCGAGAGAAAGTCAAAAAGAAGTAGTTGGTTTTCGAGTTTCGGGCGTGGTTTAAACATAGACGTTGCTTACCGACGAATACATGCAAGCAGAGAGCAGCCAGAATTCGGATTGGTTTGTCCGGGAGGTACTACCGCACGAAGGGGATTTACGGTCTTGGCTAACTTCGCGGTTCGAGACGATTCCGGATTTGGACGACGTTGTTCAGGAGTCTTTCTTCAAGCTCCTTAGGGCTCATGCTTCGGGTCCGCTGGCAAACCCCCGCGCCTATTTGTTCTCGACTGCCAAGAATGCCGTACTCAGCCGCTTCAGGCATCGAAAACACGAACGCCCAACTGGGGCCAAGGAGATTGACCCACTGAGCATTGTAGACGAGATGCGATCCCCCTTGGAAGAGGCTACCGCGAACGACGAGATACGTTTGCTGGTGCAAGCTCTGGAGTCACTGCCTCGCCGCTGTTGCCAAGTGATGACCTTGCGAAAGATCTATGGCTTCTCGCGGAGTGAAGTCGCGAACAAACTAGGAATCTCAGTCAACACCGTGCAAGTGCAGTACGCCAAAGGTCTGAAGCGGTGTGCGGTATTTTTCCGCAAACACGGGTATAGAAAGGCGAACAGAAAATGAGTGGAGAGAGCTTTGACCTGGGTGATTTGACACCCGTTGAACATACCGCGGTCGACTGGGTTACGAGGGTAGAATGCGGGTTGACCTTGGATGAGAGAGCAGAGCTGGACGAGTGGTTGAACGCTTCGCCCGAGCACCGCGAAGCCTACGACGAGATACGGTGGGATTGGGAAGAACTAGACCGCTTGGCGGGGTATCACGTAAACTACGACAGCTCCGAAGATCCGGATCTTATTGTGCGCAAGCGATTTTCCCCCATCGAGTTTGTTCCTTCCGAGTACTGGAAGTTTATTGCATCCGCGGCGGCGGTCTTGGTGGTAGCGCTTTCAGTTTCGCTGACTCTCAAGGAAGACAATCGAGAAACATTCGCTGAGAGCGATGACCAAGTGGTAGTCGAGCGCATCGGGACGCGCGATTTGAAGGATGGCAGCGCCGTGAAATTAAATCGCGGCGCTGAAATCGAAGTCGCTTTTTCCAAAAGCGAGCGACTGGTCAGACTCTCCCAAGGCGAAGCCCATTTCATGGTCGCCAAGGACGCGTCTCGGCCGTTCGTTGTTCTTGTGTCTGGCGTGCGGCTTCGGGCGGTTGGAACGGAATTCAACGTGCGATTTGCAGAAGATCAAGTCGACGTGATCGTTACGGAAGGAACGGTTTCCATTGCTACTGAAGGTCAGGAGTCGAGTAAGAGCGAAGATTCGGCCGACGCTCTTCTGGAAGAGAATCACCGAGCGATTGTCGACCTCCAATCCGCAGATCGAATCCCGCAAATCGAGCGGATTGAAACATCGGTTATGAAGGAAGAGTTGTTGTGGCAGCCGGAGCTGATCGATTTTGAGAATGTGTCGCTCGGTATTATCGTTGAGGAGTTTAATAGAAGAAATCCGTTCAAAATGGTGATCGTCGATGCGTCCATAAACGAGGCTCGCATGTCGAGCGTGTTCTGGTCGGACAACCTGAACGGGTTCATTCGACTACTGGAATCCAACTTCAGCGTGCGAGCTGAGTGGGGAGAAGATGGCACCATCTACTTATTCACCAACTGATAACTCCGACCAAAGCGTCCGAGTAGGCCAAGATGAATAACATTGTCGTATCAGCTGCGGCCCTGATTTGCCTTCTGTTTATGTCGGCCTGCCAAAACGGCAACAAAGTCGAATTCAATGTAGAAGCTGGGGAAGCTTCGAAAACGCTGAAAGTGTTCGCCCGACAAGCCGGGGTGGAGCTCCTGCTGAGTGAAAAGGAGCTGGACGGGGTGAAGACTCGCGCCGTTTCCGGATCGATGAATGCGCCGGACGCATTGCAAAAAATGATCGCCGGCACGGGTTTGATTTTCAATCGCGATGAAGAGACCAACGCCTTCGCGGTCTCCTTCCCCAGGGACGAATAAGCGGACAATGCCCCTAGTCAGCTCTAGATACCTTGGCCTTCCTTGCCTATCCCTTTGTTTGCTATGGGGAAAGGCCGCGTACTCCGAAGATTTGAGGATGTTCGACATCGATGCTGGCAGCGCCAGAGATTCCCTGAGGAAGTTCGGGAAACAATCCCAGATGAGCCTCATTTTCGATTTTGATGAAGTCGAAGGCGTTCGAACCAGCGAGGTGATCGGAAAATACACGCCACCCGAAGCGTTGCGGCTCCTGCTGAGCGAAACGGTCTTGGGATTCGATCAGGATGTTGAATCGGGCGCGTTTGCCGTGATTCGCCTCGAAGAGCCTTCTCCAAAACTCTCACCCGATCAGTCAAGCGGCAACTTGACTGAACAACCAAACGCTAACCCGAAACAACAAGTAAGAACAGACATGAATAAAAACAATACCCCATTTGGCAAGCTGATTGGCGGCTTGCTGGGCCTCGCCGCGGCTAGTTCCTCGGCGGTTGCTCAAGACGAGGACAGCAACGAAATCTACGAGCTGTCACCCTTTGGCGTATCCGCTGCTGCTGATACCGGATACCGAGCCACGTCTACCCTGGCAGGGACTAGAATCAACTCCCCTCTCAAGGATCTTGGCGCGTCGATCTACGTCGCTACCAAGGAGTTTTTAGAAGACACCGGATCGACTGACACCGAGGATCTCCTGGTTTATGTGGCGGGCGCGGAAGTGGCCGGACTGGGAGGGAATTTTGCGGCTTCCGAGTTTGTTTCGGGAGGCAACACCACCGTGGGCGTAACCCAAAGCCCGCAAACGCCTACTCGAATACGCGGGCTGGCAGCGGCCGATCTCACTCGCGAGCTGTTTTTGACCAATATTCCCTTCGATTCCTACAACCTGACCCGCGTCACTGTCAACAGGGGACCGAATGCCGTGCTTTTCGGCTTGGGAAGTCCGGCGGGGATTGTAGACAATTCTCTCATTCGGCCGACCTTCAGTGATCAAACGGATGTTGAGTTTCGCTATGGGCGATTTGGCAGCATTCGCAGCTCGTTCGACGTGGATCGCGTGCTCGAAGACGGCAAGCTCGGGATACGTCTGGCCGGAGTCCACGACGATGAGAAATTTCAGCAGGACCCGGCCTTCGAGCGTGTGAAGCGTGTGTTTGGAACGTTTGACTATCGGTTGTTCGAAGGCGACGAAATGAGCACGAATCTTCGAGGCCACATCGAAATAGGCGAAAGCGTAAGCAATCGGCCACGCACGGAGCCGCCGGGCGATTCGATTACTATGTGGTGGCTCAATGGCCAGCCGAGCGCGGACTGGCTCATGGACTGGCGCGCGCAAGACCGTACTGTATTCAGCATTCCGGGATCGACTTGGTTTCAAATTGCCACCGTCTACAACGAGCCCGATGCATCGACGCCGGGAGGAAGTGGCGTATTCAATGCGTTCACTACGCTGACTCAGCCAGGGTTTGTGACCGCTCCCGTCGATCCGCGGCTTGCGGCTGCCCTTGAGGCGGGCGGACGGGGCACGTATCTGCCTTCGTTCCGTGGAATTGCTACCTACCAGGACTACGCTGCGGGTCGGGCCGGTACGCCTGGACGATTCTCCGCTGAGGAAGGAGGCGATTTCTTTATAGATAGGCATCTGTCGGACCGTTCAATATTCGACTACAAAAACCTGCTCCTTGATGGACCGTCCAAAAGCGAGTGGTATGATTTCGAAGCTTACAATGTTTCGATTGAACAACTGGCCTTCAATGGAAATGCGGGCGCCGAAATCGCTTTCGACAAGCAGAGCTTCGACAATGGGTATTTTGGTCTCTACACGCAGGGAAATGGTATCGACCAAGGGTCCATAAACCTGGATGTAAACCCGAATTATCCTAACGGCGATCCCAATCCCAATTTCGGTCGGCCTTTCGTTTCCGCCAGTGGCAGGGCGGCTGAGCGATCCAATGAGCGTGATTCCATGCGGGTTACAGCGTTCGCAAAAATGGACCTGGAAGAGAAACTCGACGGAATGCTAGGAGAGGTCCTCGGTCGGCAGACCATTACGGGTCTTTACAACACGCAGTCTATCGAGAACTTCAGTGCCAATTTCAATGGTTTCGCCCCGGAACTCGACTACCTGAAGGACTTCAAGAACACGTCCGACATTTTGAACGGCTCCGTTTCCGACACACGCGTTTTTCGCTATCTGGGTCCTTCCCTAGCCAGCCAGTCGAGTCCTGCGGGAGCGAATATTTCCAATGTGAAGTCTGCCGCGTATGTTCCGTCATCGGTTTCCGACGTCTTGGTGTGGGATCCAAATTTGCAGGACCACGTGCAAATCCCCCTATCGTTTTCAAGCTATTTCACAAATCGGCTCGGTCTTGCTAGCGGCGCGTCCAAACTTCGGAATGAAGTCGATTCATCCGCCTTTATTTGGCAGGGCCATTTCATGAACAACATGCTGGTCGCCACAGCTGGTTGGAGGAAGGATGAAGCGGATACTTTCACAGCGGGTACGCCTCCTCGGGCTGCGGACAACCACGTCATTATAAATGATCCCGGCTTTGTCATCGATCCTATATCGATATCATCCGCGGAGAATGAAACTTGGACGTACAGCGGTGTTGCGCATTTGCCTGACTATGTGAATCGACTCTTTGGAGATGGAACGGAAATCAGCTTGCACTACAGCGAATCGCAGAACTTCGAGCCCGCGAGCCCCCGTTGGAATGTAGTGGGGGAGCCGCTCTCTTCACCTGAAGGGGTAACCGAAGATGTCGGATTCACAGTTAGCTTGTTCAATGGGAATTTGATCGCAAAAACCAGCTGGTTCAAGACAGCTCAGACCACGATCACCAATCCCCGTATTCCTACAGGTATGATGGGCAACCTTCGGAGTTACTACGAGGCGACGTTGCGTGGCGTAAATGACAATCTCCCCGATCAGAAAGCTTATTTGCTAGCGAACCTCCCCCCTCAGGACATCCAGAATTTCTACGGGTGGGAAGTGGTAACCGGGTCAATCCCCGACGACACTATTGTCAGGCAAAGCACTGGAGGGCGAGCCTTGGCGGGAGTGACCGATCGAGTGACTGAAGGAGTTGAGTTTGAACTCGTCTACAACCCCAAGAAGAACTGGACGATCGTGTTTAACGCTTCCCAAGCCGAGGCCAAGCAATCGGGTATCGATTCCGGGATGGAAAGGATGATGGCAATTATGCAGCCCATTTGGAATAACGCCTCGGAGCTGTTGAACAGTGAACTGAATTTCCGCTTGGGCGATGTCACCAAGGACGTTTTTCTCAATCCTTGGAACGTTGTTCTCCTATCCGATGGAACGCCGGTAACTGAGTTGCGCGAGTGGCGTTGGAATCTGATAACCAACTATCAGTTCGCAGACGACTCTCGATTGAAAGGGTTCAACGTAGGCGCCGCTGGACGGTGGCTGGACAGCCCCGCCTTGGGGTTGCCGGTGGCGTTTAGCGATGTTCTAGACGACTACGCGCTGGATCCGACGAACCCTTACTACGGATCGTCCGAGTTCAATGCCGATTTCTGGTTTGGATACAAGCGGAAGATAATGGACGACAAGGTCGATTGGAGAGTGAGGCTCAATGTCCGGAACGCCATCGGCGAGGACGAATTGATTCCGATCGCCGTTCAGCCGAATGGAGATCTAATCAATGGTCGCATTCCCAACGGCATGACTTGGGAACTGTCTAATCGGTTTTCGTTTTAGCGGTTCCACGGTGGGGGAGGTCATCGTTTGAGAACGCGTTTCGTTGTCGAGACTGGTGAGTTATTCCCAGTCTCGGTTTCTCTGACGCGGATAGAGCCCGTCAGCGTGTCGATTTCTCGCGAAACCCGTAGTCGGATAGGGCTGTCCAGACGTCTATAAAAGAGAGTAAGCTATCGGCAGCTTTGAGTTTGAACAGAACATATTATCTACTTTCCAGAGGGGTCGCTGCATTCGTAGCGAGTGTTGCCGGGCTGGCGGGCGGACTTGAGGACGCCCTCGGCAAACCAGTCCAGGTCCGACTGGCCGCCCCGCCGGAAGCCTTCCAGAACGACTGGTTCGATCGACCACTGCTCAAGTACGAACAGGACGCCTTCGCGTTTCCCCGAATTCCGCAAGCCTACACGGAAAACGGCACGCGGGACGAGTGGCCAAATCCGCTTATGGTGTCGGCCGAGGCGCTGATCACCGTTCCTGCGGGCGAGCATCGTTTGCTGCTGCGGTCCCGAAGAGCGGCCCGGGTATGGATTGATGGCCGAGCGGTTTTGGAAACGCCGTTCCCGGCTACAATATCGGATGGACACGATCCAGTCGAGCGACCGTTTATCGATCTCGGTCCCTCTGTTCGCTTCCCAGGGAAAGGGGATCAGGAAAAGCTGACGCATTGGGAGGCGGAAGCGGAGACCTACCGCGTACGCATGGACTTCTACGTGGGCGGCTATTCGGGCAAAAATGAAATGCGGCCGGAAACGGGGGAAACCTTGCTAGCGATATTGCTCGAAGGGGAATCGAATTTTGAAATCGTAAGCCCGAGTCGCCATATTGAACTGACGGACGAAGCTTGGGACCTCTACGAATCAGCCTTGCAGGTTGAACTTGATCGCTTCGATAGGGAGCGCCGACAGGCTCTGCGCGGGAATGACGATGCGTATTGGGAACGTCGGCACGCCCTGGCTCGGGAATCTGTGGCCTCCTATATGAAAGAGGCCGAGTCAGTCGATCCCCTCATCGAATCGCGCATTGTCGAGGCCAACCAGGTCGTCGATTCTTCGCCGGAGGCGCTTCACTTTATCGAAAACGTAAGGCCTTTGTTGGAGGACAAGTGCTGGGATTGTCATGGCAAGCAGGCGAAGGGCGGATTGCGGCTCGATTCTTTGAGCGCCGCCGCGACGGGCGGCGACTCGGAAATCCCCGCCTTGGTGGCGGGCGATCCAGACGAAAGCTATTTGCTAGAGCTGATCCTAGACGATGATCCCGAATTTCGGATGCCTCCTAAAGGTGACGCTTTGACGGATGAGCAGGTCGATTCCATTCACGAGTGGATCGCGTTGGGCGCAGTTTGGCCGGAGACGACAATTACCAGTGAAATCGAGATCGCTCAGCAAAGCGAAGACTGGCAGTTTCTACGTCGCGTATACTTGGATACGGTAGGCGTGTTGCCGACAAGCGACGAGCTTAAGGCCTTTGTCGACGATGAACGTTCCGACAAGCGGGCGCGAGTGATCGACGCTCTGCTCGAGGATCCCCGTTGGGCGGATCATTGGGTGTCGTATTGGCAGGACGTGCTAGCGGAGAATCCGACAATCGTGAATCCGACGCTCAACAATACGGGGCCCTTCCGTTTTTGGATACACGAAGCCTTGCAGGACAACTTGCCCATGGACCGCTTCGTCACGGAACTGATCCATATGGACGGGTCCTTGTACGGCGGGGGGCCGGCCGGCTTCGAAATGGCCTCCCAAAACGACGTGCCTATGGCGGCGAAAGCGAATATCCTTTCCACGGCCTTTCTCGGCATCGAGATGAAGTGTTCGCGCTGTCATGACGCCCCCTACCACGACAACCTGCAGAAGGATCTATTCGGGATCGCTGCTATGCTGGCGCAGGAGCCGCTGGAAGTGCCTGCCAGCAGCAGCGTGCCGGTAGACAAATTGCACTCCGATGGACGCAAGCCCTTGATTGAAGTGACCTTGCCTCCCGGCAGCAAGGTCGAGCCGCACTGGCCGTTTTACAATGGCGACGAGGAGCAGGACATTGCCGATTGGTTGATGAATCCCAAGAGCAAGCGCGACTACCTGGCCTACCGTATGACCTCTCCAAACAACAGCCGCTTCGCGAAAGTGGTGGCCAACCGCGTGTGGCAACGTTTCTTCGGGCGGGGCGTTGTCGAGCCAATCGACGATTGGGAAAATGCCGACCCCCTGCATCCGGAACTGCTGGAATACCTTGCTAACCACTTCGTGGCCAGCGGCTACGACTTGAAAGCACTGGCCCGGGTGATCCTGAATTCCGAGGCCTATCAACGAAAAAGCTCGGAGGACGCCACGGCGATCCGCTTTTTTGCCGCCCAAGGACCGCGCCAGATGAGCGCCGAGCAAATCGTCGATTCGCTGTTCGCGGCCTCGAGCAAAGAGATGCGTGTCGAGCCTTTGACCATAGACATCGCAGGTGGTCGCCCCTGGAAAAACGCCATGAGCCTGGGCGAACCCGATCGGGCTTGGATGTTCGGAGGCGTGGCCAATAATCGAGACCGTCCCAGCCTCGTATTGCCGAGGGCTCAAGCAGTCATCGATGTCATGACGGCCTTCGGGTGGCGGGCATCCCGCCAAGAGCCCATAAGTTATCGGGACATTCCCCTGAGCCCCTTGCAACCGGCCATCCTAAACAATGGAATCATGAGCGGCTGGCTTTCCCGCCTGTCTGACGATCATGGTTTGACCCAGCTGGCCCTGGAAGCGAAGTCCGTCGAGGCCTTGGTAGACGATCTTTACTTGCGTTTTCTAACCCGCTATCCCTCGGCGGACGAAAAGCGGGTCACCGCGAGCTTTTTGGAGAAGGGTTTTGGCAAGCGCGTTGCGAAATCAGCCGCGACCCATCAAAGCGAGGAAGGGCCTCGCCGGCCCGAGCTATTCGTCACGTGGGCTAACCATCTGGTGCCCGAAGCGACGGAGGTGGCCTTGCGGGAGGCGGCCAAAGCGAGAGCGGGCGATCCGCCGACGCAATCGCTGGATCCGAATTGGCGTGAGCGTATGGAAGACGTCATCTGGACTTTGATCAATTTGCCGGAAACGATACACTATCCGTGAGGGCGAAACTAAAAAATATAGACAGGAGCTCCGACGATAAAATTGAGAGTCGTGAAAGATCATAGAGACAACCAAAACCTCTCCCGGCGGGAGTTCGTTGGCCGTGCCGGTTCGGCGGCCCTCCTAGGAGCCGCTAGTATGCCTTCAGTCGCCAAGGCGATTTCCCAGGCGGGCGCTTTCCCCAAAGGAATCGCCAAGAATTGCATTATGTTTTGGCTGGGGGGTGGTATGGGACAGATGGATACATTCGATCCCAAGGCAGTCGGCGTTCCCATGGAGAACGTGGCGGGCTCTGCCTACCCGTCCATCGCGACCAATGTGCCCGGCGTGCGCGTTTGCGAGCATCTGTCCCGTTGCTCGAAATTGATGGATCGCATGACGGCAGTCAGAACGGTGCATCACGATGTTATCGACGAGCATGCAGCCGCGGTCATTCGGGTGCACACCGGCCGCCCGACCAGCGGTACAATCCAGTATCCGTCGATCGGGTCCATCGTAGCGAATCAATTGGGCTCCGCTGAAACGTTGGCTCCCGCCTACGTGGTTGTGGGCTACCCGAATATTTCGCGTGATCCCGGATTTCTAGGTCCCAATAGCGGCTATCTTTACGTAACGGATACAGAGGCGGGTCCAAATGGCTTGACCCGGCCAGAGTTCGTATCCGAAACCCGTCAAAAACGACGCGAGTCTTTGCTGGGCAAACTCCGCAAGAGCGACTCGAGGCACCCTCATGTTGCGGACTACGATGACATGCTCACGCAAAGTTTGAGATTGGCCGGGCCCGACTTCATGAGCGCCTTTGATCTGGACAAGGAATCCAGCGATCTGCGCGAGTCTTACGGCGGGGAGTTCGGCCAGCGCTGCCTCCTGGCGCGCCGCCTAGTGGAGAGCGGGGTTCGCTTCGTGGAGGTGGCCCACAACTTGAATTTCACGAACGGCACCGGTTGGGACGTGCACTTCGGAGGACTGAAAAAACAGCACTATCTGATCCAGGAGGTTGATATGGCTCTGTCGGCGCTCATCCGAGACCTGGAAGCGCGCGACGAGTTGGATGACACGCTTATCGCGATTGGCACGGAGTTCGGTCGTCCGGCGAGTTTCGATTCCGGTGGCGGACGCGGTCATCACGGGGAAGCGTTTACGCTCGTCCTCGCAGGCGGCGGTCTGAAGCACCGAGGCGCCTACGGAACAACCGACGATCTCTCTGAGCAGATCGTGGAGAATCCGGTATCCGTTCCCGACTTTCATGCCACGATTTTGGCGGCTCTAGGAATCGATCCCCGCAAAGAGCTGTTTGCGGAAAGCCGCCCCGTACCGATTACCGATGGGGGACGACCGATAGCAGCGCTGTTCTAGGCATTTGATTTTGAATATGCGATCAACTCGTTTCCATCGAATCTCCATCGCTTTGTCTCTCGCCTGTGTCAGCGCCTGCTGGCCGGTCGAGACAAACGCTGCCGACATGTCGCGAGGCGAACGCGTCTCCATCGTAACGCAAACGCCTGGATTGATCGCCTTCTGGGATTTTGTGAATCGGGAAAACGATGGGGAAAAACGATTTACCGCGTATGTCCCTCCCATGACATCTACCGATTACCCGTTGGACGCTGGCAACTACGTTCGAGAGTACTGGGGGCAGGGCAGGTCAGTGTCGTACGACGATTTCCCGCTACTGGGTCGCGGTCCATTCGGGCAAGCCATAAAGATTCGTTATGAAGAGGACCCGACACTGCGGCCCTATCTCCTTGTTCCCAGGTCCAGACTCCACGACACGCCGCTCGACATCAAGGGCGGAGACAAGTCTGTAACCGTCGTGGTTTGGGCGATTCGAGAATCGGGAAACCATGCTCTTGCCGGCATCTGGCACGAAGGGACAGATCTCAAGCAAGACTCCACGATTGGGATTCAACGCGTCGTCCGCGGCCAGCGCCAATACGCTCTCTTCGCCGGTCTCGCGAAGCCGGGCTCCGCCTGCGGTCATATATCCGACAATGGCGCGAGTTCTTTCACGTACAAATATGCCGTGCACAAATGCCACTCTTTAGAGATTGCCCCGGGGAGTCCTTCCGACGCCTCCGCTCAGGAACTCAACGTGGCGTGGAGTTGTTTCGCGATGACTTACGATCACGAATCCGATGAGCTTACGGGGTGGCTCGATGGCGTCGCCAGCCCTCGATGGGAAGAAAACCTTGATTCGGATATGATGGCAGCCGTTCGCAACGCGTGGCGTCAAGGCCATTGGGCGAGCCAATCGGGCCTTCAAGATGGGGAAGATCCAGAGTATCCGAAAGACCAGTACTATAACCCGCCCGAAGAGAACCCGGTCAAGACCACAGTTCTCAGCATGACCCAAAACGAACGCGTCGAATTGCTTGAATACCGCTACACCAAAGTTCGAGCCCGCCTCCGTAAAATCGCGACCGGAGAGTTCCGGCTCGAGAATAAAGACCTTGTGGCGGTTCGACTGAATCCTTGGTGGTTTCCCCACGAGATTTATACCCCGAAGGACGATGGTTCCGGTGGTCCGTTCACTATCGGTAGAGTGATCCACAGCGCGCGGAGTTCCGGCTACAGTGGATGGATTGGCGGTGTCGCCGTGTTTGATCGAGCGTTAAGCTCTGCGGAACTGGCAAAACTGGCGTCTATCGACGACGAAAGTCCTATTCTCCATTCGCAGATAGAGGATTAAACCACCCGCCTTCGGAAGCTGACTGCCTCCCGCTAATCGTGATCGGACGATACGCTGTCCGCCCGTAGCGAGTGAAGGCGCTCCAGCATCCGAAACTCCCTGTCAATTGACGCTAGCGCGTCTCTGCGGGAAATCGACGATGACGAAAAAAGCACAGGAAGGTTGTTGAGGATCGGCAGCAAACTGGCAGATTCGCGCTGATGGTCATTGGTTTGACAGGCGGAATCGGAAGCGGGAAATCCACGGCGAGAGCGGTTTTTGTCGCGCAGGGCTACTCCAGCGTCGACACGGACGCGATTGTCCATTCGCTCCTCGATTCGGACGAGGCGACGATCCAGGAGGTCGTGGAGGCGTTCGGCGAGGGCGTCTGGAAACCGGAGGGAGGCGTCGATCGCAAAGCGCTGGGTTCGATCGTTTTTAGCGACGCGGAGGCGTTGGGGTTGCTCGAAGCGATCTTGCATCCGCGGGTTCGGGAATTCTGGGAAACGGAAATCGCCCGCGATCCGGATGGCGATTGGGTCGTGGAGATCCCCTTGCTCTTCGAAAAAAACCTTCAGAATAGGGTTGATTTTACCGTCTGTGTGTTCACTGATCTCTCTACGCAGGTCGAACGTTTAGAGCGGAAAGGCATTGGCCGTGCTCAAGCGTTGGCGCGCATCGATCGTCAAATGCCGCTGGCTGAAAAGGCGGAACGAGCCGATTGTGTACTGCTAAACGAGGGATCTCTCGAATTTCTTGAAGACCAAGTGAAAACGCTTCTGGCGCGACTTTAATTCCACCTTAAAACCCAACCTTCTTCTGCAGAGCTCTGGACGCTTCCTGTCTAGGCCGTTGCTCGGGTCGCCGCCCAATTTCTCCTATCCAATGTCTAGTGAATCTGAAATGACAAATGAAGCCACTCCTCCCATGGAGCTGGACTTGAACGAGGACGCCAAGCCGGCAAAGAAAGCGGCTCGAAAGACGGCCCGAAAAGCGGCGAAGAAAGCGGCCAAAAAGGTGGCGCGGAAAGCGGAGGACGCTCCAATCGAGACTTCGGTCTCAAGGGAGGAGCCCTCGGAATTCCGCCCCACGGATTTCAAAGGCCGAGGCTCGCATTTCGACGGCGTCGATTCCGTGGAAGTCGCTCCGGACGTGCCGGTTAAGAAGGATGCGGACAGCGCTGCCGAAAACGGCGCTTCAAGCTCCCCGTCGGATTCGAATGGCGACTCGGAATCCGTGCCCGCAAAGGAAAAACCCGAAGGGAAAAGCAAGCCGCATCCGAATCAGAAAAATCACGGTCAATCGAATCGGAATCAGAACAACAACCGCAACCAGAACAAGCGCGGGCAGCACCCCAATCAAAAGAACAACCGCCAGAAGAACCAGAAAGGCGGCAACCGGAAGAGCCACAAAGGAGGCGGTGGATGGAAGCAACCTTTACCGCCGAAGGAAACGGACCACGTGGGAGGAACCTTGCCGGACGCGTCTCGCTATGCGAAGTTCGACGACGTCAAGGCGATTGCCGACGGGCTGGAAACCAATGGCGATCCCATCGACTTGTCCGATCTCTACGAGATGCCGATCGACCAAGGCCGCGTGGGAGCGGAGGCGCTGGGCGTGGTGTTTGAAGACAAGCCCGGTCGCAAGCAGATTATCGAGCAAGTATTCAAGCTCGCCAAGGAGCAGTCGCTCCGGTTTTCGGACAAGGGATTTCTCGATCTCGCTGACGAAGGGCACGGTTTTGTCGTCCATGCAAAGAGCAACTACCAGTTGAAGCCGGAGAGCGTTTACGTGCCGGCGTCGGTAATTAGCCACTACAGCTTGCAGCGAGGACACGAGTTGGAAGTCGTGGCCACGCCGCCGCAGGAAGGCGAGCGCTGCCCGGTCGCGGTAAAGGTGGTGTCCGCCATGGGCGGCGAGCCCGAGAAAGTTGCCAACGTGGCCGCGTTCGAAGACTTGATCCCTTACTACCCGACTGAGCGGATTGTTTTGGAGACCCCCTTGCCAAGCAACAGCAAGAAGGATGTGTCCATGCGAGCGTTCGATATTCTCACTCCGATTGGATTGGGGCAACGGGGGCTTATCGTGGCGCCGCCGCGCACGGGAAAGACGATTTTGCTGCAAGGTCTGGCCCATTCGATTCAGGAGAACTACCCCAATGCGCATCTAATCGTGCTTCTCATCGACGAGCGACCGGAGGAAGTGACCGACTTCAAGCGCAAGGTAGTGGGAGAAGGCGTAGAAGTCGTCAGCTCGACCTTTGACGAAACGTCTTCGAGCCATGTGCACGCTGCGGAAATGGTAGTTGAAAAAGCGCGACGGATGGTCGAGCGAGAAAAGGATGTCGTGATTCTTCTGGATTCGATCACCCGACTCGCTCGCGCTTACAATGCGTTGGCAAGCAATAGTGGAAAGATCATGAGTGGCGGTATCGAGGCGACCGCGCTTCAGAAGCCCAAGCGATTTTTCGGCTCCGCTCGCAATATCGAAGAAGGCGGCAGCCTGACCATCATGGGCACGGCTCTTGTCGATACAGGCAGCAAGATGGACGAGGTGATCTTCGAAGAATTCAAAGGAACGGGCAATATGGAGATTCACTTAGATCGGGACTTGATCAACAAGCGAATATTCCCCGCAATCAATTTCGAGCGTAGCGGCACTCGAAAGGAAGAGCTGCTGTACCACGAGCAAGAGCTGGAGAAGGTGTACGGTCTCCGCCGCGTCATGCAAGGAGTCCCTGGCGTGGAGGCGATGGAGATGCTGATCAAGCGCCTGAAGGCGACCAAGTCGAACGCGGAGTTCCTCATGTCTTTAAAATGAATTAAGCGGGCCTTCGAGCCCGTTTTCAATTGAGTTGCAGCGAGTGAATTCGATCCTTTTCTTCATAGAGCCGGTCACGCATTAAACTCTCATGTCCGATTTCTCGCTCATTCTCGATTTGGTCTTGCGCAAGGGCCTTGTATCCGAGGAGCAATTGCGGATCGTCAGGAGCGATGGCGGCCGCGACGGGGGCGAGTCACTGTTCGAGGAATTGGTGGGAAAGGGCTTTCTCGACCGCAAGACCGCGTTTCAGCTTCTGGCCGAAGAATTCGCCATGCGGTTTGTCGATTTTTCGGAGCTCGATCTGCCTAAGGAGCCGGAGGACTTTTTACAAGAGACGATTGCTCGGCAGTATCGAGTCTTCCCGATCGAATTTTCGGAAGGCTCCTTGCAGGTGGCGATTTCGAATCCGCTCGAGGTCGAGTCGTTGGACAGTCTCTCGCATTTGTTGAAAACGCCGATTGAACCCGTTCTCGCGGACGGCAAGCGGATCGAAGAGGCGATCAACACGCGCTACGACCGAGGGGCGTTTGGCGAAGGGGACAATTACGGGGACAATGCCGACGAGGTCGATACGCGTGTTGCTGACGTGACGCTTGAGATGGAGGATTCGTCTATCGACGAGTCGGAAGCGCCCATTATTCGTCTGGTCCAAGTCATCATATCCGAGGCGATCCGTAGACGGGCTTCGGACATTCACCTGGAACCGATGGACTCGCGGTTCCGTGTTCGTTTTCGGATCGACGGCGAATTGCAGGAGATGTCGAGCCCGCCTCCCAAGCGACTGCAATTGCCTGTAATCTCTCGTATCAAGGTTATGGGGAAGTTGAGCATCGCGGAAAAGCGACTGCCTCAGGACGGGCGTATCCAAGTGAGAGTGGAAGGCGTTGACTACGATTTGCGCGTGTCGTCGTTGCCTACGGCCTTTGGAGAGAGCATTGTTATGCGAATTCTGGACAAGACGGGCTTGATGAAAGGACTGCCGGAATTGGGCTTTCTCAGCGACGACCAGGAGACCTTCGAACGGTTGATCACGCTCCCAGATGGCATTTTGCTCGTGACCGGGCCAACCGGCTCCGGAAAGACGACTACGCTCTACAGTTGTCTCAACTATGTTAACAAGTCCGATCGGAAAATCATCACGGTAGAAGACCCGATCGAATACCAGATGCCTGGTATCAACCAGGTTCCCGTTCGCAAGAGCGTGGGAATGACCTTTGCCGCGGCCTTGAAGGCGATGCTTCGGCAAGCGCCGAACATCATCATGGTCGGGGAGATTCGGGATAAGGAAACGGCGGAAATTGCCATCAACGCGTCGCTCACAGGCCACATGGTGCTGAGCACCTTGCACACTAACGACGCTCCGTCCGCGGTGACGCGTCTGGTCGACATCGGCGTGAAACCCTATCTGGTGGCCACGTCCCTGCGAGCGTCGATGGCCCAGCGGCTCGTGAGGCGAATTTGCCCGGATTGCCGGCAGCGACACGAGCCGACCCGTCGAGAGTTGGCTGCTATCGGCCTCGATCGCGACTCTGTTGGCGACGCCCAGTTCATGAAAGGAGTGGGTTGCCCGAAGTGCCACAACCAAGGAGTGAAGGGGAGATTCGGGATTTTCGAAATTTTCGAAGTGAACGAGGAAATCGAGAAACTGATCTACTCTGGCGGAACTGCGGCCCAGATGCGAAATATCGCTAAAGAGTTGGGTATGAGGACAATGCGTGAGGATGGAGTACGAAAAGTACTCGCCGGTTTGACCTCGGTAAAAGAGGTTTTGTCCGTGACAGTCGACGAGTCGGCCCTGATTTGATCAAATTTAGTGAAAATGAGCTTATTCCAGAGAGGGACGAGGTTCAATTATGAATAGAAATAGCCGATAGGGGAACGTATGAGTTACGAAATGAACGAGTTGCTCGAACTGGTGTTCGAGGAAGGCGCGTCCGATCTTCACATCCAAGTGGGCAGGCCGCCCACGCTCCGTCTGCATGGAGCGATGGTCTCTGTGGATGGCCCGGACCTAACGCCAGCGGATACGGAACGACTGATGCAGTCGATCACCGCAGACTCGTACGTGCAGGCCGCCAAGACCGAGGGAGGCGCCGATTTCGGATTCGCCTACATGGACAAGTCGCGATTTCGCGTGAGCGTCCTGCGAGCCAAGGGGAACTACGGGCTCGTGCTCCGGCAGATTCCCAACGAGTTTTTCGACTTGGAGGATATCGGCATTCCCGACCAAATTAAGGACCTGCTCTACCGTCCGCGCGGCTTGGTGCTGGTGACAGGCCCGACGGGTTCGGGTAAGAGTACGACTCTGGCGTCGATGATCAACTACATCAACCAGAAGCGTAGTGGACATGTCATTACGATTGAGGACCCGATCGAATACTACCACGACCACAACAAGTGCATTATTACCCAGCGCGAGGTCGGTGTGGACGTCCCTTCGTTTTCGGAAGCGATTCGACGCGCGCTGCGTCAGGATCCGGATGTGATTCTTGTCGGGGAAATGCGCGACTTGGAGACGATCGAAGCGGCGATTAGCGCCGCGGAAACTGGTCACTTGGTTTTTGGGACTTTGCACACGAACAGCGCGGCGAAGACGGTCGACCGTATCGTGGACGCCTTTCCGGCCAACATGAAAGAGATGATCCGAACGCAGCTGGCCACGTCATTGGTGTCGGTGATTTCTCAAGTGCTGTGCAAGAAGGAAGGCGGTGGCCGTATTGCGGGTCTCGAGGTAATGGTGACCACCACTTCGATCGCTGCCTTGATTCGCGACAACAAGACGTATCGAATCGACTCGGACATCCAGACCGGCGCAAAGCTTGGTATGTTCACCATGGATACGCACCTGATGAGTCTCTACAATCGCGGGCTCATCTCGGCGCGAGAAGCGTTCGAAAAAGCTCAGTCCCCCGACGAAATGCGCAAGCGGCTCGAAGACTTGGGCGGCAAGGTGTCGGCGTCCTGATTACGCCTCTTCCTCCCCCTGTTTACTTCGCTCGAACGCCTGTAAACGGGTTGCTGCCTTGGTATCCGTTGTAGTCGTACGACACCGTGCCGGCAATTCGATCACCTTCGATTTGGCCGACGTAGGTGATGTTTCCCCAGTCGGCTCCCGTTTTGAAAGTGAACGTATCGTCGGTGAATTCCAGGGTGGTAAGAGGGAGTTGATTTCCGGTAGCTCCTACGATATAAGTGCCGGCGAGCGTGTCTGCGTTTCGTTCTACGATGATCGAAGGCGTGTACGTATTGTCGTCGTCGGCGACGAAACTGATATCCCATTGTCCGAGAGCCGCGTTTTCGTCGGAGGATTCGCGGTTTCCGTGGAAACGGCCCGTGCCGGAGTTGCCTTGGTAGACGTAGGTCAGGTCGCCGTTGATGGAGTCCCCGTCCGGTTCGCCGGTGAAGTCGACAGTCAAGTCGTCGATTACAATGGTGAATGCGACTGAGAAATCGCTATCGAAACGAGGATTTTCCAAGGGTACGACTCGTTCCGCAGAGGCGCTTTTGTAGCTTCCGGCCAGCGATTGCTCGATTTGCGAGAACGTGACTTGGTCGGAGAACGTCTGTCCTTGGTCGCTGGTGATTTCAATGGCCCAGGTTCCCCGGACGTCTTCAAATTGAATGGCTCGCTTGCCTTCCCATGTAAATGTTTCCTCATTGGAATCGCCGGCATAGCGATAGACGCCGCTGATCGAGTCGCCATTCGCCTTGCCCTCAACGATCACGATCAGTTCGCCGTTGTTCGTCGCGATTGGGATCTCAAAATCGAAACCGTCGCTACTGAAATTGCCGTTTTGAATGGCAGCGTTGATCTCTCCTCGCGTGTAGGCGCCCGACAGCGTCGATCCGTCGCTCTGGAGCACGAGCATGTTCTTATCGTAGTCGCCATTGACGGCGCTTTCCCAAACCCACGTGCCACTCGGGTCGGTCGAGGCTTCGGGGTCGGCGAATGAGGGGGAAACGTACTGGCTAGCGAGTACGAACAGGGCGAGGTAGAGGAGCGATCTGACGGGGTTCATGATGGAGCTGAATGGAGGTCTGGGCATTCTGGATTTTTCGACCGGCGAGTCCACTTGATTTTCCAGAGGCAATTTTTCCCATTTTTCGGGAATAAACCTCTGCTCCACGCGCTCTTTGCCTTCGTTAACCCAATTTCCTCTCCCCGGCGGCCATTCGTTTTGATTCGCGGACGCGCTTTCTGGGAGCGGGACAAACCTGATGGAGATCATACGAATGCTAGATACTGTGAAAGTACTCAAAAGAAAGAAACTGCTCGTCGCCTTGTGCGTTGGAGCCACCGCGTTCGCTGCCAGCGAAAGCGCCTTTGGAACGGGATCGCGCGAGCGGACCTTCGATGTCGAGATTATTGCGGAGGGACTGAATAGTCCGACCGGGATCGCGACGAACTCTTACCGCACGCTTTATTACTCCGAAGTGCCCGACGTGGGCGTACCGGGCGCGGGCAATACCGTGAAGCGCCTGGATTTGAGATCTGGAAACTCCACATTGATCAGCGAAGGCGAGCCCTATCCGATCAACATTGCGCTAGATCGTCGTGGCAATGTCTATTGGACCTGCAAAACTGCAGGCGTTATTTTAAAGTACGACCGCTACCGGAAGACGAAGTCGCCCTGGTTGCCGAAAGAATTCAACCCGGAAACGACTCCGCTCGAGGATCGCTTGATGAGCCCCAGCGGTCTGAGTTTTAATCGCTATGGTGAAGCCCTCTTCACCGAGGTTCCGGATCCAGGCAACGTTGGATTGAACATGGTGTCGGCGACAAATGGATACACCATCACGCCAATTTCCGACAACGAGCCCGAGCCTACCGACATCGTCATCGCTCCCAACGGCGCCGCCTATTGGACTTGCAAGAGCGCGGGCGTGATCTTGCGTCGCTCCCCGGCGGGCGTAATTGAGAAACTGCTTTCCGATCTCGAAGAGCCCAATGGCATCGCCATCGATCGCAGCGGACGCTACCTCTATTTCACCGAATTGCCCACGCCCAACCTCTTCGGTGGGGATGTCGGGCCGGAGGACCAAGGCGGCCGCAATCGCGTCATGGAGTACGATCTCTGGCGGAAGAAACTAACCACCGTGTCAACCGGATTTCCCCTGCCGACGGACGTCGCTGTCGCGCCCAATGGCCGAATCTACTGGACCTGCACCACGGTCGGGGTCATCGCCTGCGCCACGCCCAAGAGCCGCGGACGCTACTACCCGCGTTGGTAACGAAAAGGATCGCGATTGAATTTGCAGTCATAAAAGAATGCCTCCGGGCCCGGAATCAGGGCCTGGAGTTGTTCGTTAACTGAGAGAGTGTCTAACAAGTCAGAATATGTATCGCAGCTGGAATTTTTCGTCTTTGGCAAGGCGTGGGCGAGGAGCCAATGCCCGGAGGGCCTTGACCCTCGGCCGCAACACAGCCAAAGGCGAAAAAGGACGCTGCCCAAAGGGTTGTCCCTCAGATGGGCTCAGCGCGGCGTTTTACGCATTGGGGATAGCCATTCCATGGATACCCCGCAATGTGCCCGCCTTGCGGCGACCCCATCTGAGGGACAACGATACATATTCTGACTTGTTAGACACTCTCTAGAAAACAAGCAGCTATGCCCGTTGGTTTCCAAGACATAATAGACGCGTATTACCAGAATCTGTATCGCTATGCCTACAGCATCAGCGGTTCGCAGGAACACGCGTGGGATCTGACGCAGGAGACTTTCTTGATTTGGGCGAAAAAGGGCTCGACGATCCGGTCGAGCAAGGCGACCAAATCGTGGCTGTATACAACGCTTTACCGCGAGTATTTGAAATTGGTGAGGAGAGGGAGTCGAATCGTCGCCTTGGAGGACCAGGCGATGGACTACGAGACGATTTCGGACGAAAGCAAACCGCTCGCGAGTTTCGACTCGGAAAGCGTGATGAATTTACTGATGGAGTTGAAAATTGAATACAGAAAAGTCGTTTCCCTCTACTATTTGGAGTCGTACTCGTACAAGGAGATATCCAAGATCCTGGATATCCCGATTGGAACGGTGATGTCCCGACTAGCGCGGGGCAAAGACGTGCTTCGGCGCAAACTGCGGAACGAAAACCGGCCGAATAATATTGTGGCCTACCCGAAGCTGGAAAGGATGTCGGAAGATGGATAAGGTCGAAGCGAAACTAGTACTAGCGAACTATACCTTGGGGCCGCCCCCCGAGAACGACTCGCGCTACGAGGAAGCCTTGTCCGTCGCCGAACGCTGTCCGGACTTGATGGATTGGTGGACGCGAGCAAAGGAGGACGACTCGGTCATCAGCGGACGACTACAGGAGTTCGCTCCTCCTCCGGACCTGCGGGCGGCATTGGAAGCGAGCGTCGAGAACGCGTCCGTCTGGCGGAATCGTCGCCGGCGTTTTGTCCGCTACTTGGCCTTGGCCGCGAGTTTTGTCGTGTTCGCCGGGATCTACTTCGAGTTCGTGGTCGACCGCAGCGACGAGTACGCGGGACCTCTGGTGGATCGCGCGTTCAACTACTCGTTCGACGGCCCGCGACTGAAGTACTTCAACAAGGACACCACGAAAATCACGGACTGGCTGGAGGCGCAGAACTTCGAGCTGCCAGGTCAGTTGCCGCCGAAGTTCCTGGCTCAGGAGGGAATTGGCTGCCGGCCGCTCAACTGGTCGGAGAGCAGAGTGGCGATCATTTGCGTGGATGCGGAAGTCGTGTACCATCTTTTCGTTGCCAAGGAGTCGGAATTCGAAGACGTAGACGCGTCGGACACGCTCGAGTTCGAGCCGCGCAAGGCGGGCTGGACTGTGGGCAAATGGAAGTCTCAAGGGCATCTGTTCGTTCTGACGGCGAAAGCGAGCCAGGATCGCCTTGAGTCCATGCTGGCGGAATACACTCCTTAAATTCATAATCCTAATCTTAATCTTAATCCTAATCCAAAACTGAACGGGATTAAGATTAGGATTAAGATTAAGATTAGGAGCGGATGGGATCTTTGGCGTTGTCAATCGGACGCGTTGATCCTCTTTTAGGGTCGAATGAAATCCGCAGGAGAATCTCGATCGAAGGTCGGCGCTGCGCTGGTTTACAGCGTCGCGCTGTACGCGTCCTTTCTGGCGACGGGTTGTCAGGAAAAACCCGATACGGAAATAATTCGCGTATATGCGGCCGCCAGTTTGTCGGACGCGGTGAGGGAGATCGGGAGTCGGTTTGAAGCGGACACGGGTTATTCGGTCGAGTACAACTTCGCCGGATCGAATACGCTTGCCCAGCAAATCGTGTCGGCTTCGCGGGCGGACGTCTTTTTTTCCGCGGATTCCGAATGGATGGCCTATGTGGAGGATCGGGGGAAAATCGCGTCCGAGACGCGCCAGAACGTGATCGCGAATCGACTGGTTGCAATCGGCCGTAGACAGCCGGGCGGATCTTCAACGGGGAAATTCGACTGGTGCGCCTTGCGTAACGCCCACGTATGCATTGGCGATCCGGAATCGGTTCCCGTGGGCAAGTACGCGAAGGCCTGGCTCGAGGAAATCGAGTGCGGCGAGGCGAGTGCATGGGCGGCCGTGAGTGATCGCCTCATCCCGTCGTCCGACGCTCGAACGACTTTGGCCCAAACGTTGAGTTTGTCGGACGCGATCGGCATCGTCTACTACTCGGACTACGTTTCGGCGCGGGATGAAGTGGAGCTATTGGACGAGTCGGCCGTGGTGGTCGCTCGTTACGAAGGCGCCTTGACTCGAACGGGCCTCGAGAAACTAGCTGCGGGTAAGTTCTTCGTATTCGCTCAGAGCGATGTGGCTGGCGACATTCTGCGGCGTTATGGATTTGAAACGGTCTCGGGCAACTAGCGGGGATAGCGCTTGCAAGACCTTGTCGGTCCGGCGAGCGTAGGAATCTTGTTTAAAGAGACGAGCACGTGCCCACGATCTACGAGACCATTTTTTCCACTTTGCTCTGGGCGGCGCTGTCGATCGCTGTCGTGGCGATTCCCGGTGTCGGCGTGGCCTACGCGCTGGCCCGAAAGGAGTTTGCGGGTAAACACGTTCTATCGACCCTGACAACGCTCCCGCTGGTGCTTCCTCCGACGGCGGTGGGCTATTTGCTGTTGCGGCTTTTCGCTGACAACGGCTGGTTGGGCAAGGAGCGTATCGGATTCGATTTGGGGGTGCTTTTCAGTTGGAAAGCGGTGGTCGTCGCCTGTTCGGTGATGTCGTTTCCGATTTTCGTTCGGGCCGCTCGGGTTGCCTTTGAAGAGGTGAACCCCCGGCTGGAGTCGGTTGCCCGAACTCTCGGCGCGGGGCCCTGGCGCGTGTTCGTGTCAGTGACGCTTCCGCTGGCGACTCGCGGTTTGGTGGCGGCGACTTTGTTGGGATTCGCCCGGGCGCTCGGCGAGTTCGGGGCGACGATTGTGTTGGCGGGGAATATTCCCGGGCGGACGCAGACGCTCTCCTCGGCGTTATTCAGCGCCCAGCAAGGTGGAAACGACGATCGGGCCAATCAACTTTTGATCGTCGCCTTGCTGGTCGGGTTCGCCACGGTTTACACGACTGAACGATTGGCGCGAAAACGACTGAACGGAGAAGGGGGTCAGTCATGAGCGTGCCGGATCCTGTGTTTCGGTTTCGATTTCGAGAGCGACTGGATCGTTTCGACTTGGATGTGGCTCTCGAGAGCGCGGCTCCGTACTTGGGAGTTTTCGGAGTGTCGGGATCGGGGAAAACAACGCTGCTCGAATGTATCGCCGGCTTAAGGACAGGCGCTGCTGGTGAAATCGCGTTTTTCGAGCAGACATGGCTCGATACTTCGAACGGCCGCTCTGCCTCGGCAGCAAGTCGAGGCATTGGCTACGCGCCTCAAGATCATCTCCTGTTTCCGCATTTGTCCGTCCAAGAGAATCTTGTCTACGGGAAAAACCGTCCAGGCAAAACGAATACGAGTTCGCGCGTTGAATTTGAAGACGTGGTGTCGGTATTGGAGTTGGATGCTCTGCTCGATCGTTCCGTCGTCGATTTGTCCGGAGGCGAAAAGCAGCGTGTATCGCTGGGACGGGCCCTGTGCTCGAATCCCCAGTTGCTGTTGCTAGACGAGCCGATGGCCGCGCTCGACGCGGGGCTGAGGCGTCGAATTTTGACCTATTTGGTTCGTGTCCGGGAGCGCTTCGCGATTCCGATGATTGTGGTCTCGCACAATCCGATCGAGCTGCAAACGCTTTGCGAGGAGGTATTGGTTTTGGAGTCCGGGTCGGTGGTCGAATCAGGGCGCCCGAACGCGGTGTTTACGCGGCCTGGCGTGTTTGCGGCAGCGAAGCGTTCCGGGTTTGAAAACGTGTTGACCGGGCGAGTGGCGAATCGCTCGGGTTCGTCGAGTCTAGACCCATTCGAATTGGAAGGGGGCGGTTGTTGTATTCATATTCCGAAAACAGACGTCCGTATTGGAGACGTCGCGTCGATCAGCATCGCTTCGGACGATATTCTGATCGGTATCGAGGAGCCAATGGGACTGTCGGCTCGCAATCGGATCAAGGCGACGATTGAGCGGATTGAGGACCTTGAGTCTCACGGTATTGTCCACGCTCGTATCGACGATGCCAGCGCAGTGGTGGCGGTGGAAATCACGCAAGAGTCGATAGAATCGCTCGCATTGACTCCGGGAAAGGCGGTCTATCTGGTTTTCAAGTCGAGTTCGGTTTCGATTCTCTGCTCTCGTTGAGGAGCGTTTGAAGAACTCCTTGCATTGGTCTCGCCAAGCCGATTCAATCGTCGTCGTGGTGAATCGGTGTATGTATGCAGAGAATCGCGGCGCTAGGGCATATAGGTTCAGGACTGAAAGGCTGGGATTCCAATGACATTCGAGGAATCATGCCGGATCCTCGGGCTCTCGGACGGAGCGAGTCAAGAGGAGCGTTTTCGAGTCTACGAAGACTTGCGGGCGAAGTTGAACGCCAAGTTGGAGTCGGCGCCAACGTCGGGACTCGAAGCGAAGTACCGAGCGGCGTTGGAGCGCGTTGACCGGGCGATCGAACGGTACGAGGAAAAAGTGGACGCAGAGGAACTGCCGGTTTTTAGGCAAGGCGGTTCGTCTGCGGGAATCGCGTTGACGCAGGAAGAAACGACTGAGGTCGCGCCCGCTTCGGAATCCGGCGCCCGAACAGAGCCGAAGCGTTCGTTCGTCTTTGTTTTTGCGTTGGGAGGCGCCTTGTTGGTCGCTCTTACTCTGCTGGGCTACTTGTATTGGCAAGGTCTCGCAGCGGAAAAAGAACGGGCGGAGGCGGAACGACAACGAATCGCGGCCGCCCAAGCGGAGGCGGAGCGATCCGCGGCGGAAGAAACGCGGCGCGAGTTGGATCGCTTGAGGACACCCTTCGCGGATTCCGCGGAAAAATTGACTGCGCGCCTGAATGCTATCGAACGCGAATTCGAAGAGCTGCAGGGAGCCCAGAAGGTGGCGGATCGAGAAGGGACGGAATCGGAAAAAGGAATCAGTCAGTATCGTGTAGGTCGATACAACGAATTCCTTGAATGGAATCGCGAGTATCTGGGGCAACACGCATTAGTCGTCGCTCTGGCGAACGTAGACGATCGGATCGAAGCGGGGGAATACGGCGAGGCGCGAGCGCTACTGGCGTCGATGCCCAAACTCGCCTCGGATTGGGACGAGAAAATTGAGTCGATGCGATTGGAGCGTTACGAGGAACCCCTCGCTCGCTTTAAAACCTCAAAGTCCTTCGCCCAGGTCGAGCAGCGGGCGAAGGTTTCGCTGGCGCGTCGCGAGTACGATGCGGCGATTTCATTCGCCAAACCGTACGAGAATAGTCAATACGTGGGGAAAGAAGCGAACTTGCTTCTGGGTGAGATTTACAAACGCCAGTGGGCCGATTTGTTTTCGAAAGCGGAGCAAGCGGCAACTGCTGGGGAGTTCGACCGGGCCCGTTCGATTCTGGATAGCTTGGAAAGCAATCCCGAGTTCGATCGATCGTCGGAAAAACAATCCAAGCTTGTCGATTTACTGAATGCCGAGGACGCATTGAAGCGTGCGACCGTGTCGGTCGAGCAGGCTTTGGATCGGGGCGATTTCGAACAAGCGCGGAGGGAACTTTCGCGTCATGCCAGCAATCCGCTCGTGCGGGAACGCGTCGAGGAAGACTTGCGGAGAATCGATGCGCTCGAGGAAGTGTGGGAGACGAAGCAACGGATGATCAGCCTGTCTGAAAGTGACGCTTCCTTGGATGATACGAATATCGCGACCGGAAATAAACCCGCGCCCACATTTGATTCGCCCCCGGAGCTGACGCGGAAAGTGGAGCCGATCTATCCGGATTTGCTGCGCACGAACCGAGTGCAAGGGTATGTGGAGCTTGAATTCACGATCGAGCAAGACGGAACTACCGGAGGAATCGACGTGTTGTCTTCGAGCCGATACGAGTTCGAGTTGCCAGCGATCGAAGCCGTCCGGAAGTGGCGATTCAAACCGGCCATTCGCGAGGGTGTCGCTGTCGCTGCGCGTGTGCGTCAACGGCTCGAGTTCAATCAAAGATAGAAGGGTCGAGGATCGTCTGAGTCAGGACGCTGTCTTTACGGGCGAGCTCGTGAACGATCTCGTAGTGGTTCATGCCATTCAATGTCAGGTACTGGCTGGGGTGGCCCAAGGCGTTTAAGCGATCGGCCATGTCGCGGGATTGTTTGATGAACTGATCGGTCTCGCCAGTACCGACCGCGAACACGATTTTCGCTTGCGTATTGATGGACTGAATATTGATCGGGCTAAACTGGCGAGCGGTCGCTTCGTCGAATCGCAGGTCCGCGCTCAGGTAGGACAGCCGAATCGGCTCTAGATCGAAAAGACCGCTGATGGAAAGAGCTTTTTGAATGGAATCGGCGACGGGGCTCTTTGCGGATATTAGCTGCAGCAAGCCCATCAACACGAGGTGTCCGCCCGCGGAGTGCCCGGAAACGCTGAACGCTGCGGGATCTCCGTTGTGCTGGGCGGACTGCTCGTGTATCGCCTCGAGCGCGGTCGTAACGTCCGCGACGATATCCGCCATGGTCACTTCCGGAGCGAGCCGGTAGTTGATGTGGGCGGCAGCGTATCCATTTTCTAGAAACGGTCGAGCCGTGAAGTGGTAGGAACGTTTGTCGAGCGACTTCCAGTATCCGCCGTGGATGAAGACGAATACTGGGGAACGTGGTTGAGCGGCAGGGAACCAGTCGATTGTTTGCAGCGGGTGATCGCCGTAGGGGACGTCGGGAACAAGCTCGTATTCAGAGCGTAATGCTGCGCTGAGAGTGTCGTTTTGGTCGAGGTAGCGTTGGAAGTCGGGGTGGCGCTCTCGCAGTTGGAACGAGGCGTCGTAGGGATTTGAGGAATCGGTATCGGTCACTGGAAAAAACAATGCGTGGGAACGACACGAGGGTAAAAGAGAAAATTGGAAGTGGGTGAATATGGGCTGTTCAAATGAGTTCGCTCGGTCGTTGACGACGAGCGGGGGCCGCCTACACTGCGACTTCTTTGTTTGTTTTCCCATGATAATTACCCGATCATCGTCTTGTCGCGTTCCTTTCCGCGTCGCCGCGTTGCTAGCGGCCTTTGTCTTTGGAATTCTCTCCGAAAAACCGGCAGCCGCCTCGCAGCCGAACATTATTTTCGTTTTCACGGACGACATGGGCTACGGAGACCTCGGGGTCTTGTTCCAGAATGAGAGGTCCGAAAATCGCCACGCGACTCCGAATTTCGATCGGATGGCGGCGGAAGGCGTCCAACTACTGCGCCACTATTGTCCCGCTCCGGTTTGCGCGCCCTCGAGGGCGTCTCTGCTGCGTGGCGTGCATCAAGGGCATGCGGACGTGCGGAACAGCAATTTCGACAAAGCGCTTCCCGACAACCATACTTTGGGGACGGTGATGCAGGGAGCGGGCTACCGCACGCTCCACGTGGGCAAATACGGATTGCAAGGTTTAGGGGAATCGAACGAGACGCTCAGCTCGCCCGACGAGTGGCCGGCCTATCCGACCAAGCGCGGCTTCGACGAATACATGGGCTATGTGCGCCATGTCGACGGGCACGTCCACTACCCGAACAACGAGTGGCCTATCGGGAACAGCGAGTCGCATCGGACGGGAAAAGAGGTGTGGCACGACGATCGGGAAATCTCCTCGACATTGGACAAGTGCTACACGACGGACCTCTTTACGGCCTTCACAAAGAAGTGGATCGTCGACCATCGCGAAGAACGGGGAGACCAGCCGTTCTTCATCTATCTCGCCTACGACACGCCGCACGCGGCCTTGCAGGTGCCGACTCAAGCATTCCCCGAAGGCGCCGGACTGAATGGGGGACTGCAGTGGCTCGGCGAGCCCGGCAAGATGATCAATACTGCGACGGGTGAAATTGATTCTTGGATACATCCCGACTATCGCAATCAAGGTTGGAGCGATGTGGAGCAACGGTTCGCTACGATGGTGCGACGGATCGACAGCGCGGTCGGCGACTTGTTGCAGCTGTTGAAGGATTTGGAGATCGACGAGGAAACGCTGGTCGTGTTCACCAACGACAACGGTCCGCTTGCAGTGAGCTACATTCAAGGGGTTCCCTTCACTCCGGAGCATTTTCAATCGTACGGGCCCTTCGATGGAGAGAAACGAGACGTTTGGGAAGGAGGCATTCGAATGCCAGCCCTCGCTCGGTGGCCGGGACGCATTCCCGCGGGGCGAGTCGACCAGACGCCCTCGCAGTTCCACGACTGGATGGCGACTTTCGCGGATGTCGCAGGTGTGGCGGTTCCAGCTCTTTCCGACGGAGTCTCGTTGGTGCCGACATTGACAGGTGAAGGCGAACGAGAACCGAGCACGGTCTATGTCGAGTTCCTACACGGTCGCAAGACGCCAAGCTATCCCGACTTCCATCCGAGTCATCGCGGTCGGGCTCGGAATGAAATGCAGGCGATCTTTCTCGAGGGGTACAAGGGCGTGCGGGTGGACATTGAAGGGCATGCCGACGACTTCGAAATCTACGATGTTAAAACGGATTTGAAGGAGATCGAGAATCTGGCGGGAACGAGCGTGTTCTTCGACGGCCTCCAGCAACGCATGAAAGATCGCTCCCTCCAGATTCGTCGTCCTAATGCGGCGAACCCGCGACCGTACGACGACGAGAAAATCCCGTCGGCGCTCGTTGAATCGACTCGGCCGGGAGCCCGCTGGATGGGGTACGAGGGCGACTTTGCGTGGACTCCGAAGTTCTGGGGGGAGTCCGCCCATTCGCTGGGTGGTTCGCTGCGTTTCGACCCTACCGTTGGGCCGGACGAGGGCGCGGTTGTGTTCACCGGCTACATCGAGGTCCCGGAGGATGGGGAGTACCGGTTCTTTTTGTCCACTGATTCGGGCGCGATCCTTCGTATTCACGAAGCCACTATTATCGATGCGGATTTCGGCTACGAGGCGGGGAGCGAAGTCGCTTCGACCGTTTTGCTCGAGAAAGGGAAGCATCCTTTCCGGTTGAACTATTTGAAGACGGGATCGGGGAATCCAGTTCTCGATGTCCAATGGAGCGGCCCTTCCCTGGAAAAACAATCCCTAGCGGGCGACGTGCTGCGCAACTAGCGCTGTACTGGCCGGCGTTCAAAATTTGAATACGAGCTTTTGCGACTACTACTCTTATGAAACGACTACTCACACTCTTGCTTGCGATCGTTAGCGTTCACACTGCCGACGGCGCGCGCGAAAAACCGAACGTGCTGTTTATCTTTCTCGACGACTTTGGTTGGCGGGACACGGGATTTATGGGCTCGGACTTCTACGAAACGCCTCATTTGGACGCGCTGGCGTCGGAAGGAATGGTGTTTGACAACGCTTATTCCGCTTCGGCGAATTGCGCTCCGGCTCGAGCGAGTTTGTTGTCGGGACAATACGCACCTCGCCATCGAATTTTCAACGTGGGAACGGGCCCGCGCGGGAATGACGCCCATCGTCGTCTGCTGCACGTTCCGGGTGTCGACGTCCTGGGCTTGGGTATAAAGACGTGGGCCCATCAGATCAAAGCGGAGGGCTACGAGACGGCCTTGATGGGCAAGTGGCACTTGAGCGACGATCCTTTGCCGTACGGGTTCGATCTCAATATCGGCGGCTCGCATTCCGGATCGCCGCCGAGAGGCTACTACCCGCCGCATCCCAATATCCCAAGTTTGCAAGGCTTGTCGGAAGACTCCTATTTGACCGATCATTTGAGCGACACGGCAGATGCGTTCATTCGCGAAAACAAGGATCGCCCCTGGATGCTCTACTTGACCCACTTCGCCGTGCACACGCCGCTCGACGCCAAGAAGGAACTGGTCGGGAAATACGAGGCGAAACCGAAGGGCGAGCTGCACAACCATGTAGCGATGGCCACGATGGTCCAGTCGGTCGACGACGGCGTTGGGAAGATTCAGGCGACCCTAGAAGAACTGGGTCTGGAAGACGATACGGTCATCCTTTTCTTTTCCGACAACGGCGGCTACGGCCCCGCCACGGATATGCATCCGCTAAAGGGATACAAAGGAACGTATTATGAAGGTGGAATTCGCGTTCCGTTTTTTGTGAAGTGGCCCGGAGTCGTCGCGCCGGGAAGCGAGAATCACACGCCCATAATCGGTGTGGACCTGTATCCCACTTTGTGCGCGATCACTGGGGCCAAGTTGCCTAAGGATCAAGCATTGGACGGGTTGAATCTGTTGCCGCTTTTCAAGGGAAAGCAGCCGGATGCGTTTAATCGTCCGCTGTATTGGCATTTTCCCGCCTACCTACAAGCCTACGCGGTCACGGATGAACAACGGGACGTGTTATTTCGCGCTCGCCCGTGCAGCGTGATCCGCATGGGGGACTGGAAGCTCCATCAGTATTTTGAAAGCGGCGACCTGGAGTTGTACAATCTGAAGCAGGACATTGGCGAAACGCGGAATTTGGCGAAATCGCGCTCGGGTAAAGCGAAGGAGTTGCTAGCCCAGTTGGAATCCTGGCGACGCGAGATCGGGGCTCCCGTACCGGCTACGCCGAATCCGGACTTCGACGCGAAAGCGGAAGCCGCGGCAATCGCGAAATCGAACGCGAGGAAACGGTAGAGTTAGACGGGTGGTTTTAACCACCGACTACGTCGGGGCTACTTGATGGCTCTGGCGAGCCAACTTGATGGTTGACGATCCTGCTCCCGCCGAGGGCGGGATCCAGCTTCCGCGGGGGCGCCGACGGAGTCGGGGACCAAGACGGAATTTGATCTCGTAGAGATCACTGTTAAACTAGGGTTTTAATAGAGTTGTTTTATCAGTCGCCTTGCGGCGAAATGTCGCTTTGCGCCAGCCGCCGACTACGTCGGGGTCTTCGACAGGATGGCTCTGGCGAGCCAACAGGATTTTAGTTGTTGCGGGGTTCGCTAGTCTTTCTCGGCCAGGCGGTAGAAGGTACCGGGTTCGAGAGGGAGGCGATAGTGGACTCCGGGGGTGTGAGCGTTGAAGTCAGAGTGGTGGCTCCAGGTTCCCAGGTCGTTGGAGCGATCGATGTAGTAGCGTTTCCCGGCTCGCTCCACTATTTGCAGCGAAGCGGATTGCCCTTCGGATTGGACTCGCAGTTCGGCTGGCGTACCGGGCGCGATCTCGAAGGAGTCCCCGATTTGGATTGTCGCTTGACTGGTCCCGCCAGGCAGGAATGGGAATTCGAACTCCTGAACTGTATTATCTATTTCAATACGAATTAGGTAGTCGCCGTAGAATCCGCGACCGGTGTAGACGCCGTCGGAGTCCGTGTGGCCGTTCATTTCACTCCACCAAGTTTCTTGTGTCAACTCTCGCCAGATAGTCGCAGCGGGTTTTTCGCGCCAGTCTTCGTCGATCATGGCCCCGAGAGGTCGCCAATGGGCTCCTGCCCAGAATCCCCAGCACTGTACGCCGACGGTGGCGGGATGGCTGAAAAGGATTGTGAGGAAATCGCGCGTGTAGTCGGCTTGCATCGCTTCGTCCTCGGTGGTGACGTCGAATTCGGTCACTCGTATTTTCAGCTCGGGGAACGCGGAGTGAAATCGCTCCAGAATCTCGTAGACGAGATCGATGCTGGTGGGCGAGCTACTGAAATGGCCTTGCATGCCGATGCCGTCGATGGGAGCTCCGTTTTCGAGAAGAAATCGGATGGTGTCTTCGTAGTGCTGTTGATGCATGCCGTCGCGGCCGCCGGCGGTTAGGATGGAATAGTCGTTGATGTACAGTTTTTGGCGGGGCAGATTGAATCGGGCTCGTTCGAACCAGTCGACCATGACGGAGTCGCCAAAGGCGTCCATCAAGTAGTGGTTGTCGAAGGGCTCATTGAGGACGTCCCATTCATCTAAATACGGTTTAGTCTGCTGGGCGATGTCGTCGATGTGGTCGAGCACGACTTGTTTGGCGGCTGGGTCGGCCGAAGCGGGATCTCCTTCGGGCAGGTAGGACTGGATGAGGCTGGGAAGGTTGCGTTTGGAGGGCCAGACCATAACGTGGCCTCGAGTGTAGATATCCCGGGAGTTTAACCACTGGAGGGCCTGAAGTGTTTGCGCTTGGCTGAAATTGACGCCCCATTCTCCCGCCCAGGGCGCCCACTTGAGATCGTTTTCGGTACCGCTTTGATTGAAAAGGTCGAGAAAGGTCTCGCGGTAGGTGGCGTCGTCGTCGGTTTCCCCGAGAATGTTCCTGGCGCTGATGACGGATCCAAAATGGTAGGCGTGGCGTTGCAGTTCGACGGTGATCGGGACGTCGGGAAGCGGGGATCCGTTGGTGTCGAGAATTCGGACTTCGAGATCCCCTTTGCGATGCTGCTCGATTCGCTCGGCTGCGGCCGCCCGCCAGGAGGCGTCGGGCTCGCGTCCGGCGTAGGTCGGTCGCGTGACGGGAAGCTCTTCGAGGGCGACGGTTTGCTGGTAGTTGAGCATTTCGACGCCCGCCACTTCCCAGATTTGGGTTTTCGTGCCGGCTCCGGCTCCAACTTGCAGGGAAAGTGAACCGGAGGGCTGCGACTCGGTCATCTCGAACGGGAGCAGGTATTCGGTCCATTCTTGTGTAGCGGTGATTTCGCGAACGAGGTACTTGTTGAAATCAGGGCCGGGCCCTTGGGTGAATACCGTGGCGAAACTGACTCCGGACTCGTCGTTGGATTCGATGGAGCGAAAGAACACGCGAACGAGGAGAGCGTCTCCTTGGGCGACGGATTGGTTGGCGGAAATTTGAAGGGCGCCGTTCCAGTACTGGCCACCGGCGGGGTTGGTTACGGAGACGCGAAGGGCTCGGTCAAAGTCCGGATGATCCACGTCGACCACCTGGGCGGACGCGACGGGAGCGCCTTCGAAGCTGCCTTGCCAGAAGGATGGACTGTCCGTCGCCGAATTCGGGCGGATGACTGGATCGCCGCCCTCAGGAAGCGGGGTGGCGCTGAAAAACGGAACGCTCACTCCGAGGGGCGATAGGGCGATAAGGAGAAGTCGGAATCGGCGTAGCGTGTTCATTGGGTCGACGAGAGTAGGAAACCGCGTCGAGTCGAACTTATGCAAGGGGTAGTCTACTCATGAATAAGAACGGATGGATACTGCTGGAATCGTTGGTCGCGCCCAGAGCAACCGTACAAGGACCTTTTCTTTCTCCGCGTTCTCTCCGACCTCGAGCGCAGCGGGCGGTTAAGGTTCAGATACGATCAAGAAAGAGAATTTTAACCGCGGAGGTCGCGGAGGCCGCAGAGGATTCAAGAAGATATCGTGTTTTTTGTGTTTGAATCGCTTGTTGGTATTGGCGGGGAAGAGAAGAATCGCTCGTTCGCTACCGCGAAGATTGAATCGTCCTTTGGATTTGTTGGATCGTTTCGATGAATCCGTCGCGGTCGACGGGTGAGACCACTTTGTCCAGGCCAACTCGATTTGTGAGTCGAACACGGTGGAACGAAAGCGCTGGCGCGGCGGTCGTTCCCCATTCTTTTGTCGCAGTTTTGATGTGGGCGATGTCGATGCGGTCTTTGATTAGGCCCGCTCGAATCTCCAGAATGCGTCCATTGATGGTGTAATAGCAGGGCCATGCAAACGCGACAATCAGAGCAGCGACGAGAGCGGTGCTCAAAAAGAGGATGATGCCCGGGCTGGTTTCGCCGGTGGCGATTAAATAAACCGCGTATCCAAGCAAGAGGAGGACAGGTCCGCCGAGCAGAGCGATTATCAATGGGTCCTTACGACTTGGATACGTTTGCTTCATTGCGTTTCAGTCTTTGTTCCGTTCTTGTATCGACGCGATGCACTCGAGAGGGTGAGTCATGACAATAAGGTGCCCCCCGTCGACGAGGCGATCGGCAAATTCGGGCGGAGGAATAACTCGATCGCGTTTTCCATGAATCCGATGGACGGGCGTATCGGATTGCAGGCCGTTCCAGTGAAACACGGCTCGGCACATGCTTCGAATGAACTGCGGATCGCTTTGGGTGAACATCTCCGCGAGCTCGCCGGGCGACTTCCCTGCAGCGGCTTTGACGAAGGCCAAGGGAGCGAGATCGACGAGAGGATGGAGGAGTGAGAGGAACGCGCTAATTTCTTCTTTCCGAGTTGCGGATCCGATCAAGACGATCTTTTTGAGCTCGATTTGATTGGCGATCTCGCAAGCGACGATTCCGCCTAAGGAGGTGCCGACAACTGTATCGCCTTCCTGGATGCGGTGATCCTTGACAAGTTGAATGGCGAGTTTGCTAACGGTATCGCCGTGGAATTTCGTCGGCCAGTCATGGAACTGCCCATCATAGGCGTCACGCCAGGGCGCTCCGTACATTGACGAAGTGGCGCCCATTCCGGGATAAAAGTGAGCGGCTGGCATTACGATTGGTTTTCTCAAGAAAAACCTTATTTGCCGACGGCCAGGAGGCATCCTATTTTCGCGAAGCGAATCCTAGCCCCGACCCTGTTGGGGTCTTCGACGATCCCGCTTAGCGGGAGAGCGGTGACAAAATTATTCGTCATCGCCCCGACTCGATCGGGGCTAGGAGTCTCGTCGTTGACGAGCCATTAGGATCCCCTCCGGAGTCGGGGAATTAAGGTTTCTTGAGTGGGCGCTGTTTGAGTTGATTGACGAGTTTGGCTGGAGATATTCTATTCCACGAAGCCCACGCTGTAGATAGGCGGAAGCGTGGACGACAGGGTTGTCCATTGGTCGCCTTGGTCGGCGGTGGCCCAGAGGGAGCCTGTTGTGCTGCCGAAGGCGAGTTGGTCGCCGGTGGAGTCGATGGCGAGACCATGGCGGTAGACGAGATCGTAGGCGTGCTCTTGAGGAAGGCCGTTCTTGAGGACGTCAAAGCGATTGCCGCCGTCGCGTGTGCGGGTGACGACGAGTTCGCCGTTTACGGGGATGCGTTGTTCGTCTTTGATCGCCGGGGCAAACCAAGCGGTGTTCGGATCTTGAGGATGAACGGCTACGCCAAATCCGAAAACGCTCGGGCCCGCTTCGTTGATCTCTGTGAAGGTCTTGGCTCCATCGGTCGACTTGAAGATTCCATTGTGGTGCTGAATCCAATAGTTGTCGGGTTGATCACGACATTGAACCATGTAGTGAGGATCCTGAGACACGGGATCGTAGGCTTCGTCGCCTTCAGCGTAGTCGAATCGCAACCCGTGTCCAACTTGATTCCAGCTAGCGCCATCGTCTTCGGTTTGCCAGACACCGCCGCAGGAAACGGCGATGGTGACCCGTTTCGAATCGCGCGGATCGACGCAGATGGAGTGTATCCCGGGGTAGTCGTAGCCGCCGCCCATCCACTTGTGTCGCTCGGGCTTGTTCCAAAGCGACTCTACGAGCGTCCAGTTTTCGCCGTTGTCGTCGGACTTGAAGAGGCCTCCGGGAATCGTACCGCACCAAAGTCGCCCAGGTTGGTCTTCCCCGCCGGGAACCAAGGCCCAAATCTGCTCGAGTTGCCAGGGGATTTCGATACCGCGCATCGGGCAGCGATCCGGCTCCCGGCCTTCAGGGAAGGGCGGGTAGGCGGGGGGATCGACTTCTTCCCATTCACCACCGAGCGTCTGGGTCCGGTGCAATTTGACCCCGTAATGGCCATGTTTGAGCGCAGCGAAGTAAAAGCCAGTTCGAGCGTCGAACATGGCGATCGACACGGGATCGCCGAGAAAGTCGGTTGTATCGACGGCGCCATTACTCGGGGAAATGGAGAAGAGTCCCTTTCGGGTGGCAATGAGAAGCTTGGGATTCATGATTTAAGAGTGGGTTTGGGTTAGCCGCCCGAGAGGGCCTGCATGACGTAGATTTCGTCTTGAGGCTGGACGGGTTGAGCGAGTCGCTCGCGATCAAGCGTGGCTTCGCCGTTTACGATCACTGCCATGTGTTTGTGGAGGCCGCCTTGATCGTTGAGGATGTATCCACGGAGACCGGGGTATTCGCTAAAGGCGTTTTCGAGCGCCTCGCGAAGCGTTTCGCCATCGACCGCTATTTCGGGGCAGTTGATATGTCGCTGCAGATTTCGGGTGAAACTGACGCGTGGCATGGTGGCCGATGGCAACAGAATACAGGGTTAAAAGCAATTCGGATTTTTGTCATCGCCCCTCAAAGTTCGGGGCTAGGAGTCTCGTCTAAGACGAGACAATAAGGATCCCCGGCGAGCCGGGGAAGTAAAGTCATTGAAAAACGAAAACTTTAATTGCCGACCTTTGGGAGGCATCCTAGTTTCGCGTAGCGAATCCTAGCGATCCCGCTGAGCGGGAGAGCGATGGCGAAAACTACTTTTTTAACAATGTCTCGATCCCACTCTCACGATCCGCGTAGGTCGTAGCAGAGGAGGCGAGTGGGAGTGCCGTCGACGCCTGGGTCGTTTTGGACAATGTAGAGAAGGCCTTTGCTGAGCGTGGGCAAGGCCCAGGTTTGGCGGGCGAGAAAGAGATGGGTTCGGTCGAGTTCTTTGTAGCCGTTCGGATTGAGGTCGATCCAGGCGAGGTGTCCGTATTGGCCGAGGACGAGGCAGCGTCCGTCCACGAGCAGGAAGGAGGCGAGGGCGGGGGCGAGGTTGTATTCCTGGGTGCGTCCGTCGGATTCGACGGGTGTAATCCATTCGGGCTCGTGGCGCCACAGTTCTTTGCCGGTGGCCAGTTCGATGCAGACGATGGGAGCGTTTTGCGGTCCGTGCCCATCGACTCCATACAGGTAGCCATCCTTGTGAATCGCGGTCATGAAATGGGTGTTTAGAATCTCGTTTTTCCAGGCGAGGGAGCAGGAGCCGTCGGACTCGATGTTGAGGAGCGCTCCGCCCGCGCCGTAGCATTCCGAAATGTAGACGTGATTGTCGACGATCACGGGCGACGAGGCGTTGACCGATTCGTAGCGGACGCCGCGCCAGGGAAACCGGCAGTCGATGCGTCCGTCCTCGGGATCGATGACGAGGAGTCCGCCGGTAGCGGGACGGCTTTCTCCTCCAGCGAATACGAAGACGCGCCGACCGGCTTGCGTATCGGCGGGAATGGGCGAAGCGTAACTGGGCCCCCATTGATCGCCAGCGGTCCATTCCAAAGCGCCGGTTTGGGCGTCGAAGGAAGCGACGCAGGGGCCGCCGGGAGCGCCGACGTTTACAATGATCTGGCCGTTCTCGAGCAAGGGAGTCGCTCCGGCGCCGAAAAAGTCGAGCGTATGGCCGAACTCGGCTTTGAGATCTCGTTGCCAAACGAGCTGGCCAGTCTCCAGGTCCAAGCAGGTGAGTTTGGCTTCAACGCCGTAAACGAAGACGCGCTCGCCGTCGCTGATGGGCTGGCAGCGCGGTCCGTTGCCGAATCCGTAGCGGTCTCGATAGGATGTTGGGTAACCATATTTCCAATACCGTTTGCCGGTGTCGGCTTGCAGGCATTCGACGCGGGTTTCGTTGCCAACGCGGTGAAAGAGGATCAGCCGGTTTCCGATCACGGCGGGCGCGGCGTAGCCTTCGCCTTTGGCGACTTCCCAAACGAGATTGGGACGGCCCTCGTCGAATGACTTCAAGAGATGCGTTTCGTGGGAGATCGCGTTATGAGTGGGCCCAAGGAAGTCGCTCCAGTCTTCGGTGACGGCCTCCGGGTGGAGCGGTTTCGGGGGCGCGTGAAAGGTGAGCTCCGGTTGAGTGGCGGCTTCGGGAGTAACCGGGTTGTCGGGCGACTGAGAAAATGCAAATGGAACGAATCCGATTGAGAAACAAAGAGCGCATAGGTGGCTCGCGATTTGTTCCTGAAGGGAGGGGCGACGCATGTTGGAAGAACAATACGATTGGGGACTGTGGTCAATGGCGTTGGGGTTGTTTTAACAGGATACGCTCGCCTGCAGCTCGCTACTTGATGGCTCTGTCGAGCCAACTTGATGATCTTGTTCCCGTCTTCGACGGGATCCTGCTCTCGCGGTAGCGAGATTTGATCTCGAAGAGATCACTGTTTAGTTAATGACCTGCCAAATCTTGAATCTTGTAGTTTTAACAGTCGCCTGCGGCGAAATGTCGCTTCGCGCCAACAGGATGGCTCTCCGAGCCAGCAGGATTTTGTTTTTTAATTGGAGATGCCCTGACTTTGTCTGGGCTACTTGATGGTCCCGTCGGGATCAATCGAGTAAGACCGTGCAGCGGTTGAGCGCATCCTGTTAATCTCACTCCTCGCAAGAGTACGCACGGCGTACGAGTTTGAGTAGTCGCTCGGGGTCGGTGGCCGACGTTTTGGCGATGAATCCTGACGCGTGAGCGAAGTGGACATCAGGCTCGTTCGCGATGCGGGCGCAGTCTACGTTTGGATGGTCGTTGTATCGAGCGATTCCATACCCGTCGCCGCGACGGTCGGGGTAGATCATAGCGATCGCGGTTGAGGCGAGGCCTTGTTCTTCGATGTAGCGAGGCAGACCGAGCGAGGGCTCTTCGGGAAGTGGATCGGTGCGAGGAAGAAAAATGGCGACGGGTCCGTCGGCCGCGTCGTCGAGCCGCCAGAGCTGAGCGTGCTCGTGGATGAAGTTGAGTCGCGACCGGAGCGACTGGAGGTAGTCGACCAGGTCTTCACCAATCATGCGCATGACTTCCCAAAGGGCTTCGCCGGGATGGTGTTCGTTTTTGGCGGCGAATCGGCGCAGCAGAGTGACGTCGATAGGCGAGCTGAGTTTGCCGATGATGTCGCGGGGGACGCCCAGCCATTTGGCGGTTCCATTGGCGCCGCGGCAGTCGAACCACTCGGCGGGTTCGAGCCAGTCGCAGAAGGAGCGGGCGTCCTCGTAGAGTTCGAGATGCTGGAGAACGAGGGAAAGCGAGCAGGTGGGAGTGGCGTCGCGTGGGAATTGGTGATGGTCGAAGTTGCCTTTGGCGGGATCGTGCTGGTCGCCCACGTCGAGAACATAGATGGATTCGTCTTCGAGATCGGCGGGAGTCGGCTCGCGTCGCTGGATAGAGACGGGGTCCTGCGCGATGAGCACGCAGCAGGCGAGGAAGTCGTCTTTGTGAGCGCCGCCGGGATGGGTGAGAATTTGGTTGGGCATTTTCTGGGATGGAGAGAGGGAGGGACTGAGGGATTGGGTCAAGGATTTTTAACAGGATACGCTCCGACTTCGTCAGAGCTACTTGATGGCTCCATTGAGCCAGCTTGATGTTTTTAATAAATCATCAAGTTCCCGTCCCGCTTCGAGGGACGGGATCAAGCGAGTGATCCCGCTATGCGGGAGAGCGCATCCTGTTAAACTTCAATTATTTAACGATTTCGCTCGTTTATCGATAGAACGCGTGGGAGCCGATGATGGTCGTGCGCTGCTTGGTTCGGGTCCAGTTGGGGCGTAGGTCGACGCGGGCGTAGTGGTCGGCCCCGCGGGTGACGTCGCTCCACTGCGAGGTGTAGAGCTCATCGACCATTTGGAGGGCGGATCGCCAGAGCCGGTCGCGGGACGCTTTTTGCACGTGGCCGGCGAATCCGCGCGAGCCGGTTCTTCCGGTGGTGGCGGCGTTGAGGGCGCTGAAGGCGTAGGGTTTCTTTACTACGCCGAGAACGCGGGAGCGATTTCCGTCGGCTCGGTTCAGAATGACAGAAGCGACGCCGCGCATGCCATATTCTCCCTGGTCGGCGGCCTCGAGCACGAGGCATGCGGCTACTATCTGCCTTTCCCAGGCGCAGGGCTCGTAGGTGTTGGCGGAAGCGCTGGCGGCGCCGAGAGCGGCGACGAGGGCGATGGATTGGAAAAGTGATTTCATGACAGGTATGCGTTTGTCGAATTGCCTCCCTTCAATTGGGAGGGAAGGGTTTTGCTTGGTTTTGGCGGATTCGACAAGGCTCAAAGCGATTCCGTTGCCCTTCTTTTTCAGACGGGGATTTCCTTAGAGGGAATTTAGGGACGGAGGGACTGATGGACTGAGGGAAGGAGAGACGGATGGATGGGGAGATTGAGTTGCTGTCTGCTCAATCCCTCCGTCTCCCCCTCCCTCTGTCCCCGCGTCCTGCGGTCTCGATTAGTGAGTGACAATTCGGGCTTCTCTTGTTCAATGCGGTCGATAATCCATTTTTTATGAGTCGAACGAATCCGTTAACAGGCACTGAAACTCCGGTAAAGGAGACGCCGTACTCGAGTGGGGAGTGGAAGGTCGTCGAGTGTTTGGAAACGGGGATGGTGTTCCTCCAAAACCCGCCCGACTACTCGCGGTTGGTCGAGGAATTCGCTTGGGAGAAGACTTACGAGGAGGAAAAGGAGCGGCGTCGCAAAGAGGAGCCCGTACTGACGTTCGCGAGCAACTTGGGCAAGTCGGCCCGCCGGAATTTGCAAAAGCGCGAGCGTATCGAGCGGGTGGCGTTTCGCGTTTTGAGTCGACTGTCTAACGAGCGCGACGGCGACGATCCCATCACCTTGGTCGACGTCGGTTGTGGAACAGGCGAAAAGCTGAGTCGCATCACCCAGTATTTCGAGGCGAACAATGACGGCCGGATCAGTCCGGTCGGAATCGAGATTTCGGCTCAACTGGCGAAGGAGACGGACGCCCGGCTGCGAGAGTTGGGGGGACGCTGCATTCACTCCGCCGCGATCGACGGCTTGGATTCGCTGGCGGACGACGAGGCGGACGCGGTGATTTTTTGTTCGTACTTGGAGCATGAGATGCAACCGCTGGAAGTGTTGCAGACGGTGGCGCGGAAAATGAAGAAGGGTGGCTACGTCATAATCAAAGTGCCGAATTTCGCCTGCTGGAACCGGCATTTTCGCCAGAAACGGTGGTGCGGTTTCCGCTATCCGGATCACGTCAACTACTTCACGCCCCGCACGTTGACGCGGATGATCGAGACCTCTGGCCTCAAGCTCTGGAAGATGAATTTCTACGACCGCCTGCCGACCAATGACAACGTTTGGGCGATCGCCAAGCGGTAGTTTCACTCGGGGAGAGCGGGTCGTCTGAGAATCGCTCGAATTTTGGGCCCAAACGGCGGTTTCGATTTGCCTCGCAATGGGAAATCGCAATCCTCTCCGGTCCTATTTTAAAATTTAAAGCGTTAACCAATACATTACTATGGCAATTGCATCCGGAGCGGCCGCTCCAGACTTCACCCTGCAAACGAAAAACGACGAAGGCTTGGCGGACGTCACTCTGAGCGACAACTTCGGGAAGTCGTCGACCGTTTTGTTGTTTTTCCCGCTCGCGTTCACCGGCGTGTGCCAAGACGAGCTCTGCTCGATTCGCGATTCCCTGGCGGACTACGAAGGTCTCAACGCCCAGGTTTACGGCATCAGTGTGGACAGCCCGTTCGCCCAGGAAGCCTTCGCTAACGCCAACGGCGGGTTCAAGTTCCCGCTGCTGAGCGACTTCAACAAGGAGGTCAGCACGGCCTACGACGTTCTCTTCGAGGACTTGATCGGCCTGAAAGGCGTTTCCAAGCGTTCGGCATTCGTGATCAACCAGGAAGGGAACATCGTCTACAGCGAGTCGAGCGACGACCCGAAGCAGCTTCCAGACTTCGACGCGATTAAAGCGGCCCTCGCCTAACTTCAGAAAATTTCGCGGGACGATTCTCCAATGGAGGTCGTCCCGTTTTCCAATGCAGTCGGTGTGGTCAGGTATACCGCTACCGGCGTCTCATCCCTATAAAATAGTATCCAAGAAACCGGTATGGGCCGCGAGTCGAGAGCAAGCGGGGAACCCAGCCACCCAGTACGCGCATGAGCGAACAACCCAATCCGCTAAACTCCCTTAGAACATTTAATTCGGGCGCCGAGGGCGAGTCGTACTTCTACTCGTTGCCGTCGCTCGAGGAAAACGGGGTGGGCCCCGTATCCAAGCTGCCCATATCGATCCGGATCGTGTTGGAGTCCGTGTTGCGCAATTGCGACGGGAAACGCGTCACCGAGGAGGATGTCAAGACGCTGGCGAATTGGAACGCGTCGTCCCCGGCTCAGACCGAGATTCCGTTCGTGGTTTCGCGCATTGTGTTGCAGGACTTCACGGGCGTTCCGCTTCTCGTCGATCTGGCGGCAATGCGCTCGGCAGTGGACCGGCTCGGCGAAGAGGCGTCTATGATCGAGCCTTTAGTGCCGGTCGACCTTGTAGTGGATCATTCGGTACAAGTGGACAAGGCGGGAACGGCTGAAGCGTTCAAGCAGAACATGGCCATCGAATTCGAGCGCAACATGGAGCGCTACGAATTCCTCAAGTGGGGTCAGCAAGCCTTTGACACGTTCCAAGTGGTTCCCCCCGGAATCGGCATCGTGCACCAGGTCAACTTGGAGTACCTGGCGAAAGTGGTTCACAAAAAGGACGTCGATGGCGGCGCAGTTTACTATCCGGACACCTTGGTCGGAACGGATTCCCACACGACCATGATCAACGGGCTCGGCATCGTCGGCTGGGGCGTTGGCGGGATTGAAGCCGAAGCGGGCATGCTCGGCCAGCCCGTCTACTTTCTCACGCCGGAAGTGGTGGGAGTGGAGTTGAAGGGGGCGCTGAAAGAAGGTATCACGGCAACGGATCTCACGCTGACCATTACCGAGCGACTTCGCGCGCTTGGCGTGGTGGGCAAGTTCGTCGAGTACTACGGTGAAGGGGCTCGCAATTTGACATTGGCCGACCGGGCGACGATCGCCAACATGGCTCCCGAGTACGGGGCGACGATGGGCTTCTTCCCGATCGACGAGAAATCGCTCGACTATTTGCGCGAGTCGGGCCGGAGCGAATCCCAAATTCAAGCCATACAGGCGTACTGCGAAGCGCAGGGGATTTTCGGAATTCCCGCGGCAGGAGAAATTGAATACACCGATAGCATCACCATCGACCTGAGCGAGATCGAACCGAGCGTCGCGGGACCCAAAAACCCCAAGGAGCGCATCGCCGTGTCGGGCTTGAAAGGCGCGTTCAACGATCTGTTCGCCAAACCAGTCGCGGACGGCGGGTTCGGACTGGCGGACGAGAAGCGCGACACGCAGGTTTCGCTAAACGGCTCGGGCTCAATTACTCACGGATCCGTCTTGATCGCCGCGATTACGTCGTGCACCAACACGTCCAATCCGGGTGTAATGCTCGCCGCTGGCCTTCTCGCGAAGAACGCCGTCGAGCGTGGTCTCACCGTGGCTCCGTACGTGAAGACGAGCTTGGGGCCGGGGTCGCGCGTGGTGACCGATTATTTGAACGAAACCGGTCTGCAATCCTATCTCGACCAGATTGGATTCAATCTGGTGGCGTACGGATGCACGACTTGTATCGGAAACAGCGGACCGTTGGCGCCGGAGATCGAAGGCGCCATCAAGGAAGGCGAACTCGTGGCGGCGTCGGTACTCTCCGGAAACCGAAATTTCGAGGCGCGGGTGCACGGTTCGATCAAGTCGAACTTCCTCATGTCGCCGCCGCTGGTGGTCGCCTACGCTTTGGCCGGCCGCGTCGATATCGACCTCTACAACGAGCCGATCGGGCAAGGATCCGACGGGCAGGACGTGTTCTTGAAGGATATTTGGCCGTCCAACGAGGAAGTGGCCAACGCCATTCGCACCGGGCTAAAGACGGAGATGTTCGACAACCAGTACTCGGATGTGGCCAGCTCCAACGAGGAGTGGACGCAGATTGAGTCTTCGACGGGCGCGATTTACCAATGGAATCCGGATTCCACGTACATTCACGAGCCGCCTTTCTTCGACGGCTTCTCCATGGACGTGGGCACAATCCAGCCGATCGAAGGCATGCGTCCGCTGGCGATATTGGGCGATTCGGTCACGACCGACCATATTTCCCCGGCCGGGGCGTTCAAGCCGGAGACGCCGGCAGGGAAATTCCTGGAAGCAAACGGGGTGGCCCAGAAGGACTTCAATTCCTACGGATCGCGCCGCGGCAACGATCTCATCATGACTCGCGGCACGTTCGCCAATGTTCGCGTCAAGAATCTCATGGCGGACGGCAAGGAAGGTGGATTCACCAAAATCATGCCCGAAGGCGAGCCGGCCACCATATTCGACGCGGCCCAAGTCTATAAGGAGCGTGGCACGCCGTTGATCGTCTTCACTGGAATCGAGTACGGTACCGGCAGCTCTCGCGACTGGGCGGCGAAAGGAACGAGTTTGCTCGGCGTGAAAGCGGTCGTGGCCCGTAGTTACGAGCGAATCCACCGATCCAATCTGATCGGAATGGGCGTGTTGCCTTTGGAGTTCAAGGACGGGGCCAGCGCCCAGTCGCTCGGGCTCGATGGCTCGGAAATCGTCTCCCTACCGGGGCTCGATGACACTCTAAAACCACAGCAGGATTTGACTGCGGTGATCGAGCGAGCCAATGGCGATCGTGAAGAAATTGAGCTAAAAGTGCGCGTCGATACCGCAATCGAAGTGGAATACATAAGGAACGGCGGGATTTTGCCGTATGTATTGAGAGACATTATTAAAGGCTCGAAATAAACCTTTTCGACCGTTCGGAGTCTATAGGAGTTGTTATCTAAATTCTATGGGAGACGAGGAATCCGTATTTTTAGTTGATCCGAATTCGACCCCGGTCGCGGTGAAGATCGTGGGGCGCGCTTCGTTTCAGAACGTCATGCCGCTCAAGGATTTCCTGAGGGACTCGGCGAACGAGGGAAAACGCTGCTACGTGTTCGATTTCGAGGATTGCACCGGCATGGACAGCACGGTTTTAGGCGTTTTGGCGGGCTGCGCCCTCGATTTGCGCAAGAGAGAGCCTAAGGGTTCCCTCGTCCTTTCCCGCCTGAATACGCGCAACCGCGATCTCGTGCGCAGCCTCGGGCTGCACCGGATTGCCATTCTAGACGAGGGCGACGAGTCGTCCGAAATGCCCGAAGCCTTGAACGGATCGGCGGAAGCGCTTTCCAATGTCTGCTTGAACGAGCTGGAAAGCGCCCGGCTTTGCCTCGAGTCCCACGAAAAGCTGGTCGAGGCGGACGGCGACAACGAAGCGAAATTCCAAGACGTCATTTCCTACCTGAAGAATCGAGTGTCGGAAAACGAGTAGCGGAACGGGCAATTCTAGGCGAGGAGGCCCTAGGATTTACGATTGCTTCCCGTGACTCTGTTCTGAATGATTCCGCCCCTTATGAGCGGGACCGCATCTGCAAAGGAAATTGAAAAGGAAGCTCTGCCCAACGAGCAGGGCAGGTTTGGCGACTTTGGTGGTTGCTACGTGCCGGAAACCTTGATGACGGCGCTGAAAGATCTCGGCGACGAGTACGAGCGAGCCAAGGCCGATCCCGAGTTCCAGAGCGAGCTGGCTTTCCTCTTGAAGGAATTCGCGGGACGCCCGACCGGGCTTTACTATGCGGAACGCCTCACCGAGGAGCTCGGAGGCGCGAGAATCTACTTCAAGCGCGAGGATCTGCTTCATACTGGAGCCCACAAGATCAACAACGCTATCGGCCAGGCCTTGCTAGCGAAGCGGATGGGGAAGAAACGAATCATCGCGGAAACCGGCGCGGGCCAGCACGGCGTCGCCACGGCGACGGTCTGCGCCAAGATGGGCTTGGAATGCGTCGTCTACATGGGATCCGTGGATATGGAGCGACAGAAGCTCAACGTGTTCCGGATGGAGCTCTGCGGGGCGGAAGTGCGCGGCGTGGACTCGGGCCAGAAAACGCTCAAGGACGCGGTTAACGAAGCCATGCGCGACTGGGTGACCAATGTGCGCGACACGCACTACATTCTCGGCTCGGCCTTGGGAGCGCATCCGTATCCGATGATGGTGCGGGATTTTCATCGCGTGATCGGCCAGGAGGTTCGGGCGGAAATAATGGAAAAGGAAGGCCGACTTCCGAACGAAATGATCGCCTGCGTTGGAGGCGGGTCGAACGCGATCGGCTTGTTTTACGAATTTCTCGACGAGCCGGACATTCGCTTGGTCGGCGTCGAGGCGGGCGGCCATGGAATTAAGCAAGGCGAGCATGCGGCTCGGTTCGAGGGTGGCCGGCTCGGAGTGCTCCAGGGCTGCAAAACTTACATTTTGCAAAACGACGACGGGCAGATCGAGTTGACGCATTCGATTTCCGCCGGGCTCGACTACGCTGCTATTGGACCGGAGCACGCCTACTACCGGGACATCGGCCGGATCGACTATGCCTATGCGACGGACGACGAAGTGCTCGAGGCGTTCAAAGTCCTCTGCCGCACGGAAGGTATTATTCCGGCTTTGGAATCGACCCACGCCCTCGCCTACACGATCAAGCGGGCGCCGGAGTTGGCGAAAGATCAAGTAATCGTCATGAATTTAAGCGGACGCGGGGACAAGGACGTGAATCAGGTAGCCCAGTTTCTGGGTCACGACGTATGAAGAGCATGACTGGATTCGGCCGGGCGGAACGCAGCGCCGATGGCGTTTCGGTTTCGCTGCAAGTTTCGTCGGTCAACCGGAAGAACCTGGAGGTGATTTGCATTCTGCCCAAGGAATACCAGCGACTGGAAAGGGCGGTTGTCGATAGCGCCAAAGCCCGCGTGGGCCGAGGCCGGCTCCAGTATTCGGTGGAAATCCGGGACGAGCGGAACGACTCGGGCGGCCTGCCGAGCGACGCCCAGATCGACGCCGGAATCGAGCGTATCAAGAGCATCGCCAAACGTCATGGGGGTAGCGAATCCGTGGATACGCAAACCGTCGTGGAACTGGCTCGCTTGCTGGAGTCCGAGCCGGAAGCGCTTCCGGAAGAGCTGGTGGAACGATTGTTGCTCGAGTGCTCGGAAGCGGCGCTCGACGAGTTGATCGCGATGCGATCGCGGGAAGGGGCGGCCTTGAAAGATGATTTATCCTCTCGCTGTAGTTGCCTGGCGGATATCGTTTCCGAGATTGAGTCGCTCATTCCGGAGATGCTGGCGAAGCACCGTGAGAATCTCTACAGCCGACTCGAGCAAGCGGGACTGGAGATCGACTTGGACGACGAACGGGTGTTGAAGGAACTGGCGTTGTTTGCCGACAGGTGCGACCTCTCGGAGGAAATGACCCGCCTCGAGAGCCATCTCGAACAATTTGGGGAGCTGATCGAAAAGGATGAGCCAGTCGGGCGCTCGATGGAGTTTCTTATTCAGGAAATCGCCCGCGAGACGAATACGACCGGCAGCAAGTCGTGCTCAGTCGAAGTGTCGAAGCGTTCGCTGGCGATGAAGAACGAGCTCGAACGGATTCGCGAGCAAGTCGCCAACGTCGAGTAGGCCGGCTAGGTTTGCTTCGCTTGCTCTTTCTCTTCTTTCGCTTGGCGGAAGGAGAAGAAAATGTAGAGGCCGACGCCGATGGTGATAGCGGAGTCGGCGATATTGAAGCTCGGCCAGTAGGCGTCCTTAATGTGGAAGTCGAGAAAGTCGGTCACGTGGCCGAGGCGAAATCGGTCGAGGAGGTTGCCGACGATTCCGCCGATGATCAGACCGAACGACAGTTGCGACTGTGGCAGCTTTAATTGGAGCGACTCGCGAAAGAAGTACAGCAGGAAGAGGGCGGCGACTCCGATGAACGCCAGCGCTCGCGGATAGCCGCTGAACAGGCTCCAGGCGGCGCCCGTGTTGCCGACGTGGACGATGTTGAAGAACCCCGGAATGACCTCGATGCAATGCGGTGGATAGAAGCTCCCGAACGGCAAAGTGTTTTCGACGAGGAGCTTGGTGGCCTGGTCCAATACGAGAACGATCAGCGCCAAGCTGTGGAGTCGCTTGTACGCGGCGATTTTTCCCATTGGGTTCGGGGTCAGGCGTTGTCAGGAATCCGTTTTCTAGGAGTCGGGATTTTCGTCGGAGAACGTCATGGCGTCTTCGGAAGAGGCTTCCGCGAATACGCCTCCGCGCTGGACGCTGCGGATTTGGTTCTTCTCGATTTGCTTTTGCGTTTCCACGGAGTAGCGAGTGAAAGGCACGGCGAGCAGTCGTTCTTCGCGAATGTGCTTTCCGGTCATTTCGCAAATCCCGTACTTGCCGTTGAAGATGCGTTCGATGGCGGCTTCGATTTCGGTGAGGGCGTCCTGCTCGGACGAGACCATGCTCAGCGCGAAGTCGCGGTCGAAAGTGTCGGTGCCGGCGTCGGCCATGTGCTGGCTGTATCCGGAGAGGTCGCCCGCGTCGTCTTTGCTGGAGCGCTTGAGGGTCTCTTCGGTGTGCATGTTGAGGCCGGACTTCACGTGGTCGCGGAGCTCGATGAGCAGATTGTAGAATTTCTTCAGTTTCGCGGGCACGGGGCGGTTCTCGACTGGCGTATTGGTCGACACCATGGGATCCAAACCGAGAATGTCGGAAAGGGAAGCGGCGCCGAGCACTCGGGCTTCGGCCTTCTGCTCGGCTTCTTCGACGGCTTTGAGCGCTTTTTCTTTTGCCGCCTTTTTCTTGGCGACCTCCGCTTCTTCCGATTTGCGTGTCTTCGCTACGGACAAGGCGTCCTCCAGCGAGAATCCCGCGGTCGCGGCCGGCGCTTTCTTGGCAGGGGCTTTTTTGACGGGAGTCTTCTTGGTCGCAGCGGTCTTCGTTTTCTTTGCCGGCGCTTTTTTCACTGCCGCTTTCTTCACGGGCGCTTTTTTGGCGGCTGCTTTTTTCGCAGGGGCTTTAGCAGCCGCTTTCTTTGCGGGCGCTTTTTTGGCGGCAGCTTTCTTCGCTGCGGCTTTTTTGACTGCTTTCTTGGCGGTTGTTTTTTTTGCGGACATGTGTTGCGACTGTTATAGTATGGCTTCGGCGCATCGGGGACACAGTTGTTCGTTTTCGACACCATTTTTAAGATCTGGAAACCATTTCCAGCATCGAGGGCATCGTCCGCCTTCCGCCTGAGTTACATTGATTGAGGTTTTCCCTTCCGAACGCGCGAGCGTGACCTGGGAAACGATAAAGAGTTCTTCGAGAATGTCCTGGCGCTTTTCGAGTATTGGAAGCATGGGGTCGTCGGCTGAGATCGACAGAGTTACGAACGCGTCCAGGGATCGTCCGATCGCGCCTTCTTTGCGTAGGGCTTCCAGTTTTTCGTTTACGCGATCCCGGAAGCTGAGCAGTTCCGCGAATTCGCGTTCAAGATTCTCGTCCCTCCAGGCAACGGCTTCCGACGGCCAGTCTTGCAGCGCGAGGGCGTCGTCGACGAAATCGGTGTCCGCGAGGAAGTAGCTCCAGGCCTCGTCCGAGGTGAAGGGAAGCACGGGTCCGAGCACGCGAACAAGCGTTCGGAAAATGTGGTGGATCGCGGTTTGCGAGGAGCGTCGCAAGGAATGGTTCTCCGCCAACGTGTAGAGGCGGTCCTTAAGAATGTCGTGGTAGAGCGCGGAGAGGGTGACGGCGCAAAACTGATTGCAGAGCTGGTAGACGCGGTGGAATTCGTACTGATCGTAGGCCTTTTCGCAGGCGCTGACGAGGGCGGCGGTCTTGTCCAGGGCCCAGCGGTCGAGGGCGTGCAGCTCTTGCACGGGCATGCCGTCGGTTTCGATGTCGAAATCAAACAGATTGGAGATTTGAAACCGGAAAGTGTTACGGAACAAGCGGTAGGCTTCGCCGATATTCTTCAGAATCTCGTCGCCCATGGGGACGTCGTTGCGGAAGTCGGTCGAGGCGATCCAGAGGCGCACGATGTCGGCGCCGTATTTGTCCATGTAGTGCTCGAGGGTCATGGCCCCTTCGCTTTTGGAGAGTTTGGTGCCGTCTTGATTGACGAGGAAACCGTGGGTGAGAATTCTCTTGTACGGGGCGGCGCCTTCGCGGATGACGCCGGTCCAAAGGGAGGATTGAAACCAGCCGCGATGCTGGTCGCTGCCTTCCAGGTAAAGATCGCTCGGCCAGGCGAGGTCGTCTTGGCCTTTGAGAACGGCGAAATGGCTGGAACCGGAATCGATCCAAACGTCGAGCGTGTCGGTGCCGGGCGTGAGCGTTTTGCTCTGCCAGGACTCGGGCAGCTCGATCCCGTCCAAGAGTGTGTCGCAGTTCTCCGAATACCAAATGTTGGTGCCTTGCTCGGCGATTTTGTCGGCGATGGCTCGAATGACGCCGGCGTCGAGGTGGCCGTTGCCGTCTTCGTCGTAGAATGCGGGAATGGGCACGCCCCAGGAGCGTTGACGGCTGATGCACCAGTCGGGTCGGGCTTCGACGGCGCCGCGAATTCGGTTTTCGCCCCATTCGGGGATCCACTGTACAGCATCGATGGCGTTGATCGCGTCTTGTCGTTTCCCGTCTTTGTCGAGGGCGACGAACCACTGGTCCACGGCGCGGAAGACGACGGGTGTCTTCGATCGCCAGCAATGCGGGTAGCTGTGCGTGATTTTCTGTTTCTTGAGCAGGGCTCCGGACTCGGCGAGGGCTTTGAGGACTTTGCCGTTGGCGGGAACCCAGCCGTCGGTTTCGAGGACGGATTCGCCGACGAGGAAGTCGGGAATCTGTCCATCGTCGTCGTAGCGGCCTTTGTCGTTAACGGGGCAGTAGATATCGAGGCCGTATTTGAGTCCGGTCAGATAGTCGTCCAGTCCGTGGCCGGGGGCGGTGTGCACGCATCCGGTTCCGGATTCGGTGGTGACGTAGTCGGCGAGGACGACGGGGCTGGCCCGGTCGATGAAAGGGTGGCGCGACTCGACGTTTTCGAGGGATTCGCCGGTGACGGTTTTTACGATGCTCCAGTTTTCGAGTCCGCAGTCTTCGGCGAAGGTCTCGGCGAGTTCTTTGGCCACGATGTGGACGCGGCTCCCGTCGTCGACGAACGCGTATTCAAGTCTTGGGTGCACGGCGACCGCGAGATTGGCGGGAATCGTCCAGGGGGTGGTGGTCCAGATGACGATTGAAAGCGGTTTCTCGATGTCGAACTGGGCGTTCCCGGGAATGTCGAAGGCTACCCAGATTGATGGGCTGCTGTGCTCTTTGTATTCGATTTCGGCCTCGGCCAGAGCGGTTTCGCAGGGGATGGACCAGTAGACGGGCTTTTTGCTGCGGTAGACGAGATCGGAATCGACGAAGGACGCGAGCGTGCGGAGGATTTCAGCCTCGTACTGGGGGTTTTTGGTTTTGTATTCGCGGTCCCAGTCGCCGAGGACGCCCAGTCGCTTGAATTGGCGGCGTTGCACGCCGATCCAATGTTCGGAAAAGGCGTCGCACTTTTCGCGCAGGGCGGCGGTGTCGAGGGTTTCGCCGGACGCTTGGATTTCCTTGGAAACTTTGTGTTCGATAGGCAGCCCGTGACAGTCCCAGCCGGGGATGTAGGGTGTGCGGAATCCTTGGGCGGCCTTATAGCGGAGGACGATTTCTTTGAGAGTCTTGTTGAGGGCGTGGCCCAGGTGGAGGTCGCCGTTGGTGAAGGGCGGGCCGTCGTGGAGAAGGAAGAGTTCGCCGTCTTTGTTCTTCTCCTGGATTTTGCGGTAGAGGCCGCTGTCTTCCCAGTGTTTGGCCCGGTCGGGCTCGCGTTTGCCGAGGTTCGCCCGCATGGGGAAAGCGGTCTGCGGCAATTTGAGCGTGTCTTTGTAGTTCTCAGCCATCCCAAGGTGAAGAATGGGCGGATATTGCCCATCGCCCGGGGCGTGTCAAGGTCGGACGAAGCTCATTTCCGCCCGATTTTCGGGGCGGGAAGGCGGCGGGTCCAAATCGGGTCAAAGCGTGGTCGCGAATTGGATGCGATTGTAGAGCTGGTGGGTGTTTTCGGGGACGATTCGATCGACGACGATGGAGGGGTTGAAATTGTGTTCGGTGTCGAGCCGCACGCCTTGTTCGATGCCCGGCGTTACGAAGTCGTCGATAAAGTCCATTCCCCCTCGGGCTTTGAGCCACTGGTAGTAGAGATCGGTGTCTTCGGTCTCGATGACAATGTCGGTGTGGAGGCGAAGACTGCAAATCAGGGTCAAATCGCGGAAAGAGGAAAACCAAGTGGGGGGATTCACGAGTTCGTCTTTGATGATCAAGGTCATAGCGAGTGGGGGCAACGATTGCTATTTTCGTGTGGTCTGAGTGGTTATATCGACTTTTCAGACCCGTTTTGGGGCGAATTGGCCCGTTTTTTGGCCGAATTGGGGCGATTTACCCGAAATTTAGCGCTTGATCGAACTGGGGGGGCGACTGCGGGGGAATTGAAGTTGCATTCTCTTTAAAGATCCTCCCAATGTTCGCGCTCTCCTTTCATCAGGCTGAGAGGCAATTTTATCGGAAGCGAAAATAGTAATGAAACGAACGCATCATTGTGGCCAGCTTCGCGGGAGCGACGTTGGAAAACCGGTATCCTTGATTGGTTGGATCGACTCGATCCGCGATCATGGCGGTATCCTCTTCATCGACTTGAGGGACCGCGAAGGGCTCACGCAGGTGAAAGCCAATCCGCACAGCGATGACAGTAATTTCAACGACGCGGTGAATCGTCTTAAGGACGAGTCGGTGATCGAGATTTCCGGGACGGTCGTGGCTCGTGACGCGGTCAATGTGAACGCGGCCTTGCCTACGGGCGAGATCGAGGTGGATATCGACGCGCTGGTTACGCACAACATTTCTGAAACGCCGCCGTTTCCCATCGACGATGTCGAGGGCGATCGCGTGCACGAGGATCTGCGTTTGAAGTACCGTTACCTGGATTTGCGTCGCGGGAAGATGCGCAAAATGCTCAAGATGCGACACGAGACCACTCGTTCGATCCGCAACTTCATGGACGAGGAAGGGTTTTACGATGTAGAGACGCCGACCTTGTTCAAGAGCACGCCAGAAGGGGCTCGGGAGTATCTTGTGCCCAGCCGTATCCAGCCGGGTCATTTCTACGCGTTGCCGCAGTCGCCGCAGCAATACAAGCAGATGCTGATGGTTAGCGGAGTCGAGCGCTATTACCAGATTGCTCGCTGCTATCGCGACGAGGACTTGCGGGCGGACCGCCAGATGGAGTTCACGCAATTGGATATCGAGCTGTCTTTTATCGATCGCGAAGACATGTACGCCTTGGTCGAAGGATTGATGAAGCGCGTCTGGAAGGACACGCTCGGAGTGGATATTCCGACACCATTTCGCCGCATTCCGTTTCAAGAGGCGATGGATCGCTATGGTGTGGACAAACCGGATACGCGGTTCGGTTTGGAGATCTCCGATTTCTCTGAGACATTCGCGTCTTCCTCATTCAAAGTATTCGCGGCGACGGTCCAAAACGGCGGAGTGGTCAAGGCCTTCAAGGCGCCGACTTTGGCCGACGTGACGCAAGGGGAGCTGAAAAACCTGGAGGAGGTCGCGAAGTCCCTCGGGGCGAAGGGCCTGGCGTTTATCAAGATCGAGTCGGGTGAATGGAAGTCGCCTATCGTCAAGTTTTTCTCGGACGAAGAGAAAGCGGCGCTGCAGGAAACGCTTCAGCTCGAAGAAGGGGATATCGTCTTCTTCGCGGCTTCCGCCTGGGAACAGGCCTGCGCGATTCTCGGGCGCATTCGCATAGAGTGCGCGGAATTGTTGAAGAAGCGCGGCAAGCTGGAGATTCCGGCTGACCGTTTCGACTTTCTGTGGGTAGTGGACTTCCCGCTTATGACCTACGAAGAGGAGCACGGGCGCTACGTGGCTTCCCATCATCCGTTTACGGCTCCGGTGGCGGATGACTTCGAGCTACTGGATTCCGACCCGAAGCGCGTGCGCGGCCAGCACTACGACTTGGTCCTCAACGGCGTCGAGCTCGGCGGCGGGAGCATCCGTATCCATCAATCGGATGTGCAGAAGAAGATTTTCGAAGACGTGCTCAATATTCCTGCGGACGTGGTGGAGAGCCGTTTCGGCTACATGCTGGAGGCCTTCAAGTACGGCGCCCCGCCGCATGGTGGAATCGCTTTCGGTCTGGACCGACTGGTGATGATCTTGTGCGGGATGGCGAGTATTCGCGAAGTGATCGCGTTCCCGAAGACGCAGAAAGGGCAGTGTCTCATGACGGAAAGCCCGAGTCCCGTGACGGACAAGCAGCTCAAAGAGCTGCATATCGAAACGTCGATCTTGGAGGAGTAGCCCTTAGCGGACTATTCCAAGATTTGGTCCAAAATGTGGATTCTTCTGTAGGGGCGTTGCTTGCGACGCCCGCGGAAGATCGAGAACGCATTCCAATGCGGGCGTCGCAAGCGACGCCCCTACAAGGTGGCTCAGCGCTTTGCGGAGTTTCCAGTTGGTGACGAAGGACCTCCGATCGGATCAGTCTCCTACTTGATTCAGAACCGCTCTATTTTGAGCGGTTTTTTTCGGTTTGGGCGTTTTCGAGGTTACATTTGAGCGCAAGGGGGAGTTTGGGAATGGCGCCTCGAGGCGGAGCCTTGGGGCGAACCGGCGAATTTTGAGGGCTCGAGGCAAGCTGGCATGGCAGTTGCTAAAACGGGTCGAACATACGCTGCCCCACGCGGCGACCATTCCTTGAAACTCAATAGATAACGAACACCATGAAAAAACTCCTTAGTAAATTTCCCGGCCGATTGCTTTTTGCATTGATTGCAGTGGCGATGCTCGGACTGGCGCCAGCGATGATGGCTCAAGACGAGGCGGGACCCGTAGATGAATACCTAGAGTTGGTGGAAGCGTCTGGAGCGGAGTACGCGCCGGCCTTCGACTTCTTTACTGTATCCATGTTGTGGACGGTAATCGCCGCAGCCCTGGTATTCCTCATGCACCTGGGATTCGCGACGCTCGAGGCCGGCCTCACGCAAGCGAAGAACACGGTCAACATTCTCTTCAAGAACGTGTGGATCATCTCGATCGGCTTGATCACCTACGCGGTGGTCGGCTTCAACACGCATTATCCAGGCGACTTTAACGGTTGGATAAGCATCGGAGGAATGATCGGCGATCTCAACGCGGACGGTGGCGACACCTGGGGCTACGGAGGATTGAGCCTGGCGATGACCGGTTTCGGCGACTTTATCTTCCAGGCGATGTTCGCTGCGACGGCGGCGACGATCGTTTCCGGAGCAGTGGCCGAGCGAGTCAAACTCTCCTCGTTCATGGTTTACTCAACGATACTCGTGGCCTTTGGCTACACCATTGCCGGGTCCTGGCACTGGGGTGGCGGCTGGCTCTCCACATTGGGAGGTGGCGACGCGGCCTTCTACGACTTTGCGGGCTCGACCGTCGTCCATGGATTTGGCGGCGCCGCGGCACTCGCTGCGGTTCTGGTTCTCGGACCGCGTAAAGGAAAGTACACGAAGGACGGCATCAAGCCGATTCTGGGCCACAGCATGCCTTTAGCGGCGATTGGCGTCTTCTTGCTCTTCTTCGGATGGTTTGGATTCAATGGGGGGTCGGTTCTCTCCGCCAACCCGGGTCCGCTCGGCCTCGTCTTCACGACTACGGCGCTCGCAGCCGCGGCGGGAGGCATCGCTTCGATCTTGGTATCGTGGGCGGTCTTGAAGAAGCCTGACCTGTCTATGGCGCTCAACGGCTTGTTGGCGGGTCTGGTGAGCATTACGGCGGGAGCGGACTCGGTTACGGTCTTGGAATCGATCGTAATGGGAGCCATCGGTGGCGCTATCGTCGTCTTCTCCATCATCTTCTTCGACAAGATCAAGGTGGACGATCCGGTGGGAGCCATTTCGGTTCACGGCGTATGCGGCATTTGGGGAACGGTAGCGGTCGGCATCTTCGGCGGCGCGAGCCTGATGTCCCAGATCATCGGCGTGATCGGCGTCTACACGTTCGCGTTCATCTTCTCTCTCGTCTTGTTCCTGGTCATTAAAGCCATCATGGGCGTACGGGTTTCGGAAGAAGAGGAATTCGAGGGGCTGGACATTTCAGAACACGGTCAGGAAGCCTACAGCGTGTCGTCTTGATAATACGCTTGTCTCAGGTAAGTAACACAATAACTTGCATTTACGTAGGCCATAAACTTACATCAGCAATCAACCTCAAAGGATAATTTTAATGAAACTTGTAGTAGCAATCATTAAGCCGTTTAAGTTGGAAGAGGTGAAAGAAGCCCTTTCCGAAGTCGGCATCGAAGGAATGACGGTGACCGAAGTTAAAGGTTTCGGACGCCAGAAAGGCCACACGGAGATTTACCGTGGCAGTGAATATACTGTGGACTTCCTTCCCAAGGTGAAGATCGAGATCGCCGTCCAGGACGACGCGGTTTCCCAGGCCGCGGAAGCGGTGGTCAAAGCAGCGAAGACGGGCAAAATCGGAGACGGAAAGGTATTCGTGCTTCCATTGGAAGAAGCGATCCGCATCCGGACCGACGAGCGCGGCGAGACGGCGCTCTAGTCTGACTGCTTAATCTCATTTCGAGCCGGTTTCCTTCGAAGGAAGCCGGCTTTTTCGTATCCACTATTTTGGAGGGTGGTCGCTTCATCCGGTTGCTTCAGCCCATAGTCTTAATCCTACTCTTAATCTTAGTCCTAATCAAAAACCGACAAGTGTCTGTGGGGTGATGATTATGAGTAGGATTAAGATTATGAATATGATTAGGGGTGTGGTTATTCGACCGACTCGCTCGGACGGGTGTCGATTGCGTTACGCTTTACCAAGCCGTAGGCGAGCACGAGGACGAACGCGACCGCGAAATACCCGGGGAAGTAGCTCAGAGCGCCTTTGAAGAGCTCGGAGTCAACGTTCTCCGGAAGGGTCGTTTGGATTTTCTCGGTTTGTCTGAGGTTGTATACGAGTAGCGAATACAGTATCCCGATCCCGCCGTAGGCCAAGTTGTAGGAAAGCCCTTTGAAACTGAGGGCAGTCGCTCGCGCTTCGGACGACGTGACTTCGTTCAAGTAGGCGCTGACGAGAAATCCGGCGAGACCGATGGCGCCGTAGACGAGTACGATAGGGGCGATTCCCCAGTAGGGGATGAACTGTGCCATGCCGACAAGGCCCGCTAGAGTGAGGAATCCCAGCAGGAAGTAGTTGAAGGTCTTGCTTTTGTTTTCGGAAAGCCATCGCCCGATACGCGGTGTGAACAGTCCCATGAGCCCGAAGCCGGCGCTGATGACGCCGAAACTGGCCTCGGGGAGTCCGATCTGCCGGTAGTACTCACTGTTGAGCGTGAGGATCATGCGGGCGATGTGGTCGATGAGGAATCCTCCAAGGATAATCATCAAGGCGATCGGAGTGGAGAGGATCCACTTTCCGGTCTTAATGGTACGGGCGAAGGCTTTCTTGATGGTTTCGAGCGAGTTGCCTTGGCGGGCTTGTTCGCGGGCGGCTTGTTCGGATTCGGGTTCTTTCAGGCCGAGCGCGGTGATCAGGGCTCCGATTCCAAGGAGGAGCGTCATGATCAAGGGCAGTCGCATAGCGGTTTCGTTGGCGATTTCCAGGTCGATGGAGAGAAAGCGGAGCAGTTGGTTGAGGCGATCGGCGTCGTAGAGGAGCGCTCCCAGGGACATGGCGATGATGAACGCGATCGACTGGTAGCGCATTTGCGACTCGAGAACGCGTCCCCAGCTTTTCTCCAGATTCATGTCCTTCAGCGTATCGTAGGCGAGGGCTTCGTCCGCTCCGCTGGCGGAGGCTTCCGCCGCGCCGCTGAGAATGCGGTTGACGAGAAACAGGTAGAACACGATGGGCATTTCACCGATCGGGGCGACGCACAGCAGGGCCATCTCGATTATCATGATCACCGCGGAGGCGATGACGAGATTGCGGCGGCCGATGGTGTCGGCCAAGGCTCCTGAGGGGACTTCCAGCAGGACGATACTCGCGGCCCAGGCGGCGTTCAGAATGGCGAACTGCTCCAAGGTCAACCCGAAGTCCAGAAACAGAATGGTGAATATCGGGTAGTAGAACCGGGCGTTGAAGAGAATCCGGAAGGCGATGAAGCGCCGGATGTTGGGTATTTTAAGTACCGAGGTATTCGAAGGGTCGCTCACGTTTACGCACAGAAACGGAGGGGCTCAGTCGAAGCAAAGAGAAAAGACGGCGGCGGCCGAGATCGAGTGGATTTAGAGGGAGCGCGAACACGCGTAACGCGCCGGTGGAGGGCGCTAGAGCACCAAAGCGATGAACTCGCGGGCTACAGTCCAGGCTGTGTTGATCACGTAGATCCAAATGAAGATGGAGAACACCATCATGGTAACGATACCGGCAGCATTAAATCTCATGGCCCCACCTTACCCGGGCTCAGGCTGTAAAGAAAGCGTTAATTAACGTTTAATTTACATGTAGGGGAAAAGACTAGGCGCTGGGCGGGCTATACTGAGTGAATTCGCTCAAGAAACTTGGATTTCGGGAGTTGGAGGTGGTCGTGGCAGAACTGGACGAAGTCGTCGGTGGGCGGGGCTACGAAGGTCCGTTCGCCGGTTTCGATTTGGAAGGTGGCCCGGTAGGCGTGGAGGGCGTGTCGGTTCAAGGGCAGGGCCGCGGCGAGTTTCGGAGTCCAGCCGGTTTCGATAAACTCGAGGAAGTGCGACTCGTCTGGGCCGTAGAGTTTGTCGCCCGCGATAGCGTGCCCGATGTGGCTGGCGTGGACGCGGATTTGATGTTTGCGGCCAGAGAGGGGTTCGACGTGAACGAGCGTGTACTGCGCGGTGGTGTGCAGGGGGGTGAATCGGGTTTGGGCCTGCTGGCGTTTTCCTCGAGTGAGTACGGTGGACTTGGAGTGGACGCTGCTGTTCGGATCGTTTCCGATTGCCGCGTCGACGTCGACCGGCTCTTCGAGGGCGCCTTCCAGGATGGCGAGATAGTGTTTGGTGACGGCCCGGCGCTCGAGGGCCATTTGGTAGTGGCGGGCGGCGAGGCGGTGTTTGGCCAGTAGGATGATTCCGCTGGTTTCCCGGTCGAGCCGGGCGATGAGGTGCGTTCTCTCGTATCCGAGGCACTCGCGGTAGGCGCCGACGAGCGAGGACCACGGGCCCTTTTTGGAAGGGTGGCAGACTACGAGGGCGGGCTTGTTGATGAGGACGATGTCGTTGTCATCCTGAATGATCCACGAGTGGAGTTCATCCTCAGTGATTTCCCATCCCCATTCGGTCGTTGGCATCGGATTAGGCGGGTTGAGTTTAGCGCGGCAAACGCGTTCCAAAACGCTCAAGGCGGGGGGCGTTTGAGCCGATTAAAAAGGAAGTGATAGGCGTCGAGAAAGGTTGCAATTTCTGTTCTCTTCGCTTAGTTATTTCCATCGTTCGATGATTGATTTTTTTGTCCTAGACGCGGCTCCCCGAAACGGGGGAAGACTGCAATTTGAGATCCGCGCGTGCGGGTTCGGAACTGGGACCATCGGATAAAACCAACAACACAAAGGAGAACTATACATATGCAAGCCAACAACCGCGATCTGATCATTACCGGCATCCACATGGATTTAACGGAATCGTTGAAGCAAAGCGTTTCGGACAAGGTGGAGCGACTGTTTCGCCACGAGGACCGGATCATCAGAGTGAAAGTGGAATTGGAGTGCGACCATACCAAAAGCGGGAAGGAGCATGAGTTCATCGCGAAGGGGCACATCGAGATTAACGGGCCCACGTTGAACGTGAGCGTGCGCGACGAGGACTGCCACAAGGCGATCGACTTGCTGGTTGACAAGCTGGATCGCATGCTGCGCCGCCGCTCTCGCTTGAGACGGGTCAAGCGCAAGGACACGCACGACGTGGACATTCCGGCGAGCCTGCCCAAGGTAGTTTAAGCGACCTTCTCCGCGCGACGGATTTTTCAAGGCAGTTTCAAGCGTCTATCGCTTGAAGATGCCTTTTCGTTTTCAGGGTGCGGAGACGTGTCGAGGAGTCTGGCAAACGTCCGTCGGAGGCGCTTTTCGGGGCAATTTCGATTTTCGGAAAAAATGCCTTGAAATGCGCATGCATTGATTCTTTTCTCCTGACCCTTCGACCACCCTAGGCGGTCGAGATGGTCTGCGCGGCTAGCTCAATTGGATAGAGCACCTGACTACGGATCAGGAGGTTAGGGGTTCGACTCCCTTGCCGCGTGCCATTGCTCGAAAAGCGGTGGCGCGGGAACGGGCCCGGGGAGGCAGGTCCTACTTTTTGTAGAGCGCGTGCAGCGTTTCCAACAGCAGGAACTGGCGGTAGTTCAGATTGTTGAAGGGAACGCCGTCGATGTTGATGGAATAGCGGCGCCGGGGCTCGGATTTCTTCAAGGGGCGGAAATTGAAATTATCCGTGTAGGGAATCTGAGTGAGCACATAGAGCATCGACTTCAGCCGCGTCTCCAGCTTGTTGTTGGAATTGATGGTTACCCAGGGGCTTTTCGGAGAGGACGTCTTCTGGAACATCTGCTCCTTGTACTTGGTGAACACGTCCCAGTGCTGCCGGGCGTATTTGTCGTTTTCCGAGTATTTCCAATATTTGAGCGGGTCGACTTGGCGCTCCTTGAAACGAAAGAGCTGCGTGTGCTTCGAGACGGACAGGTAGAGTTTTACGAGGATGAGTCCGTTGTCGATGTGGTCCTCCTCCCATTCCAGCACTTTCTTCATGAAGTACTTGTATTGGGACTTCTTGCAGTAGCCCATCGTGGGTTCGATAAGGGCTCGATTGTACCAGGAACGGTCGAAAAAGGTGATCTCCCCTTCTTTGGGTAAATGCTTCTCGTAGCGCCGAAACCAGTTTTTCGATTCCTTGGGGGTCGGTATCCCAAGCTCAACTACGTTGAAATGCTTGGGCATCATGTATTCGGTGAACCGTTTTATGGAACCACCTTTGCCCGCCGCGTCTCGTCCTTCGAATACCAGGGCGACGCGCTTGTTGTTGTTGATGACCCAGTGCTGGAGTTTGATGAGCTCTACTTGCAGTCGTTTCTTTTCCTTTTGGTACGACGCGTAGTCGATATTGTTGTAGAAATCGAAGAATTTGCTGCCGATAAAGTCTCTGGATTTCATGCGGATAGGGTCGTGTACGACGGGGCTCGATTGACGAGGGTTAGAACTGCGACTCGAAAATCAAGGATAAGCGTGCGCAATCGTGTTACGATTTAGCTTTTTTGGCGGCTCGGGCGCGTTCCCAGCGCGTGTAAAGCCCGCAGGGCAGGGCGTTGAGACTATTGGCGATGGGAAGGCCGATTTCCCCGCTGGCGACTTGTCCGCCCAGTCCAGAGAGCGTTTCCCGGACGAGATTGCCGACAATGGTCGGCGATATGCCCGTGGTGTAGGCGTTGACGAGAAAGAAAAGAGCATTGGGGGCGAGAATCTGCCGGCACTTTTGGAGAAAACGCCACAGGTCTCGGTCGAACTGCCAAATCTCGCCCTTCTTGCCGCGCCCGTAGGACGGCGGGTCCATGATGATGCCGTCGTATTGGTTTCCGCGGCGAATTTCGCGTTCCACGAATTTGACGCAGTCGTCGACGATATAGCGGATGGGCGCATCGTGAAGCGTGCTGAGGGCGGCGTTCTCCCGGCACCAGGCGACCATTCCTTTAGCGGCGTCAACGTGGCAGACTTGGGCGCCGGCTCTGGCGGCGGCGATGGTGGCCCCGCCAGTGTAGCCGAAGAGGTTGAGGATCCGGGGCGAGCCCGGAGCCTTGCGGATGATTTCGCCGAACCAATTCCAGTTGACCGCTTGTTCGGGGAAAAGCCCGGTGTGCTTGAAGTCGGTTGGACGGATCTTGAAGGTGGCGTCCTCGTAGCGAATCGTCCACGACTCGGGAAGGTCGCGCTGGTACTCCCAGTGGCCTCCGCCTTTCTTGCTGCGGTGGTAAAATGCGTCGAATTCGCCCCAGTTCTTCGATTTAAGCGGCCAGATGACCTGTGGATCGGGTCGGACGAGCACGACGTCGCCCCAGCGTTCCTTCTTCATGCCGTCGCCGCATTCTAGAATCTCGTAGTCCTGCCAAGTGTCTGCGAGTATCATTCGGGCCTCATGGAAGCGCGTCTCTTTCGAGCGATCAAGAGCGGGTGTGGGCGAATCGTATTTCCGTCTATTGAACGGCGGATTGGAATTCGGGCTTCAGCGAACCGATGCACTTGAGATTGCGGTAGTGCTCCGCGAAATCGAGACCGTAGCCGACGACGAAAGCGTCCGGGATTTCGAAGCCGGAGAAGTCCGCTTCCAGCTCCACTTGGCGTCGCTCCTTTTTGTCGAGAAGGACGCATGTCGCAAGGGATGCGGGCTCAGCTTGCCGCAAGTGGCGGAGGATTGCGACGAGGGTGTTTCCTGTGTCGAGAATGTCGTCCACGATAAGCACGTGGCGGTCTTTGATATCGGTCTTGAGCGGGTTGCGGATCTTCGGCGGCTGGGAGGCCTCGGTTGCATTTCCGTAGCTGTCGGCGCGGATGCAGTCGAGGCGGGTGGGCACTTCGAGCTTTCGAATTAGATCGGCGGTGAAGACGAGCGCTCCGCTGAGGACGCAGACGACGGTGATGTCCTGGGAGCCGTAGTGTTCCGATATATCGCGGGCGAGGGCGGAGACGCGTTCGGCGATTTGGGATTCGGTCGCGAGAACCTCGTCGAGATCTGCGAGCGTGTAGGTGGGCTGGGGCGTGAGCGTTTCCATATTAGTCCATCGATTCGATCGCGGCGAGGAACGCGCTCCGATCGTCAGCTTTGAAGAAGGCGGTTCCGGCCACAAAAGTATCCACTTTGGCGGCACGGCAGAGACGGGCGGTTTCGAGGTTGACGCCGCCGTCGACTTCGATGCGGAAATTCAAGGAGTTGCGGGCGCGAAACGCGTCGAGCTCGATGGTTTTCTCCAACACGCTCTCGTCGAAAACTTGCCCCCCGAATCCAGGTTGTACGGTCATGGCGAGAACGATGTCGATGTAGGGCAAATACGGGTACACGGCTTCGGCGGGCGTTTTCGGGTTGAAAACGATACCGGGCTTCGCGCCGAGGCTCCGTATACGTTCGAGGGTGGAGGAGATGTCGTATTCGGGCTCGACGTGGATGGATACTTGGTCGGCCCCGGCTTTGATGAAGGCTTCGACGTAGTCCTGCGGATTGTCCAGCATGAGATGGACGTCGAAAAAGAGCTTCGACTTCGGACGAAGATCGGCGACGGTTTGGGGGCCGAAGGAGAGATTGGGGACGAAGTGGCCGTCCATGATATCCAGATGCAGCCAGCGGAGGCCGAGTTTCTCCACCGCGGCGATATCGTCCGCGAGTCGCGTGTGGTCCGCCGCGAGCATCGATGGCGCTAGTATGGGAGACTCCATTGATCGCCTATTAGAAAAGAGGCGGTTCGATTAGCGATCCCAAAATGCGTGGAAGCGGGCCCTACCAGGTGTCGAGGAGCGTGTCGGAGATGCGGCGAGCGATTTGGCGAGCGATTTCGGGTCCCGCCTGGTGCTCGGCGTTTACTTGGCCGCTGTCTGCGAAGATGTCCTGCTTGGTGATGATGCGACGGTCGCTGAAAACCGGCTCCAGTTCATTGCCTGAACGGCGGTAGAGCGTGCAGAGCGTTTCGAATTCGAGTTCGTATTTGCGCCCGCGTCCCACGTCGATTGAGGATACGGCGGCGATATCGCGTTTCACGGAAACCAACCGAGTCTCCAAGATCGTGTCCGCAGCGCTTTCGGACGAAAGCGAGAGAAATCCGGTGTCGGAGATCGCTCTGCGTATGGAGGCGGTCAGGGACGCCTTCATCAGAGGGAAGGTGGATTCGTTACGGATCGGCTTCACGTAGACGCTCCCGTACGATTCATCCCCGGCTCCGGGTTGGCCGAGGTGGTAGGAGGCGCAGCCGGCTAGGAGCGCAAGGACGCAAAGGGGCGATATCGCGAGTAAAAGTCGACTCATGGATAGAAAGTAATTCGGAGAAAAACGGCTTCGGGTTCTAGAATATTCCGAGAACTTTTCGCTTGGCCCGTTTTTCGGCCTTCTTTTCCATCTCCTCCACCGTCGGGGCTTCGCGCTCGGCCTCGCCTTCGTCGACAATGCCCAGCTTCTCTTCCTTAGCCGAAATCTGCTCGAGTTTGGCGCGGGCGATTTCTGCGCTGCCGGACTTGGGCGCGATGGTGATCGCTTCGTTGTAGAGGACTTTCGCGGCGTGGAAATTGGAGCGTTTGTGAAAGTAGAAGTCGCCGATTTTCACTTTGCTGAGGGCCATCACGTCCTGCGTTTCGAAGAGGCCGTCTTCGGCTTCGTCGACGCGTGTATTGGCGGGAAACTGGATGAGAAAATCCTCGAAAAAGGTGATGGCGTCTTCGGTGTTACTCTGGTCGTAGAATGGGCCGCGCACCAAATTGGCGTGCGTATTGGCCAATTGGATATAGGCGTCCGGGGTGAGGAAGCTCCGCGGATAGTTGGTGATGAGCCGGTCGAGCGAGTAGATCGCCATGGTGTCGTTCTTTCGCTTGGACCAGATTTGGGCAACATTCATTAACGAGAGCGGGGCGTAGTCGCTGTAGGGGGCGATGACGACGATGCGCTCAAAGTAGCGGATGGCTCGGTCGTAGTTGAGGAATCCGGGGAAAATTCCGAAGATTTTCTCGCGGTGGCTTTCCTGGCGGCGCACCGCGATTTTGTACATTTCGCCGATGGTGTCGTTGAAGCTCCCGTAGCTGGGGTAGACGTAGGCGATGAGTTCGAAGGCGTCGAAGGCCTGGTCGATTTTGTTCTGCTTGAGGCGGATCTGGCTGGTGCGGAAGAGCGACTCGGGCGAGTACTGGCTTTTCGGGTATTTTTTATGGACCCGCTTGTACTTTCGAAGGGCTTTTTTGAGGTTTCCTTTTTCTTCGGCTTTGCGTCCGGCGTTCATCCAGTCGAGCACGCGCTGGATTTCCTGGGGGAGCAGTCCGGAGAGTTCGACTTCGTCCGACTGGTAGCCATTGGTCGGGTCCCAGGTGATGTTAGCCGCGTTCGCGCCGTAGCTCGCGAAGAGAATGGCAATCAAGAATGTGGCGAAGCGGGTCATAAGCGATCTAGGCAATCGTGAGAGAGCGGTTGTATCAAGCTAAAGTTTAAATGCTGTCTCAAGGGCAGCGGACGAGGGTGGCCCCCCAGGTCAACCCCGCTCCGAAGGCGACCATCAAGGCCAGGTCTCCGGATTTGAGTCGTCCGGCTTGAATCGCCTCGTCGAGGGCGATCGGGATGGATGCCGCTGATGTGTTGCCGTATTTTTCCAAATTCAAATAAAAGCGATCCATCGGGATTTCCAGCCGAGCGGCGAGAAGTTCGATGATCCTCAGATTCGCTTGATGAGGGATGACGCATGCCAGTTGGTCCGAATTCACGCCATTTTGTTCAAGAATTTCTTTCGCGGCTTTTTCCATGACAGTCACCGCCATCTTGAATACCTCGCGGCCGCGCATCTTCAGAAAGTGCATTCGCCGGTCCAGCGAGTCGGGTGTCGCGGGCACGGCGCAGCCGCCGCCGGGCATGTAGAGGACGTCGCCTTTGGCTCCGTCGGCTCCCAGTTTGAAGTCGAGCAGCCCGACGTTTGGGGTTTCGGAAACTCCGAGGACAGCGGCCCCGGCGCCGTCGCCGAACAGCACGCACGTAGTCCGGTCTTCCCAGTCGAGGATGCTGGAGAGTTTTTCGGTGCCCACGACGAGGGCGTGGCGGTAGCGGCCGCTCTGGAGGAGGGCGGCGGCCACTTCCAGGATGTAGATGAAGCCCGAACACGCGGCTTCGATGTCCATGCAGACGGCGTTGGGGATGCCGAGTTTGGTTTGGATCAGGCACGCGGTGGAGGGGAAGGGCATGTCTGGCGTGATGGTGGCCACGATGACTAGATCGATGTCCGCGGCCTCGACGCCAGCGCGCTCGAGGGCTTGGGCGGCGGCGGTCGCTCCCATGTCCGAGGATTGCTCGCTTTCCTCCGCGATTCGTCGTTCGCGAATCCCGGTGCGGGTGAAAATCCACTCGTCGGACGTGTCGACGATTTTAGCCAAGTCGTCGTTGGTCTGGATATCACCGGGTGTGTAGGATCCGGTTCCTTGAATGACGACTGAACGTGGCGTGTGAGTCATGCGATGAGACTGAATGGGGAGACTTCCCTTGGAGGCAACCCGCAAATGCCGCGATGGCTAGTTTGCGCTTGGAAATATGATCTGGTTGGCCTTGCCGATGTTACCCGTGATCTGGGAGTTGAGGTCGGCGCTGATGATTTCGTTGGCGATTCGAATGGCGTTCATCACGGCCTCCTTGTTGCTCGATCCGTGGGCTTTGAGGATGTTGCCTTTCAAGCCGAGGAGCGGGGCGCCGCCGTATCGGTCGGGATTGAGTTGCTCGCGAATGGTGTCGTAGGCGCCTTTGGAGCAAAAGTAGCCGAACTGTCGCATGGGGTTCTTTTTAATTTCCCCTCCCAAGAAATCCTTGAATAGGCATTTGAAGAGGGACTCGCAGGTTTTGAGCACGACGTTGCCGGTGAACCCGTCGCAAACGACGACGTCGACGACGTCTTCGAAAAGCTGGAAGCCTTCGATGGGGCCGTGGTAGTTGATGATGCCGTCGATTTTCTTGAGTAGATCGTTGGCGGCGTTGGTGGTTTCGTTCCCTTTGCCTTCTTCGGTACCGATCGTCATGAGCCCGACACGCGGGCTTTGATTCCCAAGGACGTGCTTGCAGTAGTCGCTTCCAAGCACGGCGTTGTGAACGAGGTGTTCGGGCTTGGCGAGCGGGTTGGCTCCCGCGTCGATGAGAACGAAGTGCCCTTTTTGGCGGGGCATCACGGTGGCGAGGGCCGGACGTTCGACTCCTTCCATCGTGCGCAGGCGGATGGTGCCGCTGGCCATGAGTGTGCCAGTGTTCCCGCAGCTGACGACGACCGCGGCTTCTCCGTCTTTGACCAGTTCTATCGAACGGGCCATGCTCGAGTCCCGTTTCTGCTTCATCGCTTGCAGCGGCTTGTCGTCCATGTCGACGATTTGCGAGGCGTGCAGCAGTCGGATCTTTGGATGACTCTCAAGCCCGGCGTCAGCGACGATGGGCGCGAGGACGGGTTCTTGCCCGACGAGGATGAGAGGGGCGATTTCGGCGTACTGGTCGAGAGCGAGCTTGACCGCGGCGATCATTTCTTCCGGGCCCTTGTCGGAGCCCATCGCGTCTACCGCGATGCAGGCCTTGCCTTCACCGTGCATTACGCTTGATTTTTCGTTCGGTTCCTCTCGGGCGACTGGACCCGTTTCGAACCGAGAGTCTTAGAGGGACGCATCGGTCACTTGGCGACCGCGGTACATTCCATTGTTCGGATTTACGCGGTGCGGGCGGAATGCCGAGCCGTCGACCGGATCCTTGGCGAGCTGTGGCTCCTCGAAACGATTGGCTCCGCGTCGGAGCCGGCTGCGGCGTTTGGATTGCTTGCGTTTTGGGTTAGCCATTTCTTGTGAATTTTCTGCTCAGATTTGGGCGTGTTTCGATAAAAGGAGCGGTTGATAACTGCGGGCATGTGGCCCGTCAAGTTAATGTTGCGCTTCTGGTGCCATTTCAAGATGGAAGATCATACCGCCTCACTTTGACGGTTCTTGGATACTGGGAGGACGGTCGACTCGAAAGCGTTCATGGGCAATGCGTTCCGCCAATATTCGCCGGTGGAATCGATTAGAATTGTTTTTGGGTTGAGGGACGCGTAGTTCTCTCCTCCTTATGGAACTAGAGGAGTGTATTTCGATTGTCGCTAGCGAGAGGGATTTGACGGAGGACCAAGCGGTGGCAGTGGCGGATTTGCTCGCGTCTGCGGACCAGGATCCCGAGAGGAAGGGCGTTTTCCTGACCCGTTTGGCGGAGAAGGGGGAATCCGCGTCGGAAGTTGCTGGACTGGCGAAACGGTACCGCGAACTGGCTCGCGATCCTGGCCTGGGAGAGTGGAGCGAGACGGCGATCGACGTGTGCGGGACTGGGGGCGACAAGCAGCATACGTTCAATATAAGTACAACGGTTTCGTTTGTGGTCGCGGCGGCGGGCATCCCGGTTTTGAAGCATGGGAACCGTTCGATTACATCCAAATGCGGGAGCTCGAATTTGCTCGAATCGTTGGGCGTCGATATTGCGTCGGACGACGCGACTTTAAGACGTTCGATGCAGGAGCTCGGGTTCTGCTTCATGTTCGCTCCCGCCTTCCATCCGGCGTTTAAGGAAATCGTACCGGTGCGACAGGCGCTGGCTGCAAAGGGGCAGCGAACGGTATTCAATATTCTCGGACCGTTGATCAATCCGGCTCGACCGGCCTATCAGTTGCTGGGCGTCTTTAGTCCCGATGTGATGGAATTGATGGCGTCGGCGCTCGATTCGCTTGGACTTAAGTCGGGGCTGATCGCCCACTGCGATTTGGGCGAAAAAGGCGGAATGGACGAGTTCAGCGCTGCCGGTAGCAACATAGCCCGCGGATTTGGGGCCTTGGGGTCGATCGACGAGACTTGGTCTCCCGCGGAAATGGGAATCGAGCCGGGTCCGCTCGCGGATCTGGAAGGGGGCGACGCGACGGAGAATGTCGCCATTCTCGAAGATCTTCTCGACGGAAAGGCCCCGAAGACGCTCGAGGACTCGGTAGTGGTCAACGCAGCCGCGGCGTTTTTCATCGCGGGTCGCCACGGAAGCGCCCGCGAGGGCGTGGACGAAGCGCGCGACTTGTTGCGTGGCGGCGCCGTGCGCCGTCTTTTGCAGCGAGCGAGAGAATTCTACAGTTAAATCATGGGTCTAAAGTACTTTGGTACGGATGGTATTCGAGGCCCTTACGGCGGGCCTCAATTGAATGACGCGATCGCCTTCCGGGCGGGACTGGCCGCAGTTCGGTTGCTTGTTCGAGAGGGAGGCGAAGAATCTCCTTTGATGGTTGTCGGCAGGGATACGAGAGCGTCGGGCGTCGCCCTCCTAGTGGGGTTGACCGCGGGATTTGAATCGGGTGGAGGGCGCGTCCAGTCGATAGGAGTCGCCCCGACGCCGGCGATCGCTTACGTTGTTAAACAGAGCGACGCGTCAATTGGATGCGCGATTACAGCGTCTCACAATCCGAGCAGCGACAATGGTCTTAAGTTCTTCCAAAGCAACGGGGCCAAACCGACCGAGGCTTTCGAGTTGGACCTGGATTCGGAGTTGGGAAAAACGGAAACACCGACCGCCGTGGAATTCCGTTCGGTTGCGGATGGGCATGCTGAAGAGGTCCAGAAATACGTCGACGCAGTATCGGGCGCGTTTGAACCTGGGTTTCTCTCGGGGAAGCGGATCGCGTTGGATTGCGCCAATGGAGCGCTGAGCGGGATTGCCAAAAAAGTGTTCGAACATTTCGGCGCCTCTATTGACGTGTTGGGTAACGAACCGGATGGCGAGAATATCAATGCGGGTGTGGGCAGCGAGTGTCCGGAAGCAATCGCTCGTTTGTATCAATCGGGCAACTACGATTTTGGGTTAGCCTTCGACGGCGACGGCGATCGGATGATCGCGTTCGACGAAGCGGGTTCGAAACTGTCCGGCGAGGCGGTGCTGGGGCTGTTGGCGATTCGATCTAAGGAGAAAGGCGCCTTGGCCGCGTGCACGCTTGTGAGCACGGAGCAGAGCAATTTGGGATTGGACGCGGCTTTGTCCTCGAAAGGGATAACAGTAGAGCGTGTCGGGATCGGCGACAAATTCGTCTCGCGTCTGATGGCGGCTAATGGGTACTCGCTCGGAGGCGAGGAATCGGGGCATGTGGTCAATGGGGATTTTTCGAACACGGGTGATGGTCTGTTCGCCGGGTTGCGGGTCGCCCAAGCGGTTGTGGAAACCGGTCGGAAATTGTCGGAACTCGCCGCGTTTTACGTAGCGTTTCCGCAAGAGACGCGCGCGATCGCGGTTTCGAGCAAACCCCCCCTTTCCGAATGCCCGCATCTCTCGCGAACGATCCACGAGATCGAAGAGGAATTTGGATCGGAGGGCCGATTGCTGGTACGCTATTCGGGGACCGAGCCAAAATTGCGACTGCTGGTCGAAGGCAAAACGGATTCGCTTTCATTGCAAGCGATCGAAAAGCTGGAAGTTGCAGTAAGAAAGGACTTAGGGTAGTCGAATGCCGGAGATTCCCGAAATCGAGCTGAGCGAACGAGATCGCAAGCGCATCGAGAATGCGCGGCTGGCGATCACGCGCGGGAATTTCGACTACGCAGTCGAGATTTGCGGCACGGTTTTGGAGTCCGAACCGGGATGCCTAGACGTTAGACGCCTGTTGAGAAGGGCGCAGAAGCGGGTCAGCGCGGACAAAGGCAAGGGCGCTGCTTTAGTCGTCAGGCGGATTTTTCATAGTGTATCCTTGCTTCAGGGATACATTATGTTGAAACGCGATCCGAGCGTTGCGATGGCGATCGGCGAGCGCGTGCTGCACAAAGACGTCTACAACTCCCGAGCCCTTTCGTTGATCGCTCGCGGCGCTCGCAGTTTGGAATTGAACGAGACGGAAGCGTTTTGCCTGGAAACGCTTTGCGAGAAGTATCCAAATAACTATGTCAAGCTGGAGCGCCTCTGCGAAGCGTTGATCAAAGTCGGGGCGACCGAGAAGGCTCTGGCCATTGCGGAACGACTGAACGGATTGAAGCCAGGAAGCGGGCAGGTGCAGGAACTTGTGAAATCGGCCTCGGTCGCCCATTCGATCAACCAAGGCAAGTGGGCGGAAAAAGAAGAGGATTTTAGAGCCAAGCTCAAAGACAAGGAAGAGGCGGACATTCTCGAGCGGGCGAATCGAGTCGTCGTCGACGAAGAAGGCGGGGAGGATCGCGCCAGCGACTTGATGGAGGCGATTCATCGCGACCCTCAAAACGTCGACAACTACAAGCTGCTGGTCCGTTCCTACATGAACCAGGAGGATTTCGACGCGGCGTTGCGGTGGCTGGACAAGGCCTTTGCTTTGCCGGAGGCGGAAAACGACGCTCCCCTGCGGCAGCTCCGAAGCGAATTGCGAGTGAATCGTGTGGAGCGCGAGCTCTTCGATTTGAAGCGGGACGCGGTTGGCGCGGACGGGTCGGACGTGAAAATCCGCTCTCTCGAGGAAGAGCTTCTCGCACTGAAGTTGGAGGAAAGCCGCAAGCTTGTGGACCAATTTCCTAACGACTACAGTCAGCGATTCAAATACGGGAGCTACCTCTATGAGTCGGGAAACACGGATGCGGCGATTCAGCAGTTCCAGATTTCCCAGCGCAGTCCTAGCTTGCGATTGAAATCGCTGGTCCTGTTAGGAAAGTGTTTCATGGCGAAAGGGCTCTACGACTTGGCGTTGGAGCAGTTGGACCAGGCGGGGGAGAATCTGAATACGATGGACGCGTTTAAGATGGAAGTGCTCTATCTGCTGGCTCAGTGCTACGAGAATCTCGACAAGCCGGAGAGCGCTATCGAGCAATACAAAGCTATCTACTCGAGCGATATTGGCTACCGGGATGTCGCGTCCAAAATCGACGCGTTTTACGGCAAGTCTGACGGTTAGCGACTAGCCCGATTCCGTTCTGCCACTCTCGGAAGCAGGAGGGCTGTGCGAGTTGTCGATTAGAGCCAAGTCGGAGGCGTCGATTGCGTTTAAGTAGTATTTCAGCTCGGCTATGGACTCTTTGATGTCGTCGAGAGCTCGGTGGGTGTTGGCCTTCTTGAACTCTCGACCCAGCATCTCGCGAAAGACGATCTTGAAACTGGATACGTCGAGCATGCGGTAGTGGAGCCGCGCTGCGAATTGGGGAAGATACTTGTCGATAAACTTGCGATCCTGGGAGATCGAGTTGCCGCAAATCACGACCGGGTTCTTTTTCTTGAAATGGGCGACGACGATCGCGGCGAGTTCGCTGTCCAAGCGCTCTTCGGAAATTCCATCCGGCACGCGGTCGAGCAGGCCGCTTTGGGCGTGGTGGCGCTGGCACCACTCGTTCATCGAATCGAGGACTTCCGTCGGTTGAACGACCGCGGTCTCCCACTCGAAAACGCTGTTGAGTTCCTTGTCGGTGACGATGACGCCAGCTTCCAGAATACGGTCGACTTCCGGATCCAGGCCGGTCATTTCCAGGTCGATCCAACAGAATCTACGTTTCGACATTGCGGGAGGTTATTTGAGACAGATTTCAGATTTGCGTGTATCCAGCTTGCATAGTTAGGAGCTGGATTGGCGCGGACGCCATCAGTCGAAAGCGGACCGTATGCGCTTCGAAGTCAAACTCGGAGTGTTCGGCCGCGCGTAAAAACCGGAGCGGCGGCGGATTTTTATTTTGCGCGTCCAAGCTCGAGCTGAAAGAAGGAGGCTATGAACCGATCCGTCGAAGTTTCCGGTATCGCTTGCGCGAACGACAAGCCCTTCGTCCTTATGGCGGGCATGAACGTGTTGGAGTCCAGAGATCTGGCGTTCGAAGTTGCCACGGAATTCAAGCGGGTGACGTCGAAGCTGGGAATTCCCTATGTATTCAAAGCGTCATACGACAAGGCCAACCGTTCGTCGATAAATAGCTATCGAGGACCCGGGCTCGAAAAGGGTCTGACTCTATTGGCTGAGATTAAGGACACCTTTGGCGTTCCGGTTATCTCGGACGTGCACGAACCGGCTCAAGCCCAGGCGGCGGCCGAGGTGTGCGATATCATCCAGCTGCCCGCGTTTTTGTGCCGACAGACCGACTTGGTAGTGGCGATGGCCAAAACGGGAGCTGCGATCAACGTGAAAAAGGCGCAGTTCCTGTCCCCTCGGGAAATGGGGCACATCGCTCGAAAGATCGAGGAAGCGGGGAACGACCAGGTGATGCTCTGCGAGCGCGGTACGAGCTTTGGCTACAACAATCTCGTGGTCGACATGCTGGGATTCGGAGTGATGAAAAAGCTTTCGTATCCAATAATTTTTGACGTGACTCACTCGCTTCAGATTCCGGGCGGGCAATCGGAGGCGGCCGGCGGCCGGCGGTCGCAAGTGTTCGACTTGGCCAAGGCGGGCTTGTCTGTTGGGATCGCCGGGTTGTTCTTGGAGGCGCATCCAGATCCCGATCAGGCCAAGTGCGACGGCCCCTGCGCGCTGCCGCTCGACAAGGTTGAAGTGTTTCTCGAGCAGCTCAAGCAACTGGACGACTTGGTGAAAAGCCAGGAGCCGATCGACGTCGCGTAGCCGCGGGCCGGTATGAGAACTCAGGCGCGGCTAGGGTAATGCTCTAGCGAGTGCTTCGAATTCCTCGATTGAAGGTTTAATGCATGCGATAGGTGACGGAATATCGAAACTTGCCTCGTCCAAGCGCCGTTAATAGAGGGTAATAGTGAGTGTTCTTGAAAAAGAACCGTTTTCGACCCTGTTTCATCATGCGCCCGTATATCCACCGTCCTATTGCCGTTTTGGCCGCCGGAGTGATTTCACTCGTTGCCCCGTTCGCAAGCGCCGACCCGTCCAGCGAGAGTGAAATCCAATTGGAACCGAAAAGCCTCGGCTTCGTCGAGACGGTCGACGCGCTAGTCGAGTCGGGTTTGGAGGCGCAAGGACTGGAGCGCAATCCACCGGTTTCCGACCCGATCTTCGTTCGTCGCATCTATTTAGACATAGCGGGTAGAATTCCGACTCATGAGGAACTGCAGCGATTCTTGAATTCCGACCGCAAGGACAAACGTTCGGCTCTGATCGACGAACTTCTCAATTCGGAAGGCTACGTGAGCTCGTTCTACAATTACTGGGCAGACGTGCTGCGAATCAAATCTAGGGGGCGTCGTCTCGTGATGGTTTCGTATCAAGACTGGATCAAGGAAAGCCTGCGGGAAAACACGCCTTACGACGAGTTCGTCAAAGAGATGATTACCTCTGAAGGCTATGTGTGGGACGACCCGGCAGTGGGCTACTACTTGCGTGACGCCGGTATGCCGCTCGACAACATGTCGAATACCGCTCAAGTATTTTTGGGGACGCGGATGCAGTGCGCCCAATGTCACGATCATCCCTTCGACAAGTGGACGCAGAAGGAATACTACCACATGGCAGCCTATACCTTTGGCCTGCAGGCGCAGCTGCCGTACGGGAAAGTGCCAATCGCTGAGGATTTTCAGAAGATCCAGCGGGCCTTGTTTCAGAAGTCATTGAAAGAAGGATACACGAAGGCGGAGGCTCGAAAGATGTCTCAGCCCTCGAACTCGCAACGTCGGGTCGTTCGCGACTTGACGACGCCGATGACGGCTCAAGCGGCGGAGATGGATCGAGAATTGAGGTTGCCGGACGACTACCAGTACAAGAATGGCAAGCCCAAGCAGAAGATTGCGCCGAAGACGCCTTTTGGCGATGAAGCGGCCATCGGTAAGAACGACGATGCTCGCGAGGTGTACGCGGACTGGCTCGTTTCCGCAGAGAATCCGAGATTCGCGAAGGTGATCGCAAATCGGCTTTGGAAAAAGGCCATGGGTGTAGGGTTGATTGAGCCAGTGGACAATCTTACCGACGACACGGAGGCGTCTAATCCCGAATTGATGGCCTACCTCGAAACGGTAATGATCGAGACGGGCTTCGATATGAAGCAGTACTTGAGGGTCTTGTTCAACTCGCGTACCTACCAGAGCGAAGTTTCTCCAAACGCGCCGGAGCCTGACGAGACGTACTATTTCCAAGGGCCGGTACTAAGGCGGATGACGGCGGAGCAAATGTGGGATTCGCTGCTGACTTTAGCGGTCGTGGATCTCGACGAGCGGGTCGGAATCGAGTCTGGAATGCGGAATGCTCGAACGGCCGAGCAGCAAATGAAGGACCGCGTCGATCGTCTCGACAATTTGGATAGTGTCACCGTTTACGGACTGGTGAAACATCTGACGAATCTCGAAAATCGGTTCATCGAATACGAAAAGCAGTATCGTCAGAATCTCGCGAATGCGAGCGACGATAAGGAGCGCGCCGAGATCCGAAAGGATTACCGCCAGGAACGGGCGAAGAAAAACCAAGCGATCGAGATTCTCCTGGCGAAAGTGAACGGGGAGGAGACGAGCGAGATGACGGAGGCGTTTTACGCGATGGATTCGGGCGGCATGAGCGGCGGTTTTTCCTCGAAGACGAGCAGCGAGACGGAGGCGTATCGAGCCTCGCGAAAAGACCCGCGGTGGCGCGGCATGTCTGCAAACATGGTGCGGGCGTCGGAAGTCGTTTCGCCTGCCCCGGCCGGGCACTTTCTGCGACAATTCGGACAATCGGATCGCGAGATTATCGAAAATTCCACTACGGAAGCTTCCATTACCCAAGCCCTACGGCTTTTGAATGGAGAAGCGCTCGGCTGGCTAATGCGGTCCAACTCCGCTTTGAATCAGTCGATTGGCAAGGTCGGCGCCGGTCGAAAGAAACTGGACGTGGTATTCGAGAGTTTCTTTGCTCGCCCACCGACTCCGAAAGAGCGCGAACTCATTGGCTCCCAGATGCGTCAATATGGATCGGGGAAAGGATACAAGCAGTTGCTGGCTGCGTTGATAAATACGCAAGAGTTCCGTTTTATACAGTAAGAGGCAGAGCGAAAACAAGGAGCGACATGAAAGATATCCTCAGAAAACTTCCTGACTACGACCGTCGCGAGTTCCTTGCCTATTCGGCCAAGGCGTTTCTCGGCGTGGGTTTGATGCCGCTTGCAGTGCGGTCGAACGCGTTTGCGGGGCAATCGCCGATGCGCGCTCCGACCGCGAAAAACGTCATCTACCTCTACATGTCTGGAGGTATGAGCCATTTGGATACATTTGATCCGAAATCGGAACGAAGTGTCCGTGGTCCGGTTTCTCCGATCGCTACGAAAGGCGATGGCGTGCAAGTCAGCGAGTACCTGCCTAACATCGCGCGTCAGATGGACAAGATGGCGGTGGTGCGTTCATTGAATTCAACTCAAGGCGCCCATGAGGAGGGTCGCTATTTCATGCATTCGAGCTACACTAAGCGCGGCACGATCGTCCACCCGGGTATCGGCTCGTGGCTGGTGAAGATGGACGGCGCTCGAAACCCGAACCTGCCTGGCGTCGTGCATGTGGGGAGCGCCAATCCGGGCTCCGGTACGGGTTTCTTTGAGCAGAAATTCGCTCCTTTGGTGATTGGGAATCCTGAAGCTGGGTTGCAAAACAGCAAGATCCGGATCGGAACCACCGAGAAGGAGTTCAAGGACTCCTTGATGCTGACCAATGCCTTCGACGCGGAGTTTCACCGCAAGTACGATCAGAAAAAGACTCGAGCCTATACAGACATGTACGACGACGCGATCAAGTTGATGAGCAGTCGGGATTTGGCGGCATTCGAGCTCGAAAACGAGTCTAAGAATCTTCGCGACGCCTACGGAACGAATCCGTTCGGTCAAGGGTGCCTCTTGGCCCGACGGCTGGTGGAGCACGATGTTCGTTTCGTTGAAGTGACACTCGGCGGCTGGGATACGCACACGAACAATTTCGAACGGGTTGAAGAGAATGCCCGCGTTCTCGACCAAGCGTTGGGGACTTTGTTGGCGGACCTGGATCGACGGGGAATGCTGGAGGAGACGATAGTCGTGCTCGCAACCGAGTTTGGCCGAACTCCAAAAATCAATGACAACGACGGACGAGACCATTCGCCGACGGCGTTCTCCTGCGCTTTGGCGGGTGGCGGGATTCGCGGTGGCCAGGTTTACGGCGAGACGGACGAAACTGGGAAGTTTGTAAGTAGCGGCAAGGTGGGCGTCCCCGATTTCAACGCGACGATTGCCTACGCGCTGGGAATGCCTTTGGAGAAGACGGTTTACTCGCCGAGCGGTCGCCCGTTCCGAGTGGCTGATAAAGGCCGGCCGATTTTGGAGCTGTTTGGTTAGACCCGTCGAGCGTTCGGCTATGATTCGACTTCCGTTATTTCTGTGGGGAGCGGCGCTGGCATTGCCCGCGTCGATCTTTGGCGCTCCGGTTGATTTTGAACGGCAGATCCAGCCAATCTTGGAAGACAAGTGCTACCGTTGCCACGACGCGGAGGAAGCTAAGGGTTCGTTGCGTTTGGATTCGCCAGCCGCGATCGTCGCTGGCGGGGAGGGAGGCGAGATCCTCGTGCCGGGAGATCCCAATGACAGTTCCTTGTATGTGCTGACAACATACGACAAAGACGATCCGGACTACATGCCCCAAAAAGGCAAAGGGCTGACAAAGACGGAGCAGAAGTTGCTGAAAACCTGGATTGAAGAAGGGGCCGTATTTGGGGGTGGATTTGTTCACGAAGCCAAGCCGGAAACGCGACGTAAGTTTGACGAGGAGGATCCCGCGACGGCCCGAAAGTACCGAATCATGGGCGAAGCGATCGAGATAGTAGCTCGATGGCGAGAGGCGGGCTTGTTGGTGGATACTGTAAACCACGACTCTAGTTTATTCGAAGTGAGCTATACCTATGCGGAGCGATCGGCGGGATCGTTCGATTTCCAAGCGTTGGAGCCTCTGGGGGAGTCGATTCGTAAATTGACCTTGGCTCGAACCAACGTGAGTGGAGCGGATTTAGCCGGACTCGCTTCGTTCACGAGTATCGAGTTTTTGGATCTGGGTCGCACCGATATTGGCGACGAGGCGATGGATGCGATTGTTCAGTTGAAAGGGCTCAAGGTGTTGAATCTCCGCGGCACGAAAGTGACCGACGAGGGTATTCAGCAGCTTGCGAAACTCAAGGGTTTGGAAAAGGTATACCTTTGGGGAAGCGACGTTACGGTTTCAGGCGTCAAGCGTCTGCAGAAGCGTCTCCCGTCCGCTACTATCTCCGCCGGGGTTCGAATCGTGGCTCCGACGCGGAGAAACGCGAACCCGAGCTAAGAGACTGTCTGATAAATCCAATTTCTTCGTGAACGTGCGCGTCTCGGCTCCAAATTCCGTTTCCTCATTTCGATATACCCTTCCGCCTTCGTCCCCACTTTGCGGGGCTACGGCGAGACACGGCCGGGTAT
>JANQSC010000071.1 GCA_028284235.1 Opitutaceae bacterium
ACTGTGATTGTGGGTGCGGGCTTCGAAGGGAATGGGCTCGTAGGCGCGTCCGCGTCGGGCTTTGGGGCGGAACACGATCTCAAAGTTTCGGATACAGGCGTAGGAAACGGCGACGTGGAAAAGGAATCCGAAGAGGAGCGTGTATCCGAGGGCGGCGGCGACGGCGTTCCCGTTGAACCACGCCAGGGCGAGCGCTCCGACACCGGTCAAACCGCAGACGAGGCCGGCGGCGATCGGTTTTTGGGAGACGCGTTTCATAGGTAGCTCTAATCTTTTGTGTGAGGCGGCGGGAGTTCGCCGAGGATTTCATCGATGATCTCGGCGGCCCGTCCCCAGTCGTAGGACCCGGAGAGGGCGTTGGCGAGGCGGAGTCGGTGGGCGAGACAGGGGGCAGCGAGGTTGCGAATGTCGTCGGGTGTCACGTAGCTTCGTCCGTCGACGAGGGCGGCGGCTTGGACCGCGGCCCGAAAGGAAAGCGCGCCGCGCGGGCTGATGCCGGTGGCGATGCTGGGTCGGTCGCGGGTGGCGAGGACGATGTCGTGGAGATGCTCGTAGAGCGAGTCTTCGATGTAGACGGAATCTACCTGCGATTGTAGCGCTTGTATTTCTTGTTTCGATACGACGGGTTCGATCTCCATGCGGTCGTAGTGGAGTTTGCCGGACCGGAGTAGACGCGACTCGTCGGCGCGTTCGAGGTAGCCCATGGAGATGCGCATGAGGAATCGGTCGAGTTGGGCGCTGGGCAGGGGAAAGGTGCTTTCGAAGTCGACCGGGTTCTGGGTGGCGATGACCATGAACGGCGACTCGATGGGGCGGGTTTCGCCGTCGATGGTGACGAGTCCGCGCTCCATGGCTTCGAGGAGGGCGGACTGGGATTTCGGCGAGGCGCGGTTTATTTCGTCGGCGAGAACGATGTTGGAGAAGACCGGGCCTGGGAAGAACTGGAACTGGTTGTCGCTTCCTTGATAGATGGATACACCGAGAATGTCGGAGGGAAGGATGTCGCTGGTGAACTGGATTCGGTTGAATTGGCAATCGATGGATTTGGCCAGCACGTAGGCGAGGGTGGTTTTGCCGACTCCGGGAACGTCTTCGATGAGGATGTGCCCTTCGGCGAGGAGGCAGGCGATGATGCGGTCGATGGCCTCGGCTTTGCCGTGGAGACGGGCGGAGAGGGAGGCCTTGAGGCGGTCGATGACGGGGCTGACGGCGGTTTCTGGGGTTGGGTCGGCGGTTTCCACGATTTGGCTGATCGAATGCGTAATTGGCAGTGAGAGACAGTCTCTCAGGGTTTTTGCCGGTTTTGGGCGGCGGGTTCAAAGGTTAAACGGAGAAAGGGCGGGATTGACCTCTCAAAAAGCGATCCAGAGGGGCAGATGGCGTGAATTCCGTTCTAAAACCGGAGACATAGTCACCTTTATTTCAGGAAAATCTGGCTAAAACCGTTTCAATGGTTGCGTAATGTCGGAAAATCGCGACTTATGCGGGGTCTTTTTTGAACAAACCCTTCCTTCACAGGACCTTTATTCTCACACATGCGTATTCAAAACTGGGGAACTTTTTGGGCAATTGCCGGCTATCACGTCGCTCTTCTCGTCTTGCTGCCATTCGCTTGGGGCGATTTTAATTGGGCGACCTTCGCGATTTATTTCGTGACCTTTGTTTTGTCCGGATTCGCGATCACCGGCGGCTACCATCGCCTCTACGCCCACAAGACCTACGACGCGAGCCCGGCGTACGAGTGGTTCTGGCTGATCATGTCGATGCTTTCGGGCCAGATGTCGGCCCTGAGCTGGTCGAACGACCACCGCGTCCACCACAGCCACGTGGACACCGACAAGGACCCGTACAACATCAATCGCGGCTTCTGGTTCGCCCACATCGGCTGGCTCTTCGAGAGCAAGCCGCTGCCGATCGACAATCGAATTGTCGGGGACCTCCTCAAGAACAAGCGCGTGGTTTTCCAGCACGACCACTACGGTAAACTCTTTTTACTCGTGAACGGCGTCGTCTTCGGGATCGGCTGCCTGTTCATGTCGCCGCTGGCCTCGTTTGTGGGCTGCGTGCTGCTGCGTATTTTCACGATCCACCACTGTACCTGGTTCATCAATTCGCTGGCCCACATGTGGGGCTCGCGGACCTACTCGAAAGAGCAGACCGCGGCGGACAACGCGTTGCTCGCGCTCGTGACTTTTGGCGAAGGCTACCACAACTACCATCACGCGATCGCCAACGACTACCGCAACGGGATCCGCTGGTACCACTTTGACCCGACCAAATGGCTGATCTGGACGTCGTCAAAGCTCGGGCTGGTTTCGAACCTGAAGTGGGTGAACAACATCCGCATCCAGCGCACGCTGGTCAAAAACGACAAGCAACTCCTGCTCGAGCGGATTCGCCACGAGATCGACGAGACGGCTCACGAATTCCGCACGAAACTGGAAGAGCTCTCCAAGAATTTCGAAGGCAAAGCGGCCGAGCTGAACAAAGCCTACCGCGAACTGAAGGACGCTACCGACGAACGCCGCCGCGTCCTGCTCATCGAGATCAAGCAACTCCGTCGCGAACTCCAAGCCGCCTGGAAAAGCTGGGTCTCGCTGACTGAACTCACGCAGCAACGGTACGCTCTCGCTCATTGAGAGCGAAGCTCGCTCTCAATGAGCGAGAGCTAAAGAGTGAATAGTGAGTGGTGAAGAGTGAAAGGATCTCCTTGCTGGGCACTCAGCGAGGGACTTTTCCACTCCTCAATCACAACCCAAGAAATTCACTCTTCACCACTCACTATTCACTCTTCAATCTGGCAGGGCAGGAGGGACTCGAACCCCCGACCACCGGATTAGAAATCCGATGCTCTATCCAGCTGAGCTACTGCCCCGTTCGATTCGCCTGAGGCGAAAGAAGGCGGAACGAAACACCAGCGACCTTCAAAACTCAAGACTGAAAATCGCGCGGATCGACACTGCGAAAACAGTGCTGATCTCTGCGACGGGAATCGCGGAGTTACCACACTTTGATCATCACTGCTTGCGTCACTATTTCGTTAGCAATGCGATTGAAAAGGGAATTGATTTTAAGACCATAGCGGCAGGGGTTGGGCACAAAGACGGCGGGTTGCTGGTTGCGAGAACTTACGGTCATCTGCGGGGACGCTCATTTGCATGAAATGGCCAAGTTGATGGCCTAGACTACTGCTGTCGGATTCTCCGGGTTGACTGATCAAGCTTGGTTTCGCAGAGTCTTGGCTAAACGGAAAGCTGTATTCACTCTTCGCCTGTGGGATTCTCCTCTGAAATTGCTTCGATTGAAGAAGCTAGGATTTACTATCCGAAACTGAAAAAGCGGTATCGAAGGCTGTTCCTTCTAGATATGACGCTCTGGGGCGCGTATTCATTGTTTGGACTTTTTCATCTCGTAATCGCTGTAATTGAAAGCCGCAGCGTCGTTTATCATCTGTCAATTGGGACGAGTGTCGTGATCGTTGCTTGTTTGGGAATTTGGGCTAACTGTCTCCTGAGAAAAGGCGAGGCCAAAGGTGAGTCGCTAAGCTGGTTTGCTACCGTTTTTGTGCCCCTTCTTCAGGTGATTGGTTGGGGGATTTTGATCTGGTGGATTGCGAGGCAAATAGGAGCCCCGCCATTTTCAGCGCTTCCAGTCTTGGTAGTACCCTCGTTTTATTTGTTTTTCTTGTTCGGGTCCTACCGGGCGATCTACCACATCGCGGTACGCGGGCATGTTAAGTTGTTTATTGTGGGTCGAAAAGAACTTGCGAATAGGATAAAGGTGGATTTGTAAACGCGAGCAGTGCCGAATTAGCGAATGAATTGGGTCATAGTCGATTGGACGAATATCCAGAACTCAGACGAGTTCTACGACTCGGTTTTCATGCAAACCGGAGCCCCATCCTGGCATGGGCGAAACTTAGACGCGATCAATGATTCTTGGATTGTAGGATCGATTTGCGAAAAGGGCCCGCCTTTTGGGTTTGTTTTCCTAAACGAAAAAACAGTCTGTTCCGCATTGATCGAACTACAGGGGGCTATCCGTGAAATTTCAGAAAGGTCAGTAGAGGAAAACGAAGGTGAGATCGTTTCGGTGGATGATCTGAAAGCAGATATCTTGGGTAGAATCCAAGAGAATTTTGGTGAGGACTACCACTTGGCCCTTCTTGAGATTGGCAGGTGGAAGTCTGAGGCAGAAGGGGCTGTTGTGGATCGTGTATTACGAGCTGTCGTTCACCTGGCGAGTGGAAGCCTAGACGAGCTTAAGCGCATGATTGTAGTCGCGAGGCAAGATTTTAGAGATGTACTGTATTGGTCAGAATACGACGAATTTAAAATAAGATTACGGGACTTTAATAACCCTTTTGGTGAAGAAGTGATCGATTGCCCTGAGCAGAGATGAAGACTGACGACGTAAGGAAGTATTTTTGCAAGGACTCGCTCTACGTGGTGAAACGAACTACGAAGACCGGATTTCAGCGAGACTCAGAGATTCAAGCAGGGACAAAAGTCCGGTTTAGGCATTTCCAGTATAGTCACTATGATGGGTGCTTTGCTTGCCATTTTGAAAATTTAGATACAAATCAGAGTCTAGAATTATGGATACAAGAAGAAGCGACAAATCGAGAGCTAGACGAGATTTTCGAACCAGTTAAGTAAAATGGAATCATACCTAAAGCTATTGGAGCAGTACTTCGAGTTGATTGAAAACTGTTCCAGCCAAACAAAAGAGAGTTTCTTGATTCGGTGTGCTTCACTAGTTCCCATGCTCTATGTTGCGACTCAAGAGCTGCCGAAGTCGAAAGAGATTAGAGATGAAGAAATCGACGTGGATCGCTCCCAGGTCAATTCACCGATGGCTAGAATATTGGACCTATTAGGAGAGGAGGCGTATTACGACGAAGTCTTTGATCCCGTTGAAGATTGCGAGTTGGTGAAGGCAAATATCGCGGACGACTTAGCTGATATCTATCTCGATCTAAAATCTGGATATTTGAAATGGAGTACAGGCACAGAGGAAGGGATGGACGAGGCTCTCTGGGATTGGGCATTTTCACTCGAATGTCACATGGGAGATCACATGGTCGATGTCATGAGGCCAATCCATCGAATGATCAGGATGGGTTTCAACCAAAACCGACGCGAACGAGTTACTTCTGATAAGAATAACTAACGCATTCTTTGCCGGTGATGGTGAAAGCTGAGTCAATCGAAGTCAAACGAGGCCAAGCAACCGTTTCCAAATGGGAGCGAGTTCATTCCTAGACCAAATGAAAAGCCCTGAGGGAGCATCTACGTAAGCGGGTGCCCCTCGGGGTCTTTCCTTGATTAAACAATTAATAATTGTCCGAGTGCACTTTTGTTCTGGAGCATAAAGACATTCTTGGTACGAGATCTTCGTCTTAAAAGTCGGCGAAAATTCCCGACAATCAGTAGGAAGAACATCAGGCGTAGAGTGATATAGGATTCTCCCGAATCACCCCATTTGGGACGCCATTGGAATAGAATCAACACCCGAACTAGATTGAATCACCTAAATCTGGCTTGAAAAGTTTCTATTAGCTGGGATGATATGACGGCCTTGTCAGATTAACCTAATTACAAAAACCAACTCAACATATGTATGACGATTATCTAATACAGCTCGGTCGTGAAGCTGGCCTGACCCTCTTCGATTTTTTGCTGCTGTCCTTGTGCCCTATCGCAACTATGCTTGGAACGATGGTTTCGAACGCTGTATCCAAGATCATCAACAAACCAGAGTATGAACCTGAAACCGAGTTGCCGCCACACCTCCAAGCAAAGCTAGGAGCCGGCGATGACGAAGAAATCGCATTAGCCCGGTACAACGCAGAACGAAGAGATTGGCATGAAAAAAATACTGCAAGAGAACGTAGGGCTGATTCATTACGGCTTCCGTTCGTCGGTTTTGTGTTAGGATTGGTTATTGCATTATATTTCGTCGGAGCGATCACAACCAGTGTAACATCTTTGGCCAGGGTTTTAGGGTTGTGTGTTCTTCTGGGCTATCAAGCACCATCACTTTGGATCACACAAGAGAAGGCCATTAAGAAATTTGTGGACAAGAAAGTTGAATCGCTGATTGGAAAACACACTCAATAACAAAAGTGCTAAAAAACCTAAGGTGGCACATGCACAGCGACATCAATGCAACACATCTAGACTTTGCTCTTAAGCAACCACAGAGATAAGGTTAGATCTGTGTAAGAGGGGACCCATGAAAATCGATATTCATTCACACACGAAGCAGTGCAAGTCGGGTGATGCACCGAGTCGCGAGATCGCGGCGAAAGATTTTTGTGAAGCGTTGCGGGCAACTGAAGTCGGGATCATCGCGGTCACGAACCACAATGTCTTCGATCTTACGCAATTCGAAGAGATTCTCGAAGAAATGGACGGCGACACTCAGGTCTGGCCCGGCATCGAGCTTGACGTCGCCTATGAAGGCGCGCGGGGGCATTTGCTTGTAATCGTTTCGCCGGATAAAGCAGATGAGTTCTCCGCGGCTGTTGACGACATCACCGATGGCTCAACGCCTGACAAATTCGAGACCACAATCGAGGAGGTGCTTGAGCGGTTCGATACACTCGGGCCTCTTTACGTTGGGCATTACAAGCAGAAGAAACCCAATCTCTCTGATGAAGCGATCGAAAAGCTGATCACCGGATCAGCCCGCCCCGCGCGGGTTATCAAGGAGGTCGCGAATTCAATCTCAGCAGGGATCTATATTTCACACGGTCACGCCTCGATCTACGGATCCGACATTCACGACTGGGAGAAGTATGAAGAGGAAGCGCGCGAGCTGCCTGACCTAAGACTGCCGGTAGAAAGCTTCGAGCATTTTTGCCTGCTCCTCGAGAAGGATCCGACTACTATAAATACCACCCTTGACCAAAAGGTCGCAGAGGATCTGATCCTCACGCCCTTTGAGGATAGCACAATCATCAAGCTAAGAGTCTATAACGACATCAATGTCGTTTTCGGTCCAAAAGGCACTGGCAAGTCCTGTCTGCTCAAGGCCATCGCTAAGCACTACAGCGATAGCGGTATCGAGGCCGAGGTCTACGTTTCAGACAGCGGCCGTCTTGATACGAGCTTTGATATAAAGGGTAAAAACCTCTCCCTAAACTTAGAGCCGCTCGGCATCAGCTATTGCAAGGATGAGATCGAGGCTCTCAAGAAGGCCCACGAAGGAGGCGTGACGAGCCTTAGCAGGTATGTCGGCTTCTTTCGCACCAAGGCGACCAATAAGAACGCCAAGAAGATTAAACTCAAGGATATCGAGCCGGAGAAGACGGCATCTGCCGAGCGTGAGTTTGGTGAGTTTAATAAGGCTGTGATCAAGACCGATGAATTCATCACATTCTTGCGTGAGCATCCGGCAGTGCAAGCAGAGCTGGAAGACAAGGAACGCACCGATCTGATAGAAAAGCTCTCAAGGATTTTGGAACGTCTCGAGGGTCGCGAATGGAATAGTTTTGCAGGATGGAAAGAAGTGGTATTGATGAATAGCGCGATTGAAATGTTCCGGAAAGAAGTGGAACGCAAAACCGGTTCACCTGCAAAACCGACAAGCACCGGTTTCAAGAAATATGCGATTAACCGGGCGACCATCGAGGCGAACGCCGCTGCCATTATCAAGAGCTTCGATACCAGGATTCGAATTGAAAAGCAGCCGGTTGGCAGTCTCGGTCCCAACAAGGGCAATCTCGAGCTGTGCACTGTCCTCAAGTTCCAGAACGGCAGGATCTCAGATGGCTCGCTTGGCAAGCACAAGGCCATAAAGAAAAAATCGCTTAAGGATTTTGCGAACGCAATTAGAAAGATCCGGAGCTATGCCTACAAGGACGATCTATTCCTACACATCACCGTATTGAACGACATCGAAGATATCGAGAAAATCGAAACCGTTTACGAGTTACTGCTCTTCAAGAGATATTTCGCGCTGGACGGAAAGTCATATGCCCCTTCCAGCGGTGAAGCCTCTATGATTATGCTGCAAAAAGAGCTGGAGACGGATAAGGAAGTCTACATCCTCGACGAGCCGGAAAAAAGCCTCGGGAATGAGTATATCAGCGATGTCATCGTGCCGCTGATCAAGGAGCGGGCACGTGCCGGCAAGAAGGTCTTTTTGTCAACGCACGATGCAAACATTGCGGTCCGGACCTTGCCCTATTGCTCGGTCTATCGCTGCCACGGCTCGGAGGGCTACGCCACATACATCGGCAATCCCTTCTCGAATGACCTCGCCAATCCAGACGATGAAGCCGACCGGCACGACTGGAAGAAGGTGAGTATGAGAACACTTGAAGGCGGCGAAGAGGCCTTCGGAGAGAGAGGAAAAATCTATGGAAACGGTTGAAGCATCAGTGGTCGAAGAGGACGAAAAATACTTCATCGAGATTACGATCGGAGAGGAAATGATTTGGATCCCTTTGTCGGAGGATAAACCTAAGGAGGTTAAGAGTGCATTTAACAAACTAATCGAGCGGATCAAGGAAGGCGAATTCGAGATCGAACTGGATGAAGTTGGTGAGGATCTCTTTTCGCAGGTCGCAAACGAATACATCACCCAGCTAAATCGCGAGATCTCCGAAGTGCGCGAAGAAATGATTTATCTTGGCCTTATCGAGGAAGACGAGGAGGACTCCTAGGATGAAGACGAGGACGACGATATTTTTAGGAGCACTGAGGTTTTGCTCGGGGCAAAATCCTTGTAACGAACCTTAAATTTGGAAATGATGAAGCCCATCAAGCAGTGGCACATCAACCCGCTACGCACATGAGCGCACTCAATAATTCTCAAAAAAATGAATCCATCTTGGGTCACAGCTATCGCCTCCACTATTTTTGGAATAAGTGCTATCTTTTTTGCTTATCAACAATGGAAGATAAATACATCCAAACTTAAGCTCGACCTCTTTGAAAAAAGATACGCAGTCTACGATGGTGTCCGAAAGTTCCTTTCTGTCATCTTAAGTGAAGCCACGTTCACCGATAAAGACCTTTTTCAGTACTACGCAGACACGTCTGATGCCGAGTTCTTATTTGGCTCGGAGGTTGTTACCTTCATCGATAAAGTGAAAAGAAAATCTTTGCGAATGAGGACTTTGCAGAAAAAATATGACAGACTTCCCACAGGAGAAAAACGAAGTGAACTAGTAGAAAAAGAACATGTTGAACTTGAATGGTTGATGGGTCAATTATCTCAATTAAGGAAGGTGTTTTCTCCTTATCTTTCGTTTTCCAAGGAAGCTAATGATCCTTTTGATGTAATATGAATTTATCAGACATAGTTCTCCAACAGACCAACCAATCAGGAAAAAAGTAACTGGTTAGAACCAGTCGGGAGATACAATAGATTTCGTTGTGCTCATCTATGAATCCCCTCGACGTTGGACCAGACTAAATGAAAATCGCGTCTTACATAGCATCAGTGCTGGTTCTGGCATTTGCACTCTGGGCAGGATACCAAGACAGGGTCGCTGTGATGTCGGTCGCCGCAGTATTTTTCTTCGGGGTTCTGTTCTTTGCGAATATCGACCGAATTTCGTCCTTCAAAGCCGGAGCAAAGGGATTTGAAGCTGAGACTCGAGAAATCGTGAAAGAAGCCAAAGATGTAACCAGAGAATTGCGAAGACTCGCGGTGATTTTGGTAGAGAACCAACTTACCTCAATTCAGAGAGTAATGCGGCTCGGTGGATACACCGATGCTGACAAAGAGGCTCGAAAAGCAGCTCTTGTCGATATACTCAAAGATCTAGAGATCCCTGACGAAGAGATCCAACGAGCATTGAAAGAATGGAACGAGCTTATCATTTTTGATTATGCGCACCACCTTTTGGGAGGCGGATATCGCCCTTCGAATCTTTCAGAGGAAGCGATGGCGGATTGGGAAGTTCTCCGAAAAGGAAAGCTCTACGATATGCCTCGCCCTTCTCAAATCCGCGATTTTGTCACGAAGCATGGATTGATCACTCCCGAGATAGATGAACGAATTGAGGACTATGCATACTTCCTTGAGCACAAGAGGATCCGAAGACCTGAAGATTTTGCACTGAGGGACAAGTGGAAACTCACCGACTGAATGTCCAACAAGACGCTACACTCAACTCCGGGACTAACGTCCCTGCGTCGGGTGAGCTCCACGTTAGCCAAGAAACTGAATACAGGAAAAACCAACCTTCAAAACCCCACCCAAACCCAGAATGAGTTTCGTTCCACAAACAGCATCTGAAGTAGAGTCATCGCCAGACTTCGAATTGAAGCATACTACCTCTAATGGAATAAAGATTTACATTAGAGAACTAACAGAGGAGCAAGCTGACTCAATCATCGTTGCGACTAGAGATGACGAGTTTCTTTCATACCAAGAGGATTCAAAAAGACTCATGGTAACGATTAAAGATGATGAAATAGTTGAAGGAGAATTCGACGATACTGACGACACAATGGAAGTGATGGACTTCATGGTAGACAATGGATTGTAAGGCTAACAAGGCATCGCACACAATGGCGGCAAACGCTCGCCTCTTTCACAACGACCCCATGAAGATTAACCCCAACAGACTTGGAACCACTACCGAAGCCGCCATCGTGTGGATTTGACGTTCTAGAATGGAGTTGCCGGACAAAGAAACCATGTCAGTTCGTTCGAGATTTTATCGGATCGTTGCAGCGATTTCGATTCTGTTAGTTTTGGATCGACTACAGGAGATACTGTATCTGCTTCCGGTCTACAAAGGCCTCTACGAATCTTATCCATTCTATATTCCCGAAGGAGGGAAAAGCATACTTCAAATATTGTTGGCTGTATTCGGGATGCAACTTTTGACGAGATCGCAAACTCGAGACGCTGTTTCAGAGCTTGGATTCAAGGCACCGTTTTGGAAAGGACTATCCTTCGGTCTCGGAGCGACATTCTTAATGATTTTGGGTTTCGCTCTCACGAATCCATTCAGGCTTCCGGACGACGGATTTGCCGCCGTCTACTTAGCGGGCATATCTCCCTTGGCCGAAGAGACCCTCTATCGCGCGTTTGCAGTAGGAGCATTGTACTTTCGCTGCCGTCTGCCGCTGTGGCTCTCGCTGCTAATTCCTGCCTCAATCTTCGGGTTCGGGCATGTGAGTTCGGGGTCAGGTCTTGTGGAGAATATCGGGCTATTCCTGCTGCTGTCCTCCGGCGGACTTTTCTTTGGCTGGTTCTATATAAGATGGAGTCGGAATCTATGGGCACCCTTTTTCTTGCATGCAGCAATGAATCTTTGCTGGCAGATCTTTGACGTAAGCAACAGTGCAATCGGAGGATGGTGGCCGTTCCTATTGCAAATCTCTGCAATCATCGTAGCGGTTCTCTTGACCTTGAAGTTCACGTCAGGGAAAGAGCAAAAAGATGAACACTTAGAACAAGAAGATTCAGGCAATGCGGATATGCCGCAAGCCTGATCAAAACGTTGTGCAGAAAATTAGTTCCTCGGTTTGGAAAGGGAGTGCGCTCAACGAGGGTTTTCAACATCGCTTCGCTGGATCTCGGCTGCGCCGAGAACAGAATGGCCCCGCGAATACGGGGCCAACAGGTTAGTTCGAATCGTGTTCCAGCAACCGCTGGATCCTGTTCGCTGAAAGTCGATCTGTGTTAGACTTCACCTTTATGAATCTCGACTTCGTCAAGTTTCTCAACGAGATCTTCAGCGTCTCGGGCAGAGGCGAACTCTTCCAGTGCAGAAAGAATGCGGCAGGAGTAGAGCGACATTAAGTCGTTGAGTTTGCCCAAGGCGAAGGGGCTGATTTCGATTCGGTCGTCGGGCCAGTCTTCGAAGACTGAAAAAATCGACGCGATGCAGATGATTAGGTCCGCGTTCTCGTCGACTTGCTTTCTCGTTTCCGCGTAACGGCGGATTGTTTCGTGATCCATCCCTTTGAGCATGATTCCTATTTTGTTACTAATGTTACGAAACGTAACTTTATTGATGTTGTGAATCAAGGACAAAAGTTACGAAAGTTAGCGTATGGCAAAGAAGAGTTACACCATCGGTGTCCGCGTTGACGAAAAAGTGAATGGGATCATTGAAACGTTGGCGAAGAACGACGACCGGACCATGGGAGCAATGGCTAGAAAACTGATTCTGGAGGCGCTCGAAAATCGCAAACTAGTCAAGCCAGGCGAGGGTGACTAGTCGATAAATTTGCGGAAAAAGGCATATCACGCAGTCTGTGACCAGGGGATTGCTTCGTGTGATCACAACCACAAATTAAAATGAGTATCCGGACCGCTCTCGGGTTCTTTTGAGTTGTCTCGAAATTCGTCGAAAAATGGAATATCTATACGCAGCTCTGGCGATCGCGTTGTTCGGTTATCTCTTCGTCTATCGGGCGAGGTACAATTTCGGAACTAAAAGAATCATAGAAGAGACGGATAGGTACAGAGTGGAAACTCTCTGGACAGAATTCGAAATTCCTAAGCGCGAATTAGTGGAGGAAAATACCACCGACATGTGGAGTTTGCTTGGACACGACGTAGGCTGGTTTTCGCTGCGATTCTACGGTATGTGGCCATTTGGAGAGCTTAAGCTTCTCACCCAAAAGTCAGGGCGAGTAATCCATCATCTCATTCCAGTCTCGATAATTGAAAAACGAGCGTCCAACCAAGCCGTTGATTCAATGGGTGCTGAGGCACCTATCGAGTCACCTTAGAGTTCGATAAAATAGTGAGCGCTACCTTCGAAATTCGTGACCATGAGCACGGCCTTGGGGAAGTGCTCTGGTTAAAACAGGCGTGGGAACCACGTTTCAAGAGGATGTTGGATGATCGAGGTATTTCTGCGGTGCGCTTCAGCGCGCTCGGCTCCATTAAAGACCTCGATCTCTCAGTTCTTGCTGACTTGCCGTTTCTCAGGGGACTGGAGATTTATGATTGGGAGGTCACAGACGCTCGAATCGTTGAGGAGCTCCCGAAACTTGAAGCGCTTGGATTACAAATCAAGCGAACCAAGCCAATCGACTTCTCCAAGTTGCCGAACCTCAGAGTGGCCCTCTTGATCTGGTGCAAGGGCTTCGAAGGAGTGTTTTCATCACCACGACTTGAATACTTGAACGTATCCAATTTTCCGTTGGAAGACTTGCGAGCCCTATCAGGGCTACAGTCCCTTCGACGGCTCTCGCTAACCTCAAGGAAACTCAAATCTCTCTCGGGGATTGCTGATCTCCCGCTGCTCGAAGAACTTGATCTATACGATTGCCGCGCATTGGAAGACGACGAAGGACTTGAGAACCTTCCCAATCTGAAGAAGCTCCAGATCGAAGCCTGCAACAAACTGAAAACCAAAATGCGGGAACAAATCGATAGAGGCAATGGTTGACGCCGCGCCTTCTTTTTCACGTCGGAGCAAAAATGAAAAAAATCGAACAACAAACATCGCTAGTGCTCCTCTTTTGCATGTTTTCGCTCTCTTGCTCGATGGAAAGAAGCGAAACCGCTAACGACTCTCAATTGGAGCGTTTCACGCTTCAATCGCATCAGTTGAATGACACTTTCAACGTAGACGTCTGGTTGCCGGAAAACTACCACGACAGCGGCAAGTCCTATCCTCTATTGCTCCTGCTTGACGGCGAGTCCGCGTTCGATCCTGCGAAACTGATAGGCAGCTATCTTCAACTAGAAAAAGAAATTGCCGAATTTGCCATCGTTGGTCTGAGCTACAATGTCGGGTTCAGTGATCCGTTGCTCGATGCCAAGCGGAGCCGAGACTTTGTTCCTCCGCTTGATGATCAGGGAATTATAAAGAAAGTCGACACGGCCTATTACACTTTCATACGCGATGAGCTTTTGTCCGAACTTGATCGTAGGTATCGTGTTGATACGGACCAAAGAACCTTGTGGTCGTATTCCTTGAGTGGTTCCTTTGCGGCGTGGCTTAGCTATCACGACCCATCTCTTTTCAGGCACTATATTTTCGCTAGCGCGAACTTGATCCAATGGGGCATTTTTGAGAAACTCGCCGGTGGGGAGATCTTCAATGCGGGTGATTCATCGAAGAGAAGAGTCTTCATTTCTTACGACCAGACGGAGATACCTGATCCGGAGATTCTGGAGCGAGGAAGGGCTTTGCTCACTCGGCCTGATGCATTCCCGGGCTACGACGTGAAATTCCACCTTACGGAAAATGAGTCGCACGCGAGTTCCTATTTTGTGTCGATGCCTACCGCCTTAAGACACATCTATGGTCTGGAAAAGTGAGCGGCACTCGCCATCAGCGAGTCAGAATTCGCGACCTAAAAGTCGCTCTTGTGACAGCGCGCGGTGGCACAGGGAAAGCTTGCAGAGAGCAGTGTCTCCAATAGTTTTCCGTCATGGCCAGATTAGCGGATGTCCAGAAACAGGTGGACGCACTTTCTTCTGAAGATCGGGCAGGCTTGCTCGCCCACCTCCTGCATACATTGGAGGGCGCTCCAGAAGGTCTTACTGACCAAGAGGTTATTGAGAGAGATAGGATGTTGGAGTCGGGTGAAGTCACCCCAATCAGCCACGACGAGTTCATCAGCGAGGTACTGTCCCGTGCCTCGTAAGAAGATTGAAAAACCACTCGATAACAGCATAGTTGATCCATCATGGAAGACCTCACAGAGAGAATAACCGACGAACCCGGGAAGTGCGGAGGAAAACCCTGCATAAGAGGAATGCGGATCAGGGTCATTGACGTTTTGGATTTCCTTTCTCAAGGGCTTAGCCACTCGGAGATTCTAGAGGAGCTCCCTGATTTAGAAGAGGCCGACATTCGAGCTTCAATTCTCTATGCTAGAAAGCGCATGGATCATACTGTGATCGCGGTATGAGGATTTGGATCGACGCCCACATCTCTCCAGGCGTCGCGGCATGGCTCAATGAGACGTTCGAGCATGACTTTGTCTCCCTCAGAGAGTGTCTAGTAAATCATGAAGATGTGTCGACCGCGTCCAGTTCGTCCAATTGTTGTTGCTTGTTGTAGGGGCGTTGCTCGCGACGCCCGCATCAGTTTGAGTTTAGCTGCTAGCGCGGGCGTCGCAAGCAACGCCCCTACATTGGTTATCATCTGAGTGAAGCGCTATCTCGTTTCGAGGAGAGGGAGACGACTGTTGAAATAGGGTAGTCCCAGACCAAACACATTTCAACTCCGGTCGTCGCTCCTTTACAAATCTTCGCGTATAGCTTCGACTTTGCCGTATTGAATCGAACAACACGATGAAAACCAGCAAATGTTTTAGTTGCGGGGGAGAATTCCCCGAGACGGTGGGACCAGTTCACGCCTACATGAAAAGCGCGCCGGGATGCTGGGCGACTTATGGCGAGGTGCTTGCTCGCGAATACAGCGATCCGGCGTATTTTTCCGTTCATCGCCTCACGGTAGACGCTTACGCGGTTCAGCATCCAGGATCGAAGGACCGGCAGAGCATTCAATCGGTCGCGTTTCATCTCATTCGATTGTGTATGTTTTTGGAGCACGACCTCACCGCGGAAAAGGCGAACGACCTGATGCTAGAAGTGGGGAAGTACAAGAGCGCCTTCACTTGGTTGAGTCCGCCTGCATTCATGGGAGCGATCACCTGCGCGGATGTGGAGCGAACGACCACTGTGGAGGCGCACAAGCAAAGGGTCCGCGAATGGGCACGAAGCTCGTGGGACGCGTGGTCTCTGCATCACGACCAAATCAGAAGTTGGTTGCCTGCGCGACAAAGGAGTCGTCATAGTTCTGGCGCCTCTGCTACCTCTATCGTGAGGCCGTGACGTTTACCTAAAATAGAAAGAATGAAGACAAGCCCACATCCTCAAACTTTTCGTCGCAACTGAAAGAAGTTCAAATTTCCAGCCGGGAGTTAGTTCAATGGATAATCAATGACTGAACCAATAGAATAATGAAACGCAGAGACTTTATTAAATCATCTGTTGCCTTTGCGGGCGCGCTGGGGCTCCGCTCCGCGGGTTTGGGCGCAAGTGACGAGAAGACCCATGCGTTGTCGTTGAGTTTTGACGACGGGTTCAAAAAGTCGTTTTACCGAATTGCGGAAATCCACGAGAATTACGGGTTGAGGGCCTGCCTCAATGTCATCGCGACCGGGCATTTAAAGAGCTTCAACGCGGAGCCTCAGTGGATTCCGCAGAATATCTTGGGCGATTTCGATGATTGGAACGCGCTCAAGGGACGTGGGCACGAAGTCATGCCGCACACTTGGGAGCATTTGAATCTTACGAAGATCCCTGTCGAAAAGGCTAAAGAAAATATCGAAAAATGCCTCAACTACTTCGAAGAGAATTTATCCGGATACGAACCGGAGGAAGCGGTGTACAATTTTGCATACAACGCGTCCACGCCTGAACTGGAGGATTTCACGTTGTCAAAAGTCCCTGCCATTCGGACGGGTGGGTGGCTGGTGTTGAAGGGGACGAAGGTAAACGGATTCCCTGTAGCGAAACTTCCCCTACGATTGGGTTGCTGGGGGCATGGTCCTGGCTTTTGCGACGACTACATCGAGCAGGAGATCAACGAGTTTTTAAAAAGCGAAGGGGGCTGGCTCATCTTGAATCTGCACGGCCTCGACGAGGAAGGCTGGGGGCCGGTCAGCACGGCTTATCTGGACACTCTGCTCAAGCGATTGGTGACAGTTGATTCTCTCACCGTACAACCAACCGGCGAATTCGTGAAACGCTTGCGGCGGCGCTAGGCGAAAGCCACCCGAGTAAAGAATCCGAGAACCCGGCGTGAAAGCTGGCACGCCTTGGGTAGCCGACACCGTTGATCGCTGGTCAAAGAAAAGACCATCTTGCAACCGCTCAAAAACGCGCTACTGTAGTACTTATGAGCATCCCGGAAATTAAGAAAATGACTATCCAAGAACGACTTAAGACGATGGAACACATTTGGGATTCGCTCCGTGATGAGGGATTCGAACCCGAGTCGCCGGATTGGCACGAAACGATCGTGGCAGAACGAAAGAAGAAGATGAACTCTTCGGATGCCAAGTTCCTGACGATTGAACAGCTTCGAGAGCGTTATCGCTGATGGAAGTCAGGACTGTCGTCACTTTAGAAGAGGCGGCCAAGGACCTGGACGCGGGAAAGGCGTTTTACGATTTCAATGAGGAGGGGATAGGCCTCTACTTCATCGACAGTCTTCTTTCCGATATTGAATCGCTCAGAATCTTAGCTGGGATTCACAGCAAGAAGTTTGGCTTTTATCGCATGCTATCCAAACGGTTCCCATTTGCCTTGTACTACGACATCGATGACAACATCGCGCGAGTAGCAGCGATTTTAGACATGAGGAGGGATCCAGCTTGGATTCGGACCGAGCTGCAACGAAGAAAGGGCTAACAAAAGTCCCTAACTATTATCGAGCCATCGCGTGGCTTTTTAGAGTGAACTTGCGATTCGATAAATGAAATGAACATCCGTGCCTACGCTTGCAGTGACGAAACCCAAGTTATTCAACTGTGGAACGACTGCGGGTTATTGGCGCCGCAAAACAATCCCGTTCGGGACATTCAGCGCAAATCTCGAGTGAATCCGGAATGGTTCTTGGTTGGCGAAATTGACGGCGACATCGTTGCAACGTGTATGGCGGGTTATGAGGGCCATCGAGGCTGGATCAACTATCTCGCGGTAGCTCCGAGCCGGCAACGCGGGAAGCTGGCGTCGAGAATCATGGAAAGGGCTGAACAATTGCTGCGAGAGGCCGGTTGCCCGAAAATCAATCTGCAAATCCGTTCCACTAACGAACAGGTGATAGAGTTTTATAAGAGTATTGGATACGAAATGGACAAGGTTGTCAGCATGGGCAAGCGACTCGAAATTGACGGGCCATACGAATTCAATCAAACCGAGGGAGAGTAACAAACTCCCCGCCGGCGTCTCGCTCCGTCTTTTATCGTAGCCGTTGGACCAATCTAGCAAGATGAGCTCCCACCCAGCATTCGAGCAAACCGACCACCGCCCGTGGCCGCTACCAACGTCTCGCTGGAAATGGCGTCAGCAGTGGAACGACTTGGCGTTTATCCATTGGGAAGTCGACGCGCAGTGGCTACGGAGTGTCATTCCCCCGGACCTCGATTTGGATTTACACGATGGAAAAGCGTGGATCGGCATCGTTCCGTTCACGATGGAGGGAGTCACTCGCAGAGGGTTTCCCGCTCCCCGTTTCATGTGCGACTTTCCCGAACTCAATGTTCGAACGTACGTCACCAAAGACGACAAACCCGGGGTTTGGTTTTTCAGTCTCGATATCACGAATCGCTTCGCGGTTTGGGTCGCCCGAACGTTTTTTCATCTGCCTTATTTCAGCGCGGAAATGGAAGTATCGGAGGAGGGTGACGGAATTCGCTATCGATCATCGCGGGACGGGACGTTGTTCGACGCCACGTACATTCCCGGCGAAGCGCGCGCGTTTGAATCAGGGTCGTTTGAGATTTGGGCGACTGAACGCTATTGTCTGTATTCAAAGAGCAACTCCGGAGTCTTGTATCGAGGCGAGGTTCACCACAAGCAGTGGTCACTGCAACTCGCTAAGTTCGAGATTAGATCCAATTCGCTTCTGGAAGGCATTCCTGTCGGAGCGATGCACCCATCCATACTATTCTCGAAATCGATCGACGTAGTTGTCTACGACCTAGAGAAAATTGGGTCCAGCGAGACGGCTTGGGGCGCGGAGTAAGCAGCTCGGGTACGATTCGATTCTTCAATTGGAACTCGTTCCTTGGAACGTTCCTGGTCACGATTCTAGCGGATGACGATTCGCGTCGATTATGCAACTGTCACAGATTTTGAAGAAGTTGAGTTGCTCCTCACTGATAGACTATCTATAGAAATCGAGATAATAGAGTAGGCAGGGCCAACGCATCGAACCAACGGAAGACTGCCTCCGTCATGTGTGGACGTTCGCTGCAACCTATCAAAAAGCATCTTGGGTAATCATATGAACCGACGTTCTTTCCTCCGACACTGCGGTATTCCAGCGCTCGGCCTGGCCATGGGGTCCAGCTTTGGCGCCTCTAGTCGGCCCCCGCCGCGTATTCTGCTTCGCTCCTCATGGCAGACCGTCAACATTGGTGACATCGCCCACACGCCAGGCGTACTCAGCCTTCTGCGAAAATACCTGCCTGAGGCGGAAGTCACCCTTTGGCCGTCCAATGTAGACAATGGCATAGAAGAGTTGCTGACGACTGAATTCCCGAGGCTCAAGATCGCAAAACCGGGGAGTCCCGCCTTGGAACGCGCTTTCGAGGAGTGCGATTTCCTCCTTCATGGCTCCGGAGCGTCAATTGTCGCCGAGCGCGACTTGATTCGTTGGCGCGAAGAGACCGGCAAACCCTATGGCATCTACGGGATCACCTTTCCGCTGAAGAACTCCTGGCAAACCGTTCCGCGGTCGAAGGAGGCGCTGGCTCGTTCCGTCGACGTTCTCGACCAGGCGCGGTTCGCGTATTTTCGCGACAGCAAATCACTCGAATTGGCCAAGCGACTGGGGGCGAATGCGCCTGTGATGGCGTTCGGCCCGGACGGCGCTTTCGCGTGCGACCTTCGTGACCCTGAGAAGGCCAAACGATTTCTCGAAGACAATAAACTCGAGGAAGGCAAATTCCTTTGTTGCATCCCGCGACTGCGTTACACGCCGTATTGGGCGATCAAAGAGGGTGCGCCGTTCGACGAGGCAAAACACGCCCGTAACGAGGCGATGAAAGAGCCGGACCATGAGCCGTTGCGAAGGGCCATTGTCGAAGTGGTGACGCAGACAGATTTGAAAGTATTGATCTGCCCGGAAGACCGCTCCCAAATGGCCGTGGGAAAGGAGATGCTCTACGACAGGCTGCCCAGCGCCGTTCGGGAACGCGTTGTATGGCGCCGCGACTACTGGTTGACGGGTGAAGCCGTCAGCGTCTTCGTTCGAAGCGCCGGCTTGTTTGGAAACGAAATGCACTCGCCTATTATGTGCATTGGGCAGGGTGTGCCGGCGATCGTTTGCCGATTCGCCGAGCAAACGAGCAAAGGCTTCATGTGGGAGGATATTGGATTGGGCGATTGGCTCTTCGACCACGACTCGCCGGCGGATCAAGAGAAAATCGTTCCCACGGTATTGGAGATCGCGACAAATCCGAAGGCCGCCCGCGCAAAGGCTGCGCAGGCAAAAGCGTTCGTAGAGAAACAGCAGAAGCGAACGATGGATGTTCTTCGAAAACAGTTCTCCATTTGAGCGGGAGCCGGCGCCGCGCGAGGCCTTGAATCCAGAGCCAACTAAGGGTTGTGACCGAAATGCAACCAGCAATCCAATTTTACAGCTTCGACTGCCCCATGCGTAATGTGATTATTCGATTTCCTGCCTGGTTTCATCTGTTCGTGGTTGCGTTGGTTTCGTCCACCGTTGCGTATTCGGAGGAGCATACGGCGGGAACTCTGCTCAAGGCAGCCGTGGAGCGATACGGAGAGTTGGATCGCTACGCGTGCAGCGGTCATATCGTTTCGACTAAAAACGACACTTCTCCGGGAAGACAGGCGGGCATTACCGACGATTCGCCGTCAAATCGTATGGGCCCTCCCGTCACCCGCGATTGGTATTTCGAATTTAACTACGCGAGAAACGAGAGTCTTTCCTTTTACCTCTATGCGGGAAAAGCTCCAACTCACTTCCCGCTCTTGAAAATCGAGACCCAACCTGATGGTAGGGTTCTGTCTTACAATGCAGTGGATACTCGCCGCACAGGAGGAATCCCCGTCAATTATTTCGCCAGCGCGACGGATGCGGCCAACTTGCTCGGGGGAGATTCCCAGTGGATGTTTCCGTTTCTCCTGGATTTGCTCGAACCGGAACGGCATTTTAAACTGCTCGAGGAAGAACCGAAATGGACCCGATCGGAACGGATTGCGGGCGAGAAGATTCGTGGCGTTGAGCTGAAGGCCAACACCAGAAAGTCTATTTGGATAGACCCGGAAACAAAATCGATCCTGAAAGTTCGGTACGTGAGAGATGGCAAGGCCCGGCGTTCCGAGATTGGGCAACTCAATCGCCGACTCGACGAAACAAGCGACGACGACGTAGCTCTTGGAGAACGCTTAGCAAAGGAAATCGATGCTCTCGAAGACAGTCGCAATGCCAAGACGGCGCGGTTCACTTACGAGTTCATCCATCAGTCGTTTTAGCTGGCAAATTCGTCTCGCATAGCCGGAGATAACGGAATGGAAAAGAGCCATGAAGCGAAACCTCAATTCCTGCCCATTTGGGTTTGGATAGTCGCGCTCGCACAGATATTCTTGGTGTTGTTTTTCTCCTTGGGAACTGCCTTGAATCCGGGAAACTTCATTCCAGATGTGACCGAGATAAACTACGTCACCCAGCTTTACATTACGAGAAATGTGACCGTGGCCTTGGGGATCGTGATCGCTTTGCTTCTCAGGTCTCATAAAGCCCTGTTGGCGATTCTAGTCGTTCGACTGTTAACGGACGTGTCCGACATTGTTTCCGTCTATGCGCTGGACGTGGACGCAATAAAGAAAAGTGTCCCAATGGTGGTCGTATTGCTCGTTGTCCCGGCTTTGGCGGCGATTGGCTATTTGTGGAAACGGGTGAGGTCGGTTTCTTAGTTCAACGAATGGGATCGCGGCGCGGAAGCCAGAGGGACTGGAAGCGTGAGCTTGGCATTGAGTAGACGAATGATCATTCGTAAAGCAATTGAGGACGACTTCGCACCGATAACTCGCTTTAACGATAGACAGCAATTATGACAATCCAACGCGTACTCCCTGCCATAGCGCTTGTACTCGCAAGCTCGTTGAGTTTTGGTGAAATCGACTATCCCCCGCTGAGCGCAAAGGGGTGGCTCAAGCAAGTCGTCGGAAACACAGTAGTCGAGATAGAGTACGAACGACCTTCCGTGAGAGGTCGAACGATTTTCGGCGAGCTCGTGCCATGGGGAGAGCTTTGGAGAACTGGAGCGGGACACAGCACTAAAATAAGCTTCGACAAAGACGTGGTCATTCGGGGGCAGAGCATCCCTAGAGGGCAGTATTCACTATTTACGATACCAAGTGAGGATCAGTGGACGGTTATTCTGAATTCCGATGCTAGTTTGTACGGATCATTCAACTACGATAGTGACAAGGACGTCATTCGCTTCACGGTGGATTCAACGAAGACGCGACGATTCTACGAAACGATGACTATTGACATCGACTTGATACCCAACAACGCGAAAATCTATCTGTCCTGGGAAAATACTCGGATTGGATTCGATGTAATCACTGGAACGGATGCGGAAATGGTCGAATACATAGACGAACACCTTCTCGCGCGAAAATCGAACGTCAGCGATCGCTATGCCGGAGCCGCCGAGTACTTGTACTATCAAAACCGAGACGATCGGAAAGCGGTAGCCCTCGCAAACATTGCGATCGAGTTGGATGAATCCAACGGCTGGGCGAGGCGGCTAAAGAGGGAGTTATACGAAAGGCAAGAGATGTATCCAGAAGCGCTTGAAACCATTGCGCAGGCTATAGTGGAGATCGAAAGCCGCGATGAAGTCGACGCGGCTGCCCTGAGAAGCCTGCAGGGTTGGAAAGCTCACCAAGAACGTATCAAGGCGAAGGTGAGGGAAGGAAGCAAATAACCATTGAAATCAAACAAGCAATCGGTCCAGGCTATCGTTGTGGTCTTACTCGTTTTCGCGATCGCCTGAATTTGGTGTCATGTGGCCATCGAGAGAGAATGAAAAGGAACACTAATCCGATGAAACTGATCACCTCGCGAACGAAGGAAATCGCAGCGCCCCCTTTGGCCGTTTGGACTGTCATTACTGATATCGAGAGCGCTGCGGATCGCATCTCAGCTATCAAAGAGATAGCGGTGCTGGAGCCCGGCGGGGATGAGAGCATCGTTGGCTTGAAGTGGCGAGAAACCCGCGAGTGGATGGGCAGGGATGCGGTCGAAGTCATGTGGGTTACGGACGCTCGCGAAGCCGCGTATTATGAAACGCGCGCTGAAAGCCATGGCTCTGTGTACAAGTCCCGTTTGGAAGTCGTCGAAACGCCTTCCGGATCCGAGCTTTCGATGACGTTCTACTGTCGCCCGGAAACAGCTGGCGCCAAACTGATGTGGTTGCTGACTGGCTGGATGGCTAAGAAGTCTCTGGGCAAGACCATCGATCAAGATCTGGAGGACATCAAAACTGCGGTCGAGAAATCCTGATTCGGCGTAACAAGACACTTCGGGACGCTCGGACGAGCCGGGCTCTTGGGAACGACGCTCGTTCGAGAATAGGAAAGCTAGCCTCCGTTTCTCGTTTTACCGATCAGACGCTCACCGCGACACGGAGTTTCTCCGCGGTCTCGACCATGTTGATGAGCGAAGGCTTCACTTCCGTCCATTGGCGGGTTTTGAGGCCGCAATCGGGATTGACCCAGAGATTCTGGCGCGGGAGTACCGCTTCCGCTTTTGACATGAGCGCGCTCATCTCGTCGGTGGGCGGCACTCGTGGCGAATGGATGTCGTAGACGCCCGGGCCGATCTCGTTGGGATATTTGAAATCAACGAAGGCGTCGAGCAGTTCCATGTTTGAACGCGAGGTCTCGATAGTGATGACGTCGGCGTCCATGGCAGCGATGGACTCGATGATGTCGTTGAACTCTGAGTAGCACATGTGCGTGTGAATCTGAGTATCGTCTTTCACGCCGCACGCGCTGAGACGGAAGGTCTTAACGGCCCAGTCGAGGTAGTGCTCCCATTCGCTCCGGCGCAGCGGCAGGCCTTCGCGGAAGGCCGGTTCGTCGATTTGGATGGCGGCGATCCCGGCGGCTTCGAGGTCCACCACTTCGTCGCGAATGGCCAGAGCGATTTGGTGAGTGGTGACGGAGCGCGGCTGGTCGTCGCGGACGAAGCTCCACTGCAGAATCGTCACCGGGCCGGTGAGCATACCCTTGACGGGACGCTCGGTCAGCGACTGGGCGAACTCGGACCAATAAACGGTCATTGGCTTGGGACGGCTGACATCCCCAAATATGATCGGAGGCTTCACGTAACGCGTCCCAAAACTCTGCACCCAGCCGTTGCGTGTGAAGGCGAAGCCTTCAAGGTTTTCGCCGAAATATTCCACCATGTCGTTGCGCTCGAATTCGCCGTGAACGGGCATGTCGATTCCGATCTCATCCTGGAAGGCGACGCAATGGGCGGTCTCCTTTTTCAGAAACTGATCGTAGTCCGCATCGCTGAGCGCGCCTTTTTTCCATTGGGCCCGCGCCTGGCGCACCTGCTTGGTCTGCGGGAATGATCCAATGGTTGTCGTGGGGAATTCCGGGAGACGGAGTTTTTTTCGCTGTTTGCGTTGGCGATCGACGAATGAGGATGCTCGGTCGAAGGCCCTAGGAGTGATCGCAGCGAGTCGGGATTTCACCGCGTCGTTGTGGATCCGCCTGCTGGACTTGCGGGAGGCGGCCGCCGCTCGGTTCGCCTCGAGGATGCTCTTACGTCCGTTTCCAGAGAGAAGCTGCCTGAGTTCGTCCACTTCGACGAGTTTCTCGTCGGCGAAGGCCAGCCAGCCTTTCAACTCTGCATCGAGCTCGGGCTCGTTTTGCAGGGTGATAGGCGAGTGGAGGAGCGAGCAGCTCGGCGCGACCCAGAGTCGATCCGCGCCGACGGCGGCCTTGGCCTTCTGCAAGACATCCAACGAAGCGTCGTAGTCGTTTTTCCAGATGTTGCGACCTTCGACGATTCCGGCGGAGAGGATCTTGTCGCACGGAAAGGCCGCCAGAACGGCGTCGATATCCTCTGCTCCTCGAACAAAGTCGAAGTGCAGGGTGTCCACCGGTAACGCGAGGTAATCGCTGAGATTGTCTCGCACGCCGCCAAAATACGTAGTCACGAGCAGCTTCGCTGAGCCTTTCGCTTTGGAGAGGCGAGCGTACGCTGATTTCAGCGCGTCGCGTTGCGGATCGCTGAGATCGGTTGAGAAGATCGGTTCGTCAATCTGTATCCATTCCGCTCCTACGTTCTCAAGCTTGGCGATGATTTCCGCGTAGACGGAGACGAGGTCGTCGAGCAGCGCGAACGGATCAAAGTCCGGATTCTTCGAATCCTGCGTCTTGCCGAGCGAGAGGTAGGTGACTGGGCCCACTAGCGCAGGCTTTGCATTGATGCCGAGCGCGCGGGCTTCCGCGAACTCGTCGAAGACCTTGTTGCTGCTCAGCGCGAATCGCGTGTCCGCCCGAAACTCGGGCACGATAAAATGGTAGTTCGTATCGAACCACTTGGTCATTTCGCTGGCGAAGGTCGAGACCTTGCCGGTCTGGCAGTCTTTTTCGTCTTCGCTTAACGAAGCACCGCCCTGCGTGCCCCGGGCGATGGTGAACGCCGTGTCGACGTCCGCCTGACCGCCTTGCCACTGGAAGCGCGGCGGAACGTTGCCGAGCAGGCAGCTCATGTCGAGCACCTGGTCGTAGAAGGAGAAATCGTTGACCGGAACGAGGTCGATGCCGGCGTCGCGCTGCTTCTTCCAGTTGATCGCTCGCAAGGCCTTGCCGGTGGCCAGTAGCTCGGAAAGCGGGACGTCGCCTTTCCAGTAGGCTTCGGTGGCCTTTTTAAGTTCACGTTTCTCCCCAATGCGCGGGTATCCGAGCGAATGGGTTTTGATGCGGGTCGTTTGCGTTTCAGACATGAGCACATAATAGCAGGCTTGATCGATTAATAAAAATGGTAATAGTTCATTAATCGATGAGCTATGTTCATCGAAAGAATGATGAATTACTTGGAACGCATTCACCTTGAAACGATCCGCGCAGTCGACTGCCACGGGACGATGACCGCCGCGGCGGAGGCCTTGCACCTGACGCAATCCGCGCTGAGCCACAGCATGCGTAAGTTGGAGGACCAGTTGGGTGTGCCGCTCTGGCATCGTGAAGGGCGCAGTCTTCGTCCCACGCAAGCGGGCGAGTACTTATTGGCCACAGCGAAGCGTTTGCTGCCGCAGTTCGCCCATGCCGAGGAACGGCTCGCCCAGTTTGCCCGAGGCGAACGAGGAACGTTGCGTATCGGCATGGAATGTCACCCATGCTACCAGTGGTTGCAGAAGATTACGCCTCCCTATTTACGCGATTGGCCGACTGTGGATTTCGAGGTCAAACAGGAGTTCCAATTCGGTGGCATTGGGGCCCTTTTCGCCCATGAGATCGACTTGCTGGTGACGCCTGATCCGCTGCGGAAAAAGTCGCTGCATTTCGAGCCGGTTTTCGACTACGAGCAGGTTCTGGTGGTTTCCGCGGATCATCCGCTCGCCCAGAAGACTCACGTCGTCCCGCGGCAGCTTGGGGACGAAGTGTTGTTCACGTATCCGGTATCTCAGGATCGCCTTGATATCTACAATCGCTTTCTCGCCCCGGCCGGAAGGACGGTCAGAAAGCAGAAGGTCGTCGAGACGACGGATATGATGCTGCAAATGGTGGCCTGCGGTCGCGGAGTCGGAGCCCTGCCGCGCTGGCTCGTCGAGGAGTTTTCGGAAAAATACGCCGTGCGCCCGGTCCGATTGGGTCCCAATGGCGTGCAAAAGCAAATCTTCGTGGGCGTCCGTCGAACCGATCTTGAAGTCGACTATATAAACGCTTTTCTGGAACTGGCTCGCGGCTTCCGAGAACGCTCGGAAGAGCAAGCGCCAAGTTAGCGGATTCGGTAGCGAATCGCGGCAAGAAAGTCTCGGCTGAGACCTCGCTTTTCGTTTCGATACGTATTCGTAACATTGAGACAGGCACTCTTGCGTTTATTGGCGTTTGCACGAAAAAAGAACCATATAATAAAGATTATTCTTGATTTAATAAAAAGGCAGCGCTATCCGTTTGAGCGTTATGCCCGACTGGATTCTCGTAGGAAAACGCGCTGAGCTCGAAGAACGCAAAGTAATCACGGTACGGGCGAGCGATCGTCCGGTTGCTGTGTTTTGGAACGAAGGCGAGCCGTTGGCCGTCGACAACCGCTGCCCGCACATGGGATTTCCTTTGGACAAGGGAAGCGTCAAGGACGGCATACTCACTTGCCACTGGCATCATGCTCGCTTCGCCCTCAAAGGCGGTTGCGCGTTTGATCTGTTCGCCGACGATGTTCCTTATTACGACATCAAAGTGACTGGCGAAGACGTCGAGGTCGCGTCCGATCCCGCTTCGAACGGAGGCGTCGACTATTTGCGGGCGCGCTTGCGACGCGGGATGGAGCAGAATCTCAGTCTGATTCAGGCCAAGAGCATCGTTGGCATGCGTCATGCAAATTTGAGTACGAAAGCGATTTTGCGAGAGATCGTGGATTTCGGAAGCGAGAGCCACGACGAATGGCGCGATGGCATGACGCTGGTGTCGCTCATGGGTCAACTCGATGAAACCCTCGACGAAGAGACGCGCGTGCACGGATTGGCCTGGGCGGCCTCGCGCGTAGCCAACAATTGTGCCGGACAACCACGGCGGCGCGAGCGAGGACGACTCGACAATGCCGAGGATTCCTTCGAGCGACTTCAGTCCTGGTTCAAGGAATTCGTAATGATGCGCCACCGTGACGGAGCGGAACGCGCGCTGCTCACTGCAAGCGCCCAGGCCGAAAGCAATCGACACCGACAACGGATTCTCGCTACCGGAATTCTGCAACGTGTTTTTGCCGACACGGGACATCTTTTCGATTTCGCCAACAAGGCCCTCGAGCTCGGCGAATTTCTCGATGCCGACGCCCACGCGCTTTGGCCGCAAATCCTGCCGCTTCTCGTAGAGGAAGCGGTCGCGGGCCAAGGCGAGGAGGACAAAGCCTCCTGGCGCAGTCCGACCGATCTTGTGGCGCTCGTGAAAGAGGCGGAGAAGGCATTGCCAGGTATCCAAATTGGCAATGCGCAACCGAGTATCGATTTGTCAGAGCGTTTCCTTGGCGACGATCCCGAACGCATTGTAGCGGGTGTGGTCGAGGCCTTGCGGTCGGGCGTCAATCCAATCGCTATTGCCCGGGCGATAGCGAACGCCGCGGCATGGCGAATGGCTCGCTTCTCGTCCGCCAACGAGCTAGGGGACTGGTTTAATCCGACGCACACGTTCATTTACTCCAATGCCGTGGTTAACGCACTGAAACGTTCGCTCTCGCCCGAGTTGCTTCCCGCATTGCTGCACGGAGCGATGGCGGTCTATCAGGACCGATTCCTCAATGTACCGGCAGCTCCTTATCCAGCGGAATCCGACTCGCCTTCGGAAGGCGTTCTCGACGATCTGCTCGAATCCTTCAACCACGCCCCCGATCCGCGGTCCGCTGTCGAGCGAGTCGTCGCTTTTGTTCGGCACGGCGGATCGATTCAGAAACTTGCCGACCGCTTGTCATGGGCGGTTATCCGAGAGGATCTCGATTTCCATAAGTTGCAAACCGTCGAAGCAGCGTATCAGCTCTCCAAAGACATCGAGGACAAGGAAGCGCGCGCTCTGCTCTTTGCCGGAGCTACACGCTATATCGCCATGCATTGCCCGACTCCACGCGCCCGGCTCAAGACTACATTGACCGCAATTAAACTCCATCGCAGCGGCGATCCTGCCGAGACCGGGAGCTAGAGGGTTAAAGCTCGTGGGGCTGCGCCGGTTCCCTGCGCGAGCGAAAAAGGCAAGGTCGTTCGCGGGGATCGCTCCGTGACGTATCTTGACCTTTCCGCGTTCTGGCTGCTAGTACCTATCCTGTGAATCTACCCGATATCCGATGAGAAAAACAGATAGCAACAGGCTCCTCTCTTTTCAGATTATTCTTCTCGCTATAGGGATTCTTTTGACAGCTTCCTGCTCGTCCTCGCCAAAGAGGGACCTGAGGCTGACAGGGCACGAGGATGCTGTCACTGACGTTGCCTTCAGTCCAGACGGCAAGCAGATCGCTTCGTGCAGCAATGATAAATCTATCAAGCTATGGGACGGTGAATCGGGTGAACAACTGCTGTCGATCAACACGGACACCTTTCGTCAGCGAATTGCCTTTTCCCCCGATGGTAATCTCCTCGCTCACTGTGGTAAAGGAGGTTGGATAAAGATCTGGGACACTCGCGATGGTCACGAGGTTCTCGCGATTAAGGCGCACTCGGTGGATGCGTATTGTATCGAGTTTTCGAATGACGGATCGCAAATCGCTAGCGGGGGATTCGACAAGGTGGTTAATATTTGGGATACGAAGACGGGAGAACGTGTATTTACGTATGAAGGCCATACCTCGCGGGTAAATGCGGTCAAGTTCTTGCCGGGCGGAAAACGTATCGCAAGTGCCGGCTACTACGACGGGATTCGAATATGGGGCTTGGAGCCGGGAAGTGAAGAGCTCGTTCTCGAACACGAGTCGGTCCGCGATCTGGATTGTTCGAGTGATGGTCATCGACTCGTTTCCTGCGGCGGAAGCGCGGTCTCCTCAACTGGAGTGAAACTCTGGGAACTCCCGTTGGGCAAACTGCTCCAATTCTTCGATGATCATACTGGGCCGGTCCCATCGGTCGCGATTGACGCGAAAGGAACGGTTGTGGTGAGCGCTTCGTCCGACGTCGACACGACGATACAAGTATATAATCCTGACACAGGAGAGGTAGTGAACGAGTTCAACAATCACGGACGCGGTGTTCTGTGCGTCGCGATCTCTCCCGACGGTGAAAGAGTCGCCAGCGGGAGCTTCGGAAATGACATTCTCGTGGAGTCCTTGTGACTTTTACTAACTTAATCTTGGTGAAACGCTTGGTATTGCTTGTATCCGTCGGTTCGTGACGAATTCTCATTTATGGTTTGATTTCACGATCGAGCCTTGCGACACAAATCCAAAATCCCATGTTAGAGTTACGACAATTGCACAACGCGGATGAACGTTCCTTTCGGAGCGCTGTGGACGAGTTCTTGGACGAAATTCCGCCTTGGGAATTTGCCTTCCACTACGATCCAGCCGAACCTTTCTCAGCGTATGTGGAGCGAGTAAGTAGTTGGCCGCGCGGCGCGGAGGGTTTTGTGCCGAATTCCTACCTCGTAGCCGTTGTGGAAGAAAAGGTGGTGGGACGAGTTTCAATCCGTCACGAACTAAACGACTTCTTGAAAAAGTACGGCGGACATGTGGGGTATGGCGTTGTCCGAAGCGAACGACGAAAAGGATACGCCACGGAGATCCTTAGGCAGTCGCTTTCGGTATGCAGGGTTCTGGGACTCGACCGCATCATGATTAGTTGTGACATCGACAACGAAGGTTCTCGAAAAGTCATTGAACGAAATGGAGGCGTTTTCGAGAGGGAGACGCAACTGAAGGAGCTCGAAACGCAAAAGCGCATCTACTGGATTGATACGAACGGAGCGCCGAACCAAACGGAGGAAGCCACTGCTGCCCAAGCTCCGCGATGAGCCTTGTGTATTGCCTGAGCGTTCGCCAGAAACGTAGCGATGCAATCGAACGATCTTAAAAACTGGAGCCACTCGCATAGTTTTGGTCAGGAAAAGAAGCGGCCCGGCGAAAGCCGCACGTTGATCGTTATTGGCATCACGGCTACGATGATGGTCGTCGAGATTGTCACCGGCGTTCTTTTCGGCTCGATGGCGTTGCTTGCGGACGGGCTGCACATGGCATCGCACACCGCGGCTTTGACGATCAACCTCTGCGCCTATGTGTTCGCGCGACGCTACGCCCGCGACCCATCATTTAGCTTCGGCACCGGAAAGATCAACGCGTTGGGCGGATTCACCGGAGCGATTCTTCTCGCAGGGTTCTCCTTGCTGATGGTTTGGGAAAGTCTGCACCGGCTTGTCGATCCAGTAGAGATTGTATTCAATCAAGCGATCATGGTCGCCGTGCTCGGGCTTGTGGTAAATGGAGCCAGCGTGTTCATTTTAGGGTTCGATGGGCATCATCACCATCACCACGATCATCATGATCACGAGCACGAGGGTGAGGAGGATGAGCGCCACGGCCTCCATTATCACGACCAAAATTTGAGATCGGCGTATTTGCACGTTCTAGCGGACGCCCTCACGTCCGTTCTCGCCATAGTCGCGCTGCTGGCAGCGAAACATTTTGGATACATTTGGATGGACCCGTTTATGGGCATTGTCGGAGCGGTGTTGGTCGCACGTTGGTCGTGGGGACTGCTGAAATCAACGAGTTCGATTCTCCTGGATCGTCAAGGGCCGACCAATCTCATGAAGAAGGTTCACGCGTGCATCGAGGAGGATGGCGACAGTCGTGTCACGGACATGCATCTGTGGTCAATCGGACCGGGAATCTACTCCGCGATCATTGCTGTGGTCGCTCACGAGCCGAGGGAGCCCAGTGCATACAAGAAACGAATCCCGAAAGACTTTGGATTGGAGCATGTTTCCATCGAAGTGAATCGTTATCCTGACGAAAAGCTGGAAGACCAGGAAACGCAACACGGCTGAGAGAACGCTTAATGCAGCGTTTTTATAATTGCTGCTTTGTGTTGATACGAATGAGCAGAATAAGCCAAATTCTCATATCCGAGTCCCCAGAGAGTCCAATGGTATCGGTACGCGAAGCGGAAGCGGTCGCGGGCAGAGGCATCAAGGGGGATCGGTATTACCAAAAACGGGGTACGTTTAGCCCCGATCCGCACAAAGCCGACTTCGAGCTGACGATGATAGAGAAAGAGAAAGTAGATGCGTTCGCCCAGGAATCGGGACTGCCGTTTACGGCAAACGACGCCCGCCGAAATCTAGTCACCGAAGGAATCGAGTTGAACGAACTCGTCGGAAAAGAGTTTTACGTTGGAGAAGCTAAGCTAGCGGCAATCCGACTGTGCGAACCGTGCAACTACCTCGCGAAAACGAGTTTCCCAGAGACGCTCAAAGGCCTCGTGCACAAAGGAGGCTTGCGCGTCCAGATACTCCAGAGTGGAAGGATTCGAGTGGGCGATAGGATACGAGTCGGGGAAAAAGAAAAACCGGTTCAAAGCAGTGGCAGCGCCGTCGGCTAGCGCCGGCGTTGTATCGTGCTGCCTATTCCACCTCGTTCGTGACAACGCGTAGAAACAGGGTCTCGGTGTTTGTATCCAGGAGTTCGATAACGAGGGTTTCGATTCCGCTCCCGTGGTCCGTCGTGGTGACGATCGTGTAGTCGGTTTCGTAGGTCAGCGGTGTCCAGTTCTGCAGGTCCTCGGATACCACATAGCTGTAGCTGAACGTTCCCAGCGACGTATCCCGCGTGTGGCTCAGTTGCCATTTATCTTCGACGCGCTCGAGTTCGACCGGTGTTTTATAAATGGGGTCGTTCTGGTTGGAGATAATCACTGTGACAGCGCCGTATACTGTTTCCCCTAGCAGATTGGTGGTGTAGGCAGTGACGTTGATTTGGCCATTCTCCGAGGCGGTTACGAGTCCGTCTGATGAAACCGAGCCCGCAACGCCACCCTTGATCCAATTGAGATCTGTGGATTCGCCGTGGTTGGCTGGGAGGAACTGGGGGCTGAGTTGGAGTGTGCCGTCCTTCTCCGCGATGTAGACGGTCGAAGGATCAAACGCGATGCCCTCCAACACGATTGGTCCGCTGGACTGATTGGATATCGTAAGTTCGCGGACCATGCTTGGGCCGTCTGGCGACTGGGCGAGAATATTAGTGATCCCGTTGCCTTTTGCAGTGACTAGCCCCGTTTGGTCGACAGTGGCTACGGATTCGTCCGAACTCGACCAGGTGACTGACGGGTCGGTGGCGTCGCTCGGATAGATTGAAGCGGTAAACTGAAGTGTTCCCTCATCGGTCGTGATGGTTTCATCAAGGGGGAGAATCGTTACGAAAATCACTTCTATTCGGCCGTTGTCGATCGTCACTTCACGTGTGGCTTGGATGCTGGATCCATCCTGGGTCTGGGCGGTAACGGTGACGGCGCCATTTGCGTTCGCGGTGAGAACGCCATCATCGTCTATGGTGGCGTACACCGGGTTATCGACTGACCAGGCGATGGACTGGTTTGTCGCGTCGGCGGGAAGTATGATGGCGTCGAAGTCAATCGTGTCGCCGTGCGTTTCTATCTTGTTCGTGGAGGGCGTGATGGTGATAGAAGTAATGTGGTTGGTAACTTCGATTGTCTTGTTAGCGCTGATACCGGATCCATCGTTAGCGGTAGCGGTGACGACTACGCTGCCAGCGCCGACTGGACTCACGAGTCCTGTGGAAGAAACGGTTGCGACATTGGTATCGGAAACCGACCAGCTGAGGGAGCGATCCGATGCGTCAACGGGAAGCGCGGTGGCATCCAATTGCAGCGTACCGCTGAAAGACGTGATGCGGTCGCTTGGCCCCGTTATCGAAATACTGTCAACCAAGACGATGGGAGGCGTGGCGTCTTGATTGGATATTGTAATTGTTATCGTATCCTCGACGCCGAGACCGAAGTTGGCCGTTGCGGTGATGTTGACCACGCCATTGGAACGGGCGGTTACTAGGCCATCGGAAGACACCGTCGCTATTGTTGTATTGTCGCTCGACCACTCGAGCGGTTGACCGCTTGCTTCGGAGGGCAGTACGGTCGCCGTCAGTTGAAGCGCGCCGTTGTCGGTGTCGATAATGTTGGCGGGAGCGTCGATGGTAAGGGAAGTGACCGTTCGTTCACCAACTTCCAGAAGCACTGTGTCAATAGGGAAACCATCGTCCAGGCTCTGGATTATCGAGGCAGATTCGCTTGCTAGATCGTATTCGAAAATTGTACCGAGCCCTAAGCCTGTACCTCCGTATCGGGTAAGCCCATACATTTTGCCGGAATAGGTACCCATGAGAGAGCCCGTGACGATATGAGGGTTGCCCAGATCTGCGAATTCGTGGACGAATTCGAGCGTATTGTTAGCAGGGTCGAATTTGATTACGGCGCCGCCCTCGAGACTTCCGCCGATGCTATCGGTTAGATAGAGATTGTCGTCCGGGCCCAGCGCAATCCCCTCCGGAAGCAGGTGAGGAGCGTCCAAGTGTTGCTTCGCGGAATAAGCGTCAGTGCTCAGATCGTATTCAAAAATGACTCCTCTGCCGTTGTCTCCACCCGATTGCGTTCTGCCGTATAATTTGTTGTCGAGGTGGACGAGGGTCGCATCCGGACGACTACCGTCGGCGCCGAAATGGTGTTTAACCGTAAACGTATCGGTGTTGATATCGTACTCGAACAGCGTCCCGGTGTTGCTATTTCCGCCGCCTCTTGCGATGCCGTAGATCCGGCTGTCTCCGACTAGGGTAAGCGTACTCTCAACGAACGCGAGCCTGCCTTCAGACGTGGGAAAGTTGTCGACGATCTCGTAAGTCTTGTTCAGAGGATCATAGGATACGAGCATGCCTGAATTACTTGTGGAAATGCTGTAGAATTTTCCGTCGGAGGCGAGCGTCAGGGAAATCCCAGTATGGTGTTCCAAGTGATACTCGACGTTGAATGTGTCGTAGGTCGGGTCATAGGCGAAGATCACGCCGCGATCGTTCAAGCCGCCCAGAATAGTAGTTCCGTAGATACGTCCGTCCGGTCCTTCGGCGAGCATGCCGGTCGGGTGGTTCCCTCCGTGGATTCCGTCAAAGTCGTGGATGATCTGATAGTCGCCCCCGTCCGGATTCATTTTGAACAAGAATCCCGCGTCGTGGGCGCCGCCTGTAAACGCAGCTCCGTAGATATCGGAATACTGGGCCATGGCGTTGATTGGCAGGATGCACAGAATAAGCGACATCAAGACAACACGCGTGTCAGCAAACAATGCGCTTGAAGAACCTCTCTGCCTCCGTCTCAACCCGGTTTCCGAGCGATTCGAGCGGGGAGGCGATGAAACGCCCGGCGTTGTCCCGGGGAAAGTCACTTCGCACCCTTCGTCGCTGACGTATCCCAACGATCGTAATCGTGCGCCGGTGACGACGCGCGTCTTCTAAAATACGAGCGGACGGCGAGCTCAACTGTACTACCTGAACGAGACACGGTGGAATTCCTGTAGGTTGAGACGGCTCGTTCATTTAGAACTTAAGAAGATGAACAGGAATTCATTTTAGCCTAGGGTAACGCTCTATGGGAAAGAGCATTTTCAGGGGTGTGGGCGGAGCCAGTTGATTGCTCGACGAGGGTGGAGCTCGATTCCGCTCAGCGGAAGCCACGTCGGTTGGGCAGTCTCCAGTCGGCTTCGGGGCGTTCGGCAGGCGTCCGAATTGTCAGGGAACGTGGCGAGGCCGATGCCTCAAGGTCGCCGAGTTCCGGCTTAAAGCTGAAACTCTTTTACGAGCGGCTCGGATTGCAGTCGATCAAAGCCGGGGGTGTCAAAAGGCGACTTCCCAGGTTCTTGGAGCTTGGAAGGACCGGAATCGCTATTTCCGACCAGAGCCTTGAGCTGAAGAACGGATTCTTCCAGATCTTGGGATTGTTTGTTGAGCTCGGTCGCGGCGCTTGCGGTCTCTTCTGAGGAAGCGGCGTTGTTTTGAGTGACGTGATCCATGTTGATGACTGCCCGGTTGATTTCTTCGACGCCTTTGTACTGCTCTTGCGAGGACTGAAAGACCTCGTCGATCAGCGAATTCGCGCTTTTCGTTTCGGACAGAATCGCCTCGAACCGTTCCGACAACTGCTGGCAAATGGAATGTCCTTCCGCGCTTTTTTCAGCCGCATCGGTGATACGAGCGGAGGTTTCTCTGGCAGCTGCAGCGCTGCGCTGGGCAAGACTGCGTACTTCATCCGCCACTACAGCGAACCCTGCGCCCGCTTCGCCTGCTCTGGCAGCTTCCACTGCCGCGTTGAGCGCCAGTATGTTGGTTTGAAAAGCGATCTCGTCAATCGTGTTGATGATGGTCGAAATGTCCTCGCTCGACTTGTTTATGGCCGTCATGGCGCCCGCCATCGCTTCCATTTCCGAACAGCCGGTGTCTGCCTGAACACGGGTGCGCTCGGCTGCCTCCAACGCTTTTTCAGCGCCTTCCGCCGACTTGGCCACCATGGAGGTTATCTCCTCGAGCGACGCGCTGGTTTCCTCGAGCGACGCTGCTTGCTCGCTGGAGGACTTGGCTAAAACGTTGCTGCTTTGCGATACTTGAAGAGATGAGGCGCTCGCCTGGTCTGCCGCGGTTTGCAACGAACCAATTACTGAAGATAGACTGCGGACGATTTTTGTCTTTACCAGAATCGCTATGATTCCAGCGGCAACAAGGCAGATCAAATTTCCCCAGAGAGTCAGCGTAAAACTCGCTTTGCTGTCCTTCGCAGTCGCCTCGCCGATTGCCAGGCAATTATGGATACTCATTTCCGCGATCTTATCGCTCGAACTAATGATGCTGTGAAGGGCGTGGCTTGTTTTCTCTTCGAGATCAATCAGTTCAAGCCAGTCTTTCGCCAGTATTTCGAGGGAGGCTTTGTAGGCCTGCTCCGACTCTATCGCCTCTTCTAGGAACTCCTTGTTTTGACGACTTTCCAGATGAGGACGGACGGCGTGCAGATGATCCTCGGTTTCCGACAATTCGGTGAACGCTTTCTCCAGATAGCTCGGCTTGCGATACATCCGCGCGTTGGCAATGGAGATCTGCGATTTCTCGAATTGCTCCAGTACCTGATGCAGTTCTTCAATGATGCGAAAACTCGCTAGGTTCGCGCTCGCGTCGGAACCGGTTGTAAGCGCGGATTCGAATGCCTTTCGCCTCGATTCGATAATCGCATGTAGGTCATGCTCGAATACTTGGGCGGCCTCCAGCATTTCCAATTGGACTTTTTCCATCTCCCGAACGTCTAACTCAATTTTAGGAGCGTACGCTTCGAGCGACTGAATCTGATGTTCGATGTCGGATACGTCGGCAGCAAATTGCTTCAAATCGTCAAAGCTGTGAATAAGCCGCTCCGACTCGACTCTGTGGTTTTTTAGTTCCGACGCGTGAGATTGATACGACTCCAAGGCTTCATCGGACCCATTGTGAATGAACATCTCGATCTCCGCGAGCATCTGGGCGGAGTTGCGGGCCATCTCCTCGCTCGAAGTAGACAAGGGAATGTACTCGGTCGCAAGTGTAGTGGATTCTTTCACTACATGGTCCAAATTCTTCAAGGCGAATGCCGCAAGCAACGCGGTTCCTGTGGCTAGAGTCGCAAATCCAAAGAGAATTTGCCGGTCAACTGTCAGTCGTTTTTTCATGGGAGTACAGCGAAAGTAGATCGGTTGAAAATCTCATTTGGACACCGCTAATTTTCGTATGAACAATTGAGTAGCCCCTTTTAATCAACGTCTTACAAAAAGCGACGCAACGCGCTACTCAAAACCTATTCAACGAGAAAGCATAACCCTAATTCGCTGATCAGCATTTCTACTAGGCCGCTGTTGGTAGCTGCCGAAGCAATCCGAATTTTCATCTGTATTGACTGATGTATGACAGTCAACGCGAGCATAATTGGAGGAACGACTGGGACGTTGCGGCAATTCGATCGAAGTAAGTGCAACCCCTAGATTACGCTTGAAATAACTCTGATTAGTAACAATGTTTGGCGAGAACTGTTCGTTAACCCCTTTTCCCAGCTTCTATGAAATCCACACTCGTTACCCTCGCGCCCTTGCTGCTCTTGGGTTGCGTATCAATTGAGAAGCACGCGACCACAGAAGAACTGTTGGGAGCGGCTCAAGGCGGTTTGGCTCAGTCTGAAAACTACTTCGCCCAGCGAGTCACTGGACTTAACACCAGAAGCGAGATCCTCGACGCGCTGGGCCCTCCGCTGCGGGAGCAGGAATCCAAAACGACGACGCGCGAGTCTGGTGTCGCCAGTCACGAATACGAATCCACTGCGTACTGGGAACGACAACGTGACGAGGAGAACTCGGAATCGATAGAAATCTCGTTCGACGAAAACGGTCGCCCGATAAAATACAAAACCGCTGAAAAGTATTCGAAAGTGACGAAGTACTTCTAGTCCTGTTGAGATAGTGAACGCGTTTCAAGTTCGCGCCTGTCGCCTACGTTTCAAACACAATAGATAATTGGATACATAAAGCTGATGAAACCCCCATTGTTGTTAACCGCTTTAATTGTATTCGCTTCACTCTTGAACGCCGAGACTATCGAAGTGGGCGACACCGGTGTGACCTTTGAAGCTCCGGAGGGCTTCGAGCCCCTGAGTAAGGAAATCATGGCAATCAAATGGCCGACGAATCAGGCGCCTGCCTACGCGATCGGAACACCGAGCGGATCGACGACGATCGCCTACGACCTCAAACCCCATACGATTCCCCAAGAAGCGCTTCCCGAAGTGCAAACGTCGTTCACGCAGCTATTCGAACGCATGATCCCGGGCATCGCTTGGAAAAAGAACGAGATCATCGAACACTCGGGGCAGAAATGGCTGTTTCTGGAGATGACCTCCAGCGCAGTTGATACAGACATTCACAACATTATGCTGGTGACGGGATTCGAGGGCAAGATGCTGGTGTTCAATTTCAACTCGACGAAACAGGATTTTCCAAAACACGAGGCAGCGCTTCGAAAGAGTTTGAAAACCGTAACGCTGCCCAAGCGATAGGCTGACGATGCTCACGTTATGACCCCCGCGAGATGGATCGGTCTCATTTTGGCCTTAGCGCTTTGCGGCGCGATTGGTTATCGAACCGGCGAGCGTAAGGCCCGCGATGAGAATAGAATAGCAGATTCGCCGCTAGATCAGGCGGTTGCTGTAGAGGTCGTGGATCCACCGGCAATTTCCCACCACGGCGATCCGCCCGCTTCAAGGCCGAAACTCTCAGCGTTCATGGACCAGATCAGCAGCTTCAACGGGTATAGCGCTGCGAGCGCGTATTTTGAAGGCATGACGGGCGTCAACGTTCAATCCTACTTGAGTGAGATTCGGTCCCTGCCTCCTAGCTTCAAACGAGCCCGTTTGTTCGAGGCGTTTTTTAGGAAGTGGGGAGAGATTGACGGGGAGGCGGCATACCGCCATGCGGAGACCTTCAAAGGCCGGGAACGAATGAGGCACCTTTCCAACGCGGCGGCGGGATGGGCGAAGAACGACCCGGTAGCGGCTTACAACCGAGCGATTCTCGAATCCGGAAATGTAGGAACGCACCACGCATTGCTGGGCGGTATTTTGGCGGAGATCGCCAAACAAGACCTGCGGCTGGCAGCCCAGCTTGCGGTGGGTACGAAAAACCAGGAAACGATGGGATTCAACAGTGGACCTTCCGTGAAGGTAGGGATGGGTTTTCTCATCCACCAGGCCGAGGTCGAATCCCGGTTTGGGGAATTGTATCCAATATTGCTTGACGAGAGCGATTCCCACGATCTGGGAAATAACCTGCGGGCCCTTTTTCATTCCTGGGCGAAGTACGAGTACGATGATCCGCTCACGCTCATTGAATCGATTGGCGACGAAACGCTTTCCAATCAAGCAATGGTGGGGTTTCTCACCGGCTGGGCCGAAGCTGATGGCGAGGGCGCGTTTCGATACGCGATCGCCAATAGAGAGAGCGCGGCTGCCAAACACACCCTCTCCGGTTTGGCTAGCGCCTGGGTGCGGGAGTCAACCGGACCCGAGGTGGCATCAATCATCGAGGAATTTGCAGCGATCGAGGATAAGTCCTTCCTGAATTTCGGCGTAATGAGCGGTCTCGCCAGCTATGATCCCGTGGCATCCATAGATTTGGCGATGGATATGGAAGACCAACGCAGCCGAGAGCGAAATCTGTCCGTTGTCATGGATCGCTGGGCGGAGCGCGATGTGCGGGCTGCGGAGGCGTATGCGACCGCACTGGAAAACCCTTCGGAGCGATCCCGGGCGATCAATGAAGTAATCGACGCTCACTTCGAGCAAGGAACGGATCCGGATCATGTGATAGCTCTTACGGTTGACCTCGAAAACCCAAAGTATGCCGAACGAGCGCTTTTTGGACTCGTAGGACGTGTGGCTAACGACCGTTCGCCGCAATCAAATCGAGCCGAGTATATCGAGGCGCTCAAAACTGAGGTGAACGCCCGCGAGGGGATTTCAGATAGGAATCGAACGCGCATGCTGGAAATGCTAGAGGCTCGATAAGGGCGCGTTTCCCTACCGGCGTTTCCGAGTCGAGTCGCGGTCCTGCAAGTACGGACAACTTCTGGATCGCTCGAATGCGAGCGCGATTCGAATCGATTCTTGAGAGGGTGGGGATATCACCGACGATAGTTGAGTGAGCGACCGCAACCCCATCGTTGATTGCGCCATCGTAGGCGCTGGCATTGCGGGCCTGGTGGCGGCCCGATATCTATCCCAGGCGGGACACTCCGTTGCTGTTTTTGACAAGAGTCGCGGCTTAGGAGGTCGCGTCGCGTCTCGACGCATCGAAAGCGCGACCTTTGACCATGGCGCTCAGTTTTTCACACGACGAAGTCCAGAGTTTTCCACGTTCGTGGACCAACTTCTAGAGAACGATGTCGCCTTTCCGTGGTTCGGCGAGGCCGGGAAAGAACGCTATGCGGGACTCCCGAGCATTAATCAAATTGCCAAGAATCTGGCTCATTCCCTTGATGTGACGCGTGAGACACGAATCGAGGGCGCGCTGCGGGATGGGGATTGCTGGCGGCTATTCAATGGGGCGGAAGTGGCGCGAAGCCGTAGCTTGCTGCTTACCTGTCCGGCGCCGCAAGCGCTGCCGTTGCTCGCCGGAGTAACGGATAAATTGAGTCCAAGTTTTCTTCATACACTGGCTCAGATCGAATACAGCAAGTGCATCGCGTTAATGGCTCTTCTGGACACTCCGTTTCCAGTCTCTGATTCGGGTTTCAAACAATTCGACAATCCCGAACCGATCGCGACCGCGGCGGACACGTTGAAGAAACGAGGTTTCGAGCGTCCTGGTATCATTCTCCAATCCGGACCCGAATTCGCCGAGAGGTATTTCGATTCGGAACCCGAGTCAATTACTCGGTCGATCCTCGAGGCATTGCCGGGTTCGAGAGCGCTTAAGATCAAGTCGGTGTCGCTGCAAAAATGGCGATTCGCGAAGCGACGCGAACACGAGGTTTCCGGTTCGTTTGGCACTGATCTCGATCGAATGCTCTGGCACGCCGGAGACGGCTATGTCTCCCCGAAAATCGAAGGAGCCTACTTGTCCGGTCTTAAAGCGGCACGGGCCATCGTATCGGCGCTGGGGGAGAAGGCGGCATGAAAGCGTCGCGCTCTGTCAAGGGGGATAGTATTCGGTCGAATCGCGTTCGCAATCTAGTCGTCGCGCTAGGCGACCAGCTGAGTAGGGAGTTGGATTCGTTCCGGTCGTTCGATCCCGACCAGGATGCGGTTTGGATGGCGGAGTCTTTAGCGGAAGCGAACCACGTCTGGTCCCACAAACAGCGGATTGCTCTCTTTCTTTCCGCGATGCGTCATTTCCGGCAGGAGCTGGAAGAAAAAGGTATCCGTGTATTCTATACGCGCTTGGAGGATGAAAACGGAGCGCGAGGCCTAGACGAGTCGCTGAGCGAGTTTTTGAATTCATTCATGGTAACCGGTTCGGTAATCGTGACCGAGCCGGGCGAGTGGCGCCTAAAGAACGCGTTCGAAAAATTGCAAACTCGTTTGGAAGTTCCGTTGGAGATACGGGAGGACAACAGTTTCCTCTGCTCGAAGAGCGCCTTCGAGGAATGGGCTGCGGGGAGAAAGCAGTTGCGCATGGAGTATTTCTACCGGGAAATGAGAAGACGCTCCGGAGTATTGATGAATGACGGGTCTCCGACTGGGGGAAAGTGGAACTTCGATTCCAGCAATCGCTCGTCATTTGGTAAGCGAGGCCCTGAATCCGTTCCTGCTCCTCTGCGCTTCAAACCCGACACGATTACACAAGAAGTTCTACAGTTGGTAGAGGAGCGATTCCCGAATCACCCGGGAAAGCTGGACTCGTTTGCCTGGCCGGTAACTGCGAAGGATGCCCAAGCGGCGCTCGCCGATTTCGCGAAGAAGGGCTTGCCTGAATTCGGCAGGTATCAAGATGCCATGTGGGCGGGAGAACCCTTTCTCAACCATTCCCTCCTTTCTTCTTCCTTGAATCTGAAACTGCTGTCTCCCCGCGTAGTTGTGGAGGTCGTCGAGCGCGAGTACGCCGCCGGGCGAACCCCAATCGAGTCGGCCGAAGGTTTTATCCGTCAAGTGATTGGCTGGCGGGAATACGTCCGAGGCGTTTACTGGCGCTACATGCCTGAGTACGTTGAGCGCAACGCGATGCAAGCGGAACACGCGTTGCCGGAATTCTACTGGACCGGTAAGACCTCGCTCAATTGTTTAAGGCAGAGCTTGGGACAGACCTTGGAATACGGATACGCGCATCACATCCAGCGATTGATGGTGACTGGGCTTTTCAGTTTGCTGTGGGGCGTTCATCCAAAAGAGGTGCACCGCTGGTATCTGTCGATATACGTGGACGCGGTGGAGTGGGTGGAGTTGCCCAACACCCTCGGTATGTCGCAGTACGCTGATGGCGGCGTAATGGCATCCAAACCCTACGTATCCACAGGAAAATACATCAATCGTATGAGCAACTATTGCAAGGAATGCGTCTGTCGCCCTGATTCGAAGACAGGCGACGACGCGTGCCCGTTTACCGTCCTGTACTGGGAGTATTTGATGAAGCACGAGAAGCGTCTGGAGACGAATCCACGGATGAGTCTGCAACTGCGAAATTTGGATCGTTTCACGGACGAACAACGCGGTGAATTGCTCGCCCAAGCGGAGCGGACGCGAAAATGGGTGATGGAGGACGCTAAAAACTAATCGATTTCTATTAGCAGCATGAAACAAACATACGTGATCATTGGGGGAGCGGGGGGAATCGGAAGCGCGGTTTGCAAGGAGCTATTGCAGCAGGGCAAGGCGGTCATTGCGGGCGTGCGTAATCCAGAGATTCGCGACAGAGCGAACTTGATAGACGGGGTCGACTACCGGGAGGCAAACGCGGAGGACTGGGACAGTCTGGACGATCTGTTTGCCGGAATCGTCGCGGAGAACATCAATCTTGCCGGGGCCGCGTTGTGCGTCGGTTCGATTCTTCTCAAGCCCGCTCATTCGACGAGTATAGAAGAATTCGATACGGTTCTATCGAAAAATCTCTATCCCGCGTTCGGTTTGATTCGTTCGGCGGGAAAGGTTTTGGCGAAAACTGGCGGCTCGATCGTGCTGGTCTCCTCCGCCGCCGCCCAGCAAGGCTTGGCCCACCATGAAGCAATAAGCGCCGCCAAGGCGGGTGTCGAGGGCTTGGTCCGTTCCGCCGCGGCGACCTATGCCCCGAAAGGGCTGCGCGTAAACTGCGTCGCTCCGGGACTGGTTCGTACTGGGTTGGCGGAGAGGATCATTTCCAATCCCAACGCGCTGAGGACGTCGGAAAAAATGCACGCGCTGGGGCGCATCGGCGAACCGGGTGAAGTCGCTCGAGCGATTGCCTGGTTGTTGAACGAGGATCAAAGCTGGGTAACCGGACAGTCGATCGGAGTGGACGGAGGATTGTCCGAGCTCGTAGCCGTCGGATGAGTCCGGAGGAAAGCGGCGTCCTTTTTTGGATACGGGCGATTTCGGATTGGGGAATGCTCATTCTCATCTGGGTGGTGCAACTCTACCTGTACCCGAAGTTCAATCGCATCGAAAGCGTGAGATTCGTTGCGTGGCACAAGCGATACATGGAGCGGATCACCTTGCTCGTGGCGCCGCTCATGCTCGGTCAACTGGTCGTGGCGATTGTCTTTCTGCTTACCGAGTTGAGCCTGTCCTCAGGCGTGTATTTCGGTCTAGTAGCGCTCACTTGGGCGTTAACTTGTATCGTGGCGGCGTCATTGCACAAGCAGCTGCAGGAGGATGGGAAAGACGCCGCCACAATTAACCGGCTCCTAAATTGGAATTGGCTGCGGACTCTCGTCTGGACGGCGATCGTGTTCGTGTAGGGCGCAATTGAATACTCGTCCGCGCGACCTCGCGAAAGGCCTTATTGCGCTTCCTCAGTTTTCCAACCATCCGCCGGGTTGCGGTGTCGCGTCGCGGGTGACTCGTTCAAACCAATCCTGAATCTGTCGATGCATTTGGGCCGCTTTTTCTGGAAAGCGGGTCTCCAGCCGGGTCGTCTCTTCGGGATCGGATTGTAGATTGTAGAGTTCGAGAGCCGGGTTTTCAAAGGTCCCGGGCGGGGCGTCGGGGTGCTGGACGACCAGTTTCCACGAACCATCGCGCATGGCCTCTGACCGAGCGCCCCGATTGGAGAGCGACGCCCAATACAGCGGTCGCTTAGTGAGCGTTTCCTGGCGAAGCAAGACGGGTGAGAAATCTCGACCGTCGAACGACGCCACGTCGAAACTGACGTTTGCCAACGCGAGCAAAGTCGGCATGATATCGGTCGTAATCAGCAACTCGTCGGACGTCGTTCCCGCAGGGATTCTTCCGGGCCAATGGGCGATTGCGGGGACGCGATGCCCGCCCTCGTAGACCGATCCCTTCAGCCCGCGAAACTTCGGACTGCTGCTCGGACCCTCGCGAGTGCCTCCATTGTCGGAGAAAAAGAGGATGAGCGTGTTTTTCTCGATGCCGAGCTCGGCGAGAGCGTTGCGCAGCAGGCCGACGCCTTCGTCGATGGGAAGGGTCATTCCTTTCAGTTTTTCGACGCGTTCCTCCTCGCTGTGTTCTCTCCAGTCCCATCGAGTCCATTTCTCCTCAGTTCGCCGCACGGGATCGCCACGGGTTTGAATCGGATTGTGGATGGCCAAGTGGGCGATGTAGAGGCAGAACGGCGCTTCTTGTTTTCCGTGGCGCCGGACGAATTCGTCGGCGTAGCGATTAATCAAATCAGTAGCGTAGCCTTCTTCTTTCGTATTCGTTTTTCCATGCCACCAATCGTGTTTGTTGTGGTCGCCTACATGACTGACGAAATCGATATTCCCGCTGTGGTAGCCTACGAATTCGTCGAACCCGTGCTCCTGTGGATGAAAGTCGGGAGAGTTGACCGGATACCCTTGGTGCCATTTCCCTACGATGCCGGTGCGATAGCCCGCTTCCTGGAGACGTTCCGCGAAGGTGGACTCTTGCCGCTGCAGTCCCTTGCGATGTTCCGGGTGGGCGCTGTCCGGGTGTATCACCGCCTCGATACCCGTTCGTTGCTGGTAGCGGCCGGTGAGGAGTCCGGCGCGAGTTGGGGAGCAGACGGTTCCGGACGAATGGAAATCGGTGAACCGCATTCCCTGGGCGGCCAAGCGGTCGATCTCAGGCGTATTGAAATAGGGATTCCCAAAACAGCTAAGACCCGCGTATCCCATATCGTCCACCATTATTACGATGAAATTGGGACGCTTGAGGTCGCACCAGGCGAAGGACGACGCGAACGCGACGAGTATAATAAGAACGATCGATAGGGAGGGGGCGCTCCGAGGCATAGTGCTTGTCAAGCTGGCGGAACCGAGAGTGTTCCTCAATACATTTCGCATCTGTTTCGGAGCGCGTTCCTTGGAACGCGAACTACGCGTCGCCGGGTAGTTTGGTTCACGGTTACGTGTATTGAAACTATTGGCTCGCGGAATCGGTGGGGCGACGCTTAAGCTATCGCTGATATGCCGCCCCATACCCCTTTGAAATTCCCGCTTTGGCGAAACGTTCTTCTACTTTCTGCGCTCTTCCTCTGCGTCTCCTGCGCGTCGGAGCGAGATGGCCCCGCGTCCTCGGCTCGCCCGAACATTCTGTTCGTAATGACTGACGACCACACGCACGGCCAGATGAGCATCGCCGGAAACCCGCTTATCGATACGCCGAATCTGGATCGAATCGGTCGAGAAGGCGTTTGGTTTAAAAACGCGTTTTGCACCAACTCGATCTGCGCGCCCGCTCGGGCAACCATTCTGACAGGGACGTTCTCCAATGTGAACGGCATTCTGGGCAACTCGGAATCCAAGGACCGCATCGAGCGACTCGATCCGGAATTGCCGACGTTTCCTCAGCTGTTGCAGCAATCCGGTTATCAGACCGCGATCGTCGGAAAGTGGCACCTGCCGCACGATCCGCGCGGATTCGACTATTCCTGCATATTGCCCGGACAAGGGCTCTATTTCGACCCGGATATGATTGAGAATGGCGTCCGCAAGTCGTTCACCGGCTATGTGACCGATATCGTCACCGATCTTTCACTCGCGTATCTGGAGAAGGTGGATACCGAAAAACCGTTCTGCCTCGTCTATCAACACAAAGGCCCTCATCGCCCCTTCACGCCGGCGCCGCGTCACCAGAATTTGTATAGCGATATTGAATTCCCGTATCCGGAAACCTTCGACGACGACTACAGTACGCGACTCATCGCGGGGAAGGCCGCAGACATGAAATTCGAGCAAAGCCTCGCCCGAGACTACGGGGACGCTCTCGACGGGATGAGCGAGCGGGAAAAAAAAGAGTGGATCTTCCAGCGATTTGTCAAAGACCACTACCGAGCAGTCGCGAGCATCGACGAAGGGCTCGGTCGAATCCTCGAATTTCTAGACGAACGCGGCCTGGCGGAGAACACGCTAGTCGTCTACACCACGGACAACGGATTTTATTTGGGCGAGTATGGCTGGTACGACAAGCGCTTCATGTACGAACCCTCGTTGAGGATTCCATTCCTGGTCCGCTACCCGAAACGGATCCAGCCGGGCCAAATCGAAGAGCGGATGGTGATGAATGTGGATGTCGCCCCGACGTTGCTCGATTTCGCGGGAATTCCGATACCCGAAGTGATGCAGGGCGAGAGCTTGAAGCCACTCATGACGGGCGAACGGGTCGACTGGCGGGACCATATCTACTACTCCTACTACGAGAATTCGTGGACCTTGCGAAACTTCACGCAGGAGGACCTCAGCGATCCGTCCTTCAATTTTTTTACCGCCCATCGGATCGGGCCGCACCGAGGGATTCGCAATGATCGCTATAAACTGATCGAATACTACAGCGAACAGGAGTATTGGGAGTTTTTCGATCTCGAGACGGATCCGCGGGAACTGAACAATCGCTATGGGGATCCGCAGGTCGCAGGAGTCATTGAGGAAATGACCGCGCAGTTGCGCCAAACCCAAGCCAAGTATTTGGATACGGATACTTGGGATCGATTGGCGACGCCCAACTACGAGTGAGCCCGCGCAAGCCATTTTCCCGAGTCAACTTAAACCCTAGAACCTACTCCAAATGAATAGACGCCAAGCGCTCTCCCTCATGGCAGCCGGTACCGGAACCGGACTGCTCAATTCATCCATTGGCCGGAACGACGCAATCGCTCAGCGCTACCAGGACGCTAATCCGCATAGTTCGCCATTAAAAATCACCAAAGTGAAAATTATCCATACCTATCCGAATGGCACCGGATTTGGCGTGGTAAAAGTCGAGACGAGCGAACCTGGGCTTTACGGAATCGGCTGTGCCACGGGTATCCGTCGTTACAAGACAATCACAGCCGCTGTCGAGGAGTATCTCGATCCACTGTTGCGCGGAAAAGATCCTGACAATATCGAAGACATTTGGCAGACCGTCAACGTGAGCACCTACTGGCGCAACGGGCCCATACTCAACACGGCGCTCGCCGGGCTCGACCACGCGCTGTGGGATATCAAAGCGAAGCGGGCCGGAATGCCGGCCTATCAACTATTCGGCGGGAAGTGCCGGTTCGCAGTGGATTGCTACGGGCACGCCAGTGGCGAGGATTTCGTAGAGCTCAAAGAGAGCATTTCAAAGTTCAAGGAAGATGGATTTCGACATATTCGAATCCAGCTGGGCCGTTATGGCTCACCCCATTTGGCGACCGAGGAACCGGACTTCAGGAAAGCGGGATTTGGCATGCCGACCGATACGGTCATGGAAATCCGGCCGTATATGAAAGTCGTCCCGGAAATGTTCGAGATGGCTCGTTCCGAATTTGGCGAGGAGCTCGAGTTTTTGCACGACATTCACGAGCTTTTGCCGCCAATTGAGGCTATCAATCTGGTTAAAGAGCTAGAGCAGTATCGACCCTTCTTTATCGAAGACCCGTTCGCTCCGGAAGACATCGGCTACTTCAAAACCCTCCGTCAGCAGACCTCGTGCGCGATCGCCATGGGCGAATTGTTTAACAATCCGCACGAGTGGGTGGGGCTGATAACGGAGCGATTGATCGACTTCGTCCGTATCCACATTTCACAGATCGGCGGAATCACGCCTGCCTTGAAGACGGCTCGACTCGCCGAGTGGTTCAACGTGCGGACCGCTTGGCACGGGCCGGGCAACACTTCGCCCGTCGGCCACGTGGGCAATGCCCACATCGATCTAGCCATTTGGAATTTCGGAATCCAGGAGCAAACCTATTTTGGCCCCGAAACTCAGGAGGTGTTTCCCGGTTGCCCGACGTTTGACAACGGCTATATGATCGTAAACGACAAGCCCGGCTTCGGTATCGATATCGATGAGACGCTCGCTGCCAAGTATCCCTTGCCCGAAGAGCCCTGGTATCGACCCATCGTTCGCCGACCTGACGGCACGCCAGTGCGGCCGTAAAGAGTGGCTTGAAAACCCGCCGAGACGTCGGGTTCCACCCACTAGACAGTAAGGGTGGAACGCGACGTCTCGGCGCGTTTTCTATAGAGCATATCACCCCAAATGCTCTTTGAAAAACGCGATGGTGCGTTCCCAGGCGAGCTTGGCGGCGGCTTCGTCGTAGCGCGGCGTGGTGTCGTTGTGGAATCCGTGGTTGGTGTCCGCGTAGATGTAGGCTTGGTAGTCGACGCCGTTCGCTTTGAGGGCCGCTTCGTAGTCGGGCCAGCCGGCGTTGACGCGTCCATCATTCTCGGCGTAGTGGAGAAGCAACTTCGCTTTGATCTTCTTGGTGTCCTCGGCCGAGGGTTGTCCGCCGTAAAACGGAACGGCGGCTTTGATGATATTCGGCAGGCGGACGGCGAGCGTATTGGACATGCCGCCGCCGAAACAGAATCCGACTACTCCGGTTGAGCCAGCGCTTTCGGGGTGGGCGTCGAGGAATTGAGCCGCCGCCACGAAGTCTTCGGTGATCTTGTTCCGATCGAGTTCCCGTTGCATCGCGCGTCCTTCGTCGTCGTTGCCAGGATAGCCGCCTTTGGGGGTCAAGGCGTCTGGCCCGAATGCGAGGAATCCCGCTTTGGCGGCGCGACGGACGACGTCTTCGATGTACGGGTTGAGTCCGCGGTTTTCGTGCACGACGAGGATGCTCGGGAGTTTCTTGCCCGCGTTGGCGGGGCGGGCGAGGTAGCCCCGCATCGTTCCGTGCCCGTTGGGCGAATCGTATTCGACGTACTCGGCTTTGATGCTCGGGTCGTTTTTGGAGACTTGCTCGGCCCAGGCGTAGTGGGGGTTGAGCGATTCGACCAAGGCGGCGACGGTGACGCCCGCGGTGGCGAATTTGGCGGCCTTGCTGAAAAAGAGGCGACGATCGATGACCCCGTGCACGTATTCGTCGTAGATATCGAGCAGTTCTTGAGGAAAGTCTGTGGCTTCTTTGCGTTCGGAAACGGGGGTACTGGTTTGGGTCATATTTGGACGGGGGTGGTTGGGTTGCTAGTGGCCGCGTCCGGGTCGTCGGCTGATTCATGGGCCGCTTCGGGCGGACGGAATTCCATGATATTGCCTTCTTCTATGCGTTCGGTCGAGTCGGTGCTCGGGGTTTCCGATTCCGTTTGAGCGAGGCGGTCGATTTGCTCGATGAGGAAGTCGCTTTGCTCTCGGAGCGTTTCGACGTCGGACTTGAGCCGGGCGAAGGAGCTGCTGTCCCAGTTTTCCGATAGTTGGTGGGAGGTATTCTGGATGATCGCGGCGGGTGTTCTCAGGTCGCGCTGCAGCTGCGGAAACCAAATCGACTTGTAGGAAGTCGCCTCTACGGCTTTTTCCATCTGGGCGTAGATCTCATCGCTCCGTTTCCCGACTTCGATATCGACTTGAGCATTGCGTCCTTCCTCGACGGCGGCCTCTAGATCGGCGCGAATTTTCTGAAGCTCCAAACGTTCCAGACGGAGCTCTTCGATTTGCTTCGCTTTCTCTTTCAAGTCGAGACGACCGGAGTCGCGATCGGAGGTGGTTTGAGCGACCGTTCGCTCCAAGTCAGCTGCATGCGTTTCCAGCTCTTTGATTTGCTCTTCCATCTTCTCGGCGACCAGCAGTCGGTTTTCGAGGAGGTACTTGAAGCGGTCCACTTCCATTATCTTCGACTTTGGGGAGAAGGCGCTGTTGAGCCGGTTGGTCTCGACTTGTTGGATGAGCCGGACGAGCGGATTCGCAATGAGGTGCTGCACGCGCAGGTAGGCGAACGCGAATACTCCCGACTGGAGAAACAGAGCGACGATAAAAAGGGCGGCCGGGTTCAAATTAAGTCGGTCGTCGAGTGTGGCTCGAACGGGTTCGAGCGCCGGCAGGGCCAAGAAGGCGAGCGACAAGGCGGCGGTGAGAAAACAAAGAACTAAGTAGCGGGCGAAGACAGAATTGGCGGTGGTCATGGCGTTTGATAAAGTCGCTCCCGAGAGCAGGTGTTGGACCGCAAAGTGTCTATCGGAGCCGCGGCGGTGTCCACACAATATGGACGAATGGAGCGACCTTTAGCGGGCCTTTTCGAACGCGCGCGAGAGTGAAGCTAAACTAATAGGGGTGCTGCCCAGCTCCGGCTCGGGCGAAGCTGGAATCCGGATTACGAGTTCGGACTATCCGTCGTCGCGTTTTTGGCTCGAAGCGTTTTTCTCGCGTAGAGTCCGAGGCGCCAAGTTTGGAGGATTAGCAACGGGGCGAATACTTGGGCGGTCTCCCGGAAACCGGTTTTCTCTTGCGCGGCCTGATGGTAGATCAGGAGGAACATAATCAGGTAGGCGAGTCTATGAACCCGTTTCCAGTTCTTCGAGCCCAGGGCCCGCACGGAACGGTTGTTGCTGGTGATCGCGAGAACGAGTAGCAGGACGAAGCCTGCGATGCCGGAGAGAATGAAGAGTTTGTCCCAGTCTTTGACGAATTCCGCCCAACTGCCGGTGTAGGCGTAGTAGATTAGAAAGTGGAGCGCAGCGTAAATGAACACACTCACGCCGATTTGCCGGCGGTGGTAGGCGAGCGTGTTTACGAGCGCCGACTTTGGAGAGATTCGCCGCAGCGGGGTGATCGAAAGAACGACGACGAACAACCAGGTTGCTGCGAGCCCGACGTAGTCTAGCAGGTATTTAGCCGGATCCGCGAAATACTTCGTGTCCGATTGTAGTACCGGAACCACTACGTACGCCATGGGCAGACAGAGAAGGATATAAAGTATCCACCGTTTTCTGAGAATCCGGGCGAGGGAGGCCATGCGAGAGCAGAAAGATCCGCGCCGAACGGCTAGTAGTAGCGTTTCAAGTCCATCCCTTCGTAGAGATGAGCGACTTGCTCTTCATAGCCGTTGAACATTAGGGTGTCCTTGCGCTTGCTGAAAAATCCGGAGCCGATGACGCGCTCCGTCGCTTGCGACCAGCGCGGGTGGTCGACGTTCGGATTCACGTTGGCGTAGAACCCGTACTCCTTCGGCTGCAAGTCCTGCCAGGTGTTGAGCGGTCGTTTGCTCGTGAACTCGATTTTGACGATCGACTTGATCGACTTGAATCCGTACTTCCAGGGAACGACGAGCCGAATGGGGGCCCCATTTTGATTGGGGATCGCTTTTCCGTAGATTCCGGTGGCGAGAAAACTGAGCTCGTTACGGGCTTCCTCAATTGTGAGTCCTTCCACGTAGGGCCAATCAATCGACCCGCCTCGCTGGCCGGGGGCGACCTTGGGATCGTAGAAGGTGGTGAACTTCACGTATTTGGCTTTGTCCGTGGGCTCGACCAAATCGATGAGCTTGCTGAGGGCGAAGCCGTCCCAGGGAATGACCATGGACCAGGCTTCGACGCAGCGAAACCGGTAGACGCGCTGCTCGATTCCGCCCATTTTCGCAATCAACTCGTTGACGTCGATTTTGAGCGGATTGGCGACGTGGCCCTTAACCTGGATTTCCCAGGGTTCGGTTTCCCAGCCTTTGTTGGCGAGTTCCTGGACTTCGCCTTTGTCGTAGGAAAACTCGTAGAAATTGTTGTACCCTTTGATGAGGTCGTACGCGGTCGGTTCGAGTCCCTCCAGGCGGTAGTCCGCGTTCACTTTAGACGGGAAGCCGCTCGTGGCGGCCCGAGCCAGCGAGCCCCCGAGCAGAGCTCCCGATCCGAGACCGACGGCTTTCAGAAAGCGGCGGCGGTTGATGAAATCGGCTTCAGGCGTGGCGGCGGATTCGGGGAGGTTCCAGGGCTGGCGTTTCGAAATATGCATAGGTCGCTAAGCGTTGAGTTGTGGGATAAACGATTGACGGCAGCAGGTGAATGAGAAAATTCGCGGGGTCATCGACCCAGAGCGGCTCGCTACGATTCGTTTTCGGAAATGAGGTGGACGTCGCGCTGAGGGAAGGGGATAGAGATTTTGGCTCGTTTGAGGGCTTTGAAAACCTCGAGATTGGCGGCGTACTGGATCGGATAGTAGTCGTCGGTTTTCACCCAGTAGCGGTATCCAATATTGATGGACGAGTCGCCGAATTCTTGAATCCCGACTTGCGGTGTTTTCTCCGCATCGATACCTGACACATTGGCCAACGCCCCGCGAACGCATTCGATCGCCTCTTCGGGGTCGGCGTTGTAGTCGATACCGACTACGCCTTCCACGACCAGGATCGTGAACGAATTAGTCAGAATTTCGCCGAGGATTTTTTTGTTGGGAATGGTGACTTCCTGGCCGTCCTCGGTGACCAGTCGGGTGTAGCCCAGGCTAATAAGCGACACGATTCCCGTACGGCCGTGTATCGTAAGCGTGTCGTCGACTTTGAACGGGCGGGTGAGAATGATGGCGATCCCCGCTCCGTAGTTGGATACAGGACCTTGCAAGGCCAAGCTGAGCCCGAGAGCGCCGGCGCCGAGAAGGGCGATGAAGGGCGTGATGTCGACCCCGATTTTCTTCACGGCGATGAACAGGAAGAGAAAGAGGATGAGCAGTTTGACCGAGCTGGCGAAAAACCGGGCCAAGGTGACGTCGATCTCCCGCTTGGAGCAGACGCGGATGATCAGTCGTGAAATCGAGGATCCGAAAACGAAGCCGATCACGAGGATGGCGGTGGCTGCGAGTAGGTCGGGCGAAAGATCGATCAGCCTTTGGCTGAGCGTTTCGACGAACGACTGTATTTGGTCAATTTCCTCAGGCATTCCTTAGGAATACAGCAGAGGGCGGTCTCCAAACAAGCCCGAAGCGCATTCCCATCAGCGATTTGCAGGATCGAGACGACCGTTTGCGCCGCGGGCTAGAAATCAATGTTCCGGTCGCGCAGAAACCGCTCGAGCTCGTCCGTATCGAAGTCCCCGAGGACCTGCCCGTCGATATCGATGGACGGGGCCAAGGTCTGACCCGTCAGTTGAAGCATCTCGCGCGCGGCCGAAGGATCCGAGAAAACGTCGCGTTTCTCGTACTCGAACTTGTGGGCGTCGAGCCAGGCGATTGCTTCGTGGCACCAGGGGCAGGACGGCTTGATGTACAGTCGTATCGATTTCGGTTTCATTGTTGTGCGCGACCGGGAAAACGCAGGCGCGCCTGAATTGAATGCAATAGAAAACATCCAGACGCGAGCAAAGAGGTGGTACCCGACGTCCCGGCGGGTTCGCCCAAACACCTTCGCGCGTTTTGTTCTTCCCTTGTCGCTCCATGTTTCGGTTAATGCCCGACATGAACGAACGGCGTTTTGGCAGAGATTCGATTGCTATATCCGAAATGGGATTGGGCTGCTGGCAGATTGGCGGCAACTGGGGACAAGTCGAGGAAAGCGTCGCTCAGTCCATTTTGACGGAAGCGGTCGAAACAGGAGTGACTTTTCTGGATACGGCGGATGTTTACGGCAACGGGCGGAGCGAGGAGATTATCGGGCGCTTTTTGCGGAACGCCGCTTCTCGGTCGGAGCTGTTCGTCGCAACTAAAGTAGGTCGCGGACCGATGTATCCAAATGGCTATACCGAAGCGGGTGTGCGGTCGGCCATCGAAGGCTCCTTGACGCGACTGGGCGTGGACGCCCTCGATCTGGTGCAAACCCACTGTATTCCGGAAGAAGCAATGCGGTCGGGCGAGGTGTACGGCTGGCTGCAGACTTTGGTCGACGAGGGGAAAATTAAACGCGTCGGAGCGAGCGTCGAAACAGTGGACGAGGCGAACTGGCTTATCGACAACCTCGATTGCCTCTACTCGCTGCAGATCATTTTCAATCTGTATCGCCAAAAACCGATCGACACCGTGTTCGCGAACGCTCAAGCCCGCCAGGTCGGTATCATCGCTCGCGTTCCGCTGGCGAGCGGCGCCCTGTCGGGGAAGTTCACCAAAGAGACGGTATTCGGCGAGGACGACCATCGCAATTTCAATCGGGATGGAGCAATGTTCAACGTGGGCGAGACATTCGCAGGCGTTCCGTTCGAACAAGCAGTCGCGTTCGCCGACGAGATTCGCTCGCTGACGCCCGACGGTTGGAGTGTGGCGGATCTAGCCTTGCGTTGGATTCTCGATTTCGAGGCGGTTTCCGTTGTGATTCCAGGCGCCACGCGTGTCGAGCAAGCGCGGGGCAATGCCCGCGTTTCCGAGCTTCCGCCCCTGAGCGCGGATATCCACGAGCGTTTACGCGCTCTCTATCGCGAAAAAATTGAATCGAGCGTGCGAGGACGCTACTGACGCTTCGGTTGAATTCAATTGTAGTAACGTATCCAAAAATTTATGAGTTCCCGGTTGCTCCTCGCTATCGCTCTACTGTTAACGCTCGTTGCGGCGTCTTCGTGCAGTCGCCAGCCAAATGCAGAGCTGGCGACTGAGTTTCGCGCCGCGTTGACTACGGGGATGATGGAGAAGTGGTTTCCGGCTATCGTCGATACTGAGGCAGGCGGCTACTTGTCTAACTTATCGGCGGATTGGAGTGTTGGCGAAACGCAGGACAAGATGATTGTCACGCAGGCCCGGCACCTTTGGTCGGCATCGCAGATGGCGTTGTTCGCGCCTGAAGACACACGTTACGAGGCGGCGACGGAAACGGGGTATCGATTTCTTCGCGACAAAATGTGGGACGAGGAATTCGGAGGCTTCTACAACGATGTTTCGCGCGAGGGGACGCCGCTCTCGGGAGACAAGCGGGCCTATGGAAACGCGTTTGCTATATTCGCTCTAGCGTCCTATTACGAGCTGACGCATTCCAACGAGGCCCTCGAGCTGGCGAAGAAAACTTTCCACTGGCTGGAGGCGCATTCGCATGATCCCGAGAATGGAGGCTATTTCCCCTTTTTGACGCGCGAGGGCGAAGTGGTCACGGAAGCGCCCGGGCCCGATGAAGGACTGCGCCAGTCGCAGTATCCCTACAAAGACCAAAACCCGACGATCCATTTGCTCGAGGCGTTTACCGACCTCTACAAAGTGTGGCCGGATCTGTTGTTGGAGGAGCGCTTGCGTGAACAACTGGAAATCGTTCGAGATGTCATTGTCGATCCGGAAGGGTTCATGCGACTCTATTTCACGCCGGAGTGGGAGCCGGTTTCCTTTCGAAATTCGGATCCAAAGACGCGCGAGGCGAATTTTCACTTGGACCATCTTTCTTTCGGCCACGACGTGGAGACTGCCTACTTAATGCTAGAGGCATGCGAAGCGCTGGGCGAGGCGTCATGCGAGAAGACGCTGGCCGTGGGAAAACGAATGCTGGACTACAGTTTAAAGTGGGGGTTCGACAAGGAGTACGGAGGATTCTACGATCGAGGATACGATTTTCCGGGCGAGCTATTTCCGAGCATAATCGACGACCGAAAGACGTGGTGGGCTCAAGCGGAGGGATTGCATACGCTGCTGCTGTTTTCGATTCGCTTCCCGGAAGCCCGCCAGTACCGCACGGCCTTCGAGCTGCAGTGGTGGTACATCCAAAACTACCTGATCGACCACGAGCGCGGAGGATGGTTTCGGGATGGACTAGATACCGAGCCGGAAGCGTTCGACAGCTACAAGGCGAGCATTTGGAAAGGCAGCTACCACAATGGCCGGGCTTTGATCCGCTGTATTCGCCTGCTGGAGGAGAACAGCGATTTATAGATTAACTGTATCCGTTAATTGGATATCTTTAGGAACGAATCGACCCGATCACGGCCGAAACCCCCTCGAAACAACGATTTTCGAGCGGACTTTATTTAGATATTGCATTTTCCAAACACGTGTGTGAAAAGCCGGGAATGAGTCCACGCAACCAGTCTCGGAAAGTGAATACGACTTTGGCGCTCGCCCAGCATCTTGGGCTGTCGCGCTGGACGGTTTCGCGCGCCTTGAACGGTCATCCGGGCGTGAAGGCGGAAACGGTCGAGCGTGTCCAAGAGGCGATGAACGATCTCGGTTTCAGCCCCAATGCGCTCGCCCGTGGCCTGCGTGGGGGAAAGACCGGCGTCGTTGGGATTTGCTTCCAGACATTCGGTACCCCGGTGTTTTCCAAAAAGCTGATCGCTCTGCAAGAGTCGCTGCGCAAGAGCGGGTATCGAGCGATAATCGAGTTGATCGAGGACGACGCGGAATCGGAGCGGCAGGTTATTCGCCACTTTCTTTCTTTGAAGGTAGAAGGGATTATTTTCGTCGGCGGAGCCAGCGCGGGAAATCTGGATTTCGTTCGCGAATTGCGGCAGAATCAGTCGATTTCGATTTTAGCCATCGACCCGGTGCTCGAATCGGACCTTCCGCAAATCAGTTTGGATCGAGGCTACGCTATGCGCATCTCGCTGGAGAAGCTCGTCGAATACGGGCACCGCAAAATCGCCTTGTTGGGAATTCGCGACGATATTATTTACGGCGCGGAGCGGATCAAAAGTCTAAAAGAATACTCGCGAACGCTGGGATTGAAGTGGGGCGAGGATGTGGTCTTGATTTCGGACGAGGAAGGCAAGCGAATGGATTTTGACGCCGGCCGCTATTTGGGGCAGCGGTTTGTCGAAAACGACTCTGGGTGCACTGCGTTGCTGGCCATTAACGACCAAGTGGCGATCGGGGCGATGCGTGTCCTGCAAGAACAGGGAACGTCGATCCCCGAGGAAATCTCTATAGTCGGCTTCGATAACCTGGATTGCTCATCACACTTGCATCCGTCCCTCGCGAGCGTGGACCAGCGGATCGATTCCTTCATGGGTGAAGCTGTCAGCCTTCTACTTGAGGATATTCAAAATCCGGCCCCCGAGGAGTCCATTGGCAAGCAAGTCAAGCCGGAGTACGTGGCCGGTGAGTCGATAGGACCTGCGCCGGCATAGCCCATCGGGAAACGCGTTTTCTCTATTTTTATTAAGAACAATAATGAAAGTACTGCTTACTACAACGAGCTATCAGGATACTCCGGGACCGCATCACGACATCCTCGAGTCAAACGGCTGGGAAATCGTCCGTGAACGGGGTCCGCTGCCAGAAAACCGGATGCTGGAACTAGCGGGGGATTTCGACGCTTTTCTTTGCGGCGACGACGCAATTACTCAAGCGGTGATTGAAAAGTCACTACCGAAACTGAAATGCATTAGCAAATACGGTATCGGGCTCGACAAGATCGACGTTGAATTCGCCACATCTCAAAAGCTACCCGTTCTCTTCACTCCGGGAGTAAATCATACCACGGTCGCGGAGCATACGTTTGGACTTTTGATCGGCATCACCAAGCACGTGATCACGACTGCTGCCGCCGCTCGCAATGGCGAGTGGAAGCGAATCACCGGCCACGAGATCATGGGAAAGACCATGGGCATCGTCGGTCTCGGGCGCATCGGAAAAGAGGTCGCGACGCGCGCCAAAGCGTTCGGCATGGACGTCATCGCTTACGACATTTACTGGGACGAGGCGTTCGCGAGCGAACATGGAGTTGAGCGCTGCGAGACCATGGACGACGTTTTGACCGGGGCAGATGTGGTTTCGCTGCACTGCTTTCTTTCCGACGAAACGCGCGGCATGATCAACGCGGAGAAGATCGCCGAGATGCGTGACGGCGTGATCGTTCTTAACTGCGCTCGCGGAGAACTCGTGGTTACAGAGGATATGGCGGCTGCGCTGGAGTCTGGGAAAGTAGGCGGCTATGGGGCGGACGTGCTCGATGTCGAGCCGCCTCCAGCGGACCATCCGCTGCTGAACGCTCCCAATTCCGTCATCACTAGTCACATCGGTTCGCGCACGCACGAGTCGGTGATCCGGCAAGCGACAATGGCGACCAGGAACTTGGTGCAATACCTCAATGGCGAAGCGCCAATCGCTCAGGCCAATAAATTCTAGATTAGTTTTATATGAAATACTTTGTCGTTTCAGAAAAAGATCACAACGAACTCGTTGCGGCGGCTTACCAAAAGCGAGGCTACACGCCCGACGAGTCGGAAGACGCCGCTCGTCTCTGCGCGGAAGCGGCCCGTCACGGGATTCGTACGCACAACGCGATCAAGGCCCTGCACTTGGACGAGTTGTTTGGAAGCGGTTCCCAAGGGTGCGTTCCCGGAGCCGAGATAGTACAGAAAGAGTCGCGATTTCCCGCAGTACAATGCTGGGACGCTCACAAGAAACTGGGCCAGTCGACCGCCTATCGCGCGTTGGAGAAATGTATCGAGCTTGCCGATACTTACGGCGTAGGAATTGTTTCAGTCGACAACGCGTTCCATTATCTCTGGGGAGGCGGTTATATGGTTGAAGCGGCGCAGCGTGGATATATAGCGTACACGAACTGTACCGCGGCGCTGGCGGAGGTCGTGCCGTTTCAAGGGAAACACGCGACGCTCGGAACGAATCCGCACTCCTGGGGATTTCCGACCACGGACGCCATCGGCTTCCCGCTCGTCGTCGATTGGGCCACGTCGGTCGTCGCATTCGGACGCGTCGAGCAATTCAAACGCGAGGGGATGCAACTGCCGCCCAATGCCGCGGTCGACGCGGATGGAAACGCGACGCAGGACCCGCACAAGGCGGCGGCATTGATGCCGTTTGGCGCTCACAAGGGATATGGACTTTCTTTGATTAATGAAATCGTAGCCGGACTCATCGGCGGTTCTTTGCCGACTTTGCGCAGTCGCTGGATCGCCGAAGACGACGGCGAAAAACGCGCCCCGTGTTTCTTTTTCCAAGTGATTCATCCGGAAGCGATTTCAAGCGGCGCGTTTGCCCAGGGGCGCGATCAAGCCGCCAATGTAAAAGCGGTGATTGACGATATACTGGGACACGGAAACGAGAATTGCATGCTTCCGGGACAGATGGAAGCGGACGCCGCTCGTCTTTCGGAAACCCACGGCGGACTCTTGTTCTCCGAAGCGGAGTTGAAGGAGTTTAACGAGCTGTCGATCGAGTGCGGCATGGCTCCGTGGGAAATGGGCGGACTTAAAGAAGTCGAAGCATAAAGAACGAGTAAACAGTATGGCATCCTATATTGAAAAGTTATTTGGTCTAGAAGGTCAGGTCGCCGTGATTATGGGCGGAACGGGCGAATTGTGCGGCGCAATGGCGGAAGGTTTGGCCGGCGCCGGCGCTTTCGTATATCTTCTCGGCCGCAGCGAAGAGAAGGCGTCGGCTCGTCTGGCCCGCATTGAGTCCAATGGGGGATCCGGCGCATTCCTGCCGGTCGAGGCAACGGATCGCGAATCGATCGAGTCAGTCCTTTCCAAGGTAGTTGAAGATCAAAGTCGAGTGGATATACTCGTAAACGGCGCGGGTGGTAACTCGCCAACGCCGTTTCTAGAGATCGAGGACGAAGAATTCCAATGGCTATTGGATTTGAATCTCCGCTCGGTGTTCGCGACCAGTCAAATATTCGGCAAGCGAATGATTGAACAAGGAAATGGCGGCTCGATTATAAATGTGGGCTCAATGTCCGGGATTATACCTTTGTCGCGCGTTTTCACTTATTCGCTGACAAAAGCGGCTGTCCATAACCTGAGCAAAAACTTGGCGCGTGAATGGGCACCGCACAATATTCGAGTGAATACGATTGTTCCCGGTTTTTTTCCAGCGGAGCAAAATAAGAAGGTATTAACGCCGGATCGCGTATCGAGTATAATGGGCCACACGCCGATGAACCGATTCGGCAAGGCGGAAGAACTGATTGGAGCGACTTTGTTGCTCGCGTCGAGCGCTGCGGGTTCGTTCATCACTGGAGAGGAGCTTGTGGTGGATGGCGGCTACGCGTCTATGACGATATAAAGGATTCTGCAGTTCGTCACGGACGTTATGCAGAATTCGCCCGGAGATTTGATATAGCGACTCTGACGAAAGTAGTTTGCGCGCCAGGCACTGGTACTCGTTGGTATATTACCAGTGTTTTAAAACTATTGTAGGGGTTACTACTTAGAGCGACGCTATTTATTCGTTTTTTCCTCAATATAAAGCGAAAAAGTAGTTGATTTAAGGATAAAAGGCAATTTTGTCTGGCCCCATGATTTCTAACACGCTTAAGGCAATTAAAGAAACTAAATCAAAACTCGCGGCTTTGGAAAAGAAAGCAGCGGACGAACAGAAGAAGCGCATTGTGAATCTTCACAAGGACGCGGGCTTCGCGACTCGGGGCGAGTTGATCGCTGCCCTGCAAGCTCTCGGTGGCGGCAAGAAGCGCGGTCGCAAGGCGGCGGCAGCTCCGAAAGCGAAAAAAGGCGCTAAGAAGCGGGCAAAGCGCACGCTCATCACGCCTGAGTTGAAAAAGGGGATCATCGCCGCGTTGAAGGCGGGCGGCAAAGGCGCTGCGGTTGCCGCTAAGTTCGGCGTATCCGTTCCGACTTTGCACAATATCAAGAAAGCGGCTGGTCTGACGAAATCACGTGGCGCTAAAAAAGCCGCCAAGAAAGCGGTTGCCAAGGCTCCCAAGAAGGCCGCGGCGAAGAAGCCAGTTGCGAAAAAGGCCGCTAAGAAAGCTGCCAAGAAAAAGTAACGGCCTTCCGAAGTATTTCAATTTCAGCCCACTCAACCGAGTGGGCTTTTTTGTTTATTCGCGCGATTGGGAGACTGACGGGCGCTAGTACCGTTGCAGTTTTGGGTCGATGCGTTGCGACCAGGCGTCTATCCCGCCGGCGACGTTGATCGCGTTGTCGAAGCCGTTTTGCCGCAAATATTGGGTTACATGCATGCTGCGCGAGCCGTGATGGCACATGACGAGAAGCGGTCCGGACTTGGGAATCGCGTCGAGATGATTGGGAATGCTGTTCATGGGGATGGGCGTTGATGGATCGACGCGGCAAATGTCTAGTTCATAAGGTTCCCGAACATCGACGAGTCGCGCGTTGCCAGAATCCAAATATTGCTTCGCTTCGCGGACGTCGACTTCGATCGGATAGTCTGTGTCTGCCATTGCGGGAGGCGTTTCTGCGTCCACGTCGCAGGTATCTTGATACCGGTCGGACGAGATCGAGGTGATCGTCGGGTTGGCGCCGCAAATCGGGCATTTCGGGTCTTTTTTGATCTTCAAGTTTCGGGTCCGCATCGAGAGCGTGTCTAACACAAGAAGCGATCCCGCTAGCGAATCCCCAATACCCAATAGCGCTTTGATCGTCTCCAGCGCTTGCATACTGCCGATGATGCCGCAGAGCGCTCCGAGCACGCCGGCTTCCCCGCAATTGGGCACGGATCCAGCGGGGGGAGGCTCGGGAAATAGACAACGGTAGCAAGGCGCGTCATCCGTCGCATTGAAGAGCGAAACTTGTCCTTCAAATTTGAATATGCTGCCGTAGACGAGCGGTTTACGAGCGAAGTAAGCGGCGTCGTTGTTCAGGTAGCGCGTCGAAAAATTGTCGGAACCGTCAACGATTATATCGTAGTCGGAAAACAAGTTGACCGCATTGTCCGGCGTGATTCCGGATTCGTGCAGCGTTACCGAGACGTGTGGGTTGATGCTTTGAATTCGCTCTCGGGCGGACTGCGTCTTGGCTGCCCCAACGTCGTCGGTTCCGTGTAGGAGCTGACGTTGCAAGTTGTGTAGTTCAACCGTGTCGAAGTCGGCGATTCCGAGAGCGCCCACTCCTGCGGCGGAGAGATACATGGCCACTGGACTGCCGAGTCCGCCGGCGCCGATTACGAGGGCCCGCGCGTTTTTCAAGGTTTCCTGTCCGGAGACTCCGATCTCCTCCAGGAGCACATGGCGACTGTAGCGAGCGAGTTCGGTTGCAGAGAGCGTTTCAGTGGAGTGGCCCATCAAAGCGGTAGATAGGAATCCGGACAGCAAGGGCAAATTTAATCGTCCTTGGGCGGTCGAGCCGTTTTGTTACGAATGACGGGCAAGCGATGAATCCGTGTGGATAAGCATTGACGTCGAAAGGACGTCGTTGAGATTGGGTCGGCGATGTCAGAGAGATTTGTAGTAATCATGGCGGGTGGCAGAGGAGAGCGATTCTGGCCGGCCAGCCGATTGAAGAAGCCCAAACATCTGCTGCCTATAGTGGGCGACAAGCCGATGTTGACGCAGACGGTAGATCGCCTGGATGGCTTGGTGCCGCCGGCGAACGTATTCGTTATCACCAATAGCGAGCAACTCGAGGGCGTGCGCGCGGTTTGCCCGACTTTGCCGCCCGAGAATGTCGTTGCGGAACCGGTCGGTCGCGACACCGCGGCGGCAGTCGGACTGGCTATGTTGCTCATCAAGCGCCGCGATCCGGATGCGTCGCTGGCGATGCTGCCTGCAGACGCGCTCATCAAGGACGTAGCAGGATTTCAGTCCGCTCTCGACGCGGCGTTTTCAGCGGCGGAATCGGCCTCACAGTTGGTCACGCTCGGGATTGAGCCGACGGAGCCGGCGACGGGTTATGGCTACATTCAAAAGGGAGAGTCGATGACCGAGTTCAACGGGGTCCCGGTCTTTCAGGTCGTCGAGTTCAAGGAAAAGCCGAATCTCGAAACGGCGAAGGCGTATTTGGAAAGCGGCGACTATTTTTGGAACGCCGGAATGTTCGTCTGGAGCGTCAATGCGATCGCCGACGCCTTGACTCGCTTTACTCCGACCTTGAAGACGGGGCTGGACGCGATCGAAGATCGGCTCGAGGGCGGGGAGCGCCTGGACACGCTTTTAGAAGAGTTGTACCCGGAACTCGAAAAAATATCGATCGACTTCGCTGTGATGGAAAAGGCGGACAATGTGGTTACACTAGCGGCGCCATTTGATTGGGACGATGTCGGGGCCTGGCCTGCGATCGAGCGTCACTACGCCGCGGACGCGGATGGAAACGTGGCCGACGGCGAGGCGGTTTTCGAAGCGAGCCGACGCAACATCTCGGTCGCGCCAGACGGCCATCTGATCGCCTTGATTGGCGTGGACGATCTCATCGTGGTCAATACTCCGGACGCTACCTTGGTGTGCAAGAAAGAGGAAGCGCAACGTATCAAAGATTTGGTGAAAGGACTGAGCTCGGATCGCGTCTAGGCGCCTCGCCGCGGTTCAGATTGAAATGCGGTGTATCGGAATAGACTACGGCGAGCGCCGAGTCGGCCTGAGTTTTGGCGACGAAATTGGCGTCGCGGTGCCTTTGGACGCCGCAATTGAGGAAACGGAAGACGCCCGCATCGAGCGCATCGTTCGTGTCGCTCGTGAACGGGACGCGACTGATCTCGTATTCGGATACCCCTACAATATGGACGGATCCATCGGCTTCAAAGCGAAGGAAGTCGATCAGTTCATCGAGAAAGTCGCTAGTCGCATAACCTTGAATGTCCACCGTATCGATGAACGCCTTACATCGCAGGAAGCGTCGAAGGGATTCAAAAAGGGGCGTGACGACGCCTTGCGGCGATCCGGCAAACTGGATTCGTCCGCGGCGACTCTCATCTTGCAGGATTTTCTGAATCAGCGGATTGACTTGCCGGATTGGGAAAGCGAAGAGGGCGAGGAGCGATCATGAGGTGGAAATGCGGGTGCGCCTACGACGGCGCGGACTACGCGGGTTGGCAGACGCAAAACGAACTCGAGTCGGTGCAGGAAGTCATCACTCGCGAGCTCTCAGGGATATTCAAGAAGGACGTACGCATCGCCGGAAGCGGCCGGACCGACGCCGGCGTGCACGCGTTGGAACAAGTGTTTCATTTCGACTTTGATTGGTCTCACGGGTCCCAGTCGCTCGTCGACGCGATGCGCTCGCGATTCCCTCCGTCGATTGTCCCGTTGTACGCCGAACCGGTTGACGCCGCGTTCCACGCCCGATTTTCGGCAGTATCCAAACGCTACGAATATCGAATCTACTTGGGCGATCCCTCTCCTTTCGCAGGCCGCTACAGTTGGCCGGTCGAAGGTGAACTTGATCTGACGCGAATGGCCGAAGCGGTCTCTCGATTGCCTGGCGAGCGGGACTTCGCGGCGTTCGCGGCGAATCGCGGGGTGGATTACAAGTCCACGGTGCGTAATCTACTGCGAGCGGAGATTCGTCAAGAGGGGAGCTATTTGTATCTGACATTCGAAGCGGACGGTTTCATGTACAAGATGGTCAGAAGCCTGGTCGGTACGCTGGTGAACGTCGCTTTCGGGCGTTTGTCTCTAATCGAATTCGACGTGCTGCTGGAAACAGCCGAGCGCACGCCCATGGTCTTTGTCGCCCCGGCGGCGGGCCTTTTTCTAAAGAAAGTGCTCTACTAGCTTCATTGTGTATTCACCTGGGACGCATCATCGCGGTTTCGCGCATGAGCGCTTTTCATGGTAACGTTACCACGAAAAGCGCTCAAGCGGGCGCGTATGCTTTTCTGGCGCGGGCGATTTCGGAAGGCTTCTTCCGTCGGGATTTGCTGATAGGTCGCTCAGATCTAGTCGAGTTGCGGGTTGCCGTTAGCGGTTTCAGACTTGCGGGGCGGTTTTTTGGGGACCGAGCTTATATAATTGAGATTGCCTCTGGAATCGAGGCGACCGAACGTAGCCATCTGTTGCCCGTGAAGAATCTTCTCTATACTGTGAAGCGCTGCACTGACGCTGCGCTGGACGTCGCTTTTCCCGCGAGTTGCGCAAACTGCGGCGCTCCGATCGAAGCGTCGCCTCTGCCTCATGTGTGCGCGGATTGTTTCGCTCGCATTCGAGTGATTGAGGATCCACGTTGCTTGACCTGCGGGTATCCGTTTTTTGGGGAAACTGTTTCGCATGAGGGTTGTTCTCACTGCGATCGACTGGATGCGGAATTTGGCCGAGGCTGGTCGGTATCGCTCTTTAGCGGTCCGGTCCGGTCTCTAATTTACGCTCTCAAGTACGAGAACGCGCTTTGGGCTTTGGATGATCTGGGGAGAATCGCCGGCTATGCGGAAGGATTGAGCGACTATCTCGAGGATTCAATCCTCGCGCCGGTGCCGCTCCACAAGCGGAAACTGAGAGAGCGCGGCTACAATCAGAGCGCTTTGATAGCGGACGCTATCGCGCGTGACTTTGGTGTTTCCTCTGCCGATGGGCTGGTTGAACGGGTGGTCGACACCCCTTCCCAGACGCGCCTAAACCGCGAGGATCGCTATCGAAACCTAAAAAATGCGTTTCAGGTCGCACCGAATAGGACAGTGGATCGGAATGTCCGTTATATTGTTGTAGATGATGTATTTACGACTGGTTCTACATTGAGCGCCTGCGCGTCAGTATTGCGTTCTGGCGGCGCAAAAGCGGTAGACGTGTTGACTCTCGGACATGGGTAAATATTGAATCTCGACAATCTAATCAGGAGCGAATCATGCCGATTTTCCATAAACCGAAGTACTCCACCGTCCAGGTGAAGAAAAAAGACATCCCGCAAGGGCTGTGGCAAAAGTGCCCGGCGTCCGGCGAGATCATCTACAACAAGGAGCTGGAGCAGAATCAGAACGTAGTGCCCAAAAGCGGTTATCATTTTCCGATTGGCAGCCGGAAACGCCTCGGGTTTTTGCTCGACGAGGGGTCCTGGGATGAAAAGGACGAGTCGCTCAAGCCGACCGATCCATTGGAGTTTAAGGACTCGAAGACTTACAAGGAGCGCGTTTCAACTTATCAGAGCAAGACCGGGTTGAACGATTCGGTCGTCGGGGGACTGGGGAAAATCCACGGGATTCCGGTTTCGATTGCGGTCATGGATTTCAAATTCGGCGGAGGATCCCTGGGGTCGGTCGCTGGCGAGAAGATCACCCGGGCGATCGAGCGGGCTCTCGAATTGAAAATTCCGTGCGTGGTCATTTCCTGCTCGGGAGGCGCGCGCATGCAGGAGGGAATTCTGAGTCTGATGCAGATGGCGAAGACTAGCGCCGCTCTCGCGAAATTGTCGGAGGCGAAGATTCCGTTTATTTCCGTGCTGACCAATCCCACTACCGGAGGCGTGACCGCAAGCTACGCGACTTTGGGCGATGTCATTATCTCCGAGCCGGGCGCGCTGATCGGTTTCGCGGGACGACGCGTGATTAAGGAAGCCACCAACGAGGACTTGCCCGAGGGTTTCCAAACGGCTGAGTTTTTGATGGAGCGCGGCTTGATCGACCAGATAGTCGATCGTCGCGAAATGAAAGGGAAGCTGCGCGACATTCTTTCAGCCCTCTACTTGAAAAAGCAGCCGAAACCGGCGAAGTCCGCTTAAAGGAGCGACTATTCGGCTCGAGTGTGGCCGAATCCTGTCGCTTACGGGCAAACCCACGACGACGCAGGATTTATATCGATGTTCAGCTCCTACGAGCAGGCCCGCGATTGGCTTTTTTCCCTAAAAAACCGAGGGTCGACCTACGGGATCGAGCGAATGGAGCGATTTGCTCGGGAGTTAGGTAATCCGCACAAATCGTATCCAATCATCCACGTCGCGGGAACGAACGGAAAAGGTTCTACGGCGGCGATGCTCGAGTCGATGTTCCGGGCGCACGGCTATCGGACCGGCCTGTCGACGTCGCCGCATTTGGTGCGGCAGGGCGAGCGGATCCAGGTGAATCGCTCGATCCTAAGCGAGGACGAGATTCTCGCGTACACGGATGAATTGAGCCGAGTGGCGGAGGCAATCGGGCGCGAGGATCCCGAGTTGCACCCCAGTTTTTTCGAGTTCATGACCGCGATGGCCATGTTGCATTTTCAACGCTCGAAGGTGGATGTTGCCATCGTGGAAGTCGGACTGGGCGGGCGTCTGGATGCCACCAATGTGGTCGAGCCAGAGGTCGCGGTGATAACTTCGATCGGCATGGACCATTGCGAGATTCTCGGGGACACGCTCGATTTGATCGCTCGGGAAAAAGGGGGGATCATCAAGCCGGGACGACCTACAGTAATCGGCTCGCTGCCGCGAGAAGCGGACGACGCGATCGCGGAGATTTGCGACAAACGGGGCAGTCCTTTGATACGCGTGTTCGACACCGGGAATCCCAACCCGGAGGACCTGCCGAAAACAAATTTGAGTGGCGACTACCAGCGTTTAAACGCGGCCGTGGCGATGTCGGTCGCCGAAACAGTGAAAGCGCGTTTCGCCCTCGACGCCGATCGATGTCGAGACGCTCTGATGCGCGTCGACTGGCCGGGCCGCTGGGACGCGCGGCGGATGAAACACCGCGAAATTATATTCGACGTATCGCACAACGCTGAGGGTGCCCGCTGGCTCGAAGCGAATCTGGAGAAACTCAAGAGAGACGGAAAACCGGCTCCCGACGTGATCATGGGAGTCATGGGCGAGTATCGGGCCGAGGCCCTCGTGCCAGTCGTGGCTGGTTACGCCCATTCGATCACCTTCGTCATTCCGGAGCAGTCGCGCGCCTCGGGCTTCGAGGAATTGGAACGCCACGCGCCGGCCGACTTCGAGGGATCGATTCAGAGAGGGGAGATCGCTAACTTGTTTCCTGCCAAGGGCGAGTGCGCGCTCGACTTTCCGAGCGAACGCCCGGTGCTGGTCACCGGATCGATCTACCTGATCGGCGAGATCTGGGAGCGCTTTTTGGAAGACGCGCCCGTTGGGCAGGGCGCTTTGCAGGATTTTTAGGCCGGTCGTTGAGGGCAGAAATTCGGCTCGGGGGCGTGGAACCTGGAGCCGGCGATGGGACTCGAACCCGCAACCTACTGATTACAAATCAGTTGCTCTACCAATTGAGCTACGCCGGCCTTTCAGGAGAAGCAGAACTTCATTAACGGTTGTTTGCTTCGCCTCTTAAATCTGGTACCCCCCCTGGGACTCGAACCCAGAACCAATAGATTAAGAGTCTACTGCTCTACCAATTGAGCTAGAGAGGCATGCTCCAAATTAAAGAGGCCCCGAAAATCCAGTTTCGAGCCTCTATGTCAATCGATTTTTCGCTAAATCGATCTCGCCATTACTCGCCCAGATTCTTCGCGCGCCAGCGCCCCTCATCTCGAACCCATTGGACGTCTTCTCCATTAGGAAGCGCCTGCCTTTTTCAAGGGGTAGCGGCCGATCTCCGAGCGGCCATTGCGCAAGATAGGATTGGTGGCCGCTCGGAGATCGGCTGCTACCGGCTCAGGCCTTGATTTTAGGGGCCCCGAGGGTTTTTACAAATCGCCGCTCTTTCCCCTTTACAAGGGGTTGATTTTGCATCTTTGTTCTCGGTTTTCCTAACGGTCATGCAAAAGACTAAGAAATCCATAGCAAAACGCTTCAAGCTTACCGGCACTGGCAAACTGATGCGCCGTTCCCCCGGAACGCGACATCACCTTCACCAGAAGACGACCAAGCAGAAGCGCAACCTCAACAAGGACAAGCACGTCTCCGCCGGACGCCAAGCAGATCTCATGCGCGGCCTTCCTCACGGACTTTAATTGTTGATAGAGAAGAAATTATTTCGTTCAGGTAAAATTAATTCAGGCGACCTGACGAAATCTAACACCAGAAAGGTACAACATGCCTAGAGCAACTAATTCACCCGCATACCGCAAGCGTCGCAAAAAGATGCTGAAGCAAGCCAAGGGCTACTTCGGCAACAAGTCGCGCTTGTATAGATACGCGAAGGACGCCGTAGCCCACGCGCTGCAGTATGCCTATCGCGACAGACGCGCCAAGAAGCGCAGCATGCGCCAGCTTTGGATCGTGCGTATCAATGCCGCCTGCCGGGCAGAGGGCATCAGCTACAGCCGCTTCCAGGAAGGCCTCAAAGCAGCCGAAATCACGCTGGACCGCAAGATTCTCGCGGACCTCGCCGTTCACGACGCCGACGCGTTCCGCGGCATTGTCGAGAAAGCCAAGGAAGCGTTGAAAAACAAGGCAGCGGCCTAGGACTCGAAACGCGGCGGGGAGAGACGGATCGAGCCGTCTTGAAACAAATTTCGCCTTTTACGAAATGGAGTTCGAGTTTCCGCTCGAGCTCCTTTTTTTTGATTTCCCAATTCGAACGCGTCCCTAAGTAGACAACTTTCAGCAACCAATCTCTCCGCAACCCAACATGGAAGAGGAACTCAAACAAATTGTCGCATCCGCGCAGGACAAGGCTGCCTCGGTTTCCAGTCGCGCCGCTTTCGAGGCGTTCAAGGCCGAGATCACCGGGCCGAACGGTTCCTTGACTCACGTGATGAAAGGCATGGGCCAGGTCGCCAAAGAAGATCGCCCGAAATTCGGCAAGCTCATCAACGAGGCCAAGCAGAGCGTGCAGGCGGTTTACGAAGCGACATTGGAGACCATCGAAGCCGCGGAGATCGCCGAGCGCCTCGGGCCGCCCATCGACCCCTCGCTCCCGTCGCCCGACGCTGGTCGGGGAACGGTTCATCCATTGACGCAGATTCGCGAGGAGATCAGCCGCATTTTCAAACAAATCGGATTCACCGTGGCGGAAGGAACGGAAGTCGAAACCGAGTACTACTGCTTCGACGCCCTGAACACGCCGAAGGATCATCCCGCTCGCGACCTGCAGGACACCTTTTATCTCCCCGACGACGCGGACTTCGCCAATGTATCCAAAAATACGGACGAGCGCTACTTGCTCCGCACGCATACGTCGTCGGTGCAAATCCGCACCATGCTCAAAGGCGAGCCGCCCATCCGTATTATTTCGCCGGGCCGCTGCTTCCGTCGCGACACGGTTGACGCCACTCACAGCGCGAACTTCCACCAGGTGGAAGGGCTCTACGTAGACAAGAACGTGACCGTTCGCGACTTGAAGGCGATTCTGGACTACTTCTTCGAGCAATTGCTAGGGAAGGGGACGACCACTCGTTTTCGCCCGCACTTTTTCCCCTACACGGAACCGAGCTTCGAAGTCGATTTCTCCTCAAAACATCTGGCGAAGCTCGGCAGCGACTGGGTGGAGATCGCGGGTTGCGGCATGGTTGATCCGGAAGTGTTCGCTTCCGTGGGCTACGACCCGGAAGTGTATTCAGGATTCGCATTCGGAATGGGCATCGAGCGCATCGCTATGATTGTGTACGGCATCGACGATATTCGCTACTTTTATCAAAACGATCACCGCTTCTTGAGGCAGTTCGTGTAAACGTCCCTTTCGCATTTTTCGGAAATGAAACTATCGCTCAACTGGCTTAAACGCTATATCGATCTCCCTGAAAGCGCGCAGGAGATCGCCGACTCGCTCACGCTGCTCGGATTTGAAGTCGACGACATTGAAACAACCGGCGTGCCACAACTGGACCACGTAGTCGTCGGGGAAGTACTCGAGCGCGAACCGCATCCAAACGCGGACAAGCTCGGCGTCTGCCGCGTCGCCCTTGGCGATGCCGTCGGCGAAAAGTCGATCGTGTGTGGGGCGAGCAACTACAAGGTGGGCGACCGTGTTCCGGTCGCCTTGCCCGGCGCGGAGCTTCCCGGCGGATTCAAGATCAAGCGGTCGAAACTGCGCGGAGTCGAGTCCGACGGAATGATGTGTTCGGGGAAGGAAATCGGCGCTGGCGAAGACGCGGCGGGGCTGCTCATCCTCGAGGGTCGACCCGAGTTGGGAACGCCCATTAATGAAGTGCTTACCGATAGCGACACCGCATATAATTTGGAAGTAACGCCCAATCGTCCGGACTGCTTGTCGCATATCGGCATCGCCCGGGAATTGGCGGCTTGGTACGAGCGGGATTTGGCGATCCCCTCGGTTGAAAATCTGCCTGCTCCGAGCGATCGCTCGAGCGATCAAGATCTCTTCGAAGGGGCCAGCGTTGCCTGTCCGGACGACTGTCCGCTTTATCGCGCTACGGTCATCAAAGGCGTGACGATCGGCCCAAGCCCGGCTTGGATGCAAGCGCTGCTGAGCTCGATTGGACTGCGACCCATCAACAACGTGGTGGACGTGACCAATTTTGTACTCCACGAGTGCGGCAATCCGCTCCACGCGTTCGACGCTCGGGACATCGAAGGCAAACGAATCACCGTCCGTAACGCCAACGACGGGGAGACGATTACCACTTTGGACGGCGAAGAGCGCGAGCTGGCGAGCCGCATGGCGGTGATCGCCGACGAGAAAAAAGCACTTGCGGTAGCGGGCGTCATGGGCGGCGCCAATTCCGAAGTAAAGGACGACACCGTTGATCTCGTTCTGGAAGTCGCCTACTTCAATCCGACTACGATTCGCTGGGTATCCAAAACCTTGGGACTGTCATCGGACAGTTCTTACCGATTCGAGCGTGGCGTGGATCCCGTTTCCTTGCGGTTCGCGACGGATCGAGCCGTGCAGTTGATACTGGAGACTGCCGGAGGCGAAGTGCGGGGTCCCGAATTTGTCGCCGGATCCGAGCCGAATTGGAATCGAACCGTCGCTCTGTCGCCCGATTGGATTCGGGCGAAAGCGGGATTCGAAATTTCGGACGAGCAAATCCGTTCGAGTTTGGAACGCCTCAATATGACCGTTTCCGGCGACAGCGATTGGACGGTTTCGATCCCGAGCTACCGAGGCGATTTAGAGCGCCCGATCGACCTGCTCGAAGAAGTTCTGCGCATCTACGGGACGGACAAAATTCCTTCGGGTTCAGTCGTTGCCACGGCCACCGGCGCCAACGATCATCCAGTCACTGAATACGCGCGACAAGCGACTCAATACTTGGTCGGCCAGCATTTCAGCGAAGTCGTGAACTACACGCTGCGTTCGAGCGACGAGCAAAACGGCTGGTCTGAAAGCGTGGCCGCGATGCCGCTCGGACTCAAAAACCCGATTAGCGAAGACCAGACTCAGTTGCGGCACAGCTTGCTTCCAGGAATTCTCGAGGCCCTACGATTGAATCAGTCGCGTAAAACCGGAGCCACACGCTATTTCGAGACCGGCCGCGTATTTCGCGAGGTGAACGGAAAAGTTGTCGAGCTGATATCGGTCGCCTTTGCCGAATGTGTCTTCGGGCGTCCGCGCTCTTGGAAAGAACGTGCGCCCGACGACTTCTATCAAGCCAAGCATCGAACCGAAGTGCTCGCCCAATTCGCGGGTATGGATATCGGTCGATTCGGAATGACGCAAATCGAGGACGACGCCACTGCCTGGCAAGCGGGACAAGCCGCCATTGTGGACGATCCGCGCGCCGGAATATCGGCCGAGTTTGGGTTGCTCAATTTAACCCGTATGAACGCAATGGATATCGATGGCGACGTCATGGCGGGCTCGTTTTGCATCCTGCCCGAACGTCTCCGCGCCGCCAAACGCGTCCGCTTTCAACCCTTCAGTCTGTTTCCGCCTTCGTCAAAAGATTTGGCGCTAGTGGTCGCCCAATCCGAACCCGCGAGCCAAGTCATCCGGACCGTCGAGAAAATCGCGTCCAAGGCGACCAAAGGCTTCGAGATGGAGTCGATTCATGTGTTCGACGTCTACGAAGGAGAAGGCGTGCCGGAAGGCAGGAAGAGCCTCGCGGTGTCCATGCTCTTCCGATCACGCGAGCGCACGCTGAAAGACAAGGAAGTCAACAAAGCCTTCGACTCGATTCAAAGCGCGATTCGAGAAAAGACGGACTACGAAATCCGCGATTAATCCGCTAACTCATCACGTTCGCCATGTCCGATACACCGCACATTGACATTGAGAAGGTCGCCAACCTGGCTCGGATCGCTTTGACCGAAGAGGAGAAGGCGACGTTTTCGTCGCAACTAGATTCGATCCTTGGATACATCGACAAGCTCAACGAGCTTGATACGTCGAACGTCGAGCCCACCGCCCATCCGCACTCGGTGGAAAATGTCTGGAGAGACGATCAAGCGGAATCGGAACTCCCCACGAGCGAAGCCCTCAAAAACGCGCCCAAGGAACGGCAGAACATGGTAGTCGTGCCCAAGGTGGTGGAGTGAAAACAAGATGTCGGAAGCGCTTTATTATAAAACGATTGGCGAGCTAAACGGGCTGATGGACTCAGGGGAGATATCCTCTGTCGAACTCATGCAATCAGTGGTGGACCGTACGCAATCGGTCGAAGAGCGTGTTTGCGCCTTCAATAGCTTCGACGCTGAAGGCGCGTTGGCCCAAGCGGCTGAGTCGGACAAGCGCCGCGCCGCCGGTGAAACGCGCGGCCCGCTTGACGGGATTCCGGTTGGAATCAAAGACGTGCTTGCGGTCAAGGACCAGCCGTTGACTTGCTCGAGCAAGATCCTGGCGGATTTCATTTCTCCCTACGATGCGACGTGTATCCAAAACCTGAAGCAAGCCGGAGCCATTCTCTGGGGTCGCTTGAATATGGACGAATTCGCCATGGGCTCGTCTACGGAAAACTCGAGCACGAAAACCACTTCCAACCCGTGGAACTTGGATTGCGTTCCCGGCGGAAGCTCGGGGGGCTCGGCAGCAGCCGTTGCCGCAGGGGAAGCGATTGTATCGCTCGGCAGCGACACGGGCGGCTCGATTCGACAGCCCGCGTCGCATTGCGGAATCGTTGGATTGAAACCGACTTACGGTCGCGTTTCTCGCTACGGCCTCGCTGCGTTTGCGTCGTCGCTGGACCAAGTCGGACCTATGGGTCGCAACGTTGCGGATGTCGCCCATTTGCTACAAGCGATATCCGGACATGATCGTCGAGACTCGACCTCCTTCAAGATCGATGTACCCGATTTTGCCGCCGCTATCGAGTCTTTCCCGGGCAAGCAATGGACGTTCGGCCTCCCCAAAGAGTATTTCGAGAACGCCGAATCGGCTGCGTCTTTGAAAGCGGTCGAAGAGGCAATCGAGTTCTACAAAGGGCTTGGGTGCGCGTTTAAGGAGATTTCATTGCCGCACACCGAATACGCCGTGGCGACTTACTATATCGTCGCGACCGCGGAGGCGTCTTCAAATTTGGCTCGCTACGACGGAATCCGCTACACGCGACGGGCGGAGTCGTTCGACGGCAAGGATTCGGTCGACATCTATCATCAATCTCGAGCGGAAGGGTTTGGCGAAGAGGTGAAGCGTCGCGTCATCCTCGGCACATACGTGCTCAGCAGCGGCTACTACGACGCGTATTACTTGAAGGCGCAGAAAGCCCGTACGCTTATTCGTCAGGACTTCGAAAACGCCTTTGCCGAAGTGGATGCGATTCTGGCGCCGACGTCGCCGAATCCGGCATTCAAGAAAGGCGCTCTTACCGAAGACCCGCTGTCGATGTATTTGAGCGATATCTACACAATCTCAGCGAACTTGGCGGGAATACCTGGAATGTCCTTGCCGTGCGGATACAGCGATGGACTTCCGGTTGGTTTGCAGATTTTAGGAAAGCCGTTTCACGAGACGGATCTCTTGTCGATCGGCCATACATTCGAAGCGGCTCACGAATATAGCCGGGAACATCCGGACCTCTAGGGGCGAAAACACGGAGCGTATATAAGATGGAATACGAAGCGGTTATCGGACTCGAGGTTCACGTCCAAATCAAGACGGAATCGAAGTTGTTTTCAGGGAGTCGCGCCGGCTACGGTTACGAGCCGAACGAGTTGGTGGATCCGGTGGTGATGGGATTGCCGGGCTCGTTGCCGGTAATGAACAAGGCGGCTCTGGACGGGATTATCAAAGCGGGCTTGGCTCTGAACTGTATTATCCCGGACCAGTGCAAATGGGACCGGAAGAACTATTTCTATCCGGACAGTCCCAACAACTATCAAATCACTCAATACGACCAGCCGATTTGCGATGGCGGATACGTGGAGATCGAGCTTGAGGGCGAAACCCGCGCTGTCATGGGCGAGCACAAGAAGATCAAGCTGACGCGTATTCACTTGGAAAACGACGTGGGGAAACTCAACCATTTCGCCGAAGACAGCTTGGTCGACTACAATCGCGCGTTCACGCCGCTCATGGAGATCGTCAGCGAGCCAGAGATGCATTCCGGAGCCGAGGCCTTCGCGTTCCTCACCGCGATTCGGCAAACCATGATTTACTGCGGCGTTTCCGACTGCGACATGGAGAAGGGGCAAATGCGGGCCGACGCCAATATTTCCGTGCGTCCAGTCGGGCAGAAAGAGCTCGGGGCGAAGATTGAGCTGAAGAATCTGAACAGCATCACCGGCGTCAAAAACGGAATCGAATACGAGATTAAACGCCAGACGCAGGAGCTGAAAAAAGGGCGAGCCATCACGCAAGCCACTTGGCGCTGGGACGCCGACCAAGGCCGAACGGAGCTGATGCGGGAAAAGGAAGACGCGCACGACTACCGCTACTTTCCGGATCCAGACTTGATGCCGGTGCTGATCGACGACGAATGGAGAAATCGGATACGCGCGGAGCTTCCCGAGCTTCCCTTCGATAAACAGCGTCGTTTTGTAGAGGAGTACGGACTCCCGTACACAATCACCTCTGTGCTTGTGCCCGATCAGGAGCTGAGCGCGTTTTTCGAATCGGCCGCCAAGGAATCTCCAAAGCAAGCTCAAGCGATCGGGAACTACGTGACCAACGATCTCCTGCGCGAGCTGTCCGAGCAGGAAGTGGCGTTGGACGACTGCCAGATTACGCCTGAGCATCTGCTCTCCCTCGTCAATTCGGTCGAGAAAGGGGTCATCACCAAACAGATCGCCAAAGACGTTTTTATCGAAATGTTCAATACGGGCGAACTGGCGGACGCGGTCATTGAGCGCAAAGGCTTGAAACCCGATTTCGACGAGGATCAAGTCAAAGTCTGGTGCCAGGAAGCGATCGACGAAAACCCCCGGCCGGTGGAGGATTTTAAATCCGGGAATGAGAAGGCGCTCAACGCCTTGCTCGGCCAAGTCATGAAAAAGAGCCGCGGCAAGGCCAATCCGCAGACGGTGAACCCGTTGCTGCGCTCGATGATTTCGTAGAGGTAGGGCCGACGCTCGCGCCGTGCCGCGTCGTTCGATCACCGGATCATCATACGCGGCGCGGCGCAAGCGCCGGCCCTACAATGAGCCATTCGGAGAGGTTTCGAGCAGGCAACGTTTTGCTCGAGAATTCGATTAGCTTTGCCTGAATCGGTCGAGAGACCTACGTTCGGTCCCATGAGTGAAGCGAAGCGAGCGGGAGATGGCCCTATTCGGGCGGAACTAGTGGCGGGCGAAACCTATGCGTATTGCACATGCGGGGAGTCCTCGAATCAGCCGTTTTGCGACGGCTCGCATGCGGGATCCGCGTTCCGGCCTCAGATTTTCCAGGCGGAAAAAGACGGCCCGCACTTCTTGTGCGCCTGTAAAACGACGGGGAACGCCCCGTTTTGCGACGGCAGTCACAAATAGGCTCTTCAGGAGCTGAATAAGAACGACTTAATTGAGTTGCGGTCGGAAATCCGCCCGCTTATGGCTTACCGCCGCTTTTTTAACAATGAAGTCGTTCTACATCACCACCGCGATTGATTACGCCAACGGAAAGCCTCATCTCGGCCACGCGTACGAGAAGGTTTTGACCGATGTGGTCGCCCGATTCCGTCGCCTCATGGGGGACGAGGTCTATTTCCTGACCGGTATCGACGAACACGGGCAAAAGGTCCAGCAGTCGGCGAACGCGCGCGGCATAGAGCCAATCGAACTCTGCGACGAAGCGGCGGTGGCGTTTAAAGGGCTATGCGCGAGCCTCGATATCTCCAACGACGATTTTATTCGCACGACGGAGGATCGCCACAAGGTCGTCGTGCGCTCGATCTTGCAGAAGCTGTACGATCAAGGGGACATCTACAAAGCGGAGTACCAGGGCTACTACAGCAAGCGGGCCGAGCAGTTCTTGCAGGAGAAAGATCGCGACGAAGACGGCAATTGGCCCGAGATTTTCGGCGAAGTCGAGGAGATTACCGAGAGCAATTACTTCTTCAAACTCAGCCAGCATCAGGATTGGCTCGTGGAGCATTTGAAGACGAACGAGTCGTTTATCTTTCCTCGTTTCCGAGCGAAACAGGTATTGGAGTTCCTGAAGGAGCCGATCAACGATCTTTGTATATCACGTCCGAAAGAGCGCTTGGAGTGGGGGATCCCGCTTCCGTTCGACGAGGACTACGTGACCTACGTCTGGTTCGACGCCTTGGTGAACTACGTATCCGCAGTTGGATACGGCTCGGATGATTTCGAAAAGCGCTGGCCCGCGGATTTCCATGTGATCGGCAAGGACATCCTCGTTCCACCGCACGCGGTTTACTGGCCGATTATGCTGAAGGCGGCCGGGATCGAGCTCCCGAAGAGTCTGCTCGTGCACGGGTGGTGGCTGAAGTCCGGCGAAAAAATGTCCAAGAGCACCGGAACGGTGGTGGACCCGCTCGATCTGATCGATCAGTTCGGCTCGGACGCCTTCCGCTATTTCGTGACGCGCGAAATGAACGTCGGCCAGGACAGCGAGTTCTCTCAGGAGCGCTACATGGCTCGCTACAACTCCGATCTCGCCAATGATCTCGGCAATCTTTTGAGCCGTGTCCTGACGATGCTGGGACGCGGATTCGAAGGAGTGATTCCCGAGCCGCAAATTGAAGAGTCGCTGGAAACCGAGTTGTGGACCCTCTGGGACGAGACGAATTCGAACGTCGTGAAACTCTACGAGGAATTCCAGTTTCACACGGGACTGGAGAAAACCTTCGCGTTTGTCAGCGCCATTAACCGCTACGCGGAACAGCGAGCTCCCTGGAAGCTGGCGAAATCCGAAGATCCCGAGGACAAGAAACGTCTCGACACGTCTCTCTTCGTCATGGCGGAGTCGCTACGCTTGGCGGTCGGTCTGCTGGCGCCGGTGCTGCCGCAAACGGAAGCAAAGGTGTATGCGCTGCTCGGTTACGAGCCGGATACGGATTGGCAGAAGCGACTCGAGCGCGGCCAAACTCTGGTCGGTCGTAAAACGGGCGAAAAGACTATTCTGTTTCCGAAGCCGCAAGCGGATTCCTAATCGAAGCGATCCGTGGAAACGCTCCCGCTAGACCTGTCGCAGTCGGTTTCCGAATCGGCCCTGGAGACTTTTCTGGAAGGGTGCCGATTGAAGGCGGAGACCTGCGGGAAACCACAGCTCATCAGCATTTCGGTCGCTTCGGAAGCGCTCGATCCGCTGGCCGTCTTGGAATCGATTTACGAGGAGGGCGAACCGCACTTTTACGTGGAGCGGCCGCAGGAAGGCGTGGCCCTGGCGGGAGCGGAAGTCGCCGTCAAACACGCTCCCGGAGACGGATCCCGCTTTTCCGACGTGTCCGCGTTCATTCGCGAAACGCTCGAGAATGCGATCGCGGTGGGGGACGCGTCGCTTCCGTTTTTCGGGCCTCACTTTTTTTGCGGATTTTCGTTTTTCGAGACGGTTGAGGCGGATGGGCCTTTCCCGCCTTCGACGGTTTTTGTGCCCAGTTGGCAAGTGAGCGTTAGCAACGGCGCTTGCGTGGCGACGGCTAACGTGCTGGTGCGATCCGACAGCGACGTCAATGCCATCGCTACGCGTATATGGAAAGCGAATACGAAATTCAAATCGATAGACTACGCGTCTGTAGAAGTGAGCGCGGAATTGGCGGATCGGTCCGAATGGCGGATCGAGAAGACCAGCGAGTCGGGCGGCACGAGCAAGTTTCATGAGAGTGTTTCTCAAGCCTTGGAGGATATCGACCGGGGAGCGTTCGAAAAAATCGTCCTCGCCCGGGCTCAGGATTTGAAGGCGAATCAGTCGTTTCATCCCCTCGAGATTCTCAACGTGTTGCGCGACCGGTATCCGGATTGCTATTCCTTTTCCTTCGCCAACGGGAAAGGGCAGAGTTTCATCGGCGCGAGCCCGGAACGACTGGTGAAGGCTGAGGAAGGACGTTTGTCGACGGACGCGTTGGCGGGCTCGGCTCCGCGGGGGCAATCGGCGCGTTCGGACGCCTTGCTCGGGGCGGAGCTGTTGAATAGCGTAAAAGACCGTTTCGAGCAGCGTGTCGTGCTCGACTCGATTTGCCGTCGCTTGGAAGCGATGGGTGTATCCATCGAGACGGACGACCAGCCGCGCTTGAAGCGTTTGAGCAACGTGCAACATCTCTACAACGAGATTCGCGGAATGATTCCAGAGGGTCTGGGCGTGCTGGAGCTCGTGGCGCAATTGCATCCGTCTCCCGCGGTTGGCGGTTCTCCGCGCGAGGAGGCTTGCGCTCGGATTCCTGAATACGAACGCTTCGAACGCGGTTTGTATGCCGGGCCGATTGGCTGGGTGAACAGCAAGCTGGAAGGCGAGTTCATCGTTTCCATTCGTTCAGCGCTCGTGGATGGCGATCGGGCTCGATTGTACGCGGGCGTGGGGATCGTGACCGGATCCGTTCCGGAAAAGGAGATTCAAGAAACGGACTTGAAGTTCAAGGCCTTGCTAGAGAACTTGATCTAGATGCCGGCTGATTTCGCAAATGTGAACGAGCTTTGGGCCCGGACGATCTCCGAGACGCTGCGGGCGAAGGGCGTTCGTTACGCGGTCATTTGCCCCGGCTCGCGCAGCTCGCCGCTAGTGTTCGCGTTCGACCGGACCGAAGGGGTGGAGGCGATTCCGATTTTGGACGAACGTTCGGGGGCGTTTTTCGCGCTAGGGCTAGTGAAACGAACGGGCGCTCCGGTTGCTGTGGTTTGCACGTCGGGAACGGCGGCGGCCAACTTTTTCCCGGCCGTTATTGAAGCGTCGGAGTGCGGCGCGCCGCTTGCCGTATTGACGGCGGATCGGCCTCACGAGTTGCGAGATTGCCGCGCGGGTCAGACGATCCGGCAAGTAGGCCTGTACGGATCGTATCCAGTTTCCGATGTCGAGCTGGCGATACCGACGGCTGAGTTGTCTGATTTGACGGAACTGCGGAATACGGTTGCTGATCAAGTAAATTGCGCGTTGTCAACCGAGCCTGGCCCGGTCCACTTGAACATTCCTTTTCGCGAGCCACTGGCTCCGATTGAAGGCGAGCCGTTCGCGAGCCCGATCGCCTTGAGCGATCTCCGTTCGTTTTGCAGCGAAACCACTTCTCCAGAGCGGGCTACCGTCGAAGTGGATCTTTCGGATTTCACCGATTCCGAAAACGGGCTAATTCTCGTTGGTTCGCCGCTCAAGCCGATTTCGGAAGCGTGGGTGGACAACGTGACTCGTTTGACGGATCGACTGGATTGGCCGGTTTTGGCGGACGCGTTGAACCCAATTCGGAATCACTCGGATCGCTTCCCTCGGCTCGTTACCCACTACGATCTGATTTGCCGTTTGCCCCAGTCCAAGGGAGCCTTGCTGCCGGATCGGGTATTGGTGATTGGGGATCTTCCGATTAGCAAAGCGCTGAGAAACTGGATGGAAACCAACCGCCCGAAAAGCGTATTCCTGGCTCCGCTACCGGGTGATTTCGATTCGACACATGGCAACAGCGAAACACGGTATTTCGATTTCGACTACGGTTCGCCGCGTGTTGCGCGTGTTGAGGCATCCGCATTCGCGTCGGAGTGGACAGTGCTGGATGGGCGGGTTGAAGTGGAAATGGATCGCCGATTGGAGGAATGCAAACCGCTTTTTGAAGGTCAGGTCGCCCGGGCATTGTCAGTGAGTTTGCCGAGAGGAAGCGCTTTGTTCGTTTCCAATAGCATGCCTCCTCGGGATATGGAGTTTTTCTGGAAGCGGAACGATCGCGGGGTTGAAGTGCACTCGTCGCGCGGCGCGAATGGAATCGATGGAATTCTATCGACCGCATTGGGGATCGCGCATCGCGGGAAGCCTACTTATTTGCTGACCGGCGATTTAGCGTTGCTACACGACAGCAACGGAGGGTTGGTTTCCAAAGTTTTCGAGGGCTCGCTCACGGTCGTTTTGGTGAACAATGGCGGCGGCGGTATCTTCGAGATGCTGCCAGTTCGGAAGCTCGGCGATACGTTTGAGAAGTACTTTAAGACAGATCAGGAAGTGGATTTCGCCCGCTGGGCGGCGACGTATGGGCTCGCTTACGAGCGCGTCGATTCGATTTCAGAATTGCGGGAGTCGGTGCAGAGGGATGCGATTCGTGGCGTTCGTGTGTTAGAAATAGTGACAGACGGAAAGCGGGACGCGGAGACGCGGAGGCACTGGTTTCGAGAGGTAGCAGATGCGCTATTCGTTTCCTGATTTACGTTCGCCCACCCTGTCCGCGGCGAGGCCGTAACGGAGGTTTTGTTAAATGGGGTAGACGGCCTCCCATTGCCAAAGCAATGGGTTGACTATAGTATCAATAGTAATACTGTAAATCGGTGGCTAAAATCGATGAAATTCTCATTTCAATTCGAAATAGCCCAACGAGCGTCCGATACACAGACTTATGCAAACTTTGCGATCACCTATTCGGGAAACCCAGACAGAAAGGAACCAGTCATCGGGTTTATCGAATGCCCTGGAAGGGAGATCCAAGAGTGAATATTCAAAACAGCAAAGGGAAAGCGAAAGCCTATCAGGTTAAGCGAGTCCTCAAAGCCATAGAGAAATTGGAGGAAGAGAATGAATCTTAAAAATGATAGATACACTTATCGAGTTACTTGGTCTGAAGAGGATGGAGAGTACGTGGGGTTTTGCGCTGAGTTTCCCAGTCTCAGTTGGCTATCAAGGACTCCAGAGGCTGCCCTGAAAGGAATTCGGAAAACCGTTTCTGAAGTATGCCAAGACATGGTCGCTTCGGGTGAGGATGTGCCCGAACCGCTTTCTTGTAAGAGGTACAGTGGAAAGTTCATGGTGAGGATTCCACCGGAGACTCATAGAAAGCTGGCCGTTCAAGCCGCCGAATGCGGGGTCAGCTTGAATCGTCTGGCGAGCTCAAAACTCAGCGGATAGCTCTAAAATAAGACGTTTAACTACTGGGAGTAACTTGTTCTCCCAGTTTCAGGACTCCATCAGTTCCGCGGCGAGGCCGTAACGGAGGTTGTATTGGGAAAAGTGGATGCGGTCGCATCGAAGGTAGGCAAGCGTTTCGCAGAGCGTGATGGCGGCTGCCGGGAAGATGTCGGAGCGCGATTCGGGGATGCCGAGCTCGGTCACGCGTTTTTGGCTGTCGCGGGAGCAGATTTGCTGACGGTAGCGATCGAGAGTCGCGCGTTCGATGGATTCCTCGGCGCTGAAGCCGGCGAGTATCTGTGAAGCGCCTCCGGTTAGGACAGCGGTTTGGATTTGCGGATTGGGCGCGAGGGGCGATTGTTGCAGCGTATTGAGAACGTGGTTGGCGATACGCTCTTCGTCGGCTGACGAGACAGGGATGGACCGATCGTCCAGCAGCATTGAGGAAAGCCGAACGGAGCCAAGGTTGAAGCTGTGAGCGGTTGAAAGGGTTTGATCGACAAATTGGATACACTCCATCGAGCCTCCGCCCAGATCGACGGCGACAAAGTCGTTGAGTTCGCCGAGCGCAGGATCCTGTCGGATTCCTTTGCCGATGAGCCGCGCCTCTTCGTCGCCTGGGAGAATGTCGAGTGGAAGACCGGTACGGGCTTCAACGCGGGAGGCAAAGTCGGCTTGGTTTTGGGCGTCTCGGACCGCGCTGGTGGCGACGATTCGGAGAGCGTCGAGCCTGTGTTTTTCCGCGTCGGATTGCAAGCGGGCAATGGCGTCGCTCCCAGCCGCAATTGCGTTCTCGGTTAGCAGCGGTGGTGAATGAGTCATGCCTTCGCCGATACGAACGTTTTCGACCAGAAACTGGACTTTGCGAACGTTCCCTGCGGGCGTGGACTGGGCGATCAGCAATTTGATGGAATTGCTGCCCACGTCGATGATCCCGACTTGTCGGTTGGCCATGGTCAGAGTGTGAATTTCGCGGGGGCGATGACGATGGCGAATTCGCCTTTTTTGCTGGCGGTATTGAAGGTTGCGCAGACGTCTTCCAGGGTTCCGGTGGAAATGGTCTCAAATCGTTTGGTCAATTCGCGTCCGAGGCAGATGCAGCGGTCGGGTCCGAGCGTGTCGCGCATTTCAGCGACGAATTTGTCGATGCGATGGCAGGATTCGTAGAGAATGATCGAATAGGGAAAATCAATATGGGTCTCGAGGAAGCGCTTGCGAGCGGCGCGTTTGGGTGGGAGGAATCCGACGAAGAGATAGCCGTCTGAGGGGAGTCCACTCGCTGAAAGGAGGGTTGTTGCGGCGCTGGCTCCGGGGACGGGTACGATGGGCAGCTTGCGCTTGTGGCATTCGCGCGTGAGCCGGAATCCGGGGTCGCTGACAGCCGGCGTTCCTGCGTCGCATACGAGGGCGATGGACTCGCCTTGCTCGATTCGGTCGGCGAGGGCGCTTGCGGCCTGGCGTTCGTTGTTGTCGTGGTAGGAGACGAGACGGTTTTTGAAGCCGAGTTTAGAGAGGAGCCCGCCGGTGACTCGGGTGTCCTCGCAGGCGATCGCGGACACCTTTTCGAGAATAGAGCGGGCTCGTTCGGTCAAGTCGGCGAGATTGCCAATCGGGGTGGCAACCACGTAGAGCGTCCCTGGCTTGGGCGTGAGGGACTGGTTTTCGCCTTCCATTCGTGGAGAAGGGAGCAGCGTCGGATGAGTCCGGAGACAGTTAGGCGTCTATCGGCTCGTGCCACCCATTCCGGGAACGCCGCCTTCCCAGTCTTTGGGCCGGCTCCATGGGATGGTGGATTCGTCGACGTCTTCGCAGCCGGTGAGCAGAAGGGTGAGCCCGGTGAGGGAGACGGCGATAAGAAGGGAAATCAACTTTTTCATGGTTTATCAGTTTCCGCCTACAACCAGGTCGCCTGGTTGAGGGTCCGTTACGAGCGACTCTGGCAGAATTCTGCCGATGCTCAAGTTTTCCTTTACTTCGTAGACTTGAATATTGGCGATTCGTTCGCCGTCGCGGGTGATTGTGAGCAAGTGGTCGAGTCGAATTCCGTCGGTGTAGCCGAGGTTGGCGATGACAAAAGAGGAGCCTTCACCGACGGTGAGGACGCTGCCGCTGAGACCGGATGGAGCGGTTTTGAGGTTTCCGTAAACGCTTGATAGGGAAGCGGCTGGTTGATTTTTCTGCGTTTCCTTGAGACGGAGCACCTCGTCTTCCAGACCGGAAATTGTCTGGGTGTAGGTCTCGACTTCCTCGAGGCTGACCGAATTTGCGATTTGGGCGGCCATCTCTTTTTTCAAGTCTGCGAGCGAGCGCTGGAGGGTTTCCTCTTTTTCGATCCGCATTTCGAGCTCCTCGGTGAGGCGGAGATTCTCGCGTTTGAGCTGGTTGGCGCGAGCGGAAGTGACGGTGATATTGGAGCGCGCCTCCTGGAGGGAGCGTTCGTTTTGGTCGAGCTGGGTTTGCAGGGTCTCCAACTCTTCGGCTCGGGCGGAGAATTGCGACTGGGCCTGGGCGAGCTGAGCTTGAGTGGATTGAAGATCCTCGGCGAGGGTATTGGATTCCTTGACGTTCAGGTAGTAGAACGCCCCCGAGGCGACTGCGCCGAGCACCGCCAGAAAGGAGAGGAAATTGGCCAAGGATTTCATGATTACGAGTGAGTATCGCTAACGTGTCGTTCGGAAGGTAGGGCCTTCGCTTGCGAAGCGCCGCGTTGTTCGATGGTTTGATCTACTTTCGCGGCATGGCGCGAGCGCCAGCCCTACGTTTAGTCTCAAGTTCGGCCATAGTGTTGAGCAAAAGGCGGTTTGAAAAGCCAATTGTGGCGGTGGACGCCGGACCAAATGTTAGCCTGCTATGGAGAATCGAGCCGTGTGCCAGGGGTCGCTTTCGATTTTGGCGATACCCGATTTGCCGTTGGCGGCGAGATGATTGGCCAGCTTGAACACGAGTTCGGCTTGGTCGGGCTTTCCGATCGCTTCCGCCAACGCGGGGGCGTCGAAGGCTTGGCCTTTGGCGTTTTCGAGCGCGTTGGTGATTTCGCGGCACAGGTCGATGGCGTTTCCGGCCGCTTTCTTGCCCGCTTCGACGCCAGGCTGGTGATAGGCGTTGATTCCGACCAGAGTCGCGTAGAATCCGACGGCCCGCTCGTAAAGAGCGATCAAGCGACTGACAGATTCGGGCGTCAAGTCGTCGGTGGTGATGGTGATTGAAGCGCGGTCCTTCTCGCTGAGCGCGTCGCGCGTGCCGAGGTAGAATCCTTGCAGGAAATCGCCCGAGGTGATCCCTTCCTCGACTTCGATGGACGGTCCAGAGCGGTCTTTGAGGATTTCAATGAAAGTGGCGAAGAAATTGGGAACGCCTTCGCGCAACTGCTGAACGTAGGCGTGCTGGTCGGTCGAGCCTTTGTTTCCGTAGACGGCGATACCTTGATTGACGACCTTCCCGTCCAAATCGAATTCTTTTCCGAGGCTCTCCATGATGAGTTGCTGGAGGTAGCGGGAGAAGAGGAGCAGCCGGTCTTTGTAGGGGAGGACGACCATGTCCTTGGCGCCGGTTCCCCCCGTAGCGAAGTGCCAGGAAAGGGCGAGAAGAGCGGCGGGATTGGCGGTGAGGCTCGTTCTTCGCGTGAGCGCGTCCATGGCTTTCGCGCCCTGCAGGAGCGCGTCGATGTCGATGCCCTGAAGAGCGGCGGGAACAAGGCCGACGGTGCCGAGAACGGAAGTGCGGCCACCAACCCAGTCCCACATGGGGAATCGAGCGATCCAGCCTTCGTTTTGGGCGACGGTGTCCAGTTTGCTGCCTTCGCCGGTGATGGCGACTGCGTGCTGGGCGAAATCGAGCCCGGCCCGTTCGTAGGCGATCTTGGCTTCGAGCATACCGTTGCGGGTTTCGGCGGTGCCGCCGGATTTGGATACAACGAGGCTCAGAGTCTGGCCGAGTCGGGATCCGATGGCGTCGAGGACAAGATCCATGCCGTCCGGATCTGTGTTATCGAAAAAGTGGATACGAGTCTTGTCGACGCTGGGTTGTCCGAGGGCGTGGGCGATGAATTGCGGTCCGAGCGCGGAGCCGCCGATGCCGATTACGAGCACGTCGGTGAACGGGCCGTTGGCGCCTTGCAGCTCGCCGTTGTGGACGCGGGCAGCGAATGCTTTGACTGCGTCGGTGGTGGAGAGAATTTCGTCTGCGAGGGCCACGGTCGGGGCGAGGCCGGGATCGCGCAGCCAGTAGTGGCCGACCATGCGGTTTTCGTCCGGATTGGCGATCGCTCCCTTTTCCAGGGCGTCCATGGCTTCGAAGGCGGTGGCGAGGCGCGTTTGGTAGGACTCGATGTCCCCGTCATTGAGGCCGAGTCGACTTAGGTCGATGGCGAGACTGACTTCCGGAAAATCGAAGGTGTAGCGGGTGAATTGTTCCCAGGACATTGTTTAAAGAATGAAGGATGAAGTAAGAAGTATGAAGTAAGAAGGGGGAAGAAGCTAAGAATTCAGAATTCGAATCAAACTTCTTAATTCATCCTTCTTACTTCTTCCTTTACTCAAAGGTATTTGTCGGTGACGGCGCCTTCGGAGGCTGAGGCGACGAGTTTGGCGTATTTGCCGAGGACGCCGCGTTTTTCACCGGCCCCGGCGGGTTTGAGGGCGGCCATGCGGGCGTCGTACTCCGCTTCCGCGATGTTGAGCGAAATCGTGTTCTTGACGGCGTCGATTTCGATTTCGTCGCCACTTTTGACGATGCCGATGGGGCCGCCGCAGGCGGCTTCGGGAGTGATGTGGCCAACGTCGAATCCGTGGCTGCCGCCGGAAAAGCGTCCGTCGGTGATGAGGGCCACGTCGTTGATGAGCCCGCGTCCGGCCACGGCGGAGGTGGGCGAGAGCATTTCACGCATGCCGGGGCCGCCGACGGGGCCTTCGTTGCGGATGACCACGACGTCGCCGGCAACGACGTCGCCGTCGAGGATGCCTTTGAGGGCGTCTTCTTCGCTTTCGTAGACTTTCGCGGTGCCTTTAAAGTAGAGACCTTCTTTGCCGGTGATTTTGCCGACGCCACCGGTGGGGGCGAGATTTCCTCGGAGAATGCGGAGGTGGCTGGTGGTTTTTATTGGGTCGTCCCAGTCATGTACGATGTCCTGATCTTTTGGGTACGGTTGAACGTCGACGAGGTTTTCGGCGATGGTTTTCCCGGTGACGGTGAGACAGTCGCCGTGGAGGAGTCCGCGGTCGAGCAGCATCTTCATCATGGGTTGAATGCCACCGATGCGGATGAGGTGGGACATGTTGTATTTGCCGAAGGGTTTGACGTCGCAGAGGAGCGGCACTTTCTCGCCGAGGCGTTCGAAGTCGTCGATGGTGATGTCGATGTCGGCGCAATGGGCGATGGCGAGGAGGTGGAGAATGATGTTGGTAGAGCCGCCGAGCGCGATGCAGGTGGTGATGGCGTTTTCGAATGACTTCCGGGTGAGGATGTCGCTCGGCTTGATGTCTTTTTGGATGAGGTTGTAGACGGCTTTGCCGGCGTTGTAGCAGTCTTCGCGCTTGTCTTCGCTGACGGCGAGCTGGGCGCTGCTTCCGGGGAGGCTCATGCCGAGGACTTCGATGGCGCTGGCCATGGAGTTGGCGGTGTACATGCCTCCGCAGGAACCGGGTCCGGGAATGGCGCAGGATTCGATTTCCTTGAGCTCGGCGTCGTCGATGTCGCCGCGGGCGTGGCGGCCGACGGCTTCGTAGACGCTGACGATGTCGACCGGCTTTTCGCGGTGAATGCCGGGGAGGATGCTGCCGCCGTAGACGAATACGGACGGGCGGTCGAGGCGGGCGAGGGCCATCATGCAGCCGGGCATGTTCTTGTCGCAGCCGCCGATGGCGACGACGCCGTCCATACCTTCGCCGGCGACGACGGTTTCGATGCTGTCGGCGATGACTTCACGGGAGACGAGGCTGTAACGCATTCCTTTGGTGCCCATGCTGATGCCGTCGGAAATGGTGATGGTGCTGAAGTTGACGGCTTTGCCGCCGGCTTCGTTGGCGCCGCGGGTGGAGTGGGTAGCGAGCTCGTCGATGTGCATGTTGCACGGAGTGAGATCGCTGCCGGTGGAGGCGATGGCGATTTGCGGCTTCTTGAAGTCCTCGTCGCCGAATCCGACGGCTCGGAGCATGGAGCGGGCTCCAGCGCGGTCGTTGCCGTCGACGACGACTGAGGAATGAGGGCGGTTGCAGTTTGGGTTTTCGTGGCTCACGTAAGGTGCGTATTGTTGAAACTTAGCGTTGCGTTCTGGAGGCGAGGCGGTAGCTCGTTGCCAGATCCAGGCGCAAGGTGTGAAAAAGAGGTCCTTTACATCAGAGCTTTTAGTTGCGATCAAGTCATTCCCTTTCTCGATTCACACAATTTCCGCAGACTGATTTTTTAGATGGCATTCAGCTTAGACAGAGTATTGAAAGCGCTTCTTTTCGGAGCGTCTGGGCCCTTGAGCACCAAGGACATCCAAAAGGTTTTCACGAAGTTCCACGAGCAAGCGGAGCTGTTGCCGGAGGTGGAATCGGTGGCTCCCGAGGAGGAGGAAGAGGCGAGCGTCGAGCATCCGTTTTTGGAGGCTGACGGGATGCCGACGTCCGACGTTCCGTCACTGGTGACGGCAGGGCAGATTCGCGAGTCGATCGACCGGATTGCAGCCGAGCTGGACGAGCGCGACGAGGTGTATCGTCTAGTAGAGCGCCATAATGGTTTCGTGCTCGTGACCGCGCCGAGCGTGGGTGAGTGGATTCGTTTGCTGCGCGACGAGCCGCGACCATTGAAATTGACGCAGTCGGCGTTGGAAACCTTGGCGGTGATCGCCTATCGCCAGCCGGTGATTCGGTCGGAGGTGGAAAAGATTCGCGGGGTGTCGATTGACAGCGCTTTGAGTCGCTTGTTGGAGCGAGAGCTGGTGCAGATCGTGGGCCGGGCGGATTTGCCGGGGCGTCCCATTCAGTATGGCACGAGCGAGGAGTTTTTGGAGTTCGTTGGCGTGAAAACGGTTGAAGAATTGCCGGCGTCGGACGTGCTTTCGCCGCGTCAGATCGACGAATGGTTGCATGAAGTCTCGAATCAGAAGGAAGTCACCGAGAAGGAGATGGGCTTGCCGGAAGGGGAGCGTGTTGAGAGCGGGGATGGAGAGACGGAGGGAACTAAGACGGAGGGAACTAAGACGGAGGGATCGAGTGATGGGGAGATTGGGGAAGAGCATTCTCCTGACGATGCGGAGGCGCCGGACGAGGCGGTGAAGCAGGAAGCGATTTAGGCATGAGTTTGGACGACCTGAGGAAGCGGATCGACGCGCTCGACGAGGATATTCTTCGTTTGTTGAACGAGCGGGTCCGCTGCGCCGCGGAGATTGGCAAGATAAAGAACGCCAAGGGCGGCGAGATTTACGTGGCCAGCCGTGAGGAGCAGGTGTTTCGGAAACTGGAGAAGCTGAACGAAGGGCCGTTAGACGGTCCGGCTATTCGGGCAATCTATCGCGAAGTGATGTCGGCCGCGATCGCGTTGGAGAAGCCGATGCTCATCGCTTATTTGGGACCGGAGGCGACCTTTACGCATCAGGCGGCGGTCAAGAAATTTGGTCAAAGTATCAATTATTTGGCGACACCTGCGATTCCGGACGTCTTTCATACGGTGGCCAAGGGCGAGGCCGACTACGGCGTGATACCTATCGAGAATTCGACTGGCGGGTCGGTGCTGGACTCGATGGACATGTTTTTCGATTCGGAACTCAAGATCTGCGCACAGATTTATCTGACGATTACGCAAAACTTAATTTCCCAGTCACCCATCAGCGACATCAAGCGGGTGTATTCGAAAGACCAAGGCATTATACAATGCCGGGACTGGTTGCACGCCCACATGCCCAAGGCGTCGCTGCACAATTGCGAGAGCACGACCAAAGCCGTTCAGATCGCGGCGGAAGATCCGGAATGCGCTGCGATTGCCAGCTCGCTCGCGGCGGATTTGTATAATGTGCCGGTGGTGCAGAATAATATACAAGACAGGTCGGACAACACGACGCGCTTTCTGGTGATCGGGAAAGAGTCCAGCGGCTATATCCCGGACATGAAGTTCAAGAGCAGTTTTTTGGTATCGATCAAAGACGAAGTCGGGGCTCTGGAGAACACGTTGATGGTATTCGCAAAACGGGGACTGAACCTCAGCAAGATCGAATCTCGCCCGAGCGGAAAAATAGCCTGGGAGTATTGCTTCTTCATCGACGTCAACGGCCACTACGAAGAACCCGCTGTAAAAGAAGCCGTCGACGAACTCAAAGGCGCCTGTCCCTTCGTGAAGTGGCTGGGCAGCTACCCGGACCGGTAGGTCCGGCAGATTTTCAGTATAGGGTGCTGCTCCCTTCTTTGAGCATAAGAAAGCGACCATTCTAGTGCCCGTTCCGCCTCTTTCATGAAGATTGAATTTCCTAAAGCGACTCCAGATCAGGCGAGTATTTTGAGCGACATCGCTATCGAGTCGAAGGGGCATTGGGGGTACTCGCGGGCTCTGCTCGATTTGTGGCGGAAGGATCTTCGGGTTGAGGAAGCGTATATTGCTAAAGAGTGTGTTCGGACGATTCTGGTCGATGGAGAGTTGGTCGGGTTTTTCGCGATCAATAGTGAGGACCGCGAGCTCGATCATTTTTGGCTGCTTTCGAAGGTGATTGGGAAGGGTGTCGGAAAGCGCGCCTTTCAAAAAGTGAAGGAAGACTGCGCGGAACTTGGGATCGACGCGTTCACCATTGTATCCGATCCGAATGCGGAGGGGTTTTATCTCTCTCGAGGAGCCGTTCGTGTTGGCGAGGTTGAGAGCGTCCCGCAGAATCGGATGCTCCCGAAACTGAGGTGTCGGGTTTGATGGGGTGGAGGGGTTTTGTCATCGCCCCGACACGGCCGCCGACTGTGCCGGGGTCCCTGACGGGATCGGGGCTAGGAGTTCCCGCGTGGCGGGAACAATAAGGATCCCTCTCGCCGGGGACGAGAGGGAAATAAGGTTTTTGGGTTGTCGGTGATAAAAGGAGCGATGAGTTTTTCCGCTAGCGGCTAACCTTATTTGTCGACGCAGGAGACAACCTATTTGCCCCCGCCGCGGCGGGGGCATCCTAGCGCAGCGATGACAGATTTATTTTGTGTCTGAAAAACTCGTTTATTCCGCTTCCAGGCGGAATGTTGATTCGGTCAGTTCTTCAGATATTTCCCATAAGCGGCGCGCGATCTCTTCCCTGCGCGAATAGTCGCTCCGTTTGGCGATGCCAGGAGAACCTTTCATCTCGAAGAGTCCCGTGGGCCCGTAGTACTCGCCTCCTTCGACTTCGTTGTCCAGGGCTGCCTTTAAAATCGGCTTGGCGGCATTCTCCGTTGAGTGAAGGAACAGGGGGACGAATGTGTATCTCAGGATGCTCACTAGGATGGGCGACATGTGTTCAAACAAACCTGAATCCGTCCCGCCGGGATGGGCGGATACAGACAGGATTTGCTTGCCCAATCGATCGAATCTCCTCTGTAGTTCGTCAGCGAATACGAGACAAGCGAGTTTGGACTGACCATATGGGGCGTCCCACTTTCTTTGATTTTCACAATTTATGTCGTCAAAGTAGATCTCGGATTTCTTGTGGGCCAAACTGCTCAGCGAGACGACGCGTGAACTCTTGGAATCCGGCATCAGTTCAATCAAAAGCGACGTAAGCACGAAATGTCCCAAGTGATTGGTGGCAAACTGCATCTCGATGCCCGCTTCGTTTTTCTTCGGTTTGCTGAACAGCACCCCCGCATTGTTGACGAGTAAATCGAGATGATCGAATTTCGACTTAAACTCCTGGGCGAACGTTCTCACAGATTCCAAGTCCGAGAGATCGATTCGCATTACTTCGAGTTCACTCGAAGGAAGTTCCCCGATAATCGTGTCTTGCGCGGCAATCGCCTTTTCGACGCTACGGCAGGCCATCACCACCCGATACGCGCTCTGTGCGAGTCCCTTCGCTACTTCAAGTCCAACGCCACTATTGGCGCCGGTAACAATCGCTATCTTTTTTGCATCCATACAATCCTCCTGGTAAATCGCTTGATTAACTGCGGAATTTTTAAAATACACTAGGCGGTGTAAATTAGCAGAATACCGAGTTCAAGTTAAATTACACTAATCGGTGTATTTTAAAATCAACGATTGGAATGAGTCGAAAGAAGAGAGATACGAGGGCGAAGCGGGAGTCGATTTTGGACGCGGCTGTAGATGCGTTTATCGAGTTTGGTTTTGAAAAAACGAGTATGGACCGGGTTGCGGAGAAGGCTAACGCTTCGAAGCGAACGGTTTATAACCACTTTTCGAGCAAGGAGTCGTTGATCGAAGAGGCGTTCAATCGGTTCTTGAGAGGCGCGTTCGAGAGTAAGAACATTGAATACGATGCACGGAGACCGATCGAAGAGCAACTGGGCGAATTTGCGGATTCGAAGATGGATTTGACCCAGGATCCGAAGCAGCTCGGATTGATGCGCGTTACGCTCAGCGCGTTTATCACGCACCCGGAAATTGCTGTTCGAGCGGTTTCGTTTTCCGACTCGCAAGAGGATGGCTTGGTAAAGTGGTTGCTGGAAGCCAATCGCGACGGCCGTTTGCGGGTACAAGATCCGGAGCTGGCTGCCGCGTCGTTTTGGTCCTTGTTTTCGGGGACTTTCTTTTGGCCGCCAATCGTTCGAGGTCCGGTGGGAGAGAAAGAAGGGCAGAGACTGAAAGCCGAGTTTATTCAGATGTTCTTGGCGAGGTACGGAGTGGGCGAGGAGTGAAGTCGGATGATGCTTGGGTTGTGGGTTGTCTGTTGAGGAGCCGCGAGCGCGTTCTGGTCATCGCCCCGACAGGATCGGGGCTAGGAGTTCCCGCGTGGCGGGAACAATAAGGATCCCTCTCGCCAGGGACGAGAGGGAAATAAGGTTCGTGGGTTGTTTGTGATAAAAAGGAGCAATTAGTTTCTCCGCTAGCAGCTAACCTTATTTGTCGACGCAGGAGACAACCTATTTGCCCCCGACTCGACGGGGGCATCCTAGCGCAGCGGTGACGAATAGTGTTAGATTCGCAAACAGTCGTCACGTTCACCGAGGCAGGCGAATGGTCGCGATGACGCCTTTGGAGTCGGTTCGGTTTTGGATGGCGAGGGTTCCTCTGTGGAGGGCAACGGCTTCTTTGACGAAGCAGAGACCGAGTCCGGAGCTTTTTCGGTCGCGACCGGGACGCGGCAGTGAGTAGAATCGGTCGTAGATGCGATCGAGAGCGTAGTCGGGGATTCCCGGGCCTTCGTCCGTGACGGTTAGGAGGACGTTTTTCTTGTCGCGGGCAATTTCGATTTGGATACGTCCGTTTTTTGGAGAGAACTCGATCGCGTTCTGGAGCGCGTTTCCAATTGCTGTTTCTAGTAAGAAAGATTCGCCCACTACGGTCTCTTCACTTGTATTCAGAAGATCGATTTCCAGCTCTTTTTTGAGTGCGCTTGACCGATGTTGATCGGCGACTTGTCGGGCGAGGGCGTTGAGAGAGATTCGCGTCGGAGCGCCGAGTTCGCTGCGGTTTTCCAGGGAGGACAGGGCGAGGAGTTTGTCGATCAGGTTTTGAAGGCGAGCGGTCTCGGTTTCGATATTTCCGAGGAACTGGATGCGCTGCTCGTCGGGCATTTCCTCATAGAGTAATTCGGCGGCCCCGCGAATACCGGCGACGGGCGACTTCATTTCGTGGGTCATGGACTGGACGTAGGATTCCACGTATTTGCGGTCCTCGAGGGCGACGCGCATGGCTTCGGTGGTCTCGCTCAGAACGCGCATATGGTGGCCGGGTAGTTTTAGAGGCGTGGGACGATCTCCAGCGGCTACCGCAGCGGCGTATTCGGTCAATTCACCCAACGGACGCGTGACCCAACGCGACAGCAGCCAGCCGAGGAGCATCACCAGGGCCAGAGCGATGGCGCTCAGGATCACGAGCCAGCGTTTGGTTTCGATGACGAAAGCGAGGAGGCTGCCTTGCGGTTTGTAGACCGACACCGTCCCGACAATCTTTTCACCGCGAACGACGGGCGCTCCGACGTAGAGGATGGTGGAGGTTTGGTCGCTGTCGTCGAGCTTCGTTGCCCGGGCGCCGTATTGGCCTTTCAATGTTAAGTAGACATCGTTGAAAACGCTGAAATCGGACCCGACTGGAGCGACTTCGCCGGAGTCGTAGAGGACGATTCCCGATGCATCGGTAACGTAGAAGTCCATGAGGACTTGATCCTTCATGAGATTGTAGATCTGGGCTTCTAGTTGACGATTGTCTACGCGGTTCATTCCCTGTTTCCAGAACTCGGGAACGAGAGTATTTTCGCTTTCCGAGCTCGAAAGGAGGGCGGCTAGAATCTCGGCGATATCGACCATGGGCTCCTCGGTCGCCTCGAGGTATTGTCGCTCTACGCGGTCGAGGACGGGATTGAGGAGGAAGGCGAAACCCACCAATGCGATGAGACCGAAGCTGACGATGATACGGGCGGTAAGGCTCACCAGTCTTCCCTCAGAGAGTAGCCGATGCCGCGGTGGGTAACGATGGGATCGAGGTCGACTCGTCGCTCTTTTAGTTTTGCTCGCAGGCTTTTTATGTGGGTGTCGACGGTGCGTTCCATGGAAGCGTCGGGTTCTTCCCAAGCGGCGTTCATGAGTTGGGCCCGCGAGTAAACGCGTCCAGGTTTTTCAATCAAAAGCGCGAGCAAGCGAAACTCGTAACGGGAAAGGGCGAGCGCCTGTTCGTAGTAGCGGATTTCCCAGCGCTCGTAGTCGATTTGGAAGGGCAGTCCGTTCGCATCGTCCGTTTGTGGAGGCGAGTCGGTCGTAGCTGTATTCAGCAAGGAACGACGCACATTGGCCCGCACGCGAGCGGAGAGTTCGCGTGGGCTGAAGGGTTTGGTCACGTAGTCGTCGGCTCCGATTTCCAGCCCGACGACGCGATCGACTTCGGACGAGCGCGCGGTGAGGAAGATAACGGGCACGTGGCTCGTTTTGCGGAGCGACTGGCAGACGTCGAATCCATTGATGTCGGGTAGCCCCACGTCGAGTACGACGAGTTGATAGTCGTTTTTTCCCGCCATTTCCAGAGCTTCGGATCCGGTGGCGGCGCAGTCGACGCGGAAGCCCTCGGATTCGAGGGCGTAGACGATATTGTCGCGGATTGAGAGTTCGTCCTCGACGACCAGAATCCGACCCGCCCCCACTTCGGGGGCGGGTGAATCAGCTGTATTCGAAGGCGGAACGCTGTTTGGCATTTACAGGCGACTATTCCTATAATTGCGCATTCGTCAACGGCGTCCGTCCTCCCGGATCTTCCTTGCTATTCCTCCCAAAGACGCGCGTCCAATCGGTTTTCGCGGTGGCGATCATGAGTATGGACAAAGTGGCGATGGCTCCGATGGTTATGGTCAGACCGCTGAGACCGTCGAAAAAGAAACTGTAGCTGAAGAGGACCATGTAGGCGAATTGAGCGGGGGCCGCGATGCGTGTGAGCGCTCGTCCGCCGAGGGCGTGCAGGTATCCATTAACCAGTAGCAGCGAGACTAGGGCCGACAGGAAAAAGCTCAAATGCAGCGGCATCAAGTCGACGGTGTAGGCGAAGAGTAGCTGGAAGGCGAAACACCCGGCGGCGAGAAAAAAGTAGTTCATCGGATGGAGGTTCACTCCGGTTACACCTCCGAGAATGAGGAGGACGGCGAAGAAGAACAGGAGCGATACCGGCGCGAAGAAACTGATGCGCACGGCGACCGGGCCGGCGTTGAGCGCTTTGGGCATGTCCATGCCGATCGGCTTGGCCCCGATCACGTCGGGATAGTCCCAACTCAACTCCCATCCGTCGTCTTCCGCGAGCGTTTCGCGCGAGGTAGGGGATCCGGTGCCGAGCGGGAAGTTGATTTCCTGGAAGTCAGTGGACATCGAAAGATTGAAATTCTTGATACGTTCCGCGGCGCCGAGTTTGTAGTCCCAGCGATCTAAGCCGCGGGCGTGGTAGGCCACTCGCAGCGGGACAGAGCTATGGGCCGGCACGGCGACCGCTTGGGTGATTGTACCGTTGCGAAGGATGGGTTCTTCTTCGCTGTTTCCATCGAGTTCAAAGGTGAACGCATTGTAACTGGCGTACTCGGAAGGGAGTTGGAAGGCCACGAAGACCGTTTGTTCGATGGGAGTGGGATTGGAGATCTCGTAGCGAGCGTCGAACTCGGTTTGGTAGGCCCGATACCAGAATAAGCCTTTGCGCCTGGGTTCGTAGCGCAGGGCGACTTCGATGTCGCTGGCGCTGGGACTGACGAGACTGCGGCCCGTTTCTCCGGTGGGCGACTCGTACCAGGCGATGGGATGTTCCTGCGTCAATTCCGGTCCCCAGGAATCGCGTACCTGGTGGGTGAGCGCTCCCGAGCTCATCTCGGATCGGTAGGCGAGGGCGCCGCCCAAGATGAACCAACCGACGGCGGTGCAACAGAATATGAAGATGATCGCGAGGACTGAACGAAAGGTGAGTTTTGGCGAATGCATAGTGCAATATTGGTTACAAGTTGAAGGGAATTGGGGTGAAAGTTGTTTCTAGTGATCGAGGTCGCGACGCGTGTAGTAGAGCGACGCATACGGCGCTTCTTCGTGGCAAATCTGTTTGGCCAGCCTCACCGGACCGGCGCGACTGCCACCTTCCTCGATGACTACATTTCCTTCCAAGGCGACGGCTTGAAACTCTTGAGGGAGAGTGACGAGCCAGTTCACCCGGTGGATGAAGAGAGGCGTCAACGGTAGTTCGAGATCCGCTTTTCCTTCGACGGGATCGAAAGCGTCGCCGCGTGTCGTGTAGGTGTAGCTGAGCTGCGTGTTTGCGGATCCTTTCTGCGGCTTGGGGAGACTCAAGAGCAGACTGCCATCGTTTTGCAGCACGGGTTCCGCGTTTCGCTTGTCGACCGAGCAGGCCAAGAGTTTCGCTCCTTCAGGGAGCGTGAATGGATAGGGAGTTGCGGTCTCGTGTTTGACGGTGATTGACGCCTGGTGGAGCATTCCGCCTTCCGCGACGAGTTGAGTGGTGTAACTGGCGACGGGAATAGTTGCGTCGGAGGTTTGTACACGGGGAAGGAGGCTAGCGTTGAGAACGATTTCGGAGACCGCGTCTTGTCGCAAGTAATGTAGTTCCGATCCACCCACAAGCGAGGCGATCCACTCGGGTATTTGATTTTGATTGATCCAGTCTCCATCAATTGGAGACAAGTTTACTCCATCGAAAGGGGCAATGTATACGGATTGTGCCCAACGCTCGGCGTTAGACACTTTTACGGCTTCGATTTTCCAAACGTCGTCAGCGGTTTCCAGGGGCGCGACAAATTCTACATCGATCGATCGGGCAGTGCGTTCGTCGTCCTCCCAACGCATACGAACCACAAGTCCCTCGGCAGTGATGTCAGTCGAGTAGCGTTGGTCTAAACCTGGGCTTTGCAAGTTTTCGAGGCGTGACAGGGCGGGCAGCGTTAAAATCGCTTCCGAGGTGCTGCCGTTGTCCATGGCGTTGAGTTGCAGTTTGCCGCGAACTCGGATCGAACCTCCCGAATCCGTGATCAGATACTGGATGGACCCATTCCATTTTGCCTTCGCGAGCGTCGATTTCTCCAGCAGTTTCACTTGTACCGGGCCACCGGAAGAAGGCAGTCCGTATTCCGATCCATCGTTGCCTGTTGCGATCGCGCCAGATACGGCGATCGTCGCATCGAGCGCGTCTTTTCGAATCTCCAACGAGTTTTGAGCCGCTGGTAGGGCGTGGAAAGTGGCGACTACGCGACCTCCGCGCGAGCGAATTGATTGCTCGTTTGGAAAACTGAGCTCGATGGTGACGTTGGCCTCGGGTTCAAGCAGCAGGCGCAGCATGCCTTCGGATTCAGCGATGATCGCAGTCGCAGGCTCGATGGAGCGAATCGCTCGGCCGGCGGGAAGCAGAGGAATCCACTGCCATTCCTCGGAGAGGTTGGAGACCTCGAATTTCGAATACAGAATCGATTGATCCGAATCCTCGAATTCGAGCGTGTAACGAGCGGAATGAACGACGGCCAGGAGAGGCGGTTTGGGTGGTCTCTCTTCGCTTGCCCGCTCGAGATCGTTGACGCGTTCCACGAGAGAAGCGAGTTCGCGGTAGGGCAAGGTGACGGTTGCGTCCTCGATATTGGTTTCGGCTTTTAGGAAGAGGATGCCGGAGGCGGCAAGAAGAGGAGAGAGTAGTTTCTTCATGGTTCACTATCGTAACGCTGCAGTTTGAAGGAACCGTGAAGTCATTGTGAAATCCAGGTGGAAAACGCCTGTCGCGTGACAGTTCTCGGAACGGTTCCGTTTGCTGCGAACTTGCATCGCCTTCAGCCCTAGTGTGGGATAGCGGGACTACCTCTTCCTATGTTCAAATCGACTCTACCTCTTTTCTTTGCGCCTGTAGTTTTCCTTCTTGCCGCTTGCGCCCCAGACCCAGGACCCAGCCCCAAAAACCAAAAACCCAACATCATCCTCATCATGGGCGACGACATGGGTTTCTCGGATATCGGGTGCTACGGAGGCGAAATCAATACGCCGGTTCTCGATACTTTGGCCGAGGGCGGACTCCGCTTCACGCAATTCTACAACGTGGCCCGGTGCTGCCCGACTCGGGCGTCGCTGCTGACGGGCGTGTATCCGCAGCAAGCGGGCGTCGGCCATATGGTGAGCGATCGCGGGACGCCCGCGTTCAAAGGGGATCTCAGTAATCAGGCGGTTACGATCGCAGAGGTTTTGAAAGGGGCGGGCTACTCAACCTACCTGTCGGGAAAGTGGCACGTTACGCCGTACGTTATCGAAAATCCGACGAAACACAATTGGCCGCGGCAGCGCGGGTTCGACAAGTTTTTCGGCATGATTTCGGGAGCGGGCAGCTTGTACGATCCGAGATCGCTGGCAAAGGACAACGAATACGTGGCGCCGCGCGAGGGTTTTTACTGCACGACCGATTTCACCGACTACGCTATCGAGTGTATTGAGGATCATGATGCAGAAGAGCCGTTCTTTTTGTATCTGTCCTACACCGCCGCCCATTGGCCCATGCACGCTCCGGCGAAGGCGATCGCCAAATACAAAGGAAAGTACGATGCGGGATGGGACGCGTTGCGCGAGGAGCGCTACGAGCGCATGAAAGCGATGGGCATCATCGACCCGAGTTGGGAGCTGTCGCCGCGCGACCCGCACGTGACTGCCTGGGATGGCGACGTGCCCGATCGGGAATGGGAGATTGCGAACATGGAAACCTACGCCGCCATGGTCGAGTTGATGGACGAAGGGATTGGCCAGGTGGTGGACGCTTTGAAGCAGGAAGGAATCTTTGAAAACACGCTGATTTTCTTCCTTCAAGACAACGGCGCTTGCGCGGAGGAGCTCGACTGGCTACCTCCCCAACCAGCGGTCGAGGATCTCGTTGCGATGAAACCAGGGGAGCTGCAAACGAAGATGGTCCCGTCGATCACGCGCGACGGAAAGCCGGTCACGCTCATGAAGGACGGATGGCCCGGGCCACCGGAGAGCTATACGGCATACGGGCTCGATTGGGCGAACGCGAGCAACACTCCGTTTCGTGAATACAAGCACTGGGTGCACGAAGGCGGCATCGCGACGCCGCTGGTGGTTCATTGGCCGGCCGGGTTTGCGAGCAAAGGGGAGTTTCGGTCGGAGCCGTCCCATTTGATTGACATCATGGCGACTTGCGTCGAGGTGGCAGGAGCGTCGTATCCGTCTGAGTACAACGGGCAGACTATTTTGCCGATGGAAGGGGAGAGCCTGGTCCCAGTTTTCGCCGATCAGTCACTCGATCGAGAGGCGTTGTTCTGGGAGCACGAAGGCAACCGAGCGGTGCGCATGGGGAAATGGAAACTCGTATCGAAGGCGAGTAAAGTGGACAGTTTTATTTGGGACAAAGTGGACGCCCTCGATTTGGACGACTGGGAGCTCTTCGACATGGAGAAGGACCGGACGGAGATGCGCGACGTCTCGGACGAGCATAGCGAGCGAGTCGCTCGCATGGCTGCGTTGTGGCTGGAATGGGGGAAGCGAACGGGGATTGTTCCGCGGCCGGAGGGTTAACTTTGTTTTTGTCATCGCCCCGATAAAATCGGGGCTAGGAGTCCCCGTCGTTGTCGGGGACAATAGGATCCCCCGCTAGGCGGGGGAAATAAAGTTTTTGGGTTGAGGATGATTTGGTTTGCTGATGGTAGGGGCGTTGCTGCGAATTCGATTGCTTCTCGAACGGATAACCGCTGGGTTCCAGGGGCGCGGGATATGCTAACACGGGAGCAGTTCAGAAAACGGGTGGTCCGGAACAGTTTGTTCGCTCCTCGTTCGTTGGGGGAGGCGATGAAGCGACTGGGGTTTGTACAGGCGGACCCAATTCGTTGTCCGGCACGAGCTCAGGACCTAATTTTGCGACATCGCGTGCGAAATTATCGCGCTGGCGATTTGGAACAGGCGTATCCGAAACTTGGATTGGAGGAATGCTACTTGTACGCCTATGGGTTTTTGTCGCGGGATTTGTGGCGGGTGATTCATCCCAACGGGAACGAAACGTTGAGTGACGATGAACGTGCCGCTTTGGAGGTGGTCGAGCAACACGGGCCATTGCATCCGAAGGAGTTGGAAGCCCATGTTGGCGGGGAGCGGGTGCGAAACTACTGGGGCGGCTTTTCGAGGTCGGCGAAGATGGCGTTGGAGGCGCTGCAGGATTGCGGGGCGTTGCGAGTCGCTCGTCGCGAAAAGGGAATCCGGGTTTACGAGGCGGCGATGGCGTTTGAGCAAAACGCCACGAGCGAAGAGCGATTCAAGGAGATCGTACTGGCGGCATTGCGAGCGATGGGGGCGACGACACGATCGTTTCTTCTCAAAGAATTGTCGCATTTTCGTTACTTGATTGAACCTCCCGCGGAGCGGCGCCGGTGTGTGCAGGTGTTGATTGACGCAGGGCGGATTCGGACGGATTTCGTTGACGGCGTGGAATATATTTCCGTGGCGGATGCAACGGTAGGGCGGCGATCGTTGAATGACGTTCGCATTTTGGCGCCGTTTGATCCAATTGTACGAGACAGAGATCGATTTGAGCATCTATGGCGTTGGACGTATCGATTTGAAGCCTACACGCCGAAGGCTAAGCGGCAGCTCGGCTACTACGCGATGCCGGTGCTGTGGCGGGATCAAGTGGTTGGGTGGGCGAATACGTCGGTTGTGGAAAATCGATTGGAAGTGGAGCTTGGGTATGTCAAGGGGCGACCGAAAGGCAAAGAGTACCGCGCCGCGGTGAAAACAGAGGTCGAACGCATGGCTCGGTTTTTGAAGTTGGAAGACTACCGATTGATCTAGTTCCTGTTCGCGAAGCGATCCTGTTGGCGCAGCCATTTCGCCGCAGGCGACTGTTTTTGGGAACAGTGATTTCTTCGAAATCAAATCTTGCTGGCGCAAGAACAGGATCTCGCCAAGGCGAGAGCAGGATGTCTTGGGAGAAACGGTACAGCTCTGTCGCCCGAGATATTCTGGCTACTTAATAAGCTCCGTGTCTGGGTGAGCAGCGTGCCATCCGAACCAGAAGGCTCGATGGGAAGGGAGCCTTTGCAGGGCGCGACCCGCTTCGCTTTCGAGCTGGGATTCGGTCACTCGCCACTTGCCGCCTTGTGTATCCAACAGTTGGCCGTTCGCCCATTTGAAATCCATTCCACCGCTTTCGTAGGCGCGCGTCGCCCCGCTCTGGTCGGTTATCAGGACGTATTCAATTCCGCCGTGAGCGCTCTGCACGAGATTGTTTTTCGAGAGAAACTTGACCGAATAAGCCCGAGGCGTTTCCCCAGGGCCGCCAAACCGCAGGACGAATACTTCGTCTTTGTTCTTGAGTCGCTTGTCGCTGAACGGCGTGGTGAACATGAGTTCGTCGGTTGCGAAATAGTCTCGGTAGGCGACGCCTTCGCCGTAGTCGCGCCGATGGCCGGTATCCAATGAAAGCACGGTCGTGTCGGGATGTCGTTCCTTCCATTGTCCCCAGGTTGTGGTGACAACGTATCGTGGTTTGAGCTTAATTCCCTTGTCAACGAGCGGGCCGACGACTGGCTCTCCTTTAACCGTGCTCCAGAGCGATTCCGTCGAGTGGTCGTACATCAACTTGTTCGAGCGGTAGAGAAACCCGCTCGTGCCGAGTTCGTAATGAACGCCGTCATGCTCTGTTTCATACAGGATCACAGTCCCGCAAAGCGTGCAGTATACTCCATTGACGGATACGCCTCCGACCGTGTCCTTGAACATCTCGTGCCACGCGAGAATCCGCTTGGGATAGGCCCGGACATCTCCATTCACTTCGATTCCGAAGACGATGTTGCTGTCCTTGAGATACCTCGCCTCGTCTGCCGGAATCATGACCGGGTTTTTTAGAGGCGGAATCCCGTCGCGCCGCACACCTCCCCAGCGAATTTCGTCGAGTCGAATCTTGGCGTTATCGGTTTGATTATTGAAGTACTGGAAGAAACGCTCGTCGATTTGCCGGTAAACGTAGGCCTTAAACACGTTGTAGGAGGGATGCGTCCCGAAGTCGTTTTGCCACACCCAATTGTATGCCCGCTCGTTATCGCGACCGAATCGTTTGCCCGTTCCTTTTTCGATCAATTTCCATAGATCGGAAGAAAGCGATGGCGTATCCGCAAACGACTCGAGTTCGAGGAGCATGGGAGTGTAGGCGTTGCGCCAATTCTCTAAAACGGCTTTCCCGGCCGCCTTGCGCTTCGACTTATCGGGGCTGATAAGCTCGAAGACCGTGGTCACGTGAACGTCTTCCTGCGACGAAGCCCTTGGGGCGGGGAACAAGAGAGTTGCGGCCAGAACCCACCCGATTGCGTGCCCATTGAGTAGTCGCATACCTAGTAGAGCGTTTCAAATGAGGATTTGATTGAGACAATGTTCGCGCAGCGATCCTGTTGGCGCAGCCATTTCGCTGGAGGCGACTGTTAAACTGAGTTGTAGTTAGGGAACAGTGATTTCTTAGAAATCAAATCTCGTCCCGTCTTCGACGGATCGAGAGCAGGATCTCGCCAAGGCGAGAACAAGATGATTCGACATCCGCGATTGACGGTTTGGCAGGATTTAGCGCCTTGCTTCCATCGCCATCTCTGTATTGTTTAACTTCTATCCACTGAACTATGAAGCATTTAGCTCTTGTTTTTATATTTAGTCTCTCTACGGCAGTCATCGGTGAGGTGAATGTGGTCGTTTCGGATGTCCGGTCTGAGATATTTGAAGAATTGGGAACGGATCTGCCTGTCGGAACTTCGAATTACGCGGGAAAGGAGTATACGTTCAAGTCGCTCCCTCGGGTCTATATGAGAATGTGGCGCTCGCATCCGGCATCCCGTTCTGAACGGATTACCACGAGTTCGGAGGCAAGCCAGCTACACAAGATACGCATTGGCTACTTTGAAACGAAGAAAGAGAAACAGTATCTGCGCGACCCTCGGAAATCGGGCCCAGACTATTCACATGTAATCTATACAGTCGCTTTTGAGTCGGGAGCACGGCGAGGAGAGAAATTCGCGTTTGGCTTCAACCGGCCGGAGCCGAGCTTTCGCTACAACAAAGAAAATGGCTCATTCCTCGTAGGCTTGGACAAGCTCGGCGACAAGCCGAAGCCTTGGATCGAATCTTGGTTTCAAGGAGGGAAAATCGAGCTAAACCGAAAGATCGCCCTGTTTGACACCGACCTGGCGGATCGGGGGTACACCGCATGGCGCGTGTGGGTCGAATTCTCGCTAGAACCATTCGAAAACGAAACTGCAAGCGGGGACTCGAACACGAATTTGGTATCGGAATAAAAGACAATTATTCTCAAACTGGAACGACATGAAGAGCAATCTTGGACTAGTCGAGCTGCCGGAATCAGCCACGGAGCCTGATTTCGAAATTCAGCTGAGGTATCAGAATTTTTCTGCCGAGCTGTTGAGACTGTCTCTCCTCGGAATTTCTGGCTTAGGATTTATTGCGTTTAAATATGTTTTTCCCGCCAATGGGGAAAGTTCGGAATTGCCGGGTCCAGTCACCATTTGGATAGCGGTGGGACTGTTGGCTCTAGGAGTTTCGTCGGTTGCCGCCTTGGTGCATCGATACGTTTCCGTGGATAGTCTTTCGTGGCATCTTCAAGCCTTGAGGCATGAGCTGCGCAATGAAGCGGGAGATCTGGAAGCGTCTATTTCCGACAGGAAAAAGCGGTATATCAGATTCAAGATTTCCGGTTGGGCGATAATCGTTTCTTCCGCTTCTCTCGCCGTCGGGGCAATTTCAACTGCGATCGCATTTTTCTGCGTCGTCTAGGCCAAGTGTGGGGAAAGACTGGCGCGGCTACCGTTCGATTCAAATCGTGTTCGCGCAGCGATCCTGCTGGCGCAGCCGTTCGCCGGAGGCGACTGTTCTTTGGAACAGTGATTTCTTCGAAATCAAATCTCGTCCCCACTTCGAGGGTACGAGAACAGGATCTCGCTCGCGCGAGAATAGGGATTGGGGTCCAAGTGATTTGCGCCTAACGCGAAATTCTGGGAGTATTATCGATCAATACGGACCACTCGTGATTGCTCGCCGCTTTTGTATGTGAGTTGCACGGTCATGTAGGCGGTATTCGCGGGGAGAATTTGGTACAGCGGAAGCGTGGCATCGATTGGGGCGATTCCAGGGCCGTCGTAGGGAGCGAATTCGAGCGTCTGGTCCGGGGTTTCGGTGTCGATCCCGTATTGAATCGTTTCGATGGCGCCTCGGTAGGAAAGCAGGTGACTGAAATAGACGAGGAGGTTGCCTTCGTATTCGCGAAAGGACAACCAGCTGGTTTCGGTCATGGCGAGAATGCGCTGGTTGCCGTCGTCGCTTTCGCTCTTGCTTTTAAACTCGAACGCGAAGGGGCCGTGTTCTTGTCCCGATGTATCCGTGTAGTGGATCTCAACGGTCGCGTCTTTCTGGTTACGCGGCAAGGTGAAGAACGTGACGGGCGCGGGTTGTCCAGTTTGCGGGTCGACATACGCGCTTTGGCCGGTGGATCGAGGCGGGCCTTCACCTTGAATGTTCCACTTGATTTCCCGGTGCGGCTCGAGGATTTGCACGTTCCCATTCCAGCCCGCGTTGTGGGCCATCCAGCTAAGCGATACGGGATTTGACAGTGCCGCGGCCGAGGGACCGGTCTGGAGACGATTGAGGCGGGTGTTGACGTCTTCACGCCATTCGGCAGCGAGCTCCTGATCGATCAAGTGCCGGAGGAGACCGCCCGAAGCGTCGGCATCGACGAAGGCATTCAGGTAACGCAATTCGCGTCGCTTGTCGGCGAGCGTTTGAGCGCCGAGGCGGCGTTCGGAATATTCCAAGCTCAGGTGATACGCGGCGGGAGCGAAATTTGAGTGGGACTCGTAGTAGTCGGTCAATTTTTGGATACGCGTATCGGTGTTGAGGAGGAGGAGCTTGGCGAAATTGGCGGCTTCGCTGGGATTTTGGTAGGCGATTTCGTTGTAGGTTTCACGAGCGCCGGAGGTTCCTTCTTGTGTTTTCAGAAACGCGATGAAGCGGAGATGGGGATCCAGTTTGGGCTCGTCGCTCTTGAAATAGGCGATGTAGGCTCTGCGGGCGGCCGAGTAGTCGCCCTCCAGTTCGTGAATGCGGGCGTTGTGGTAGTGGTCTTCAGGTGACGCTGGACTAGCGATGATCCCGTCGCCCGACACGTTTTCGATACGGTCGGCGATCGCGCTAAGCGAATCGGCCATGGCTTCGGACTGCGATTCGATGCGATTGGTCGCGGCTTTGATTTCTTCGGTGTCTTCCTTGATGGAGTCGATTTTCTCTTCGATCATCCCGAGGGTTTCTTGAAGCTGGGCGACCGGTGGGACAACACTGGCGACAACGCCGATTTCTTCGGCCTCGTCTCCTGACTGAAGAAGAGTGAACAATCCCGATACTGCGGCAAGGGCGCCAGTGAGGAGAAAGGCCCCGATGAGATCGCGCTTTCCTTTGAAGTACAGGATCGCCACTACGATCATCGCCAAGAAGCTGGCGTAGAAGAGGTAGTCGATAAACGGGGCGATTGGCTGGAGCACGTCTGCGACGAGTCCGCCGAGGGTGCAAATCGATCCCGTGAACGCGAGGGAGGTTTTGCGAAAGCTCTGAAAGGCCTGCAAATTGGTGAGCGACTGCAAGTACTTCATGGATACGATGCGAGCGAGGGCGAGTGGCGAGGCCGCCGGTCTTTTAGTCGTCTATATTTTTCTTGAGGATCTGGGTGCCCTTGATGCGGCCCGAGAGGAACCACTCGTTGAGGTAGGTGGTCGTGTCGCCGCTGGTGTAGTACTTGAATGTGTTGTAGAAGAGGTAGTACTTGTCGCCGACTTTTTCGGCGGTAGTGGCTTGAAACTGATCCCACTCGTATTTGTAGGTGGTGAGGGTGAGGTAAGAGGACTGCGAGCGGATGTCGCCTTCTTTCTTTTCCAGATGGCGTATGTCGGAATTGATGACGAGAGCTTCGATGGGGTAGACGTCTTCATAGTCGCCAGACGTCAGGGTTTCGCGGGCGACTTTGAGGAGTTTGCTGTCGGTGGACGCTTTTTTCGGCATACGGACGGAGTCGAGCATGCTGGCGAATCGAGTATCGAGCTCACTCTGTAGTGCGGTCGCTTCGGATTTCATGGTTCGCGCCAGGGCTTGCCCTTCCGCGTCGCCGATAGCGGCGAAGAGCAATGCGGCCCCATCGATATTGGTAACGATTTCGCCGATACGTTTTCCACGCTCGGCAAAACCGCCTTCTTGGACCAGCCGTTTGTCGTTTTTCGGATCGCGGAAGAACTCCATGAGGGACTGGTCGTGCGGAAGCGTGGCGCGGAGATTGGCGACGCTGTGATTGAGGTTTTCGGTGACGGTGCGGATTCGATCTTGCTGCCAGTAGATGCGGGACTGAAGATTGTCCGGGGCGAAGGACGATCCGACGAGCGTCTGCAGGTAGGAGAGGTCTTGCTCGCTATCGGTCTTGATTCGGCGCGCGCGGTCGATGAATTCGGTGACAATGCTCGGCTCGAAGGGGGCGGAAATCGATCCGGGGACGCGATTGGCGCGACTTCGGTCGTCGATCTCGGCGAGTTTCTCCTGGTAGTTGCCGAGCGATTGCTGGGCGCCGCGGGCGGTGGAAATTCGCTGGTCGAGGAGGTTGGAGATACTGTTGACGCGTACGGTGAGCCGGGCGACATCGGGATGGTCGGGGCGATTGATCTTCTTCAGCTGCGCTTGGTAGTTCTGCATGCTGGACAAGTAGCGGGACTTGTAGTTGGGATCGAGCGCCTCGGCATCGGTGACTCCGAGGAAATTTTCGATGGAGCCCTCGACTTGTCGCGCGAGTCGCTTGTAGGTGGAAAGCTGATATGACAGGAGTGGTTCCGCGTTGGGGTTGGCGCCGGGCGGAAGCGCGGCGGGCGCCCCGGGACCGCCCGCGGGAGTTTCGTTGGCTTTGTCGGCGATTGCTTGGTTGATTCGGTTGTAGGCTTTGGCGATCGCCGAATAGGAGGGATGCGACTTCGTAGTGACGGCGTTTATACGTGTGGCGACGTCTTTAAGTTCGTTGAGGTAGCGAATTCCGGTTGGGGTGTCGCCGGGTTTCATGGCTTGCAGCTTCTTGTCGAACGCGTCGAGTTCCGCCGCGATTTGAGCGATGGCCGGGTCGGGGGGAGCGCTGGAATTGCTATACTTTTCGGGGATGCCGGTGTTGAGCTGGTTGTACCACGTGGCGGCTTTGGTCCAGGCGGGGTGCGTTTTGTCGGCGACTTTGCCGAGTCGTTGCCCGATTGGATTGAGCTCCTTCATGAGGGCTTGGGCGGTAGGAGCGTCGCCGGGGCGCATGGCTTCGTATTTCTTTTGTATCGCGCCCAACTTTTGAAGCGCTTCATTGACCGCGGGGTCAGGATGGGCGGGGGTTTGAGCGCTCGTTGTCGCGATCGTCAGGACAAGCGCGAACGCGAGCGCGAATCGCATTGTCAGTGCGGATAGGGGTAGGGGGCGAGTCATGCTGTCTTTCTACCGATTTTCGCATGGGAGACAAATCCGAAGTGACAGGAATTTTGAAAGCGACAGTGAACGTCGCGCCGGGACGTAGCGATTCCAGGGTCGCCTTGGGAAGGAAACGCGCGCTAGCCTTGGCGTCGATGGATAGAAGAGCGGTTTACGAGTTGCTGGAAAAACCGGGCGAGACGATTGAAAAAGGCGCTTGGCTTCGGTTCGGTTTGCTGGCGTTGATCGTCTTGAATGTCGTATTTGTTATTCTGCAAAGCGTGGAGGCGATCGACGCGCGTTTCAGCTCGTTTTTCTTTTGGTTCGAAGCCTTCTCGGCCGGGGTGTTTGCCATCGAGTACCTGGCGCGGGTTTGGGCGAGCGCCGAAGGAAGGCGGTATTCCGGAAGGTGGGGCCGGGTTCGCTACCTGGTTTCGCCTATGGCGGTGATCGATCTCATGGCTCTCGTGCCGTCGCTGCTTTCTATGGGAACGGTTGATTTGCGTTTCTTGAGGGCGGCGCGGCTTTTGCGACTGCTGCGAATTCTGAAGATTGGCCGCTATAGCAAAACTCTGAAGCGGTTCATTCTTGTGGCGATCGAGACGCGGACGGAGATGCTGCTTTCTGTATTGATGATGGCCCTACTGCTGCTGATTGCGTCCGGATTGATGTACAGTGTGGAGCGGGAGGCTCAGCCCAATGTGTTTTCGAGTATTCCGGCGGCGATGTGGTGGGCGATCGCGACGCTGACGACCGTTGGTTATGGCGACGTTTATCCGATTACGGCGATTGGCAGAGTAATCGCCTCGTTTGTGGCGGTGATCGGGATTGGGATGTTTGCTTTGCCAAGCGGCATTCTCTGCGCCGCGTTCCTCGAACGCATTCGGGAAGAGAAGGAGAGCGACGAGATTTGCCCGCACTGCCAAAAACCGATCAAGCTAGCGGTGGAGGAGAGCAGACAGAAAGAAAGAGGATAGAGCTCTAGTAAATCGTGTTCGCGAAGCGATCCTGCTGGCGCAGCCATTTCGCCGCAGGCGACTGTCTGTTGAAACAGTGATTTCTTCGAAATCAAATCTCGCCCTGTCTCCGACCGGACGAGAGCAGGATCTCGCCAAGGCGAGAACACGTTGAATCGGCTTACACTACGCTTTGGCAAGAGTGCCGGATTTTTGATTTAACGTGAATTCGTTGCTATTCGGCAGGGCCGGGCGGGTTCCAGGTGCCGAGGGGATCGAAGCGGGCGGGTTCGAGTTGGGAAGTCCACTGGTCGAGTTGTTCTTGCAGCGAGTCGGCTTTTTTCGGATTGGTTGAGAGGAGATTTTCGGATTCTCCTTTGTCGTTGGAAAGATCATACAACTCAGTTTGGTTTTCCTTGTTGAGGTCGACGAGCTTGTCGTGGCCTTGGCGAATGACAGCGTGGTCTTTGTCGAACATTTGCCAAAAGAGAACGTCGTGGGGCTGGCCGGGGTTTGAGCCGTTGAGATAGGGAATGAGATTGACGCCGTCGAGCGGTCGGTCGCTGGCGATTTCAACTCCGGTTAGGACGGCCATGGTGCCGAGCATGTCCATAGAGCTGACCGGGTTGTCGTAGTCGATCCCAGACGGAATGGAACCGGTCCAGCGGAAGGCGAAGGGGACGCGCATGCCGCCTTCGTAGACGGTGCCTTTGTTCGCTCGAAGCGGGGTATTGCGCGAGCCGTTGTTGCTCGCGCCTCCGTTGTCGGACAGGAAGAAAACGAGCGTGTCGTCGGCGAGTTCAAGCTGGTCGAGAGTGTCGAGCACGCGTCCGACGCCGTCGTCGACGGCGCTGACCATGGCGGCGTAGGTGCGGCGAAGTTTGTCGTCTATATGGGCAAACCGATCGAGGTACTTCTGGCTGGCCTGCATGGGCGTGTGTGGGGCGTTGTAGCTGAGGAAGAGGAAAAAGGGCTTGTCCTGGTTTTTGACGATGAAGTCGACGGCTTCGTGGGAGAATTCGTCGGTCAGGTATTCGTCGGTTTCGACGCGGCGCTCGTTGCGGAGAATCTTGGTGTTGTACCAGCCGCCTTTTCGATCGACGTCCTCAATTGTTTGATACGTGAGGTCTTCCGGGAAGTAGCGATGGCCGCCGGCGACGAATCCGTAGAATTCGTCGAAGCCGCGGACGTTGGGGCGGAATTTCGGGTGGGTGCCGAGGTGCCATTTGCCGACGTAGCCGCTGTGGTAGCCGACTTTTTTGAGGATTTCCGCGATATTCTCTTCTTCGAGCGGGAGGCCGGCGTTTTCATCCCAGGGATTCAAGGTCGGGTTGCGACGATAGCCGAATCGGCCCTGATAGCGGCCGGTGATCATTCCGGCCCGGCTGGGGGAGCAAACGGGGTAGGTGACGTAGCCGTTGGTGAAGCGAACGCCTTCATGGGCGATTCGATCGATATGAGGCGTGGGGATGTCTTCGCAGCCGTTGAATCCGACGTCGGCGTAGCCTTGGTCGTCAGTCAGGATGATGACGAGGTTGGGTTTTGAATTCTGATTCTCGGGTGATTGGTTTGGGGCGCAGGCAGCTAGTATGATAGCGGAGGTGGCGAGAAAAAGGAGTATAGTTGCTTTCATGGGATTGAGGTAGAAAATAGGTATCTACTTTCGCCATTCGATGGCGGCGTAGATGGCGAGAACGACAATGGCGATGTTGAAACCGACCACTGGGATGGCGAGCAATCCTTGAGGATAGGCGATGCCGAGGAGCTCGAGATCGACGAGAACAAGTAAAACGAGAACGCTGACAACGAGCGGAATCTCAGCGAGGTCCAAATTGCGGGCGAGGTCCTTTCTGTCTCGATCTATGAACCGTCGACGGGCGACAATCACGCCGCCAGTTAACGCGATTAGCATTGCGAGAAAGGTCCAATTCGAAAGTCCGTTCACGTTGATAGGTCGAAGGTTGCCGCGATTACTCCCTGATTTTGACGCCCATTTCGTTGGCCCAGTCGTACCAGGCTTGGGCGAGTCGTTTTGTGGTTTCCGGCTGGGTTTTGGCGAGATTGTTGGTTTCGGTTCGGTCGTTGGAGAGGTCGTAGAGCTCCCATTCTTTGACTAGCTTGTCCCAGACCGCTTTGACATCGCCTTCGCGGTAGGCGCGATTGCCGGTCCATTCCCAGGCCATGAAGTCGTGGCCAGGGCGTTTCTTTCCGCGAAATATAGGAAGCAAGGAGTGGCCTTCATTTGGAATGATAGACTCGTTGGCGCGAGTTTCTGGATACGTGGATTCGGCGAGCTCGAGGAAGGTCGCCATGAAGTCGACAATATGCCCGGGCTCTTCGGTGATGGTGTTGGCCTCAATGTTGCCGGGCCACCAGGCGATCATGGGCGTATTGGACCCGCCCTCGTGCAGCCATTGCTTGTAGCGTCGGAAGGGGGCGTTTTGGGCCCATCCCCATGCGGGGCCGACCGCGACATAGTCGTCGCCGGGTCCAGCGTGGCGCTCGTTGGGGTCGCGTCCGCCCGGTTCTTCGGCGCAGCCACCGTTGTCGGAGAGGAAGCAGATGAGGGTGTTGTCGTCGACCTTGAGTTCTTTCAGCGTTTGCATGAGTCGGCCGATGTTTTGGTCGACAGAATCGATCATCGCCGCGTAGACGGCCATGCGGTGGTCTTCGAACTCATGGTCAGCAGTTTCCCAGGAGTAGGCGCGAGAATCGGTTTCGGAAAACGCGTACTTTTTCGGGTCGATGAGGCCCATTTCTATCTGGCGCTGGTAGCGTTGCTTGCGCAGTTCTTCCCAGCCCATGAGGTATTTGCCTTTGTACTTGGCGATGTCTTTGGGCTTGGCGTGCAGGGGATAGTGCGGGGCGGTGTAGGTGATGTGGTGGAAGAAGGGACGGTCGGGATCTTCGGCTACGTTCTTGCGGATGGTGTCGATGGCGTGGGTAGTGAAGGCGTCGGTGGTGTAGTAGTCGTCGGGGAAGGAGGTGACGGGCTGGTCGTCGTGGCCGAAGACGCGGATGCGACTGCCTTTGTAGTCGGGGTCAGGCTGGAGGGGGTTGAAGAAATTGCAGGCGCCGTCGAGCAGTCCGTAGTAGTCCTGGAAGCCGCGCTTGTAAGGATGAGTCGTATCGCTGTGGCCAAGGTGCCATTTGCCGGAGAGGCCGGTGGCGTAGTCGGCGTCTTGAAGCGCCTCTCCGAGAGTGACCATATTGGTTTTGAGGAGGTCGCCCTGCCGGCGCGGCCAGAGGCCGGTGACGAGCGAGGCCCGGGTGGTGGTGCACTTGGCGTTGTTGTAGAACTGGGTGAAGCGCATACCTTCGGCGGCGAGACGGTCGAGGTTCGGGGTGTGGACTTCGCCGCCGTAGCATCCGAGATCGCTCCAGCCCATGTCGTCGACCATGATGAGGATGATGTTGGGGCGGTCGTCGGCTTGGGCGAGGAAAGCGAGAAGGAAAACCGGAACGACCGAGAGTAGTTTACGGAGTTTCATAAGCGGGCAAAATTTGAACGAAGGGACAGTGATTGCAATTTACCTGAAAGGCACGACTTTTTGACCTTTGGGATCAGCGAGCCGTATTGAGACCGTTGCGATCGAATCGCATTCAACGGCCCATGGGCGCGTGATGCGTCTTTCAAATTAAGTTTCCAATCTGAAGCGATCCAGTGGAATATGGGGAGTGAACCACTCTTATCAACCTATGAAACTTATCTTATCGCTTGTTTCCTCCCAGGTATTTGTCGCTGTTTCCGCATTCGCCGAAAAGCCAAATATTCTGTTCATAATTGCCGACGACGCGTCGCGCGACAGCATGAGTGTCTACGGCAGCCCATACGTCGAGACGCCCAACTTCGACCGTATCGCGAACGAAGGACTGCTCTTTACCAACGCCTACAACTGCAACCCGAAGTGCGCTCCGGCCCGCGCGTGCTTGGTTACGGGACGGTACTCCTGGCAACTGGAAGAAGCGACCAACCACAATCCCTTCCTTTCCGAGAAGTGGAAGTTCTATCCGTATTTGCTCGAGCAGGACGGCTACTTTGTCGGTTTCACTGGAAAAGGCTGGGGGCCCGGCGTCTACAAAGGGGTGCACCGTGGCCGCGACAAGTTTCTAACACCGGAGAATCCGGCCGGTCATCCCTATAACGAACTAAAGCTGAAAAAACCCTATCGCGGCATCGGCGACGGCGACTACGCGGGGAACTTCGCGCTTTTTCTCGACCAGAAACCGGCGGATCAACCGTTTTGTTTCTGGCTCGGCACAAAAGAGCCGCATCGTGGCTACGAGAAGGATTCGTGGAAAAAAGACGGGCGCAATCTGGACGACGTGGTCGTGCAGGATTTCTATCCCGACAATGAGATCATTCGCGGCGATCTGGCCGACTACGCGATCGAGGTTGAGTGGTACGACACGCACATCGGTCGAGCCCTGGACGCGTTGGAGGAGCGCGGGATGCTGGAGAACACCCTGATCATCGCGACCTCCGATCACGGGATGCCGTTTCCGCGGGTAAAAGGGCAAATCTACGACGAAGGGTTCCGAGTGCCGCTGGCGGTCCGCTGGGGGGCGAAAATCAAGCCCGGACGCGTCGTGACCGACTTCGTGTCCTTCCCCGACGTGGCCCCGACGATCATGGATGCGGTGGGGATGGACCCGCATGAGCAGATGACCGGATCCAGTTTTCTCTACGCGCTGTTGAGCGAGGAGGAAGGGCGTATCGATCCGGCCCGCGATCACGCGTTGCTCGGAAAAGAGCGTCACGATACGGGCCGCGTCGCGGACGGCGTGTTTTCGGTCGGCTATCCGGTCCGGGCTTTGCGCGACGACCGGTTCTTATATGTACGCAATTTCAAGCCGGAGCGGTGGCCGGTGGGCAATCCAGAATATGGATACCCAAACACGGACGGTTCACCTACAAAGAGCTACCTAACCAATTTGGACGAACATCACCCCGACTACCGGTACTTTGAGATGTCCTTCGGGAAACGCCCTGAAGAAGAGCTCTACGACATAATCGCGGATCCGCATTGCGTGAACAATCTGGCAGGATCACCGGAACATCGGCCCGTTAAAGAGGCGATGTGGAAACGCTTGCAAGCGGGCCTAGTCGCCCAAGAAGACCCGCGCATTCTGGGCGAGGGCGAGATATTCGATCGCTACCCCAACAGCCGAATCGAGCCGCAGCGCGAGATGTACGAGAATCCGGACTACGATCCAGTACGCGACTTCGAAGTGTGGAAGCGAAGCCAAAAATAGGAGCGCTCATCTTGTGGATGGCTTGCTGTGTTGAGCAGTTTAGCTCGGCTTCCGAGTGGATAGACAAAAACGGGTTTCACGTTCACAGAGTCGATTCTGAATTCCAAGGGGAAGAGACGACCGTGCGCGTGCTGTTGCCGGATCACTACAACCAGTCTGAACAGTATCGTGTCCTCTATGTGTTGCCAGTGGTCGCCAAGGATAATCGGCGATTCGGGGACGGATTGTTAGAAACTCGAAAACACAATTTGCACGATGTTCATAATTTGATCTGCGTCTCTCCTGAGTTCGTGGAAATGTCCTGGTTCGCCGACCACGCGAGCAATCCGGACCGCCGCGATGAAAGCCATTTTCTGAAAGTCATTCTCCCGCTGATAGACCAGAAATACGGGACGATTGCAGCGAAAGAAGGCAGATTGCTGGTTGGATTCAGCAAATCGGGTTGGGGTGCGTTATCCTTGCTGCTGCGCAACCCGGAGTTGTTTCATCGGGCTGCAGGCTGGGATATTGGGATTCGAGTGGACACTGGACCCATTGAGGTGGCGGACCAATCCGAGAGGATTCGAGATATTTGGGGATCTCCTGAAAACTTCGAACGATACAGGCTGTCAACGTTGATAAAGACGCGCGGAAAAGCGCTGGGCGATGAAGCTCGTATTTTCTACTTCAATACAGATGGAGCGCGAGCTGAAGGAGGGGCGAAAATTCACCGATTGATGATTGAACGCGGAATTCCGCATCGGTACTTGCGCGAACCCAAGCGACCTCATCGATGGGATAGCGGCTGGATGCCCGAAGCGGTCGGATTCGTCGTTGGAGATTAGCCGTATTTGTTCGACACGTACTTCTCGTATCGCGGCTGCAGCCAGGCGTGAGCCCAGTAGCAGAAGCCGCCGCAGAGAAAGAGGGACACCGCTAGCAAGCCCGGAAAGGAAGGGGCGACGACTCCGTCGGCATAAGCGAATCCCCAGTTGGAGAAAAAGACGTAGGTCAACGCGGCGCAGGACAAGAGCATGGCGCTGACTAGCATGCTGTACCGCCAGGCGATCATGGGGACTTTTGGAGCATGAATGTGGGTGTATGCTTCGCTGTGCGGACGGAGTTTTGCCCAGATGATGAGAGTTCCTGCCTCCAAGAAGAACAGGATCGTGAAGACATGCATAAAGTGAATCGTCACCTGAAGCCCGAAAATCCCCAAGCCCCACACTAGGATAAAATAGGTAAGAATATGGAAGAGTATGACGAAAATCGCTGCGGAGGGAGGGATGCGCAATTTTTGGGCGAACAACCCAAGCGTGACCAGCACGGCGATCGGAATCGCGATGAATCCAGCGAATTTGCTTACGAAAATAAACACGCCATCCGCGGCGTGCACGAGATTCGGGGCGAGAAATAGAGTCACAACCGCTGTTGCGATCGCGAAAATTTTGGATACGCGAATGAGGACTCGGTCATCCGCGTCTTTATTGAAAATCGGTTTGTACAAGTCGAAGGCGAACATAGTCGCCGACGAATTCAGCAGGGAATTGTAGGTCGAAAACACGGCGCCAAGCATGACGGCGATGAATAGCCCCAGCAGTGGCTTGGGGAGCGTCGCTTCCACCAAGGCGGGATAGGCCATGTCGTTTGGCGACAAGTCGGGCCCGAACAAGTGGAACGCGATGACTCCCGGAAACATCGCCATGAACGGAATGAGCATCTTGAAAAACCCCGACAAAAGGAGGCCCTTTTGCCCTTCCTTAAGGCTGGCCGCGCCCAGAGCTCGTTGAATTATGAACTGGTTGGTGCTCCAGTAGAACACGGCCATGACCATGAGTCCGGTGAACACCGCGGAAATCGGGATCGCGTCCAGTTCACTGCCGGTTCCGATGGCGTTCAGTTTTTCGGTGTGGGTCGTCGCGATCTCCGTCAAAGCTCCGCCGATACCGCCACCGAGCTTGTCTCCGAGAGCCATGAGGCCGAAGATCGGAAGGAGACAGCCGATCACGAGCAGTCCAATCCCGTTCAACGTGTCCGATATGGCCACGGCTCGGAGTCCGCCGCTGATGGCGTAAATCGACCCAATGATCCCAATGGTCCAAGTGATAATCCAAATCGACTGGGTTTGAGAGAGACCGGTCATGCTCTCGAAGCTCAAGGCTTTCATCAGGGCGAGCGTTCCGCTGTAAAGAACGCTTGGGGACCAAATAAAAATGTATCCAAACATCAGTAGACTGCTGACCAGTCTTCCAGTCCCTTCGCCGTAACGGGACTTCAGAAAGGTGGGCATCGTTGCGAAGGCGCCGCCGAGGTACATAGGGAGAAAGATAACCGCGAGGAGAATTATCCCGCGCACGGCCCAAACTTCCCAAGCGAGCGCAGTCATGTTGCCGCCGTAGGTGAGCCCATTCTGGCCGATAAGCTGCTCGGTGGAAATATTGGTGAGAAGGAGGGATCCGCCGATGAAGAGACCGGTCAGACCGCGTCCGGCGAGAAAGTAGCCACTCGCCGAAGAAAGGTGGCCGCGGGTCTTGCGCCAAGAGTACCAGGCGACGAATCCCATGAAGGCGAGGCAGGAGAGAAGGGTGAGCATTGTAAAAAAGGTGGGGAAGGAGTCCCATCGTAAATGACGCGCTGCCTAGGACACTGTCAATTTGGGATTGTAGAATTCAGTTAAGGCGGCTGTCATAGTTGGTTCGCGTATTCCACGATGACTTCTAGCTTTTCAACCAATCGGATTCTTCGCGCCTTGATTCTCTTGAATGTTGTGTGTCTCGGCATTCAAGGGGGGGTGAGCCAGACGGCGGACTCCGAGTCGCGCCACTACGAAATCGCCGTCATCAAGGATGGCCCGTCGTGGTACTTCGACGCCAGCATCGAGCGAGCGCTCGATGAGTTGAGAGCGCTGTCCAACGATCAGTACACCTTTACCGCGCGGGACTCCTTCGATGCGGGCTACGACTCCCAACGAGTCGCTCGCGACTTGCAATCGGCCTTGTCGGACGAGTCGGTCGACTTGATATTCGCGGCCGGCGTGCTGGCGACTGAGATGTCGGCGAGTCTCTCGGACGAGCAGCGAACCAAGCCGATCATTGGTGGCGCTCTCCAATTCAGCAACGTGCGGGACGCTTCTATATCGGCGGAAGGAACGTCGCAACTGAACAACTACACATTCGTAACCCATCCTCGTCGCGTTTCAGCGGATCTGCAGATGCTGGAAGAGATTTCCGGCGCTTCGACGATTTACGCGATTGTCGACGAACTCTACTTGCCCATTATGGAAGATTTGCCGGAGTCGCGTCGCGAGTTGGAAGAGGCGTTCCAAGTGCAGATCGAAATCGTCCCAGGAAACGACTCCGTGGCAGCCACGATCGGCCGGATTCCGGAAGGAGCGCGGGCGGTATACGTCTCGATCCTCGCTCGCATGGACGAGAATGCCCGAGAGGAATTGTATCGTCAGCTAGCGGACAAGGGAATCCTCGCCATGGCGATGACCGGGCATCTCGGCGTGGAGCTCGGCGCTTTGGCAGGTCTCGCGCCGGACGACGGCCAAGCCGTGGCCCGTCGCATGGCCTTGAATATGCATCAGATTTTGCAGGGCTTGAGCACCGATTACTTGCCCGTTTATCTCCCGGTTTTCGACCGGCTTCGAGTTAACATGGAAACCGCCGCGCGGGCTGATTGGTCCCCCAGCTACGACATTTCGCTCGCGGCCGAATTCGTCGGCGAATCCGAGCTTTCCCAGGCGGAGCCGATCGACCTGCTCACGGCGATGCAAAAAGGGGCGGAAGAAAACATTGACGTGATCATCAGTCGAGAATCGCAGATCGCGGACGAGCTCGACGTGGAAGTCACCCGCCGCCAATTTGCGCCGAAAATCGATGGTTCGGCCAGCTATTTGCGTCAGCACACTTGGGACCGTATTAATCCACTCACTACGCCGGATTACTTCCATCAAGAGAGTCTGGGAGTGCAGATTTCAAAGATTCTCTTTAGCGATGCGCTCTGGAGCGCGGTAAAGGCCAGAGAACTCGTCGCCGAAGCCGCGGCGGTCAACGCGTTGTCCAGCGAGTTGGACGGGGCGGGAGCGGCGGCTTCGAGCTACTTCGACTACTTGACCAGCGAGAGTCTTTACGTGATCGAACGGGAGAATCTAGCCTTGACCGAGAGCAACTACCAGCTCGCCCAACTTCGGATTGAAATCGGCGCGGCGGAACCGGTGGAGGAGTTTCGCTGGGAGCAATTGCGGGCTCGGGCTCGAGCGAACTTGATCCAGCGCGAAAGCGACCGGGCGAACGCGCTCGTGGCTTTCAATCTGCAAATCGGCGCGCCCCGGGAGAAACTCTGGCGTTTCGAGGATATCGAACTCGCTGACGAGGAAATCTACTTCCTGGACGACGCCTTGAGCCCGCTCTTGGCTAACGCCAAGCGTTTTGCGGAATTCGGCGGTTTCGTCCAGGCATTTGCGGTGGACAACTCGCCGGAGCTGCTGGCATTCGACCTGCAGTTAGCGAGCCAGGGAATTTTGCTGAAGGAGAGTCAGCGCCGATTTATGCCCGAAATATCGGGATTTGCGGATTACGCTTCTGTTTTCCAAGGTAGCGAATTTTTCAATACGGACAACGAAAACCAGGCGTCGGTTGGCGTGCAGGTGTCTTTGCCTATTTTTGAAGGCGGGCAACGCAAGGCGGAAGCCCTTCGGAATCAAGCGGTGATTCGCGGGCTGGGCGCCCAACGCGAGAAAGCCAAACAGCAAATCGAGCAGCGGGCCCTAGCCGCATTTAACGAAGTCGGAGCGGCTCATCCGAACTTGAGGCTGAGTCGCGTTTCACTCGAGGCGGCGGAGAAAACCTACGAGTCCATTCAAGAGAAATACTCGCAAGGGGCGGCATCGATTCTTGATTTACTCGACGCTCAAGAAGCTCTGCTTTCGCAGCGGCAGCAGGCTGCGGTCGCGGTATACGCGTATCTAGCGAGTGTCCACGACTTGCAACGGTCGATCGCCTGGTTCGAGTACCAGAAGAGCCCGGCGGAGAAGAGCGCTTGGGTGAACGCGGTGCGGCGGTATTTGGATACAGGAGGGCGCGTGCCGCAAAACCTCGACGAGGCCCGCGACGATGCCAGATCCCGAGCGAAGCGGGCGCTGGAAGAGAGCGTAGTTCCATAGAATAGCGCAATCGAGCGAAGGAGTACTTTAAACAAACAATGCAATGAAGAGAATTCGATATTTTGTGATGGGCGGACTGGGACTGGCGTGCTTGGCGCTCGCGGGCTGCGGAAGCGAACCCGAACCGGAAGCGATTCCTCCGAGACTAGTCTACACGGTGGAGGCTTCCGAACCCCGCGATTCGGTAGAGCGATTTTTCTCGGGTCAGCTGCGAACCGCGGAGGGCGTGAGTCTGGCATTCGAGGTGAGCGGCCGTGTCGTCGAAGTCGTGGCTAAGCAAGGGCAGGAGTACGCCGCAGGCGACGTGCTGGCTCGGCTCGACGTGAGCGACTACGAAAACAGTTTGGAGAACGCCCGCGCGGGTTTGACCCAGTCGGAGCAGGATTTGCGTCGCGTGCAGCGTCTCTTTGAAAGCGGCAATGCCAGTCAAAGCCAACTGGACGGGGCGATCGCGGCCGAGCGCTCGGCTCGCGCCAACTTCAATCAAGCGACTAAGCGACTGGAGGACACGACATTGCGAATGCCCTACCAAGGGACAATCGCATCGGTCGCTATCGATGCCCAGCAAGTAGTGAGCACGGGACAAGCGGTAATGAGCATTCAGGGCGAGGGTCCTATGGAATTCGTCTTCGGAGTCCCGACCGGGATCGTGGGCAAGCTCGCTCCCGGCATGCCCCTGACGGTCGAGTTGGGGGACGTCGAGGGCCGCTCGTTCGGAGGCCGCGTGGCGGAAGTGTCGCCCGATTTGGAGAACAACACGACTTACGGCATCATCGCCGCAATGAATACCGTCGAAGGCGTTTTCCGGGCGGGAATGGATGGCGAGGCTCGAATCGAGCTCCCGGTGGAGAACGGCGGATCTATCGAGATACCGATCGGGAGCGTAATCGCTGATCCGGCAGGAGGGCACTACCTCTGGATTGCGGAGTCGAGCGGCGACGGGCTTGCCAAGGTAGTGAAGCGAACCGTGTCGATCGGCATGCTCTCGGGTGAGGGAGTTGTATCCATTGAGTCAGGACTGAGCTCGGGCGAACGGGTGATTTCTCGCGGGGTTCATCGCGTCGAAGAGGGAATGACGGTTGTTCTCCAAAATTAAAGGAGGCCATAGGATTCCAGGAATTTCCAAGCGATGTTTTCACCCGCAAAATTCACTTTAGACAACAACCGGACCGCGCTGGTGATCTACTTCGCGCTTCTGCTCGCTGGCGTATCGACTTTTCTGAGCATCGGTCGACTGGAGTATCCAGAGTTCACGATTCGCGAAGCGCAGATCATCACCCACTATCCCGGGCGTTCGACGCTCGAAGTGGAGCAGCAAATCAGCGATCCCATTGAGCGAACGCTGCGCCAGATGCCCGAGGTGAAAGAGATTCGAAGCACGTCGAAGCCGGGGCTGTCCATCTTGGCGGTTGAGTTGCAGGAAAAGTACTTCGACCTCGAGCCGATCTGGCAAGATATGCGAAACAAAGTGGACACTGTAGCGCTACCCCAAGGGGCATCGACGCCGTCTGTATTGGACGACGTAGGGGATGTCTTCCCGTACATCTACGCTCTTGTGAGCGACGGGTTTTCCTACAAGGAAATGCTGGACTACGCGGACGATCTGCGGGACGAGCTCATGCGTGTCGAGGGCGTCGGGAAGGTGGAGTTTCATGGGGACGCCGAGGAGCGGATCTACTTGGACTTCTCGAGCAGCGAGGCGGCTGCTCTCGGGTATTCGCCTTCCCAGCTCGCGGCGTTGCTCGCGGCACAGAATTCGGTGGAGAGCAGTGGTTCGGTGCTGGCAGGGGAAAATCGTCTAAGCCTCGTGACCAAAGGTGAATTCCAGAGCATCGAGGAGTTGTCGCAGTATCGGTTGTCGATCGGCGGCACGTCTACTTCGGTTCGCGTGTCCGACGTGGTCGACGTTTCCCGCGACTATCAGGATCCGCTATCCTTGATTTCCCACTACAATGGGCAGCGATCGATCTGCATCGCGATTTCGATGGTCAAAGGGAGCGCAGTGACGAAAGTGGGGGAGCGAATCGAGGCGAAAATGGCGGAACTGCAGCCGACGCTTCCCATCGGGTTGGACATCGAGAGAATGTTCTACCAGCCGACTTACGTTTCGAAGTCCATCAACGACTTTATCGAAAACCTGGGCCAGGCGTTTTTCTTCGTAGTAGTCGTGATGTTCTTGTTCGCCGGGCTGAGGATCGCGCTGATCGTAGGATTGTTAGTGCCCTCCGCGATATTGATCACCTTTTTCGCCATGCCCGTGCTCGACGTGCAGCTTGAAATGATGTCGATCGCGGCCTTGATTATCGCCCTGGGATTGCTGGTCGACAACGCGGTTGTCGTGACCGAGCAAATACTGGTAAGGCAGAGCCAAGGGATGGATCGATTGAAATCGGTCGTGGACTCGGTCAAAAATCTTGTCATTCCCCTTTTGGCTGCAAGCGGAACGACCATCGCTGCGTTTTCGACAATTGCCCTGTCGAAAGGGGGCACGGCGGAATTCACCTACAGTCTTTTCGCGGTCATCACGCTGACACTCCTTTCGAGCTGGTTGCTTTCGATTACGATTATACCGCTTTTCTGCTATTATTTTTTGAAGCCGTTGAAGCGCGATACGTTCGTAGGTCGGGCATTGAATCGGTTGTATCGCCCGTACGAGCGCCTGCTGCGCTGGGTGATTCGGATGCGCTGGGCGTATCCGGTCGCGATTTTCGTCCTTACGATCGTGGCCGCCATGGGAATGCGTTTCGTGCCGACGATTTTCTTTCCGCCCAACGAGCGCGGCCAATTTGTTATCGATTGCGAGATGCCGCTCGGTACTGATATTTTGGAGACGGAACGAGTCGTTTCGAAACTCGAAAATTGGCTGATGGAGAGCAATCCGGAAGTGGCGAGCGTGTCGAGCTGGATTGGCGGCGGCGGGCCCCGTTGGTATTTGTCGCTTTCGCCCGAGAAACAGTCGCCCAACTACGGTTTTCTATCGATTTTGACGAACACGAGCGAAGTGGCCGAGATTAAGCGGATCATGGAGCGCACGCGCGAATTCGCTCGCAACGAGTTGTTGGACGCGCGCGTGACGCCAAAAACATTGGAGAACGGCCCGCCCGTAGGCGACCCAATACAGATTCGGCTTTACGGTCGGGATTTGGATACGCTCTACAGCTTGCGGGATCGCATTATCGAACGGATACAAGGGATAGACGGATTGTACGACTTGCGCGACGACTGGGGCGCCTGGACCAAGCAGGTGACCATTGATCCGGATCCGGTCCGGGCGGCGCGACTAGGGTTGGATACGCAGACAATTGCCCAGGCGCTGAATTTGCAGTTCTCGGGCCAAGTGGCGACGTTTCTGCTGGAAGAGAACAAGTCCATCCCGATCCTCATTCGATCGCAGGAAGACTATCGTTCCCACCCGGAGCGAATAATCGATCTCCCAATCTACACGAGCTCGGGGGGCAACGTTCCACTTTCGCAGGTGGCGGACGTGAGGCTCACATCTCAGCCGGGCTCGGTTTTGCGCGAAAACACGCTGCGCGTGATGACGATCAAGGGGAAAGCGCTCAATCGATTCGCTAGCGACTTGCTGGCCGAGATCCAGCCGCTTCTCGCTGACGAAACCGGCAAGAATTCGTGGCCCGCAGGCTACTACATCGAGTATGGCGGGGAGCAAGAGGAGAGCGCGGAGTCCCAAAAGAACTTGGCCGCGGCAATGCCCTTGTCGTTTTCCTTACTCGGTTTGATCCTGATCGCCCAGTTCAACAGCATGCGGCGATTCGCCATTATTCTGCTGACGCTTCCGCCCATGATGATCGGCGTGGTGCCGGGATTAATCGTCACTGGATCCTCCTTCGGGTTTATGACGATGCTGGGGCTGATCGCGTTGCTGGGGATCATCGTGAACAATGCTATTTTGCTGATCGACGAGATCAACATTCAGCTAAAATCGAACGACCACTTGATCGAGGCCATCGTTATCGCGTCGGTTTCTCGCTTGCGTCCGATAGTTTTAACTACATGCACGACTGTGATCGGTCTTATGCCGCTTGCATTGGGTGGCGGGGGCATGTGGAGTTCGATGGCGTTTGCCATGATTTTCGGTCTGGCTTTCGCGACCGCGTTGACGCTGCTATTGTGCCCAGCTTTGTTTTATCTGTTCTTCCGGCGCTCGTATACCGATAAGGTTGAGTTGGTCAAAGCGAAGGTTAGAGAGGAAGACTCTTCCAAACCGGAGGAAGAAACGAAGACGGACGCGGCGGCGGAATCCGGATCATGAGTTTTTTCGCCCGTCACCGGAGCGCTTTCCTGCTGGGGGCTCTGCTTTTCGCGATACTTTCATCCCCGCTGTTGGGCGACGGGGAAAGAGGCGCGGCAACGCTGGTTCTCGGTTCGATTGTAGCGCTGTTGATCGGTGTAGGCGGGTATTTGATTTCCTCCGACGGTCGGTGGATCGCGTTCTATTGCGCGCTCGCCGGAGCGGTCGTCACAACGGCGGCGTTCGATTTAATTCTCTCCCTTGATGTAGGAATGGCGATGCCGCGCAATTTGGCGATCGCCGCAATGCAGGCGGGCGCCTTGTACGTGTCATTGCGCTACGCCCTCAATCGCGAGAGAGGGCATGCCTTGGATCGTATCATCGGCGGGATTTGCGGCTATTTTCTGATCGGACTATTATGGTCGCGGTTCTTTGTCGCGATCCAGTTGCGCGACGGCGACGCGTTTACCGAACAAGGAGCCGTGGCAGCGCTCAACGAGGCGGACTTAGTCTATTTCAGTTTTGCGAGCCTGACGACGCTCGGCTATGGGGATATTGCTCCGCTCAATTCGTTTGCCCGAATACTGGCGACACTCGAGAGCGCTTTTGGCGTCCTCTACCTCGCGGTTCTTGTCGCCGCTCTTGTCAGCGAGTTGCAGGGAATGGAGTCCTCCCGCGACGGCGCATGACGACGCCCTAGCGATGCGCAGGCAACCGGGAATGCCTTAACGGAGTGTTCGCCGGTATCGATGGCAGGGAATAGCCTTCGCGCCAGGAGCCGTCGATTTGCGTGCCGATTGATACCGTGTCTTCGCCGCGCTGATTGCGTTGCAGGAGGCTGTTGAGGACGTCGACCGCAGTGGCCCCCATAGCGTTTCGATGCTGGTAAATCCCGCTTACGTCGGGGCGATCGTCGGAGACGTTGAGACTGACGTAGCCCACGTCTTCTGGAACGCGGACGCCTTCGGCGTCGGCGGCCTCGAAAAAATCGTCGCAGCGGCTAATCACTGCTTGGGGCTGGTATTGGTGGAGCCAGGAACGCACGGTGTCGGCTTTGTCTGACTTGTCCAGGTTTAGGATCGGAATGGAGTCGAGCTTTCTTTCCATCTGCGATTGGGCGTAGCTATGGGCGGCTTCCCATTGGTGGCTGGCCCGATCGGCGAGGTCGGATCGAATGACGAGGCCCACGCGCGTGTAGCCACGGTGTTTGAGCTTATCCCAGCAAAGCAGATAGTCCGAGTACTGGTTCTGCATGACGTGATGAAAATAAGGATACAACGCGGGTTTTTCGATGGTGACGACCGAAAAGTCGTCCCAATCGAGATCGAAGCGGTCGTTGAACTTTTCGAACGGAGCGAGTATGAGGCCGCGTATGCCTCGGGCTTTGAGAATCTTGCTAAAACGCTCGGGGCTCGCTCCGTCCACTCGAGCCCAGAAATGCTGCAGCGAGTAGCCCAGTTCGAGGGCCCGGTTCCGGGCGCCTTCGATGACTTCTTGAGCGCTCTTGAGCTTGCTCCAGTCGTCAGGACGACTCCAGTTGGAGATCAAGCCGATAACGGAAAAATTGCTACGCACGCGCAGTTGGTTGCGGTGGGCCGCGAGCGCGGACAGGGCGGGGTCAGGCGCGTAGTTGAGCTCCGTGGCGATCCGCTTCACCCGGTCGATGGTGGTTTGGGGCAAAGAAGGGTGATTCTTCAGCGCCATGGAAACCGCAGCGATGCTCAGTTGCGCGCGCTGGGCAATGTCCTTGAGCGTGGGGCGTTTGAACGGTCGCGCCATTGTCCCAATTTACTCAAAACGGGAAGATTCTCAATCTTATTTAAACGTTTAAGTAAATTGTGGAATCTGGGGGTTGGCTCGACTCCGGTCAGTTGAAGACGAGAGGCGAAAAGAAGAGGACCATCGCTACGATGAACGCGCTCAGACCTTTGAGGAAGCGCCTGTATTTTCGATTCTCTTCCGCGCTCATGACGAGGTTCTCGTCCTGGATGGCGACAATTTCTGCCCGTTCGGCGTCGCCCGAATCCCGATAGCCGTAGTTGCTCATTAAGTACATATTGAGCGCGCAAACAACCGTCACCCAAGGGGAGAGGTTGAGTTTGTTCTGAAGGAAAAGCGGCAGGTGGCTCTTGAGCCCTTCCAGCGCGGGGAGATTCAACAGGCAGAATGAGAACAGACCGAGGACGATGCCGATGACGAGCGTCCAAAAGGCGGCTTTCTCGGTCGACTTTTTATAGAACAACCCGAAGAGGACTGTCACGAATACGCCGGGGGCGAGGAAGGCCCAGACGGCGAGCAGGTAGTCGAAGAGCCCCTTGAAGTTGCGGATAAAGGGAGCGATGAGCATGCAGACGACGAGCAGGATCACCATGATGATCCGGCCGTCTTTCAGGAGCTCCTTCTCGGTGGCGTCTTTTTTTATCTTGGCGAAGAAATCGTAGGTGAGGAGGGATCCGCAAGCGCAGAGCCCGGAATCGACGCTAGACATGATGGCGGCGAGGAGCCCGGCGAGGCAAAGCCCAAGAAGGCCGGTCGGCATTACTTCGGTGAGCAGGCTTACGTACGCGTTGTCGCGGGCGATGATTTCCTGTCCTTGGAAAAGCTGGGCGGCGACCACTCCGGGCGCGGCGATAAAGAGGAGGGCGAAGGTCTTGAGCACTCCGGCGAAGAGAGCGCCCATTTTGGCGTGATAAAGGCTTCCGGCTGAGAGAGCGCGCTGGATGTAGTCCTGATCGGTGCAATGCCCGTGAATGCCCAGAATCAGCCCCCCGGTGAGCATCGGGAGCCAACCGAAGGCGTGGTCCCAGGGGCGAAGCAGCGACCACATCGAGCGGCCGTTTTCGTCGACGTTGTCGACAAACACCGCTTTGAATCCTCCCAATTCCTGAATGCCGAAAACGAGGAGCATGGCGCCGCCGAGCATGAGAACGGTCATTTGCACGAAGTCGCAATAGATTACCGCTTTGAGTCCGCCAAGGAGCGTGTAGGTGCCGGCGGCGATGCCGATGAGGAAGATGGAGAGCCAGTAGAGGAACTCGGCGTTCTGCATCTCGTCCCAGCCGAGCAGGTGGGTAAGCACGAGCGCTCCTGCGTAGAGAGCGGCAGCGATGTTGCCGAGAATGATGATCATCAAATTGATGAAAGAGACGATCACTCGGCAGCGTCCGCTGTAGCGCTTCTCGAAGAACTCGGGCGAGGTGGCGAGCTTGAGCCCCATGTAGGTGCGGATGAAAAGAGCCGCGAGGAGCATGAAGCAGAACGCGCCGACTAACTGGAATCCGCCGGCGATAATCCCGACCGCGAACGCGAGCCCCGCTTGGCCCACGAACTGCTGGCTGGAAATGTTGGTCGCGAAAAGGGAAGCTCCGATAAAGGGCCATTTCATGGCTCCGCCGGCCAGGAAGAATTCGCGTCCTCCCTTGGCTTGGCGTCGCGAAATCCACAGGCCGAGGCCGATGATGGCAATGAAGTAGACGAGTATTACGAGAGAGTCGAAGACGCTGATTTTCACGTGGAAGGGGGATCCGGAATGAGGAGGGTTAGGCGAACAAACGCGGAGCGCGGTCGCAGTTGGAATTCCGGGCCATGAAGCGAGGAGGTCGTGAATTAGTCAACGGGATTCAGGCTTACCGATTTGAGGAAGGTCAGGTAGTCCCGACTAATTTTGTCGGCCGTGATTGAAATCCGGTGCGTGTCAGGTTGGTCGAAAACGACAGTCCCAAGCTGGAAGGTTTTGAAAAGCCAGAGGTTGTTGTGGCGCTCACCTGTATCCATGGATTGGCGCTCGACTTGCAGGATGTCCCCACTCCAGTTCGCGGTTCCCCGGATTTCGTGGGCGTATCCAATTTTGCCATCCAATTCGAGAGTGAAGTAGCTTCCCGCTTGCTCGTTTTGAGTCGCGTATTCGACACTCAACTTGTATTTTCCCGGAGTGTTCACCTGGAAGGTCCAAGTGAGCTTGTCGCCTGGCGTCTTGATGTCCTGGACGAAATTTCCTTTGCGCGTAGCCTTCCCGAAATTGTAGCGAGCGGTGTCGCTTTCGATTTGGGCGAGACCGGAGCTGAGGTGAATCGGCTGGCCTCCGTTTTGGCGATAGACGTTGTTGATGTCGGGCTCGCCCTGTATTTCCAAAGCAACGACACTGGCGATCGGGTCAGGCGCGTTTTCGCCGACCGCGACGATGGTATCGTCGCCACTGGAAATCGAGCGGAGACGCGTTCGTTTCGGGTCGGCGAGAAGATAGGCGGCCTGCACTTTGTTTCGCAACCCGGGAACGCGGAGGTTTCCGTCCGAAGGCCAGTCGAAGACGTGCAAATACAAGGTATTGCCTTTTGTCGTGGACCTGCCCCAGGGCAAGTCTAGGAAAAGCGATTTGCGGGTGCCGTGAATGCTCTCCGCGTTGCCCTTCATCCAGGCGCCGATCCCCGCCAAGGCGTCGTATTCGGTTCGGGAAAGCTCGCCGTCGGGGCGCGGCCCGACGTTCATGAGGAAGTTGCCTCCCTTGGAGGCGATTTCAACGAGCATGCGAATCAGTTCGTGTGTCGATTTAGCGCTGACGTTTTCGCCCTTGTACCAAAAGCCGCGATTGTTGGTAATGGTGATGTTCGATTCCCAGTTGCCGGGCAGTCCGAACTGCGGAACTTGCTGCTCAGGGGTGTAGAACGCTCCGTACTGATCGGTTCCGCGGTCGTTGAATATGATATCGGGTTGCAGGCGTTTCATCATTCGAAGGGTGTCGAGTACCGCTTTGCGGACTTTTGGGTGCTCGATTTTCTCGGTTCCCACCCCGGCGTGGGGCCAGTGAATATCGAACCACGCGATATCGATTTTTCCATAATTGGACATCAATTCTCTCAGTTGCCCTTGTTCAAAGGACACGAAGCGCTCCCATGATTCCGGGTCCGATTCGATTCTGCCAGGGTCGTAGTCCCAGTAGTCACGCGAGAAATAGCGTCCATCCGGGTGGTGCCAGTCGATATGGGAATAGTACAGTCCGATCGCAAGCCCTTCGGCTCGAAACGCGTCGACGATGGCTCGGGTCAAGTCCGCGTTGGGATTGGCGTGGTAGGGGACCTCGGGCGCGGTGGTTTTCAGGTTGGAGAGCTGGGTGTCGTAGTTGTTGACCCCGTCGTGGTGCTTGACGACGAAAACCACGTATTTCATGCCGGCTGCTTTTGCGGCCTTCGCCCATTTTGACGGGTTGAAGTTGACCGGGTTGAACGTTTTGTAGAGATCGAAGCTTCGGCTTCCGACTTCCTTGTTCTCTTCATTGACCATCTTCCAAATGTAACCCACTTCGCGCTGGGACCAGGGACCCCAGTGGATGAAGAGCCCGAATCTCCAGTCGTTCCACTCTTCCATTCGTTCCGGGCTAATGTGCAGGTCGCTGTTAGGGTCGCCGGACTCAGCGACTGAATCGTGGAATAGCGCAACAGCCCAAAGGACCGCTAGGGAAAGTCTGGATACGGTTTTCATTGATTGGTTTGACAGGACGCGGAGGGGCCAACGCTAAACTAGTCGAGCCCGGTAATGTGGTTCCTGTCTACATTGCGTTTGTGTAGCGATTCGAAGCGCACGTCGACCGGATAGGTGTCGGAAGGCCAATCCAGACCGACGTCGCGGACTTTCACGCCAAGCGATCGTTTAAGGAGCTCTGTGGTCATGCGAATACGCGTTTCGGCGCAACCGGGGTCGTCGTATCGATTGACAAGTTCTTCCGGGTCTTCAGCTATATTGTATAGTTCGCATCGGTCGTCGTGATACACGCTCAATTTCCAATCGCCGATGCGGATCATGGATCCAGGACCGAAACTGGTTGGGGCGTGAGGCGCTTTAAGGCTCAAGCCGGGGGTTGCCGTTGCGGGCGTAGGCGCGCCGCCACCCGCTTCTGAAATTACGCTTTCTTTGCCCGAGTAGTCGGAGTGACGGATTGCGTCCGCCCACGAAACGCCTACCATGGTAGGCGGAATTTCGACGCCGAGGAACTCGAGTAGAGTCGGGGCGAGATCGATCTCTTCGACGAGTCCGAGAAAACGCTCTCCGGCGCCAATTCCTTTTGGGTGGCGAATTATGGCTGGAATCTTTGTCAGACTGTCGTAGAAAACGGGGAGCTTGTGGGTCATTCGATGGTCCCCGAGCAGTTCGCCGTGATCTGAGAAAAAGAGGACGATGGTGTTTTTATCCAGGCCGGATTCCTCGAGAGAATCGAGGATTTTCCCAACTGAGTCGTCAATATAGCGCACCTGCCCCATGTAAGTGGCGATCGCTTTTTTGATGTCATCTTCGTGGCATGTATCCATTTCAGAGTGACGCCTCCATAGTTCATTTCGACGTGGCTGCTTTGCGGTGTCGTAGTTGTAAAACGAAGCTGGAATCTCTACTTTGTTCGGGTCGAACAGACTCTTGTATGGTTCAGGGCACGTGAACGCGGGATGGGGGTCCTGGTAGTTCACCCAGGCGATAAATGGCGTTTCCGCGCTTCGGGCGAACTGAATGGTTTCGTTCGTCAGACGAGCGGTTTGGTTGTATTCGTGATCGGGCTCGAGCTCGAACGAGCTGAACGACTTCTTGAACGAGGGATGCTCATCGTAGTTGCCCAGGCACACCTCGCGCAGCTCGTCCCAGACTGTTTCGAGCTTCTCATAGGTAAAGAGGTGGTTTTTTCCGAACATCCCGGTGCGATACCCAGCATTTTTGAGCGTCGTTACCAGATTAGGAACGGATGGGTCGATTGTGGACCAATAGTTGCGGCAATTGTGTTCTCCAACGTAGGTGCTGGTAGCGAAACTGACGCGACTGGGAGCGCAAAGAGGGGACTGGCAGTAGCAGTTTTCGAACTGAATTCCCTGCGTGGCAAGACGGTCGATGCGAGCGGTGCCAATCGAAGGGTGACCGTAGCAGCTTAGATAGTCCGCCCGTAGCTGATCGGGCGTAATAATAAGTAGGTTGTAAGGGCTCAAAGTCTGAAAGAGGTAACCCTAGCTGTTAGAGAATTCGGTCTATAACTGTCAATAGGGCTGCTTCCTGAAACAGTTAAGAAACGATTGCTTCGCCGTGTAATTACGCCACGATAGCGTGGGACGCGCAATGTATGTTTTCGCCGTGATTGGGCTCTTTTACACGCGTTCGCTATTTGCCTAGCAATATTGCTTAACTGTTTCAGTAACAAGTTTAGGCACGTTTATTGACAGGGGAGCCCATTTAAATTTTCTATATGGAAATTGTACCTCGCCCCGCTGCTTTAACGGAATCGAGACCTTTTAAACAAGAGCGTCGATTCGCAATATAAAACCCTACATTTGCAACTATACATAGAGTTGTTCCCTGAAATAGCAATGTGTCATTGCTAGCAAACTACACTGAACATCATGAAACTACGTACACTAACTAATGGACTGATAGCGATCGGGCTATCAACGGCGATCATATCGCCCGTACTGGCGCAAGACGACGAAACGTATACGCTGTCCCCGTTTTCGGTAACCGGGACGGACGGCTACACGGCGACAAGCACAATTTCCGGGACCGGACTAAACACTCCGCTGATCAACGTGCCGATGGCGATCAACGTCATCACCTCGGACTTTCTCGAGGACAGTCACATCGGCGAGTTCACTCACGCTTTGGACTACAACTCGTCGATCACTCAAACGTCGCGGAACCACAATGGCGGCACGCGCCCGCAGACTTTCGCGATTCGAGGCTTTCGCAACAGCACGATCCTTTTGGACGGCGTTCTGGGCGGCCACTCGCTGCCGACGCAGATGATCGACCGGATCGAGGTCGTCAAAGGTCCGAACACGCTTTACGGCCAAGCGGAGCCGGGTGGATTGATCAATGTCATTTCGAAGACTCCCTTGTCGGAGCAGGGCGGTCGGGCGACCGGCATTGTCGGCAGCAACGAGTGGTACCAGTTCAAGCTAGACTACACGGTGCGCGCCATGGACGACAAGCTGGGCCTGCGCGTTATGACCGACCAGAAGGAAACCAACGGCTGGCGCTGGGTCGACGGCCAGAAGCACAACTTCCTGGGGGTTTCGGGAAGCTATAAATGGGACGAGCGCACGGACGTCGACTTCCTCATCGCTAAAAACGAAGTGAACGGCTTCCCCACGCAGCGCGCGACGTGGTCGTTCCAGAGAATCCCGACTGACTTGAATGGCGACGGCGACACGCTGGACACAGTGGGCGGTATTGGCGAGTCCAACACGCGCTACAACAACCAGTTCCTGCCGCCGGAGTACGTGTCCTCGACGCCCGGTAACATATACGAGTCCGACAACGACTTCCTGCAGTTCGGCATCCGCCACAGCTTCAGCGAGAACCACAACATCCAATACAAGTACAACTTCAACGACTCGCACAACCTGCAGACGTTCCGGGAGTTCAACACGTTCAACCCGGACGGGAGCAACCCGGTCAACAGCTCGGTCAACGACAGCCGCGGCCGCGACGAAGTGCACACCATCAATGACATCATCGTTCTCGACGGCGGCGAAGTGCGGCACCAGATTTTGGTCGGGGCCCGGAAATCGGAGGCCACCAACGGGGGCCGCGGCACCTATCGGTTGAGGTACCGGGGCAATCCTTTGGACCCTGAAATGATAGCGCGGCGCCAAATCGAGGAGCGGCGAGGCATTACGCTTCGCGACATCCTGTACCGCGAGGACATCGAAAACGGGGTGCCCATTTGGGAGGACCCCGTGCCGACGGTCGAGGAGTTTTTCACCATGGGTGTAAGGTCGAACACAAACGACCGTAGTTTCCAGGACATTACAAACCTCTACCTGTCGGACAATATCACTTTCGCCGACGGCGACTTCACTCTTTTGGTCGGCGTGCGCCACATCGACTTGGAGCAATTCAACACGGCTCTCGGGGGAGCGGTCACGAGCCGGCTTACCGGCAGCGACACCAACTTCCAGTTCGGGGGCGTGTACCGCGTCAACCCGAACCTGAGCCTGTTCGCCAGCACTGCGGACGCGTTCCGCCCGCAGAACCGCACCGACCCCGACACCGGGGAACTCGTCGGGCCCCAGACGAGCGAGGCCTACGAGCTGGGGGTCAAGTTCGCCGACCTCTACGATGGCAAACTCAGCGGTTCGGTGGCCTTGTTCCGTATCGAGCAGGACAACGTGTTCCGAGCTGACCACAACCCGGTCACCTTTGTCAGCGACTCGGCCATTACCAACGATTTGAGCGAAGGTCTCGAGTTCGAACTCTTCTACAACCCGACCGACAATTTCAACATCGTCGCGGCGTACAGCTACATCGACGCGAAAGTAGTGGGGGAAGTGGCTACCGGGCTGCCTCTGGAAGGCGCGACGCCGCACCGGCTGACGTTGTTCACCAACTACACGGTGCAGGAGGGTCCGCTTGAAGGGGCCCGTTTCGGCGGCGGTCTAGTGTTCGCCGACGGGCCGATTCAACAGTTCGGCAATATCGCGAATTCGCTGGTAGTGGAGGACGGATACACGACCTTTGACTTCTTCGCCCGCATCCCGGTCACCTTCGGCGAGCGCGACTGGGACTTTGGAATTAATATAGACAACGTCACCGACGAGTTCTTCGTTCGCTCGCGGGCGGCCACCAACGAAGCCCGGCAAGTGCTGTTCTCCCTGTCCACGGATTTGTAGTTATAGGTTTGATTGAGTATTAGTTCATTCAAGGACCTCCTCTGTTGTAGTGGCAGAGGAGGTTTTGTTTTTACTCGGATGCTTGTCTTGATAACATTCGCTTCGTTCTAAACACTATACCAATGAGACCTATTTTAGTCCTGCTTCTATCTGCGTTCGTTCTCGTTTCCTGTAACCGGCAGCCCGATACGCGTCCCAACATTTTGTTTATCCTCGTCGACGACTTAGGCAAAGAGTGGGTGAGCGCCTACGGGGCGGAGGACATTGAGACGCCAAATGTCGACCGCCTCGCGGCGAGCGGGATGAAGTTTGAAAATGCCTACGTAATGCCCCAATGCACTCCGACGCGATTGAGTTTCATGACAGGGCAATACCCGTATCGCCATGGCTGGGTGAACCATTGGGACGTGCCGCGCTGGGGGGGCGGCTGCAGTTACGATTGGAATCGCAATCCGAGTTTAGCCCGAGTCATGAAAAACGCAGGGTACGCGACGGCGGTGGCCGGGAAGTGGCAGGTAAACGACTTTCGCGTACAGCCGAACGCGATGGTTGATATCGGGTTCGACGAGTACTGCATGTGGACGGGTGGCGAAGGCGGTAATCCTCCCAGCGACATTCGCTACTGGGATCCCTATATACATACTAAGGAAGGAAGTCGTACCCATACGGGAGTCTATGGTCCGGATGTATTCGCGGATTTCCTCATCGAGTTTATCGAGTCGAATCAAGACGGCCCCTTCTTCGCCTATTTTCCCATGGTGCTCACGCACACGCCATTTGTGACTACTCCGGATGACTTGGACGCTTCGACCGATCTGGAGAAGCACAAGGCCATGGTGCGATACACGGATAAGATCTTAGGCCGATTCATGAACGCGTTCGACGAGTTGGGGATTCGCGACAATACCATCATAATTTGGGCCGCTGACAACGGCACGGAAAACTCGATAACGGGCGCTCGGAACGGTAGAAACGTACGAGGCGAGAAATCGAATATGGTGGAGCCAGGCCTGTGCGTCCCCTTCGTCGTCAGCGCCCCAGGGCTGGTTCCACAGGGAGTGACTACGGACGCGCTGACCGATGTCACCGACTTGCTACCGACGTTCGCGGAACTCGCGGGAGGCGAGTTGCAGCCGGGCTACGTGTACGACGGCATATCCATCGCGGATCTTCTACTCGGGGAAGCGGATGATTCAAGCCGTAGTTGGATTCTGGGTATGGGCGGTAAGAATGAAGCGAAACTGACCGATGACGGTGTCGAGAACCGGTTCGTTTTTCGCGATCGCGTGTTGAGAGAAAAGCGGTTCAAACTCTACGTTTCCACCGACCGAAAAGCCGAGAAACTGGTGGATGTGATTGCTGATCCCGAGGAGAAAACGAACCTCATCGGGAGTTCAGATCCTGACGTTAAAGCAGCCTTGGCACGGCTCGTTCCTTTGATCGATACTTTCCCCGAGCGGGACAACGATCCTATTTACGATCCGCTTCCTCCGCGTCCCTGGGATGTGCCTATCACGGCGAAGAGCGAGGTTTGGAAAGAGTAGGACGCGCTTCGTTTTAACAGGATGCGCTACGCTTGCAGGATCTCGTCTAGACCCCGACATTGTCGAAGGCTCCGCGAGAGCAAGATGTTTTTGGTTAAGAACGTAGGGCCTCCGCTTGCGGAGCGCCGCGTCGTAAACTCACACAACTACCAACGCGGCGCGAGCGCCGGCCCTACATTTTCACTCGCCGCGCAATCCCTAAGAAGAGATTAGTTTGCGCAGTTTGGCGAGGTATTCAGGAATTGCTTGGCGCGGGTCTTCCTTCGCTTCGTATTCAAGCACGATTGCCCCGCGGTAGTTGGCGTCTTTTAGAATGGATACAATCCGGCCGAGGTCGGCGTGGACTTTCTTTCCGTTGACGGGAATCTCCACTTTTATCTGCGCGTTGACGGCGTAGGGGGCGATGCGAGCGAGCTCTTTGTAGGGATCGCTGGTCGGGGCGATGTTCCCCGAGTCCCAGTTGACGCCGAACCACGGAGAGTCGATTGCGTCGATAATCGGCAGCATGCGGTCGATATCGATGAGGAAGTCGTGATTTTCCATGGCGAGAATGACGCCTTTCTCTCCCGCATAGTCGCAGGCGAGCTGCATATTGGCGATGATGTTGGACACCGCTTGCTTCTCGTTGATGTCGCTCGTGGGTTTCCCTCCGAAAACGCGAATGACGGGAGCTCCGAGAGCCGCGTAGTAGTCGATCCACTTTCGCGTATGGCTTTGTTGGAGTCGGCCCGCCTCGCTGCCGGGGGGATTCGTGAAGTTGTTTCCGATCGCTCCACCGCTAATATCAAGGCCGTGGATGTGAGCGCGTCGCTTGAGGGCGTTAATCGCGTCGCGCGTGAGCGGATACGGCATGAAATAGCCAGTCAATTCGACCGCGTCGATTCCGAGCGTAGCCGCGTAGTCGATAAATCCCAGCATGTCCATTTCGCCCACTGCGTTTGGATCTCGGCGCGTATCCGGAAGGAAGTTGCGCATGGAGTAGGCGGCCAAGCCAAGCTTGAGAGGGGACTTGCTAGTTCGCTGGATCGGTTTCATTCCGAGCGAAGACGAAGCGAGAAGTCCTAGAAGCAGGGCGTTTCCCGTTTTAGCGATGGCTTCGCGACGGTTGACGCTGGATTGAAAGGTGGGGGAGTCATTCATTGTTAGAGATTGAAAGCGGTTGGGCAGGTGGGAAGAGTGAGTCAAAGTTCACTCCTGCGCAATCATTACATTTCTGTAATCAAACTGTTACGAAACTGACACGTTAGCTCCGTAGTGTCCCGTATGCAAATGAGGGGTATCGATGTGTTTTTCAGTAGCATCGCGATTCGGATCGTCGGGAAACGGGACGGAGGTTCGCAATCGCGCCTCCTCGAAAACGGAATCCGCGTCTTCCTCTTATCGGGATTCGCGTTGAGCGTGGTTCGGGCGGATCAGGCCGACGCGTTTTTCGACGATTCCTACGTCCACGAGATTCGTTTGACTTTCGCAGACAGTGATTGGTGGAACACGCTCTACAACAGTCACGCGAACGATACAGAGGATCCCTATTTTCCGGCCAGATTCGAAGGGGATGGCGTAGTCATCGAGAACATCGGCGTCCGCTTCAAGGGCAACTCCTCGTTTCGAGCGAACTCGGTCAAGAAGTCTATCAAGCTGGACTTCGATGAATACGACGAAGAAAACGAAGCGCTCAGTTTTTTCGGCCTCAAGAAACTGAATTTAAACAACAGTTTCAAAGACCCGACGATGCTGCGGGAGAAGCTGTTTCTGGAATTCGCCTCTCAGTTTATTCCCACCATTCGAACGGTCCACACCCGCGTGTACGTAAACGACGAGTACTTTGGATTGTACGTGGCGGTGGAGCAGGTGGACAAGATCTTCATTCAAGACCGGTTTGGCAGCGAAGAAGATGGAAATCTCTACAAGGGCGCTGCGAGCGACGAAGTCGACGGCGGTCCCCAAGCCGATTTTGGATCGGACTTGGTGTGGGAAGGCAGCGCCGAGAGCGCCTACTACGACCACTACCAGTTGAAAACGAACGAGGAGGAAAACGACTACTCGGGCCTCGTTTCCTTTATTGACGCGTTGAACAACGGCGACCCGGATCTTTTCCCCGAAAATTTGGAGCCCTTGCTCGACGTCCAAAACGCGCTTGCAGGGCTGGCCTTGAACAGCCTCTTCGTGAACTTGGATTCCTACAACGGGTCGGCTCACAATTTTTACGTCTACCAGAGCGATCTGAGCGGGCAGTTCAGCCACGTCCTCTGGGACTGCAACGAAGCGTTTGGCTCGTTTCTCGCCTTCGGGAGCGGCGCCGACCCGCTCGAGACAGACCCCTTTTGGCTGCCGACCAACAACGAGCGGCCGTTCATGGAAAACCTATGGGAGAACCAATCCTACGCCCGCGACTATTTAAACTACCACGCGCGAATGTTGCGGCAAGGATTCGATCTGGAGACATTCTCCGCTCGAATAGAGGAACTAGCGGATGTCATCCGGACCGATGTCTACGCGGATCCCAACAAGCTCTACTCGAACGCGGAATTCGAGGCGAATCTGACCAGCAGCGTGAGCGGACTGTACGGACTCGAGCAGTTTGTAGAGGAGCGAGCCGAATATTTGAATACAGAACTCAATAGCTACGCGCTGAGCTCGGATCTCCGGATCAACGAAATCGTCTCCCTCAACGACTCCAATTTCACAGATGAAGCGGGAGATAGCGAACCCTGGATCGAGATTTACAATCCCGGTTTGGGAGAGGTCAGTTTGTCCGGGCTGTATTTGACGAACGAGGAAGGGGGAGCGACCCAATGGACTTTGCCGGACATCGACCTGGACGATGGAGAATTCGCAACATTCTGGCTCGATGGAGACAGTGGTGAAGGCGCCAACCACGCGAATTTCCCGCTCTCCGAAACCGGTGGCGCGCTCTACTTATATTCGTCCGACGGTAGTTTGATCGACAGTGTGGCGTATCCATCGCTCGAGTCGGACATCAGTTATCAGCGGTTTTCCGATGGCGAGGAGAACTGGATTTTCTCGGACCGTTCGACTCCGGGGGCGGAGAACGCGGTAAGCGAGAGTCCATCCGTGACCTTGTACATCAACGAAGTCTTGGCGGAGAACGACGCCAATTTGCAGGACCCGGCCGGCGAAGGTTATCCCGACTGGTTCGAGCTCTACAATCCGAACGCCTTCCCGGTGGACCTCGGCGGAATGTACCTGACCGACAATGTGTCGATTCCGAAGCACTGGAAAGTTCCCGAAGGCGTGAGTATTGATGCCGAGTCGTTTCTCCTGTTCTGGGCGGACAACGACGAGGAGCAAGGCGCGACTCACACTAACTTCAAACTAGATTCGGCAGGAGACGAGATCGCTCTGTACGACACCGACGAATACGGAAATGTCCTTATCGACCTGCTGGAGTTCGGTATTCAGACGCCCGACATTTCGTACGGTCGGGATCCCGATGGCGCCGAGACGTTCACGATATTCGAGCAGCCCACTCCAGGAGCAAGCAATTCGGGCCTGGTAGTGAATTCAGAGCCGATATCTATTTATGTTGGGGTCGGTTACACGCTCACGTTCGAAGCATTGGCCGAAGGCTTCGGGACATTGACGTATCAATGGAGCTTGGACGACGTAGAGATCGCGGGGGCGGTCTCAAGCGAATTGGAACTCGATCCTGTCGCGGAATCGGACGCTGGCGTCTATTCCGTTTCCGTCAGCAATGGTTACGCCACGGTCGACGCGGAGATCGTAACGCTAACGGTGGATTCGCTCGACCCCGATGGCGACAACGACGGAGACGGCGTTCTAAATCTCGTCGAGTCGATGTTTGGGATGAATCCAAACGAATTCGACTCTGATTTGCTCCCGCAGTGGGAAATGGAGGAGGGCGTAGCGTCCATTTCGTTCGAAGCGCGTCGAGACGACGTCGATTGCCACGTCGAGTCTTCTACGGACCTGGTCGTTTGGCAGAAGGAGACGCCGACCCGGATCAGCGACGCGAAGTACTCGTTTGAAGACGTATTCGAAGGCGTAGGACCAATCTTCTACCGCATCAGATTGGAGATGAAAGAATGATCTGGCGACAACAAGAGATGCTCCCGAACCAATCCCAAGCGAGTTTTCGGCCACGGCACGAAATGAAGTTTCTCATTCCGGGACCGCTGGCGGCCGAAGTGAGGTCGTATGCGTCCAGTTTTTGCAAACCGGATCCGATGGCCTTCGGAGTACCGCCAAAATACTGTGTGACTACGCTGCAGTTGGACTCTCCAAAGTTGTCGCTGCACCACGCAAAAGGACTCGAGTTGAAAAGCCGATTTAAACTCCGCGTGCGGACGTATGGAAGGGACTCGGATCAAGGGCCCGTATTCGTCGAAATCAAACGCAAGTTTGGCGACATCGTCGACAAGAGCAGGGCTCGGCTCAATGCGGAGACACACGCCGAGGACTTGCGAACAGGCCTGCAAGGTGATTGGGCGCCTCGGGCCGAAAGAAGTAAAGAAAGGGACGTCCTTGCCGAATTCTTTCGACTCTCTCGCGAAATCGACGCCGGGCCAGTCGTGCGTATTCGGTATGATCGAGAATGCTGGATTGGAGAATCCGACGCCGATGCGCGGATCACGCTCGACACCCGGCTCGAATACCAGTCCGCGACCGATTTTCGCGTATACGACCCAAGTGCTTCCTGGCGAGCCGCTCCAATAGCGGGAGCCGGCAAATCCGATCCCTGTGTCATTCTGGAGCTGAAATCGGGTCTACGTATACCGGGATGGATGATTCAGTTGGTCCGGCACTTCAGCCTGCAACGGATCGGCTACTGCAAGTACTCGGAAGCCGTAAACCTAGAGTCCCGCTTCTTGGGGAGTTCCACCTTTGCTTTGACCGGTTTTCAGACGCCGGCTCGCTTTCATTCACTCCTGTATCCTCGAAACAATGTCATCTACTAATTCTGAAATTATCAGCTACTTGAACTCCTTGTCGGAAGCGTCGATCGAGCCGCGCGACATCTTCATCGCCGTCGCGGTGAGCCTGGCTTTGAGCGTTTTGGTAGCCATCACCTACGAGAAAACGCACGCGGGCGCGACCTACTCGAGATCCTTCGTCCAGACTATCGTTCTCGGCAGTCTCGTATCCACAATTATGATCATCGCGATTGGCAACAACATCGCCCGCGGACTGGGAATTCTGGGGGCGTTGACGATTATCCGGTTTCGCACGCCAATCCGGGATCCGCGCGACATGATTTTTATTTTCGCGGCCCTGGCGATCGGAATTGCGAGCGGATCTCGATTCTACGCTCTGGGCGCGATCGGAACGCTGGCGTTTTGCGCCACGACCTTCGTATTGGAAGCGTCCTCCTTTTCGACCCGTAAACGATTTGATGGAATGCTGCGCCTCTTTACTCCACCGGACGAGGCGCTTCGGTCTCAAATCATGGAAGTGGTGGGCAAGTACACAAAAACTCGGGAGACCATCGCCCTGCGCGACGCCGGTAGAGACGAGCTGCTGGAATGCGCAATCCAAATACGCCTGTATCACCCGGACTTGCAAGAGCGGCTCATTGAAGAGCTGCGTGCGATCGAAGGTGTACGGGAGGCGAGCCTCATCATGCAACGCGATTCAGTGGAGATCTAGGAGTTATGAAGTTGACGCAAAAACGGGAATCCAATGGCGCGAATGACACGCGCAGCGTGCTCTCTTATCGGCTGGCCAGTCTTTGGCCATTCGCGGTTTGGACGCTGGTGTGCCTGGTCACGATGTACGCGCTGTCTCAGGACGGAAGCTCTCGAGTGTATATGGGCTATATGAAGTGCGACACGAGCGCGATTGCCGCGGTCGAGGGGGGCCGGTTGGAGCGAATCGCGGTTGCGGTTGGGGATCAAGTGGCGCCGACGACACTCGTGGCTCAACTGGACGATTCGCTTGAAATTGCCGCAATTGAGTCGGCTGTCTCGCGAGCTGGACAAGATTTGGAGGAACGGCGACTGCGTTACTTGCTGGAGCGGCAGTCCCTGGAGCTAGAACGCGACGAGTGGAACTCGAGGCTCGCCGAGAACGAAGCCGAACTTGCGGTCCAAGAGGAGGAGCTGGAGCGATTGGAAAGTCTCGTGTCGCGCAATTTGGTCGATCGTAGCCTCTATACACGGGCTCGGGCGAAAGTCGCTACACTACTCGTGGAAACGGAGAAAATTCCGGAGATCGTCGCGCGACTGGAGGCGAGTATTCAGGAGTTGGGCGCTTTTTTCGAGGAATCCCGGTCGGGCGACAACATTGCAGCCCAGAGCTATTCCGCGAGCCAATTGGTCCATGTGAAACGCGCTCGCATGTCGATTCGGGCCAGTTCAAACGGAACAGTATCCGAAGTTTTAAGACGCGCAGGCGAGGTCGTCGACGCAGGCGAGCCAATCGTTACCCTGGTTCATCGCGAAACGGCGAAAATCGTCGGCTATCTTCCCCCCGAAGATGTGGGAAGTTTGGCGTTGGGACAAATCGTTGAGATATCGACGCAACGCCGGTTGGCCGATCCGCTCGTGGGCAGAATTGCAAGTCTTTCCCCTGGCATGATGGAATTGGGCAAGTCCTTCGCGTCGAGCGGCAACCCGCTGAGCGGAAGCTTTTGGTTCACGGTCGAACTAGACGATGCGAGCAGTATCAATCTGGGGGAGCCGGTCGCGATCAAACGGGTGCCGGAAAACGGTCTTTCATTTTGGAACTGGTTGGGGCGTTCGGGAGCGAATTGAATGGGTAGGAGGGCAACAACACAAGGGATGAATCGGATAGTGCGGACGGGGAGCATTCTTGCTTGCCTGATCGCGCTCGCCTCCGCTGAAGCCGAAACGCAATCATTGATGGACAGCATCGATCTAATTGCGGCGGAGCGCGAGGAAACGCGTGTCTGGGATCGCGCTTTGGAAGAGCTCTCGGGCGAATCGCTTGGACCCGGAGCCCGGCCGGAACTGCGTCTCAGAGTAGAACAGGATCAGGTGGACGACGAAAATTCGTTTGGCGGCGCGGTACGGTGGAGGCTGGACGACGGAGATCCAAAGTGGTTTCTCGAAAACGAGCAGGAGCGGGCTGAGCGGGTGCTTCGACTCGAGCGTGAAATCGCGTTGGGTCGGGCGCGCAACTTGCTGAAACGAGAATGTCTTCGTCTAGCGTATTTAAAAAGCAAGCACGATTTGTTGGAGAATCAGACTCGAATTGAACGCGAGCAATTGGCAGTCAGCAACGCGCGGATCGAGTTGGGCGAGGACGATCGCTTAAGACAACTGAATCTCCGCATGGCAATGGCGAAAACAGGCGGCGAAACGGAAGCTCTCCTACTCGAAATCGAACGGATCGAGAACAGTCTGGCAAGCCAAGGTATTTCGGCGAGTATTTTTGGTGACTTAGTCTTGGGGCGTGGCTGGGAACTGATTGTGTTGAACGGGGAGAATGGGGACTGGCTCAATGCGAGCGATTCGATCGCTGTGAGGCTTTTCCAGGATCATCCTGAGATCGCTCTACTGGCTACCGCCGACGAACTGGCGGGAGATTTTCTAGAACGAGCCAGGCAACGTTCCAAGTTGAACCTATCGTATTTGCAGTTAGAGTACGAACAGGAGCGGGATTCGAGTCGCAACCTGGACGACGAAATTGTCGGTCTAAGCATCGGCGTAAATCTTCCCTTTTGGAATCGCGGGGAATTGACCCGAGAGCGTTTGTCGGAAGGCGCGTCGATCGCGGAGCGGGCCAGCAAGCGGTCGAAGATTGAATCTGCAATAGACGAAGCGGTCCGGGAATTGCAACTCGCGCGAGACCGCTTTGATCGACAACAAACGCGCTGGATGGCCTTGGAGACAGAGCTGAGGGCGTTTTTGGAATCTTCAAACGGGAGCGATGGCATCGCTGCGAACCAGCGGTTCAATCTCGAGAAAGGGAGAATCGAGATTCAAATCGAGTCCGCCGACGCGAAGTACCGACTCTATGAAACCGCCTTGGACTTCGAAGCGCTCGCTCATGCCGAGATCCTCGTCCATCACCTGTCGAACCCCTAGAGCCATGAAGTGTAGTCACGCCAACCGTAGAAAGAACGGAATTTTTGAATCGATTCGAACGCTATTTTTAATGGCCGTCATGGTGTTCCAGCAGTGGGGGCATAGCCAGGAAGGGTCGCTACAGTTCGCGGTAGAAGGGGGCGACATCGGTCTGGGAATAACCGGAACCGAGGACCAGCTCTGGATTCTCGAGTCCTCAACCGATCTTGTGAACTGGACAGTTGAAGAGGAGCTGGGAATCCTTGTATCCAACGACGACATACTTCTCTTGCCGCAAACGGCTTTGGCTTCGGGAATCCGTTTCTATCGAGCTACTCCATACTTCGAAGAGGAAGTTGACTTTCTATTCGATCCCCTCGTTCTGCGCGTGATCGAGCTGAGTTTCGAAGAGTCAAACTGGCAAACGCTGCTCGCAAACAACTACAGTACCGCGACTGAGCTCGCGGGCGATTTGTCGATGGATGGAATCGACTACCTGGACGTTGGCATCCGGTACAAAGGCAACACGTCGTACACGCGGTCGGGCGAGAAGAAGTCGATCGCCGTAGAAATGGACTTTACGGATCCGGAATTGGACCTGTTGGGATACGAGACTTTGAACTTTAACAACGCCTATGAAGACGAGACGATTCTTCGCGAGGCGCTCTATTTCAATGTGCTCAGCGAATTTACCATCAGTCCGAAAGCCGGCTTCGCCCAGATTTGGATCAACGGGGAGAACTGGGGAGTCTACACCAATTCCCAGCAACAAGACGGGGATCTGATCCGCGAATGGTTCGACGACAACGATGGGGACCGCTGGAAGTCGCCCAGTGGAACCGGCGCGGGCGACAGCGACGCAGTGGACAATGGCGGTGGTGGCCCAGGCGGTGGCGGTTTCGCCAGCGGCGTCCGGGCTCTGTCCTATCTCGGAGAAGATCCTGCCACCTACCAGGCGGAGTACGAATTGAAGTCGGAAAATACGGACGACCCTTGGGGTCACTTGATCAACGCCACGCGCGTGTTGGCGAATACACCGGCAGAGACCCTTCGGGATGAAATCGAAACGGTTCTCGCGGTGGATAGTTGGCTTTGGTTTCTGGCCGGCGAGAATCTATTTACCGACGGCGATGCTTATTGGAGCAAGGGGAGAGACTACCAGTTTTACTACGATCCGGAAGGAGGACGAATCCACCCGATCGAACACGACGGCAACGAAGCGTTCAACGTCACGAACGCGACGCTCGACCCGATGAGCGACGAGGATAATGCGAATCGCCCCGTCATCACCAAATTTCTATCGAACGCTGAGCTGAGACAACGCTACTTGGCCCATTATCGCGTTCTTCTCGAAGAGCGATTCCATCCGGACTACCTGTTTCCACTGATTGACGCATACCGCGCAATAATCGACTCTGCGGTCCAGAGCGACTCTAAGAAGGGCTACGACTACGATGCGTTTGAGAGCGATATCGCCTCCCTCAAGAGTCACATCGAGAGCCGCTACCAGTATTTGAGTAGCCACTCCGAGATTTCCCAAATAGCCCCGATGATTGACAGCGTGTCCGATCCAGGATCGCCCGTGGTGGGGGAAACGATAACAATCACTGCGGATGTGGCTGAGCATGAATCTGACGGCGTCGATTCCGTCTGGCTGTATCACCGTGGCGGAGACGTCGGTTCGTACGATAAAGTCGAGATGCTCGACGACGGATTGAGCGGCGACGGAAGCGCTGGCGACGGCGTCTATGGAGCGAACGTCTCGGGGTATCTCGGAGGCGTGAAAGTCCGCTACTACGTAGAAGCCCGATCCGGCAACGAGGCAAAGTCCGCTCGATTCAGTCCTGACAAAGCGGAGAGCGACCCGCTCGATTTTCGAGTCGCCATCGAAGCAGCGGAGTCGACCTCAGTCGTGATCAACGAGTTTATGGCCTCGAATGACGACACCGTTGCGGACCCGCAAGGGGAGTACGACGACTGGATCGAGTTGAGAAACCTATCTTCGACCTCTGTCGACCTGAGTGGCCGCTATCTAAGCGACGACACCGACAAGCCTCGGAAGTGGCAGTTTCCGGAAGGGTCGACGATCCCGGCGGGCGGCTACTTGATTGTCTGGGCAGACGAGGACGGCGATGCTGAGGAAGGGTTGCATGCGAATTTCAAACTTTCGGCAAGCGGGGAGCGAATCCTTTTTGTGGATACGGACGCGTCCTCAAATCTTCTTTTAGATTCGGTAACGTTTGGAAGTCAGGAGACCGGCATCTCGGAAGGTCGTTCGCCTTTGAATACCGATCTATTTGTGCGGATGAACCCGACTCCCGGAGAAGCCAATGAATAGCCGCGAAGACCGCGCGACGCGGGAGCGTCAACGAAGATGAGAACAGTTTATAGCAGCGGACGAACTCGAGATTAAGTCTGACGTCACGGTGACGCAGGCCGAGCGCTTTCTTTTTTTATTACTAGGGTAGAGGCGCTTGGAGGGCGTCCGCTGCTTGCCTCGTCGCGCGAAGGAAGAGCGCCTCTCTGGAGTACGCATCGGTTGAATCAAACCCAACAGTCGACGTGTCGACTGCCTATTTCCCGATCCCGCTTGGCGGGAGAGGGAACTAGCGAACAGAGTGAGCGATGTTTTTAAACAACGTTCGTTCCTCACTCGTTGCCTCTTCGAGGCAAATGGGTGTCTCTTCGAGACAATGGGCATTGAGTCGCTTTCACCGAGGCCATTGTTTCTGTAGTTGCTTCTGAACTTGGTTCAGGTCAGCGCGGTACTCGATGCGTCGAGCGACGTTTCGAGATTCGTTGGGATCGGTTCGGTGGTCGTAAAGCTCCCGGGCGACGACTCTCTTCGTTGTCGCGTTTCGCCATTCCGTGTAGCGAAAGTCGCGCGTTCGGATTGAGTAGCCGCGATTTCCAGCCCGATGGAATTGACTGAAAGCGACTGTGTTCGCCTCGCTTTGGCGGCTCGGATCGTTCATTATGGAGACAAGCGATTTGCCGTCCAAACCGATAGGCGCCTCCAGGCCCGCGAGCTCTGCAAGGGTAGGGAACAAGTCGATGAGTTCGATGCGGGCATGAATACGGCGTTGGGTGTTCGATGCCCGAGGGTCAACGATGATGAATGGGATTTTGGTCGAAGTTTCGAAGTTGCTGTGCTTGGACCACATTCCGTGATCGCCTAGTTGGTATCCATGATCCGACCACAGCGCTATGATTGTGTTTTCCGATTGCCCGGTTTCTTCTAGAGCGTCGACGAGGTCGCCGACGAGCGCGTCAACATAGCTGATACAAGCGAAGTAAGCGTGGCGGGTTTTGCGAGCGAGATCCTCGGGGAAAGGACCGTTCTCAGGCATACCGGCGAAACTGCGAAGATAGCGACTGGTGGAGAGAGCGAAGTTTGGGGAGTCAAGAGGGGGCAATGGGTTCGGGGCCAGTGGAAGCGACTGCGGATCGTAGAGATCCCAGTATTTCTTTGGGGCGTTGAAGGGGGTATGCGGCTTGTGGTACCCGACAAATAGAAAGAACGGCCGGTCGGCTTTGGCTGCGGATTCCAGCGTCTCGATCGCGGCGACGTTGGCGATTCCGTCGCGGTAGGCCGTGTTTTCGACATCGGGACCTTCGAAAAGGGGGAGACGTTTATTGGATTCGTGGATACCGTCGATTCCAGCTTGTTTTGATTCGTAGCCGGTAGAGGCGTACTGGTGTTCCTTTATGTAGAACTGTGGTTCGGTCCAGGATTGCGGATCGCGATGGGTGTTGTGGAGAATTTTGCCGAAACCGTAGGTGGCGTAGCCGTTGTTTTTGAAGAACTCGGGGAGCGATAGGACGTCGGGCAAGTGGTCGCGAAAGTGAGCTTTGTTGTTATACGCTTCGATCGTGTCGGGTCTCAATCCAGTGAACATGCTGGAGCGCGACGGGCCGCAGATGGCGTACTGGGCGTAGGCTCGTTCGAAAAGCGCGCCGCGTTCGGCGAGACGATCGATATTGGGGGAGTGAATGTGAGTAGCCCCGTAGCAATTGAGTTCGGGACGCAGATCGTCGATGCCGATGACGAGGATGTTGGGTGGATCAGATTGAGCTGAAACAGGCGAGGCGAGAACGATTGCAAGGGAGAGAAGGAGTTTAACAGTGATTCCGTGAACGGAATCAAATCCTGTCCCTTCGGGACCCCGACTCTGTCGGTGGCTGTCGCAGGAACAGGATCCCGTCAAAGACCCCGATTGAATCGGGGCTGTGCGGGAGCAGGATCTTGAGTTATTAATCATGTTCGCGCAGCGGTCTTGTTGGCGCGACTTGTCTCGGCGTAGCGGCGCGAAGACGGAAGCGACATCTTGCGAAGCAACTGTTAAAATCCAATTGAATCAAGCTATGCAATTAGCTCTGGGATGAGTTTCCCGCCGAACTGGGACAGTTGTTTAAAGCGGCCGGCGTGGAAGTAAGTGAGTTTGTTGTCGTCGAGGCCAAGAAGGTGGAGCAGGGTGACGTGCACGTCGCGAATTGGGTGAACGACATCGACCGCCTCAGCTCCAATTTCGTCCGTAGCCCCGATCGTGTTTCCTGCGTTGACGCCACCTCCGGCGAACCAGAGCGTCATCGCTTTCGAATTGTGGTCGCGTCCGTAAGCGGCCCCGCCATCGCGAATTCCGTTGTCGGGGCTGCGGCCAAACTCGCCGCACCAGACGATAAGCGTTTCGTCGAGCAATCCACGCTGCTTGAGATCTTTGATGAGTCCGGCGATTGGTTTATCGATATTTCGGATACGCTGGCCGTGAGCGCGCTCGAGAAAATCATGCGAGTCCCACCCACCTGAGTAGGCTTGAATGAATCGCACTCCTTTCTCGACGAGCCGACGCGCGAGTAGAAGCTTTCGTCCGAAGACCTCAGTGTTTTCGTCGCCGATCCCGTAGAGTTCTTTGGTGGACTCGCTTTCCTGGTCGATATCGAGGATGCCCGGCACTTGCATTTGCATTCGGAAAGCCAATTCGTAATTCTCGATCCGAGCTTGCAGGTCGTCCTGCCAGGGATGCTTGTCCAAGTGGTCGTGATTGAAGCGACTGAGAAGGTCGAGATTGGCGCGTTGATGTTCCGCGGTGATTCCCGCCGGTGGCTTCAGATCGAGAATGGGCGAGCCTTGAGGGCGCAGCGGCGTGCCTTGATAGTGGGCCGGAAGAAACCCGTTTCCCCAGTTGGGAGAACCCCCTTGTGGATACGAAAGTTCCGGAAGCACGATGAATCCGGGCAGATCTTGGTTTTCGGACCCGAGTCCGTAGGTTACCCAGGAGCCAAGAGCGGGATCGCCGCCGAATCGATTTCCGGTGTTCATCTGAAACAGCGCAGTGGGGTGGTTCACGGAGTCGACTTGGCAGCCGCGGTAGAAACAAAGGTCGTCCGCGACTTCCGCTAGATGTTGCCAGGGTTCGGTCATCCAAGCCCCGGACTGGCCGACTTGACGGGCCTTCCAAGGGCTTTGCACGTAATAGCGCGTGCCGCTTTCCATAGCGGACTTGGCTTCGCCGCTTCGGGTGAACTGCTGCAAGTGCAAATTTCCGAGAGCGGGCTTGGGATCGAAGGTGTCGATGTGGCTGGGGCCGCCTTCCATCATGAGAAAGATACAATTCTTGGCCTTGGGCGGCAGGTGCGGCTTCTTGAGGGAGAGCGGGCCTTTGGCGGCGGCCGAGAGCGATTGCGGGAGCAGACCGGAGAGGGCGACGCTGCCTAAGCTGGCGCCCATGCTGTAGAGGAAGCTGCGTCGATTGAGGGCTCGAGCGGCGGACTGATTGGCGGCGATTTCCTGTCGTAGTTTCTGGCTCATGACATTTACTTAGTATACGTATAGGAACTCGTTGCTGTTGAAAACGACTAGGCAGAGGTCGGACAGCGCGCGCGTTTTCGCGTCGACATCCGCCAGCGACGGATCGGCTACGTAGTCGTCGAATCCGAAGAGGATTTCTTTGAAGGTGAAGGCGGCCCCAGTCATTTCCTCGACGGCGGAACGTTCCACTTCGCGCTCGAAGGTTCTCGGGGGGAACTCCAGCGTCTCATGACGCCGCTCCATTTTTTTCCAGTGGTCGAGCGAAAGGGCGAGTTCCGACTTTTCGGGCAGCCGCCCGTAGGCGCGCTGGAAAAGCGTCTGGACGGTCTTCTTGCGCGACTGGTTCGCCTTCAGGAGGTCAATCGCCGTGGCGATCGATCGATTGAGGGAGTCTTCTCCATTGAACAAGCTGAACACTTGGGGCGTAACGGTTGACGCTTGACGAAACTCGCACGATTCGTCCGGGCTCGGTTGATTGAACACCTCCATGAATGGGTTGCGCAGGCCGCGGATTTTCTTGGCGTAGACCGAGCGGCGATTTCGCAATTCGGGTGTACGGGACGCTTCGTAGGAAGCGGCGTAGGAGCCCATGACTTGACGCGGCTGCAGGGCGACGTCGCGGTTGATTTCAGGCCGCGCCGGCAATCCGCCGATGGCTGGGCTCAATTCTCCGGAAACGAAGAGCATGCTATCGCGGAGTTCCTCGGCCGTGAGTCTCCGTTCTCTGAATACGGCGTACGAGTTGCCGAGAGGGTCCTTATCCGCCAGGAGCGAACGATCGGGATGTTCGGTCGAGCGGCGGTAGGTTTCGGAACTCATGATGGTTCGGTGGAGGGTTTTGATGGACCATTCGTTCTCGATAAACGCGGCGGCAAGAAAGTCGAGAAGCTCGGGATGGGTGGGTTTTTTGGCCATGGCCCCGAAGTTGTTGGGGTTGCCGGCGATTCCGCGGGAAAAGTGATAGCTCCAAATGCGGTTGACGATGGAGCGCGGGACGAGAGCGTTTTGCGGGTTGGCCAGCCATCGGGCGAAAGCCAGTCGTCGTCCATCGGGCGATTGAGGGATCGTATTCCAAGGAGTGGCTTCGATGGCGTCGTTGGATCCGGGGAGAGCGCTGAACACTCCGGGAGTCACTTTTTCACCACGCGAAAAGGGGTCGCCGCCGGTTAAGATGTGAGCGCTTTCGTAGCCTCGATCTTCGCTGGCAGGCTTGGGCATGGCCATCATCGTTCCGGATCGCTGCGCCTGCTTTGGCGTCGGACCTGTGTAGACGGACATAGCGTAGGGCTCGAATTTCTTCATTTCGAAGTTGGTTCGAGCGACGTTTTTCTGTCCGACTTTAACGATGCCGATTTCAGCCGCGGTCAGTCCTATATTTCGGGGAGGCAGCTTTTCATCGGGAACGCCTTTGTTCGAGAGTTCCCTGCGCGTGCCGACGGGAAGGCCGTTTTCGATGCACCATTGCTCTCGAGCGGTTTTGGTCTTCTCGTTCAGGTCGTCTCGCATTTTGGAGAAATACTGTATTCGTTTCGCCATGACTTCCATGTCGTCGGTGTCCACGAGGTTCTCGTATTCCTGGAATGGGACCTTTCGGTCGGCGAAGTGGGTGGTGTTGAATACGGCTTGAATGCGGTAGTAGTCTTTTGTCGGGATCGGGTCGAACTTGTGGTCGTGGCAGCTCGCGCATTGGAGTGGATGGGAGAGAAAAGTCTGTCCCACGATGTCGGTAACGTCGTCGAGATACTGTTGCCGCGTGATACGTTCGACGGACATGGCGGTGTGTTCCCACGAGCCCATGCGGAGAAAACCGGTGGCGAAGATCATTTCGGGATTGTCCGGATCCCATTCGTCCCCGGCAATTTGCTCGATGATGAACTGGTCGTAAGGCTTGTCCTGATTGAAGGAGCGGATGACGTAGTCGCGGTACCGCCAAGCGTTGGGGCGCTCGTAGTCGTTGGAGAAGCCGGACGAGTCGGCGTAGCGGACGACGTCGAGCCAGTGGCGTCCCCATTGCTCCCCGTATCGGGGATCGGCCAGGAGGCGGTCGACGACCGTTTGGAAGGCGTCTGCGTCGGAACTTCGGTCCTTGAGGAACGCGTCGATTTCTTCGGGTGCAGGAGGGAGGCCGATGAGGTCGAATGTAGCGCGGCGAATGAGGGTACGGCGGTCCGCGAGCGGGGCCGGAGGAATGGCGTTTTTCTCCAGCTCGTAGTTGATAAAGGCGTCTATGGGGTTGGACGCGTTGGCGGAGGTTTCGGGGACGACCGGTTTCTCGAGCGGCTGGTAGGCCCAGAGATCTTCTTCCTTGTAGCGGCGATTCGCCCATTCCTCCGAGAGAGCGCCGCTGGTATGCACGATCACGCCTTCGGCGTATTGATCGCGGATAGCGGCGACGCGCTCGTCGCTGGGCCAGGGGGCTCCGGCGTTGATCCAGTCGCGCAGCGACCAAATTTGCTCCTCGGTGAGCCGGTCGTTTTCCTTGGGCGGCATCTCGAAGTCGGGATCCTCCCAGCGCACGGCTTCCATCATGAAGCTAAACGCGGCGTCGCCGGGAATGAGGACGTCGTCGAAGGAATCGCCTCCTTTGAGCAATCCCTCCAGATGGGTCATGTCGAGGCCGCCTTCGATTTCCTCGGGGTCGTCGCCGTGGCAAGAGAAGCACTTGTCCGCCAAGAGGGGCATCACTTCCAGAGCGAAAAGTTTCTCGCCCTCCGAGGCCTCTTGGGCGGCGAAGGACGGCGCGAGCGAGGCAATCGTCAGCGCTGACAGAGCGATTGCGTTCGACGCGGTCCGGACGGGCATCGTTCGTTCACTCAAATGCGATCGATCTGACGAAATCGGGATCATGAATAGGGGGGTAGGCGATGGTTAAAATGAATAATAGTACGATTTCTGGCAATACTCTATGAGGATTGACGCTTTTTGTTTAAGAATTCTCGCGCGTTTTTTCCCGTTTATTCCCGGGAAACGAGCGAAATTGGATAGTATTTCTTTAATTATTCGAGCATGGGCGTTGACGCGCGGCAAGGGAACGCTTTGCATCGTTGCTTATGCCTCTCGCGTCGTTGAGACAGAACCACTTGGTCGGGACCGCACTAGAGTTTACGGAAGGCCGACTCCACGAGCAGAAGTGTTACGGATCCTACGCGGACGACATGCCGGAGCCAGATTTTCGGTTTCGAATCGCCTTCGTTCAGCACGACGGCGATTTCAAGATGCACGCGCACGAGTATTCCGAACTCGTGTTTGTGCTCGGAGGACGAGCGATCCATCGGACGGAGATTGAGGAGTATCCTCTGGAGACCGGGGACGTTTTCGTTATCGGGGGAGAGAAGAAGCACGGGTTCAAGGACGCTCAGCGCTTGAACCTGTGCAATGTCATGTTCGACCCGGAGCAGTTTTTGAGCGATCGGGCGGAACTCGAAGAGATGATGGGCTACCATGCGCTGTTCGATCTGCAGCCGAGAACGCGGAGCGGCGATCGTTTTCAGGAACGCTTGCATTTGTCGCCTGAGAACTTGGCTTACGCCAAGAGCCTCATCATGAATTTGAAAGTTGAATACGGGAGCGCGGCGGAAGGTCGTCGGCTGGTGATCGCCAGCGCATTCCGATTGCTTGTGGCATTCATCTGCCGCCTTTACGGGCAGGAGAAAGAAGACACCGTATCGCCGCTGACACAAATGGCGAAGGTGGCGTCCTACATTCAGCGAAACTATCGAGAGCCCATTCGCATCGAGGAACTGGCCAGGATCGCGCACTTGTCGGTGAGCCAGCTACAACGCAAATTTCGTCGCATCTACGAAACTACGCCTGTCCAATACATCACTAAGTTAAGACTGCACGAAGCGTGCGAGCTACTGAAAGATCCCAACAATAGCATAACGCAGATCGCTTTCCACTGTGGGTTTGGCAGCAGTTCATTCTTTTCCACCCAGTTTCGTCAGAGCATGGGCGAAAGCCCCTCGAGCTATCGCGGCCGACGTTTTAACCAAAGATGAGTCACTGGCGCGACGGAGGCCTCCTCGCGGCTTGTCCCGGCGTAGTCCTATAGTTCGGACAAAGACGGGAGCGACGAGAATTTCAGCTCCCGCTTTCGCTTGATGTCAGGCGCCCGATCGGCTTTCATCCCAATCCTGTCCTCGCCCAAAATGCAGAGTCGATTCCGTCTACCCCTTCTTTTTCAACTGGCGCTGTTCGTTTACAGCCTCGCTGCGGTCGCGGCGGAACGTCCTAATGTCCTGATTATCCTCGTGGACGATCTGGGATTTTCCGATCTCGGCTTTCAGGGAGGAGAGATCGACACGCCCAACATCGACCGGCTCGCGGCAGACGGTTTGACGTTTAGCCAGTTCTACAACGCCGCCCGTTGCGGACCGACGCGGGCAAGCATAATGACGGGCCTGTATAGTCATCAGGTCGGCGTGTACGAGCTCGAACCGGTGGAGCCGGGCAACAATATTTTCCTTTCCGAACTCTTGGCCTTGAACGGCTACCAGACCTACATGTCCGGGAAATGGCACTTGGGCAACACGCCCGAGCGGCTGCCGCCGGCCCGTGGCTTTGACCATTCCTACGCGTATCAAGGTTGTTGTGGCGACTATTGGGAACCGCCCTTGTACGTTTTGGAATCGCCCGATGTGGAGCCGATCGAATATGCGGAAGGCGACTTCCACGCGACCGACGCGACGACGGACTACGCAGTGAAATTTTTGCAGCGACATCAAGGGAAGGCCGTGGGCTCGGACCCGTTTTTCCTCTATCTCGCCTACCAGGCGCCGCATTCGCCGATCCAAGCGCCGAAGCATCTGATCGACAAATACGTCGCTCGGTATGAGAAAGGCTGGGACAGGATCCGCCAGGATCGTTGGAAGGCGGTGAAGGAAAAGGGCTGGTTTCCGCAGTATAAAACCGTTCCTCCGTTTTCCGATTCGCCGCCTTGGCACGACGAGTACGCGCAGCCGGAGCCCATTCGAAAATGGAATTCGCTGAACAAGGTCCAAAAGGCGGACCAGGCGCGTCGCATGGCCACGTACGCGGCGATGGTCGATCAAGTCGATCAAGGGGTCGGAAAGACGATCGCCCAGATCGAGCGCATGGGGGAACTGGAAAATACGCTGATCTTTTTCCTCTCCGACAATGGGGCGAACTACGAGGGCGGTCCGGATGGTCGCGACGGCCCGCTCAAGGGCAGGGCATTAGCGAACATGGGGCAGCCAGGGACCAAGCATCACTTGGGTTCGTCTTGGGCCGCGTTGTGCAACACGCCGCTTAGACTGTATAAGCATTTCAATCACGAAGGAGGAATACTCACTCCCTTCATCGCTCATTGGCCCAACGGCATTGAACGAAGCGGCAACGAATCACAGCGCGGTCACGTTATCGACTTCATGGCGACGATCGTCGACATCGCGGGGATAGACTATCCAGATCGGTTCGATGGGAATTCTATACTCCCTTTGGAAGGAACAAGCCTCGTGCCGGCGTTCAACGGGCGAGAATTGCCCACGCGAACGCTCTTCTTCGAGCACGAAGCAAACCGAGCTGTGCTAAAAGGGGACTACAAGCTCGTGTCGAAAAACTTCACTTCGACCGATGGGCAAACCCATCACGACTGGGAACTCTACAATATCGCGAACGATCCCCTCGAGCAAAACGACCTCGCCTCGCAGCACTACTACGACAAAGTGATTCCGCTTGCTCGCGAGTGGCATCAATGGGCTACCCGGACCGACGCAATCGTTGGCTACGAGAAATGGATGCTGAAGTTGCAACACTACTGGCAGACCGGCTCGAGAACGTATCTAGACGACGCGTTTTAACGACTAGCGCGCCGACAGACGAATCGATTGGCGAGACTGCGGTATTGAACTGAACGCTTCGGAAGCTAGGGTGGGCCCTCATGTCGAAAACGGATAATTTAGGCAGGTTTTTCAAGGAAGACGGCAAGACGGTCATCCTTCCGATCGATCACGGCACAGTGATGCCGGTGCCGGGAATGGCCAAACCGGGAGAGCTGATCGCGAGCGTTCGGGAATCGGTAGACGGATTCGTAGTCAACCTCGGTGTGGCCGAGGCGTGCAGAGAAGAACTGACGGGCAAGGGAGTCTGCTTGCGAACGGATGGATACAAACCGACGTATCCAGGGAATCCAGACGATGGCTCCTATCGATTGTTCACGGCGGACGACGCGGAGTCGGTCGGCGCCCACGCGATGATGAATATGTGCTACCTGCACCACCCGCGCGAATCCGACAATTTTCGCGAATGCGCAGCCGTAATAAGCGAAGGAAGAGAAGCGGGAATACCGGTAATTCTGGAGGCGTTGCCCTTCAACATCGGGCGACCGGACGACTATACGGTCGAGAACATCGGGTTTGCAACGCGGCTCGCTGCGGAACTCGGAGCGGATGTGGTGAAAACGGCCTTTCCGATCGACGGCGATGTAGAGAGTTTCAAGACGATTGTCGACGCCGCGCTCGTTCCCATAGTCGTGCTCGGCGGCGCTGCGATGGGCGAAGATGCGGCGCTCTTGAAAATGGTGAAAGACTCTATGGACGCCGGCGCCAGCGGAATCGCGGTCGGACGCAACGTGTGGCAACATGAGAACCCGGCAGCGGTCGCCGCGGCTTTGAACGCGATCGTACACGACGAAGCCAGCGTGGATGCGGCGCTGAAATTAGTTTAACAGGGTTCCTGCTTCACTCTTTGAGCTTCGCAGGACAAGACGCTAAATCCTCTGCGTTCGCTACAGGATGGCTCTACGAGCCAACAGGATTTTTTGTTTAACAGGATGCGGTCGCCCGCGCGCGAGCTCCCTCGCTTGATCCCGCTTCGCGGGAACTTGATGTTCGACGACTACAAAGATCAGGTTCCGGCAAAGCGTTGTTTAGATTCGCAAATCATCAAGTTCCCATCTCGCTAAGCGGGATGGGATCAAGTCAGGGAACCCGCTCAGCGGGTGACCGCATCCTGTTAAACTACCCGTATTCGCTACTTCCAGTATTCTGTATCGGAAATTCCAATATCTTCGGCTTTGAAGGCAGGGTCTTGTCCCGCTTTTTTCTGAGCCTCGTAGTCTTTGAGGCACTTAAGCGCGGGGCGGCTCAGGAGCAGGATGGCGATGATGTTGAGCCAAGCCATCAGGCCGACGCCTATGTCGCCCAAGGCCCAGGCGAGGCTCGCTTCGCGGAGCGTGCCGAAGAAGATGACCGCAAGGAAAAGAATGCGAATAACAAAGATGGCCTTGCGTCGAGCGTCAGGCGCGGTCCAAAGGTAGGCGACCGTCGATTCGGTGAAGTAGTAGTAGGCCATCAGCGTGGTGAAGGCGAAGAAAAACAGGGAGACCGCCACGAATCCGCTGCCGAAGCTGGGGAAAAGGCTCTCGACCGCGGCTTGCGTGAAGGCAGGCCCGTCGGCCACGCCCGGGAGATTGTCGACGATGAACCCGCCAGCTGGGTCGACGACGTTGTAGGATCCGGTGATGAGGATCATGATGGCGGTTGCGGTACAGACGAACCAGGTGTCGAAATAGACCGAGAACGCTTGAACAAGCCCCTGTTTGGCCGGGTGGCTCACCTCGGCGGTCGCGGCGGCAATGGGTCCGGTGCCTTGGCCGGCTTCGTTTGAGTAGATGCCACGTTTCACGCCCCATCGGATCGCCATGCCAATCATCCCGCCGAAAGCCGAGCTCGAGCTGAAGGCGCTTTGAAAGATCAATCCGAAAACTTCCGGGATCTTCGCGAAGTTGGCGGCAATGATGACAATCGCCACTAGCATGTAGCCAGCAGCCATGAAGGGGACAAGCCACTGGGCAACATGGCCGATGCGTTTGAAGCCGCCAAAGATGATCAGGCCAAGCAGAATGATCACGACTGCGCCAATCGCGGCGGGCGGGATCTGGAACGCGTTCTCGATCGCTGCTCCGATATTGTTGGACTGAACGCCCGGAAGGAAAAGCCCTGTTCCAATGATTGTGGATACGGCAAAGAGGATGGCGTACCACTTCTGCTTGAGGCCTTTCTCGATGTAGTAGGCGGGCCCGCCGCGATACTGGCCGTCGCGTTCTACTTTGTAGATCTGCGCGAGCGTCGATTCAACAAACGCGGATCCGGCCCCGAGGAAGGCGATGGCCCACATCCAGAAAACCGCGCCCGGACCACCCATGGCGATGGCGGTCGCAACCCCGGCGATATTGCCGATGCCGACGCGCCCCGAGACGGCGAGGGCAAAGGCTTGGAAGGAAGAAAGGCCTTGGGCGGACTCGGTTCCGGTGAAGAGGTACTTGGCCATATCCTTGATATGGCGGACTTGGAGGAAGCGGGTCGCGATGGAAAAGTACAACCCGGCTGCGAGGCAGAGGGCGACGAGCGCGTTGCTCCAGATGATACTGACGGCTGTGTTAACAATGGTTTCTAGCATGAAGCGATGATGAGTTGGGCTGAAGGAAGAAGAAATAGCGGTCCGACTGGCGAATAAAGAGGGGATCGCAGGCGGAGTCCAGTTACTTCCGGGAGAGCGCTTTACGCGCCAAGCAATTATCCGTTGCAATCTCGCGCCCAGTGGGTTCGATTTGGCAGGCAACTTAAACAAAGGAGATTTGATCTTATGAGTAACCGAATTGGCATTGTAGGCGTGGGTCGCATGGGCGCGAATATGGCGAGGCACTTGAAGTTGGATTGTGGCTACGACGTGAGCGCGATTTACGACATCAATCGCGAGGCCGCGACGAGCCTCGCTACCGAGTTAGACGGCGCTGCCTACGATTCGCTCGCGGCGGTGACAGCCAATTCGGATGTGATTCTGACAGTCGTAACCGACGACGCGGCGATGCGGTCGATTTTTCTGGAAGGCGACGACAACTTGCTCTCCGGCGCGGAAGCAAAGTGCTTCATCAATTGCGCAACCCTGTCGCCGGCCATTCATCGTGAAGTCGCTACGGCGGCCACCGCGGCCGGGGCCCAGACTTTAGAAGGCTGCATGGCTTCGAGCATCAGCCACGCCCGCGAGGGCAATCTCTATTTGATGGTTTCCGGAGACGCGGCGGCGTTCGAATCGCAGTTGCCGTTGCTCAAAGATCTCAGCATCAACCTGCGTTTTATCGAAGGCGGGGCGGGTCGCGCTTCGGAAGTCAAGGCGCTGGTCAACATGGTGATGAACATCAACACTGCCGGCTTGGCGGAGGGTCTCGGATTGGCTCAATCCCTCGGACACGATCTCGAGATGATTTGCGAAGTATTCGCCCAGACGGGCGCCAATTCGCGCGTTCTCGAAACCGACTCCGAGGACATGATCGCCCGAGATCACGAGTGCTGGTTTTCGGCAGCGCACGCCGCCAAGGACTCCGGCATCGCCCAGGCGCTCGCCCACGAGCAAGGAGTTTCACTCCCTCTCAACGACGCGACCAAGGGCCAGTACGACAAGATGACGGCCGAAGGCCTCGGCGAACTCGACAAATCGGGAATTGCCGAGTTGACGTTTCCGGGGCGGCACGGGAGCTCGTAGGCGGTCGTTTTGTTTGAAACCGCGAATACACGCGGATAGGCGCGAATAGTCACCAATTGTTTTAGAAAATTCGTGTCCATTCGCGTGTATTCGCGGTTCCACGACAACTTATTGATAGAGAAGCTCGAACTAGAGGGCGATTCCCTCCGTTCCGGGTGTCAGGGCGATGTCAGCGGCGGCTTTGAAGATGTCGGTCGCGTAGACAAGCCCTTCGACCCGCCCCTCGTCGATCACGGGAATGCACTCGGACTCGCTCGCGCCGGCCATCAGCACGAGGCGGGCCAGAGAGGTTTGCGGGCTAGCTGTGGTCGGTTCGGGAGTGAGCAGAGTGGAGACGGAAAGACTCAATCGACTTTCGGCGAACGGCAGGAATTCACTCTCTCCGGAATTGCCTTCGACAGGTTTCCAATCGCCGACCAGACCCCAAACGATTTGGTTGGGAGTGACGACTCCGGCGAAGTCGCCTTCCTGATTGATAATGGCGATCGCTCCGGTGTCGTGTTTGGTCTGCTCGCCGTAGAGTATGATGCCCATTGCTTCGCGAATTGTATGCTCCGTGCTGATACGGAGAAATCGCTTGGTCATCAGATCGCTGGCTCGGGTCATCGACATCGTTCTTCGCTATGCTTTGGGCAAAGCTTTTTCGGGGTTGAAATCCAGGGCGGCGCCGAGTCCTTTCAGCATGCCAAGCGGTGTCGCCATTCCGGTGAGCCGTCCTTCTTCGTCGGAAACAGGCAAGGTCTGCAACTTGAGCGACTTCGACAGATAGAGGGCTTCCTCGAGGGACGCGTCGACTTCGATGCGCGGGAGGTCCTTGCGGGCCCGAGCGCCAATACTCTCAGTGAATTGGCTGCGCATGCATTCGCCCAGGGCTTCGTCTTCGAGGACATCAGCGGTTTGGGGATCGATATTGTTTCCGAGCGATTGGAGGACGTTCCAAAGGCTGAGCTCGGAGTCGAGTTTTCCTTCCGCGTTCTGAAGGAAGAGCGGCTGAGCCGCTTTTTGGTCAACGGTTTTCATCATCTCCGAAATGAGCCAGACCGCTTCGCGAATTTGATGCTGATTTCCGAATCGAAGGATTCGTTTTGAATGAATATCAGAAATGCGGATACGGGCTTCCGGAGAATTGACCGATTTTTTCATAGCGTCGTCGCGCCGTCGTTCCATTTCGACGATGCTCCAGGCGCGGGCGAGAGCGAGCTCCATGGATTGGAAGAGTTTGTTGTCCGCGTAGAAGAGGTTTTGCTCGCCAATTTGGGTACGCAGCCCGGATCCGGTCATGATCTGCTTGAGACTGTCCTCGATGCCGCAAACCACGAGTTGGAGGCCGCGCGACTTGAGGATTTCGTCGAATCGCTCCAGAATCGCCATGGCGGTGCTGCCCACGGCCCGCAGGCGCTTCATGCGCAAAATGACGACGCGGGTTTTCGGGGTGATGCACTCGAGGAGTTCGTAGTCGAGATCTTCCGCGGCGGCGAAGTAGAGGTCTCCCTCCATATTGACGGTGACGACTTCTGACTGAGGCGCGCGATTGAAAGGGACTTCGTCGAACCCCGAATCGGGCCGCTGGACGAGCTGGGTCAGATCGGTCTGGCCAGTAACGCGCAGGAGGAGAACGATGGAAAGAAAGACGCCCACGAATACGGCGTACTCGAGCGGGAGGATCAGCGTGGAGACGAGCGTCCCGAAGAGGACGAGGCGCGACTGGTTGCTCGATTTCCAAGTGATGATGAGCCGTCGTTTGTCGACCATTGTGTAGGCGACGACGATGAGAATTCCCGCAAGACTCGCTTTCGGGATATAGTTGGCGATCGGGGCGAAGAGGACGATTGTGGCGGCGGTCCAGAACGCGGAGAAGATCGCGGCCATACGGGTCTTGCCGCCCGACTTGTAGCATACGGCAGTTCGAGTAAAGGAACCGGACCCGGCGAAGGAGGAGAAGAACGAGCCGACGATATTGCCCATTCCTTGGCCGACGAATTCGCGGTTGAAGTCGAGCCGCTGTCCCGATTGAGAGGCGACCGCCCGAGCGATGGACGCGGCTTCGATCAGTCCCAGAATCGCCAGCGCCGCGGCGCCCACGCCGAGCTCGCGCGTGAGTTCAAAGGGAGGCGGGGCAATGAGCTGGGGAAAGTGGAAGAGGTTGAGCGAAGCGGAGATGGGCTCGATGTCTTTGACGATTTCAATTTTGCTCGCCCCCATTTCCGGCAAGTGCCAACCCAGAAAATAGGCGAGCGCTCCGGATATTAAGATCCCCACGAGGGCTCCGGGAATGTGCCGGTTCAGCATGGGAAGAAATATGACGCACAACGCGGTCGCCGCTCCAAGGGCGAGAGCGAAGAAATTCGATTCCGGCAGGGCTTCGAAGGTAAACGAGAGGACTTGAAAGAAATGCTCGGGGCGTTCGTCTAAGGTGATGCCGAGCAGGTTCTTGATTTGGTTGGCAGCGATGAGGATACCGGCGCCCGCAGTGAATCCAACCACGACGGAATGGGAAACGTAGCGAATGATGCCACCAAGCCGAAGCGCTCCGAACATCAATTGAATCGCCCCAGTGAGAAAGGTGAGGAGCAGAACGATCTCGAGCAGGCCGTAGCCGTATTTCTCCGGCAGATGCGCGGTCAAACTGAGGATCACCATGCAGATGGCATTGGTCGGCCCTGTCACGAGGTGATTCGAGCTGCCAATCACGGCAGATACTACGCAAGTCACCATCGCGGTGTACAATCCCCACACCGGAGGCAGACCCGCGATCAACGCGTAGGCCATGGCTTGCGGAACGCCCATTACCGCGACGGTGAGTCCGGAAATCGCATCGGCTCGCAGGTCGGCCTTCCAGTAGTCGCGCAGCCGGGAGGGTCCGGATTGAATTGCGGAGGCGAGGCGTTGGAAGGGCATAGAGGCGTTGAAAACGAAGGTCTCGGGAAAACAGCCTAGGCCCTCGTTCCCGCTTGGCAAGCGTCGGGAAGACGCGTGGCGCCTAATCGACGGGCGCGGTCGACTCGCTGATTGCCGCGATTCGTTCGTCGATAAATTCGGGAGTGATAAAGTCCATACCGTGGCCGGGGCGCGACAACGGCGCGACGAATCCGCCATCGGAGATCTCCGTGGTTTGGGCGGGCGCGAAATCGTTGAGCCATTGATGCACTTGGTGATTCTCCACGGAGTCGCACTGAGAGAGCGAAACACCGAAGTGAACACTACAGGCGAACAAGCAAACGCCGTTGGCGGCGTGAATCGTGCAAGGGAGGCCGCTCGCTCCCGCGGCCGCGGCGATCTTGCGCGCTTCGGTGATGCCTCCGCAGGCGCCCAAATCGAAATGGACGAATTCAACGGCGCGGGAACGTATCAGCTCGGCAAAGGCGTCAACGCCATACACGCTTTCATGGCCGCACACGGGGATGCCGCTTTCGGCGTTGATCTGGGCGTGTCCGGCATTGTCGGAAAGCGCTGCTGGAGACTCGAACCAGTAGAGGTCGAACGCCTCTGCTCGGCGGGCAATTTGCATTGCTTCCGGAACCGAGTAGGCATGCAAGGCGTCAATCATGAGGCGACCCTCGGGGCCAATGGCCTCCCGAGCGCCGCGAATGCGATCGAGGTCTTCGTCTTGGGAGATTCCGCCCACTTTGATTTTCGCTCCTGAGAATCCGCGCGATCGGTAGCCTGCGATCTCCTCCTTGAGTTGGGCGACGCCTTTGCCATTGCCGTAAAGCCCGCCACTTGCGTAGCTCAGAACGCGATCGGAACGCCGGCCGAGTAGATCTGAGAGCGGAGAGTCGAGCAATTTGCCGCGCAAGTCCCACAGCGCGACATCCAAGCCGCTCAGAGCGTTTACCACGGGACCCTCGACACTCGACAATGACGCTGTCCCAACGATCTTCTCCCGGATGCGTTCGGGCGAATGCGGGTCTTCACCGACCACGACGGGAGCGAAGTCGTCGTTGATCCGGTCGACCAGCCGGCCGGGTGAATCGTGGAACGGAGCGATTTCGCCCACGCCGACAGCCCCGTTCCGCGCTTCGACGAAAACGAAGATCACTTCCTTCGTATTGAACACCTCGACCGGGTTCCAGAGCGGATCTTTCAGAGGGAAGCGAATGGACTTCGCGAATGCGCGTTTAATCAATTGACGTTCCGTTTTCATTAGGTCGGTAGGCGCTGAATGGGCGCGGATGGATGATGGAGGGGGCGGTGACTTTGACAAGCGCCATTGCGCGTTTGGAGCGACCTTTGCAATCATTGACATCGACACGGTTCGGGCTTGCCTTGATGTCCATTTCCAATGGAAGAGTCTGAAAAACGTGAGAATGCCTGGATTGGAGATGCCATATTGGCTCTCTTCGCCCGCGAGTGGATACTCAAGCAAACGGATATCGAACCGGGACAGCGGATTGAAGTCTTTACTGGGATGACTTCAAATCGGTTTCTCGCCTGTATCGGCGAACCCACTCTGATGGAGTCGCAGATCGGATCCATATACGCGAAGGAAGGTTTGCCGGCCGCGTTCCAGCATATCGAAACACACATTCTGCCTGTATTCGAAAAGCAGAGACGTAATGCTACTAGGAGTGTTCGTAGCTACCGAGACCGGCGTTGAGTGGTAGTTTCCCCGCTGAGCGCGCAAGCGACGATTTAAACGCGCCGGGACGTCGCGTTCCACCCTAAGTTCAGGTAGATAAAGGTGGAACGGGCCGTCCCGGCGCGTTCAGATTCCCTGCGACAACATGAGGTCGGCCGCTACCCGGAATATCCCGGCTTGCTAGGTCGTTGGAATTCCCGTAAACGAGAATTGGTTGATCAGCGTGTCGCGGAGTTTGGGCTGCGTGATTGGGATCGCTTGCAGATCCTCTCTCAGCTGGGCTTTGAAAGCGTCCTGAGTTTCCGGAGACAGTGTCATTTGCTGTCGGAGTTCGGCGAGCTCGCAGCGGTAGCTGAGCCACTCCACTTTAAAGGCCTTGATCTCGGGGTGGTGGAGAAGCTCGTTCTCGATGGTCCGATACTCGCGCATCTTGAGTTCGCCTTCAAGCAGGTCGTTTACGCGCAGGAGAAGCACATGCTGGGACGTTTTAAAACCCTTCGGGTCGAAATTCACGAGCTCGCACTTGACCTCGGTGAGAGCGCTGGAGATCTCGTGTTTCTTGATGCGGGTGGCAAGGTGCAAGGCTCGATAGGACCAGTTGTTGAATCCGCGAGCGACGAGCAGGAAGCGTTGCTGGTGGGTGAGACGATTGACGCGCGTGTGCGGGGCGCCGAGCCCGTGGGCAGGTTTGTTGGCGCTTCGGGCTTCGAGCTGAATGTCGAGCGACCGCTCGAAATCGGAAACGCGTCGGATGTACGGCGAGTAGCGCCAGCAGTTGACAAGTGTCGCTCGGATCTGAGCGAGTCGATCCGATTGGTCCGTGTATCCGAGGAGGTAGAAATACTCGGAGAGGAAGTCGAAATAACAGGCGCTGGCTTGGGAGAAGGCGCAGGCTTTGTTGGAACCGGATTTGCGGAGCAGGGCGCGGATCGCGTTGCGATCCCGTTTTGAGTCGAGAGGAGACGTAATCGCTTCAGTGCTCGATTTGAGGAAAGTCATGACTGCGTGGGAAACAGATACAAGTGAGTGGGACTAAATCGGTCCGAGAGGATTACTCGTCTTCGTAGCGATTGGCCACTGCCGCGCGACAGTCGCCAATCACCCGGAGCCAAATCTCTCGCAAATCGAAGATGCGCATCCGCGCGTGTTTCGCGTAGGCGGCGAGAGGGGCGATGTCTAGGGATTCGGTCGTGGAAATAAGAGCGATCAACTGATTTAATTCGTCGAGACCGCGTTTGAAATAGGCGATGGCCAAGGTGTAGTCGCCGAGGTCGAGCGCGGTGACTGCGAGCAAGCCATACTGATCGGAACGGGTCAGCGTGTTCTGATACTCGAGCGCTTGGACGGCGGAAAGGTCGTCCCCGGCGAGCGACACGTGCTGCGTCCACTTTTCCGCGAGCCAGTCGTGCAAGGCCTTGCTGGCGATGAAGAGCGGGTGTTTGTGGAGCGTGTAGGGCTGATCGGGGATCGCTTCCGAAAGGGGCTCCGAGGGCTCGGAATTCGAGTGGTCGCTCTGCATTTCCCAACCCATGTGGTAGGCGACTTCGTCGAGGCGGTTTTGATGACGAGCGAATTGGCTGTAGAGCTTCTGGTACTTGCGGATCTGGCCTTTCTCCGTCTTCAAGTAGAGCTCCCAGTCGTGCTCGTTCCAAATGGTGTCCCAGCTGTCGTCCCACTCCCCGTCGGAATTGCTGTCGTACTCGAAATTCGCCATAGTGTGCTTACACGCTTTTTAAAAAAAGCACTGGACGGTATCCCTGGCAATTTCGTTTGGCAATGGAATTTGTGGAAAAAATCGCGTGTGCGAGAAGCGAGTCGGCAGCCCTCGCGGGCCGGGCTCGAATATTTGCGGTTGGCAAGGCGCGTTTTGCCTTCAAGATAAATGACTTATGCAGTCCACTGAACAGGTCTTCCATTTGTCGGCGTTTTTTACAGGGCATGTCCAAGGCGTCGGATTTCGCTATTCCACCAAGGAATTGGCGCAGGGATTCGAAGTGACGGGCTTCGTACGGAATCTGGTGGACGGACGCGTGGAGCTCGAAGCGGAAGGCGAGGAAGGGGAGTGCCGACGCTTCTTGAAGGAAATCGAGACGGAACTAGACTCCTACATTCGCGATACGGAGGTGAAAACGGGCAGTCGGGAGCGCGTCCATACCCAGTTCACCATACGCTAAGACGACTTTCGATGAAACTGGCCTTATCGATTTCCGGAGTCACCAAAGACTTCCGTATTCCGGGTTCGAAGCGTTGGGTGCGAGCGGTAGACAATTTAACCCTTTCGATTCGCGAAAACGAAGTGTACGGTCTCCTGGGGCCCAATGGATCGGGCAAGAGCACCACGATCAAGATGGCGCTCGGCCTGATGAAACCCAGCGTCGGCGAATGCTCGCTTTTCGGCGTTGCGAGCGACACGCCTTCCGCCCGGTTGAACGTCGGGTTTCTGCCGGAAGCGCCGTATTTCCAGCGGTTCTTAACTGGACGTGAACTGCTCCGCTATTTTGCGAAACTAGCGGGATTGAGTCGCCCGGAGACGGCGAAACGCATCGACGCGCTGCTGGAGAAGGTCGGGCTAGAAGACGCGGGCGATCGGCGCGTGGGGGGCTACTCCAAAGGAATGCTCCAGCGCATCGGGCTCGCCCAAGCGTTGGTGGGGGATCCGAAGCTGCTTATTTTGGACGAACCGACGGCTGGAGTCGATCCGGTCGGCGCGGCGGAAATCGCGTCGATCATCCGAACGCTCAAATCGGAAGGCAAAACGGTCTTGCTCTGTTCGCATCTGCTTTCCCAGGTCGAGTCGGTGTGCGATCGCGTCGCCATCATGGGACGTGGAAAGCGCTTGCTGGAAGGTTCGATCGACGAGCTGACGCTTGGAACGGACTCGTCCTCGCTACAACTAGACGGCGCGAGTCCTGAGTTGCGCGAATCGGTTGCAGCCCTGGCCGCCGCGGAAGGGGCCCGGGTCGCTACGCGTCGGAGGAGCTTGGAGGATTTGTTTCTCGAATTGGCGAAAGGGGGCGAAGGCGGTGACGACTGATTCCGAACGGCTCAAATGGTCGCTCGGACGGGCGACCACCATTGGGTTGAACACCTTTCGGGAAGCGGTTCGAATGAAGCTCTTTCTGGCGATGACGGCCTTGGCGGTTTGCGCTCTCGCCAGCTCGTTTTTGTTTCGCGAGTTCAACTTCGGTTCTTCCGAGCTGAAATTCATCGCGGATTTCGGCTTCGGCGGAATGACCGTTTTCGGCTCGGCCTTGGCGGTGATTGTTACCGCCCAGTTGTTTTACGGGGAAATCGAGCACCGTACCGCGTATACGCTCCTGGCGAAACCGTTGTACCGATCGGAGTTCGTGCTCGGGAAATTCTTCGGAGCCTGGGCGACGGTGCTGTGTTTCATGGCCATGCTTGCGCTCTGTCTTGTATTCGCTCTTTGGTGGCGCGAAACGAGTATCATGGCGGAATTCCCCGAGGAATTCGTCAACGGGCGCCGCATCGTGCGCTACGGGGACATTTTGGGCTTCGCCGCCTTGCAATCAATCCGTATCGGAATTTTGTGCGCGGTGGTCATTCTGTTCTCCACCTACGCGACCTCCGCATTGTTTTCGATGGTCCTTGGAATGCTGGTCTGGATCGTTGGTCAGCTCCAACACGTAGCGGTGGAGGCTTGGGCGACGGTTGACAGCTTGATTCTGAAAGGGATCTACGCCTTGGCAAGTTTCGCTCTGCCGAACTTCCATCTGTTCGACGTGGGCGAGCGACTGGCGCTCGGGGAAGCTCTGCCGGGGTCGCTCTACGGGAAACTCATTCTATACGGAGCGCTCTACGGAAGCTTCTACTTAGCAATCGCCTGTATCAGCTTCAACCGTCGTGAATTCTAGCCGAAAACAGATCGCGCTTTTCGTCTTCGCCGCCCTGGTATTGGGGTGGGCCGTTTCGCCGCTGGACCGCTCGATCGCGACGCAGCTCGGCCAGCGGTCCGGGGTGGAGTCCTTGCGCAATCTCGAATCGCAATTCGGGCAAGGCCTGTCCGTAGCGATCCTGGGAGGCTATCGCTCTGTCGCCGCAAATCTCGTTTGGCTTTCCAAAAACGGCGACTGGGAGGAGCAGGACGTCGCGGGGACCTTGGGTAAAATCGCGCTCGCCACGAGCATCGATCCCAGGCCGGAACTCTTCTGGTTGAACGGCGCCCGCATTATCGCCAACGACATGCCGACCTGGGTCGTCGGATACGCCAATACCGATCAGCTGATCGAAACGGAAGAGGGACAAGCGGTGGCGCGGCAATACGCTCAGAGAGCGCTGAAATTTCTAGAGGAAAGCCGCCCCTATCACGGAGACAATCCAGACGTCTACCTTGAGGAGGCGACGATTCTCTGGCGAAAGACGGGCGACAAGGCGGGCGCTGCCGAGCGGTTGGAAAGGGCGCTTGGTACCGGCGTGGCGCCGTACGTGATCTATCGGGTTTACGCCGAGCTATTGATTGAACTGGGGCGCAAAGCCGAGGCGCTAGCGGTCTACGAGGCGCACTATCAAACACTCCCTGACAACGATGTGGAAGCCATGAAGTTTGTCGTTGCGGAGCGAATACGCAGGCTTCGAAAGGAGCTTGAAGATTCACAATAATCTATCCTTGCGCGGCGAAAGGGATTCCCTTCAATGACCCTATGAGCGACAATCTCTATCCGATATCCGACCGCTTGCTACAAAAGGCGGATCGCGAGCAGCTGACGCGACAATCAGCGAAAGTTGTTTGGATGTGCGGGTTGTCCGGCTCGGGCAAGAGCACCTTGGCCACGGCTCTGGAAAAGCGACTCTATGGGCAAGGGCGCCTGGTCTACGTTCTCGACGGCGACAATATTCGCACGGGATTGAACCGCGGGCTCGGATTTTCGGACGAGGATCGGTCCGAGAACATCCGTCGAATCGCGGAGGTGTCCAAGCTGTTCGTCGACGCCGGCGTCATCTCCATCAATTCCTTCATCACCCCAAACGAAAGCTATCGCTCGATGGCTCGGGAGATTATCGGAAAAGGGAATCTGGTCGAAATCTACGTCAAGGCGTCGTTCGAAACCTGCATGAAGCGCGACGTGAAGGGCTTGTATGCCAAGGCTGCGGAAGGAAAAGTCCCGGACTTCACAGGCAAAGAGTCGGGCTTCGAAGAGCCGCTGAATTCCGACTTGGTGATCGATACGGAAGCGCAAAGCGTCGAGGAGTCGGTGGAAACGCTGCTGGAATTCGTTTCACCGCTGGTTTCCTCTTAGAAGCTCCCTCAGGAAAACCGTTGCCTCGGCATGACCTTGTATTTGCTCAAAATCGGAAAATGGTTGCTGAGCAAAACGGCCGTGATCCTATTAGCCACACTGGTAGCGATCGGGGTGTTCGCATTGTATTTGTTTATCGACGACAGTTTTCGCGTGGACCAGGAACGGGCCGAGTTGTTGATCGAAAAAGAACGTTTGGCCCGAGCCGCTTACGAACGCCTTGAGAGCCTCAGCTCGGAAATCATCGACGTCGCCCAGGAGCTGGAGAGCGCTCGTAGCCAACTGCAAACCGCGACTGAGCTCGTGGAACGTTTGGAAGGATTTCTTTCCAAGATCGAGTACCTGTTCGCTTCGCCGGAGGAGAAGAAGAAGATCGACGACGAGTTGGCGGCGGCGCGATCGGAAAAAGAGCGGCTGGGCCCGCTGATCCAGTCCTTGCGCGAGCGGCATGTCGGATTGCGCATCGACCGGACGAACGTGTCGGACGAAGCGGAGTTGCTCGAGGAACAGATTCTCGAGTTGGAGTCCAGTTCCTCGAAGTTCGTGCAGTACCTCAAGTCCTCTTGGGACATAATCCGCGTCTACTTGCCACTGGCGTTGGCAATTCTGATACTGGGACCGGTGGCTCTCAAGTTGATCGCCTACTATGTGATCGCGCCGATTTTCCAATGGGCGAGACCGATTCGGTTCGCGGATGAAGCGCTAGTGGCTCCCGGTATTTTGGATAGCGGCGTGTCGGTTTCATTGACGCTTGTCGATGGGGAAATGGCATGGATCAAGGAGTCGTATCTGCAGGCGTCCGACGAAAATCTGCAACGCAAGACGCGCTTTGTATTGAACTGGAAAATACCGATAACCTGTTTGGCCGCGGGCTTGATCGAGATGATCGAATTCAAATCCGAGAATTCGGGTAACGTAACCGCTTCCACTCAAGACAAGCCGGACATGGAACTCTCACTGGTGGACGTGCCCGAAGAAGGTTCTCTCATTCTGAGACCGAGCCACTTGGTGGGACTGATTGGTTCCGACGGGAAGGACGTGACTATTCGCCGTCGCTGGAGTTTCGCTCGAGCCCAGGCATGGATGACCTTGCAGTTCCGCTACTTTGAGTTCGTTGGGCCTTGCCGATTGGTCGTCGCGGGCGTTCGCGGGGTGCGAGCGGAGAAAATCGACAGCGGAAGCGACGGAGGTCGCCGAGCGAATCAGGATTCGACCATCGGGTTCACACCGGATTTGGAATTTGGAGCCACTCGGGCGGAAACATTTTGGGCCTATTTTCGGGGATTCAATCCGCTCTTTGACGACGTGTTCCGAGGTCGCGGCACCTTCCTTTGCCAAGAGATTTCAACCGGGCAGGCGAGTGGCCCCGTTCGTTTTTGGACGGGTTTGCGCGACGCGTTTCTGAAGGTGATCGGAATTTAGAGTCTTTAGCGAATGGATACAAATCAATCGTTCGGAGTGTTGTTTGACTGGGATGGAGTCGTCGTGGATTCGTCGCGACAACACGAGGAGAGCTGGGAGGCTCTGGCCGAAGAAGAGGGACTGCCACTTTTCGACGGACATTTCAAATTAGGATTCGGAAAACGCAATCAGCTCATAATTCCGGAGATTCTGAAATGGGCCAATGATCCGACCGAGATCGAACGGCTGGGAGACCGAAAGGAAGTTCTCTATCGCGCCATTATCGCGCGCTCAGGGATACGTCCGCTGCCCGGAGTTCGCGCGTTTGCGCAAGCGCTGATCGACAATGGGATTCCATTCGCGGTCGGGTCGTCGACGCCTCGAGCGAATATCGAAGCGGTCATGAAAGGGGCCGGCATCGAGAATTTGTTCGGACCAATCGTCGCAGCGGGCGACGTCGAGCGGGGAAAACCGAATCCGGAGGTGTTTTTAAAGGCGGCTCAGGCGATTGGCGTCGATCCCAATCGCTGCGTGGTGTTCGAAGATTCGCTAAGCGGAATTGAAGCGGGTTTGGCGGGCGGGATGACGGTCGTCGCAGTCACCACCACAAATCCGCGCGAAACGCTGCAAGAAGCGGGGGCGGCGCTGGTGGTGGATAGTTTCGAGGCGCTTTCCTTGGAATTGCTCCGAGACTTGGTTTTCTCCGACTGAAGTTTTAGCCTGAGATTGGGATTGGGGGGTTGTTTCTTGTCCCACTTAGCGATCTAATTGCGTTTTCGATTCAACTCCAACCCTGCGAAACACCGCCTGCTTATGGACTTACAAAAAATAAAACTGACCCGCTACATTCTGATCGCCATGGCCGCTGGCACTGTCGTTGGTCTCACCCTCGGCCAAATCGTCGAATTCGCGACGGATCCGGTGACCGGAAAGAATTTGCTCGATTCCAAAAATCGCCCGATTCTGGAGAGCAGTTTCGCGGCGGACTACATCGTTAACGGTCTTTTCCAGTTCTTGTCCGAAGCCTTTATCCGCAGTCTGAAAGCTCTCGTCGTACCGCTGGTCTTCGTTTCGCTCGTTTGCGGGACCGCCGCCATGGACGACGTGCGCAAGCTCGGTACAGTCGGCTTGAAAACGCTTGGCCTTTATCTGGGGACGACGGCGATCGCCATCACGCTCGCCATCGTTGCGGCTTTGGCCATTCGGCCCGGGATCGGAGTGGGGACCGTAGACGCCCGCGAGTACATTCCCGCCGAAACCAAGAGCCTTCTGCAGGTGTTCATCGACATCTTTCCCGACAACCTGGCCAGCGCGTTCGTCGGCGGGCATATGCTGCAGATCATCGCGGCCGCGCTCGCATTCGGAGTGGCGCTTGTGGTTTCGGGCGAACACGGGAAGCGCGTGCTGAACGTTTTCAAGGATCTCAACGAAGTGATCATGAAACTGGTGATTCTGGTCATGCTGATGGCGCCCTTTGGCGTGTTCGCGAAAATTGCCCAGGTATTCGCCAAAGAAGGCTTCGACACGATCTTCGCGCTCGCCAAGTACTTCATTCTGGTTATCGCCGTGCTGATTGTCCACGCAGTCGTCGTCTATCCGACGCTTCTGAAACTCTTCACGGGACTGAATCCGCGCGTATTCTTTCGCAAGATACGCAACGCCCAGCTATTCGCGTTTAGCACTGCCAGCAGCAACGCGACTATTCCCGTGACCTTGCGCGCCGCGGAGGACCGCCTGGGCGCCTCTAATAAAGTGGCTTCGTTTACAGTACCGCTGGGAGCCACGATCAACATGGACGGAACCGCGATCATGCAAGGAGTCGCCACCGTGTTTATTGCTCAATTGTCCGGTATCGATCTTTCGGTGACACAATATTTAACCGTAATTCTCGCGGCGACCATGGCTTCAGTCGGCACTGCAGGCGTTCCTAGCGCGGGACTGGTCATGTTGACAATGGTTCTGGGCTTGGTTGGGCTTCCGCCGGACAAGATCGGATTGATCATCGGCATCGACCGGTTGCTCGATATGGTGCGTACGGCGGTGAATATTACCGGCGACGCGACGATCACCTGCATCGTGGCAAAATCGGAAGGGCAATTGGACAAGGAGATCTTCGACCGTCCCGCAGAAGAGGAGAGCGTGAGCTAAACAGGGAATGGGCGTGCAGGAGGAACCGCTATTTGATTTAAATGCCGACTATCAGCCGATGGGCGACCAGCCCGAGGCGATCGGGCAAATCGTCGACTCGATAGAGGCGGGTAACCGGTACCAGACGCTTCTCGGAGTAACCGGTTCCGGCAAGACTTTCAGCATGGCGAACATCATCGCTCGCTGCAATCGTCCCGCATTGATCATTTCGCACAACAAAACGCTCGCAGCCCAGTTGTATTCGGAATTCAAGAACTTCTTTCCGAATAACGCGGTAGAGTATTTCGTCAGTTACTACGACTACTATCAGCCAGAGGCCTACGTGCCCTCCACGGATACGTTCATCGAGAAAGACTCCTCGATCAACGACGAGATCGACCGCCTTCGAATATCCGCGACGAGCAGTCTGATCAGTCGCCGCGACGTCATTGTCGTCGCCAGCGTGTCTTGCATTTACGGACTGGGCTCGCCTGAGGATTTTGAAGAACTCATGATTCCGCTGCGCGTCGGCGAAGAGCTGGGGCGTGATCCGTTTTTGAATCGTCTGGTGGAAATTCAATACGAGCGAAACGACATCGATCTGAACCGGGGGCGTTTTCGCGTGCGCGGCGACGTGGTCGACGTCATGCCCGCCTACTTGGAGAAAGGACTGCGGGTCGAGTTTTGGGGCGACAGCGTCGAAGCGCTGTCCGAATTCGATCCGACGACCGGATCGGTCATCCGCAAGATGGACCAGTTTAATCTGTATCCAGCCAATCAATTCGTGACCACGCGCGGGAAGTCCGAAAAGGCGATCGAGTTCATCAAAGAGGAGCTTAAAGAGCGAATCGCGGTATTCGAGTCGGAAGGCAAGTTGCTCGAGGCGCAGCGGATCAGCATGCGGACGAACTACGATCTGGAGATGCTCAAGGAAGTTGGATTTTGCAACGGCATCGAAAACTACTCCATGCATCTTTCCGGACGGAAGCCCGGCGAACGCCCGTCGTGTCTCATCGATTTTTTCGCCTCGGACTTTCTGCTCTTCGTGGACGAAAGCCATGTCTCGATTCCTCAGATCGGGGCGATGTACGCGGGCGATCGCTCGCGCAAGTCGACTTTGGTCGAGCATGGGTTTCGATTGCCCTCGGCTTTGGACAACCGGCCGATGAACTTCCAAGAGTTTACGGGCGTTACAGGTACGACGGTTTTCGTTTCCGCGACGCCTGCGAAGTTCGAGTACGAAAAGAGCGCCGTCGTGGCCGAGCAGATTATTCGACCCACGGGGCTACTTGATCCGATCATCGAAATCCGCGAAACCAAAGGCCAAGTCGAGGATCTGATCGGCGAAGTAAACCGGGCGATCGACGAGGGGGAACGCGTTCTGGTGACCACTTTGACAAAACGCCTGTCGGAGGACATTTCATCGTACTTGCGGGAGCGGGAAATCAAGGTGGAGTACCTTCATTCCGACATCGACGCAATCGAGCGTGTGGAGATTCTGCGACGATTGAGAGCGGGCGATTTCGACGTCCTGGTGGGAATCAATTTGCTCCGCGAAGGGCTCGATTTGCCCGAAGTGGCTCTCGTCGCTATTTTGGACGCGGATAAAGAAGGATTCTTGCGAAGCGAGACGAGTCTCGTGCAAACCGCGGGTCGAGCCGCTCGCCACGAACGGGGTCGCGTCATCCTTTACGCGGATGTCATGACGCAATCGATACAAAGAACAGTTGAGAAAACCGAAGAGCGTCGAACCCGTCAAATCGCTTACAACGGGGAGCATGGCATCGTGCCGAAAAGCGTGGTTCGGCCGGTGCAGGCCAGTTTGTACGACGGCGAGCGGGACGCTGACAAAGAGATCCTAACGGTCAACGAGGACAGCGACGTGGAGGCTGTGATCGACGAACTAACCGTCGAGATGGACGATGCGGCGGCAAAACTGGAATTCGAGCGAGCAGCCCTGCTGCGCGACCAGATCGACGCCCTCCGTTCGGGAGACTTCGGCAAGACCGCCAAGAAACGCGGTCGCAAAAGCGCGTATCGTAGACGGTAGTCGTTGTTTCGATACGCGAGAGTTTTCGCGCGGGGTTTGACTGAATCTCGATACGTTGATTCCACAAAAAAGCGGAAGCGATTGCTCGCTTCCGCTCTGAAAAATTCTGGTTCGAATTGAAAATCTAGAATCCTTGATTCGCGAGGTGAACCTTGCGCACTTGCTCGAGGTAGCGAGTGATGAAGTCGCGGGGCTCGAGGGTGTTGGCCCGCTCGAGGAGCGGAATCGCTTTGCCGAACTGCTCGCGGGCGACGTAGGAACGGGCCCAGGCGATGAGTCCCTTGACTTCAACTGCGGGGATCTTGGCGACACGCTCGTAGTAGATGTCGGCCCGCGCGTAGCTCTCGTTGTTGTCGAGCGACGTATAGTGGTCGGCGAGCATCATGAGAGCGTCTCCGTCGAGAGGATCGTTCAAGATGAGCTTCTCGAGAATCGGGATAAAGATGTCCGTTTTTCCTTCGCTGATGGCGATGTGCGACTCCATGCGGAGCAGGCGAGTGTCTTGATCCTTGTCGACGCGATTGCCGTAGGTCTTGCGGATGTCGTTGATCAATACTGCAGCTTCTTCGAAAGCGCCGCGTCCTACCAGAATGTCCGCAGTGTCGACGTGGGTCTTCACCGAGCGTTGCGGGTCCTTCTGGATCGCCTTGCGGTAGTACTTGAGGGCGAGTTCGTTTAAGTTGCGCGACATGTAGATGTTGCCCATGAACTCGAGGGAGTCTGCGGTGGACTTGCCGAGGCGGTCGACGATTTCCTGGATGGCGACTGCGGTTTCCGGGTCGTCGAGTCCGAGGTAGGCGTTGGCTTGGCTGATCCAGATGATTTCGTTCTCCGGCTCGTCGATGAGAATCTCTTCCAGTACGGCGATCGCTTCCTGGTATTTCTTTTGGCTCAAGAGCGACTTGGCGAGACCGAGCTGCCAGTCCTTGACGGTGGCGTCGAGAACGATTGCTTCGCGGTAGGCAGTTTCAGCCGAGATGAACTTGTTGCCGTTGACGTAGCAGAGACCGAGCAGACCGAACACCGTGGAATCACGGGCGCCGAGATCGATTGCTTTAACGAAGTGCTCGATGGCCTCGTCGAATTGCGCCTTCTGCACCATCATGATGGCGAGATTCCGGTGGGCGCGAAGGAAGGCCGGATATTTTTCGACCGCCTTTTTGAAGAAACTCATGGCGTTGTCGATATCGCCTTTCTCACCGTAGACGCTGCCGATGATAAACTCGAGGGCTCCGGAGGAGTTCTCCGTGATGTTCGAGAGCAGCATTTGCAGAGCGGCGTCTCGGTCCGTCTCCATCACGGTGATGATTTCGCGGAAGACTTCCTGCTCGGTTTCGTTGAGCTTGGGCTCGGTCTTTACGTTGAGCTCGTAGTCGCCGATGTAGGCAGCCCGGATATGGGGTTGTTGCCAGAAGGTCGACGGATCGTATTCAAGTTGCGCGGACGCAGCGCTGACGCCTGCGACGCAGATGAGACCGGATAAAGCCAATTTGAGTGATTTGCTCTTAGTCATTGTTATTTGATGCGTAAAATGTGGTGGTTGTGGATCAGCAGGGGCGTGCTCAATCCTGGACTACTTTCATGGTGATTCCTTCGGCGCCTGCCAGCAAGCAGGTGTCGTGGACGGTGACGTAGGTGCGGACGTTCGATTCGGGTTCGACATTGATTAGGATCGGGTAGACCTCGCGTTGCATTTCCTGCTGGACGAGGGCCCGGACGCCGCCGAGGCCGATGTTTTTCTCGACCGCCCCGATCTTGGAGAAGACTTCGCCATTGGCTTTGATAAGCAAGCTGAGGCGCTCCTTATCGTCGTCTTCTGGCTCGTTTTGCGGAGCGGGGTCAGGCGTGTTGGTCGCCATGCCTTCTTCTTCTACGAATACCGTGGTGACGATAAAGAAGATCAAAAGGATGAAAACCATATCGATCAACGGCGAGATGTTGATGTCGGTCATCTCGTCGTTTTCGTTAAAGTGCTTTCTATTTCTACTCATATGCGAGGGGCGCTTGCGGGAGTTCCGAGCTAGTTGCTAAGCCTTTCCAGAGACAAGTGGATGTTGCCTGCGGGGACTTCCGCCAGTTTGCACTCGTCGATGAGACGGGCGATGGTTCCGTTGCTCGCTCCGACATCCGCTTGGATGATAACCGGGTAGTCGGCGTTTTCCTTGATCATTCGTCGCACTTTGAGGCGGATGCCTCCGAGTCCGACTTCTTCGCCTCCGTAGAACACATTGTCCGCGTCGGTCACGCCGATGAGGATACAGTTCTTAGGCAGGTCCTCGGCGTTGTAGGCCATCGGCTTGATGACGTCCACGCCGGGCTCCTGAACGAATACGGTGGTGACGATGAAGAAGATCAGGAGAATGAATACCATGTCGATCAGCGGCGAGATGTTGATATCTTCAACATCATCGCTGGCTGAGAGCGCTTTTTTATTTTTTCCCATGGAGGTTCAGTTCCTTTCGCTTGGTGATTTCTAGCGGCCCGCGTTTTTCGCGAGGGCGGGGTGGTCGGGCGTTTGAGCGGGGTTCATCGCTTTTCCGATTCGTATCCAGTCAAACGCCGTTTTCCTCTCTGCTAGCCTTTTTTGTTCAGGCCGTTAACGAAGGCGACGGAAGCCTGTTCCATTTCGCCGAGTTTTCCTTTCGCCATTCGGGTGAGAAGCGCTTGAGCGAGGAGCGACGGGATAGCCACGTACAACCCGTACTCGGTGGTGATCAGCGCTTCGGAAATACCGGAGGAGAGGGAGGCGGCGTCACCGGTGCCGAAAACGGTGATGAGCTTAAAGGTCTTGATCATACCCGTTACCGTACCGAGCAGCCCGAGAAGCGGAGCGGCACCGGCGGTGAGGGCGATGAAGGCGAGGAAGCGTTCCAGTTTCGGCTGAGCGGCGAGGAGGCGCTCGTAGAGGACTTCCTCAAGGAGCTCTTTCTCTTCGTCGTGATGCTCGACACCCGCAACGAGGAGGTCTCCGAAGGGACCGTCGACCGAGTTGGCGATTTCGAGAGCTTCCTGCTTCTTGCCCGCGTTCAAGTTGTCGAGAATCTGCTGCAACGCGCCGGACTTCGGGCGTTTGACCGAGGAGATTTCGAAGAGCTTGAAGATGGCGACCATGAGGGCGCAGAACGCGAGGAGGAGAATGATGTAGATCGTGGTACCGCCCTTGAGCGCGTGCTCGATGGGGGTTTCTTCCAGCTCGGCCAGTTTGAAGGCGTCGCCTTCGGTGGCGTCGATCGGAAGCTCGCCTTCGCCATTCGCGGTGGCCGCGGCGATGGCCTCGATGATTTGAGGCGAAATACCGTCGCTCTTGACGAGCGGGAAGGCGGCGTTGGGACGGCCTTCTGAGAAGCCGACGTTTTCGCCGCCATCGCCGAAGAAGGCGAAGGGGCCGACAATCATGAACTTCCCGTCAACGGCGCGATCCCCGATTCCGAGGGCCTGGCCTTCGAAGTGGTAGCCGCCGATGATGTTGTTGATACGCTCGAGGGACGCCTGGAGCACCTTGATCTGGGCCGCGTACTTTTCCGAGTCGGACGCCGTGTTGTTTTCAAGGATTTGCTCGGCTGCCTGGATGAGCGGCTCTTGCTTTTGAAGCTCCGCCTCGTCGATGCGGGTGTAGAAGGACTTGATGTAGGTGGACATCAAATTCTTCAGGTAGATATTGGTGTCGCGATGTACCGACACGCGCTCCTCAAGCGTGTTGAGGTCGACTGTGCGATTCTCCGCGGCGCCGACGACTTGATCGTACTCGGCTCGCTTTTCTTGAACTTCGCTTTCGAGCTCGGTGAGTCGAATCGAGATAGGCACCTTCTCGTCCGCGATTCGAGCGCGGAGCGTCGCCAGTTCTTTCTGGGCGTCTTCGACGTCTTGTTTCGCCCGGTAGGCGACGTCTTTGAAGGTGGTTTGGGAGAAAAGGGAAAGACCGCTGGCGAGGGCCAGTCCTAGGGTGAGTGTTTTAACCGCTTTCATGTGCTTTGAAATATGTTGAGGTTTCAGTGCTGCGTTTCGGACTAGTTCAACGCTTTAACTGGCAGGTTGACGAATTCCGCAGTCTCTTCACGAGCGTAGGTCGCAATAGCGAGCGCGATTTGTTCGGCGAGCTCGTCGCGCCGCTCTTTCTCCCATCCACCCTTGGCTGGGCGAAGGATGCCGGCTTGCGTGCGCGTGCCGTCCACGTAGTAAGCTACGGCGAGTCCAATGTAGATGGTTTTAACGGCTACTTGAGCGTCGCCGATTTGCTGCATCGTCTCTTCTACGGAGATCTGGTTGTTGAACTTCTCGATCTCAGTGAGGACGGCGATGATGAACTGGATGCGCTTCGAGAGGCCCATTTGCTCCGCTTCACGCGTGTTCTTGGGGAATTGCTGGGTAATGATCTCGAGCTTCTCTTTCAGCGAAGCGGGCAGGTACTCGACGATGTTGAGCACTTCGGTTTCGAGGTCGGTGGCGACTTCCTTTACGACTGCGGAGGCTTGCTTGAGCTCGGCTTCTTCGTTGTTGAGCGACTGGCGCTCGAGTTGAGCGGCGTCGGCGTCGGCCTGCATGCTCTTGATTTGCTCGTCGAGTTTGTCGATTTCCTGGGTGAGGAGATCGATGGACTCGGTCAGCGTCTGCTTTTCGACGACCCAGGTGCTTTGCTCTTCGGATATGTCTTTCTTGAGACCTACCCATTCTTTAAGCGTCGCGCGAGTCTGCGAGAGTTCGGGAGCGGAGTCTTGCGCATAGGAACTCGCCAGCGCGAGCCCAGCTGCAATTAACGGTAACAATTTGATCTTTGTCATTGTGTGTTCTCTTATAGTCGTAAGTTCTCGATTTTGATTTCTTGGGCGCAGCCCGCGTTCGCTCAAGTGGGAGGCGACGTCGAGGCGACCGTACCCGGATAGTATGTTAAGGGGAAGTGGACCGCTCGTAAGAGCGTGTTGGAAAGGTGGATTGAATGCTGAGAGAGGAGGAGTTGTCTTGGGAGGGAAGCCGAGCAGAGGGACTGGGGAACCGACGGACGATAATCTGCGCTGCGCTCATGGGGTAAGGGAATGAAACTGCTCTTGTCAAAATTTTGCGATGCGTGGAAAATCAAGAAAGGGTGAAAGAGAAATGGTGCTTTAGCTGGGACTGCAAGAACTTAAAACAGAATTAAGCCGATCTATTGCAAAAATTGAGGTTTACGGGGCTTTTTTGCGACGAATTTTGAGACGAATAGTGGAAACTAAGGACTCGGCGTAGGAAATTTTACTAGATTGTTTTGGGAATTCAGCTTTTGAATACGAGGTCCGGTTTTCCCAGACGTTTTGTGTTCTAGATCCAGTGGCTATGCACTGTCAATCTTTTAGATTACATTTGTAGGAATAAAGTTCCAATTATTTGTTTTCTCGCGTTTGGAGAAATTTCAATTGCTGGAAGTGATTGCGGCAAAGGGTCTTCCAAAACGACCGCGGTAGTCTGGCAGTCGCCGAACGCCCGACGGGCGCGGGTTTAGGCGGACGACTTCCTCAGTCCTTCGATCCCGGTGAACGCCGAGGATTGCTCGTCGGCATGGTAGGAGGACCGGACGAGCGGGCCGGATTCGACAAAATCGAAGCCGATCGAGTGGCCAAACGCTTTCCAATGGTCGAACTCCTCGGGAGTGACCCAGCGATCGACCGGCAAATGGCGGGCGGAAGGCTGGAGGTACTGGCCGAGTGTCACGATTTTGATCCCCGCGGAGCGCATGTCTTCAAGCGTACGGGCGATTTCCGTCTTTTTCTCGCCGAGACCGAGCATGATGCCCGATTTCGTGACGAAACCGGCCTCGGAAGCGTGCCGCAGCACTTTGAGGGAGCGATCGTACCGCGCCTGGACGCGCACGGGCTTCTGGAGCCGCTCCACAGTCTCTACGTTGTGGTTGAAGATGTCAGGGGCGGCTTCAAGCACGGTGTCGACCTGGTCGAGGTTTCCTCGAAAGTCAGGCGTGAGCACTTCGATCGCGGTCCCCGGGTTGCGATGGCGAATCGCTCGAATCGTGGCGGCCCAGACGGAGGCGCCGCCGTCGGCGAGTTCGTCCCGAGTGACGGAGGTGATCACGCAATGCCGGAGGTTCATTTTCGCCACGGCGTCGGCGACGCGGGCGGGTTCGCCGAGGTCGAGCTCCGTGGGGCGGCCGGTCTGGATCGCGCAGAAGTTGCACGAGCGCGTGCAGACGTTTCCGAGAATCATCACGGTGGCAGTGCCGCGCGACCAGCATTCGCCCATGTTCGGGCATTGCGCGCTTTGGCAAACGGTGTGCAACTGATTGTCGTCGACCATCTTGCGGACGGCGCTGTAGCCTTTGCCGCTCGGCAGCTTAGCTCGAAGCCAGTCGGGCTTTCGCGTTTTCATTCCGCCAAGGTTCGAAATTGAATGGAAAACACAACTCCGAAATGACCCGGAATCGAGGGCGGCCCGATCGACTGGACGTCGGACGGAGATTCCGCTCGCGACGGCGCTGCCAGATTAAGAGTGGAAAGGCTTTGATTTTTTGATTCCATGTCGCCTTAACGTTTTGGTTTCCACGCATGAGTTCGAATCTTTCAGAAATCTCGCACGATCAACTGGCGGTGCGGCGCCAAAAGCTAGAAGACCTGCGTTCGCAGGGAATCGACCCGTTTCGCTCCTCGTTCTCGCCGAGCCACACCTCGCAGGCCGCGGTCGCGGCGTTCGTCGAAGGCGAGGAGCCGGAGGACCAACCCACGGTGAGCGTAGCGGGCAGAATCAAATTCATCCGCAAAATGGGCAAGGCCCAGTTCGTAAAGCTCCAGGATCAATGCGGCCTGATTCAGGCCTACGTGCGCATCGACGCGCTCGGGGAAGAGAGCTACGCGCGTTTCAAGAAACTGGACACCGGCGACATAATCGGAATCGAAGGAACGCTCTTCCAGACCAAGACGGGCGAGGTGACGGTTCGGGCGGTTCGCTACGAAATGGTGTCCAAGGCGTTGCGGCCATTGCCGGAGAAGTTTCACGGACTCACGGATCAGGAGCAACGCATTCGGCAGCGTCACCTGGACTTGGTGATGAATCCGGAGTCGAGGGAACGCTTTTTCAATCGCAGCCGCATCGTCAGCGGAATCCGCCGATTCTTAGAAGACCGCGATTTTTTGGAGGTGGAAACGCCGGTGTTTCAGAACGTCGCCGGCGGCGCCGCGGCGAAGCCGTTTATCACCCATCACAACACGCTGGATCGCGACTTCGTGCTGCGAATCTCGCTGGAACTCTATTTGAAACGCTTGCTGGTGGGCGGGTTTGACCGCGTTTTCGAGATCGGGCGGAATTTCCGGAACGAAGGGATCTCGCGACGCCACAATCCGGAGTTCACCATGCTCGAGCTCTACCAAGCGTATTCAGATTATCGTGGCATGATGGAATTGATCCAAAGCATGATTCGCTATCTGGTAAAGGACGTGCTCAAGAAGGAAACCGTCACTATGCCCGGCGGCGAGGAGATCGACTTCATGGGCGAGTGGCGCGAAGCGAAGTACAAGGATCTCGTCTGCGAGAAGGTCGAGGACCCGAATTGGTTCGACTTGCCGAAGGAGGAAAAAGTCGAGCGAGCCCGCGCCATGGGCCTCGACGTGGAAGCGGATTGGGAAGACTACGAGGTGTCCAACGAGGTGTTCGGCAAGCTGATAGAGCCCACCCTAATTCAGCCGACTTTCGTCACGCATTTGCCGAAGGAGCTGTGCCCCTTGGCGAAAATCACCTTGGACGACCCGAGCACGATCGACGTGTTCGAACTCTGTATTGGCGGAATGGAGATCGCTCCGGCCTATTCGGAGCAGAACGATCCCGACGTTCAACGCGAGATGTTCGAGAAACAGGCGGGAGAAGAAACTCAGAATATCGACGAAGATTTCCTTGAGACGCTCGAATACGGAATGCCCTCCGCGGGCGGGCTTGGCATGGGAGTAGACCGCATAACGATTCTGCTTACCGAGGCGGAGAACATCCGAGACGTGATCCTCTATCCGCAATTGAGATCCTAATCCACCGATTCGCCATCCGACCCGATTGAATTCCTCACGATGCCCTGGTACTTGTATATAGCGTTGAGGCATCTGTTTCCACAGGGGAAGCGTTTTCCGATTTTCACGCTTATGTCGCTCACCGGCGTCGTGCTAGGCGTCGCCACGCTCATCGTCGTAATCAGCGTATTCAATGGATTTGGATACGAAATACGTAGTCGTATAGCGGATACTTATGGCGATCTTCGAATTGTAACGGGCAACGGCAGCTTCCTCGACAGCCCCTACGATCTTTCAGACCGGGTCGCTTCGCTCGAAAACGTTGAATCCGCTATTCCGTTCGCCCACGGAATCGTGATGCTGCTCTACAAAAACAGGCCATTGGCCCCAATTGTGGAGGGAATCGACACGCAATCCGAACAGGAATTGGCAAAATACGGGGACTACTTGGTTGCGGGCGACATCGAGGATCTCGACGACGATTCGATACTCGTTTCCAGCGGACTCGCGAGTCAGCTCTTTCTCGATGTCGGCGACGAAGTCGAGCTCTACACGCCGCTCATGATGCTCAAGCTGCTGGATAGCGACGGTTCCGACGTGCTATTGCCGCGGAGCGTGCGGGTGGCGGGGATATTCGAAACCGGCTGGCAGCGCGTCGACGAGAATACGGTAATCAGCACATTGAGGCTCATGCAGGACTTGTATAACTTGTCCGAGAGCGCCCACGGGATACGCGTCGAATTGAAGGACGGAGCCGACTTGATCGCTGAAGCGAACGCATTGACCGACACGCTCGGAAGTCCGTACTCGGCTCGGACGTGGATGGACGCGCACGGCGACCACTTGGCGATCATTCAACTGGAGAAGCGAATGATGTTCTTCCTCCTGTTCATCATCGTTATTGTCGCGTCCTTTTCAATCATGTCGTCGCTGCTGACCTTCGTGATCCGAAAAACGCGCGAAATCGGACTGTTCGCGGCGATGGGAGCCACGCCGCGTCAATTGGCGGCCTGCTTTTGCGCCCAAGGATTGATCATCGGAGTAGCGGGCACGGGGCTCGGCATCGGGCTCGGCTTCTTGCTGCTCCGTTTCCGCAACGACATCACCGCGACGATTTCCGAGATCATGAGCGTCGCGGATTCGATGAACCAAATATACGGTTTCTCCTATCTGCCCGCGCGCGTGGAGACGTTCGACCTTGTGGTGATATCGATCTTGTCGATCGTCATCGCGACACTGGCTGGTCTGATTCCCGCCTATAAAGCGAGTCGCCTGAACCCGGTGGAGGCCCTCCGAAGTGAGTAGCGCTCTGATAGAAGCCAGCAACGTCGCCCGTCGCTTCAAAAGCGGCGAGAAAACCATCGACGTCTTGCGAGGTGTTTCCTTACGTATTGAAATTGGAGATACGGTGAGCATTCAGGGCGAATCCGGAAGCGGGAAATCGACTTTGCTCAATCTGCTCGCTGGACTCGATCGGCCCGACGATGGATTGGTTTCCTGGGAGTCGGAGGTCGTTTCGAATCTTTCCAACGAAGTGCTGGCGAAGCGCCGATCCCGGCTAATCGGCATGGTGTTCCAGTCCTACTATTTGGTACCGGAAATTCGAGTACTGGAAAACGTGATGCTCGGCGGGCGCATATCCGGAAACACGCGAGATCTGAAGGCGCGAGCAGAAGCGCTCTTGGAGCGCGTTGGCTTAGGGGAGCGTCTCGACAGTCTCCCCTCGACTCTTTCCGGCGGGGAGCGGCAGCGCGTGGCGATTGCTCGAGCCTTGATCACGGAACCGAAAGCTTTGTTGGCGGACGAACCCACTGGAAATCTCGACGAAGCCACGGGCGATTCCATCATGGACATGCTGCTGCAACTTTGCAGCGAAGAGGAAGTCGCCTTGGTTTTGGTGACACACAACACCGAATACGCCTCCCGGATGAACGCGTCTTGGATTTTGCGGCAAGGACGACTGGAGCCGGCGAACGGCTAGGAAAACGAACACGGATGAGCAACGAACAATTGAAATGCGGAGTCGCCGGCGTGGGCTATCTTGGACAGCACCACGCTCGGATTTACAACGAGCTGGAAGGGGCCGCATTGGCGGGAATCTTCGAGAGCGATCCAAGCCGGGCGGAAGAGATTTCGGCGAAATTCGATTGCCCGGTTTTCGGCAGTTTGGCCGAGATGGCGGAGGCGTGCGACGCGATCAGCGTAGTCGTCCCCACGGACAAGCACCACGAGGTGGCCATTCCCTTGCTGGAGGCCGGATGCCATCTGCTTATTGAAAAACCGATTTGCGAAAGCGTCCAGCAGGCGACGGAAATCTTGGAGGCGGCCAATCGGGTAAATGCGCTGGTGCAGGTCGGCCACATTGAGCACTTCAATCCGGTCATGAGCTACCTGGAGGAAGTCGTCAGTCGCCCCAAATACATCACTGCGGAGCGATTGGCTCCCTACCAGCCCAGAGGTACTGAGGTTGGAGTTGTCTTGGATTTGATGATACATGACATCGGCGTTGTTCTCCAGTTGGTCGGCGCCGAACCGGTAGATGTCCGCAGCGTAGGCGTTGCCGTATTGTCTCCCACCGAAGACATTGCCAACGCCCGTATCGAGTTCGCCAATGGATGCGTGGCAAACTTGAACGTGAGCCGCGTGAGTTCGAAAAAAGTGCGGGAGATCCGCGTCTTCCAGTCTTCGGGCTACCTTTCGCTGGACTTCATGAATCAAGCGGGCCACCACGTCGCTATCGGAGCGGCTGGCCTCGATAAAAAGGAAGTCCCGATCGAGAAAGGGGAGCCGCTCAAGCTGGAGTTGGCTTCGTTTGTGGAAAGCGTGAAGAATCGAAACGATCCCAAAGTTGGCGGCGAGCTAGGCAAGACCGCTCTCGATCTCGCCATCCAAATTACCGACCAGATTCGCAAAACGATGGATTGATCGACTCCTCCCTTTCGTCGCGTCCTTTATGGCCTCCCAAGAATTGACTCATTCCGACTTCCCGTTGCGCGCGCCCCAGCGTCCCGATGTGGACGCGCTGGTGATCGTCGGGGAACTGTCCGGCGACGAGCATGCGGCGAAGATGGTGGAGTCGGCGCAGGCCACTCGACCGGAGTCAAACATCGTCGCCCTGGGCGGGCCCAATTTGAAGGCAAGCAGCGCCGATGTCATTCTCGACATGATGTCGTATTCCGTGATTGGGATCGTGGAAGCGCTGAAACGGTATTCAGAATTCAAGCGCTTGCGCGACGAGATCGTGAACTGGATCGTCACTCATCGGCCGAAAGTGGTGTGCTTCGTCGACTATCCGGGATTAAACCTGCGAATCGCTCAGGCCTTGGCCGACCGAGGGATTACGGCGAAAACGGGAGGATCCACGCGATTGCTTTTCTACATCAGCCCACAAGTTTGGGTTTGGAAGGCGAAGCGTCGATTCAAGATGGCGGAACTGCTGGATTCGCTCGGAGTGATTTTTCCATTTGAAGTGAAGTCGTTCGAGGACACGAGTTTGGAGACTCGCTTTGTCGGGCACCCGTTCCTGGCGGACGACTACGAATTGCCAACGCGGTACGATCCCGGTGGCCCACTGTTGCTTCTGCCGGGAAGCCGCTCTGCCGCGGTGTCGCGAATCGCACCCGTTATGTTCGACGCATTGGAAGCCTTTTTGCAAAAGCGACCCGGAAGTAAGGTGGTTTGCATTTACGCGAACGCGACTTTGAAAGCGGCCTTGGAAGCCATGCTGGGCGAGCGGCCGAAGATCAATGAAGCGGTGACGCTGGTTCCCAACGATACGACCGTATCCGCGAGTTGCGTACTGACCAGTTCCGGAACGATGTCGCTCAACTGCGCTTTAGCCGGAATTCCGGGCGCGGTGGTTTATCGTGTGCATCCGGTGACTTATTTATTTGGCAAGGCGCTCGTCAAGATTCCCTACATCGGTATCGCGAATATTCTTTTGGATACGCCGCTTTATCCAGAATTCATCCAAGGCGCGGCGAAACCCGATGCGTTGTCGGGAGAACTGCTCGACTGCCTGGATAATCAAGATCGAATCGATAAGACTCGAGAGTTGAGCGGACGCCTCAGGTCGATTCTCGACAAACCTGCGCAAGGCGGCCCGGGCTCGTGGCTCTGCGAGTTTATCGCCAAATCAGGATCCGGCGACTAGGTCGCGCGAGTGGTTTTCCAGCAGCATTTCAACTTGACCGCGAATCACGTCGTGTCCGACGAGCCCTGTGTAGCGCTGCTGTACCTTGCCCTCGGGATCGACGACGACCAAGGTCGGGATGTAACGCACCGGTCCAAACGCCTGTTCGAGACTCTCGTTGTTTCGGGCGATGTCGTAGTTGATTTGGTGTGACGAGACGAATGCGTCGATGCTCTTGGAAGCCTGATCCAAGGAGACGCCAATGATCTCGAGGCTTTCGGCTGGAAATTCATTGCGGAGCGCGATCAAGGCTGGAATCTCCTCGCGGCAAGGGGCGCACCAGGTCGCCCAGTAAACGATGATGGAGACTTTTCCCTTGGCGGCGTCGGAGCTGATCTCGCGTCCCGACATCGTGGTTACCGCCCATTCGAGAGATTCCTCCTCGCCTACAATGGCGGCATTTTGCGAACCATTCTCGGAGTTGAGGGAAGTGCCTAGAACCGCGTCGCTCACCACACACAGCGGGCATTTGTCGGTGCCCATGCTGATTCCCAAATAAGCGGCGATCGCGCCAATAAGTATCAAAGTAGACCAGTTGCGTTTTAAAAAATCCATAGCGTCACCCCTTGCGGGCCTTCGTTCTGGAACTACGTTTGTCTGGGCAGGGTGATTTCATCGTGGGTGTGAAGCGAGAGATTATCGCGTCGTTTTTACGGGCTTACCGTAAACTCCTACTTGGTTCAATTTCATATCGACGAAAGCGCGCGACAACTAAAGCGAGCGGTCGATCGGACCGTAGAGCGGGGCGAAGCTTTCCTGGCGGGCCCAGCCTTGCTCGCCGTTGGGGAGTTCGATCTTCAGCCATCCGAGGAATCGCTTGACGACGATGCCGACCGATCCCTCCGGCAGAGGCGACTCGATTTGCTCGACTTCCAGATCAGTTGGAACGCTTTTAAGCGTCTCGTCCTGAGTGACGACGATCGCTTCGGGATTCGCCAGCAAGCCGTACTCACCCCGAGCCCAGTCGGCGACAAACACGGCCGCTACCGCGAGAACGCCAATGACTGCGAGGACGAAGCGGGGCCGTTTTTGTCCGCGTAAATAAAGCAAGGCGACCCAAGCACAGAACGCGACTCCCGCGCAGAGCATGGAAAGATAGGCGACACGTTCCCATTGGGCGGGCGTGAGGAGCGAGACGTAGGCCATCATTCCGTCGCCTTTCACCAGTCGACCCAAAGTTGGGTAGTAGCCGCCACTCTTGCTGAGAGCTACTTTGAGATTCCACCTGAGTTCGGGAGCTCGGGTGTCGAGGAGAAAGGCGGACGTCCAGTACGCCATGGCGTTTCCCCAGTTTTCCTGCTGGGCCGATGCCAGGCCCAGATTGTGTCGAGCGCTCCAGTTGGCGGGATTGGCCTCGAGTTCGCTTTCCCAAGCGGTTTGCGCGGCTGCAAAATCGCCTTGGTTGTAACTCTTCAGTCCATCGCCGACGCTCGTGTCGACGCCGATGAGACAGAGGGTCAAGGCGATTACGGCAAACCAGGCTTTGTGGGAGAAGAAGCGTCGCAGCGAAATTCCCGGTTGACGAATTTGCCCGAGAAGGTCGCGCAGCTCCGACTGCCATTCCTTGAAGGGCGGGGCTTTTTTGCCGAAAAGCATGCGGTCGGAATTTTGCCAAAGCGTTTTCCAACGGGCGGCTTGTTCGTTGTCAGAGTATTTGGACACCGCGTGCGCGACGTCTTCGAACGAAGGCTCTTCAGAGCGAATCTCCCAGTACTCCTTTGCGGCGACTCGCCAATCGAGCTGGGCGGCTTTCGCTCCGCTTTCCGAGTCGTCGAGCGAAAGGGAAGCGGCTTTGAGAGCGCGGAAGGCGTTGCGGCGCCGTTTGTTGGGGTCGTAAATGACCGAGCGAACGAGCGCGATCAGCGCCCACAGCAGGGCGGGCGCGGCGAATGAGAGAGCGAGGTAGCTGAAGGAAACGCGTCCCTCGGGAATCGTCGCTACTTGGTTCGATTCACTCGGGGAGCTGAGCAGCTCGATTGGTTTGGAAAGCAGATTGACGCCAACTGGGTCGAGTTCGAATCCGAGTCCACTGGAGTCGCTCGTCCCGGCGGGTGACGCCGGGGTCAACGCCGGTTGGGTCGGGGAGGGCGGGTTGTCCTGCGTAACGAGCGGATTCACGACGATCGTTTTTGCAGGAATGCTGATGGTCTCGTATCGGTCGCTTTTCGGATTGAAGAAACTGAATTCCGTTGGGCCGAATTGGAAATCGCCCGATTGGGTGGGGATAAGGACGATATCCTCGGAGAGGCTCCCGTCGAATGGGGAATCTTCGGAAATTTCCTTGTTCACATCGGGCTGAATGGAGCGGAAAGTGCTGGACACGTTGCGCGGATTTATCCCGAAACCTTGCGGCCAGTTGCCGGTACCGCTTAGCTTCAAAGTCCAAGTCACCGGCTCCCCAACTTGGACGATTTCGGGGACGACGGTCGATTCGAACTGAAACTGGCCAACGGCTCCGGTAAAGGACGTCGGTTCGCCGGGCGGGAGCGGCTTGATTTCGAGTTCTAGCGTCTCGGACGGGACATTGAAACTGTCCACCACCGGATCGTCGAAAATAAAACCGCGTCTTCGTCCTACAACCATGGATACGGATTGATTGACTTTGGGCAGTTTCACGATGCCGCTCCGTGTCGCCATGGCCGGGGACTCGAAAAGGAGAGCGGTGTAGTTGTGGTTGCGATAGCTAAAAGTGGTCGTCCGGTATTCTTCGAATCCATTGGTCACCACGCCCACGGGGCTCCACTGGGGCGGCGAAAACTCACTCACTCGGTTTTGGTAGTCCTGTCGGAACCCGAGAACGTAGCGCAGCGTGAAAATCTCGCCCTCGTAGATGGAGTCCTCGAGGACGCTGAGCTCGCTCTTGAAAATGTCCTCCGGTTTCATCCCGGTGTTCCCGACGGTTGCCTCGGTCACTTCGAATTGGACTTCAGCGACAGGCAGGACGCCCCGATTGGTATTCACATTAAAGGCGGGGATGGTCAGCGTGCCTTGCTGGTTGGGCGAGACTTGGTACTCGAGGATCATCTTCTGCACGACCCGGGCCCCGGACATATTCATCGAACTGGTACGCCCTACCAAAGTGAAATCGGCGCCGGTTTGACTGGGTAGGGCCACATCGCCGTCTGGCTCGCAGCCTTCGAAGTGCAGTTGCAAGCGATTCGATTTCCCTTGCTGCAAGGATCCGGAAGACGGAGTCCAGTACACTTGCTGCGCCCAGCTATTGAGAGGAACGAGGAGGGCGAACGCCGATAGGATAAGGATTCGTAGTCGCATTTTCATTACCAGTCCTTTTCAAGTTTCTTGGGCGCTTCGGCCTTCTCGTCTTGCTCCGCATTTTGCAGGAGCATGTGCAGCGCTCCCGGTTTGTCCTGCTGCTTGAGCTGCTCAAGCTGCTGCAGGGTCATCGCCTGTTTGGCGGAACGCGGAGGGCGCTTTTGCTCGGTACCGCCGACTTGGGTTTGCTCTTCTTTCTTTTCGGGCTGTTTCTGGTCGAGCTCTGGCGTTTCCTCCGACTCGTCCATATCGCCGAGATTCTCGCCGGTCTGGCCTTGCGAGTCTTGCTCTTGTGTTTGTCCGTTTTCCGAGTTTTCCCCGTTTTGCTCCTGATCAGACGATTGGGGGTCTTGATTCTGCTCGCCGGACGGCTCGCCTTCGTTCGATTCGGACTCTTCGCCTTGCGAGTCTTGGTTTTCCTCCGAGTTCTGCTCGCCCGACTGGTTGTCTTGCGAGTCCGAGTTCTCCTGTTGGTCCTGATTCTCTTGCTCTTCGTTTTCCGAATTCTCTTCTTGCTGGGACTCGTCTTCGCTTTCCGGCGGTTTCTCGAGCAGTTTCTCGAGTTCCGTCCGCAGAGTGGCCCAGTCGGTGTGCAAGGCATCGATCGACTCGCCTTCGTCCACGGCGTGGATGCCGTCCCAGATGGAAGAGTCGGGGAGCCGTTGCCCTTGCTGCAGTGCCGCTTGACCGAGCTGGAGGGTGAGCTGAGCGATTTGATCGTAGTCGGCGACGTCTCGGTCGGCGTTCTCGGCAATGCCGCCGATCACTTCTCCGAGAGAGGGATTCAGTTCCTCGGCGAATGGGGAATCGGGCGTCACGGCGAAACTGGGCGCCGCGTTTTGCCCGGATGCGTAAAATGGAAGGGAAAGCAAAGGGATCAAAAGCGATTTCAATTTCATGACAAAGCGGCCTTTCGTGGTTGGATCACGCGCGGTTTCGGCGTGAATGGAAATTCTCGATACAAGGAAACGAGTATCAGGAAGAGCCCCGGAGCGAGGAAGAGTTGATAGCGCTCGATTCGCATGGATTGGGAGGTCGAACCGGTTTCACCGGTTTTGCCACGCTTGACGGTTTCTTCGATAAGAGCCGCGAGGTCCACCCAGACATTGGCTTCGCGATAGACGCCACCGGTTTTGTCGGCGAGTGATTGCAGCGTGCCGGATTCCAGCTTCGTCAAGACGACGGCGCCATTGTTGTCTTTGTGGTAGCTGCCGGTCCCATCGGGAATGAGTCCGCCGTCGGAGGTCCCAAATCCGAGGCAGACGGCCTGGACGTTTTGCTCGTTGAGCGCTTCCACGTGGCTCGTCCACTCTTGGTCGAGGCTTTCGCCGTCGCTGATGACGATAAGAAACCGGTCCGCTTCGCCGTCCGACTGGCGGAACGAGTCGAGCGCCATTTCCAACATGGCGTCGTAATTGGTTCCGCCTTGAGGAATGAAGTCCGGATTGAGCTCTTTGAGAAATCCCCTGAGGATTTGGTAGTCGGGGCTCATGGGGCTCTGCAAAAACGCTGTGCCCGCGAATACCACGAGGCCGACGCTTTCCCCTTGGAGATTGTCGAGCAGGCTCTCGACGACCAGTTTGGCCCGCTCCAGGCGATTGGGTTTGATGTCCTCGGCCAGCATGCTCTTCGAGAGGTCCATGGCGATTATGACTTCCCGCGAGCGCTTGAACACTTCCGTGTGGATCTCTCCCCATTGGGGACGGGCGAGAGCGACGATTACAAGGACTAGGCCTGCGAGAAACAGCCACTTGGACGGCTGGGAGAGTTGCGATTGAATTTCGGATACGCCTGCGAACGTCGCTTTGACACGCTTCATTTTCGAGCGAGCGCTGAACGCGACTTTGCGCTTGCGGAATACCAACGTGGCCAAGATGCCGACGAGAGGGATCGCTAGCGCGAACAGGTACAGTTCCTGGCCGAAGCTCATGAAAGGGCCTCCTTGCGGTTGAGGGCTCCAATTCCGAGCGCCGCGAACAACATGATACTGGCGGCGATTGAAACGTAGGGGAACAATTCCGTGGTAACGCTGTATTGGTGCGATTCGAATTCGATTTTCCGAGTCTGGTCGATGGAGTCGAACGCGTCGCGAATGGTATTGCTGTTGTCGGCTCGATGGAACTCGCCTCCGGTAATGCGGGCGATTTCCTTCAAGGTAGGCTCGTCGGTTTGGGAGGGCACGCGGACGGTGCCGATCCGCTCGTTGCGAGCGTTGAAGCGTGGCATGGAAACAATCCCGTCGCGCCCGGCCCCGATGGTGTAGACGGCGATGCGATTGTCGGCGGCGAGTTCCGCGGCGGCGACGGGCTCGATCGATCCGGCGGTATTAGCGCCGTCGGTGAGAAGGATGGCGAAAGCCCCTTCGCGTTCGCCCGAGCGCTCTTTGGCGCCTTCCTGCAGGCGCGAGAGCGCGACTCCGATGGCGTCGCCGATAGCGGTCCCGTCTTCGATCAACCCGATAGACAAGCGGCTCGTTTGGCTGGAGAGCCAGCGGTGGTCGAATGTCAGCGGAGCAACGGTATAGGCCTGTCCGGCGAAGGCGACGAGTCCGATGCGGTCGTTGTCGCGCTTGTTGATAAACGCGCTGAGCACGGGTTTCACCGCTTGGAGTCGATTGATGCTTTTCAGCCCGTCTTTATAGTCCTCGCAAAGCATCGAGCTCGACAAGTCGAGAACGAGCATGATGTCGTAGCCCTTGCTCTTGGTTTGCCGTTCGTAGTCGAGAATTTGCGGTCGGGCGAGGGCGACGATGATGAGCCCGGCACCGAGAAAGGCGAAGAAGGAAGCAAGTTTGGAACCGCCAGCGAATACGCTGCGTTGCCAATTGCCGGCGAAGGGAAGGACGATGGCGGCCGAGGCGCGACGACTGCGCAGCCACGCGATGAGCGGAAGCGAGACGAGGGCAATCAGCCACCAGGGATCCACGAGCGTGATTTCGTCCATGACTTCGGTGATTCAGGCCCGACCGAATCGAAGGGCGCGTTTGTGAAAGAGTTGCACGACGGCGTCGAGCGCGTCTTCCCCCGCCTGCAAGGTTAAGCGATCCGACTCGATGGGGAATAGCTCTTTGAAATACGCGTCCCGGTCGCGGTTCCATTTTTCGTGGGCGGCCTTTTGCGCGCTGGAGCTGCCGTCGAGGTTGAAGAGCCGTCCGGAAACGGGATCGAACACGGTTTGCTCGCCGCGTTGCGGCAGCGCGCGTTCCCAGGGATCTTCGATGCGCAGCCCGACGGGCTGGTATCGGCGGCGGAGGGCGTTCCAGCCTTCCGGTTTTTCTCGTTTGGGGAAGTCGCCGAGCCAAACGAATATGCTGTGGCGTGGAGCGGCTCGAAGAAGCGACTTCCAGGGAACGTTCGCTTCTTGCGGTCCGAGCGCATCCGGAGCGGGTCGGCCCAGAAGGGTCGCGGCGGTGTGGAGGACGCGGCCGCGGCCAGTGGAGCTTTTGGTGAATTCGTAGCCCGTAGGCGAAGCGTACATTAGGGAAACGCGATCGCCATTGACGGCGCTCAGCAGCATGAGAAGGCTGGAGAGTTCGAGCAGGGCTTCTCGCTTAGAGCGGTTTCCCGAGCCGAATTGGAGCGACGGCGTATCTTCGAAAAGCAGCAAAAGCGTGACCTCGCGCTCCTCGACGAACTTCTTGCGATAGGGTTCCCCCAGCCGCGCGGTGACATTCCAGTCGATGTCGCGCACGTCGTCCCCAAACTCGTACTTCACGACTTGGTCGAATTCCATCCCTTTGCCTCGGAACGACGATTTGTATTCGCCGCTCAATACGCTCTCGACGGCATGGCGTACGCGCCATTCCAGCTTGCGGAGCATGGCGATGGAGGAAGATAGATTCTCGAACGTATCCGAAAGTTGGTTGCCGTTCTTCTTCATGGGGTCGAGCGACGACGGCTAAACGCTGGCTCCGGCGGGGAGGGGCGTCCGGTCCAAAATGATCTTCAAGGCGTCGTCTGTAGAAATCTCTTCCGCTTCCGCTTCGTAGGTCAGCCCCACTCGATGCCGCATGGCGTCGAGAAAAACGCTCTTCACGATGGTCGGGGTGACGTGGTCGATACCGCGCAGCCAGGCCAGCGCTCGACCCGCTTGGTAGAGGCTCAATGACGCCCGTGGCGAAGCGCCGTAGGAGAGGTAGCGCTGTTCGGGATCATCGCCTGCCGCCATGCGTCGAGTGGCTCGCACGAGTTTGAGGATGTAGGCCTGAATCTCCTCGGAAACGTGGATCTGGTCGACCGCTTCGCGCAGCTCGAGCAATTCCTCGCCGCTGGAAACCGCTTTCAGTTCCGGCTGCCTCGTGACTTGCCCCCAACGCTGCATCATTTCGAATTCTTCTTTCTCGTGCGGGTAATCGACGATCAGCTTGAAGAGGAAGCGGTCGCGCTGGGCTTCGGGCAGCGGATAGGTGCCTTCTTGCTCGACCGGATTTTGCGTGGCCATCACGAAGAAGGGTTTGGGGAGGTTTTGCGATTCGCCGCCGATGGTGACTTGCTTCTCCTGCATCGCTTCGAGGAGGGCGCTTTGCACTTTCGCGGGAGCGCGATTGATTTCGTCGGCCAGCAGCATGTTAGCGAACACGGGGCCGCGGTGCGGAACGAACTGGCCGTCCTTGGGCTGGAAGATCATGGTGCCCACGACATCGCTGGGAAGGAGGTCCGGGGTAAACTGGATACGCTCGAATTGGAGGCCGAGCGCAGTGCCGAGGCTTTTGATGAGAAGCGTCTTGGCGAGTCCGGGCATGCCTTCCAGGAGTACGTGCCCGTTGGCTAGCAGGGCGACGAGCATCCGCTCGATTACGATTTCCTGGCCGATAACGGCAGTTCCAACTTCGGTTTTGATTCGTTCAGCCCAAGTGCTCATGCGGGTTCGATTGTCGTGTGGATAAATAGAAGATTCGTTGCGAATTCGCTGGGTCTAGTGAGTTGCGATTGACCACGAAATCAAGACATTGTTTCGGCGCAAAACCGAGATTTTGAGACGGGTGCGGCCCCGAATGATCGCCGCGTGAAACCGGGATGAACAGAGTGTCCAAATCCTCCCTGTCGAGCGATCTAGACAGCGATCGACGGGGTTTTCAGTTTTTTGCGGATTCCGGAGAGCATGTCGTCGACGGACAGACCGACGCTCGCTCGGAGCGTGGCGACGTCCGACCCATGCTCGACGAATTCGTCGGGCCAGCCGATGCGGTGGACAGGAGTGCTGCATTCGGCTTCCGAAAGCGTTTCCAAAGCGGCGGTTCCGAATCCGCCGGCTTTGACTCCGTCCTCGAGGGTGACGATGAGCCGATGCGTTTTCGCGTGGGACAACAGCAATTCCTGGTCGACGGGCTTAATGAACCGGGCGTTGACTACGCTTGCTGAAATTCCGTCTTCAACGCGCAGGCGTTCGCTGAGTTCGAGGGCGTCATCCACCATTGGGCCGAGCGCCCAGAGGGCCACGTCTTCGCCTTTTTTGAGGATTTCGGCTTTGCCGACTTCGAGCGCTTGCGGCGCTTCCTTGACAGGCGTCCCGTTTCCGGCTCCGCGCGGATAGCGGATGAACGCGGGGCAGCCGAGCTCCAAACCGGTATGCATCATGTCGACCAACTCGTCCTCGTTTTTCGGCTGCATCGCGACCGCGTTTGGCACGCAGCGAACGTAGGCGATATCGAAGAGCCCGTGGTGGGTCGCTCCGTCGTTGGGGGAAAGACCGGCGCGGTCCATACAAAAGAGGACGGGCAGGTTTTGCAGGCAGATATCGTGGATAATCTGGTCGAAGGCCCGCTGGAGAAACGTGGAGTAAATGGCGACAACCGGGCGGATCCCGCGCGTGGCCAGACCGCCCGCGAAGAGAACCGCGTGCTCCTCGGCGATTCCGACGTCGTAGAATTGGTCCGGCACTTCGTTCGAAAGGTGGATGAGGCCCGTGCCGGAGGGCATGGCGCCGGTGATTCCGACGATGCGCGCGTCGGCTTTGGCGAAGCGGACGAGCGCTTTTCCGAAGACGTCCTGATAGTTCTCGGGGCTGGGCTTGGGCTTCGATTTCGATTTGCCGGACTTGATTTCGAAAGGACTGGTGCCGTGGAAGCTCTCAGGCTTTTCGAGCGCGGGTCGGTAGCCTTTGCCCTTTTTCGTTACGATGTGGAGAATCACGGGCGCGTCGGACTCTTTGGCGAATTCGAGGTTGCGTGTCAGGAGCGGCAAGTCGTGGCCGTCGATGGGTCCGAAATAGCGAACGCCGAATTGCTCGAATAGCGACGAGGGGACGACGATGCTCTTCCAGCCTTTTTCAGCGTTTTTCCCGATTTTAAGGAGCTGCTCGCCGCCGGGCACTTTCTGCAGGAGGGCGCCGACATCGTGGTGGAGGCGATTGTAGAGCGGGTTGGTGATGAGCTCGTTGAGGTATTTGGAAATGGCCCCGACGTTTTTGGCGATGGACCACTCGTTGTCGTTGAGAATGATCACGAGCCGCTTGGTGGCGGCGGTGACATTGTTGAGCGCCTCCATCGTGATGCCGCAGGTGAACGCGGCGTCGCCGCAGAGGGCCACGACGTGCTCGTCCGTCCCCATTTGGTCGCGGGCGGCCGCCATCCCGAGCGCCGCGGAGAGGGCAGTTCCAGCGTGTCCGGCGCCGAAGGCGTCGTGGGCGCTCTCGCTGCGGGAGAGGAATCCGCTGAAGCCGCCCGTTTTTCGAACTTGGTCGAATTCGGGACCATTGCGCCCGGTGAGGAGTTTGTGAACGTATCCTTGGTGGGAGGTGTCGAATACGAACTGGTCTTTGGGCGTGTCGAAGACCAGATGCATGGCCATGGTCAACTCGACGACGCCGAGATTGGGGCCGAGATGGCCGCCATTTAGCGAAGTGACTTCGATGAGCTTAGCTCGGATCTCGGCGGCGAGTTCCTGCAATTGCGCGTCATCGTAGGAACGCATGTCCGACGGGTGTTTGATCCCGTTAAGGAGCGGGTAGGGATCGGCGTCGTCTGCGTTGCGTTGTGAACGTGTATTCAAGGCTTCGAAAGTGAAAACGGGAAAGAGATGTCAAAGGCGCGGGCTTGTCGAATCAAATGAGGGGTTTTCTGTCCAAGGGAGTGTCTAAGAGTCCGGGTCGAAGTCCTCGAGTTCGGGGTTTTCCGGATCCTGGTTTTTGAGAATCTCTATTTTCGCCTCCGCCTCGGAGATTTTCTTGTCGCAGTGGGCGAGCAACTTGGAGCCTTCTTCGTAGCGTTTTACCAGGCCGTCCAGCTTCAGTTCGCCGCTTTCCATTTCCTCGACGATCGCTTCGAGTTTTTCCAAGCCTTCCTCGAATGAGAGATCCGCTTTTTTCGCTTTTTTTGTCACTGGGGGAAGTATGAATTGGAAGGGGAGGATGACAAGCGCAGGATTTTGCGAATTCCGCTGGAACCGTTCCAGAGCGCGACGGAGCGATCGTCCCGTTTGCAAACGGAACAAGGCTGGACAGAGCAGGAGTCTTCGCTTCACATTCCCGGGAATGACGACTTTGGAATTCGCTTTCGTGTGCGCTTTGCTTCTCAAATTGGGGACGGAACTGACGCTTGAGGCGCTCAATCGCGGGCACGTTTTGAAATTCGCGGGCAAGGCGCCGGCGGGACTGGACGACGTGATGGACGCGGAGACCTACGACAAGTCTAACCGCTACACGCTCGCCAAAAGCCGGTTCGGCTCGATCGAACTCGTTTTCGACGCGCTTATTTTGGGAGCGGTCGTCCTGAGCGGCATTCTACCGATTTTCTTCGCTTGGTGGACGGGCCATTTCGGTGACGCCACGCTTTCCTCTGCCTTGTTTTTAATCGCGGTCACGACCATGTTGAGCATTCCAGGGCTTCCCTTCGACTACTGGAGCCAGTTCAAAATCGAAGAGCGTTTCGGCTTCAATCGAAGTTCGGTCGGATTGTGGGTGACGGACAAAATCAAAGGCGCGCTCATCGGATTCGTGATAGGTATTCCCTTGCTGTGGGTTCTGATGAGCCTGGTGGGTTGGCTCGGAACCTACTGGTGGATCTACGCATTCGGCGTGATGATGTCCTTTCAGCTCCTGATGATGGTGCTTTATCCGATGCTCATTATGCCGCTTTTCAACAAGCTCACGCCGCTTGAAGAAGGCGAGTTGAAAGACCGACTCATGGACCTCTCCGATAGGGCGGGTTTCAAGGCGAAGACGATCCAGGTGATCGACGGCAGCAAACGATCCGGCCACTCGAACGCCTATTTCACCGGATTTGGAAAATTCCGGCGTATCGTGCTTTACGATACGCTGATCGAGCAGCTCAGTGTCGAAGAGCTGGAGGCGGTTCTCGCCCATGAGATTGGCCATTATAAAAAGGGGCACATTCCGAATATGATCGCGCTCTCCGCGGTAATGATGCTGGCGGCGTTCTGGGCGATCGACTTTCTCATCGGAAGCAGCGCGTTTTTCGAGGGCTTCGGATTCAGCCCGCTCGCGGCGGGCGAGGTGGGGAATTTGGGAATCGCATTGCTGCTTTTCAGCATGGCGGGCGGTCTCGTGACGTTTTGGATCAGCCCCATCACCAATCGGATGTCACGAACGCATGAATACGAAGCGGACGCGTTCGCGCGGGACGCGGTCAAGGACTGGAAGCCGCTCAGCGGGGCCTTGCGGCGCCTCAGTGAAAAGAACCTCTCGAACTTGAATCCGCATCCGGTCTACAGCGCCTTCCACTATTCCCACCCGACGTTGCTCGAGCGGGAACGAGCCATGCAGCAAACGTAGCCGGATCGGTCGGAATCGTGAAACGAAGGGTGTCGAAAATCGGAGTGGCGGCGGTGGCCCTCGCAGTGATCCTCGGAATGTTGCTGTCCTGGTTTAGCGGTCGAAGAGAAGCCTTCGATCCCACCTATGGATTTGAAGGAAACGTCTACCGGTTCCGGCATATCGGCCATAAGATTTTCTACGACGAGTCGATCGAGATCGAGACGCTGGAGGCCCTGGGCGCCTATCTTTCGCGCGTGGGGTACTTTACGAACGAATACGGCGGTATCATCGGCGTGCAGCGCAAATCGACCGGCTTTGTGGTTTCCTTGACCTATTCGCAGGCGTACTGGGAGAACCCCGAGTTCTTGCAGGAAGTGTCGGGCATCCGCGACGATTTGGAGACATTCGCGCTTCACGCCCCGGTAGCGATTGAACTGGTCGATCAAGACGAACATGGAATCCACAGAGAACGTCTCGACTATGAAATCCCAGACTAGCCGTCGCAGCGTGGCGGGTCGTAGTTTCTCGTTGTCGCTTTTCGGTCTGCTCGTCCTTTGGCTGGGTCTCGCCGCGACCGTGGCGGGTCGAGAGAATCCCACCCGCGTCGCCACGTACAATGTCCGCAACTACCTTTCCATGGATCGCCTGGTCGAAGGGAAATGGCGCCCCGACTATCCCAAACCGGAACGAGAAAAGAAACACATCCGGAAAGCGATTATCGCGGTGGATCCCGACATACTGGCATTGCAGGAAATCGGTTCGCCCGCCCACTTGGAGGAATTGCGACGGGATCTCGCGATGGAAGGGCTTGCGTTCACGGGCGCCGCGCTTTTGGAAGCTCACGATTCCGAGCGCCATTTGGCAGCGCTGTGGAAACCGGAGGTCGACGCCGCCATTCGCGAGCATCCCAATTTGCCGATCAAGTATCTCGGCAAAGTCGACTTCGTTAAGCGGGGAATGCTGGAAATCCAAGTCGCGGATACAAAAGGTGGTTGGAGCGTGTTTGTTTTGCATCTGAAGAGCAAATACACGACCGAGAAATCGGATCCGCTTTCCGCCAAGAGACGCGCCCTCGAAGGGCGAGCCGCTCGGGACCGGATCATTCGCGTTTATCCCGATTTGGAATCCGAGCGATTCCTGATTGCCGGCGATTTCAACGACTCTCCAGACTCGAGCGTTTTGCGAGCTCTGACCAAAAAGGGGGAGCGCGTTTTGAGTTTTCCTATCGATTGCGTCGACACGGATCGGGAGCGCTGGACCCACTACTATCGAAAAGCCGACACCTATGCGCGTATCGACTACATCCTAGCGTCGCCAGGCTGGGCTGAGTTGAAGGCGGCCAGCGGCGCGATTCACGATCCGCTCGATTTCTACGAAGGGAGTGACCACCGGATCGTCTATGTGGACATTTCGGCGAATTGAATCGGCTACTCCTTGAAGAGAATGCAAATCGGCGCGGGCACGTTGACGCTGGACTGTCTTTGAAATGCGAGTTCACCCGTATTTTGGTCTATCTCGAATACGGATACCGTATTGGAGTGGCGACCAGCGGCGAGCAGCCAGCGTCCCTGGGCGTCCATATTGATATTGCGGGGCCAAGCGCCGCGCACGGGTTCCACTTCGATAACCGACAGTTCACCGGTACTTGGATTGGCGCGATACGCAGTGACCGAATCGTTGCCGCGATTCCCCGAGTAAATGAACTTGCCGTTCGGGTGGACGATAATCTCGGAGCTGGAATTGAACACTTCCTTCGCTTTCACCGCCTCGCTCAGCGCTTTTGTGGTGGTCAATCGTTTCCCGGAAGCGTCCGCCGGATCGTATTCAAAAGTGGTTACGGAGAGAGCGAGCTCGTTGAGAAGGTAGATAAACCGTCCATCCACCGAAAAGCGCATGTGCCGCGGTCCGCCTCCTGGCACACTGTCAATGCCCCGGACGTGTGAAATGGACGGGACGGTGGTGTCCACCTGATACACGACAATTTGATCGAGCCCCAGATCGGGAATGAACGCGTATCGCCCGTCGGGCGAGAATCCCGCCCAGTGCGGATGGGGTTTGTTTTGTCGACTGGGGACGACGCCCGATCCGCCTTCGTGATCAATCAACTGGGCCCGAGCCTGGACAGAGCCGTCTTCCTCCAAGCGAAACAGGGCGACCGATCCGCCGCCGTATTGAGCGGTGAGGAGGAAACGTCCGCTTGGATGGACCGCAATGTGGGCGCCTCCACCATCGCCGATGGCTTCCGAGTTCAGATGGGTGAGGCTCGCGTCGTCATTGATCCGGTAGGCGGCAACGCACGGTCCGTTTTGGTTTTGAGCGACCGCGTAGAGGAACTTCTCATTCGGGTGTATGGCGAGGAAGCCGGGAGAACCGATTTCAGCGGCGACAGTCGCCTGTTGGAGCTTGCCACTCGCGGTATCGAATTTTGCGTGGTAGATTCCTTTGGAACCATTTCCGGCGGTTCCGAAATAGACGTCGACTGTCTTGCTTGACGCGACTGTCGGCGCGAACAGCCCAATGAGGAGCGCGAGGGGTAGTGTAAGGCGTTTCATATGGCAGAAGGCGATAGCGCAAAGAAGATGGGAGCGCACGTCGAATGTGAGTCGGCGTCGAAAAAAGCGCCGCTGCCCCGCGCGTTGTATTCGCTTATCCGATTCAGCCGCGTCTGGGTCACGCGCGCGCTTGGTCGTTGTGTTCCGGGCGTTTGCGCAACCAATTGCTTAAGGAGCGGTGGAGCGTGTCCATATTGAGCGGCTTTTGCAGGTAGGCAGTCATCCCCACTTCAAGGCAGCGTTTCTCGTCCGCGGGAGTGATGTGGGCGGAAAGGGCGACGATTGGCGTTGGCGGCGACTTGATCTCACGTTCGCGTATCGCCGCAGCGGTTTCGTATCCGTCCATTCGAGGCATACGGATATCCATAAGGATCAAATCAAACGACTGCTTGCCGGTTTGCTCGAGCGCTTCGAATCCGTTTTTGGCGCAGACGACGGAGTATCCAAGACTGCGCATCATCGACGCGCCAAGTTCGCGATTCACGCGTTCATCGTCGACCAATAGAATGGCCTGTCTGCCTCTGATCGCCTCAGGTGGCTCCGCGGGCTGTAGCGTAGACGCGGGCGTGTCTCTTTGCTCTAGCAGCTTGATCGGTATTTCGAACCAAAAGGCGCTTCCCTCGCCAAGGACGCTTGAGCAATGGATGGATCCTCCCAAGGCTTCGACGAAGGCTTTGGAAATGGCCAGTCCCAGCCCGAGTCCGCCGTGTCGCCGGTTCAAGCCACCATCGACCTGCGTGAACGGTCGAAAGAGCGATTCGATGTCTTTTTCGTCAATGCCCATGCCCGTGTCTTCAATTCGAATTTTCAGCGCGCCGTTTGGAGGATTATCCCCTTTGTGGATGCCAGCTTGAATGGTAATTTTTCCCGAATCCGTGAATTTCAGAGCGTTGCCGATCAAGTTGAGCACTACCTGCCGGAGCCGCCCCTCGTCGGAAATGAAGTAAATCGCCTTGTCCTTGTCGAAATCCTCCGGGGCTTCGAATCCGAACTCCAGCCCGAGCCCCTTGGCCTGGGCCTCGGTCCGCATTAGGTAGATGACGTCGCTGCAGCATTTCTGTAAATTAATTTCGTCTTCCAGGAGACGAATCTCCCCACGCTCGACTCGACTGAAATCGAGTATATCGTCGATCAGTCTCAATAGAAGCTCGGCTGATTGCTTGATGATTTCCAATTCCCGCACGCTTTCGAGGTCTTTAGTTTTCTCCAAGAGTCGATCTACGTATCCAATAATTGGATTTAGCGGGGTTCGCAACTCGTGGCTTGTCGTGGCGAGGAATTCGCCTTTGGCCTGAGCCGCTTTCTTCACTGCTTCAATCGCCCGATTGAGCGCTTTGTTTCGCTCGTTCAAATCGCGGGTACGCCGTTCTACCGTCTTTTCTAGATTGGCATTGATCGACTGGAGCGAATCGTCTCTGAGCCGGATAGCTTCGAGCATCTCGTTGACGCTGTCCACAAGCAGTCCGATTTCGTCGCTATTGCGGCGTTCAGCTTTTACCGTGTAGTCCTTTTCCTTGGCGATCTTTCGCGTCACTTCGACGAGCTCGTTGATCGGGCGGGTGATCATTTTCCTAAGGTTGGTGGCCAAGAGGATTGAGAGCGCAATTCCGCCTATGAGGACGGCGACATTCGACCAGAGCAATCGCATCGTGGCCGAGTGAATGGAGCGCGTATTCACTTCGATAAGAATGCTGCCTAGTTTCTCGTCGCCCGTGGAGACGTCGGAGCTGTAGAAAAGCCGTTCCGTTTGCCTGACGGCGCCGAGATCGGCGGGAGCGGGGAATGGCTCGAATTCCTCGTCCCGAGCGAATAGGGCGAAGGGTTCGCCCGCCGCGTCGTAAATGCAAACGCTCTCGATATCGGGCTCTTCCTGGAAGGACTCTACGTATTGCGTAGCGATATAGTTGTCGTTGAACCGGAGCGCGGCGGCGGTATTGCTCTCGAGGATACGGGCGAGGGATTCGAGCGTGTTGATCTTACTCTCGTAGAAAGAGTTTCGCTCGTGCACGAAGGAGATGGCGGAGATCAGGAACAGGGTCGAGAAACTGGAAGCGAGCGTAATGGCCAGGATCTTGCGGGAAACCGGCAAGTCGTATAGCCATTGACGCAATTTTGGCAGTTTCGAAATCATGGCTGTTCTAGCGCGAGCTCGATGAGCTTGGAGCTCAACTCAATACCTTGGGCGCTTGCGTTTTCCGGGTCTACATAAAAACGAAGCCGATTCCTCCTGAACGTGAATTGAATCGCTCCGCCTTGCTGCAAAAAGTCGTTGCCGTCGCCGACGAGCAGGATGGCGCGTCCCAGGCACTCGTCCTTGACGCCCTCCCAAGTCGCGCTTCTTCCGCCGCCCACGAAGACGATATCGACTGTGTCCCAGTTGACGGACGCCCCCAGTTCGATTCGTTCGATCGTCACCGTCCGAGCGCCAGCGAGGCTCGCCACGCGAGCCTCCAATTCTACAAGGAGGTCCGCGTCTCCGATAACTGCAATCGTTGCCGAGTCGTTTTTGAGTTGTCCCTGCCAGCGCGCGTAGTCGAGGAATCCGACGAGGTAGTTCGCTTTGAGCTTGTCGATTTGCAGCGTCTGGCCGTGCGATTCCGAAACGGTCCACGACAGCGCTAAACTGAAAACGCAAACGCGGAAAACGGCGAAGAACCTACGAGGCTTGACCATACAGGACTCCCGGCTAAAACCGGGCTTTCGCCTCCAAGTAGATTTCTCGTTTCGTTTCGGTCCAATGCCCGAAAAAGTCCTTGAGCCGCGCCTCTTGAGTGCTGGGATCGAGCAAATTGCGTCCAACCAAGGAAAGATCGATCCCTTCGTTCGGTTTCCAAGTGAGTCGAGTGTCCAATTGAAAAATGGAAGGTTGCGGGCCTTTGGCGAAATCGTAGCCGGCGCTGTAGCGCAGGCCCGTATTCATATTCCACTGATCGGTGAAATCGGTCGACAGAGTGAGTGTCGCCATTTGGTCGGGCGTGCTGAAGTCGAACTCGTCCAGCGAGAACTGAATCGAATCTTGCGCGAAGGGGTCGCTCGACTCGACGAGCGGGTCGAAGGAGTCGGAAAGCTGGGAAACGGTTGCCGCGATTTGGACGCGATCGGAAAACCGCCAGTCGAAGAAGATCTCGAATCCGGTGGCTTCCCCTGCGAGCAAGTTGTCGTAGGAGCCTTGCACGTTGAGGTAGGGTGTCGGCGTGAAAAGCTCCGGCTGAGTGCTGAGTCCGATGCGAGCGAATATGTCGTCGTAGCGGTAGTAGTACGCGTTGAGATTCAAACTGCCTCGCTCGTCGGCGAAGGTGCGCCGGTACCCCGCTTCAAAGGCGTCGAGCGTCTCTTTATCGAGCTCTTGGTCGGAGATTGCGTTGGTGAGATTGCGATCGATCTCGAAGTCCCCGACTAGGGTCGCGATATTCAGGCTCGGGACGATCTCCCTTCCCGAGCGCAGGCTTTCGATAACGGACAGGGACACGGGCGTAGTCCGATTGGCCTGCGAAAAGGAGGCCCACACACGATCGCTTTCGCTCAGCTGGTAGATGATCCGAGCGTTGGGGGAGGCAGTGCCGATGTTCGACTTGTCCTCGTGCCGGAAATCGACGCCGAACGACGCGGTGGCCCGTTCCGGGACGAGAATCGTCTCGAGCTGGAATCCGCCGTAGCCGGCGAAGTTGTGGAGGAATCGCCGCGTCCAATCCGCAGTCGGCGTCGAGCGGGTATGCTCTTGATCGTAGGCCGCCCCGAGGTTCAGGCTCAAGGTTTGGGCCTCGCTCAGCGGAACGCGGCTCCGCGCTTCCACGCCTCCGGTGGCCATGCCAAACGCGGCGTAGGGCGCGTCGAGATCGGAGTAGGTGAGCCAGCCTCGGGCGGAATAGGCAGCGCCACTGGCTGTGTTCCGAGTCCACTTCGCCTGTCCGCTCACTCCTCGGAGCAACTCGGTGTCGGACTGGAACCGGAGATCTCCAGTTGCGAAGTCGGCTAAGTTATAGGCGTATCCAAGACTTGAATAAAATGCCTCGCCCGAGATGCTGATCAAGTCTTTCGAAGTCGGTCGCGTGTCAATACGGAAACCACCTCGGGCAGTGTCCCACTGGTTGCTGTAGTCGAAGCGCGTGACGCCCTGGTCGCGGACGCCCGCCTTGAGGTAGGCCCGGGCGGACGTGGAGTCGTTGACCGCCCATCCGATGCGCGAGGAAACGCCGCGCGACTCGGTTCCCACGCTCGTCTTTATCAGACTACCCTCCGTCTCGAACGCGGTCTTCATGAGGACGTTGACCATTCCATTGACCGCGTTGTTGTCCCAGGTGTCGCCGGCGGGTCCGTAGACCACTTCGACGGAAGCGACATCGTCGAGGAGGAGATCGTGCTGATTCCCGAAGAGACCCGCGAAGATGGAGCTGTAGACATTTTGTTCGTCTACATTGAATTTGACGCGATTGAAAAAGCGGGAGTTGATCCCGCGAATTCCCACTCCCCAAATACCGTTGCTCGGGCGAATGATGTGGACGCCCGGCGCGTAGCGAAGCATTTCCGCGATTGAATCGACCGGAAGTGTTTCGATCGTTTTTTCATCGAACACGAACGAACCCACCGGAGCCTCGAACAGTTGGATCGGATCTTTAGAGGAAAGAACGGTCGGAACGGACGCCAATTGCTCAAGCGAAAGCGCCGCTAAGGAATCGTCCTGAGCGCGCGTCGCCAAGAGCGAGACAAGCATTACCGCCAAAGCCGTTCCCAAATGGGAAAACCGAGACAATTTCCGGCGATACGTCGAACGTGTGGCAGTTGGATTCATTTGGTAACGGCTTGATAGCAATTACCTAGAGCCCAGACTGCAAGCTTAAGTAGTCGAGCCTTCCATGGTTGGTGGTTTTTCCATAGAGGGATTAATGCCTCTCCAGAACATCATAAGGAGAAATCCGATGAGGGCGCCTCCGATGTGGGCGAAGTGGGCGATGCCGCCGCCGAAGATCGAGAAACCAGTCACTCCGGAAAACAAGTCGAAAGCGAGTAGCCCGGGGATGAAGTACTTGGCGGCAATTGGGACCGGCAGGAAAATAAGAATCAGCTTGGTATTCGGATAGAGAATGCCGAAAGCGACAAGGATACCGTAAACGGCCCCGGACGCGCCGACCGCGGACGAGTGGTAGATTTGAGCGAGTTCCCTCAGGTTTCCCGTGGCGAAATTAATCGCATTGGGGCCCAATTCGAGAAAGTTGCGAATGGAGTGGGGCGTGCTCCCCGCCTCGATCAGTTTGTTGTAGTAGCTTCCGTAGGCGATGACGTGTTCGATCGTGTAGATCGCGCTCGCGCCGATGCCGGCGAGAAAGAAAAAGGTCACGAAACGCCGCAATCCCCAGCGGTACTCCAAAACGCTGCCGAAGGACGCGAGGGCGAACATATTGAAGGCGATGTGGACGATGCCTCCATGCATGAACATCGTGGTGACAAACTGCCAGGGTCGGAATAGGTCGTTCCCGGGAAAGAAAAGGCCGAACCACTCGTACATCGGACTTTCATTCGGAGGCGGCGGATTGAACACGAGTTCGGTAAACGCGAAGAAGATCACGTTTGCGATGAGCAGAATCTTGACGCCTGTTGTCAGCGGTCCCATGGGCGCATCTTCCGGCGTCGCGCTGGCGGGGCAACACTTAAGCGACCCTCATCGCTCGATTCCAAAATCCCTCTCCTAATCATGATCCTAATCTTAATCATAATCCAACTCATACTCTTAATCCAAAGTGTCTTCGAAATACCGCTCTGTTTTGATTAAGATTAAGATTAGGATTAAGAGTATGAGTAGAAGAGTAGGAGTAGGATTATTCCGAAGATTCTTTCAACGCGCATTTGAATTCTTGATTGCGGCCCGGCTGGCTCCATTGTGTGGACTCCCGCCACCATGGAAAATCCCCCCAACATCATCCTCATCAATTGCGACGACCTTGGCTACGGAGATCTCGGATGCTACGGCTCCTCGCGCAATGACACGCCTCACATCGATCGCCTCGCCAAAGAAGGAAAACGGTTTACCGACTTCTACATGGCGTCTCCTGTCTGCTCTCCCTCGCGCGGCGCCATGATGACCGGCTGCTATCCGCCACGCATCGGTTTCGGAAGTTTCCACGGCGAGGTGGTTTTGTTTCCGGGAGACGACATCGGATTGAACGCCAGCGAACGCACCGTCGCCTCGCAACTCAAAGACGCCGGCTACGCCACGAAGATCATCGGCAAGTGGCATTGCGGCGACCAGCCGGAGTTTTTGCCCACCCGCCATGGATTCGACTCGTATTTTGGAATCCCCTACAGCAACGACATGGGGCGCCAGTCGAATCGCCCCGACAATCCGCCGCTCCCGATTTTGCGTGATGAAACCGTGATCCAAGCGCAGCCGGACCAGCGTGGAATCACCGAGCGCTACACCGACGAAGCCCTGCAGTATATATCCGCCCATCGCGATGGCCCGTTCTTCCTCTACCTGGCCCATATGTACGTACACGTGCCCCTGTTCGTTCCCAAGCAATTCCTGGACACCTCGCGCAACGGCGCCTATGGCGGAGCGGTTTCCTGCATCGACTGGAGCGTCGGGGTGTTGCTAGCGCATCTCGAAAAACTGGGGATCGACAAGAATACGTTGATCGTATTCACCAGCGACAACGGATCGCGGGCCCAAGGGGAGGGCGGCAGCAACGATCCCTGTCGCGGCACAAAACAGGAAACCTGGGAGGGCGGGCAGCGCGTTCCCTGCTTGATGCGATGGCCCAAGCGAGTCGCCCCCGGCACCGAATCGGACGCGGTCGTGAGCGCCATGGACTTTTTCCCGACTTTCTCCGCGATCGCGAACGCGCCGATCCCTGACGACCGAATCATTGACGGACACGATATCAGCGCGCTCATGACCGACGAAAACGCGGCCGCCCCCAACGACACCTTCTTCTACTACAAGCAGAACGACCTGGAAGCGGTCCGGTCGGGCGACTGGAAGCTCCATTTCCGCAAGGCGGGCGAGCCGATCCAAGCATTGTACAATCTCCGCGAGGACGTCGGGGAAGGCGAAAACCAATACGACTCACAGCCGGAGATCGTGGCGTCCCTCCAAGCCTTGGCGGCCAAAATGAGAGCGGACATTGGCGACGCCGCGGAAGGAATCGAAGGGGCCAACAACCGTCCCATCGGGCGCGTTTCCGCCGCTCGCCCGTTGACCACATTCGAACCCGACTATCCGTACATGGTCGCGGAATACGATTTGCCGGACATGCCTACGATGAGCGGCTAGCGTTTGAGCCCGCCGCGCAATTGAATTGCGCCGAACAAGCGCCCGCGCCAGCATACACATTCCCATGCGACTGACTACCCCCATCGATCTCATTCGCCTGCCGGTACTCGCGTTGCTTCTCTGCGCGCTTGCGCAGTCAGCTCGAGGAAACGAGCCCGAGTTCGAGGCGCAGACGATCGACGCGGAGATTGAAATCGGCTATGGAGTGGCCATCGGGGACGTCGATGGCGACGGCGCGAGCGATATTCTCGTCGCGGACAAGCGTGCCTTCTACTGGTACCAGAACCCGACTTGGGAAAAACGCTTGTTTTGGAAAGCCCCGCCACAGCCGGATACCGATAAAGTACGAGACAACGTATGTATCGCGGTGCGCGATATCGACGGCGACGGCAAGGTGGAAGTCGCCGTCGGCACCAATTGGAATCCGGGCGAAACGGTTTCGGAAGCGGATTCCGGCGGCGTTTGGTTCGTCGGATCACTCGACCGCATCGCCCCGGTAAAGCTACCGCACGAACCCACCACGCACCGCATGGGGTGGGCCCACGGACCCGCAGGCTATTCCATTGTAGTCGTTCCGCTTCATGGGCGAGGTCCAGTCGGGGAAAACGGCTCCAACATCCACGCGTACCATGCGGGGCCGGATCCGTATCGTTCCGAGTGGCGACGCTCGCTGATTGAAAACCGCCTCACGAGAACCCACAACTTCGATCGGCTCCCGGGCGATCGGGAAAGCGGAGACGCGCTCCTTATCGGAGGCACCGAGGGCTTTCGCGTCGGCGCTCAGAATCCGGACGGAAGTTGGTCGACGCGGAGCTTGGGCGGACTCGATTGGAGCGCGGGGGAGATGAGAGTGATCCAGGCCAATCGAGCGATGGGAATCACCGAGTTCACGGCGATCGAGCCGATGCATGGGAACAATGTCGTCCATTATTCTTTAAATGAGGACTCCTGGCAACGAACTGTCCTCGACGACCGTCTGCATCAAGGACACGCGCTGGTCGTGGGCGATTTTCTAGGGACGGGAGCAACGCAAATCGTTGCGGGCTGGAGAAACCCGGACAAGTCCGGGAAGGTCGGCATCCGACTGTATCAGAAATCTGGAGAGAACCGTTGGTCCACTCACACGATCGACGACAACTCGATGGCCTGCGAAGACATTAAGTCCGCGGACTTGGATGGAGACGGGGCGCTCGACTTGATCGCCTCGGGACGGCGGACCAAGAACCTCGTCATCTACTGGAACAAGCGAAGGTAGCCCGACGCGTCCGTTCGCTTGACATCGCGCCGCGTCTCGTCCTATTCTTTGCAGTGGCCGCAATTCGCGGTCGTGTAAATACACGATGCTGAAATCCAGTATTAGACTTGTAGATACATCCAGCTACGCAATGTCGCGTTCAATGCCAGCCTTCTGTTTGGCGGCTCGTGACGGACGGCGAAAACGCTTCTGCGCCTTACGGTATTGGTCAACCCGCGTTGACCGACTCCAACTATAAACCCGAAATAACCTATATGAGTAATGTAAGTTTGTATATTCCCGCCATCGCAGCCTTAGCCGCGTTGGCGTTTGCTCTCGTCAAGTATCTATCGATTATGAAGCAAGGCGAAGGCAGCGACGAGATGAAGGGAATCGCCAAGATGATTCAGGACGGGGCCTTCGCGTTCCTCAAAGCGGAATATACCTGGCTCGCGGTGTTCGTGGCCTGTGTGTTCACAGCCATCGCCCTGGCGCCCGCGTCGGCGGGTCTCGGGCCCAAGACGGCAATCGCATTCCTATGCGGCGCCTTGGCATCGGGTTTGGCAGGGTTTTTCGGCATGCACACGGCGACGCGGGCGGCGGTGCGCACCACTCACGCGGCAACGACCAACGTGCACAGCGCCTTGAAAGTCTCCTTTAATTCCGGATTGGTGATGGGTTTCTGCGTCGTCGGGCTCGGCCTTCTTGGAATCGCTCTGCTGGCAGTGATGTACGCGGATAGCGGCGCCTTGAACGAACGCGCGCTCGAACACGTTTTGGGCTTTAGCTTCGGAGCGTCGTCGATCGCGCTCTTCGCCCGTGTCGGCGGCGGGATTTTCACCAAAGCGGCCGACGTCGGATCGGATCTGGTAGGCAAAGTGGAAGCGGGGATTCCCGAGGACGATCCACGCAATCCCGGCACAATCGCGGACAACGTCGGCGACAACGTGGGCGATGTCGCGGGCATGGGAGCGGACCTGTTCGAATCGTATGTGGGATCCATCATCGCCGCGATGACGCTCGGAGCGGCGCTCTTCGCCGGACAAGCGAATGTTTCCACCCTGATCTTGCTCCCGCTCGCTGTGGCGACTTGCGGAATTATCGCATCGGCGATCGGCAGCGGGTTCGTTTCGGCAAAAGACACCCACGGACTGCATTCCGCGCTTTTCCGGGGCCTGGTCGCCGCGTCGGTGGTCGTAATCGGCGCCTCGTTCGCCTTGGTCACCTGGGTATTCGATTTTGAAGGACTGTCGCTCAATGGCCAGGCTATCGGCGGAATGAACGTATTTTGGGCGGTCATCTCCGGACTCGTGGCGGGTGTGGCAATCGGCAAAGTGACGGAGTACTATACGGCGAAAGAAGCCAAGCCGGCCCAGTTCATCGCCGCTCAATCAAAAACGGGATCCGCCACTAACATCATTCATGGCTTGGCGACCGGGATGGAATCCGTTGCGCTTCCGGTCGCGTTGATATGCGGGGCGATCTATTTCGCGTTCGCCCAAGCCGGCGTTTACGGCGTAGCGATTTCCGCGGTCGGTATGCTGTCTACATTGGGGATTTCTCTGGGCGTCGACGCGTATGGACCGGTCGCCGACAACGCGGGTGGCATGGCGGAAATGGCCGGGCTGCCCGAGGAAGTGCGCGAGCGGACCGACGCCTTGGACGCCGTTGGCAACACGACCGCAGCAGTGGGCAAAGGATTCGCCATCGGATCGGCCGCTTTGACCGCGCTGGCCTTGTTCAACGCCTTTTGTGAAAAAGCTGTTCCGGGAACGGGGTCGCTCCCATTGGACATCAACAATTCCGACGTGATGATTGGCTTGCTGCTCGGCGGTTTGCTTCCTTTTCTCTTCAGCGCTTTGACCATGCGCGCGGTGGGCAAGGCGGCTAATCGGATGGTCGAGGAAATACGACGGCAGTTTCGCGAAATCCCGGGAATCCTCGAAGGTCGCAGCAAACCCGACCCGGCACGATGTGTCCAAATTTCAACTACTGGATCGCTCAAACAAATGATCGCTCCCGGACTGCTGGCGATCGCCATCCCCATTCTCGTCGGCAAAGCATTCGGAGCTGAAATGCTCGGAGGATTGCTCGCCGGAGCTCTCGTGTCAGGCGTGATGCTCGCCATCTTTATGGCCAACGCGGGAGGCGTTTGGGACAACGCCAAAAAGTATATCGAGGAAGGGCACGAAGGCGGCAAGGGTTCGGAGGCGCACAAGGCGTCCGTGGTCGGAGACACCGTTGGCGACCCCTTCAAAGACACCTCGGGCCCTTCGATCAATATTCTGATCAAGCTGATGACCGTGGTGGCGCTCGTGTTCCTGCCTTGGTTTGTCGCCTGAGCGACCGGACGGGGGAGAGGGAGTTCTGTCTACTCGAGAATCTCTTCGGGAAGCACTTCCCGCTGAGATTCGGGCATCGTGACGGGGTGGTCGGCGATTTCCGGACGCGTTTCGCCGGCCTTTTCAATTGCATCGAGCAACTTCGCCTTGAGATGGGCAGCGACCGGACGGTGCGACCCGAACCCGATCAGATTTTGCAGTTCGTAAGGGTCCGTCTTCAGATCGTATAAAAACGCTTCCTCGTACCGGTCCGAATCGGATTCGGTTTCCCCGTCGCGGTCGGGCGCCTCGACGCTGTACTTCCAGCGACTCGTTCGAATGCAGCGGCCGACTTGCGACTCGCTGATCTGAATAAAGGCCTCCTGTTTCCACTCGCTCTCCTGTCCACGCAAGATGGGCATCAAAGAGCGTCCTTGCATCTCGCTCGGCGGTTCGATTCCGCACGAATCGAGGAGGGTGGGAACAAGATCTACCAGACTCGTCACTTCCTTGCGTCGTCCACCGCCATCGAATCCCGGACCGCAAAACGCGGTGGGCACGCGCACGGAGGCTTCGTGGCAGGAGCGCTTGTATTCAGAATTTCGAGTCTTGAAATGGCAGCCGTGATCCGACGTGTAGAGAATGATCGTCTCGTCGTCGATCTTAAGCGACTTGAGCGCGTCGACTACACGGCCAAGCGATTCGTCGAGTCGCTTGATCATGCCGAGATAGCCGCCGAGATGCTGTCCGGTCGTGCCGCCAAGCTGCTGCAGGTCCGGCGGCACCCATTTGCCGGTGTAGCGCTCGCGATATCCATCCGGGGGCGGGTAGTCGTCCACGTGGTTTTGATGGTGTGGTTCAAGATAGGAAGTGAAGAGGAAGAAAGGCTTGTCCTGCTTGTGGGCGTCGTCGATGTAGCGAATGACCGCGTCCGTCATCGCGTCGACGCGATAGCCGGGCAGGTGGACCTTCTCGTTGTCGTTGTTCCACAGATTGCAGTCGTAGGCGTCAGAACAAAATTCGAGAATATTGGTGGCGAGCCAATAGTCGTAGCCGCCGCGCTCTTCGACCGGCACGTAGTCGCGTCGCGAACCGAGATGCCACTTGCCGATGTATCCAGTATTGTAGCCCGATTCGGAGTAGATCTGGGCAATGGTCCGGAGAGATTTGTCGAGCGGGATGTCGTTTCTCCACGATCCTGTTTGCGTAGCGTACAATCCCGTTTGCAAACACGAGCGGGCCGGGCCGCACACCGGCTGGCAAGTGATGGACGCGTCGATATGCGTGCCGCGATTGGCCAAGCGATCGAAATTGGGCGTGAGGTCGAGCGGGTTGCCGTGAACTCCACAAGTATCCCAGCGCTGTTGGTCCGTAAAAAATACGATGACGTTCGGTTGTTTCTTTTGGGTCATGGGTGAGGATCAGCGCTCAGGGTCCGCGCCGAGGAGACAACACCCAACAAACGAGGCGGCATGGCCGGGTACAAGACTCAATTATCTATTTGGGGTTCAAAAAGATGGAACTGTTTCACACCTCGCAGGACGCGTTTCCCCAAGAAGCTTGAGTGCCAGGGACAGATTGTTAGCAATTACTCATGTCGGAAAAACTGCTTGAAAATCGGGTGGCGTTGGTGACCGGAGGCGGTCGCGGACTCGGTCGGGCGATCTCCGCCGCGTACGCCCGCGAAGGCGCCTCAGTCGTCGTGTGCTCGCGAACGGAGTCGGAAGTGGAAACCACAGTCGCCCAGATCAAAGACGCGGGCGGACGGGCCATCGGGGTCGCGGCCGATCTCACGCTCAAGTCGGAAGCGGAGCGGCTGATCGAGCGCGTCGCGTCGGAGTTCGGCGCCTTGGACTTGGTATTTCTCAACGCCGGCGGCGGAGCAGGCGGACGCGAACCGATCGCGGTGGTCGATTCGGACGCTTGGATCAAGACTATCGAAATCAATCTGTATACCGCGTTCCATGTCGCGAAAGCGGCTCTCCCATTGCTGAAAAAGAGCCCGAACGGCCAAATCCTCACCATGGGCTCGGGACTCGGCCGGCGGCCTGACAAGAGCAGTTCCGCCTACAGCGCGGCCAAAGCGGCGCTTTGGATGCTGACGCAGTCGCTCTCTATCGAATTCGCCGAATACGGGATCACCGTAAACGAAATGATCCCCGGGCCGGTACGCTCGAAGATCCCGGAAGGAGAACCCTTCGAGCCCTACTTGCAGAAAGACGGCGACTGGGAGAACGAGTGGATCAAACGTTCGGAGGACGTCGTGCCCATGGCGCTCTTCCTCGCCACCCAGCACAAATACGGCCCTTCAGGCCAGAGCTTCGGACTGAATCGACGGCTCTTGTAGGGGAGTCTACCTCTTAATCATACTCCTAATCCTAATCTTAATCAAAAACGGGAGGTGTTGTGAATGATTAGGATTAGGAGTATGATTAAGAGTATGAGCTTTTGGACTTATTCTATCGCTCGGCAATGATCTCCTTTAGCGGAACGGGCTTTCGCCGAATTCCACGTAACCACCAAGTGAATACTGCTTTGAGATCCTCCAAGATGAGATAGGCGCACGGAACCAGCAGCAGAGTGTTAAATGTCGCGAACAACACTCCAAACGCGAGCGAAGTCGCCATGGGGATCAAGAACTGCGCTTGCAGGCTCTTTTCCATCAGAATCGGCGCAAGTCCGACGAAGGTGGTTACGGACGTAAGGATGATCGCTCGGAATCGCTGGCTGCCTCCCGTATGGACCGCTTCGAACAAGGACATGCCCTCGCTCCGCAAGCGATTGATCCGTTCGACGAGAACGAGCGAGTCGTTCACCACGACTCCGGACATGGCGATGATGCCCAGCAACGACAAAAGACTGAGATCCTGCGGCGTCCCGAAATTCTGGAAATTGAACAGGTGGCCGTAAATCGCTCCGCCGACTCCAAAGGGGATAACGGAAATGACGATGAGCGGTTGCAGGTAACTTTTGAACGGAATGGCCAGCAAGGTGTAGATCATCACCGTCACTAGCAGCAGACCGCCCAGAATCGCCGGCTGCGACTCTTCCATGTCCTTCGCTTCGCCCCCCTTGATAGGCGACACGCCTGGATACTTCGCGAGCGTCTTCTCAAGAATCGAATCGGGATCTCCGGGGTACTTTCCATAGAGGGCTTTGCTGACCTCGTCGGAATTCGAAACCGTCTTGTCCGCGTCGGCTTGCACGTTGATGGTTCGCTGCCGATCGAGTCGGGAGATCGACGGATATCCAACACCGTATTCAATTTCCGCTACTTCGGAAATCGGAATACGGGCTCCATTCGGAGCGACGATTCGCATGGATTCGAGATTGCCGAGCGATTCGCGCTCGTCTTTTGGATACCGCACCATTACGCGAACATCTTCCTTGTCACGCTGCACGCGCTGGGCCTCGGCTCCGTAAAACGCGTAGCGAATCTGCCGCCCAAGATCGGCGGCGGACAGGCCAAGCGGGCGGGCATTGTCCTTCAAGGTGACCTTGAGCTCACGCTTTCCTTCCGCGTAGGTGTCGCGCACGTCCAGGAGTCCTTCGAATTTTTTAAGCTCCTCCTGAATCTCTAGCGACGCCGCTTTCAAATCCTGGAAATCGCGCCCGGTCAGGCGAATGTCCACTGGCAGGCCGACTGGCCCGGAGGCGTTGGAAAGAAAGTTCAATTTGCGCGCCCCGGGGATCTCGCCGACACGCTCGCGCCAGATTCGAGCGATCTCGTCAGCGTTCGAGTCGCGCAATTCCGCCTTGGACAATTCGAGAATGATCGAGCCGACATTGCCCCCCGAACTAAAAGCAGCTGGGCCAGGGCCGCCCGCGACCACGCTGTATCCAATAAACACTGCTTTGTGCTTAACCGGGTCGATGTTCCCCAATCCCACTTGCTCCTCGGAAATATCGTCGATCGCTTGGTCGATTCGCTCCATCGCTTTGCGGGTTTCGACGATCGGCGTTCCCTCCGCCATTTTCAGTTCGAGAAAGATGTAGTCCGAAGGAACGTTCGGGAAGAAGACGAATCGAATGAATCCGGATACGACCAGCGCGATGGATAGAGCGAGTGACGCGATAAAGAGCGACAACGTCAGCCAGCGAAACTCCAAGGCTCGTTTCAAGGTCGGCAGGTAGACGTTTTTAATAAACCGCTCCAAGCCGTCGGAAAACCGTCGTTGCAAACGCGATAGCGGGTTGAGACGCTCGCGTCCGCCTTTGTCGCCTACGTGGCAAAGCGACAAGTGGTAGGGGAGGACCAGCTTGCTTTGGACGAGCGAGAACAGTAGCGTGGGCACGACGACAATCGGGACCGTGTACATGAACTTCCCGATCATGCCGGGGAGAAAAAACACGGGAACGAAGGCGACGGCGGTGGTGATGACCGCGAAGGTCACCGGCATGGATACGAGATGGGCTCCGCGAATAGCGCTCTCCACGCCTGGACCGCCTTTTTGAAACTCGGTAAACACGCTTTCGCCAACTACGATGGCGTCGTCAACAACGATGCCGAGCACGAGAATAAACGCGAAGAGTGACAGCAAATTGACGGTGATCCCGAGAAACGGGGACACCGCCAGCGTTGCCAGAAAGCTGACAGGGATGCCGATGGCTACGAAAAACGCCAGCGTCGGACGCAGGAAAATGGCGAGCGAAATCAATACCAGGGCGAACCCGAGAAGCCCGTTCTCGATGAGCATGTCGATACGCCCTTGCAGATAGAACGAAGAATCGCTCCAGGCCTCCAACTCGACCCCGCTCGGTATCCAAGAACCGAGGGCATCGTCCACGTATGCGTAGACTTTTTCCGAGATCTCGAGCGGGTTCTCGTCGCCAACTTCCTTTACGAGAACAATGGCGGCGGGTTTGCCGTTGAACTTGGTAATGATATCCTGATCGGCGAACCCATCCCTTATAGTGGCGACGTCGCCGAGCGTGAGCTTTCCTCCGTCGGGATTGGTGGCGAGGATGATCTCTTTGAAATCGGTTCCCACGTACGCCTGCTCTTTGGTTCGCAGCGAGATTTCACCGCCTTCCGCTTTGATGAGTCCTCCCGGGAGGTCGATCGAACTGCCGCGAACGGCTTGGACCACCTGGTCGAATGTCAAATTGTAGTTGCGTAGTGTATACTCCGATACCTCGATCGAAATTTCGTAGTCGCGAACGCCTTGCACCTCGGCTTGGCTAATGCCGTCGAGCTCCGCAAGCTCGTCCCGCACGCGCTCCGCGATCTTCTTAATCTCCTTCTCGCTTGCGTCACCGAAAACCGAGATGCGAATCACCTCTTTCGGAATGAGCGGCTCATCGACGATCGGGCGTTCGGTGTCGACCGGGAAGGTAGTGATCGCATCCACGCGCGTTTGCACCTGGTCCTTCACCTTGGCGATGTCGTATCCCTTGTCGACGGTCACGGTCACGGATCCGTAGCCTTCCTGGGCAACGGAGCTGATTTCCTTGATTCCATCGACGCCTTGGATCGCTTCTTCGATTCGAATGACCACGGACTCCTCGACTTCCTCCGGCGACGCGCCGAGGTAGGGCACGCGCACCGTGACCAGATCGAGGGAAAACTGAGGGAAGAGCTCGCGCTTAACCGTGAAGTACGAAGCGACGCCGCCGACGACGAGAAGCATCATCACGAGGTTGGCAGCGACCCCGTTTCTGGTAAACCAGGCAATCATTTCTCAATCCCTTCGTCTTCAACGGACGGCGCTGCGGTTTTCGTGTCCAACTCGACGCTCATTCCCATCACCGCGTACTCGAGCGGAGTGACGCAAATCCGGTCGCCTTCCGAGAGCCCGCCAGTGATAATCGCCCACTCCGTATCCGTCTTGTAGATATCCACGGGTTTGAACTCCAGTCGGTTTTCAGAAGTAACGACGTACACCGTGTCGTCTTCCTGCAGCGCCTTGCGCGGGATGCGCATCGCGTCTTCAATTCGTTTTCCCTCGATCGACGCTTCAACGAAAAGGCCTACCTTAAGCGGCGGTCGCTGACTCCGCTTGTCCGCTTCGTAGGGATTTTCGATTTGAGCGACGACGTAGGCGAGCCGCGTGCGCGGGTCGATGGCTCCTTCGGTCCGGTCGATCACACCTTCCCATGAGTACCGTTCGCCGCCGTATTCGGCGGAAACGGTGACTTTCGGCTTCGCGGCGCGACCGACCTGGTTGCTATAGGTTTCTGGAAGCTCGAGATACTCGATGTCGCTCAAGGCGATGGGAAGCCGTACCTCAGCGGTATCGGTTGAATAGATACGGGCCAATTGGCTCTGACGGGCGGTGAGCATTTGCCCGACGTCCACGAACTTTTCACGTATCCTCCCGTCGTACGGCGCTCTAACCTGCGTACGCTCCAAATCCCTCTCGGCGATTTCTACACCGGCGCGAGCGGATTCCAGCAAGGCTTCGGCCCGCTCGAGCTGGGGCTTCCGCAAGGTCAAGTCAGACGCTTGACCTCGGTTAAGCGAGTCCCAGTCCTCTTTCGCTTGCTCCGCTAACGCCTTCTCTTGCTGATAGGCGAGGTTCGCTTCGGCGAGACGACTTTTAGCAACCGCCAAATTCGCCTTGTAGTCCACCGAGTCGATTTCGACCAGCGGGTCGCCTTTCCGGAAGTAGCCGCCCGCGAAAAAGGAATTGGAGATCCCTTGAATTCGACCGGACACTTCGGCGACGAGAAGCGTTTCCGTCCGCGCTTGCACCACGCCCTGGCTCTTGGCTTCCAGCACGATCGGTTCGGAGCGAGCGACGAATACTTCCACCGCCGGGAGGATTTGGGGAGTTTCCTTAACCTCCGGCGCCGGCTTGAAAATTATCCCGACTACGATGCCGCAGAACGCCGCGAAAACGACTAAGAACGGAGCAACGTACTTTATCAGCCAAATGAGGGTTGAGTCTTTTTTTTCAGACATAGCGAATGTAATTTGGAATCGAAATTAGGCGTTCAATGGCTCACTCGAAGTCACCGCCGAGGGCCAAGTGGAGATTGATTCGGTTTTGTAGTCTCTGGTTCTGGACGGACGCTAATTGACTGGCGCTTTCGTCCGCCCGTCGCTGGGCGTCGAGGAGGGTGGTGATATCGATCAACCCGCGCTGGTACTGTTCCCATGCGAGGTCTTCCGCTTTCTGGTTTTCCTCCGCAGCGATCGCCGTGTCCACGCTGAGCTGGGCAAGATCGGATTCGCTGGAAAGGGCGTTTTCGACCTCTTGGAATGCAGTCAGAATGGCGGATCGATACTGGGCGAGCTGGACGTCCGCCTGCGCTTGGGCTTGGTCGCGCTCGGCCTCGAGACGGCCAGCTGCGAAGAGATTGGCGGAGAGGTCACCGGCTATGGTCCAAACCGAAAAATCCGTGTCGAGCAGATCCGTGAGTTCGCTGCTCGTCGTTCCCGTGCTGCCTGTGAGGACGAGCCGAGGCAACCAATTGCGGGAGGCGCTTTGGGACTGGGCGAACGCTGCCGCCAATCGACGTTCCGCCGCGAAAAGATCGGGCCGACGGGCGACCAGTTCCGACGAGAGGCCGGCGGGAATCGGAGCGTCGATTTCCGGGAGGGCTTGCCCGCTTTTCTGGGCGCCGGAAGGGTAGCGGCCAAGCAGTACCTCCAACGCTCGTTTCGCCGTATTCAACTGGGTCATACGTTGCTGAGCAACCGCTCGACTGGAAGCGGCTTGAGCCTTGGTCAAGCGCATCTCTAAATTCGTGGCCAGACCTCGGTCGTATCGCTTCTCCAATGACTCGACTTTCTGGTCGAGCGATGCGGCGGAATCTCGGGCCAAGCGCCATTGCTGGTCCGACTCCAGGAGATTGAACCAAGCTCGGGCGACTTGTCCGGCGATCGAAAGCTTGAGCGCGTCTACATCCGCTTGAGCCGCTTCGAAACCGGCAAGTCCGGCGGCGTGGCTGCGACTCAATCGACCCCAGACGTCCACTTCCCACTGCGCCCCGAGCGACAGACTGTGGGATTCCGTTTCGATCTTCTGGAAATTCAGAAACGAGAGCCGACTCTGCTGACGGTTCGAAGCCAGACCCAAGTTGAGTCCCGGGTATTTGAGGGCGCCGGAAATCCGAGCGGCCGCTTCCGCCGCTCGCACGTTGGCCTCCGCCGCGTCGAGCCCGATGTTCGCCTCAAGCGCCTCCGCGATCAATGCGTCGAGCGTTGGGTCCCCGAAACGAGACGCCCAGCGCGCCGCTTCTGGCGCTGCGGCCGCATCCACTTCGAATGTCTCGTCCGACTGCGGGCGAGTGACGGTTTGCGTCGTCACGGGACGAGTCGCGCAACTCGAAACGAGAACGAGTCCAGCCAGGAGCAGAATTGAATGTTTGCTTCGATCTCCCATTGTATTACTTTTTTGAATTCACTTCGCAGACGCCTTCCAGTCCGGCGGCGATAAAGGCCACTAGGTGGTCGACGAGCCCCTCGATATCGTTCAAGTCGATTTGCCCTGCGGATATAAACTGGAGACGGGTGTGCTGCATCATCGCCCCCAGCATGGCGCAGGATACGAAGTGCATGCCGTAGGCGGTTTTCTCAAATCCCGGATCGCCGAGAGAATCGGAAATTGCCTGCGTGAACTTGCCGATGATTTCCTTGAGAACGTCCTGATGCAGGTCCTTCATGAAGTCGCGCTCTTCCGCCATGCCTTTGCCCATGGCTCGCATGAAACGAAAATCCGCGCAGCTTTCGTTGATCAATTTCGTAAGCAACGGGCGCACGATAAAGTCGACGACCTGGCGCAAGGGGAGAGGCTTCCCGTTCGCTTCGGCCTGGGCCGTCTCCAGCAAGTCGATCCGAAGCCGGTTGATTGGCTCGATCCGGTAGCGGACCATCTCGCGAAACAAACGCTCCTTGTTGCCAAAATGATAGTTGATCGCGGCGATGTTGACGCCCGCCCGCTTGGTAATCTCGCGAATCGAGGCGCCTCCGTAGCCCATCTCGGCGAACTCGATTTCCGCCGCTTCCACGATCTTTATTTGCGTCTCGTTCATCCCCCCTCGATTATCGAACGGTCGTTTAAAACGACTGTTTGAATCGCGGCAAGCAAAAATTCATGGAATTCCGAACCGGTCTCCCAACTCAGGGTCCTAGTATCCACTACTTATCTTCTTCCTACGATGATCCTCTATTTCTCCCTCTCGCGGTTGATGAGCGCAGCGGGTAACCGTTGACACCGATGAATGTCCGTACCAAACGGATTTCCTGAACACGTACACCTGTCCGACTTCCTCCAACCTGAAATCTGAATGCGACAAACTTCAAAGCGGATTCGCGCATGCGCTCTGGCGCTGATCTCGTTTGCAACGGTTCCGCTCGCCAGCGGCGTTCAACGACTCGAGGTCGATTTCGACTACGTGGTGAAGAAGGCGGAACGCCTGGCCCAGAAAAAGTACAAGATCTCGAACAAGAACACGCCGGACGAGCTGCGTTCGATGACGTTCGACGACTACCGCAAAATCCGAATCGTGCCCGAGGAGACGTTCTGGATGCGGGAGGGGATGCCGTTCCAGGCGCAGTTCTACCACCTCGGCTACCTGTACAACGAGCCGGTCGTGTTCAACGAATTCACGGAGACGCACACGCAGCGTATCCCCTACGTGCCGAAGTTCTTCGACCTGAGAAACCTGAACTTCAAGAAGTCGTTTTCTTCAAACTTGGACTACGCCGGCTTCAAGCTCCTGCATCCCTTGAACAACAATGTCGTGCCTTACGACGAGGCGATATCGTTTTTAGGGGCGTCCTATTTTCGAGCGCTGGGCGAGGGGATGCACTACGGGATTTCGGCTCGCGGGCTCGCGGTCAACTGCGGTTTGTCGGAGCCGGAAGAATTTCCCCGTTTCACTGAATTTTGGCTGGGGAAGCCGAAAGGGAACTCCAGCCAGTTCAGACTCTACGCGCTCCTGGAGTCCCCGAGCGTGGCGGGGGCCTACCAATTCGTGATCACGCCAGGGGAAACGACTCGCGTCGCGGTCACCGCGCGCCTCTTTTTTCGACAAGAAGTGATCAGCCTGGGGATCGCCCCGCTCACCAGTATGTTCTGGCACGGGGAGAACAGCGTACTCGACAGCGGCGACTATCGCCCTGAGTGCCACGACTCGGACGGTCTCCTGGTGGAAAACAGTCGGGAGCGACTGTGGCGGCCGCTCGACACGCGTCGAAAAACGCGGCTTTCGTACTTTCACGCGGAAACCCTTTCGGGATTCGGCCTCTTTCAACGCGACCGCGCCTTCGCCAACTACCAAGACCTGAACGCCAACTACCAGGATCGCCCATCGGTCTGGGTAGAGCCAATCGGGGACTGGGGGAGCGGCCATGTGCGGCTCGTGGAACTGCCGGCGAATCGGGAATTCGACGACAACATCGTCGCGTTTTGGGAGTCGGATCGAAAGCCAAAAACAGGAGAGTCCTTAGATATTGAATACATGCTGCACTGGACCAAGCAGCCAACTTTGTCCAGCCACGCAGTCCCGATGCCCGTGTCGACTCGAATCGGCGATCATCTAGCGGAAGAGGGAATCCAAGTGTTTGTGGTCGAGTTTGGCCGGAAGAACATCCTGGACTACTGGGACGCGCAGCCGGAAGCGTTGATCGAAGTTTCCGACAACGCGACGCTTACCTTCCACACGGTGGAGAAAAACCCGCACAACGACACCTGGCGGGCGACGCTCAACGTCGCTCCCAAACCTGGCGAGACGCGCCCGGTCGAACTGCGCTGCGCCTTGCAATTCGACGGCGATGCCCGATCGGAAACCTGGACTTACCAATGGACGCCTTGACCTTCGCCGCTCCGCGTTCGAAACGTTTCGTAGACTGGTCTGAAGCCTACGAACGGGTGGAGCTGTACTTTCTATCGCTCCGCATCGAGAACAAGCTGCTCTTGAGCCAGTTGATCGCCAAGATTCTGGCCCGAGCCTCCGAGCGACTCGAAGACGGGGCGCCGCTGTCTCCATCCGTAATCGCCATGCAAGAGGCGCGCAAGGAGTTGAACGAATGGTTCCACGCGGTGCTCAACGCGGCCGGTCTCGAGTCGAAAGACGTGGGGGCCCATGGTCGCCTCGCCTTGTTCTTGTCGAACCTGCCCGGAAACTGGCAAAACGAATTCATGCACCCGGGCCCGTGGCCGGCTGAGTTTCTCGACGAAGTGCGCAGCGCTTATCTGGATACGTCGCCCGAATTCGAACGATCGAGCATGACGCCGCGCCCGATTCGACTGGGTCCCGTATCCGCTCTGGCTGACGGCACCTGGAAGGCGATCGACCGCTGGCCCTACATCGGAACGGCCTTTGTCTGGGGACTGTACTTGGCAGTGCTAGGCTGCGTCTTCTTCCTCACGCGCTGATTGGGAATTCGAACGATGGCGAGTCGATACAGAACGATGGTTTCGACAAAGCGGCTGGTATTCTTCTCGCTCGCTTTGATCCTGACGAGCGTGCCGTCGGTCCTGTTCGCGGATTTTCTCTGGCGGCTCGGGTTTTCCGTCCCCAAGGGAATCTTGCTCGGACTGTTCGTCCTACTCATGGGCAATGTCGCCTGGGGGGCGACCCACGCCATTGTCGGCTTCGCCCTGCGGCGAATCGATCGGCGGTCCGGACGAATCGAAGGTTCGATTGAAGACCTGCCGGACGACGGTTCGCCGCTGCCACCGGTCGCCATCGCCATGCCCGTCTACAACGAAGACACTGTGCGGGTGATGGCGGGATTGCGGGCGATGTATCTTTCGCTGGAGAAAACCGGACGGCTCGAGTCGTTCGACTTCTTCGTCCTCAGCGACTCCACGGACGGAGAGAAGTGGGTGAGGGAGGAGTACCTCTGGTCCCTGCTCTGCCGCAAGCTCAAGGCCTTTGGGCGAATTCACTACCGTCGCCGAAAAACGAATACAGACAAAAAAGCCGGCAACCTGCTCGAATTTTGCCAGGACTGGGGTCGCCGCTATCGCTACATGATCACTCTGGACGCCGACTCGGTCGTAAGCGGCGAGACTTTGGTGAACCTGGTTCGGATCATGGAGCGAAATCCAGACGTGGGGATATGCCAGACCGCCCCGCGAGTGGTGTTCGGGGATTCTTTCTGGGGAAGGTTGCAACAATTCTCGAACCGCTTCTACGGGCCCGTGTTCATGGCGGGCCTCAACAGCTGGCAGCAGGGGGACGCCAACTACTGGGGCCACAACGCCATTATCCGGATGGGTCCCTTTATGGACCACTGCGCGCTTCCCGACTTGCCGGGACGCGAGCCGTTTGGCGGCAAGATCCTGAGTCATGATTTCGTAGAGGCGGCGTTGATGCGCCGAGCCGGCTACGAAGTGTGGCTAGCGGGGGAGTACGAAGGGACCTACGAGGAAGGGCCGCAAGACATGATTGAGCACGCCAAGCGCGACCGCCGCTGGTGCCAAGGAAACCTGCAACATGTCTGGCTGCTCTTCTCGCGGGGACTCATGCCAGCGAGCCGAATCCACCTCGCCAATGGAATAATGGGCTACGCCGGCTCCTTGTTCTGGCTCTTGTTTTTGGCCCTCGGCGGCATTCTCGCCTACAACCGGGAGCGAAGCGGATTGACCCTTTTGCCCGAGTCGGGGTTCGCGAATATTTGGGAACTGGGCATCGCCCAGCACGCGGTGCTGATAGCAGGAATCACTTTCGGCATTCTCTTTCTCCCTAAAATTCTCGGACTCGTCGATGGCTGGGTGACGCCCCGACGCGCCCAGTCCTTCGGGGGCAGGTGCGCCGTATTAGGAAGCGTTCTACTAGAGACGTTCCTGTCTGCCATCGTCGCCCCCGTGTTCATGCTCTACCACAGCGGTTTCGTCGTGGCGACGATGCTCGGCAAGGGAGTGACCTGGACTGCCCAAAAACGCGACTCCGGCAACGGCGTCCATTTTGTAGACGCATTCCGAGCCCACAAATTTCACATGTTGGCGGGCGTGGCGACTTGCTATCTGAGTCACGCCATTTCCCCTGCGTACGGCCTTTGGATGCTTCCCATCTGGCTCGGCCTTGCCAGCGCACCATTTGTCTCCTGGATCCTGAGCAAGCCATCGGTAGGAAATTGGCTGCGAACGGTGGGCTTGCTTCTGTCGCCCGAAGAACGTTCGCGGCCCGCCGTGCTGCAATCGATGCTCGATGGCATGAGAGAACTCGAACGCATGGGAGAGTTTTCCGAAACGCTTACCGACTTTGAACGGGCAATCGTGGATCCCTATGTTAATGCAGTGCGAGTCGCCATGGCCCGAAAGGGCGGGGCGTCCGCCCCTCTGCCGGGCGACTTGGCGAACCGAGCCTTGAAACGCGGCGCCAGTGAGTTGAGCCCCGACGATCGCAAACAACTCTTGAACAGCCCAGAAGCGCTTTTGGGCATGTACGATCGCGTCTGGCAGGAGGATCCCGATTCGCTGCACGACTCTTGGACTCAGGCCATCGGCTCGTTCCGCTAGATCGAGACGTAAGGATTGCGTCGATACAGCTTCTTGATCGATTCAAGTTGCGCTTATGCTCGCGCAACCAATAATCGCAAAAGGGTGGCGATCAAATCCCCGGGTCGTTCGTCTCTCTCTTAACCTCATTATATGAAAGCCTCAGACCTTCTCGTTAAATCCCTCGAAAACGAGGGCGTAGAATATATATTCGGAATTCCGGGCGAAGAAAATCTCGATTTTCTCAACTCCCTCAAGGACTCGACCCAGATCAAACTGGTTCTCACCCGCCACGAACAAGCGGCTGGCTTTATGGCCGCGACTTACGGCCGGTTGACGGGAAAGATGGGCGTCTGCTTGTCAACCCTTGGACCGGGAGCGACCAACTTCGTCACCGCTGCAGCGTACGCCCAGCTTGGGGCGATGCCCATGCTCATGATCGCCGGGCAGAAGCCGATCAAGGCGAGCAAACAAGGGCAATTTCAAATCGTCGACGTCGTGGGCTTGATGAAGCCGCTTACCAAGATGTCGCGCCAGATCGTAAACGGGAACAACATCCCGAGCCTCGTGCGGGAAGCGTTTCGTTTAGGCCGAGAGGAACGCCCGGGCGCGGTCTACCTCGAATTGCCCGAGGACATTGCCAGCGAAGACGCGGAGCACGGCGTTTTCGAACCTAGCAGCGCCCGTATTCCCTTTTCCGATTCGCAGAGCGTCGAACAAGCCGTGGATTTGATAAAGAAAGCGAAGCGACCTTTGCTGCTCATCGGGGCGGGGGCGAATCGAAAACGGACGCAGCAAGCGCTCGAGGAATTCGTCGACCAAACCGGTATGTACTTTTTCGGTACGCAGATGGGGCTCGGCGTCGTGGACGAGCGTCACGAGCGCTTTCTCGGAACTGCAGCACTCTCCGCTAAGGACTATGTCCACTGCGCCATCGACCGGGCGGATTTGATTATCAACGTCGGGCACGATGTCGTAGAGAAACCTCCGTTCTTTATGGAGCCAGGCGGCAAACAAGTTATCCACGTCAACTTCATATCCGCTCAAGTGGACAACGTCTATTTCCCTCAGGTAGAAGTCGTCGGCGACATCGCCACTTCAATCTCAGCCATGACGGAAGCGATCGGCGACGGAAGCGCGTCTTGGGACCAGGACTACTTCAAGCGGGTGAAGGACGACGTCGAGAGCCACTTGACGGACAAAGACGACGATCCGCGTTTTCCGGTCGTGCCTCAGCGATTCGTGGCGGACACGCGCCGTGCCATGCCATCAGACGGGATCGTCTGCCTCGACAATGGAATTTACAAGGTGTGGTACGCTCGCAACTACAAGACTCACCTCCCCAACACGCTTCTTTTAGACAACGCTCTGGCCACGATGGGGGCGGGGCTGCCTTCTGCCATGGGAGCGAAGATCGTTCATCCCGAACGGAAGGTAATGGCGGTTTGCGGCGACGGCGGGTTCATGATGAATTCGCAGGAACTGGAAACCGCTGTTCGACTGGGCTTGGATCTGGTCGTGCTCGTCCTGCGCGACAACGCCTACGGAATGATCAAGTGGAAGCAAACCGGCATGGGGTTTGAGAACTTCGGACTCGATTACGGAAACCCGGACTTCGTCAAATACGCCGAATCCTACGGAGCGCGTGGCGTGCGTGTGCAGAGTTGCGAAAGTCTCTTGCCTACCTTGAAGGAGGCGCTCGACAGCAAAGGCGTCACGCTGGTCGAACTTCCCGTCGACTACAGCGAGAACGAGAAAGCGCTGATCGAAGAACTTGAGAAGAAGACCTGCTTGCTCTAGCGACTGTCACAATCGACTGGAGACGCCATTCTGATGAACTTGGAAGTACAATCCCCCTACGATCTAAGCGTAATCGAATCGATTCCGATGGCCGAGAATTCGGAGATCGACGGCATGCTGGAGCGCGCCACCGCGGCGCTGCGAGATCCCTTGAGCAAGGCCAAGCGTATCGAGATCCTGGAGAAGACAATCGAGCTCGCGAAGTCGAAGGTACCAGATTTGGCGATGACCATCGCCCGGGAAGGGGGGAAGCCGTTACAGGACGCGCTGGTCGAAGTGAATCGAGGGATTGAAGGGATTCGCAACGCAATTGAAACATTGAATACAATGGCGGGTCGCGAGATCCCGATGGGATTGAATGCCGCCTCGTCGGGACGACTCGCGTTCACAACGCATGAACCTATTGGCGTTGTGGTAGCGGTGAGCGCTTTCAACCATCCATTCAACTTGATCGTGCACCAAGTAGCGCCGGCGGTCGCGACCGGTTGCCCGGTGATCGTGAAACCCGCGGCAACCACTCCGCTCTCTTGCCGAAATTTTGTCGACCTGCTGCGGGAGGCAGGATTGCCCGAGCCGTATTGCCAGATGGCCATTGTCGACAACGAAGGCGCGGAAGCGCTCGTCACCGACTCGCGCGTTGGCTTTTTCTCGTTCATCGGTTCGTCGCGCGTCGGCTGGCATTTGCGAAGCAAGCTGGCTCCCGGAGTTCGCTGCGCCCTCGAACACGGAGGAGCGGCTCCGGTGATTGTCGCGAGCGACGCTCCATTGGAAACGCTCGTTCCGCCATTGGTGAAAGGCGGTTTCTACCACGCCGGCCAAGTATGCGTATCCGTACAACGGATATTCGTTGAAAACTCTCTTAAGGACTCTTTCATGGAGGCGTTCTCCCATGCGGTGGGCGAACTGAAAACAGGCGATCCAACCTCGAGCGACACCGAAGTGGGGCCATTGATTCTGCCGAGAGAAGTGGACCGCGTCGGATTGTGGGTCAGCGAAGCGATCGGAGCGGGAGCTAAGGCGATTTGCGGCGGGGCGCGGCTGTCGGAAACGTGCTACGCGCCTACGATTCTTCTCGAGCCGGACAGCGCCGCCAATGTGTCCACCCACGAGATTTTCGGGCCCGTGGTCTGTGTCTACGGCTACGATTCGATGAACGAGGCGATCGACCGGGCGAACGCACTGCCAGTCGCGTTTCAAGCCTCCGTTTTCTCCCAAGACATCGACCGAGCGCTGCACGCGACGCGTCGACTGGACGCTGCCGCTGTCATGATCAACGACCACACCGCGTTTCGCGTCGACTGGATGCCCTTTGCGGGTCGAAAGTCTTCCGGACTCGGAACTGGCGGTATCCCGTACACCATGGAGGATATGACGCAGGAAAAGCTCGTCGTCTTGAAGTCAAAGGGGCTCTGAGTCGCCTGACTCCCTCCTGAATCTGAGTCCATCTGCAGGCTAGCGCGTAAGAGCGCGGGCCCAGGAGCGTGAAGGCTCGTCCAATCCCTCACGTACTAATCATAAAATAATAAAAGAATACCCTTATTTTTTAATCTCATAAAATAAGGTTATTCACTTATTTTATTTGGATTAAATTAACTAATAAAGAGTGGTGATTTCTGAATTTAGGCTTATGCAATCCGATTTATTGAGGCAGGAATCCAACTCTTCTATCGAAAATGCGCGTTCTTCTCATAGGCGACTCCCACTTTCTTGTCCCCTCTTTAGCGGAGACGCTGCTAGGGGAGGGAGTCAACGTGGCGCTTCTAGACAAAGGAGACCTTCCAATCGATCTGTCACGCGAGGTATTCCAGATTCGGGAAGATCCGGACGCCTTTGCCGGGAAGGGCAAGGAAATCCGGGATTTCGCCCCCGACACAGTGGTCTTGCTCGGGGCCAAGTCGGTCAGCCACGTCGGGGCGTTTTGCTCGTTTTTCGATTCGTTCGCCAGTCACTATGTGGTAGCCAGCAGCGCTAACGTCTACAAAGCCAACGCCACGGTTTATGGCACCGAGGAGGGGAATTGCGACAATGCGCCGATTGTGGAAAGCGCCCCGTTACGGAAGAAACCGCTTGGAAAGGACCCCGCCAAGGACCGTTTGGCGATCGAACGCCGTTTTCTCGATTCGCCTGTGCCGACGACCGTAATGAGGCTCCCTTGCGTATACGGTCCCTACGATCGCTGCTATCGGCTGCTGCCTCAAATTTCCCGGATGCTGGACGACCGCCCCTATATCGTGCTTCCCAAATCGCAGGCGAGTTGGCGTTGGACGCATGCTAGCGCCACCGACATCGGACGAGGGATCGGCTTGGCCACCCTAAACGTCAAAGAGGAGAACTGCGTCTTCAATCTCGGGGAAGCCCGTACGCCCACTGCGTTCGAACGCGTGGAGCATCTCTCCAGTGTGCTGGGCTGGGAGGGCGACGTGGTTTCGCTCCCCGAAGACAGGCTGCCGCCTCACATCGTCCCTGCATGCAACTTCCACCAGCATCTCGTGCTGGACTCCGGCAAAGCCCGCAACGAGCTCGGATATCGAGAGACTCAAGACTACTACGAGGGGCTGACGAGCGCCGTCGACTGGTACCGAGACAATCTTCCGCCCCAGTACCGAGACGCCCAGTTCAACTACGAGTCGGAAGACGCCCTCTGCGAGCAGGTAAAAGAGGCTCTGGAAGCGAACTAGGGGAAGAACCTCTGCGGCAGTTCCGATCGACGCTTCGGTAGCAAAAAGGGGGCGGATCGATCCCAAGACGCGTTTCGATTCGCTCGCCGGAATTGATCGATTAGCGCTTTTGCGCTTAAGTCATTGAGGATTTTGCTGATATTGTATGTGACTATGCGTTGTTTGATCGTAGGAGATAACCCGTTTTTCGACACCCGAATGGCCAAAGAGCTTCTCGTGTCCGGAAGCGCGGTCGCGTTAGTCGCCCCAGATCCCCCCGAAACTGCGGAAATCGCCGAGGACACCCTCCATATTCCCGGCAATGCCGATTCTCTTGCGGAAAAGAGCGCTGAAATCGCGGCATTCAGAGCGGATACGGTCATCCACTTGTCCGCTCGGCACACCAGTCACGTAGAAGCCCTGAACGGGCTGTTCAAGGACGGGTTGGAGCAGGTAATCGTCGCCAGCAGCGCCAACGTTTACAAGGCCAACGGTCTCGTTTTCCAAAGCGAACTGGGCGACCTCGACAACACGCCGATTTCCGAGAAGTCCTTGCTCCGTGAGAAGCCTTTGAACGAAGAGGGCAGTCCAGATCGCCTCGATTTAGAGCGAGCGCTGGCGAAATCCCCGCTAACCACTACGATCTTCCGCCTGCCGCCGGTGTACGGTCCGGGCGACCCCTATTATCGACTGCTGCCGCTTATGTCGCGCATGATCGAGAAACGCCCGTTTGTCATCCTGGCGGAATCGCAGTCGAGCTGGCGTTGGACGCACGCGTACGTCGCGGACGTCGTCCATGGGTTCGCTCAGGCGGCGAAGCGACCGGATTCGGCGAATCGAATTTTCAACATTGGCGAGAAGAAGGCTCCCACGATTATGGAGCGGATCCGTCACCTCGCGACCATTATCGGCTGGGAAGGGGATCTGGTCTCTTTGCCCGACGACGAAGTGCCGGCGCACATCCTGCCGGTCGGGAACTTCGACCAAAACCTCGAACTCGACACGAGCAAGATCCGCAAGGAGATTGAATACAAGGAGGTCACCGACTACTACGACGGCCTCAACGACTCGATTCAATGGTACAAGGCGAATTTGCCCCCGCTTTACCGCGATGCGAATTTCAACTACGAGTCGGAAGACGCGCTGAAAGACCGCGTCGCTCAGGCCTTGGGTTCTGCTTAAGCCTTCGGTCTAATTTTCGGGCTTGAGAATCGGCGCCAGGAATTCGAATACGTGCTCGGCGATCCTCTGGTGCCCTTCGCGGTTGGGGTGAATCCCGTCGCGCTGGTTGAATCGCGGATCCCCGCCCACGCCCTCGAGCAGGAAGGGGAGGAGTAGGGCGTCGACCGATTCCGCCACGGAAGGGAACACTGCCTCGAATTCCCGCGTGTAGGCGCCGCCCAGATTCGGGGGCATGCGCATTCCAGCGATTATGATCCGCGTCTCGGGGTATTTCGCCCGTACGCGTCCCACGATATCGATCAGGTTTTTACGCGTATCCGATAATTCAATGCCGCGCAGGCCGTCGTTTCCGCCCAACGCGAGCACAAATATATCGACCGGTTTGCGCAGCGCCCAATTCACGCGCCGCAGTCCTCCCGCGGTCGTCTCGCCACTCACTCCGGACTGGATGGCGTTCCAATCGAAGCCCTGTTCGTCGAACAACTTTTGAAGCGCATTTGGATACGCTTCTTCGAGCTCGACACCGTAGCCAGCGGTGAGACTGTCTCCGAAGAAGAGGATCGACTTGCGTTCCGCAGTATCGGCGCGGGCCTGGGAGAGTTGCGTAACCAGCGTCGCTCCTATCAAAGCCAACCCCAATACCTTCTCGCGCATAGTCATACTCTTGAATACACGCTCCCGAGCATTTGGTTTCAAGAGAAGATAATGCGCTTGGCTACTTTGGTAGGGGCGTTGCTCGCGACGCCCGCGTTAGCATATGGAATCAACCAATGCGGGCGTCGCGAGCAACGCCCCTACATAGACCGCAACGATCAAACTCCAATTTCCTTGTGACTTCTCGCGGCGATCGCGCGTCGTATTCTGAAAAATTGGTTCAATATCCGTCCACGGGAGTCAAAGACCGGAGCGCCACGCAATTCCTTGAACGGCTAAATCGTATTGCCATCGGTTCCGAGGGCGCGAGTCTGCTTGGAAATTAGCGTAAACTTCGCCCCGTAAACGCAGTCTATGAGTAGTCCTATCGTTTTAAGTCTCAACAATGTAAGCAAGTCCTTCCCCAGCGGGGAACGCGTTCTGGAGGTCTTGAAATCATCGAGTTTCAAAGCCGAGTCTGGCCAGTCCATCGCCATCGTCGGCCCGTCGGGCAGCGGGAAGACTACCTTGCTGGGTATTTGCGCCGGACTCGATACTCCCACATCGGGAAAGGTCGTCTTGAACGGTTCCACCTTGAACGACCTGAGCGAGGACGAGCGGGCCGAAATCCGCAATCAGCAGGTCGGGTTCGTCTTCCAGAACTTTCAATTGCTGCCCACCTTGACCGCCTTGGAAAACGTGATGGTCCCGCTCGAGCTGCGCGGCGAAACCCAAGCGGAAGACGCCGCGATCGAGCTACTCGGGAAAGTGGGGCTCGCCGAGCGCGTCCATCACTACCCGGTCCAACTTTCGGGAGGGGAACAGCAGCGCGTCGCCATCGCGCGAGCCTTCATCAACCGCCCCAAAGTCCTGTTTGCGGACGAGCCGACCGGCAATCTCGATTCCGACACGAGCCACTCGATCGTCGATCTGCTGTTCGACCTGAACCGGGACGCGGGCACCACGCTTATTCTGGTCACGCACGATCGTGAACTCGCCCGCATGACCGATCAGGTGCTCCGAATTGAAAACGGCGTGGTGACCGTCGAACGATGAGCTCGGGCGCGCAACAATCGAGAGGGACGAAGCCGGGATTGGGCTGGGTTCTAAAAATGGCCTGGCGGGATACGCGGCGCTCGCGCGGGAAACTAGCGCTCTTCGCCTTTTCAGTAATCTTCGGGGTCGCGGCTCTCGTCGCCGTCAATTCGCTTCGCAGCAATTTGGAAGCCGAGGTGGATCGCCAATCGCGAGCCTTGCTCGGCTCGGACTTGGAGTTTCGCAGCTCCGACGCCTTCGACGAAGACATGGAAGCGTATTTCGAAACGCTCGGAGCGGTCGACGAAGCGATCGACACCCGTTTGTCGACGATGGCCTATTTCGTCAAATCGGACCAGACGCGCCTCGTTTCCATGCGGGCCATGGCGGGCGGTTTCCCTTGGTATGGAACCATGGATACGCGGCCCGAAAATCTCACCTTGGACCCGAGCCAAGGAAGAGTCGCGCTGGTGGAAGAGTCATTGATGATTCAATACGACTTGGAAATCGGCGACGCGATCAAGCTGGGCGAAGCGGAGTTCAAAGTGATCGGGGAATTGATGCGCCTGCCAGGCGAATCCTCGTTGGGAAGTTCCTTTTCGCCCCGCATTCTCATTCCTCACGCGTTTTTGGAGGAAACCGATCTGCTCGGCTTCGGCAGTCGCAAGTCGTTCGTCAAACACTTCATTTTCGAAAACGGGGTGAGTCCGGAGCTCAATAGAGAGCTGAACGAGCGCGAGCGTGAGTTCCGAGCCAATGGCGTGCGTTTCGATACCGTCGAGGAGCAAAAGCGCAGCATCGGCAACATGTTGAACGAGATGACGAGCTACATGAGCCTAGTTGGATTTGTCGCCTTGCTGCTCGGCGGAGTGGGAATCGCGGGCGCGGTTCAAGTCTACTTGAAAGAGAAATCCGAGTCGATGGCGGTTCTGCGATGCTTGGGGTGTTCCGGCAGCGTCAGCATGCAGGTTTTCTGTATCCAGATTTTTATCGTTGGGTTCGTCGGCTGCCTTTTAGGCTCGATCGTCGGAGTCGGCGTGCAGGCCGCCTTGCCGCAAGTGCTCGGCGTATTCGTCCCGTTCGACGTCGCCTTCGAAATCGTTTGGTCCAGCCTGGCCGAAGCCTTTCTGTTCGCGTGGGTACTGACGTCTCTTTTCGCTTTTTTACCACTGCTCCCGTTGCGAGCGCTTTCGCCCATGCGCGCCATTCGCTCGTCGATGGGCGTCACTCCGGCCCGTCGCGATTGGCTCGTCTGGCTGGCGGTTGCGGCAATCGGGGGCGTAACGCTCCTGTTTTCGATATTGCAAACGGAGCGACTTCGAGACGCCGCCGGCGTGTTCGGAGGAATCGTCGTGGCGATCCTCGTTCTCGCCATCGCGGGAATGGCCTTACGGGGAGCCTTGCGCAGACTCTCGCCGCGTTCACTTCCGTTCGTCTGGAGACAGGGATTGAGCAATCTCTACCGCCCGAACAACCGAACTGTTTCCCTCATCGTCATGATCGGCATGGGGGCCTTCCTGATCTACACTTTGTACCTCTGCGAGGTGAGCATTCTCAAACGCGGCGAAATCAACGATCAGGACGACAAACCCAATACGGTCTTCTTCGACGTGCAGTCGGATCAGGTCGACGTCGTCAAGGGCCTCGCCGACGAGCTCGAAACCGAACTCAAGTTTCACGACGCGATGATCACTATGCGGCTCACGCACGTTCGAGAACGTCCCGTCAGCGAATTGCGCCGCGAGCGGAACCTCGAGCGCTGGGCCCTGGGCCGCGAATACCGTTCGACCTACCGATCGGAGCTGCGAGCGCACGAACCCCTCTTAGCGGGGGAATTCACACCCACGGCCAGTCTCGACAGTTCCGACCCCATTCCCGTGTCGGTCGAGGAGCGCATCGTCGAAGCCTTGCAGCTTTCGCTCGGCGATCGACTATCGTGGGACGTACAAGGCTTTCCGGTCGAGACCGTTGTAACCAGTATCCGAAAAGTGGATTGGCGACAAATGCAGCCCAACTTCTTCGTGGTCTTCCCCAGCGGCGTTCTGGAGGATGCGCCGGCGAATCACATGCTGGCGATCCGCGCCGATGGAACGGATACGATCGCGGCCTTGCAGGGAGCGGTGGTCAAGCAGTTCCCCAACGTGTCGGCCATCAATCTGACCATGGTGCTGGAGACGCTCAAAGACGTATTCGACAAAGTCGGATTCGTCATTCGCTTCATGGCGTCCTTCACCATTCTGACGGGGTTGATCGCCCTCGTATCGACGGTTCTCACCAGTCGCTACCAGCGAATGCGGGAGAGCGTATTGCTCCGCTCGCTCGGCGCCAGTATCGGCCAGACACGCCGCATCATGGCCGTCGAGTATTTCTTGCTTGGCGGGCTCGGCAGCGCCACCGGAATCGGGCTCTCGCTCGGAGGCGCCTGGGCCATGACTCAATTTGTATTCGAAATCGACCTCTACGTCCCCTGGGGAGTGACCATCGGTTCGATTCTCGTGATCGGCAGTCTGACACTGATCACCGGAATGCTGAACAGCCTCGGCATCGCGAGTCGGTCGCCCATCGAGGCGCTCCGGTACGAGTAGGGGTGACCGGTTCATTTCATGTAGGGGCGTCGCTCGCGACGCCCGCATCGGTTGAGTTCTAGCCACTCACGCGGGCGTCGCGAGCAACGCCCCTACAGGATTGATCACAGTTATTGAAATCGTAGGGCCAGCGCTTGCGCTGTGCCGCGTTTGACGATCATTTTGGGTACGCGGCGTGGCGCAAGCGCCAGCCCTACATCGCGACAAATGACCCAGGCTCAAATCCCGCCGCTTAGGATTTGCTTCAGGAAACGTAGGGCCGACTTCCAATTGGTCGTGCTTCCCGGGATTTCCTTCCAGTCGATGGGGATCGTCCGGATGTGGACGTTTGATCGTTTGGCGACTAAAAGCAGCTCCAGGTCAAAGGCGTATCCGCATTGTTTGAACTCAGATCGGGCGGAACGATAGAACTCGCCAGGAATTATCTTGAGACCGCACTGCGTATCGACGACTTGGATATCGTAGCGGAATCGGATCACCCAATTGAACACTCGAGACACGAACTGGCGGGACCAATCGCGATCCAAGGCCCGCGATGCGGTCGAGTCGCGGATGGCAATCGTCATGGCGTCCGAATGGGAGCCCTTCAAAACGCGGATCGTCTCGCTCGCGGATACGGCCCCGTCCGCGTCGACGAACGCCAACTGATTGTAATCGGCACCGGTATCCCATCCAGATCGGACGGCGCCGCCTTTGCCTTGATTCTGAGCGAGAATCAGCGGCGGCTTGACGAATTCGTACTCGGCTTGATGCTCGCGGGCGATTTCGACCAAGGCGGCTTGCTCGGGTTCGGGCGATCCGTCGTCGACGAGCAGGACGTCGATCGCTTCGTTCGATTCGCCAATTGCCTCGCACAGGCCTGGCAAGAAGGCCGGGAGGCGTTTGCGTTCGCAATAGCAGGGAATCACCAGGAGCGTTTTCATCGTGTTCACGCCTCCGCAAAGAGAGGACCGCTCTGGAATGTGTCGGATTCTGAATACAATGCGAGCGACAAATCCGGTTCGCTCGCCGCGATCGAAGCCACGTCCTCATGATCGAACAATAGAGCCGCCGTACTGGCCGCGTCGGCGAACGCGGCCGAGGCGCCGCTCGCGTAGCTCCGTTTCCAGGAATAGGGGCTCGCCTTGGGATCGGGATCAACTACGTGAGTTCCTTGATAGAGCTCGCCCGAGCTGGCAATCGCTTGGCCAGAGCGCAGCTGGATCGCCTGCGTTTGCTCGCCGTAGCCAATGGTGAGTCGCCATGAATCGATTCCTGGCGGCGTGTCTAAAGAGAGAAACGTGCTTCCACCGGACTCCAACAAGCCAGAGCCGAAATCCCATTCTCGAAAATGGTTCGCCAGTCGATCGAGAGCGAAGCCTTTTCCGATGCCGCCCAAGTCGAGGATCGGCCCCGCCCGAAGCTTGCGTATCGAATTCCTCGATTCGTCGAGAGCGATCACCGGGCGGTCGTCCGCTGGGGTTTCACTTTCCAATCCAGCCAAATGGGGCAGTTCCGCCGCTTGCCCTTTTACGCGCAATGCGGATTGACCGAGAAAGGGATGAAATTTCCCTCGTAGGCGCTCGCTCGCGTCGAACGCGGAGAGCAAACACGCGATGGTGTCTTCGCCGACGGGAATTCCCTCTCCAGGAGCGGCTCGATTGATCCGAGTCGTGTCGCTGTATTCGATATAGAGGCTCAGTCGCTCCTCGAGTTTGGCGAGCAGCTCCTCTGCTTCCATCACCGCGGAATCCATCAAGCCGGTCCGTTCGCCGACGAGGTGGAAGTGAAACGAGCAGGCCATCGCTTCGCAGCGGAACGTCTGCGTATTCGCCGAGGATTGCGGGTCGATGGAGATTAAGGGAGGTCCGGCGTTCGTATCCATGTTCTCAACGCGTTTGCATAAACGCTTCCCACAGTTCCTTGCGTATCCAACACTCCAGAAGCACATTCTCGCGCAGTCCGTGGTATTCCGGCGTGTGCGTTTCCTTGAGCGACAGCGGTAGGGATCCCGCGGGACCGATGACCAGATCGAGCGCGGGAATTGAATTCGTGTCTGCCCAATAGCCAACCGTCTCGTTGTTTCTTAAATGCCACGGCAAAGGCCAGGCATTGTCCTCGCCACCCACGGCGATCGATAGCTGCGTGTCCGGATCCAGCGCTTCCAGATCCTCGATCCGCTCGACGAGCTTGGCAAATTGCCCGGTCGTGTGCTGATAGAGGTACGGATTGCGCGTGTCCGCGGCGTAGCGTTCCGCCAGTTGGGTGGACTGGTATTGATCGCCAAGGGTGAAAAGAACGACTCCGATTGCCACGATCCGTATCCAGGAATTCGACTGATCGACAATCAGTGTCTTCAGCACATAGCCTGCCGCCACGGTGAGAGAGACGTACGAAGCGAGCATCAGCCACGGAGTTTTATAAGGAATGATTGAATACAGGGCGAACGCGATCGCTCCATAGTAGACGACGAGACGGGCCCGGTCGGAGCGTTTCCCGCTGGTCATGGCAAGCAAGACGAGCCCTAGAAACGCGAAGACCAGAATGGGCGCTTCTCCCCACTGGATGCCTTCCGCTGTGCGGGGCCAGAAAATCGACAAGTAGTAGAATAGCGGCTTGTCGTGGCCTGCACCCTGCGAGCGTTCCGCGTAGTTCACGAACGCCAGAACGCTGTCGGTCAGTTGGCTGAAGTTGGTAAACCCAGACGAGTAAAAGAAGATCCATCCCAGGACGAACGATCCGAAGCACGCGGCGACAGGCGTTCGCGGGAGTCGTTTCTTGATTTCCGAAAGGCGAAAGCCGCTTTCATTCATGGCCAGAATCGCCAGGCCGATGGCGGCGATGTGGATGATGGCCGTCTCTTTGGTCGCGAAGAGGGCCGCGGTGAGGAGACCGCACAAAATCGCTTGCGGCACTTCCGGAAACCGCCAGTACCAGGCGCCGGCGTAGAGGAGTACAAAACTAATAAGAACGAAGAGCGCTTCCTGCACGTAGTACGCTCCGTAGATGACGGGAAAGGGCGAAATCGCGAAGAGAGCGGCGGCGATGAGGAAGGTCAGGTCGAATTTACCGTTTCCAACGAGAATTAGCAGGAGCAGGAGCGCGCTCGCCAAAATCGGGAGCAACCGCAGATTCGTGCGATCCGACAAATCGTCCCCGCTGATTCCGACTGCGTTGTTGAGGATTTTGGACAGGTAGTAGAGCGTCGGGCCGTGTTTGTCCTCGGGGTCGTACTGGTAGTGGCCCGTTTCCATGAGCTCCCAAAGCTGGTAGGCCTGCACCGCTTCGTCGGAATGCAGGATGCGCGCCTCCGAGTTTTGAATACGAAGGGAAATTCCGAACCAAACGACGCCGATTCCGGCGACGATGTAGAGGATGCGAAAAAGGGTCTTTGGGTTGAGGGTCATCTTATGGCGTCTAACATAACCCGCCGAGGACGTCGGGTTCCACCTTCTAGAGTTGGGTGGAACGCGCCGTCCCGGCGCGTTTTCTCCATACAGTCGAGTTCCACGAACGTCATAAAAAAACGCGTCCAGAGGCAGCCTCGGGACGCGTTGGAATAAATTCGAATGAGAGCTAGTTGGCTTTGCCGAAGACTTCCACTTCGACGAAGTGGTTCATCTCGTTGCTAGTGTTGCCGGCTCCGTAGATGCGCACGTAGCGTCCTTTGGACTCCTTGGCGTCGACGAGCTTGCCTTCGTTGGTCTCGAGGTAGGCTTTGTCCGTGCCTTGTCCGAATCCGGACGAGTTGTCGTGGTCGTTGTTGAAAACGGTGGTGACGCCGCTTTCAAAGGAGTCGTCGTCGGAGATCTGAACGATTACGTCGTGGTAAGCGCGCTTCTGCGTGTGGAAGTGCCAGATGGCGACGCCGTAGATGGTCGCGGAATTTTCCAGATCGATCTGGATCCACTGCGTGCCGGGAGCGAGCTCGACGAAGTAGCCTTCTTCCGATTCCTTGTCGCCATCGGTCACGTAGTCGAGACCGCCGATGATTGGGAAATCGTCGCTAGAGGTGACTTCCTTGCCAGAGGCGAGGTTGGAGACGCCTTCCGGGACCATGATAGTCGGGCGGGGCGTGCCCGGATCCTCGAGGTGAGGCAGATTCACCTGGACCGGCGTGCCGATCAGGAACGGAGGAGGGAACTCGATCTCGAGCGCCTTTTTCCCGCCGTGGTGGGCAGCGAAGGCCGATACGGCGAAAGCCGCCACGGCAATGATTGAAATGATTTTCTTTGTCATAGTATTAGGTTAATTTCAGTAGTTAGTCCGAGGATACAGCTCGAAGTGGCTACACTTCGTAGTCTTCCTTGGTAAACTCGATGGTCTTGCGGGCGGCAACGGCTTCGTTGACGCGGAAGATGGCCATCTCGCTCTTGAAGGTGTGCTCGCCGTCGGAGTTGAGCTTCGCTTTGCCGTTGATGGCGGCGAAGAAGTTCTCGAGGTGAGGCGTGTGCGGCTTCTTGTCGAGGACCACCGGCACGTCGTAGGCGTCCGGCGGAGCGGACTCGCGTACGTCGACCTTGGTCTGCACCTTGGCGGCCGCGGCTTCTTCCTTGCGGATGAATCCTTTGGACGCCCAGTCGTCCCAGGACGGAGCGCTGGCTTCGCGGTACATCTTGGTGAAGGCGGGGTTTTCCGACATGCGGAGCGCGCCTTCGTCACCCATGAAGTACTCGTAGTAGCCGCCGCCGGCTCCGGTCGTGGCCAGCGTTTGGTAGAACGCGCGGGCCGGGCCGTGAGGCGTGTCGTATTCGTAGATTGCCATGACGTTGTCGTACCATTCGCGATCCTTGAAATAGTCGTGTCCGCCGCTGGCCATGACGCTTTTCGGAAGGGAGTCGAAGAACCAGTTGAAGATGTCGATCTGGTGCGAGCCGAGGTCCGAAATGGGGCCGCCGGAGAGGTCGCGGAACCAGCGCCAGTTGAGGAACTGCTCCATGTTGGCGAAGCCGTTCTTCTCGAGCACGTCTTGCTCGACGGCGATGCGGGGGTTGACCTCGCGGAAGGGCTTGGCGGAGCGGTTCCACTGTCCGTTGGCGGTGGTGAAGCGGCCGAGGAGATTGGCCCGCTGGGTGAGATTGTGGTAGGCGTGCAGGTAGCGCGGGTTGCTGCGGCGCTGGTGGCCGATCTGGAGGAGATTTCCAGTTTCGCGAGCGGTGCGGACCATCGAACGGGCTTCGTCCGGGGTCTTGGCCATCATCTTCTCGCAATACACGTGAAGCCCGGCTTTCAAGCAGGCGTTGGTGTGGCGGGCGTGCCAGAAGTCGGGAGTGGCGATGATGACCGCGTCGAGGTCAAGCTCGTCTTTGGCGGCGATCAACTCCTCGTAGTCGAAGTACCACTTCAGATCGGGACTGACCTTGCGGAGAGCGCTGCGGCACTTGCCGATACTGTTTTTCCAGATGTCGCACACCGCCACGACGTGGAAGGGCGGATTGGGAATTTCGAGCATGGAAGTGGTGAGCACTTCGCCCTGCTTGCCGTATCCGAGGATGGCGAGGTTGATCTTCCCGTTGGGGGAAGACTGAGCCTTCATGATCGATGGGGCGAGCAGGATGCCGCCGCTAGCGAGGGCGCTGGTTTTCAGGAATTCGCGACGCCCGACGGAAGTCGTTGGAGTTGAGGGAGTATTCATAAGTAAATGAGGTTAAAATTGGTTATTTGCTCTCGACCACGGCAAATCGATTATGTTTCACGAGAACCAGCGCGGCGACGGTCAAAGCGACGTGCATGCCAAGCCAGGCGATGCCTGCGTCCTCCTTCAGAAGGATGAGCCCGACCGAGAGGCTGGCCCAGATCAAGCCAGAGACCAGAAGGGCGATGCGCGAGTAGATGCCGGCGAGAATCATGATGCCGACCGCGATGAGCGCGTATCCGAGGACGCCGGAGTAGAGGGTCAGGGCGAATCCCGGCATGAGCGGCTCTTCGGCTAGTTTTTCGTAGAGAGGCTGAGGCACGCCTTGGTAGTGCGAAAAGCCGTATTCCTTGACCTTCATTTCGGTCACGAGACCGGGAATGGCGACGCCGCCGTCCTCGACGCCCATGGGGACTTCCTTGGTTACGGTCGCCGAGAATTTCTCGATTCCGGTGACGAAGGCCCGGAGGCCCAGCCATACGCGCAGAATCAAGTAGGCGAAGAATGATGCGGAGTCGGGTCCGCAGCAGGAGTTGGATTGAGAGGTTTCGCTAGGAGAAGTAGTATCAGTCATTTTCCGTAACCCAATAGGATCGGGTTTTGATCATGTCCAGAATAGAAATGGCGTTGGGGAGGGCTTGAGCAGTTAACCGTTACAATTTGCGACGGATTTGCGCTTTTGGACGAAAACGGACAGATTCTATTCATTATTTTAGAGAAAGAGCGAGCAAAACGCGTTGGGTACTTGGGTTTTTGGTGATGGGTTGGAGGTTATGGTTGGTTGCTCGGAGCCGGGCGTGAGCCGGATTCCGGCTGTCTCGCGAGCAAAAAACCCGATTGCCTGCGTTTCGATCTTTTCATTCCCCGCAAAGCGCCCATAGCAAGAGGGCATGATTTCCCTCCGTTACGGCGCCAATCCCCATCAAACTGAAGCCTCGCTTCACTTGCCCGATCCCTCGCCCTTGAAGGTGCTCAACGGCGCCCCGGGCTTCATCAATATGCTCGACGCCCTGACTTCCTGGCAACTCGTGCGCGAGCTCAAAGAAGCCACCGGAAAAGCCTCCGCCGCGTCCTACAAGCACGTCAGCCCGGCCGGCGCCGCGATCGCCAAGCCCATCGACGATGCGTTTAAGGAATCCCAGTTTCTCAAAACCACCGACTTCTCGCCCGTCGCCAGCGCCTACGTGCGGGCTCGGGGAGGGGACCGGCTTTGTTCGTTCGGGGACGTGCTCGCGGTCAGCGACACGGTCGACGTGAGCTTGGCCCAGTTCCTCAAAACGGAAGTTTCCGATCTCATCATCGCGCCCGGATACGAGCCGGAGGCCCTGGAGATCCTCAAGGCCAAGAAAAAGGGCGGATTCGTCATTCTGGAAATCGACTACGACTTCATGCCGGAAGGCTCGGAATCGCGAGAGTTGTTCGGAATCGGGCTTAGCCAGACCCGCAACAGCCGGCTCATCACCAAAGCCGATCTCGCCAACGTCGTTTCGCAAAACAAGAGCATTTCCGAAGAAACCATCGAAACGCTGCTGGTGGCGGCGATTTCCTTGAAATACACGCAGTCGAATTCGATCAGCGTGGCGTACGACGGCCAGATCGTGGGAATGGGCGCCGGACAGCAATCGCGTATTCACTGTACGCGCTTGGCCTGCGACAAAGCCGACAAGTGGTTTTTACAACGCCACCCGAAAGTGCGCGGACTCGATTTCAAAAACGGTATCAAGAAAGTGGATAAAACGAATTTGATCGACCAATACCTGCTGTGGGACTCGCTCAGCGAAACCGAGGAGACGATGATGCTCCAGAATTTCAATACGCGTCCTGAACCGATCACACGGGAGGAACGACTCGAGTGGAATCGCCAGTACACGGATATTTGCCTGGGCAGCGACGCGTTTATCCCGTTCCGCGACAATATCGACCGCGCCAGCCGTTCGAATATCCAACACATCGTGGAAACCGGCGGATCCCTGCGCACCGAGTACATCGTAGAAGCCTGCGACCAATACGGCATGACCCTCACGCACACCGGCATCCGCAGCTTTTTGCACTAGACTAGGGTTTTTGAGTTCTAGGTTTTGTATCTTGGGCCATTGATGACCGAGATCGAGAAACGGGCCGCTACGACCGTGCGCAGTTCCTAAACCACCACTTGAACCAAAGAGAGGGGATTGTAAAAACCAGCCATTCCGGCCCATTTAGCAGTACAGATCATTTTTAGACATAATGCCTATTGTGCGAAAGTTTGACAAAACCACCATTGGTGTGACTCTAGCCGCACAAACTGAATTTTAGACAAGGTGTAATAAATGGCGAACGTATGCGTATACTGTGGATCTAGCCCGGGAAAAGATCCTGAGTTCATGAATTCTGCTGATACTCTGGGAATTCATATCGCAAAAAATGGACACACGCTTGTCTATGGCGGTGGGAACGTTGGCCTAATGGGTGCGATAGCCGATTCAACTCTCCGGCACAATGGTACAGTAATTGGCGTCATACCGGAATCGCTTGTATCCAAAGAAGTAGCGCACACAGAACTCTCAGAATTGATCACCGTATCGACAATGCACGATCGCAAGGAAAAGATGGCGGCGATTTCTGATTGCTTCATTGCCTTACCTGGTGGTGTAGGAACGCTCGAGGAAATCATCGAAGTGTTCGTCTGGACGCAACTAAACCTACACAAGAAAGCGTGTGGCATATTAAATGTTAATGGATATTACGATCCACTCTTGGAACTTCTAGAGACGATGAGCGAATCTAGGTTTTTGAAAGACGAACACCGCAAACAACTTTTAGTAGGAGTGGATCCGGTTGAGTTGCTGGACGAGGTGCTATCCTGCGAGATTGAAGTAATCGACAAGTGGATGGATAGAGATACAAATAAGAAACCATAGTCCCCCTGCCCAACTGCGGTGAAAATCTAACCCCAATCCACAATATTGATTGTTGCGCGAATTCAGAGATTGGCTAAAGCAATTCAGTTGAAACTAAGGATTCGCAATCCTACGCTCACGTCTAAGTTTGCAAACTATTATGATCGAGGAATTACCTGAGCAGCACTTTTCGAAAGTTCTAAGCAATCTATCCACAGGTCCACATCAGCACCCAGAAGCTCTTTCGGTCCTTTCCGGATCAAATCCTGGGAAAGTCTATGTGGACAGTTTTAGCGCTCCTAGATCAGCACTAATTTGGGCTCAAGGGATTGAAGGTTTTTATCTGGTCGGCGATGCTGAGAGTCGCATATTTTCAACCCATCTCGATGAGTTTGTTCAAAGAGTGATAAAACCAGAGGCAAAGAAATCTGGTCTCGAGTGGTTCGAAGTCAGCGGAGATAGCCCGCTTTGGGACCGAACCATACAGAGGGCTTTCAACAGCCATGGAATCGAATCATCTCAGCAATATATCTACAACCTCGAGTACGATGGATCGGTAGTAGGTCGACTTAAAGATCTGAATCTAGAGAGTGTGCACAAAATTAATTCATCCCTACTGCACGATTCACGAATCAGAAATTCTGAATTCTTCCTGTCCAAAATCAAATTAGCTTGGAGGAGCTTTGAGGAATTTTTGGATACAGGAATTGGCTACGTTGTCCTTCGCAACTCTCTAGCTACCTCGGTATGTTTTTCGTCTTTTGTTGCTGAGAAAGTTCATGTTTTGGACGTAGAGACCATACCGGACAAAAGATGTCAGGGATTTGCAAAAATCGCAGCGGGAGCCTTTCTCCTTGAGTGTTTAGATTCAGGAATGCATCCCTATTGGGATTGCATGGACGAAAATACAGCTTCTCGAAAACTCGCCGAGAGTTTAGGATTCAAGAAACAGAGAAAATACAATTTGCACTATTTTGAATTTGACCGTAAGAACCAGAGCTGACCATCGAATTGAGGCAACGGCCTACAGCCGCCGGAGTATGCGGACCTTCAAAAACAAATTCACAGCCCCCTCCCCAACCGCAGTGAAATTCCAACCCCAATCCACAATATTGATTGTTGTGCGTATTTCAGAAAGAACGGTATGACTAGAGGATTCCGTAGAAAGATTGGCTTCGTAGCGGTTCTTACCCTCGCTCTTTCTGGCTGCTCCCTGAACCCAAGAGGAATGTACACCTGCGAGGAGGATGATCTCTTTTTCTATTTCGAAGACAATTTTTTAGTTACAAACTCACTTGGTGGTGAACGTACACTACAAAGATATTCGTACCGCCTTGATCGCGGAAGAATTGTCGTGGAAGGCATTGATGTGGAAATACGGTATTACTATTCTGATGATGAGCTAATTCTCAGACCATGCATATTCCAGCGAATGGAATAGCTAAACGTCGATCGAATTCACAACCAATTGCAATGTGCACCCTCCTCTTTAACCGCAGTGATTTTACAACCCCAATCCACAATATTGAACATTGTGCGAAATCACTTTTAGATTAACAAATAGGAACGCGTGTATTACGGTTTACGCAGATAGATGAAAGCAGCCCTTCGCATTTTAATTCTTACTGCAGCACTAGCGATTGAACCCTCTTTCTCGCAGGCGAAAAAAGGAGTGGCGTTGGGTCAGGATGTTCAACATTTTTTGGAATCTGAGCTTACAGACGTCAAGAATGTGCGGATACACCCTTCAGAACTGGGATCAAAGTCCTGGACGATTTGGATAAGCTCCGAACACTCTGTAATTGGAGTGTCTAATAATGATCGGAAAAGCCTCCGGTTTATCATCAACTGGTGGCCTGGCTCGCGAAACGAAGAGTCGGAGAAAACCGAGATAGAATTTCTAGAGAAAGTTCACATAGCACTTGCTGGAGCATTCAAGAACATTCCTAAAAAAATCCACATCTCACACTCATTGATGAGGAAGACTGAAAATACTCAGACATACGTTACGATCCACCACCTTGATGGAACCAGCAATACTCGTGTCATTAGCGACGCCAGTCCAACAGCACTCATCCGAGAACTGAAAGACGATCAAGTACCCATTATGCTGGAGCTAGAACAAGATGGTGATTTAGTTCAACGCGAAGGATTAAGTGTATCCAACGAGGAGTATGCCGCACTTCTCCGCGAGCATCGATCTAAGGATCTGATGACTTTTCTTTACGTCAATCCTGAGTCATCATCTTCAAGACTCGAAGAAGTTGTTTCTATTTCCAGAAAAGAAGGTGTGAAAGTATATCAAATTGGTAGAATCGCAGAATCGGAGACTTCTCCCCAATCGCAGTGAAGTCCCAACCCCAATCCACAATATTGATTGTTGTGCGAAATACCAGATTGGCTAAAGACCATTCAGTTGAGTCCAGGGAGGCGTACACCCACTTTCATATTTAAGTTCTTAAGAAAACGAATTCACTATGGCAGATGAAGCGGATGCGGTTGAGCACGATGCGGAAGGGCGATTCTACGTTGATAATACATGCATCTATTGTGAACTATGCACGGAGTTGGCGCCAACAGTGTTTGAGGAAGAAAAGGCAAACGGATGGGCTTTCGTGAGAAAACAACCGATGGATGGGAATGAAGTTGAGCTGGTTTACAAGTGCTTAGAATCGTGCCCCACTGAATCGATTGGTGACAGGAGAATCCTGGAGTGGAATACTTGCACTACAACACGAAGAAATGGTGGCAGTTTTGGAAATGAAACGAGTAAATAATCAGAACAATGCGTTCAAAACTTGGCCCACGCCTCCTCCACAACCGCAGTGAAATTCCAACTCGAATCCACCATAGTGATTGTTGCAGTTTAGGTCCACAAATTAGATTAACTTTAATACTGATGGAGTTATTTTCTTTCTTAAGCGACTTAGCTGGAATTATACGCGCATGGAGAATATGGATCTGCACAATTCCATCAATTCTACTCATTGTAACGCTCGACTCAACCTACCCTGATTCTGAATGGCCAACCATACTCGGAGTGATTCTCGTTCCATTTGCGTTCATTACCGGATCTATTTGGCATATTTCCAACAGAAAGGAAGGAACTTGAAGGCACACAAATGCCTATTTCTCCCCAACCGCAGTGAAATCCCAACCCCAATCCACAATATTGATTGTTGTGCGAAACTCGATCAACAATTACCAAACTCTAATTCTAAATGTCCGACAACTGGATCGCCATAATCCCTCGTGACCCGTTCTTTGTGCCTGATGAAAGCAGAAGAGAATCTGCATTGACACACTTTCATCGAATCGCCCCTGAGTCTGATGAGATCTCGATTAAGCTGAGCGACCACCTACAGTTTTTCGATTGTGGCAGCAACCTAATATCTGTTACATGCCCATCGTGTGACGGAGAAATCGAGGTCGAATGGTGGCAGGATCGTATGGACGAAGATTACCGCGAAAAGAAATTTCGCTTAGAAAAATACATCACTCCTTGTTGCAGCGCATCAGTTTCCCTTGCCGATTTGAAGTACGACTGGCCGCAAGGATTTGCTAAATTTGGGATAGACGCGATGAATCCAAATATTGGTGAACTGTCTGATTCTCAAAAGGCGGAATTTGAAGAGTTGCTAGGAACTAAACTCATGTTCATTTATCAACACATATGATCAAATTCAAGTCCCTAAAAAAGATCAATGCGATCAGTCCCCTTCCAACCGCAGTGAATTTCCAATCCCAATCCACACTATTGATTGTTGTGCAAAACATAATGAAAACGAACCTATCCTTCCTTTTGATTCTTTCATTCATGACCGGCCTCGATGCGTCCCCGCAAGACGACAATACCAGAAGTGGTGCTGAAGCGGAAATCAGAGAGCTAGGAGATAGAGTAGAGCGAGTTGCAGAGGAAATAACGAGGCGAAGGCAGATCCGAGCTGAAATGAATATACATAGGCAGATTGACCCGGTCAATGACGGTGCCGTGTATCAACCATCTTCTCGAATCGACTCCTCTATGGAGTTCAAAGTGGTTGGAGGCATATCCATAGTCAATGAACCCCTGGGAATAGCAGCGCGCGAGTATGCGCTTTATAGGCAAACTGAAGTGATGGTGAGCTCAAAAGTCAGCAAAGTGAAACTTAGCGTTAGGGTAGACTCAAGGGAGGCCTCGAATATCGAGATAGCTCGGGCATTCGAGCATGAGTTCTCCAAGCTTGGTGTCAGGGTGGTTGAGGTTTCTTCGGATTTGGTGGTCCTAGCAAAGTAGCATCAAGCAATCTGTTTGAGAAATTCAACTCTATCAAACTGAATCTCATCCCAATCCCCTCCCCAACCGGAGTGAATTGCCAATCCCGACCCACAATTTTGATTGTTGTGCGAATTAAACCTAATAAATCAGTTGGGTCTAAAAAGGCTCACTTCTAAGTTCGCTAGCATGAAAGAAAGAGGAGCAATCTACGAAAAAAGCGACTACGCTGGAATATTTAGGCGACTGCTAGTGATGGGTATAGACCTCGCCCTCGTCATCAGCGTTTTGTACTTTGCGTTTTCTTCCCTACCGACACTCTCTTTGAACGCGTATTTCATTTCTACTCTCTTATTTTCCTATCTGTACCTAATCGAAATGAAGAGAAGAATTGGAAGCTTAGGAAACTTGATCACGTTAACTCGACTGGTCAGTACCACAGGACAGAAACCTAAAATAAGTAGCATGCTAATCAGAAGCGCTTTTTGGTTCATGAGCTGGTTTTTTACAATAATCGATATCGTCTGGATCATGGGAGACGAAAGAAAACAGATGGTAAGAGACAAGTTCACTGGAATCTATGTCGTGAACAGGAAAGCAAAGCCCATAGCCTACGGAGAAATAAAATACTCGAACTACATGATAGGAGGATTTAGCTTCATATTGAAAGAAATAGTTGAAAGCGAACAAGGCAATCGATGCGACGCCTAAAGTACAACTTCACTCCCCTCCCCGACCGCAGTGAATTTGCAACTCCAATCCACAATAATACCTATTGTGCGCATCTTGTCTGCTATTGCGCAAATACTCAAATTATCTCTAACCTCAATTATCACGATGAACTACCATCCTTTTAGGTTAATTTTGACTTAGGTATGAGATACGTCTCAACAGCCCTTATTCTAATCTCATTTTTTGGCTGCACTCCAAAAGGCGTGAATAAAGAGCTGCTGGAATACACCTTAGACCTTCCGAATTATTGCGACCACAGAGACGCGTACTTGATGCTTATCGAAGGTGATGCCTATTTGTACGGAAAAACATTGGAGAAATCAGGTTGGTACGGAAAATGGGATACTATTTACGCACAATTCTGTAGGCACCACTTGATCTGGGGCGACTACGAATTGGCAAAAAAGCATGGAAGGACACACTTCTTTAAAAGAAGAGCTATAGACTACTTGAAGCCAGACTACTTTGTAGCTGAGTACTTAACTGGCGAACCAGATACCTTCAACATAAGATTTAGTCGCGTATCCGAAGATAGAGAATTCATTAGAGTGTTTTTCTGGGACGAAATTAAAATCATCGAAAACGAAACCATGGGCTTCGAAACCCTAGAGAGCGAAGACTATTTCAATGAATGGCTCGAAAGCGGCGAAGTGTTGTGGGTAATGCAAATACTGGCTACCAGACTACTCAAAGGAGAAGAAAGTGAATCCAGTGAAAACGCCATTCTCGCCCTGCTTTCAAATTTTGTTACCGAGTCCGAATACGCCCACGAATTTGTACGTCTCGTTGATAAATACGGAGGAAGCGGAATCGAGGATTGGCTACTAGTTAGCATATTTGTTCAGCGATACGCTCAGAATATCGACAACACTGAATTGGTAGAACGTTTACGTATCTTCAGAGATGAAGCCTTGAGGGAAAACGACCTAGTTGAAGCATTTGGTTGCCTTGCGGTTCGCAATTTTAATCCCGATTCCCAAGAGCCAGAGCGCGGTCTTACAGACCCCCGTCCCCAACCGCAGTGAAATCCCAAACCCAATCCACAAGATTGATGATTGTGCGAAAACTCCTCAAAAAATCAGTTGAGCGAACGAAGCCTCGCGCTTAGGATCACTTCTATGATACTGCAACTACGATGAAGGCATATAGTTTTCGATACTTAATCAGTGAAAAGGAATTCATGAGAGCATTCGAAGCCCATTGGAAAAGTAATAAATCGGCCACGCGGACAAATATTATTTTGGGATCTATAGGGCTATTGCTTGGTATACCATTGAGTTTTGCCATGGGGTGGCTTGGACTGACTTTAATCATAGTGGCTTCGTCGCTTTTGTGTCTAATGTTGATCCGGCATTTCAACCACATTCGCGCCTATAGGGAAACAAAGAGATTTTCGAGTGAAATAAGCATCAAGTTTTCGGAAAATCAGATAGAAGTTAAGACAATTGATGGCGAATCTAGATTGAAATGGTCTACTTATATCAAATATTTGAATACCAATGAGTTTTTACTGCTCTACATGTCTCCAAAAGTTTTTTCTATCATTCCCAAAAAGGCGTTAGGTGATGAAGCAGAAGAATTCGTTCAATTCGTAAAGACTAAAATAGGCCCGGAAAATGCATGACTCAAGTTGCTGCATTCACTCCGCAACTTTCGTTGCACCATTCACTTGAGAATCGACCCGGCACATGAAACTTTCCAAACTAAACGATGAAGATAAGTTCCACCTGCGTCAGTTCTTTGGAAACTTCCACCAAGACTTCGACTTGGTGTATTCTTCTTACGAATCAGCGATTTCAGAAATCCTGTCGCATTCGAACCACGAAAGATTAGCCACCCTTTTGGAAGCACTAAAGAAACTGCACAAATCCAAATATGGAGAGAAAAAGATCGAGAAAATGATCTGTAGAGAATTTGCGTGCGATTCTTGGCCAGTAAAGCTCAGAGGACGTCCTTGGATTGAGGAGATCTTGATGAGAATCGAAAAAGAGCTAGCTAAAACGAGTCCGCCTAATCAATGAGAACGAACGCACCTTTTGGAACCCTTCCCCAATCCACAATATTGATTGTTGCGCGAATTCAGAGATTAGCTAAAACAATTCAGTTGAGCCTGAGGAGTCCTACTCCTGCGCTCACTTCTAGCCTGGAAAAGAAATACAACCATGTGTAAAGCAGCGATCATAGGAAACGCAGCGGGTGGAAAATCAACGATCTGCAAGGCAATAGTCAAAGCGCACGACCTTCCACTACACGCCGTAGATAAATTGCAGTGGAAACCAGGCTGGACTGCGGTTCCGGAGGATGTAGTCGCCCGCGAAATACGTCGTATCATGAAGAACGATCGATGGCTGCTCGACGGATGGGGTCCTTGGGAGACAATAGAGGAGAGATTCGAAAAGGCCGACACGATCATCTTCGTAGATCACAGTGTATGGATTCACTTATGGTGGGCAGCTAAGAGGCAGATGAGAGTATTTGTAGCGCCGGGGTCGATTGAGAAGCCAGAAGGATGCGATCTCGCTCCAATGACTTGGAAGATGTTTAAGATGATCTGGATGATAAACAGGGATCTCCGGCCGAGGCTCTTGAAGCTCGTGGAAAGCTTCAGGGGAAAGAAAGACGTATTTCACATTCGTTCACCAAAAGAGCTAAGGAGATTTGCTCTTGAACATTGCTAATGCAATGCCAACCCCAACTGGCGTTAACCAACTCCGCGTTGCAGCGATCGATCAAACTAATGAGCCGTTTTCGGATGCGCCGATCGTTCCAACGCTGATAGTTTCAGTAATTTCCGCCTGAAGTTCATCTTAGATTCATGTAAATTCCACTACACCGATCGCGGTTGTCATTGGTTTACTCAAAACACCGCTTCATCGATCAACCATGAACCATCGACTGAAACGGTGGCGCGTTTCCCTCAATCGGACGCCTGATTCCCCCACCCTTTTGGAATCCATTTGCCTAGGTTGCGCTGTAGCATAGCGGGACTAGAGTTCAGCCCGTTTTAAGACTTGTAACGATACTGAAAACGCGGGACATTTCCCTTGACCCAAAAACCTCAGGCTTGCGAGTAGGACGGTGGCCCGACGAGCGATTCGTCCGGCGAAAATCACCCAACTCAAAAGCGAGACCAGGATGCAAACGAACAGTACAGAGCAAGCGGATTGGTACGTCGAAAACATCAAACCCTTCGAGGCGGACCTGAGGAGGTGGCTGGGGAGACGCTTCGCCCTGGGAAGTGCGGTCGACGACATTTTGCAGGAGAGCTACCTGAGGGCGATCAAGGCGCGCGACCGCGGCGTTCTCCATTCGCCCAGGGCGTTTTTGTTCAAAGCGTCTCGGAATTTGGCCATTGACTACCTGAAAAAAAAATCAAATTCCACAGAACCTTTAGCGAAATGCCAGGAGTCATCCGTTATAGCTTTTGAGGATCCCATTCCGGAGATCGTATCTCGGAAGAATGAATGCCAAATTTTGAAACTAGCTATTGAGTCGTTGCCGGAAAAATGCCGTGAGATTTTCACTATGAGAAAACTCTACGGCATGTCTCAAATCGAGATATCCGAGGCGCTGGGAATATCGCGCAACACGGTTTCGGCTCAGCTAACGATCGGTCTGAGAAAATGTGTGAACTATTTCGACAACTACGAAAAAGACGGAGGGGGTCTCGATGATTAACGATCTGCCCAATAGCTCCGACGAGACGGAACAGGAAGCCGCCGAGTGGATTGTCCGGCTCGACGCTGGATTGTCGAAAGACGAAGAGGCGGAATACGAGAACTGGCTCAGCCAAGATCCCGCCCGAAGCGCCGTCATCAAAAAATTTGGAAACGCCTGGAGTCGTTTCGACGTGCTCGAGACGGACGAGGAACGCGAAGTGCTGGAACAGCCCGTTTCAGAGTCGGAAACCACCGCGGACTCGAGCAAAACCGTCGTGTTTTACCGTCGCATCACAACCATCGCGGCGGTTCTGGCAGTCGGCTTAGGTTCCTGGGGATTGATCGAGTTTCTGGGGACTTCGGATTCCGGCGTACAAGAAGCGTCGTTCCACGCAAACGCCTACGAAAGCCGTATCCTGTCGGACGGAACGATACTGGAGCTCAACGACGGCACGCGCGTCGACGTCGAACTAACCAGCTCGCTGCGCCGTGTGTGGCTCCACGAGGGAGAAGTTTTCTTTGATGTGGCCAAAGACGCCTCGCGGCCCTTTTTGGTTCACGTAGGCGAAACGGAAGTCCGAGTGCTCGGAACGTCATTCAATATCAAGCACGACGATCAATTCGTGCAGGTCGCCGTCACCGAAGGCAGCGTTCGCTTTAGTCAAACGAGCTCGTCGGACCCGGAAGACTTGGAGAGCGACCTGTTTGTCGAGCAGATGACGACAGGCCAAGTCTCCACCTACGAAGTTTCCGGACAGGAGGAAAGCGTCGTGGTCGAGACCTTCGACAGCATGCAAATGGAAGAAATTCTGGCTTGGAAGCCCGAAGTCCTGGAATTCACCTCCACGCCCCTCAGGGACGTGGTCACGGCGTTCAACGCGCGTAACAGCACGCAAATCGTGTTGAGAAACGAGGACTTGGAAGGGATGCCCATCGAGGCCACGTTCCGCTCGGACAACGTAATGGCGTTCGTGCGACTGCTGGAGTTGACCTTCGACCTCGAAACCGAGGAAATTGCCGAGAACAAAATCTATATCGGGAAGTCGAATTAAGCGTCTCCAACCAGAGGGCGCCCACCCCTACTCCCTCGCGAGTTCCAGGTGGACATTAACGGCAAACCCGACAGTCTCGGTTCATGTTTCGCAATTCCAAGGATCCACTCGAAACGCTCGATTTCGACGAGCGTGTCTGCGAGCAGTCGGAATTCGCCGCGGAACACCGGTTTTGCCGCGCGATTCCAGCGCCCGAATCCCTACCGAGAGCCACCCCCCTCAAAAGTTTTTTCATTTTTCTTAGTATAGCGCTTAGCGAAATGACTGCCATGACGCGTTTTAACGGTCGTGATCATGGCGCATTTCTTAGAAAATGTTCGGAAGGATAGGACTGACAACCTTACACGTGTCGGGACGGTTTCTTCGTTCGACGATTTGTTACGCCATGATCTGTTGCGCGACTCTGTCCTTTGCGGCGGAGGAGCCAATGCACTCGTTCGATATCCCCGAAGGCAACGCAATCGAGAGCCTCAAGGCTGTCGCCCGCCAAGCCGGAGTGGACATCGTGTTCGATTCCCGAGTTGTGGGGGACTTACAGACTCCCGCGGTTCGAGGATCATACTCAGCCCTCGAAGCATTCCAAATGCTGCTGAGGGACTCCTCGTTGGTCGTGATTCAGGACAGCAACACGACCGCTTTCGCGGTGCGACGCGAAAGCGGCTATGCAGCTGCATCTGTCGATCAAGGGGAATTAGCAGTCAAACCAACATCCGACAAAGAACGAACAGATACAGACATGACCCCTACTTCAAACACCGGCTCTCCTACGAGTCAATCCAACCGTAGTGGCAATAAACCCACTAAAAAGAACATCTTCTCCAAGGCGGCGGCCATCATAACGCTCGGGACCACTAGCCTCTTGCTCGGGCAAGACGACGTGCAAGTCGAAGGCCCGACAATCGAGCTGGAGACCTTCAAAACGAAAGGCTTCCGTTCCGCCCTGCAACAGGCCCTGGAATCCAAACGCGAATCGAATCAAGTGAGCGATTCGGTTTCCGCGGAAGAAATCGGAAAATTCTCCGACTTCAACGTCACCGACGCCCTGTCCCGTATTTCCGGCGTACAGATTTCCCGCGAATACGGCGAAGGCGAAACCGCTAACCTGCGCGGTCTCGACGGCAGTTTTGCCCGCGTCGAAGTCGACGGACGTAAACTTTCCGCCACCCGCGACAACAACCAGCCGGAACGATCGACCGTTTTGACGTCTTTCTCCACCGAGCTGTTCGACAGTATCGAAGTCATCAAGTCGCCCACCGCGGCGGACGTTGAAGGCGGTATCGGCGGTATCATTCGGCTCAGGACTCCAAGCCCTCTTAAAATCGGCAAGAACACATTCGGCGCGGAATACGGACTTTCCACGTCCGACCAATACGACTTCACGCAAACGAACTTCAACGGGTTCGTCAACCGAGTCATGGCGGACAACAAGTTCGGCTTTCTGCTCTCATGGGTATTCCGCAAGGACGACAACGCGTTCAACGAGTACCTGAACCGCAGATCGCCTCGACTCGTCAGCGACCTCGCCGATTTCGAAGAGTACCCGGAACTCGCGCCCTACGCGGACGCGTACGTCTCTCGACGCTCGCGCTACCGCGACCGGACGGGTGAAGAAAACAACCAGAACTTCAACCTCAAGCTCGAGTACCAAGTCAACGACAACCTCCAGCTCTATGCTGGCGGTACCTACTCCTTCGAGGATCGGAACAAAATTGAAGCCTGGCTCCGCGTCGACGCGGACAATGGAGACCTCGCCCCTCTCAGCGTGCTCTTCCCCGACGCCACCGAACCCATTATCGTCAACGAGCAAAACGCCGTCATGCAAACCGCATGGGTCGACGGACGCCTCTACTACGAAGGCGTAACCGACGAACTCGAGAATACACTTTTTGGATACAACTTCGGCTTCAATTGGGACGCGAGCGAACGCCTCCATCTCAAATTGGATGTTTCCTCGAGCGAGAGCGAAGAGACCCGCGACTTCTACCAGTCAAACGTTCGCTACGACGGTGTCACCGCCGGCTACAGCTATCTGGAAAATCCGTATCTCCCAGCCATCACCATTCTCGATTGGGAGACGGAGATGAACGGTCCTTTGGGCGAACGCCTCGACAATCTGCGCCTCTCAAACCGGATCGTTAGCGAAGACGACTCCGCGATTCGTTTCGACGCGAACTACGATCTCGATCAAGGTTTTATCAAAACGGTTTCGGCCGGCTTCCGCTTCAGCGATCTGGAAACCGAACGCCTCCGCGTCCGCCCACGCAGCGATCTACGCCGCAACAACGACTTCTCCTACGGCGACGCCTATGCGATGTTCCCGTTGACAGACCCGGTCGCGAATCTGTTCGGCAACAACTTGCCAGGGGACACCCCGCTTGACTGGCCTGTGATCGACACCAAGCAAACCTACCTGCTTTCGCCAAGCGATGACGCCTACCAGTTCTTCGACCTCGACGTTGCGGAACCGCCTCAATTCATCACTGAGGACACCACTGCATATTACATTATGGCCGATTACGAAGCGGAATCGGAAGCCCTCTTCGTTCGCGGCAATTTCGGTATGCGCTTTGTCGATACAGAAACGGCAGGCAATGGTGTAATCACCATCAATCAGCAGTACTTCGAAACGGATTCCGAATCGGGCGAACTGGTTCCCGTGGATGATCAAGAGGTGGACATAGCGTTCCTCAGCCCCACCAATCTGGACGCCTCCTCAAGCAATGCATTGCCAAGCTTCAACATCGCGCTTTCTCGCGAGCGAAATTCCAACTTCCTCGTTCGCGCTGCCGTCGCCCGCACGGAAACGCGCCCGAGCTTCGGCGACCTCAGCCCGCTTGTCGACATCTCTCAAGTCTTCGAAGACGGCGTGCTGCAGCTCGACGAATCGGAAATCGCCGCCGGCAACCCGGCCCTGGAACCCTTCCTCGCAGACATGTACGACATCGGCTTCGAATACTACTTCGGAGACTCGCGCGAAGGACTGTTCGCCCTGTCCTACTACCACAAGGACCTGGATTCGGTGTTTGAAGACTTCGTTGTCGATGGCGAGCGAACCGTTTCCTATAACGGCGTCGACTACACCGTCGGCAGTTCGGACCAGCCGATCAATGCCGGTAGCGCCGTTGTAAACGGTTTCGAATTCGCCTTCCAAACGCCGTTCACCGCCCTGCCTGACTTCTGGCAAGACTTCGGCTTCTTCGGAAACTACACCTACGTGACCAAAGGCGAGCTCACCACGCTTGCCGGCGACGTAGAGCCGTTTTTCGGGGCGTCCGAAGACACCTACAACCTCGCGTTCTACTACGAGAAACGCGGCTTCTCAGGCCGTATCGGATACAACTACCGAGGCGCCTACCGTCTCGACACCACCGAGTACGTTGGCAATTCAGGCCGCACGGACCTCGCGTTCCGCTACCGCCTCGACAACGGATGGCGTTTCGCCTTCGACGTGATCAACGTGACAGGCGAACAACGCGTCACCTACCACAGTCACGACGACAATCCGGGCGTGCCCATCGACACGCAGCCGACCAAGTACGACTGGGAGGAGCCCATCTACAAGTTCAGCGTCGGCTATTCCTACTAATTTTAATTAACCCACCACACCAGGCCGTCAGGAGATTCATTCTCCTGTCGGCCTTTTTTTTGTTTTCTTTCCAATCATAAATAGTACATCTCGCACGCATCCGAATCGGTAGGGCTCGACGGCCTCGGCGAGCCGCGTCGGTTAAGCAGTTTTTCGAAGCAACGTGGACCGTCTGGCAGCCGGTCCCTACCTTGAATTACAATTATCGGACTTACTAGACAGTCTCGAGGAGAAGATCTAAAAAGGCGAAAACGTAGGGCTGGCGCTTGCACCATGCCGCGGACACAACTAAATATTCAACTTACGCAGCGATTCAGAGGATGACAATCTACGAACGAAAATCGAGAGACTACTGTTACTCCGCATCCGAAGAATACGATGTAGCCTTTTCTCAATCACACTGAAACTCAACCCAACACACCCTTCCTATTGTCGAGCTAACTCTCAGCACTCGCAATCCAACTTAGCATTCCATCGAGATATCGTATGAACAAATCACAAATTCTCCGCTTTCTCGTAGTTCTTGAATGGATATACATTATCGCAGCAGTCGTTCTATCATCGACTCTTGAAAATCAGCTCCCCTTAGAATTGAAGGCGTGGCTCGATATGCAGATCGAAGCAGAGATATCAACGTTTGACATCGTCGTGCTAGTGGTTGGACTTCCAGCCCTCGTCGCATCCATTGCTGGATCCATCGGTCTCTTCCTCTTGAAAAAGTGGGGAGCTTGGACGTTCCTTATTTCCGGAATTATTAGCTATGCTCTATTCCCTTTTGCGGGTCCAACTGTTGAACATGCTGTAGCTGATATGATTGACGAGTTCTCAGTGATCACAGCGGGCATGATTATTGCATTGGCTTTCTTCACCGACACGTTGAATGATGGAAAAGCAGCGTCCGCAGCTCCCAACCCTCCAATTACTGCTTCGTGACGCTTTTTTACCAGTCCGCTCCGGAACGCAATTCGGTTAGAGAAACACATTGTCGGATGTTCAAATGATGAAAACTGAAAGTTCAAACCGCGAACTTTGGATTCCCTTCGAGATACTTGTTCTCATTTCCATCACATCGATCATCGCGACGCACTTATATTTAAAGACAGGGTCTAGCTGGGGCCCATTAGTTGCCGGCGCTCTCATACTGATCGGGTCGCCAATTGCGCTATTGCTATACACTGTATTCTACTACAACAGAGTCTTCAACAAAACCTCCAGAGGCAGGATATTCAAATCTCTGGCTTTAGCCTTTTTAACCATAGCGATAAATTACGCTTTTCCACTTTCGATGTATGGTCCATACGAATACGGGCCAGGTCCTTGAAAATGAAATCTCCATCCATCGTCGCAATCTCGCTCCTGATCGGATCAATTGTTGGATTCTCCATTCACGAGTTGATCCCATCGAATGAACGCCAATCATTCGTGTACCAGCCCGAGCCATTTATCGTCAACCTTGCCGGAGGTGGTTTTGATTTCTTAAGAGTTGGATTTACGCTCCATTCACGCGCGGATCTCGCGCTGGATGAATTACAGAAAGAGCAATTTAGAAACGTGATCAATGGTGTTCTCAGAATGAATTCTCGAAAAAGCGCGATCCAATTTCAGTTTAACTCCAACCCTCTTCGTGATGAATTAATTGAAGCGCTGCAAAGCGATTTTCCAGGATTCGGAATCTACGATTTGAGATTCTACCAATTGCTAGTCCAGTGAGTGGCCACGACGGAATACCTGAGCCCGATGGATATCTTGGGGACCAGCGCGTTCGTACAGGAGCAAGCCGTGTAAATCGCAGGAAACCTAGTAGTTCGGACGGCCCGGCGGTCCGTCCCTACCTGATTTGCGAGGCTAGTCTCGAAACGTCGTATTCGGCAAGAAATCGCTTGCCAAGGCAGTGATTGAGTCCGCCTATCGTTGGCGTGCGAAACGAAGATGAGTTTCAACGCGTCTGCGCGGAGGTCGAAGTGGCGGCCCGGCAGACCGGCGAAGGCGCCCTCGCCTACTGGGAGTTTCATCGCAAGCGCTTCATCGCTACGACTCGCCAAGTGGAAGAGTTGGTGGACTCCCTGGATCGTTCCGAGGGCACGCCGGTTCGCTTGCTCGATATTGGCAACTCGATTCAGACTGTCTTCTTCGCCAAGATGTTCGCGAACGCGACTATCGATACGCTGGGCTACTTCGACCACGCCTATTGGATTTCCGAAACGTCGCATCATTACAAATACGACCTGAACGACGCGTCCGAAAGGGAACGTTGGATACAGCCGGTCGGCGGCAAATACGACGTCATCGCCTTCTTCGAAGTGCTCGAGCACTTGTATACGAGCCCTATTCCCGTTCTCAGCATGCTAAAGGAGTTTCTCGCCGACGACGGCTATCTGATTCTTCAGACGCCAAACTTCGCCGCCCTACGGAAACGGGTGATGCTTTGGAAGGGAATCAATCCCTGCGAGCACATCCGGCTATCCCGCGAATCCCCGGGGCATTTTCGTGAATACACGATCAGCGAGCTCGAAGACTACGCAGCGAAAACCGGCTTCGAAGTCTGCGACGCGCGTATCGAGAACCTATACGTGCACGAAGACAAGTTCGCTTCGAAATGGCAGCGCATCGCGGAGTGGCTGCCCGATACGTTCAAGGAAACGATGACGCTTACGCTGAGAAAGCGGTGACGGATAGTCTGGGAGGGGAATCACTCGGATCACGCTCTTTGGAAAGTATGAATAGGACTCTGAAGAAAAACGCGTCGGGACGACGCGTTCCACCTTCAGATGAAAAATGGTGGAACGTGCCGTCCCGGCGCGTTTATTCGCTTTGCAAGCAAGCCCAATCACAAAACCCAATTTCCAGACTGGTCAACGCGCGATTAGGCTCTAGATTACTGCGCATGTCCGAATCGAGCGAATCCAAGCCGACTTACTTGCGCGAGGTGAAAATTACCTTTAAAAAGAAACGTGTGAAAAACGATTCTCCGGTGGGTGAATCGGTGAACTCTCCGGAGCAGATAGTGGAGTTGTTCAAGGATTTGCAAAACGAAGCCAAAGAGAAGTTGATCGCCATTTGCCTCGACTCAAAATTGAAGATCATCTCCTTCGAGATTGTCGCAATCGGTTCGGTTCAGAGTATCTACGCGCGACCGTTTGAGGCCATACGATCCGCAATCGCGCTCAATGCTACCGGACTCATCATCGTCCACAACCATCCATCAGGTGATGTAAATCCGAGTGAGGGAGACCGAAAATTTACCTCTGAGCTGAAAGACATTACAGACAAAGGCGGCATGCAATTCCACGACCACATCATCATCGGCGCGGACTCGTTCTTCAGTTTCTCTTCCGCGGGATTGCTTTAACCTGCCCCATGATAGAGCAAACCATACACCTCTGGTCCGATGTCGTCCTCAACATCGTCCAAACGATTGCGATTGTCGTGGCAGGGATATGGGCGCTCAAGAAGTTCAACTCCGTTGAGAAGGACCAGATTTTTCCCAGTCCGTCTGTGTTAATCGCCCCGCCAACATCCAGTTGGTTCAACGAAGCGGAGGGCGCTTTTCAAATAGGCACGCTCTGCTCGATCGTGAACTCCGAAAATTCGGTAATATGCGTCGTAAGCATGAAGGTGGAGTTGGTTTCGATTAAGGACTCGTTCGACCTCGATTATATCAACGGTGTTGCCGACATCAGCCAAGACGCGATCGTCGCCGACAGTTCGCGTGTTCAAACAATGGTTACGCGAGAGATAGATGTAGGAAACGAAGCGAACCGGACCGTAGGAAGAGGAGGCACGTTCAGCAAAGACATACTCTTCGTCATAAAAAAGGAGAACGCCGCCAATTGGATCGCAAGCCACCGATTGATGTTTCTGGTAACCGCAGAGGTAGAAAACGCCTTGGGCGAATCCCACACGTTGAAGAGCTCGAGCGCGCTCTCTGCGATAGCGCTCCCGGAATCAGAGTCTCGCTAGATGCATGAAGAGACGCAAATGGTCTAAGTGGCCACATCGAACAATGTAGGGCCTTCGCTTGCGAAGCGCCGCGTTGTTAGCTTAATAGATCCTCATACGCGGCGCTTCGCAAGCGAAGGCCCTACGGAAGCGAACTCCCAATTCAAACGAACCCGACATCCCGGCGCATTTGCTCAAACGAGGAATCAATTTAGAGTCTGGCCATTTTTAATTGAGACCGTAAACTATCTGATCTATCAAAACGGGACAGTTAGTGAATCCGATATAGCAAAACGCCCCTATGAGTCGACCAACTTGATTCACAACCCCAGAATCCAATGACATCAAAATGCGCTCGCAGCCTCCTTCCCCTCGCCTTTGCCGTCATTTTTTCCGTGAGTTCTCTCCAAGCCAAAGAGGACACGATCGACCTAAAACCCGGCGAGGGTCTGCTCGTCTTCAAAATGGAGACGAATTTCGTCAATACTCCGTTCGGCAAATTCCAGGTACTTCTGAAAAAGAAGAATACGCTGGACGGCGTGACGGTCGTTCCGAAACAGAAAGACCAATGGACGAAAGTTGCGGTGCCGATCGGCGAATACGAACTTGTGGAGTTCTCCTCGCCCAACTGGTCATCCGAGTTCTATGAAAACAACACCGTCCTCATTGAAGAAGGAGCGACGACCTACATCGGAGACATCACGTTCATCGCCAAAAACCGCCCCCTCAAAACCAGCCCGCTCGTCGAGACCTTCGAGGTGAACGACAACTCGGACGAAGCCAGAGAAGCGCTTGAGGATCGCTACACCGAGAATTTTCGAACGGCCCTCGTTCTAACCGGAGAAACGCCCACCGATCTGGAAGCAGACAAAGCCAAACTGGAACGCTTTTTCCCGGTCAAGAAACAGTACAACGGAGAGAATTTGGAAAGCAAAGGGCTCGTTGTCGCGCGCATCGCCATGGAAAAGAGCAACGTACTCATGCACGCGGCGATGCTCGGGATGTCCCGTCCCATCATTACTTCATTTTCACTGGACTTCGAACCCACCGATGGGTCGAAGCAAATCGGTTTTATCCGGAACGACGCGCTTAATCTCGTCTCCCCGTTCAAGCCACTGGACAAGCAAACCAAGGGGTTGCTCGTCGCGATTGAGGTCCCGCCCGGCACATACAATATCAATCGTTTCGATGCCAACGTCAGCTATATGACGGTGGATACCTGGTACTTCAACACGATCGACTCGGAAGCTCCGTTTTCTGTCAATGCCGGCGAGATCACCTACATCGGGGAGATATTCGCCCACGCTCTTAAAGAGAGATTCCTGCTGTTCAACAGCCCGCAAAACGTTGAATTCTATATAACGAACCAATGGGAGCGGGATCAGAAAGAACTGTATTCAAAATTTAAATTCCTGAAGGATTTTCCCGTGACACACTCCCTATTGGAAGGGCAAAATGGATGGGAAGCCGTATTCCATACTGGCGAAAACCCGCGGGATATGCTGACAGCCCAGCGAAAGAACAAGTCGAAGTAAAGCCACGGAGGCGTTTTTCAGCAACGAAACAGTCGAATGTCACAAGTCTATAGGGTTATGAACACTTCCAGATTCATTCCGGTTCTTCTGATCGGACTGACCGTCGCAGGGTGCGCAACGCTACCCCTGAAGAACGATCGCCACCGTCAACGACTCGCCGAGTCCATCGACTCCGAGCCGAGCGCGATCACGTTTATGAACTACTGCTTCTTCGAGGAAATTGAAGCGCCGAGCGATGAGAATCAACTAACGGGTGTTCGTGGAATCGTCGCGATGACCGAATCCGAAATTTGCATCATGGACGGCGTGCTGCGAAACGCGCCCAAAAACTATTTCCTGAAGATTCCGTTTTCCGATATTGAAGGGGTCAACAACTCAGGGAAGCAGGTTCTAATAAAATACCAGGACAGGATGATCGCCCTATTCCTGTACGATTGGGCTGACTTTGTATCCGATCCCGAATTGAATCTAGAACTCTATCAGTCTTTGGTATTCGCCGACGTCCCCACGTTCGAGACTGAGGAGCGCTACCGCTTTTCTCGATTGCGCACCCCGGACTATCCGTCACTTAACCCGATCGGCGAAGCGTTTCCAAATTCAGAATCCGAGTCCATTCAATCCATCCTCGCTCGAGAAGCCGCCCGCGACCGGGAAATCGAACGCATGCACGGGAGGTAGATTTCAACCTCAGTTGAAACGCAAAGGCTCCAACAAGCTGAGATCGAATCCAGGGTCTTCATCGGAAAGGAGCGAACTCATGATCTTCCCGGTTATCGGCCCAAGGCTGAGTCCCATCATGGCGTGCCCAGTAGCGAATGACAGGTTGGAGAATCCTTCGATGCGACCGATATAGGGAAGTCCGTCCGGCGAGCAAGGTCGCAGGCCGCTCCACACAGGGACCGAGTCGAAGTTCTGGTTCTTGAATCGAGGCAAGTAGTTCGGGACCGATTGAACGATGCCGCTCACTCGCGCTGGATTGGGAGGACTATTGAGGCCGGTAATCTCCATGGTCCCGCCAAAACGCAGCGACGAACCCATTGGCGTAACCGCCACCCGAGCCTCCATCAATAGAGAGCTGATAGACGGCAGCTGCACAGGGGACTCCACGGTCAAGCTGTAGCCACGTCCGGCTTGAATCGGGACTCGAAAACCGAGTTCTCGAGCGATCCGGCTCGACCAGGATCCGGTGGCAACCACGTACTCGTCCCCTTCCAGGCTTGCGTCGTTCGTCTGCAAGGCCACAATGCCGCCAGAGTCTTGTATCCATCGTTTGGGGCTTGTGGACCAATAAAATTCGACGCCTTCCTTTTCCAAAAAGCGCGTGAGGAATTGAATAAACCGATTGGGAGACAGATGACAGTCGCTCGGATAGTAGACGGCTCCGGCGATATCCGTATCGACATGCGGGTCCAGGCGCCTGGTTTCTTCCGGAGTCAAGGTGGTCGCCTCGAGACCCAGGCGCTGGGCGATAGCAGCTGTAGCCGTTTCCTCGCGCACAGTTTCCTCCTTCTTGCAGAGCATCAACACCCCCTTCTTCTCCAGCCCAAATGCGTTTCCGCTCTGCCCGGCAAGTTCTTCGAAACAAGAGCGACTGGCCATGTTAAGCTCCTTGAGCAAGGGGGCGGACCGCTCCACATGTTTCTGGTTGGCGGAACGAATGAACTGCAAACCCCATCGAAACAAATCTCGACTCAACCGGGGTTGGATCGAAAAGGGGCTGTTTCGCTTCCACATCATCCGAAAGCCGTATCCCACCATTCCTGGAGCTGCGAGTGGAATCACGTGGCTCGGCACGACGAGGCCGGCGTTCCCGAGAGAACAGGAGTCGTGACTGGGAGGACCCGCTTCGATTAGACTCACCCGGTGCCCGCGTTGAATCGCATAGTAGGCGCTGCAGAGCCCGATGACGCCACCCCCCACGATAACGATATGCTTGGTTCCTTGCATAGTGAGATTCGAGACGGAAGCTAGGTTCCTTTTCCGATTCCCCAGCAAAAGGGATCCGCTTCATCCAAGACCATGGAAGAGTCCGCCGTAACGAAGGCTCGACCGGTTATCCGGGGAATCACCTCCCTATCCACAACGCGATAACTTGCGTGAAACACGCTCCCGGTAACGCTCTCTTGTCTCCAGATTTCACCTTCAGCCAACTTGCCGTCCTCTGCTAGGCATGCTATCTTGGCGCTCGTGCCCGTTCCGCAAGGCGAACGATCATAGGCTCCGCCCGGACAGAGCACGAAATTGCGGCTGTTGTTGGCGGGATCCTTGGGCGGGCCAAAGAGCTCGATATGGTCCACCTCCGGATATCCTTGCTCATTGACGCTCTTGCGGATTTTTCGGCAAAGACTCGTGAGCGCATCGACGTTTTCCAGCGCGATTTCCCTGCCTGGGTCATTGACCAGGAAAAACCAGTTTCCACCCCAAGCGACGTCTCCCACTACCTCGCCCACCCCATCCACATCGACGACAACCGAGGCGGCTTTACGGTAGCTCGGAACATTGTCGATAGACACTTGACCGTCTTCCCGAAGCGTTGTCTCTACGACGCCAACCGGAGTTTCGACCCGGTGGGTTCCCGACCCGATCCGACCCAAGTAAGAGAGCGTCGCGATCAACCCAATCGTTCCGTGCCCGCACATTCCAAGATAGCCGACGTTGTTGAAAAACACGACCCCTGCCACGCACTCAGGATCCTCGGGTTCGAGCATAAGCGCGCCCACTAAAACGTCGCTGCCTCGCGGCTCAGTGACAATTCCAGACCGGATCGCGTCATACTTATCCTCGAACACGCGTAAGCGATCCGCCACAGAACCCCCTCCCAAATCACGGTCCCAGTCCACTATCACCCGCGTCGGCTCGCCGCCGGTGTGAGAATCAACTACGCGAATGAGTTTCATACAATGTCGAAAGGCTGTGTTGGATCTGAACAAGACTTATTATTGTGTGCAAAGTCAATTTATAAGATACGCTTCCAGCCCGAGTGACAGGTAAATGGCCGACGTCCTGACGCGTCTATTCGTTTTAACGTAAAGCCGTTCCTCAAAACCCAATTTCCGAACTGGTCAAGGCCCGATTGATCTGTAGTCTCTCAATCGTGTCAGATCCAAACGCATCCGATCCAGCGACCCGCTCAGAAACCTCTCTATCGGATTTCAGCGAAGAGCAGATCCGCGGCATCGTCAGCTCTTGGAAACGCCTCGTTGTCTTCTCCTCGATACTGGCGCTAATCACACTTCTCTTTGTCGGATTAATGGTTGGCTCGATTGTCCAGGAAGTTACGGCGCCCGTTGATGTGCTCTTCCTTTTGGGCATCATCGTCATTTTGTACGGCATCGGCGTGTATGGCACTTTTTTCAAGCGATCCTGGGCGCGAACCTACGGAATCGTCTTATGCTGTGTCTTGATGCTCGGTTTTCCAGTGGGCACTGCATTGGGAATCTTCGGCCTGTTCTCCTTCCAAGGAGCCAAAGTCCTTTTCGGTCCCAACGCCATCCCGTATTCAAAAATCAAGGAGACCTACGATCGCATGGAAGCGGAGCGGACGGAGGCGCTCTTTCCGTCATCGAAGTAGTCCTTGACTCATCCCCTCCCCCAATTTCGCAAAATCACGATGGACAGACGACTTTTTGTTCGAGCGCTTGGCGGTTCGCTTCTTCTGCCCTTCGCTCCCTGCCCGAAGGTCCGGGCCGTCCAGCGTCCGCCCATCGGCTATATTCGCACTAATTGGAGTCGCGACCCTTTTTCGTTCGGATCGTATTCGTTCGTCGCCAAGGGGGCGAAACGAAGCGACATTCGGGAACTGGACAAGCCCATTGCCGACCGTGTCTTTTTCGCGGGTGAAGCCGTCTACCCGCGCTACAACAGCACTGTGCACGCGGCTCACGAATCGGGCCTACGCGCCGCGGACGCGATCCGCGAGTCGGGAGCGAAGAACGTCGCTATAGTCGGCGCTGGTATGGCCGGTTTAACCGCTGCCCACGCACTAAGCGAAGCGGATAGAAACGTCGCTGTCTTCGAGGCCCGGGATCGAATCGGTGGACGCGTGTGGACCGACCACCGACTGGGAATCCCGCTCGATCTCGGCGCCAGCTGGATCCACGGCATCAAAGGGAATCCGCTCGTATCGCTCGCGGACCAAGTCGGCCAAGATCTCATCCCAACGCGAGACGACTACATCATCCGCGGAAACGACGGACGCCGAATACGCGAACGAGACGCCCCCGACTGGCTCGACAACGTAGTCAATATCCAGCACGACGCCGGGGCGGACCTCGACCAGCTAAACGCGCTCTCGTATCTGCTGTTGAACGACTACAGTGGAGTCGATGTGAAGTTCCGGGACGGATACAGTGACATCTTCATAGCCCTCGAGGGCGACTATCAGGTCGCGTTGAATACACAAGTTACTGCGGTTCGCAGAAACGAGGACGCAGTCGCCCTCGAATTCACGGAGAACACCAGCCAGTCATTCGATGCCGTCCTCGTAACCGTTCCCCTCGGCGTATTGAAACGCGGCTCCATTACCTTCTCCCCTCCATTGCCCGCGAAAAAACAGAGAGCGATCAATCGCCTCGGAATGGGTACCCTCGACAAACTCTATCTTCTTTTTGAAGACGCCTTCTGGGATCCAGACGCGACCTGGATCGCAACTCCCGAAAACGCCCTCCCCCCGGGCCATTTCAATCAGTGGCTCAACCTCCACCGCTACATCGGCGAGCCAGTAATTGTCGCATTCAATGGAGGCCCGCCCGCGCTCGCGCTCGCCTCGCTGCCCGATGAGGAAGTCGTGAAGCAAGGCGTGCAAACGCTGCTATCCGCCTATCCAAACCGCGCCTGACATCGAAAATTCAAACGCAACGCCAACTACAAAAGCCTCAATACCGTAGGGCCTTCGCTTGCGAAGCGCCGCGATGGTAGCTCACTAGATTCTCAAACGCGGCGCTTCGCAAGCGAAGGCCCTACAGGAACTTAACCCACCAATATGCCCGAGCGCTACGACACGATAACCGCACGACACTACGCCGCCTATCGCCCGCCTCTCCACGAGGCGATCCTGGAGCGTTTAGCCGATCCGTCCGAGCGTTTCGCATCTGGCCTGGACTTCGGCTGCGGCGCGGGCCAATCCACAATCGCCCTCGCCCAATACTGCGACCGCATATGCGGAGTCGATCTCAACACGACCATGCTCGATCAAGCCAAGCCGCATCCAAATGTCACTTACAAGCGAGCAACGGTCGAAACGCTCGATCAATGCCCCGGTCAGCCCTATGATGTCGTTACCTTCGCCGGTTCATTGTTCTACGCAAAGTCGGATGAGTTGAGAACTGCCCTGAACGGCGTATGCGCCCCGTCCGCTACCATCCTCGTCTACGACTTCAAGATTCACCTCGATCCGTTTCTCGAATCCGTTGCTCTCCCCGTTTCGTCCGGATTATCCAACTACGATTACGACATTAACCTCTCCGACTGGAGCGGATACGAGACGACTATCCAAGGCGCGGAACGCCTCTCGATTTCCGCCACCGCGCAAGAAATGGCCCACCTGCTCCTTTCCGATTCGTTCTATTGCGACGCGCTCGCCGAGAGATTTGGAGCCGACGATCCATTCGATCCAATCGTCTCCCACATCCAAGAGAGAGATCCCAAAAACACCCTTGTAGTCGATATTTGGTACAAACGGTATCGGAGCGTCGCGACCGACTAAAGCCGCCGCGGAAACCAGATCTCGAATCAGGTGCGTCCAAACCCGCTAGTTAATCTAAAATTCATTGCAATTACGAGAAATTACCTAAAGCCTGATTGATATAACCAAGTCCCGTAGGGGCGTTGCTTGCGACGCCCGCGTATTGAAGATCCGAATAAACCAGATGCGGGCGTCGCAAGCAACGCCCCTACAGCGAATCGAATTAAGGATAGGTACAGATTCAGTCACGAATTTCCCTCCGCTTTACATGTCCCAACTCCCTCAAAAGGACCTTTTTCTGCAGAGTCTCAATCGCTGCAGCAACGACGAGAATTTTATTCCCGCTTTCTACGAGCGGTTTTTCGCGGCGGATCCAGAGATTCGCGACAAATTTCGCAACACGGATTTCGAAAAGCAGAACAAGATGCTGCTTCGCTCCCTCCAACTGGCCGCCGGCGCGACTTCGGGGGATCCGGACGCCTTGCACGAAATGCAAGAACGGGCGGAAACGCACGACCGGCACCATCTGAATATCGAGCCGCGCTTCTACGACGTCTGGCTCAGTTGCGTGATCGCCACCGCGAGCGAATTCGACCCGAAATGGGACCCGCCCACCCACCAAGCCTGGAAAACCATCCTCGGCCACGTTATCAACCGAATGATCAAGTCCTATTAGAACCCATCCCAATGTCTTTACCCAACACCAACATCGTATCCACACAATGGCTATCAGAGCATCTGGACGATCCTGGAGTGGTCATTCTCGATGCGACATTGAAAAAACGACCGGATGGCACCGAGGTCGAACCGGCTCCACTCACGATCAAAAATTCCCAGGAATTCAATTACGACACTGAGATTTGCGACCCGGACACCGACCTTCCCCATATGATGCCCTCGGTGGAATCATTCGAATCCGCTGCGCGCGCTCGCGGCATCGATGACGACAGCTTTGTCGTGTGCTACGACGCCATGGGAATTTTCTCGTCACCTCGGGCTTGGTGGTTGTTTCGAGCGATGGGCCACCAACGAGTCGCTATTCTCGACGGCGGCCTGCCGAAATGGCTCGAAGAAGGACGCCCCACTCAAGACAAGTTCTCCCCGCCTAGCCATACAGGCATATTTTCGGCCGAGTATCAGCCCGAATGGAATCGTTCCGCCGAGCAAGTACTCTCATCTATCGACGACCAGGAAACCCAGACCATCGACGCCCGTTCCTACGGCCGCTTCAATGCGACCGAACCCGAGCCCCGTCCCGGCATGAAAGGCGGGCACATTCCGGGTTCGATCTGTATCCCATACACGGAAGTTTTAGAAAACGGTTGTTACAAGTCGATGGATACGCTCAAGGCGCTTTTCGAACAGCAGCTCGACGCGACCGCCGGCCAGCGCATCTTCACCTGCGGCTCGGGTGTCACTGCGAGCATTCTCGCGCTGGCTGCGGATGAATGCGGCTACTCAAATCTCTCCGTCTACGACGGGTCCTGGTCGGAATGGGCAAGCCGGCCGGAGCTCCCAGTGGAGAGCTAGGTTCAGCGTTTTCCCTCGTAGGGCCGGCGCTTACGCCGTGCCGCGAAGTTAACTCATTGGATCCACATACGCGGCGCGGCGCAAGCGCCGGCCCTACGGATTTTCAATATACGCCTCAACCTGCTTTCGCAGCAACTCGAGAGGCAATCCGCCTTCTTTCAGAATGGTGTCGTGAAAGACGCGAATATCGAACGCGCTTCCGAGTTCTGATTCCGCCTTCGCTCGAAGTTCCCAAATTGTGAGTTCGCCCATTTTGTAAGCGAGCGCCTGGCCGGGCCACGCGATGTATCGATCCACTTCCGTTCCGATGGTGTGAAACGACAACGCGGTATTGGCGGCCAAATAGTCAACCGCCTGCTCACGCGTCCATCCTTTCGCGTGCAATCCCGTATCCACTACGAGGCGACAGGCACGCCACATTTCGTAGGATAGCCGGCCGAAGTGCTCGTAGGGCGTTTCGTAGATTCCCATTTCCACGCCCAGCTTCTCGCTGTAAAGCCCCCACCCTTCGCCGTAGGCGTGCGGATAGAACTGGGTTCGAAACTCGGGCGCGTTCTCGATTTCGTACGCCAAAGCGATTTGCAAATGATGTCCGGGCACGCCCTCATGCAGGGTTAGGGCCGGAAGCTGATAGAGCGACCGCGTTTCCAGGGCGTAGGTGTTGACCCAATACTGTCCCCCTCGGCTCGACCCCGGAGGAGCCGGCGAGTAGCGTCCGCCGGTGTAATTCGGAGCGAGCTCGTCGGGAACCGGTTCGACCGAGTACGGCTGACGCGGGAGGCGGTTGAAATAAGCGGGCAGTCGGCCATCCGTCTTTTTCGCGATCCAGGAAGCCTTCATAAGGAGTTCGGCCGGCGTCTTTGCATAAAACTGCGAGTCCGTGCGCAGGAATTTCAGGAAGGCGCTGAACGAACCCTCGAATCCGGTCTCTTCGATAATCGCGTCCATTTCAGCGCGAATTCGTTTCACTTCGGAAAGCCCCGTCTGGTGGATCTGCTCGGGCGTAGCGTCGTCGAGCGTGGTGTAGTACCGCACCCAAGCGGCGTAGTAGTCGGGCCCA
>JANQSC010000003.1 GCA_028284235.1 Opitutaceae bacterium
TTCTCGCTTTTCTGAGCGATCTTGTCGATTTCGTCGATGTAGATGATCCCGTACTGGGCGAGGTCGGTGTCGCCGTTGGCGTTTTTGACGAGGTCGCGCACGAGGTCGTCCACGTCGCCCCCGACGTAGCCGGTTTCGGAGAACTTGGTGGCGTCGGCTTTGACGAAGGGGACGCCGATGAGCTTGGCGACGTTGCGCATGAGATAGGTTTTCCCTACGCCAGTGGGGCCGAGCAGGATGATGTTTTGCTTGGCGTAGTCGCGGTCTTTGAGGTCGGGGTTCTCCAGGCAGCGGCGGACGTGGTTGAAATGGTCGCATATAGCGACGGAAATGACTTTCTTCGCTTCCCGTTGCTGGATGACGAAGCGGTCGAGGTAGTCTCGGATTTCCTTGGGCTTGAGATTGAAGTCGCGAATGAGGGCGAGCGCTTTCTCGCGTTCGGCGTCTTCTTCGTTTTTCTGCGTATCGTCGGATTGAGCGCCGCTGGCGGCGGCGTTTTGAGGACCGAAATTCCCTCCCATGGGAAAAAACGCCTTCCCTTGTTTAAAGGCGTTGTCGAGGTTCTTCTTCAGCTCCTCCATCGGGTCGACGGGATCGTTGTCTTGGCTCATTGGCTGGGAAATTGCATGGCTTTGAGGTTGACGCAACCTAAAGTGTGAAAGTAGCTTAGGGAGATTCACTAGCGATAACTTTCACACCAGCTCCCCATGTCCAATAACCTGACCAAGCGCGATATCGTCCTTAAGATTTTCGAAAAGACGAAGGACATTCCCCAGAGTAAAATCCAGGAGACGGTTCAAATGACCTTGGATATTATTCTAGACGCGCTGGCGGACGGGCGGAACGTGGAGCTGCGCAATTTCGGCGTGTTCGAGGTGCAGAAGCGCAAGGCCCGGGTGGGTCGCAATCCGAATCGGCCGGAAACGGACGTGGTGATTCCGACGCGGGCGGTGGTTAAGTTCAAGGCGGGCAAAGTGCTCAAAACGAAGATCAAGGACATCAACTTGGATACTTTGTGAGCGCTGCCGGTTTTTCGGGCGGCTCGAATCCTTGACACGCAGGGCGATCGCCGTAGGGCGTGTTAGCCAGCAACGATGTCACAATTTAAATCACTCCCCGGATTTCGCGCCTTTTATCCGGAAGAATTCGCGGAGCGCCGCTTTCTCTTCCAAGTGTGGCGCCAGATGGCCCGACGGTTTGGATTTCAGGAGTTCGACGGTCCGGTTTTGGAGTCTTTGGAGCTGTTCAAGGCCAAGTCGGGAGATGAAATCGAGTCGCAGCTTTTCAGTTTCGAGGACAAGGGAGGCCGCGAAGTGGCGCTGCGGCCGGAGTTGACGCCTACCTTGGCGCGCATGGTGGCGGCTCGGGCCAACGCCTTGAAACGACCGGTCAAGTGGTTCAGCATTGGCGACAATTTCCGCTACGAGCGGATGCAGAAGGGGCGCCTGCGCTGCTTCACGCAGCTCAACGCGGACATTCTCGGGGAGGCAGGTCCGGCGGCTGAGCTGGAGCTTTTGGCGCTGCTGGTGAACACCTTGCAGGGCTTCGGTCTAGGGGCGGACGATTTTTTCATTCGATTGAGCGACCGGAATCTTTGGATGCTCTACTTAGAGGCGCAGGGCTTTGCCGACGAAACGGCTAAGATCCTCGAGATCGTAGACAAGTGGGAGCGGATGCCTACGGAGTCCGTCCTCGAAAAACTCGAGAGCATCGTCGGCGACCGAGCCCAGTCTTTGGCGGGCATCCTCGGCTCTTTCTTGAAAGTGCGGACCTTGCCCGAGTTGACTGCCGCGTTTGCGAATGCCGGCGAGGGTGCGGAAAAGAGCGAGGCGTTTCAGGCGCGTTTGAACGATTGGACCACATTGCTCGACGGGCTGGAAGCGATGGGTCTGTCGGAATTTGTGGAGATGGACTTGAGCATTGTTCGTGGCTTGGCCTATTACACGGGATTCGTTTTTGAAGCCTTTGATCGGGCCAAGGAGAACCGGGCCATCGCAGGCGGCGGTCGCTACAATAGTCTCATTCGCAAGATGGGTGGTCCGGACATGCCAGCAGTCGGATTCGGGATGGGGGACGTAGTTTTGGCGGATGCGCTTAAAGAGCGGGGCATCATGCCGCAGTTTGTCGACACGGTCGACGCGTATTTGGTCATCGGTGGCGATGCGGAGCGCGGCGCGGCTTTGGCGGACGCCAACGCTCTGCGTCAATCGGGCTTTTCCATCGACTATTCTTTCAAGAACCAGGCCTTCGGCAAACAGTTGAAAACCGCGAGCGCTTCGGGCGCCCGTTTCGCTTTGATCTACGGATCGGAGGAATTGGAAAAGGGAGTGGTGAAGCTGCGCAATCTCGCCGACCGGGAAGAAGAGGACGTGCCCCGCAGCCGTCTCGCGTTGGAGCTGAGGGATCGGCTCGGGTAGCCGTTTTCGGCGGGCCCACGCGCCGGGGAAGCTTGAAGAATCGTATGAGTAATTAATATGGCTTCGATTCCCAAAGTTGGCATACGGCTTCCGCCATGGGCGAGTTTCGCGGCGGATGTGTGCGCGGGCGTACTCGACTTCATGCGGCTGAACGGGCCGTGGCATTTGCAGACGATCTCCAATAACACCAATGAAATGGAGCCGCTGGTCATCGACAAGGATTGGGATGGGGACGGTTTGATCACGCTGCGCGTGAGCGACGAGGAGCAGAAAGCGTTCAAGAAGCGGGGCATACCGGTGGTGAACATCAGCCGGGACCGAAACTACCCCAACGTCCCTTCGGTGGTCGTGGACAATGTGGAGATCGGGAAAATCGCGGCGCGGCATTTGGTGACTCTCGGTCTGGAGCGACTGGTTTACTGCGGGGATAGCGGACGTTTGTATTCGAGGGAGCGACGGGACGGGTTTCGCCAGGAGGTCTTGGATCGGGGACTCGAGTTTACCGAGCTGGACGTCCCTGTATCCACTTTTCCATGGGACAGGAAGTGGGAAAAGGTCTACTGGTCTCTCTATGAGTTGTTCGAAAAAATCGAGGGCCCAGTAGGGGTTCTGGCCCGAGACGATATTCAGGCCTCCAACATCGTCAATGTGTGTCACGACCTGAATATTCGTGTCCCGCGCGACTTGGCTATTGTCGGCGTTAACAACGACGAGACCTTTGCCCACACGACGCTTCCGCCGATCAGCAGTATCCAGTATCCTGGGAAGCGGATCGGATTCGAGGCGGCTTCGATTTTGAACGCGATGCTGATCGGCGAGAAAGTCCGCGCTTCAACCTTGGTTAAAATCGCCCCGGGGAATATTAACGTGCGCGAATCGACCGATGTGCTTGCGTTCAAGAACAAGCATGTCGCCAAAGCGGTTCGCATGATTCGCCGCAGGGCTCCCTTCGAGCCCATTCGGGTCGAAGATCTGCATGAAGGGCTTCCGCTGTCGCGCACGGAATTCAACCGGAAGTTCGTGGACGAAATGGGCGTTTCTCCAAAGCGCGAAATCATACGCGTGCGGTGCGAGCATGTCTGCGAGCTTCTCAAATCGACGGATCGAAGCGTCCAGGAAATTGCCCAGAGCATGGGGTTTCGGTCCTCCGAAGATCTGGCCCGGTTCATGAAACGGGAAATGAACCTTTCCGCTACGGACTACCGAAAAGGCCTCTAGCGATCCGCACTGTGTCAAAAATGCAATGTATTTTGCAAAAAATGGCATACCATTTCCGAGTCGGTCGTGGTACTCTCCGCCGCGATGGAAAACATATCGACTCAGGGGTTTGAATTGAACGGGAGAACGTACCTTCCGCCCGCGTGTCCGGTTGCGGTAATTTGTATCGACGGGTGCGCGGACGAGTATTTGAGCGTATCGGCTGCCAAAGGCAGGATGCCGCATTTGCAATCGATGAGCGACGCGGGCTATCGCGGCTTTGTTCGTGGAGCGCTGCCGTCCTTTACGAATGTCAACAACTCGGCGATCGTGACAGGTCTGCCGCCTTCGGGCACGGGTATCGCGGGCAATTTTTTCATCGATCCGGAAACGGGCGAGGAGGTGATGATGAACTCGTCGAAGTACTTGCGGGCGGACACGATTCTTGCCGCGGCCGCGAACGCGGGCCGCGAGGTGGCGATGGTTACGGCCAAGGAAAAGCTGCGCGACATTTTGTCGAAGGATCTCAACGGCATCGCGTTTTCGTCGGAAAAAGCGGACGAGGCCAGCGAGGCGACCCATGGAATATCGGATGTGGAGGCGCTGGTCGGCAAACCCAAGCCCGAGATCTACAGCGCGGACGCGAGCGTCTACGTTCTGGAAGCGGGCGTCGCTCTGGTGGAGGCCGGTAAAGCGGATTTCCTCTATCTGACTCTCACCGACTTCATGCAGCACAAATTCGGCCCGTACGCGGAGGAATCCTTGGATTTCTACGAGGCGTTGGATACGCAAATCGGTCGCTTGCTGAGTCTCGGCGCGGCGGTTGGAATCACTGCGGACCATGGCATGAATGGAAAGAACAAAGCCGACGGAAGCCCCAATGTGATCTATCTCGAGAGTTTGCTGAAGGAGCGGTTTTCCACGGACATTCGCGTGATTTGCCCGATAACGGATCCGTACGTCGTGCACCACGGGGCGTTGGGAAGTCTGGTCATGGTTCACGTTCCAGACGGTTTCAGCGAAACGGACGCTCTCAAGGCCTACATCGATTCTCTGGAGGGCGTGACGGAAACCTACGATCGCGAGCAAGCGGTGGCCCGGCTGGAGTTGCCGGCGGATCGGATTGGCGACTTCGTTGTACTGTCGGGAAGAGACTGGGTACTTGGGAAAACGCCTGACCAGCACGATTTGAGCGTATTGAAAGGTGGACTACGATCCCATGGGGGCAGATACGAAGAGATGGTGCCCATGGTGCTGTCGGTTCCGCTGTCGGGCGACTACGTTCGCAAGGCGGAAGGGGATCCGCGCAATTTCGACATATTCGAATTCACCTGCAATAACGTGTCCGCGTTTGAACAGTCCGGCCGGGAAAGAAAGTCTTATGCAGGCGTCTAAAGAAACTGAATACCATTTGCCCAACTATATTGCTGGGGTGGCTTCTCAGGGCGACGATCGACTAGAGGTCTTTCATCCGTACGACAATTCTCTGGTTGGAAGTTTGCCCTTGGCGAGCAGTTCGGAGATGGACGCAGCTATCGCTGCTGCAGTAGCGGGAGGCGAGCCACTCTCTCGGTACGAGCGATCGCATATTTTGAGTAACGCCCGAGCTCTCTTGGGGGAGCGCAAGGACGCGTTCGCCCGACTCATTTCATTGGAGGCGGGTTTGTGCTTGCGAGACGCGTTGTACGAAGTGGGACGCGTGCAGGATGTGCTGAAGTTCTCGTCAATCGAGGCCTTGCGCGACGATGGGCAGGTTTTCTCCTGCGATTTGACTCCCCATGGAAAATCTCGGAAAATCTTCACGATTCGTGAGCCGTTGAAGGCGGTCGTCGCGATTACGCCCTTTAATCACCCCTTGAACCAGGTAGCCCACAAGGTGGCTCCGGCGGTGGCGGCGGGGGCCCCGATGATCTTGAAGCCTTCGGACAAAACGCCTTTGAGCGCGGTTCGGTTCGCGGAGTTGCTCTACGAAGCGGGTCTACCCGGGTGGATGTTGAGCGTTTTTGTAGGTGAAGTAGATTCGGTAGTGGAGCCGATGATACGCGACGATAGGGTCGAACTTGTTTCATTCACAGGCAGCGTCCAGATTGGCAAGCGAATATCCAAGATCGCTGGATACAAGAAACTTTGTTTGGAATTGGGGGGCAACTCGCCGCTCATCATTTTGGAGGATGCTGACATGGATCTGGCGGTCCAGTTGGCGGCGGAAGGTTGTTTCCGGAATTCGGGCCAGCGGTGCACCGCGGTAAAGCGGTTGCTGGTGCACGGGAAGATCCTCGAGGAGTTTACTCGGAGATTCGTCGCGAAGGCGGCGGAGTACGTGAGCGGCGATCCATTGGATCCGGAGACGCGGGTGGGGACGGTGATCGACGAAGCGGCGGCCATGTACTTGAGCGGCGTCGTGGAAGACGCCGTTGAGCGGGGCGCCAAGGTTGTTTTCGGCGGCAATCGCAAAGGCGCCTTGTTGGAGCCGACGGTGATCACGGATGTTCCTCGGGAATGCGACATGGTGATGAAAGAGTCCTTCGGGCCGCTTGCTCCAATTATGGAGATCCGCAACGTCGACGACGCCATCGCCTTGGCCAACGGGACGGACTTCGGCTTGTCGTGCGGTATCGTAAGCAATGATATGGAGCGTATCATGAAAGTGGTGAAAGGCGTGCGAACGGGAACCGTCAATGTAAACGAAGTACCTGGATACCGTATCGAGTCCTCGCCGTTCGGGGGCGTGAAGGACTCCGGTTTGGGCGTGAAAGAGGGAGTGATCGAAGCGACGAAATACATGACCACGGTGAAGACGTTTTCGCTTCCTTGGTAGGATTCATGTCAGAGAAAGCCTCCTAGGCCCTCTCTAAAATTACTGGAGATTTTTGAGCACTGTTGGAAATCCATGTAGCGCGATTATGAGTACACAATTTAGGAATCTCCAAATTCGGATATTCGTTCTTTCGTGGCTGGGCTATTTTTCCTACTACATAACGCGAAAGAACTTCAGCGTCGCCAAGACGAGTATCGAAGACGAGCTGGGAGTCAGCAGCGCCGCTTTGGGGCAGTTCGATACGTTCTATTTGTTCGCTTACGCCATGGGGCAGTTTGTTTGCGGCGCATTGGCCGATCGGCTGGGTCCGAGGCGGATATTGACGATTGGGATGTTCGGGTCCGCCTCGGCGGCGCTCGTATTTGGTATGAGCTCGAGCTATTTCTTTTTCGCTTTGAGCTTTGCCGTAAACGGTATTTTCCAATCGACGGGCTGGAGCAGCAGCGTCAAGGCGATGACACCTTGGTTTTCCTCGAAGACGCGCGGCAAGATCATGGGGTTCTGGTGCACTAACTATTCGGTCGGCAGTTTGGTCGCCACTGGGCTTGCGACTTGGCTGGTTGCCCATTTTGGGTGGCGCTACGGTTTCTACGTTCCGGGTATTTGGGTGATGACGATCGCCACGCTGATCGGGTTGTTTCTGGTGAATCGACCTGAAGACAAGGGAGTTTCGCCCGATTTCGACGAGCCGGTCGAATCGCTTGAAACGCCCGCTGGGGGCGGGAGTTTCATGAGGGCTGCGCGCGAACCGCTGGTTTGGCTGTTGGGCCTCGTGTTTGCCGGGTTGAAACTCGTCCGGTATAGCATGTTTTTCTGGCTCCCCTATTTCCTGGAGCGGACGTATTCCTATTCGCAAGAGAGTTCTGGATACATTTCTTTGGCGTTTGACGCTGGGGGTATTGGAGGGATGATCGTCATTGGTTGGCTGACTGACAAGTTTGGAGCGAACAATCGCTACAAGGTGCTCTTCTATTTTATGTTGGCTCTAGTTGGGGCCCTGGGACTTTACAGCGTGTTCGCTTCGGTGAACATGATGGTCAATATTGGACTGCTAGTCGCGATAGGGTTCCTGCTCTTTGGCCCGGACGCGATTATCTCGGGTTGCGCTGCTCAGGATATCGGCGGGAGAGACGCAGCGGCCTCGTGCGCGGGAATTATAAATGGCGTTGGATCGGTCGGAGGTATATTCGCTGGCATGGTGCCTCCGCTGATTTCGGAGATGTATGGATTCAACGCGTTGCTGTATTTCTTTATTGGATTGGTGCTGCTGGGGTCGGCTTTGATTTTGGTGGCGTATCGTATGAGGAATTTGGAGATCGAACGAGCGCGTGTTGCGCGTGAAAATCAAGTGTAGGTATAGTTATGGTACATTCTGAGAACCCGTATATTCTGTTGACACCTGGACCCTTGAGCACGAGTGCGTCGGTCAAGGCGGTTATGCTCCGCGACTGGTGTACTTGGGACGACGACTACAACCAGGGTGTTGTGCAGAAAGTGAGAAAAAAGCTGGTCTCGTTGGCAACGCAAGCGGATGGCTACACCTCAGTGCTTATGCAAGGGAGCGGGACGTTCTGTGTCGAGTCGGTGATTGGAAGTGTCATCCCGCGTCAAGGGAAGATTCTCGTTTTGGCAAACGGCGCTTATGGCGATCGATTCGCGCGGATTGTCCGAACGTTGGGGATCAACATGACTGTGCACAGTTCAGGGGAACTGGGCCCGACCGACTTGGACCGTGCGAGCAAGGAGTTGGAAGCGGATTCGGATATCACGCACATCGGGATGATCCATGGGGAGACCACGACTGGGATGCTCAATCCGATCGGGGAAATCGGGGCCTTGGCGAACGAGTACGGGAAGGTCTTTATTGTGGACGCGATGAGCACTTTCGGCGGAGTTCCGATGGACTTAGACAGTCTCCACATTGACTATTTGATTAGCAGCGCGAACAAGTGCATTCAGGGCGTTCCTGGGTTCGGGTTTATCTTAGCGCGGCAGGAAGAGCTGGAGAAGACGGATGGCTTTGCCCGGTCGCACTCACTGGACCTGTTCGACCAATGGCGGACGATGGAGCTTGGAAACGGAAAGTGGAGATTCACGTCGCCGACGCATACCGTTCGAGCCTTCGCCCAGGCGCTATTGGAGTTGGATGCGGAGGGAGGCGTCGAGAAACGGTATCAGCGGTATTGTGAGAATCACCGGATTCTAGTGGAAGGCATGGAGCGACTCGGTTTCGAGTGTGTGCTTCCTCATGAGCATCAGTCGCCGATCATAACGGGATTCCGCAATCCTTCGCATGAGGCGTTTGAGTTCTTGCGATTCTACAACTTGCTCAAGGAAAGAGGTTTTGTGATTTATCCGGGAAAGGTGACCGATATCGATAGTTTCCGGATTGGAACGATCGGTAATGTGTTCCCGAACGACTTTGAGCGGCTGATTCAGGCGGTTGAAGAATCGATGTACTGGCGTGCCTAGAACCTATCCGAACACCTCGCGTCGAAGGTCCCGGATGCAGGTCAGATCGCCCCAATCTGTTCCTTTCATTTGCCGTGGCCCGTCTCGACGCTTCACTCCGAACCGCTCACGGTGAGATTCAAAGTACTTCTGAACAAACTCTTTCGACCCAAGAACAGCTCCATCTGAAAAATAGCGGACACGGCACCGCAATGCTTCGCTCCGGGTTACGCGTCCTCCCTCATTCAGAATCCTGCGGGCTTTTTCGATGTCCACGCCGCAATCGTGTGTGCGGGCGTCCCGAGCGTAGCCTTTGCCGAAAACGACCACACGGTATTTTTCGATTACGCTGCTCCAGACTTCCTTCGGGTCTGTTAAACTCGATATCCCTCTGCGGGCGCGTTTCGATCCTCCCATGGCCTCTCCGTATCCACAATATCGGTACTCCGCTGGATCCGAGATTAGCCCTGCCCGTACGGGATTGAGATCGATGTAGGCTGCCACTGTCATCAGAGCGAACGGGTCGTCCTGCACTAGCACGCTCTTGAAGCGGTCGCCCCAGAGAGTGCCCCGACGGCGATGCGTTCGGTTGTACCAGATCGAAAAACGCTGCTTGAGCTCCTTCATGAACAGCGAGACGTCACCCATACGCGACAGGAGGTTCGCCCGAAAGTTGCGTCGGATATCCCCGCCCTCGTTGAATCGGTCTCGAAGGAAACTTACCTTTTCCGGCGAGTAAATGCATCCGGCTCTTTGGAGGATTTCGGTGTCTGACAGAGCTTTGACTTCGTCGTCATACGGAGTCCTCACGAGAATGTGGAAGTGATTGCTCATGATACAGTAAGTCAACACTTCCACACCGCAAAATCCCGACACATTCCAGATCTGCTTGCGTAACACCTCCTTTGCTCGCTCTTCGTCGAGCAGAAAATCATCACCGACGATGCGAGTCATACAATGGTATACCGAGCGCTGCCCCTCCATCTTTATGCGTCTCTGCCTCATAGGGTCTCCGATGAACACGGGAGTAGGAGATATGTCAAATTTATAATTAGCCTGTCCCTTATATAATATAACTCTACGGAATAAAGAGATCCGTCAGTCAATTCGCCTCTTTCGATTTGCGCGCAAGCGCGAGTTGGAGTCCATTGAGGTGCATGCGAACTAGAACCGGCAACGCTCTCGGCTCATTTCAAGGGCTCCTCGTTTTGGCGACGGCGTGCGTGGTTTTTTTCTTCATCTACGCCCGACGGTCCGCTCACGACTTCCTGTACGCGCCGCCGCAAGGATCGTACGAGCGCGACGGGCGTTTCGAGAGGCTCGAAGTCGAAGGTGGCGCTGCGCTCAACGTTTTCTGGGCGGGGTCCAAAGCGGACGCTTGGACCGTGCTCTACTTTTGCGGCAACGAGGAGGACATTGGCACGGCGATGCCGCGCTTGCAGACCTACCGGTTGCGCGGGTTCAACGTCGCTTGCTTCGACTACCGCGGATACGGATATTCGGAAGGAGAGCCGTCCGAGTCGACTCTCTATGCCGACGCCGAACAGGTTTATGACTTCTTGCTTCGAGAAAAAGGAGTTTCCGAGTCGCGTTTGGCGCTTCACGGGCGTTCTGTCGGAGGCGGTGTCGCGGTGGAACTGGCGACGCGGCGCGATCCGGCGGGCCTCGTTCTCGAATCGACGTTCACGAGCGTTTACAACGCGATTTTGAAGATGAAATGGGTTCCGGGCGACTCGTTTCGCAGCGCCAGAAAAGCGTCCAAGACGGATTGTCCCGTTCTGGTGATTCACGGCGTGGACGACTCGATCGTCGACGTCGCCGAGGGCGCGGCTTTGGCGGAGGCGTTCGGCGATTCCCGAGCGGTGTTTTTCCCAGTCGAAGATGCCGGCCACCGAAATGTCGACCGCGTTGGTGGACTGGCTTACTGGACCGGTATCTACCGCTTTATCCGAGGTCTGGAGTAACTCGATTGGCGCGGCTGGTTTCAGAGGGAAACCATGACCGAATTGCCTATTGCTTTTTACGAGGCATCACCTTTTATGGGTCCTCTTTTTTTCAGATGAAAATCCTAGTAGCTGACAAAATCTCCTCGATCGGTGTCGACTACCTCAAGGGCCAGGAGGGCTTCGAGGTGATCGAGATCTTTGATCTGCCTAAAGAAGAACGGGCGGCCAAGCTGATGGAGCACGCTCCCGAGGCTTCGGGCATCATTGTGCGCAGCGACTCGAAGATTACGAAGGAAGTGCTAGAAAACGCCCCCAAGCTCAAGGCCGTCGGCCGCGCGGGCGTGGGCGTGGACAATATCGACATTCCCGCCGCGACTGACCATGGAGTCGTGGTCATGAACACGCCGGGCGGCAACACCATCGCCACGGCGGAGCTGACTTTTACACACATGCTCTGCGGCGCTCGACCCGTGCCACAGGCGGCGGCATCTATGAAGTCGGGCCGATGGGACCGTAAGATATTGGGCGGCAGTGAGTTACGAAATAAAACCCTCGGCGTTTGCGGGATGGGGCGCATTGGCGCTGAGGTGGCCAAGCGCGCGAAAGCCTTCGACATGGACGTCATCGCCTACGACCCCTTCCTCACGCAGTCGCGAGCCGACGCGATGGATATCGAGCCGGTTGAGCTGGACGCGTTGTTCGAGCGATCGGACTACATCACAGTGCACATGCCGCTAACCGAGCAGACCAAGTACATGGTCGACGAAGCCGCTTTCGAGAAAATGAAGGACGGGGTGCGGATTTTCAATTGCGCTCGTGGAGGAATCATCAAGGAAGCTGCGTTGCTTGCAGCTTTGGAAAGCGGCAAGGTCGCCGCGGCCGGTTTGGACGTTTACGAGAGCGAGCCGCCGGCGGAGGACCACCCGCTCCGCAGCCATCCGAACGTCAATCTGACCCCGCACCTCGGGGCCTCTACTCAAGAGGCGCAGGAAAGTGTGGGAATCGAGATTGCGGAGACGATCGCGGACGCCGTGCGCGGAGGCGAGATCCGCAACGCCATCAACATGCCTTCACTCGACGCGTCCACGATCGAAAAAGTGGGCCCGTACCTCGACCTTTGCGGCAAACTCGGCACCTTTGTACAGCAGCTGGCCATGGAGAAAGTCGAGAGCATTTCGATCACGTACTTTGGAAAAGTCGGCGACCTCGATTCCAATTCCCTGACGCGCGGCGTCTTGAAGGGCTTCTTGCAGAACATTTCCGGAAGCAACGTGAACTTCGTCAACGCCATGGTGCTAATCGAGCGATTGGGCGTGGGCGTGGAAGTCGTGACTTCCAATGCGGAAACCGACTACACGGAGCTGATCAAAGTGCAGGCGACGTGCAGCGACGGCTCGACCGTTTCGGCCGAGGGCACCTTAATGGGCAAAGGCGGATCGCCGCGCATTGTCACCATCAATGGCCGCGAGGTCGAAGTGGAGCCCTGCGGCGATCTCCTGGTCATCGCCAACAGCGACGAGCACGGCATCGTCGGCAAGATCGGCACCATTATCGGAAATGCCGGCGTGAACATCGCCTCGATGTCGCTGAGCCGCAACGAAGTGGGCGGAATCGCGTTGAACGTGGCCGGTCTCGACAGCCCGCTGAGCAACGAAGCCATGGCGGAAATCAAGTCCGTCAAAGCCATCACTCAAGCCAAGCTCGTGCATTTGGAGTGCGACTAGTACTACCATGTCACTCGACCCCATAGCGGCGCTGTTGTCCGCAGGAATTGGCTACATAGTCGGTTCCCTTTCCTTTGGCTACTGGGTGGCCAAGGCCAACGGCGTGGACATTTTCGCCGTGGGGAGCCGGAGCCCGGGCGCGACCAATGTGAAGCGGTCGGTCGGGAATAAAGCAGGCAATCTCGTCTTCGTTCTCGATTTCATCAAAGGACTGGTCGCTACCGGTTGGCCGCTGCTTTTGTATTCGAAACTTGAATATAGCGAAAACTACGGCCTCATTGGCTTGTTCGCGGCTGTCATCGGACATTCGTTTTCGATTTTCACGCGCTTTCGCGGCGGCAAAGGGGTCGCTTCAATGCTGGGCGGAGTCGTGGCGCTCATGCCGATTGCGGCGCTGATCGGCGTCGCGGTGTGGCTTGTGGTCTTCTATGCCACGCGCTACGTGTCGCTCGCGTCGATCTTGATGGCCGTGAGCTTGCCGATTTCCAACCGATTTTTGGATACAGGCCCCACATTGCTGTGGGTATCGCTGGCGCTGGCGATGGTCGTTGTGGCGCGACATAAGTCCAATATCGCCCGGCTGATTGCGGGCAAAGAAAATCGTTTTGCCCGGAAGGGCGAAAACGCGGGGGACGCGAAATGAATGGCCGAGTAGTAAACGTTGGGTTGTGCGGATTTGGCGTCGTGGGCCAAGGCGTTGTGGACCATTTGGAGCGCAAGCGAGAAATGCTGCGAGACCAACTGGGCGTGGAAGTCGTCGTCGCTCGAGTCGCGGTGCGAAACCCGTCCAAGTCCCGAGACATCGCCATCGACGTGGCCCGAGTGACCGACGACGCTTTGTCGGTCGCGGTTGATCCGGAGCTGGACATCGTCTGCGAACTAATGGGCGGCACTGACAAGGCTCGAGAAGTGACACTCGAGGCGCTAAAGGCGGGGAAGATCGTAGTGACCGCCAACAAGGCTCTGTTGTGCGACCACGGCAAGGAGTTGCTCGCTGTTGCCCAGGAGTTTGGCGGCCATTTGCTATTCGAAGCGAGTGTCGCTGGTGGCATTCCCGTGATTAAGGCGATCCGTGAGGGGCTCGTGGTGAACGAGTTCTCCAGCATTCGCGGTATTCTCAATGGTACCTGCAACTATATATTGACGCGAATGACCAACGAGGGCGCGAGCTATCAAGACATCTTGGTGGAAGCGAAGGAACTGGGCTACGCGGAAGCGGACGAGTCGCTCGACGTCGATGGAATCGACGCGGCCCACAAGGCGGTGGTGCTCGCCTATCTCGCCTATGGCAAGTGGGTCGACTTCGACGCGGTTCGTTTGCAAGGAATCAAGGAAGTGCGGCAGGAGGATATCCGCTACGCGAAGGACAATGGGTACTCGGTCAAGCTCATCGCCATGGTGGATCGGGAGCGTGAAGGAAGCGCGCTGCGTGTATCCGTTTTGCCGACACTGATGCCGAAGGAGACTCCTTTGGGGAGCGTCGACGGCGTTTTCAACGCGGTGTCGATCCAAGGGGACGTGGTCGGTGAAACGGTTTACATAGGGCCCGGCGCGGGGAGAGACGCGACGGCGAGCGCGGTTATTTCCGACGTGGTCGACGCGGTAAAGCTATTAATATTGGGCGGGCCGGAAGGGAGATTCCCTTTTCTCGATCCCGCTCCGCGCAATGGGAAGCGAATTGAAGTAGCTCGGGCGGATGAAATCGAGTCGCGCTACTACGTTCGCCTCGTGGTCAGGGACCAGCCTGGGGTGATGGCGGAAATCGCTTCCATCTTGGCTTCCCACAGCGTGAGCCTGGCGAGCGTCAATCAAAAGGAAGTGGGAGAGGACGCGGAGCGCGTGTCGTTGATAATCACTACGCACGCCACGACGGAGGCGGCGGTTTCCGAGGCGGTCGCGGAATTGGGCGAACTGGCTGCCGTGGAGGAGCGGCCATTCTTGATGCCGATTGGCGACGCTTCGTAGGCGAAACAAAACGATGGCTCGGATTGTAAAGAAATTTGGCGGCACTTCGGTAGGCGATGTTGATCGTATCCAAAATGTGGCTCGCGTCATTAAAAGTGAATACGACCAAGGAAATGAAGTCCTGGTGGTCGTCTCCGCTCGTTCGGGGGTCACTAATGAACTCATTTCACGGGCGAAGGCGATCAACCCAAATCCCGCTGACCGGGAGATGGACATGCTGCTCGTTGCGGGCGAGCAGGAGACGATCGCATTGACGGCGATGGCGCTGCACGCGATCGGCGTCGATGCGGTATCCATGACCGGAGCGATGGCGGGGATTCGCACTGACCCGTTTCACACGCGAGCCCGTATTGTGAGCATGGATTGCAAGAAGATCATCGGCCATCTCGAGAAGAAGCGGGTGGTGATCGTCGCTGGATTTCAAGGAGCGGACACGGACGGGCAAATCACGACATTGGGACGTGGCGGCTCGGATCTATCGGCGATCGCGTTGGCCAAAGGCGTCGACGCGGACTTGTGTCAGATCTACACCGACGTGGACGGCGTCTACACGGCGGACCCTCGGATCGTTCCCAAGGCCCGCAAGCTCTCCGAAATCAGCTACGAGGAGATGCTCGAGCTCGCGAGCCTGGGCACGAAAGTGATGCAGGCCCGTTCGGTCGAATTTTCCAACAAGTACAACGTGCCGTTCGAAGTGCGGTCGAGTTTCAACAACAATCCAGGTACTATCGTGAAAGAGGAAGTAAGCTCAATGGAGGACGTGGTCGTGCGCGGGGTGGCGCTCGACCGGAACCAGGCCAAGGTGCTCATTACGAACATTCCCGACAAGCCGGGATCGGCGGCCCGCGTGTTCGAGGGGCTTTCGGAGGCCAACGTGGTGGTCGACATGATCGTCCAGAATATTGGACGCAATGGAGTGGCGAATTTGACGTTCACAGTGCCGCGCGACGACACGCAGAGGGCGGAGACCGCGGTGAACCAAATTCTATCGGAGCTCGGAGGGGGAGAAGTCACGCTGGTCAACGACATCGCCAAGCTGTCCGTGGTCGGTGTCGGGATGCGTAGCCATTCCGGGGTTGCGGGCCAGTTGTTCGCCGCGCTGGGCGAGGCGAAAGCGAATATCCAGCTGATCAGTACATCGGAAATCAAGATCTCGGTCGTAATCGACGAATCTGAGGCGGAGCATGCTACGCGCGTCGTGCACACTGCGTTTGGTTTGGACGTGGAAGAGTAGCCGTAGTTCGCAATGAAATTTGTAAGCACGAGGGGACAGACCGAACCGCACAGTTTCTCAGAGGCCGTGCGCATTGGGCTCGCCCCGGACGGAGGACTGTTCGTGCCGGAGCAGCTGCCGGATCTTTCCGAGCAAATGCGCGAATGGGAGGGGCTCAGCTACACGGAGTTGTGCATTCGCTTTTTTCAGCAGTTCGCCACTGATATCGAAGTTGGCGAACTGAGGGAGCTTGTCGAAGAAGCGTATTCAAAATTCGATCACGAGGAATTGGCTCCATTGAAGCGACTGGACGAGAGAATCCAAGTGCTCGAGCTCTTTCACGGCCCGACTTTAGCTTTCAAGGATTTCGCTCTCCAGTTGCTTGGGAAGCTCTATGAGCGACAAGTGGCCCTGTCTAGGGAGTCGATCAATGTTCTGGGAGCGACCTCGGGCGACACCGGAGCGGCGGCGATCAATGGACTGCTGGGGAAGGACGGGGTCAATATTTTCATACTCTATCCGGACGGTCGCGTTTCCCCGCTACAGGAGCGTCAGATGACGTGCACCGGGGAATCAAACGTGTATCCAATTTCTATTACGGGCAGTTTTGACGATGCGCAGGCGAGTCTTAAAGACGTGTTCGGCGACGGCGCGTTCAGCCGTTCCGTCAATTTGTCCGCGGTGAACTCGATCAATCTCGCCCGAATACTGGCCCAGTGCGTCTATTACATATACGCATGGCTGAAGCTGCCTGGATCGGAGCGAGCGAATACGACTTTTGTGGTGCCGACGGGGAATTTCGGAAACGTGTTGGCGGGCTGGATGGCTTGTCGCATGGGCATGGAGGTCGCGGGGTTTCGCGTGGCGACGAACCGCAACGACATATTGCACCGCTTCTTCTCTTCAGGCGACTATTCAATGGGGGAGGCGATGGCGAGCCTGGCGCCTTCGATGGACATTCAGGTGGCGTCGAACTTCGAGCGATTTCTCTACTTTGGCTGTGGCGCGGACGCGGAGAAGACACGGGCGGTAATGGCTCAGGTTAAATCCGAAGGCGTTTTCGAAACGTCGGACGGCTCGTTAGTCGGCTCTATGTCGAGCACACGCATGGACGATGCCGAGATTCGCGAGACTATCCAGGAAGTTTATCGAAAATATGGATACGTTGTAGATCCGCATACCGCTTGTGGTTTTAAGGATCTGGACGAATTTGAGCATTGCGTGATTCTCTCCACTGCCCATCCTGCGAAATTCCCTGAGACGGTTGAGGAAACGCTGGGCCAGCCGTCGACTCATCCCAGTCTGGAGGCGTTGAAGCATCGCGAGATCGTGGCGTACCCGCTTCCGGCCGACGCCGAGGAGATCAAAGCGTTCATTCTTTCCAAGCAAAACCCGGTTCAAACGAAATAGACTATGAGTAAGGCAAAAATCGCTATCTACGACACGACTTTGCGAGACGGTACCCAGGGCGAGGGCGTTTCGTTTTCGGTTACGGACAAGTTGCGAATCGCGGAGAAGTTCGACCAGTTTGGAATCGACTACATCGAAGGCGGCTGGCCGGGGTCGAACCCGCGCGACATGGCGTTTTTCGAAGCGGCCAAGGATCTCTCGTTGAAGCACGCGAAAATCGCGGCGTTTGGGTCGACCCGACGGGCAAACTTGAAAGCCGAGGAGGATCCGCAGTTGCAGACCTTGTTGGAGGCGGAGACGCCGGTGGTGACGATTTTCGGCAAGACTTGGCTCTTGCACGTGACCGAGGTGCTGCGCGTCGAGCCGGAAGAGAATTTGCAGATGATCGAGGACTCCGTCCGCTTTCTGAAAGAGAACGGTCGCGAAGTGATCTACGATGCCGAGCATTTTTACGACGGGTACTCCGACAACGCGGAGTACGCTCTGAAAACCTTGGAGGCGGCGGTACGCGGCGGAGCGGATTGCCTGGCCCTTTGCGATACCAATGGCGGCAAGATGGTGGGCGAATTGGCGGAGATGACCGGAGCGGTCGTTGCCCAGTTTCCGGATACGCAGGTCGGCGTGCATTGCCACAATGACGCAGGTGTCGGCGTCGCCGTGTCCCTCGCTGGCATCGAGGCGGGAGCGACGCACGTGCAGGGGACGTTTAACGGTTACGGCGAGCGAGTCGGCAATGCGAACCTCACCACGATCATCCCGAATCTCGGCTTGAAGTTGGGGTACGACATGAACTGCCGCGACAATTTGGAGAATTTGCGAGACATATCGCTTTTCTTGTCGGACTTGGCGAACCAGTCGCACGACAAAAAGGCTCCGTACGTGGGTCTTTCGGCGTTCACCCACAAAGGGGGAGCCCATGCGGACGCGACCAAGAAGGTGAGCTACAGCTACGAGCATGTTCAGCCCGAAAAGGTAGGCAACAAGCAGCGCGTTCTTGTATCCGATATGGCGGGACGTAGCAGTTTGTTGATGAAAGCCCAGGAGCTCGGCGTAAATATCGACCGCAATTCTCCGGAGACCAAAGCGATCATCGACAAGCTCAAGGAGTTGGAGTACAGCGGGTACGAATACGAATCGGCAGACGCGTCGCTTCGGCTGCTCTTGGACAAGTTTACCGGGAAGCACAAGCCGCACTTTGAATTTGAGGGCTATCGGGTGATCGTTGAGAAAAGGTCTCCGGACGCGCCGACGACGTCGGAGGCGACGATAAAAGTAAATGTCGACGGCGAGCCTCACTACACGGTCGCGGAGTCGAGCGGTCCGGTCGGCGCGTTGGACAGCGCGCTGCGTCTCGCCCTTTCCAAATCGTATCCAGATCTTAAAGACTTGGAGCTGAAGGACTACAAGGTTCGGATTTTGGCGTCGCAGTCGGGGGCTAACTCCAAGACCCGCGTGCTAATCGAGTCGGCGGATGGAAGGGAAATCTGGGGCACCGTCGGAGCGAGCGACAATATCGTCGAGGCCAGTTGGCAGGCGATTCGGGACTCCGTGGAGTACAAACTGCTTCTGGACGGGGAGTAGTAGAACCCTTTCGAAAGAGCGCGTTCTTCAAAGCAGCGGCGTAATCAGTCGGCTCATATCCTCGGCGACGGATTTCAGGAGGGGCTGTTCGTCGCGGGCGGATTCCGTGAACGGCTCTGAGCGCAGGCAGAGGGCGTCTATCCATTCGGTGATTTCGCGTACTTCTTTGTCCGAGTAGAAAAAGGCGCCGAGCTCGTAGTTTACGAAGAGACTGCGGAGATCCATGTTGGCGGATCCGGTCATGGCGATTTCGCCGTCCACGAGCAGGGCTTTCCCGTGCAGCATTCCATCGTAGTAGAGTTGGATGTCGGCGCCGGCTTCGTGAAGTTCTCTCAAGAAGTGCTTGCGGGCGAGGTCGGTGACGGGGTGGTTCGACCGCTTGGGGATGAGCAGGCGGACGCGCTTGCCGGACCGGGCTTTGACGATGAGGGAGCGTTGCAGGACCTCGTCGGGAATAAAGTAGGGAGTGACGATGGTGATCTCCTTGTCCGCCTCTTGGATGACAGAAAGAACTTTCTCGTAGAGAGGATCGTTTCGCGTGTCGGGCCCGCTGGCCATGATCTCGATGGTGCTGGCGTCTGCCCCTTTGTATTCAGGTACTGGAGCGACGTCCCTTTCTCCTTCGCTTTTTTTGCGGGTGGCGAAGGACCAATCCGCTTCGAAGATCGCCGACAGTTGGGCGACGGCGGGGCCTTCGATCAGCAAGCTGAGGTCTTTCCAGCGTTTGCGGCTGTGAGTGGGTCCCATATACTCCTTGCCGATATTGCGTCCGCCGATGATCGCTCGGGTCGCGTCGAAAATCGCCAGTTTCCGGTGGTTGCGGAGATTGGCTTTGCCGAGCGAGAGGAACGGGAACACGGGCATGAAGCGCTCGATGCGCCCGCCTGCTTTCTCGAGCTCCAGCATGTAGAGCGTTTTCTTCCCGAAGGAGCCGACGGCGTCGAGGAGCAGTCGCACTTCGACTCCTGCTTTCGCTTTGCGGGAAAGTTCTTTCACTATACGGCGGCCAATGGCGTCGTGGCTGAGAATGAAGGTGGTGATGGCGATCGAGGTTTTAGCCGCTTGTATTTCGTTGATGAGCGAGCGGTAGGCTTGGACGCCGGTTTGTTGCATTTCGGTCCGGTTTCCTGTGGATACGACGCCGAAAGGGGACGAGCTGAGCGTGCCGTCCTGGCTGGGTGGAGCCATGTTGAGGCGGCTTTTTTGGCGGGTGAGGCGAGAAATCTTGCGGCCTCCGAAAACGAGATAGAGGGGAACGCCGACTGGAGGGAGGAACCAAATCACGAGGAGCCAGGCGACGGTGGCGCTGGGGCGGTGTTTTTCGCGCATGAGTCGCGCGATTACTATAAACGCCAATCCGAAACCCAAGTAGGTCCCTAGATAGGGCCAAATCGTTTCGAAGAAGGTTCCGATTTCCATGGGGATCTTATCGGCGGGTCGATGGCGCTGGAGGAGCGGTAGGATGGGGCGGCTCGGAGTGGTTCGCTACCTCTCGAAACTGGATCGTGGTGAACCCTTCCGAGTTGGCGCGGATTTGCAGAGGGCCAATGGGCGAAGAGTACAACGTATCCTCCATGAGGGATACATCATGCGGGTCGACGCCGTTCAGTTCAATCGCTGAATTGTGTCGAATTTGACCCGCGAGTCCTAGAGAGGCTTCGAGTACCGGTAGCCGGAGGGCGCCTCGAAAATCAGGTTTTCGCCTTCGTTTCCGAGGAATTTGAGCCCGCGTTCATTGTCCACGATGTCGTTGAGCTTGTAGACGCGACCATTCATGAGGAGGCGCGAGTCGTCTCCGGCGGAGCGATATCCGAACACTTGCAGTTGGTCGACGAAGTCCTGGATCTTGTAGTCGTATTGCGGCTCCGGTTCGGCCGGCGGCGCGAGTTCCGTCTCGGCGTCCACGGCCAAATCTTCGACAGGCGCGTCGATGACGGGGGCGTCGACAACGGGGGCGTCGATTATCGGCGCTTGAGACTCGGGCTCGGCGGCGACTGCCTCGACGCTTTCAGCTGCGGCAGCGGAATCGCTCTCGATTTCCTCCAGGATACGCACGGTCTGCGTTAGAGGAGATCCTCTCGATGCGAGGGATGGGCTTTGTTCGTTTTGGGCGACTACCGGTGTGGAGTCGAGCTGGCTCAAGTAGGATTTGCCAAAATAGACGAAGGCGCCGCCGAGGAGCAGAAGCACGAGGCCAACTCCGGAAAACCCGATGAGCAGACTCAAGCTGCGATTGCCTTTGCGGGTCGAGGGGGAGAGCCCGTTCCCGGCGTTTGCCGTGTCGTAGACAGGGATTTCGGGAGACGAGTCTCGGAGGTTGAGGCTTCGTCTTTGCTGCTCTTTTTTAAGGGCCTGGTTGATGAGGCTCATAGTCGGTATGCGGGTTCGTTGCTACGGATGTACAAATCCGTGGTACTAACAACGGCTGGATTGCCGGGGAATTAAGGACCACTTTACCAGGAAACGCCCGATCACGAATCAAGCGTTTACGACTTTTTGACCGCCAGGCCTACCCAAACTCGAGCGAGCTGATTTCTTTGAGAGCGGTGCGCACGTCCTTGACCTTGACCACTTCCGAGCTGCGGATGTAGGCGGAAAGGAGGGACTTGTCGCAGATATTGTTGATGATCCGCGGGACGCCGCGCGACTTCCAATGAATCCAGCGGACTGCCCAGCTGGTGAAGAAGGGGATGCCTTGCCCCCCCGCCATGGCGATTCGGTGGTGGATGTACTGCTCGACTTGGTAGCGATTCAGTGGGACGAGCTCGGTGTGGACGAGGATGCGCTGGCGCAACTGGCGGAGTCGCTTCTCCCCTAGGATGCGTTTGAATTCCGGCTGCCCCATTAGGATGATCTGCAGGAGCTTCTGTTTGTCCGTCTCGAGATTGGAGAGGAGGCGGAGCTGCTCGAGCAGGTCGAAGGTCAAATTCTGAGCTTCGTCGATGATGAGCAGGATGTCTTTTCCTCGCTGGATGCGGTCGAGAAGGACGTCGTTCACTTGCTTGACGAGGCCGCTTCGGCTGCGGCTGGATCCTTCTTCGCCCAGTTCGGACAGGATGGTTTTGAGCAGCTGTGTTTCCGTGATGCGGGGGTTGAGGATCAGAGCGCTTTCGTACTTCTCCTCGTCGATCTCGTTAATGAAATGACGACAAAGCGTGGTCTTTCCGCATCCTACTTCGCCGGTCAACACGATGAACCCCTTTTTTTCCGCTATGCCGTACTTCAGGTGCTGGAGGGCCTCCTGGTGCGTCGGGCTCAGATAGAGGAAGTTAGGATCGGGGGTGATGTTGAACGGCATCTCTTTGAGGCCGTAGAAACTCTGATACATGTGGGGTAAATTTTTTTCTAAATTGAGATCAACCTGCAATTATATTTTTGCAAATGGGCAAAGGTTTAAGCGTATTTAGCGTTTGTCTGGAATGAAAACGACCCGTTTAATGAATTTGCTCTTCCTGATCGCCTTTCTTGTCGCGGGAGTTTTGGGGGGATCGTACGCTTGGAAGCGCTACCAGACTTTGGAAGCGACGCGCGGGGCGGAGGCGGAGGCCTTGGCCCAACTCGCGGAGCTTCAAGAAAGGACCGACTCGAAGCGAAAATCGATCCGTTTGATGAAACAGGATCCTGAATACGTCGAACGGATGATTCGGCAGAAATTGAACTACGCGAAGCCGGAGGAAATCGTATTCAAATTCGAATTCGACGAGTCTTAATCGCGCCTGGAATTGTTTCGATAGTTATGGCGTCGCGCATGGCGAGGCCGCTTTGAGTTTATGGATGATCAAAACGAATTTGCTAAAGCGAAAGAGCGTTTCGAGCGTTTCGGTCAAGGGCATGTGTTCCAGTTTTGGGATACGCTCGACGAAGGAGAAAAGTCGAACCTGCTGGAGCAAGCGGGAGAGATTGACCTGGCGGAGCTTGAAGGGCTCGTTTCTTCACTCGTCAAAAGCGAAGGAGCGCATTCGGAAACTGACTACGATGCGTTGAAACCCGCCCCTTATGAACCTCTGCCGAACGATATCGAAACGGATCCGCGCTGGCAGGAGGCGAAAGCCGCAGGCGAATCGGCCCTGAGGGCTGGGCGCGTGGCCGCGTTCACGGTCGCCGGCGGCCAAGGGACGCGCTTGGGCTATGACGGTCCGAAAGGCACGTTCCCGATCTCCCCGATCCAGAACAAGACCTTGTTTCAGTTGTTCGCTGAAAAAGTGAAGGCGGCCCGCGTTCGTTACGATTGCGACATCCCCTGGTATATCATGACCAGCCAGGCGAATCACGAGGCGACGGAGCGGTTTTTCCGGGAAAACGACTTTTTTGGACTAGGGGCGAGTCGTGTGAGTTTTTTCCGGCAGGGACGCATGCCGGCCGTGGATTTCGACGGGAAAATCCTGCTGGAGTCGAAGGGGAGCATTGCGATGAGCCCGGACGGGCACGGCGGGGCGCTTCGAGCGCTGGAGCGCAGCGGGGCCTTGTCGGAAATGGAGTCGCGCGGCATCGACCTGTTGAGCTATTTCCAAGTGGACAATCCGCATGTGCAGGTGGTGGACCCGTATTTCATCGGTTTCCACGTCCTTTCGGGGTCGTCGATGTCTAGCAAGATGCTCCCGAAAGCGTACGAGAAGGAGAAGCTGGGCCATTTTTGTATCGCGGGGGACCACCTGGAAGTGGTCGAGTACAGTGACATGCCGGACGAGTTGACCGCCCTGCGCGACGACTCTGGGAAGTTAACGTTTATCGCGGGAAGCGTCGCGATTCACACTGTATCGGTAGGCTTCATACGCGAGCTGACAAGCGAGGGAAGTTCGTTGTCGTTGCCATTTCACAAAGCGGTGAAAAAGATCGCCCACGTGGATTCGGAAGGGACGGGCGTGAAGCCGGGAGAGCCCAATGGAGTGAAGTTCGAGCTGTTCGTTTTCGACGCCTTGCCATTCGCGGGTCGCCCGACGATTGTTGAAACGACGCGACTGGGTGATTTCAGCCCGGTGAAAAACGCGGAAGGCGTGGATTCCGAGGCGAGCTGCCGGGCGGACCAGCAGCGGCTCTTCGCGGATTGGCTGGCCGATGTTGGCGTGAACGTGGATCGCGACGCGGATGGCGTGCCCGTCGTTCCGGTCGAGATATCACCACTATTTGGTTACAGTTTGGAGAGTTTTCGAGAGTCCTGGGGGAAGGGGTCGCGCGAGCTCGATTTGTCTCGTCCCGTCTATATCGAGTGACCGCGTTGTCGGGACAGGCCAAATTCACCGGAGTTTAGCAAAATCACGTTGTTAGATACTTGCCCTTGACTTGTAAATCGGAACCCTGATGTAGGGGGTGTTCGGGGGACTTCGATTTGGCGACGATGGATTTGAAATCAGTTAAGACGCTTGTTGTGGAGTCGGACACCTCCCGTTGCAAACGGGTCGCCGCAATGCTTGAGGAGTCGGCCGAAATGCCGACGACCTGCGTCGTAGCCCATTCACTGTCGACCGCCAAGAGCGCGATACGAAAACAGTCGATAGATATCGTCGTTTCGGGACTGGAGCTTTCAGATGCCCGCGGCCTCGACGCGTTGGTGGCTTTGAACCCGCAGCGCGAGCGGATCCCGGTCATCGCGTTGGCGGAAGGCAACGAGCCGGACATCGTATTGGACGCGGCGCGGAGTCTCTCCGACGATTGCTTGTTTTGGGAAGACTTGAAGGGTGAGGAGCTGGTCCAGTCGGTGGCGTTCGCCTTGGAACGCCAGGAGTTGCTGCGCGAGCTCCAGGACTCGAAAACCGAGGAGAGTCCCAACGCGCTTGAGTCGTCGTATCGCAGCATTGTGGACGCGATCGACGAAGCAGTATTCGTAGTCTCCCGAGACTCGGGCGCGCTCTTGTACGCGAACGCGACTGCCCAGCGTTGGTTCGGGGGCAAAATTGGAGAAGTGCTCGAAGACGCGCTGGAATACGATTTGCTCGAGGTGGACGAGGTTGAAATGGAAATCTCGATACGGAACGCCCCTCTTCCACGAGCGGCGTTGCGTTCTCTGTCTGTTAACTGGGGCGACGAGGAGGAAGCCTGCATGATCTCTATGCGAGACATCTCCAAGCAGAAACGAGCGGAGGAAGCGTTCTTGGCTAGCCAACGGCGGTTGAACTACAGTATTCGAGGGGCGGGGTTTTGGTCCTGGAATTTAACGCTCAATCGCATCTCGTTCGCGCGATCCTTCAGAGGTGTACTGGGATTTGACCCGGGCGCCTTTCCGAACTCTGTTTCCGCATTGGAAAACGCGTTGCATCCCGAGGATCGCGATCGTGTTTTGGAAGCGTTTCGCGAATGGAGAAAATCGCCTCAAGAGGAATTCGAAGTTAAGTTTCGGATACAGTGTTTTGACGGTCTCTACGTGCACGTCTTGTCGCGAGGGGGGCGTGTCGCTCGCGAAGGCTCGCAGGAAATCGTATTTGCGGGATCGCTCGTTCGCACGAGCGAGGTTCGAGAAGAATACGAATCGCAGTCAATTGAGAAATCGGAGCTCGAATCGATCGACGAGGAGGTCAGTTGCGTGGAGACGGAGACGAGCGCAGCGCCCGCCTGCGCGTTGATCGTTGACGATGAAGAAGTGTTGCGAAAGGCGCTGGATTCAATCGTCCGTTCTCATGGATTGGAGACGATCGTAGCGGGCGATGGCGCGGAGGGGATCGAGTTGTACGAAGCGAATCGCGCCGACTTGAAGCTCGTGATTTTGGATGTCAACATGCCGCGCGTCGATGGGATCAAGGTGTTCGAGCGGATTCGCGGGAGCGGAGACGCGGTCCCGATTATCATGACGAGCGGCAATGACGACAAACACGCCCTGCCGTTTACGGAAGGCGAGCGGGACAACTGCGCGTTTCTCCTAAAACCGTTTGGATTGGCGGACGTGAAGAAGATCGTGAAGGGAATGATCGACAAGCCGGTGGCGGCCGGGTGAGGGATTGTTTTTTGGTTTTCTGTCACCGCTGTCGCTAGGATGCCCCTCGTTGAGGGGCAAATAGGATGTCTCCTGCGTCGACATATAAGGTTTCTCCGACCATCTTTAGGATCGTAGGGCCAGCGCTTGCGCTGTGCCGCGTGTGACGCTCGTTTAGCCTACGCGGCGCGGCGCAAGCGCCGGCCCTACGTGCGCGTCGAATTTTCTTCGCTTTACCAGTCAGGCAAAGCGATTGCGTGCGTCTCTAAACGAAAATCAGAGCGGGGTGCTCGAGGATGTTCTTGAGCGCTTGGAGATATTGGGCGCCGATAGCGCCGTCGACGACTCGGTGGTCGCAGCTCAGGCCGATTTTCATGATTTGGCCGACTTCGATGTTGCCGTTTTCTCGAACGACTGGGCGGGCGACGGTGGCTCCGACGGAGAGAATTCCCGCGTTGGGCGTGTTGATGATGCCGTAGAATCCGGTCACTCCGTACATGCCGAGGTTGGTGACGGTGAAGGTGCTTCCGCTCATTTCGTTGGGGGCGAGTTTTTTCGAGCGGGCTTTCCCGATGAGGGCTTTGGCTTCGATGGATATCGCTTTGAGCGATTTCGCGTCGGCGTTGCGGATGACGGGGGTAAGGAGGCCGTCGTCGATGGCTACGCCGAACGAGATGTCGACCGTTCCGTGTTGCCGGATGGTGGAGTCGGCCCAGGAGCGATTCATGGCGGGGACACGTCGGAGGGCTTCGGTAGCGGCTTTGAGAATGAAGTCGTTGACGGAGATTTTGACGGCTTCGCCGTCGCCTGCAAGGTTGGCGAGCTCGGAGTTGAGCTGGGCTCGAAGCTCGAGGAGGCTGGCGACGTCGACTTCGGACTCTAGATAAAAATGCGGGGCCGTGGTTTTGCTCTCTTGTAGTCGCTGGGCAATTACCGCTCGCATTTGGGAGACGGGGATGTCTTCCGCTTTAGCGATTCCTTCGCCGGCGGGCGCGGTTGGCTGGCCGACTGGAGCGGCGGAGCCCTGCGGAGCGCCTTGCAGGTCTTTTTTGACGATGCGGCCGTTGGGTCCGGATCCTTTGATGGTGGAGAGGTCGATTCCCTGTTGTTCCGCGAGTTTTCGAGCGAGGGGGGAGGCTTTGATTCGCCCGCCGGGCGCCGTTGGTTGCGCTGGGGAATCGGATACCGGTTCGTTTGTCGCGACTGTTTCGGAGGCGGGAGCGTCGGTTTTGACTGCTTCGGGCTCGTCGCTCGTCGGGGCGGCGGCGGGAGCGGCTTCGACATCGACGGATTCGCCTTCTTCGCCGATTGCGGCGATGGGCGCTCCGACTGGGACCTGGGCGCCGACGGCCGCGATTTGCTTGAGGAGAACGCCTTCGTCGAAGGCCTCGAGCTCCATGGTCGCTTTGTCGGTTTCGATCTCGGCGATTACGTCGCCGGACTCGATTGGGTCGCCTTCGTTTTTCAGCCAGTTCGCGACGGTTCCCACGGTCATGGTGTCGCTGAGTTTAGGCATGTCGATTATAGTGGCCATTTTGTATTTGAAATCTTGGGTTGACTGGAAAGTGGGGCGAAAGGCTGCTAGCAGATTTCGAGCGCTTTTTTGACGACGACGTCTGCTTTCGGAAGCTGGATTTTCTCGAGCGGCGGGCTGTAGATCGCGGGGGCGTCGATAGCGGACACGCGCTGCACGGGGGCGTCCAGGTAGTCGAAGGCTTGATTTTGGATGAGGTAGGCGATTTGGGCGTCGACGCCGCAGAATGGCTTGTTCTCTTCCACGAGCACGGCTCGATTGGTTTTCTTTACGGAATTGACGATGGTCTCTTCGTCGAGGGGGCGGATGGACCGGAGGTCGACGACTTCGGCGTCGATGTCGTGCTCGCTTTTCAGAATCTCCGCGGCTTCGAGGCAGACGAGGACGGAAGGTCCGTGGGCGATGAGGGACAGGTCGGTTCCTTCCCGCTTGATGTCGGCTTTGCCGAGCGGAACCAAGTAGTCGTCGTCGGGCACTTCGCCGACGTCGTTGTACATGATGGTGCTTTCCATGACGTAGACTGGGTCGTTGTCGCGAATGGCTGTTTTGAGCAGGCCTTTGGCGTCGTAGGGCGACGCGGGGCAGACGACTTTGAGGCCGGGCGTGTTGGCGATGAAGTTCTCCGGGGTGTGCGAGTGGGTCGCGCCGACGCCGGTGCCGCCATTCGCGGGGCCGCGTATCACGATGGGGACGTTGATTTGCCCGCCGGACATGTAGCGGACGCTGGCGGCGTTGTTGATGATCTGGTCCCAGGCGACGTAGGCGAAGCTCCAGAACATCAGTTCCATTACTGGGCGTATCCCCAGCATGGATGCGCCGATTCCCATGCCGATGAAACCGGCTTCGCTGATGGGGGCGTCGACGATGCGTTTGGGCCCGAACTCCTTGAGAAGCCCTTCCGTGACTTTGTAGGCGCCATTGTATTGAGCGACTTCCTCGCCGATGATAACGACGTTTTCGTCTCGCTTGAGCTCGTCGATCATCGCGTCTTTCAACGCTTGTCTGTAGGTGATTTCCGGCATGCTAAATTGCGTTCTAAATTCTGTATTGATCGTATCGTTACGAGCTAGTCGTTGAAGAAGATCCGACCTTCGGAGACTTTCTGGTCGGGATTGTCTTCTTCCCAGTAGACGTCTTTGACAATGTCGCCTTCTTCCGGGAACGGGCTTTCTTCCGCGAACTGGGCGGACTTTTCCGCTTCGGCTTTGGCGTCCTGGTCGATTTGCTTCACCTGGTCTTCGTCGAGCAGCTTGGACTTGAGGATGAAATCGCGGTACAGGGTGATCGGGTCGTGGTTCTTGCGATAGTCGTCGATTTCTTCTTTGGTGCGGTATTTTTTGTGGTTGGCGTCGGCGATGGAGTGGCCTTGGTAGCGGTAGGTGTGTATTTCCAGCAACGAGGGTTTGCACTCGTTCCGAGCGAGGTCCATGGCGTTTTTCACGCCTTCGCGGATGTCGAAGAGGGATTCGCCGTTGATCTTGGCCCAGTTCATGTTGTAGCCGTCGGCTCGGGCGGCGAGCCCGATTTCGGGATGGACGCTGGAGCGTTCTTGGGAGGTGCCCATGGAGTAGCCGTTGTTTTCAATTATATAGACGACGGGCAGATCCCAGAGGGAGGCGAGGTTGAGGGATTCGTGGAAGGCACCTTGGTTGATGGCTCCGTCGCCGAGGAAGCAGAGGGCGCAGCCTTTCTTGCCTTGGTACTTTAGGCCGTAGGCGAGTCCGGCGCCGAGTGGGGTTTGCCCGGCGACGATGCCGTGGCCGCCCCAGTAGTTGCGGGCGGGGTCGAAGTAGTGCATTGAGCCGCCTTTCCCTTTCGAGCAGCCGGTCGCTTTGCCGAATAGTTCGGCCATGCACTCGTCCATGGACATCCCTACGGCGAGGGCGTGTCCATGATCGCGATACGCGGTGATGACGTGGTCGTTTTCCTGCATCAGGGAGATGCAGCCGACTGCGATTGACTCTTGTCCGATATAAAGGTGGAGGAAGCCGGCGATTTTGCCTTGCTGGTAGGCGCGGAGGGAGCGTTCTTCGAATCTCCGGATTCGCACCATTTCCCGGTAGAAGCCCACGAGTTGTTCGTCGGACAGGTCCTTGTTCGCCTGTGATTTGGCCTCTTTCGCGAGGTTGGCTTTGGCCGGCTTTTGGCGCTTGGCTTTCTTGGTTTCGGTCGCGTTTGTCACGTAAATACGTTGTTCAGTTGAGAAAGGGGGAAGATTGATCCTAATTTTGATCAATGATCAAGGTCATACCGCTCGTTCTGAATGGAATGGCGTAGAGGGAGGCGGCGAGTCTCATTCCCCGGCGGGCGTGACTCGGTGCTCGATGACGATGTTCAAAGGATGTCCGGGGGAGCAGTCGGCTCGGGCGGAGACGAATCCCTCGCGGTACTTGTCGTAGATCGACCAAAGGCCTTCGCGATCAGTTTCGGGAATTGGGAGGGTGTCGATCGCGTCTCGGCTGTGGAAGGCGAACGCGCCTTCGCCCATCGAGGGAGGGAGGGCGGCAATGGGCTTTTTGCACTCGAATAGGAACATGAGCCAGTGGTTTTTGCCTTCGTAGGCCCGCTCGGCGATCATGCAGAATAGGTGGAGATCCGCTACGCCGACTTCGAGGCCGGTTTCTTCGAGCGTTTCGCGGGCGGCGCACTGGTGGGGGGATTCGCCTGTTTCCATTTCGAGTTTTCCGCCTATGGGGCTCCATAGTCCGCGATTGGGGGACTTGTTACGCTGCAACATTAGAAACTCGCCTTCCGCGTTGCGAATGAAAACGAGCACGCTGATCTTGTAGTCCATAGGTACTTGGCTGGTTTAGAGACTGCCTAATAAATTCGAATATGCGTCACAGCTGGCATTTTGCGCCTTTGGCAAGGCGCACGCGCGGCGCCAATGCCCGTAGGGCCTTGGCTGCAACGGCGCAAAACGCGAAAGAGGACGCTGCCCTGGAGGCGAACGACACCTATTCCGATTTATTAGACAGTTTCTTAGAGGCATGAAAACGGGCTGGATGGGTCAAGCGGAAAGCGAGAATGTAAAATCGCGTGTCGTCTCGCGCAAAGTCTTGCCGGTGGAACGGCGAGGGCGCAGGGTGGGGTTATGCATCGACTTTCGCGTTTCTTTTTTGGATGGGCAGTCGTTCTCATGGGGTACTCGATTGCCGCGGGTTCGGTAGCTGTCCGCGAAGTGGAGTTCACTCGTCTGGACGCGGGCGGTCGCTCGGGTGACTGGCTCGAGTGCGCTATCGAGTTGGAGGTGCGGCGCGACACGCAAGACCGCTCTCGTCGAGATCCCGATTTTGTCGACGATCTCTCGGTCACCTTAATGCTGGGTGTCGAGCTCGCTCGAGGAAGAGGCGAGGGCTTTGAGTTCTACCGGGCCCAGGCGGATTTTGTCGCGTTGAAGGAAGGGCGTCACTTTGCCCGATTTTATCTCCCGCCGGAAGTTGTGGAGCGCGACCAGATGAAGCAAGAGGTCCACTCGTTTCTGATTCAGCTGTCGGTGGCGGGCGAACTCGTGTCTGAGAGCGTTTCGCGTCAGTTGGAGCGTCCTCAAGTGCGTGACAGCTTTCTCGCTCGAGTCGATGCGGAGTCCGGCCGGAACGACGGCGTGTTGGCGCCCCAGAACCAGTCGCCCTTTCTCCTTTCGTATCCGCGCGAAACCCCCAGTTTCCGCGACACGAACCGACCGGTCTTGGGGCAGTGACTTCAGCGAGCGGATCAATCGAGCTGTCGGAACTCGCCCGGAGGGGGTGATTTTGGCGTGAACTTCTCCGGATTCCGCCTTGTCTGGACCCGTTTCGAGTCCCCAATTTAGCATGAGAATACGCAACGGTTACATTTCAGGAACGAATAGGGGTTATTTTGATTATTGGCCTAGTGTAAACGCTAGTAGATTAGCGGTTTTTTCTTGTACCGCAGTTAACTTTTCAAAAAATGGTAAAGAATTGTAAATGAGACCTCCTCACTACCTAGTTGTCAGCTGTGGTTCCAGCCATGTTGCCGCTGTGCATTTGTCGATGCACACGAGCGGTCGTTGCGAGTTGTTGAACTATTGGAGGAAGGAGTTGGATTTGTCTCTCAGCGACCCTTTGCTCTGGCTCAAGGCGGCGTCGCAGTTGTTCGGTGAAGCGCGGGCGCAGTTCAATGGCGACATGCCGGTCGGCTATGCCCTGCCGGGGAACTTGGTGCTGACCAAGTATTTGAAAGTCCCTCAAGCCCCGTTGAACAAGCGCGACAAGATCGTGGCGTTCGAGGCGAAGCAGAATATTCCGTATCCGATCGGTGAGGTCGCGTGGGACAGTTTTCTGATCGAGGAGGACGATCTCGATTTCGAGACGGTGATTGCCGCGTCGAAGTCGGAGCTGGTGGAGTCGCTTTCGCTTTACGGCAAGCAGGCCAAGATGGACCCCGATTTGATCGAGCCCGCTTTCGTGGGGCTGATCAACGCGTTTCGCTTCAACGAGCCGCAGGCGTTGGGCTGTTCATTGCTCGTTTCGATTGGCGCGAAGTCGACTGACATAGTATTTTTCAATGGCCCGAAATTTTATTCGAGAAACGTCTCCCTGGGCGGCAACACGGTGACTCAGGAAATTCGATCCGCGCTGGAATTGCCGTTCGAGGACGCGGAGCGAATCAAGCGGGCGGCTGTCGCGGGAGAACCTTTGCCTGTAGGAGAGCACAGCGCGTTCGAAGCGGCTCAACAGAGTTTCTTGAAGCGCCTCAACGTGGAGGTCAGCCGCACCCAAGCGATCTACAAGAATCACGGCTATGACGACTCGCCGGTCCGTTGTCTGTTAACGGGTGGAGGGTCGCTGTTGCCGGAAATCGCGACTGGGCTTGAAAACCGTATTGGAGTTCCGGTGACGCGATTTGATCCTCTCAAGGAAGTCCGTCCCGCGACCGGATGCCCGGCGGAGACTCTCAACGCGGACAAGGTTTTTCTGGCGGAAGCAATTGGGGTCGCGATCGGCCGCTTTCTACCGGATTCCACTCAATTGAACCTGCTTCCCCGGAGTATCTTGTGGCAAAGGCGGTTTCGCAAGCAGCAGCCCTACTACATTTTCGCCGGGATCGTGGCCTGCGCCGCGATTGCGCTTCCACTGGTGAATACCAAGATCGCCGTGCAACGGTACGAGGAGGAAATCCAAAACCTGGATACTAAAATACAACCGTTGCGCGAACTGAATACTCGAATCAACCAGCGGATCGAGGAGATCGAGGGATTGAGGAATGTGATTGGCGAGGCGTCGGTCGTCGCTCAGTCGCGATCGAATTGGATGTTATTTCTGAACGATATTCAGACGCGTTTGGACGAGGTGGAAGACGTCTGGCTCGATCGAATCGAAGTCGACCGCCCAGTGTCGATCACGGCAAGCCCGTCGAACCGGTTCAACTCAGTTCGCGACGAGTCCGCGGATGCGAAGGAAGACAAGATCCGGCTCCATTTAGAAGGTCGTTTGCTGGATGTCGCCAACCCGTTGTCAACGGTCAGCCAGGAGTCGAACAAGCGCGTTTCAGCCCTGCTGGATAGTTTTATCGCTTCGGAATTCGTGGAGCGGCTTGAGAACGAGCGCTTTGACAACAATGTCCCCGGAATCCTCAAATTCAACTTTACCTTGGTCGTGGACTCGACCCGTCCACTTTAGAAGCTGATGTTCTGGTTTAAACGCAATCCCGTGTTCTATCTTTTCCTTGGGGCCTTGATGGCGCTTGCGGTTTTCGGGATGCTTTATACGTCGCAAGACGCGAAGCGACTCGATGAGTTAAAAACCGAATACGCGAACAAGAACCAGCAGTTGCAGCTGTTCCTGAAGCGGTCGCCGGCTCCCACTAAAGCGAATCTGGCGACCTTGGACCGCAACTACGATCTACTCAAAGGAGAGTTTGAAAAGGCCCAAGTGGCGCTCAATTTGAGCACGTACGACAAGGATATGTTTTTTGGAAAGCGCCCCGGCAACAGCAATGACGCCTTCTTCATGATTGCGAAGTACGTCGAAGACGCTCGTCGGCTGGCCGCCAGCAGCGAGGTGAAAACTGTGGAGGGGAGTCGGTATGGGTTTAGCCAATACGAGAATGTGGGCCCGGTAGAGGAGGCGATTGAGCGGGTTCACAAGCAGGCCAAGATTATGGAGGCGCTGCTCCAGGCCTTGTTCGATTCGGGGATCAGCGAGTTTGTATCAATCAAGCGCGAGGCGTCGGTGGTTCCGGAGCCGAGTGACGAGCCCCAGAGGAGCGTAGAAGGAGACGAGATTTTCAGCATCGATTCGACCAGTGAATTCAAACGGACGGATTCGCTTGAATCGCTCGCCTTTCGCGTGGAGTTCAAGGGGCAGTCGTTGTCCATGCGCAGCTTCCTCAATCGCATCACTGGATCGTCGCTCCCGTTTTCGATTCATGAAATCGAGGTTGCTCTCGACAAGGAGGCGGGTTCCGCCGAGGAGCGTAGTTCGATTTTGGATAATCCATTTAACAGCGAAGAGAATTCTCCGTCGCAGATCTCGGCAATGCGCGTGCCGATAATTTCGGAGAACGAGTCGCGTTTTATTATTACAGTAGAGTTTCTGGAATTGAAAGAGGGCCCGCTGGTCTCTCTCGATGACGAAACGGAGGGTGGAAATGTTTAGGTTTAGCTTATCGGAGTTTCTTGATAAATTCGCGTTGCTTGTGGCAATGCTCGTGTTTCTGTTTATGGGCGTGATCAGTATTCGGAGTGTTAAGACTTTGGATACGCTTTCACGCCAAGACTCTCCGATGTTGTCGGAAAGCAAAGTGGACGTGGAAACCTACGTTGTGGAGCGACCGCAATCGGTGTCGGCGCTTTGGGAGAAACCTCAGAGCCAGTCTCGCGGGGAGGATTGGATATTCGACGTGTTTACGCCACCGGTGTTATACTACAACCCGGCATCGAGGGAATTTACGGTGACGTCGCCCGAGATTTCGATTGCGGACGCAAAAGATCCGTGGAAGGCATTTGAAATCGAATTGGTCGAGGTGCGTCAGCGTCCCTACCGTTTGCAACTCAAGGGGTATGCGGGCGATGATGGCAATTATGTGGCCCATTTTGAGCTCCTTGATACTAATGAAACTCTTCTGGCGAAAGCGGGTAAACTGCTTCACGAGGCGGGTGTCAAAGTGCTTTCGTTCGAGGTGAAGCAGATGGAAGTGAAGCAGGAGGGCAGTATGCCGGTATTCGAGAATGTTGGCGTGGCCCGTCTCTTGGATTATGAAAGCAACGAGGAAGTGTTCCTCACAAATCTCGAGACGAAAATATTCTCTGACTTGGAGGCGAAAGTGCGTTCCACCGAAGACGGCCAGGTATACGTCGTTCGGGAAGGGAGCCAAGTGGAGCTGGACAACGGTTCGTACGTGATCGGGGCCTTGTCGCACAATCCGCAAGAGGCGATGGTAACCAAAATTTCTGTCGACGGAGGTCGTCGAATGTCCAAATTGTTAAAGCCGCTTTCAGGAGACGAGTTTATCAACCAAGGGGAAGGGGAGCCGAGTTCCTTCAGCCCCTTTGCCATTCGCCCCAAAGTCGTTTTGCCGAAACCAAACAGCTAAAATAAAATTTCTTCCAACTGCGCGAACCTATGAAAAACCTCAGAATAAAGCTCTCGAAATTCGCCGCGTACGCGGTGATCGCTCTCGTCGTTTCCACGACAACCGAATCGCTGACTGGGCAAAGCGAAATCGACACGAAGATCCGGCTGATGTCCGAGGCGTTGCAGGCGCGCGATTCCGGCGATTTGAACAAGGCTCGCGAGCGTCTCAACCAGCTATTGGAGATCAGCCCGGGAGACCAGTCGGTCCAAAGTATTCTCAACAGCGTGGAGAGCATGATTGCGGATCGAAATCGAGGCGGGACTGGATCGTCGAGCGTGGATCGTAGAGAGGCGTTGCAGAGCGAGGCGGAGTACCTCGCCCGCTTGGAGGCGGAGCGTATCGAAAAATCAATGATCAGCGCTCGCGAGATTCGCGAAATCGCCTCGAGGCAATCGAAGCGGGGAGACTACCCGCTCGCCTTGCGCACGATCGAAAGCGCCATTTCGATGCTCGAGCCCAATCCACTCACGCAAACCCTGATCGACGAACTCAAGCGCGACCAGCGGGAGATTTTGAGAAAGCAGTCGTCGAGCGAATCGCGAAGATTCGAGGCGGACGCGTCCAACGGCGGCCTGCTGCCGATCGACGACATCAGCCCTGACTTTGTGAATCTCCAAGAAGAGATCGCGGCGCTCGCCTTGCGCGGCCGCAGCCAGTTTATCGCGGGCGACATCGACGGGGCGGAGGCCAGTTTTAAGCAGATCGAGGCGTTGGATCCCAACAACGCGATGGCCAAAAGCTTCTTGGTGAAGATATCGCAGGAGCGCCAGTCGCTTGCCTATTTGAACAAGCTCAAGTCGCGCGAGCAATTGCTGGAGGAAGTGTCCAGCGCTTGGCAGCGTCCCGGGATTTACGAAGAGCGGCCGGACATTAATCCGACGGTTCTAGGGCCGGCTCCGCTGCTGCAGAAGCTCGACCGCATCGTGATTTCCAATGTGAATTTCACGGAAGTCCCGCTCAATCAGGCCGTCAATACGCTGAGCGCGATTTCCGAGGACTTCGACAACACCGATACGGGACCTCCCGGGGTGAATTTGGTTTTGCTCGATCCGGAGCGCACCAACCCGACGGTAAATATTACCCTGCGCCACCTGTCCTTGCGCCGCATATTGGACTTCATCGTGGATTCGGTCGGATTCCAGTACGAAGTGCAGGAGGACGCGGTGGTCCTTCGGCCCGGCGGCGAGAACCGGAATTTGAGCACGGAAGTCTTTCCCGTATCCCGTTCCACGGTGATCCGAATGACCGGTATTTCCGGCGGCTCGGCTGAAAGCGGTTTCGATGGCGACCCCTTCGCGAGCAGTCAAGGCGCATCGTCGCCCGCAAGCGGCATGGCGAGCGACGCACAGACTATTCAGACGTTCCTCCAGTTGGCGGGTGTCGATTTCGACAGCACCGAAGGAAGCACCATGGCCTACGACGGCTCGGCGATGATCGTGACTCAGACCACGCGCAACTTGGAGCGTATCCGCAACATCCTCAATCGCTACACGGACGTGAAGCAGGTCGAGATCGAAGCGAAGTTCCTCGAAGTGCAGGAAGGGGTGATCGAAGAGCTCGGATTCGACTGGACGGTCACGCACGATGACAGCAGGAATGCGGACAACCCTACTGGTTCAGGTGAAGACTACCGGAGCTCGCTTCGAAGCCTCTCCGAAATCAGCTCGCCGTCCAACGTGTCCAGCGCCATTCTTATCGATGGTGTGGAAGTGGAGCGCATTACTCCCCCGGATCTTCCCGGAGGCGTTCCGCTCGGCGTGGGCGCCGAGCCGTTGACGCGCGTATTTGGCGACGTCGGCAAGATGAATTTGGACGTTGTCGTGCGTGCCTTGTCGCAGACTTCTGGATCGGATCTGCTCAGCGCTCCTAAAGTGACCGTTCTTTCTGGCAACCAAGCCGAGATCAATGTCAGCCAAGAGTTCCGCTACCCGACCCGCTACACGGATACCGAGAGCAACGTCGGTAGTACCAGCGGCTCGTTTGATAGCGGCGCGGCGGGTGTTACCATCACACCGGGTACGCCGGAGGATTTTGAAGTGAAGAATATCGGCGTCGAACTCTCGGTGACTCCCATTGTGGAGGAGGACGACTACAGCATCACTCTGGAGCTGAACCCGCGGGTGACCGAATTTGAAGGATTCGTTGAATACGGTGGACCGAGCGTCGCCCTGACCGCGAACCGGACAGTGAAAGTGCCTTCTGGATTCTACCAGCCAATATTTGCGGTTCGCGAGGTCGCGACGAAAGTGACTATCTGGGACGGCGCGACCGTCGTCATGGGCGGACTGACCCGCGAAGATGTGATTACGGTAAATGACAAGGTTCCCTTCCTGGGCGACGTTCCGTTCTTCGGACGGTTTTTCCGCTCGGAAGGGGAGAGTTCCTCCAAACGCAACCTCTTGATTTTCGTGACCGCCAACCTGGTCAGCCCGGGCGGATCGCCCAAGCGCCAGACGCTGCGCGGCGTTCAGCCGGGAGCGCTATTCCAGAACCCGACCATCGTCACTCCTGGCGGCAGCGAGTCGCGCAGCCAATAAGCGGCGGAAAAAGGGAATTTGAGATTTGATCATCCTCGCGCCGTCGCGCGAGGATAGGCCATGGCGAAATACCTGCTCGTTGACGGCTTCAATATGGCGTTCCGCGCGTTTTACGCGGTGCATGAACTGACTCGTTCGGACGGGTTCCCCACGAACGCGCTTTACGGATGGGTGCGTTCGATGTGGAAGCTGGTCGACGATCAGAAACCGGACGAGACGATCGTGTTTTTCGATTTGGGCGGCGCTCAAGCCAAGTTGGAGTTGTTGCCTGAATACAAAGCCAATCGCGGGGAGACTCCTCCGGAGTTTGAAAAGCAAGTACCGATCATTAAAGACCTGACGCGCGCGATGGGTTATGGATTGTATGAAGAAAATGGAGTCGAATCGGATGATCTGCTTGCCGCTCATGCGAATCGAATCTGCCAGGCGGATCCGAAGGCCCAGGTCATGATCGTGAGCGCGGACAAAGATTTCGCCCAGTCTGTGACAGATCGAATCCACATGTTGCTGCCGCCTCCGACGGCGAACCCCCGACTCGGTTGGCGCACACTCGATCCGGCCGGAGTGGAGGAGAAATTTGGGGTGAACACTTCCCAGATACCGGACTATTTGTCATTGATCGGCGACAGTTCGGACAATATTCCGGGGATTCCTGGAGTGGGACCAAAAACCGCAGTGAAGTGGTTGAATGAATACAAGGACATTGAAGGGATCACCGAAAACGCGAGCGAACTAAAACCAGTCCGCTTTCAGGAGATCGTTCCCGAGATGCAGGACACGCTTTCTCTCAACCGGAAGATCATCACCTTCGACCCCGATTGCGGTCCCGATGCGATTCCTTCGGGAGAAGTCGATCCTGGAAGCCTCTTCAAGATTCTCGAGGAAATGGAGATGAAGACTCACTTGGAGGAAGCCAAGAAACGGTACGCCCAGGGGGAGTTGGCGCTGTAGCTTGGGGGAGAGGCGAGAGAGATAGGTCTTATAAGTCCTATAGGACCTATAGGTCGTATTGGAGCGCAGCCCGTGCTTCGCTCTGCGAGCTACGCATCCATCGCCTCCTCTTCGCTCCGGCGAAGGGTGGCCTGCCGAGGCGTAGCTCTCCGGTTGGGGGGAGGTCCGGCTTCACGTTGTTACGCCGCGACAGTCTTCGACTTCGGCTGAACGCCTCAGCGAAGGGTGGCTTGCCGAGGCGTAGCTCTCCGGTTGGGGTTGAGGTCCGGCTTCACGTTGTTACGCCGCGACAGTCTTCGACTTCGGCTTAACGCCTCAGCGAAGACTGGTGCCAAGGGGCAGATTTGAACTGCCGACCAAGAGCTTATGAGTCTCCTGCTCTACCACTGAGCTACCCTGGCGACCGGTATGGGAGGCAGCAAAAGCGGCTCGGGATCTAAGTCAAGTCCAGTTTCAGTCGCCGTCCCGCTTCGGGCGCAGAGGTATTCAGAGGCCGGCGAGCAGTTTCCGAACTTCTTTTTCAGGATCTTCGTGACGCTGGCTGATCGCGAGTTGAAGCGACCGTTCCAACTCGGTGCGGGCGTCCGCGTTACGTCCGAGGGCAATGAGGCATTTCGATTTGAGAATCGACGCTACCATCCACTCGGGTTTCGCTTCCAGGCATGTTTGGAAACGGTCGAGGGCCTCTTCGGGCTGCCCTTCCTCGAGCAGCGCTTGGGCCAGCGAAAACTGAAAAAGTTCGCTTTGAGGGTTGGACTCGAGCAGGGACCGGTAGCGTTCGGACTTCATGTTGACTGGTTAACGGGGTGGGATGCGTTGCGGATTTGGGGGCAGCTCTTCGTTGATATCGCAGAATCGCTCCTCCCGATCGGTTTGACTCATGCGGATGAATTTGGACTTGGGCAAGCTCTGCAGAAACTGGCGGCCGTAAGATTTTTGGAGAACGCGGGAGTCGAGAATGGTGACGATGCCTTTGTCGTCTTTCTTTCGGATGAGGCGTCCGATTCCCTGTCTGAATTTTATGAGCGCGTCGGGCAGGGTGAGTTCTGCGAAGGGGTTACCGCCGTTTTCTTTGATCCGCTCGGACTTCGCTTCAGCGATCGGGTGGGAAGGCACGTCGAAGGGGAGTCGCGTTACGATCACTTGGGAAAGGGCGGGTCCGGGTACGTCCACTCCGGTCCAAAAGCTGTCGGTCCCGAAGAGAACTCCGTTTCGAGCCGCTCGAAATCCCTCGGTGAGTTCGGAGCGACTGAGCCCTTGCCCTTGAGCGAAGAAGCGGCGTCCCGCTTGTTCGAACCGAGACTCCAAGGCGTCGCCGGCTTTGCGTAGATCGGAGTAGCTAGTGAAGAGCGCCAGGGTTCCGCCCGGAACTTTGTCGACGCAAAACTCGATGTAGTCGATGAGGGAGTCGATTGCCAGGCGGGCGTCTTCAGGGGAGGGCGCTGGAACGTCGCTGGCGACGTAGATACGCGTATTGGCTTCGTAGTCGAACGGGGATTCGACGCGATGCGCTTCGCGCGCTTCGGCCCCGACCTTCTTCTGGAAGGGACGCAGGTCCTGGGCGATTGAGAGTGTGGCGCTGGTAAGCGTAACGGAGCGCTCTTCGGTGAAGAGTTCTTCTTTTAGGTAGGGAGCGATTTCGATGGGGGCGGTGCGCAGAGTCACGATTTGCTGTCGGCGCCCGCTGCGTTCGATCCAGTGAACGTGGTCGTCCTCCGCCAAATCGATGAACCGCCGAATCCCCGCGTAGTAGGAGTGGATCCGGTTGCGCTGGTCCTTGATCTCGTCGTGCATGGCGCCGTCTTCGATTTTGGACAGGATTCCGTCCATGACTTGAACGACTGCCTTGAGCGGACTGACGATGGTGGGCTCGCACCAGTCGGGCTCGGATATTCGAACGATGGGGCGTTGGGCGAGTTGCGTCGCGGCGATGTATCCAAAAAATTCTTGCGCCGCGTCTTGCGCGTCGACGATGGCTTGCAGTTGCTTGGGGTGGGCCCATTTGCGGACGACTCCCGATTTTCGCTTCGGATTGAAGAGCGACTTGAGCTGCCGGTCGAGGCCGTAGGAGCTGATGCGGGCCCCGAAGTGCTCGGTCGCGACTTCGGCGGTGGTATGCGCTTCGTCGATAACGAGAAAGTCGTCGGGAAGGAGAATCCCTTTGGCGTTGGGCGCGAGCCCTCCGGCGCTGAGCAGGGCGAAGAGCAGGCTGTGGTTGACGATGACTACCTGGGCCTTGCGCATTTCCGCTCGGGCTCGCTGGTAGTGGCAGGTGTTGGGGTTGCAGTTCTTGCGGTTGCAGGCGGATCCTTCCGCGTTGACCATTTCCCAGACGTCGTAGTTCGGCGCGGGGCTGAGGTCTTGTCGCAGTCCGGTTTTCGTCTTCTGCGACCAGGCGGCGATACGTTGGAGCTCGTCGATCTCGTCGTTGGGGAATAGCTCGGTTTTGTTGGCGATGGCGTTCGCCAGTCGGGTGGGGCAGAGGTAGTTTCCTTTGCCTACGAGGATGATTGACTTGAAGCCCGCGTATTGCTCGAGCTCGTAGATCGACTGGAAGAGTTGCCGGCAAATGGGGAGATCGTTGTTCTGGATCTGCTCTTGAAGCGCGATCGTATTGGACGAGACAATACAGGGTCGCTTGGACTCGATGGCGTGGATGATTCCAGGCACGAGATAGGCGAGGCTTTTGCCGACTCCGGTTCCCGCTTCGAAGATCAAGGGCGTGTCGCTCGCCATGGATTGGCTGACGGCGGCGGCCATCGCGGTTTGTTCGGGGCGATACTCGAGGTCGAGTTTTGATTGGAGAAGCCCGCCTTCCGCGAATACGCCCGAAACGATATCCGGCAAGTGGATGGGCGATGATCGGCTTTCCGCGCCTTCGTTGGGCGATATCATGTATGAGGGGAGTCTACGCGCTCGTTCGTCGGGTCAAGCGATATAGACGTGGTCGCCTTCTTGCACGGCGTCGAAGAGGGCGACTATGTCTTGGTTGCCTAGCTGGATGCAGCCGCCGCTGGCGGGTCTGCCGATCCGGTCTTCGTGATTCGTGCCGTGTAGATAGATGTAGCGACTATGGCTGTCGCAGCCTTCTCCTTGGTTGACGCCGGATTCGAGGCCGTCGAGCCAGAGAATCCGGGTAGTGATGAGATTGGCGGCCTGCTCCGACTCGCTCAGTTCCGAGTAGTGTTTTCCAATGGGAACTCGCCCCTTGAACACGGCGCCGATGGGCGCTCCGTCTCCTATTTTCTGGGCGATGCGGTGCAGCCCTTTGGGTGTGCCGAAGGAGTTTTCGATATTGGAGGGCGGTTTCGAGCTGGTGGACACGCGGAAGGTTCGGATTCGCTCGTCTCCTTCGATGAGATCGGTGGTTTGCTGGTCGATCGACACGAGCAGTCGCCGCGCTGAGGGCTTGATATTCAGCGCTTCTATCTTATGCGTGTACGGCTGATTTAAATTCGGCGACATTGGAATTGCGTCCCGTGGCGGGCATTTGCCTGCCGCGAGCCTAATTAGGACGGATGCGGTTTCCGGTTCGATCACTAAAATCGAAACGAGTCGTTTTGCATAAAAATTAATACAATGAGTTACAAAGTAGGTATCGTAGGAGCGACCGGCGCGGTCGGCCAGGAGTTGCTTTCTCTGCTGGAGAGCAGAGCGTTTCCGGTGTCCGAGTTGAAGCTCTTCGCTTCGGCTCGCTCGGCGGGGAAGCGGATCGAGGCGCTGGGCCGGGCCGTGGAGGTCGAGGAGGCGACGGATTCCTGCTTTGGCGGTTTGGATTTCGTCATTTTCGCGGCGAGCGGCAGTTTGGCGAAGGAGCTTTGCCCGGCGGCCGCGGCTGCGGGAGCGGTCGCGATCGATAACAGTTCGGCGTTCCGGATGGATCCGGAAGTGCCGCTTGTCATCCCGGAGATCAATCCGGAGGCGGCCCGCGAGCACAAGGGGATAATCGCCAATCCGAATTGCACCACTGCGATCGCTTTGATGGCCACCTATCCGCTTCACCAGCAGTTTGGTTTGAAGCGCCTGATCACTTCGACCTACCAGGCGGTGAGCGGCAGCGGGGTGGCGGCGATGGCTGAGTTGGAGACGCAGATGGGCCAGCTTTCGCGCGGCGAGGAAACGACGGTCGACGCGTATCCGTACCAGATCGCTCTCAACGCCTTGCCGCATGTGGACGCGTTTCTGGAAACTGGCTACACGAAGGAGGAGATGAAGATCGTCAACGAGAGTCGGAAGATCATGGGGATTCCGGATTTGATCGCCTCCTGCACCTGTGTGCGGATTCCGGTGATGCGGTCGCATTCGGTTTCGATCAACGCGGAGTTCGAACGCCCGGTTTCCGTGGAAGCGGCGCGGGCGGCGATTGAGGCGGCTCCGGGGATTGACCTGGTGGACGACCCGGAAGCGTTGCGGTACCCCATGCCTTTGGAGTTCGCGCAGAAGGAAAACTGCGGAGCGGGGCGATTCCGCAAGGATCTCGCGTTCGAGAACGGTTTGGCGTATTGGGTGGCCGGGGATCAGCTCTGGAAGGGCGCCGCTCTCAATACCGTGCAGATCGCGGAATGTCTCGCCGAGAGTTGAGAGTTGCGAAGTCGGCCGGATTGGCGCAAAAAGTGAAACGTATGCGATTCAGGCATTTGCATTTGTTGGTTCTCTTGGGCTCGTTGGGGCTGATGTCGCCCGGGCTTGCGCAAACGGATATCGGCCCCTACGCGTCCGAAGCGGAATTGGGAAAACTCATCGGCCAGAAAGCCAAGGTGGAGGGAGTGTTTCATCCCTTCGCGTTCAACGCGCCGGCCGTGGTGGTGAGCGGCCGGGTATTCTATATCTTGGAGAACCCGCCAACGCGACGCCCGCGTAACTTGGGAACCGAAAGCAGCTACGGAACGGTAACCGGCACGCTCTATCTCTACGACGGGAATATTCAGTTCAGCGAAGACTACGACAAAATTGGCCGCCGCTATTATTTCTTTAGCATGGCCGACGCCCAACTGGAGCTCGGCGACCCGCTGCGCGAGCCAGGAGAAGCGCCGCCGGTCGTCCCGCAAGGGAATTAGGCGGGGTAGGTCTTACAAGTCTTATAGGACCTATAGGTCTTATGTTGCCCACGGCATTGATCCTTATTGGTGGTGACTGATGTCTCCGGTCTATGCCAACCAATGTTTGGTCCCTTGACCCGGTCGTTGCGCCTCGCTTCTGTGATGTCCAATGAGAACGCTTCCTAAACGTTTAGTAGAAATACTTTTTACTGCTTCTGTCGTAGTTTTTTACCACGGCGTTTTTGTAGGGCCTCTGAGCGCTTCGCCCGAGATTCCAGCGCGAGTCATTGTTGATACCGATTTCGAGTCCGATGTTGACGATGTGGCCGCGATTGCGTTGCTGCATGCGTTTGCCGATCAGGGAGCGGTCGAAATTATCGGTATGGGCATTTCCGGCACAAACGAGGAGTCAGCGCCGGCATTGCACGCCGTAAATGCCTATTATGGGCGTCCTGATATTCCGATAGGCGTGCGCAGGAAGGAAGGACATTTTAGAAGCTCCGCATACACCCAAATGATCATTGATGCGTTCCCCGTTTCGACACCCTTTGACAAGGAAAATGCGCCTTCCGCCATATCTCTTTACCGTGAATTACTCGTGCAGAGTGATGATAATTCCGTGGTCATTGTCTCATTGGGATACTTGAGCAACCTGTCTGACCTGCTGGACACCCAAGCGGACGACGTCAGCTCATTGCCGGGGCGCGAACTTATCGAGTCGAAAGTAGATCATTATGTTTGTATGGGCGGGTCCTATCCTCGTCAGGCTCGCCTGGGGAAGTGGGGGAATTTCCTGCCCGATCCCGATGCAGTGATCAACGTCAATAGCAACTGGCCGACACGCGTCGTCTTCACAAGTGGTAGCCCGCTTTCAGACAGCGTGCCCGCAGGAAAGCTGTTTGTTACCGAGTTCCCTGAAAGCAGTTTGATGCGAAAAGCCTATGAAGTATTTTTTGACAAGGTTAGCTGGGCATCCCCTCCAGATCATCACTGCGCGGATTTGATCGCCATTTTTGTAGGCGTATGGGGCGCCAACCCGTTCTTTCAGGAAATAAAGGACGGCTACTATCATGTTTTTGAAGAGGGAACCTGTGTGTGGCGAACCGATAAAAACGATCCTGACCGATCCGTCGTTGGATTGTTGAAACCGGGCGTAAACGGCAGATCCGTCGGAGAGTTTTTTGAGCACCTGATACTCGAAGCATCGCTGTCCGAATAAGGACGTGGCCATTGGACGTGAGATCTCCCCACCTCTGGTCATCGGTTGGATTATCAATGATTCTAAATGGTGCGCGAGGAGGGACTCGAACCCCCGACCTACTGGGTGTAAACCAGTTGCTCTAACCAACTGAGCTACCCGCGCATCGGAAAAGGCTGGAAATAAGGATGAATTCGCCACCGGTTGGCAAGGCAAATTTTATCAAAAAAAGAGGGGGCGAAACCGGTTCGTTTCGGTTCGAATTCTAGCGCAAAAGCCCCTTGCATGCGTCGATCCAGGGGTCTATGAAGGCGCCTTTAATTCAATCAAGCTCAAGAAATGAGACACACCATCTCCGTCCTCGTAGAAAATAAATTCGGCGTTTTGGCCCGCATATCCGGACTTTTCAGCGGTCGCGGTTTCAACATCCACACGCTCAATGTGGCGCCGACCCACGATCCCAAGATTTCTCGAGTGACCGCCGTCGTGCGGGGAGACGATTCCGTGCTCGACCAAATCACCAAGCAGCTCAACAAGCTGATCAACGTGATCGAGGTGCACGACTTTAAACGCGGGCAAGCCGTGTCGCGCGAGCTCATCCTCGTCAAAGTGAGCGTGACGGCGGAGAATCGTTCCGAGCTGATACAGATTTGCGAGTTGTTCCGAGCGAAGATCATCAACGTGCGCCACGACGACTTGGTCGCCGAACTCACGGGCGATGAGGGCAAGATCGAGGCGTTTCTCAGTTTGATCGAGAAGTTCGGCATTCTGGAACTGGGCCGCACCGGCAATCTGGCGATGCATCGCTAACGTTCGCGTTGCCCGGCGTCTCTACCGGCGCGCGCCTCCGAGCCATGATTCAACCCGCAAATGAAATTGTCGTCGCGACGCGGAAAAGCCCGCTCGCGTTGGCCCAAGCGAAGCTTGCGGTCGCTCGATTGGAGGAGGCGTTGCCGGGGCACGCCTTGCGTGTCGAAAAAATGGTTACAACCGGCGACAAACGACTCGAGTGGTCGTTGGAAAAGCAGGGCGGCAAGGGGCTTTTTACGAAAGAGCTCGAGGACGCCTTGCTGGAAGGGCGAGCGGATGTCGCGGTTCACAGCGCCAAAGACCTCCCCTCGGAAATGCCGAAAGGGCTGGCCATCGCCGGCTTTCTTCCACGGGAGCGTCCCGAGGATGTGCTCGTTTTGAAAAAAGGAGTGGAGTCGCCGAAAACCATTGCCACGGGCAGCCCGAGACGACGAATCCAATTGCGCTACTTGTATCCAGAAGCCGAATTCATTGAGATTCGCGGGAATGTGGATACGCGCTTAAACAAGATCGCCGAGGGTCTCGCGGATGCAACGGTGCTCGCTGCTGCCGGATTGAATCGCCTGGGAATCAGTGAATGGGATGGAGTCGATTTCAAAACGCTTGATGTGGACGCATGCGTTCCCGCGGTGGGGCAAGCGGCGGTCGCTCTGCAATGCCGGGAGTCGGAGGTGGCTCGTTTCGAAGGAGCGTTGGACGCCGATACGGGCGTGGCGGTTCGGTTGGAGCGCGCGTTTATGGAACGCTTGGGAGGCGGCTGCCAAGTGGCCTTCGCGGTCAACTACACAGACGAGACCTTGCGCATCTACCACAAGGATTGCGGTAAAGAGACGCGGTCGATCCCGTTCGAGTACGCGGCGGAAAAACCCAATGAAATCGCCGATGGCTTGATTTCGAACCTTGAGCTCGGCGATGCCTGAAGGTTCGGTCTATTTGGTCGGAGCGGGTCCGGGAAATCCGGGACTGGTCACGGTCCGGGCGAAAGAGCTCATCGAACGCTGCGATACGCTCGTTTACGATTCGCTTGTGCACCCGACCGTTTTGAGCTGGCCGAGGGCGGACTGCGAACAGATCTACGTAGGCAAAAAAGCGGGGCGCCATTCGATGCCTCAGAACGAGATCCAGAAATTGCTCGTTGCAAAAGCGAAGGAAGGCAACCAGGTAGTGCGTTTGAAAGGAGGCGATCCGTTTGTGTTCGGCCGCGGAAGTGAAGAGGCCCTGGCGTTGGATGCGGCGGGAATCGAATTCGAAGTGGTTCCCGGGGTGACCGCTGCCTTGGGCGCGGGCGCGTTTAGCGGAACTCCACTGACGCAGCGCGACCACAACTCCACGCTGGTGATCGTCACCGGCCACGAGGACCCGGACAAGTCGGAATCGTCCGTGGATTGGGCCAATTTGCCGCGGGAAAATTGCACGCTTTGCGTTTACATGGGCGTATCGCGATTGGAGAGTATCGCCCAAAATTTGATCGATGCTGGATTCGATCCGGCCATCCCGGTCGCCTGCGTGGAATGGGCGACTTTGGGGCACCAGCGGGTGTGCCGCGCTGATTTGGGTACAATTCGCCAGGAGGCGAAGCAATTCGGGCTCAAGTCGCCCGCTATCATCATCATCGGAGAGAATGCCGCTATGGGCGAGAAAATATCTTGGTTTGAATCGAAACCGCTGCAGGGACGACGTTTCGTCGTTACCCGGAGCCAAGGGCAGGCCAGCGAATTGAGCGGAAAGCTTGAGCGCTTGGGAGCCGAAGTGATCGGGCTTCCCTTGATCTCGATTACGCGGAACATCGACGAAGCGACGAAGGAGGACGTCTTCGCGGAGATCGCGTCTTACGACTGGCTCGTGTTTTCCAGTCCCAATGGGGTGCGCTACTTTTTCGAGGCGTTTTTCGAGACGTTCGACGATATTCGTTCGCTCGGCTTTATTCGCATCGCCGCGGTGGGTCGCTCCACGGCGAAGGAAATTAAGAAATTCTATGTCACCACGGATTTGATACCGGACGAAGCGAATGCAGACAGTCTGGCCGAGGCGCTGGTCGCCACCGACAGCCTGGACAGCGCTAACGTGCTGCTCGTTTCCGGAAATCTGGGCCGGGACGTGCTGACGGTTAAGCTCGAAGAGGCTCGGGCGATTGTGGATCGATTTGAAGTGTACAAGACGGAAGCTACGGACTTGTCCAACGACCCGGCGGCCAAGGAGTTCCGGGAATCCGGCGCTGACGGGATTTTGTTTACGAGTTCCTCCGGCGTGAAGTCCTTTGTGGACCAGGCCAAGGATCTACAGCTGGCAGAAGACGCTTTGCGTCCGCAATCGGTGAGCATCGGCCCGATTACGAGCGCTTGCATGACGCAGCAGGGAATGCCGGTGAACCATCAGGCGAAGGAAGCCAGTCTCGACAGTTTGGTCGAGGCGGTCGTCGCGAATTTCGGAAAGGAGAGCGAATAGGATGAAAGTGCCGTTTATCGATTTGAAGCGCGCCCACGAGCCCATCCGGGACGAACTGATGGAGGCGTTTGGGCGGACAATTGACCACGGCGGTTTTTGCCTGGGACCCGAGGTGGCCGCGTTCGAGGCTGAATTCGCGCGCGTCCAGGGCGTTTCCCGCAGCGTGGGAGTCGGGAGTGGTACGGAGGCGCTGCACTTGGTTGCCGAGGCCTGGGATATCGGCCCGGGCGACGAAGTGATTGTGCCTGCGTTTACCTTTATCGCGTCGGCGTGGTTCGCCCAGTACGTCGGAGCTCGCGTAGTGTTCGCGGACATCGACTCGGAGTCTTACACGCTCGATCCACAGTGTATTGAATCGCTCATTACGGACAAAACGAAAGCGATTGTGGTGACTCACCTGTTCGGGCAGGCGGCGGACATGGATCCGATAATGGCGATTGCCCGCGATCGCGGCATCCCGGTGGTCGAGGACGCGGCCCAAGCTCATTTGGCGCGCTACCGCGACCGTCCCGTGGGGGAAATTGGAGATGCGGGCGTTTTCTCGTTTTATCCGACCAAGAATTTGGGCGGTCTGGGTGAAGGCGGCACGGTCACTTCCAGCGACGGGGAGTTGCTGGATCGCGTCGAAGTATTGAGAGCTCATGGAATGAAGGAGCGCTACTTGCATCATTATGTTGGATACAACAACCGAATGGAAGGACTGCAAGCGGCGGCGTTGAGCGTTAAGCTGCCGCATTTGAGCGAAAAGACCGAACGTCGTCAGGCGATCGCTGCCCATTATCGATCGGGCATTTCTCTGGAAGGGCTCGTTTTGCCGCGGTCGATGGACTGGGGCGATTCGGTGTATCACATGTTCACCATTCAGCATCCGGAGCGGGATCGTCTTCGGGAGCATTTGACGGAGAACGGCGTGGGAACGGATATCGTTTACCCTTATCCGCTCCACTTGCAGCCGTGTTTTTCGTTTCTGGGCTATAGTGTCGGGGATTTTCCGATTGCGGAGGGATTGGCGGATCGTTGCTTGAGCCTCCCCATCGTCCCGGAGTTGACGGACGAGGAAGTGGACTATGTGATCGACCGGATTAACGCATTTGCGTGATGGAGTGATGATTGGTGGAATAGAGGTTAAGGTATGCGGGCTGACTCGGGCGAGCGACGCTCGGGATGCGGCTGCATTGGGGGTCGATTTTCTGGGATTTAATTTCTTTCCGGAATCGCCGCGGTACATCGATGTGGAACGTTATCGATCGATAAAGAGGGACTTGCCGGATACGCCGAAGATGGCGGTAACGGTGTCGCCCGACGACGAATTGCTGGAGACCTTGGCGGGTCTGGATTTCGACTATTTTCAAATCCACTATCCGAGCGAATTGACTCCGGTCGACCGACTGAGAGAGTGGTCGGAGCGTGTTTCCCCTCAAAAACTGTGGCTCGCGCCCCGAATTGCGCCGGGCGAGGCGTTTGACGAGTCCGTGATCGGTCTTGCTGACGGGTTTCTTTGCGACACCTATCACAAGGACGCGTTTGGGGGGACTGGCCAGACTGGAGACTGGGAGGCGATTGCTCGACGGATTGAGCGATTTCCAGATACGAACTGGATTCTGGCAGGTGGTTTGGGTCCGGAAAACGCGCTGGAGGCATTGAGCCGTACGGGCGCGAAACGGATCGATCTCAACAGCGGCGTGGAGAAATCTCCGGGCATCAAGGATCAAAGCAAGATACGGCAGGTCAAACTGGCCCTGGAAAACCGTTGATTTTTGAGTCGCATCTATTCGGTTTGCGGCTAGAGTACTTCGATTGGTAACCCCCAGTTTGCTATGACGTTTCGACCGGTACTTCTCATTTTCGCCCCAATTGCGGTAGGATTTTCGCATTCGATCTTCGCTGCGGATGAAACCGAGGAGCTGAAAATCGGGGAAGAGCCAGTGATCGCCAAGGAGTCCGCGGACAAGAAGCCGGAGCCGGTCGAAGTGGACAATGTGAAGATTCGCCGCACCGCCGTTTTCGACGAGGCGGAGATCAAGCGGCTCTACAAGGAGGCGAAAGCCCAGAACGATAAGTTGAGCGAGGGGCTGCCGGCGCATTTGAATCCGGACGAGATGGACGTGGTTACTTTGAAGACGCTCAATGTGGGGGGAGACGATTTGAAGCTGAATCGCGACCTGATAGAGGTGTTGGATCCGAAGCCACGCCGTCGCTTGGCTCGGATTGCGGACATTGATCCGGATGCGGCGCACGAGATGATGGTGACGATGCGCAACGACCAGGAGTTCATGTCGGGTCGCTACGATCGGGCGTCCTCGTCGGGCGATCCGGGGCGCCAAGCGGATTTCACCGCTGCGAAGCTCGGCAAAGCCCTGGAAAATTCGCTACAGGCGTTGCACAAAGCCACGGGCGGGAAGACGAAAGAAGAGAAAGCGGAGGCCGCGGAAGCGAAGTAAGAAGGCTGTACGTGGGCTCGGCTCGAATTGCGAAGCAGGTCGGATGACCTGCTTTTTTTATTGGGACTGGAAAACCCGACGTCCCGGCGCGTTTTTCGACGGTTTGCTACGTGATGCGGTTGAAGCGAAAGTCCGCCCCTAAAAGGGAAGCTTGCCTTTGAATCCGCCGAGGCCACTGCCGAGGTCGGCGCCGGGTCCGGAGGGCATTTGAGGCATCTGCGAAGGATCCATCCCTTGAGCCTTCATCTGCTTCATCATCTTTTTCATTTTCCCGCCGCCGCTCATTTTCTTCATCATCTTCTTCATTTGCATGTGTTGCTTGATGAGTTGATTGACCTGGCTGATTTTGACGCCTGAGCCTTTGGCGATGCGGTTTCGCCGGCTCGCGTTGAGGACGTTGGGGGAGCGGCGTTCCTGCAGCGTCATCGACAGGATGATGGCTTCCGACTGTTTCATTTGCGACTCGGCTTTGTCGTCGAGTTTCATCCCGCTCATTCCGGGCATCATGCCCATAATCGATTGCATGGACCCCATTTTCTTCACTTGGCGAAATTGGTTGAGCATGTCTTCGAAATTGAAGTCGGCGGCCATCATGCGATTGGCCATGTTCTCGGCTTCTTTCTCGTCGATCGTCTCCTGGGCTTTTTCGACGAGGGAAACGACGTCTCCCATGCCGAGGATCCGCGAAGCCATGCGGTCGGGATGGAAGAGGTCGAAGTCTTCGAGCTTCTCGCCCGTGCCGGCGAATTTGATGGGCACTTGAGTGATGTGCTTCATCGACAGGGCGGCGCCGCCGCGGGCGTCGCCGTCGAGCTTTGTGAGGGCGATACCGGTCAGTTCGACGGCTTCGTGAAAGGCTTTGGCGACGTTGACGGCCTCCTGGCCGATGGCGCCGTCCGCCACGAGGATCACTTCGTCCGGCTGGATGCGGCGTTTGAGCTCTTTGATTTCGTCGATGAGCGGCTCGTCGATTTGGAGGCGTCCGGCAGTGTCGAAAATGACGAGGTCGCGCCCTTCGCCGAGCGCTTGCTTGAGTCCGGCCTCGCCGATTTTGGGGACGTCCGGGGTGCTGCGGTCGGCGTAGACGGGGACGTCGATTTGGGCGCCGACGGATTCGAGCTGGTCGATGGCCGCGGGGCGATAGACGTCGCAGGCGACTAGCTGCGGGTTGTAGCCTTCCTTTTTCAGGTGGCGGGCGATTTTGGCGGAAGTGGTGGTCTTGCCGCCGCCTTGCAGGCCGACCATCATGATTTTAAGCGGTCGTTTGCTGGAGAGTTCGGTTTCGCCTTCGCCGAGAAGGGCGACGAGCTCGTCGTTGATGATTTTGATGATCTGCTGGCCCGGAGTGACGGACTTGAGGACCTCTTGGCCGACACATTTTTCTTTGACCGTCTCGATGAATGCTCGGGCGACTTTGAAGTGGACGTCGGCGGAAAGGAGGGCGGCCCGGACTTCCTTCAGGGCTTCGGCCATGTTTTCCTCGGTCAGCTTGGCCGTCCCGCGGAGTTGACGCATCGCGTTGGAGAGCTTGTCGGTTAGGCTTTCGAACATAGGAAACGGAGATTGCGGGATTTGACGTCCCCGTAAAGCCTTCGCTTTGGAAAATCCGCGGACGAGCGTTCACAGGTAGGGATGCTTGGTTCGGGTGTGTGTTAAAGTGCCGTCCGATGCGGCTTCATTTCAGAACGAATCGCAGAGCTGACCCTCGTAAAACACTCGCCAGGCTTCCGTTAGTTCGGAGCGTTTGGCCTGGCTCGTTGCCGATCGCAGCCAACCCTCGTACTCCCACTTAACTTTCCAAGGTTGGAAAGTTAAGTGGGAATTTTCCAAGGAGGGTTGTGACTGAGAGGGTCTCGGGACGCTGTCTTCGGGCGCAGCTTTTTCGCGGAGTGAAGCTCTTCCTGGATTCAAGGACTCTGCGTTGTCGCGAATCTTAAAAGGCGGACACGCGATGGGTGGCTTCAGCGGTTTATACGGGTCAGCGCGATAGGCGACGCTTCAAAACACACCCGTGTGGTTCGGCTCTTCGATTTACGGCTGGATATTATCGGGGGAGCGCGCATTTTCTCCGCCATCATGAACGAAGTATTCAAGCTAATAGCCGAAGGCGAGCGTCTCAGCGAGTCCCAGATGGCTGAGATTCTCGGCCTTTCTGAAGCGGAAGTGGGCGGGCAATTGGCTGCCCTGAAGGAAAAGGGGTTACTTCTCGGCTGGATTCCAGTCCTCAATCCGGACGAAACGCCCGAGGTGGCCGTGCGCGGTCTGATCGAAGTGAAAATCACGCCGGAACGCGGAGGCGGTTTCAACCGCCTGGCGGAGCGGATCTCTCGTTTCGACGAGGTGGAGTCGTGCTATCTGATGTCCGGCGCCTACGACTTGCTGGTTGTGGTGAAGCAGTCGTCGTTGCACAAAGTAGCCGCGTTTGTATCGGAGCGGCTTTCCACCATCGAGGGCATCGTCTCGACGGCGACGCATTTCATGTTGAGAGCCTATAAGGAGCAGGGCTTTCTAATCGAGCAACCGGAAGAGGACAAAGAGCGGCTCGACGTGACTCCGTAGTGGGAGCGCTGTCGACGCTTCATCGAAATACGCTGCGCGGGCAGGAGATGCCGTTTTTAAATTTATCAAGGCTGTGGAAGACCAAACCAATCGATTTGTCGCCGATCACGTGATCGGTCTGCCGCGCTCGGGGATACGTGATTTCTTCGAGCTGGTTTCGGCTATGAAAGACGTGATTTCGCTCGGCATTGGCGAGCCCGATTTCACGACTCCTTGGCATATCCGGGAAGCGGCGATCTACTCGCTGGAGAAGGGGCGCACCCACTACACGTCGAATCTGGGCACCATTGAGCTGCGTCGCGAGATTGCGACGTATGTAAGCAAGTATTTCAATCTTGAATACGATGCCAAGAGCGAGATCATTGTAACCGTCGGTGTTTCCGAGGCGATGGACATCGCTTTGCGGGCTATCTTGAATCCCGGGGACAAGGTGCTTTACCAGGATCCCTGTTTCGTGTCTTACCATCCGACTGTGATGCTGGCCCACGGGGTTGGCTTGCCGGTTCGGACGGAGGCTAGCGACGCGTTCACGATCAAAGCTGCCGCGGTCAAGGAAGCCTGGGAGCCTGGCTGCAAAGCGCTGATAATCAATTTGCCCTGCAATCCGACCGGCGGCGTGGCGGAGCGGGCCGAGCTGGAGGAAATCGCTCGATTCGCGATTGAAAAGGACTTGGTCGTCATCAGCGACGAGATTTACGCGGAGCTTACCTACGAAGGCGAACATGTGAGCATCGCCGAGATGCCGGGCATGCGCGAACGAACGATCTTCTTGCACGGCTGCTCGAAGGCCTGGGCTATGACGGGCTGGCGGCTCGGCTATGCCTGCGCTCCGGCGGCGTTGACCGAGGCCATGATGAAGGTTCATCAGTACTCGATGATGTGCGCGTCGATAATCGCTCAGGACGGAGCGGTGGAGGCGTTGCGTCACGGGTCCGATGGCGTTCAGAAAATGAAGCGGCAGTACCAGCGCCGTCGCGATCTCGTTGTGCGTCGATTCAACGAAATGGGTCTGAGCTGCCATAGGCCGAAAGCGACGTTCTATGCATTTCCGAACATCGAGTCCACGGGTCTGAGTTCGTCGGAGTTCGCGAAAAGACTTCTGGAGGAGCAGAAGGTCGCCATGGTCCCGGGCAGCGCGTTTGGCGACTGCGGCGAGGGATTCGTTCGCTGCAGTTTCGCGACGGGCTACGACGATCTAGTGGAAGCGCTCAATCGGATCGAGCGATTCGTGTCGCAATTCAATCCGGTTGCCTCGGCGAAAACGGAGACTTCGACCGCCCAAAAGTAGCTATTTGTATTGAATCGTTTCGCGCTCCATTGGCGGCGGGCGATGGTTTTCAGCGAGTATAATTTATAATGTCCTCTCATTTTACAGTCGCGATCGTTGGTCGCCCCAACGTTGGGAAAAGCCGCTTGTTCAACCGGTTGATCGGGAAGCGTGTATCCATTGTGCATGACATGCCGGGCGTGACCCGGGACGTGGTGACGCACGATATCGACAGCGACGGGTACACTTTGATGGATACCGGAGGAATGGGCTTGGTCGCGGGAATGAGCGACACGCCGGAGAAGCTAGTGAACGCGGTCGAAGGGCAGATCGCCTTTTCGATCGACACGGCCGACTACGTGCTGATGGTCGTCGACGGTAGAGAGGGTCTCGTTCCCTTGGATTTGGAAATGGCGGAAGTTTTGCGCCGGAGCCAGAAACCGGTCGGACTCGTCGTTAACAAGATCGACAAGGCCGACACCGAGGTGGAAATAAACGAGTTTTACACGCTTGGTCTGGGAGAACCGATGCTGGTTTCCGCCGAGCACGATCGCGGCATGGGGCGATTGCGGGCGTTGGTGTTGAAAAATCGCGACGAGATCGTGGGAGCTCCTGAACCAGTTGAGCCCGATGGTCGAAAGGAGATTCGAGTGTGCTTTATTGGCCGTCCCAATGTGGGCAAATCCTCGTTGAGCAATTGTCTGGTTCAGTCGGAGCGTTTCATCGTTAGCGACGTTCCGGGCACGACGCGCGACTCGATCGAGACGCCGTTTTCATGGCGTTCGAAACGCGGCGAGGATTGGCATTTCGTTCTCACGGATACGGCGGGAATTCGTAAGAAGACCAAACTGAGTTCGTCCGTGGAGTACTTTTCCCGAGTGCGTTCGCTCGACTCGATTCGGGACGTCGACGTGGTTTTCATGGTGCTCGACGCGAAGGAAGGGCCCACTCACCAGGACAAGGCGATTGCCGGCGAAGCGGCGAAGTTGAACAAGCCGATTGTAATCGTCGTCAACAAATGGGATCTCGCCTTAGAAGCCTGGGAGAAAAACGAGATCGACGGGTTTGATTCCGAGGCGGATTTTCGCAAGGCCTTTGAGAAGGGGCTGCGTAGGGAAATTTTCTTTACACCCGGATCGCCCGTTCGGTTTGTATCCGCGGTGGAGAACATCGATATAGAGAAGATGCTCTACGACGCCCGCCAGCTGGACAAGCGGCTCGACAAGAGAATCCCGACAGGTCGATTGAACAATTTGCTCAACAAGATTGCCGACCGGATGCCGGCGCCCAAGGTCGACGGGCGTCGCTTTCGCGTCTACTACGCGGTTCATACGGGAACCCGGCCGTATCGGATCAAGCTCTTCTGTAACCAGGCCAAGAAGTTGAACGATTCCTACAAGCGCTACATGCAGTCGGCTGTCGTCGAAGCGTTCAAGCTGGAGGGGTGCCCCGTCGTGTTCGATCTCGTCAACAAGAAGAATCCCTACGTTAGGGAGGAGTGAGGCATTCCCTGTGAGCAAGCGACTCATATTCATGGGCTCCGACCCGATCGCGTTGCCCGCGTTGAACGCGATCGCTGACGGGCGATGCGGGGCGATCGATTTGGAAGCGATTTATACGCAGCCGGACAAGCCCCGCGGCCGGGGAAAGCGGATCGAGGCCAACGCGATCAAACTCTGGGCGTTGGAGAAGAAGTTGCCCGTGTTTCAGCCTGAAAAAACGAGCAAGTCCGTCCGGCTTGAAATCGAGGCCATCGACGCGGACGCGATCCTCGTCATGGCGTATGGACACATCTTGTCGCAAGCGCTGATCGACACGCCCGCTTGCGGAATTTGGAACTTGCATACGTCCCTGCTGCCTCGATACCGAGGGGCTTCCCCGATTCAGTCGGCCATCGCGTCCGGCGATTCGGAGTCGGGCGTTTCGCTTATGAAGGTCGTCCGGGCGATGGATGCGGGCCCGATATTGGATGTCGAGCGTGTGCGTATAAATAAGTTGGATACATCGATCGATTTGGAGGAAAAACTCTCGCAGGCGTGCGTTCCGTTGCTGGAGCGAAATATGGAATCGGTTTTTTCGGGGGAAGCGCATCCTGCTCCGCAGGATGACGCTGCGGCGACGCATGTCCGCAAGTTGGTCAAGGCGGACGGCGTGCTTGATTTTCGGCGTTCCGCAGTAGAATTGGCAAACCGCGTCAACGGCCTGTTCCCTTGGCCGGGAACGCGTTTTGAGAACGGAGACGACGTGATCAAAGTGGGTTTGGCGGACGCATGGGAGGAGTCCGGCACGCGAGGCGCGGATGGCGAAGTGCTCGGTCTGGAAGACGGCGGGCTCGCGATCGCGTGCGGCGAAGGAGTCCTGTTGTTGAAGCGGTTGCAGCGGACTGGTGGCAAAATGCTGGACGCGGCTGAATTTCTCCGCGGATACGAAATCGCCAATGGAGTGGTTTTGGAGTCGAAGGAAATGCCGCCGCTTGTGTCGTAGGGACGAAATCCAGGTGGGGGCGGACCGTGGTTCGCCACTGCTCACCATCCTGAGTTGTCGAAGGACCGGGCCGTCCGAACGATTTTGTTCGCGCTTGTTGCGGCCCGCCCGGCGGTCGGGCCCTACCTTATGACGCGTGCTTCGATCTCCCAAGCAGACGAATGCGATGCCGGTTAACATTTGTTTGGCAATCTGGGCGGGGTTGATGCTTGTTTTCGCGCCTCAATTTTTCCACGCTTTCTGAATGGACGGAAAACAAGTGAGTATTTTCAAACGATCCGTCTGGGCCGCCTTCCTTTGCCTCGTTCTAGGGCAAAGCCAATCGTTTGCTCAGACGAGCAACCTCGCCTACCAGGTTGCGAATATGGCCGAGGATGTACGCATCCTTGAAGAAGCGATACGGTCGATGCGCGTCGAGCTGGACAACATGCGCAGAGAAAACACGCAATTGCGTCAGCAAGTCGGGACCTACGAATCGCGAATCGACAGCAGCGTGGGCCAATTGGCAACCGTGGGGCAGTTGAACCAGGCCATCGCGGCCGCAGTGTCGTCCCTCGAGCAGCGCGACGTGAAGATGAAGAACGAGATCATCTTGCAGGTGACCGACCAGATCACGGAATTCGCCAATAGCGTGAACAAGAGTTTGAGCGGGATGCCCGCGCCGAAACCGAAGAAGGATCCGGACGTGTTGACGTCGTTCCACAGCAATTTCCCGCAAACGGGCACGCCCTACGTGGTGCGAAGCGGCGACACGATTTCGGGAATCGCGAGCAAGTTTGGATCGACGGTGGACTGGATTCAAAACGCCAACAAAATTTCCCATCCCCGATTCTTGCAGGTGGGGCAAACGCTCTACGTACCCCACAAATAGTTTTTTCAATTCACTATGGCGAAACCCAAATCTCGACTCGGCAAAGGCTTGGCCGGCCTCATTTCAGGCGGATCGGCACCCGCAAGCAAGACAGCGAAACCCGCGCCCGCGACGAAAACTCCCGCGCGCAAAAGCAAAGCCGCGACCAAGACGCCGAACGCGAAAAAGGGATTCGCCGTGGAGCCCGCCGCTCCGGACTATTTGGAATTGCCAGTTTCGAAGATCGAGCCCAACCCGTTTCAGCCCCGCAAGGAGTTCGAGAAAAGCCAGTTGGCGGATCTCGCCGAGAGCATCCGGAGCGAGGGCTTGATCCAGCCGATCGTGGTGCGGGACGTGAATGGGGCTTACCAGTTGATCGCGGGCGAGCGCCGCTGGCGGGCCTTCCAGCTCCTGAAGCTCAAGAGAATTCCCGCTCGGGTGATCGAAGCGGGCGACTCGTCCGCCGCGTCCATGGCCCTGATCGAAAATCTGCAGCGCGAGAACCTCAACCCGATCGAGGAGTCGATGGGTTATGCGAGCTTGTTGCGGGACTTCGATTTGACGCAGGAGCAAGTCGCTGAACGAGTGGGCAAAGGCCGGGCCACGATCGCGAATTCGCTGCGGCTCCTGTCCCTCCCGGAAGAAGTCCGCGGCTATTTGTCGTCCCAGCTCCTTTCTACTGGGCATGCAAAGGCCCTGCTCGGATTGGAGAACAAACAGGAACAAGCGCTGCTGGCGCGTCGGATTATCGAAGACGGCGTGAGCGTACGCGGCGCGGAGAGCCTGGTGCAGAGCCTGCGAAAATCGAGCAAGTCCAAGTCGAGCCCGACCCGCGAAGCTCCCGAAGCGGAGCGAGCGGCGATCGAGGATATCGAAAAGCGCCTCATGGCCTACCTCAGCTCGAACGTGTCGCTCAAGCACAGCCCGAAGAAGGGCAAGATCCTGATCGAGTACTCGGGCAACGAAGATCTCCAGAGAATTTTGGAGAAGATCGGTCTTGAAGACTAGGGGAAACCCCGATTTGCCCGCGCTTTTCTCTAAGAATTTAAGTAAAGCGCTTACAATTCGCTGGGAGGCGCCGATTTCTATGAATTGTCCGGTCCTGGGCAATTTATGAACCGTTTCCCACACGCAATTCGATTCGCTTGGCGATTTCTGCTATTGGCCGCTTTCCCAGCAGGACTGCACGCCTCCACGGTGGTGATCAACTTCACCGTGTCGGGCTTCGACGCGTCGGCCCCCGCTTCGGAAGTATCGGGCTCCATTCAGGTGGAGATCAACGACACGACCAACGAAGTGACTGGAGTTTCAGCGGTGGATTTGACGATTAACGGGCACGCCTTCAGCGCCAGCGAGCTCGGGTTCAGCGAGTACCGGAATTTCAATATTCTGGGAGCGCAAGGCGAAGGTCTTGGCAGCTCGACGGGCATCTCCCACGGTTCGCCTTACGACTTTTGGATCCTTTGGAACAAGGACACCGGCGAGCCGCGCGAATTCGCGTACACCGCCGAAGCGAGCGAGATCCACGCCAGCCAGCAGTTCGACGCGTTTACGATTCAGCCGGTGGAGTAGTCTAAGGCGTCTCTACCTCCGGGGCGAGCAGGTCAAAGCTTGCTTGAACTCGCCACGCGCGATTAATCTCATGACCGAGTTTCGGTTTGGGATATGAATTGGAGAGGTTGGATAAAAGTGGCGTTGGCGATGTTTGTCTTCGCGGCGCTGCATGGTGCGGGAGCAATCGCAGAGTCGATACCGACTTCATTCGACGCCCGTTTTGAGCAGTCTATGGAAGAAGCGGGGTTGGAATTTGAACGCATGCTGCTGCCCTTGGACTGCTCAAAGGCGCCGGATGAGCCGAGGCTCGTAGATTCCATCCTCGTACATTTTTGCAGCGACGCGATGGAAAATCCGGACTCTCCGTATGATACGCGACGCATTGTGGACGGCTTCCGGCGGTTTCGCGTTTCCGCCCACGTTCTGATCGATCGCGAAGGCAAGGTCATCCAAATGGTCTCCTTAGACCGTACCGCGTACCATGCGGGTGTGGGGCGAATCGAGGGTGCGCCCGAACGCGAGAATCGCCTCAACGAGTACTCGATCGGGATCGAGCTAATGGGGATTGGAACCCGCTCCGAAATGAGCCCGTTTATGGAGGTCGAGCGCTACGACACGATCGATCCCAAGGACCTGGGCTACACCGATCCCCAGTACGACGCCTTGAATCGCGTAATCGCGTCGATTCGCCGCCTTTTTCCCGAAATCGGCAGGGACCGGAGATCGATTTTCGGGCACGACGAGTGGTCGCCGGGCCGCAAAACGGACCCGGGAGCGCTTTTCGATTGGGAACGGATCGGATTGAGACGATATAGAGGGGAGAGCGGGGATTCTCGCTGAAAACCTAGGGTTGGACGTCGAAGAATGCGCGTTCCGGTGTAACTGAAAGAAGCGAATTCGAGTTTTACTAGTCATGAATCTTCTACAAACACATGCACGCGCGACGGCGATCGGCCGTAGTCTGATTCTGCTGGGTACGGGTATTTTTCTTTTTGCGAGCTCCTCTTGGGCAAAAGACGTGAAAGCCCGGGTGCTGGTAGACTCGTTTGCCGAGCCCTCCTACGCCGAAGAAAAGGATAAGGACGGGGCATTGGCTCCGGAAACCTACCATCTGGTTCAAGGCAAGTTCATCGGCGGCTATATAGCCGACAAAACGCTCAAGGACGTGCCGTTCATCGAGGTCGCGGAGAACCTGGCCCTGCAGTTGGAAACCCGCAACTACTATCCTGCCCGGACGAAGGATGATGGCGATTTGCTCATCGTTGTGAATTGGGGAGTGACCGAGATCCAGGCGGAGTTCGACGAGCTGTTCCCGACCGACGAAGAGGATGAAGAAGAACTCTCGGAAGAGGATGAAGACCTCGAGAGTTTCGACACGGAAGACTATCTGCGGGAAGAAGGGTACTCCTATCGAGACCAAAGCAACGCCGCGTTGATCGGTTTCGACCGGGCTCTGAAACGGCGCGACCTCGGAATTCAGGACGGATTCGAACTGCAGGACATGCTCCGTAGCGAGCGCTATTTCATGATCCTCTCCGCTTTTGATTGGCCGCTCATGCGAGACAACGGCGAGAAGAAACTGCTCTGGTCGACGCGCTTCAGCATGGACGCAGTGAAAGTCGGTTTCGACGACGCCCACTTCGCGCTCAGTCGCGGCGCCGCCAACTACTTCGGCACGAACCTGGACGGCAAGCTTGGAAAAGTGAATACATATGTCGGACCGGGGAGCGTAGACACCGGCGAGCTCGAGGTTGTCGAAACGCTCGACGACGCGAACTAGACAACGGTCCCGACCAAAACAAAACCCGCCGAGACCCGTCTTCGTTCCGCGGAACGGAACTACGCCGAGGCAAGCTGTCGGGTTCCACCTTAAACCACTTGAAGATAAGGTGGAACGGGCCGTCCCGGCGCGTTCTATTCGCCAAATAAAAACCCGCTTTCGTGAAAAAGCGGGTCGAAAAACAAAACTGTTTGAGCGGCGCGTTTCCGGCTTAGAAACCGTCGCGTTGCTGGCGCCGGTCGCCGCGTCGCGAGCCTTTTCCGCCACCGCCGCCGCGATAGCCTCCGCCACCACCGCCGCCGTAGCCTCCGCCACCACCGCCGTAGCCGCCGCCACCGCCGCCGCCGCGATAGCCACCGCCACCGCCGCCTCCGCCGCGCGGGCGTTCGGGGCGAGGGGTTGCCTCACGCACTCGGAGTTCGCGTCCCAGGAGCTCGCTTCCGTTGAGCGATTCGATCGCGTTGTTCGCTTCGTCGGATTCGGTCATGGTTACGAACGCGAAACCACGCGGTCTTCCCGTTTCGCGATCCATGATCAGTTTTACAGATTCGACCGTTCCGAATGTCGCGAATGCTTCGCGGACGTCATCTTCCGATGCGTCGAATGACAGATTGCCTACGTATATGTCCATTTTGAAAAAGCGCCTTCTCTAAAAATGCAGAGCGGACAGCTGGCGCCTCCATCAACCCTACGTGAAAACGCGCCGTCTCGAGCGGATTCCCAACTGATTAAGGCTCCCATTGATAGGCTTGCGGGCCGTTATTGCAAGGCGTAAACGGCGCAATGTCCTCAGTCGTGAGCTACGAAGCGGTATCTTTCGCTGGAAGCCCGACCGCCGCGTATCCCTTGTCCGTAATGATGCGGCCTTGAGGCGTTCGTTGCAGGAATCCGTTTTGTATCAGGTAGGGCTCGTGAACTTCCTCCAGAGTGTCGGGTTCCTCTCCAACGGCGACGGCGATCGTGTTCAATCCCACCGGGCCGCCCTTGTAGGTTTCCGCGATTGCAGAGAGGATGCGCTTGTCCATTTCGTCGAGCCCGCGCTGGTCGATCTCGAGAAGCTCGAGGGCTTTGCTGGCGATTTCGCGGGTAATCACTCCGTCGCCTTTTTCCTCCGCGTAGTCGCGAACGAAATACACGAGGTTATTGGCGATCCGGGGCGTGCCGCGCGAACGGTTGGCGATTTCCAGTCCGCCGGGAGTATCCACTTCGATGTTCAGCAGGTCGCAGCTGCGTTTTACGATGCTGAGCAGGTGTTCGGAGGAATAGTAGTCGAGTCGCGTTTGCAGCGTAAAACGGCTGCGCAGCGGCGCGGTGAGCAGACCGCTTCGGGTGGTCGCTCCGACCAGCGTGAATTTGGGAATGTTCAGACGGACCGAGCGGGCATTGGGTCCCTGGTCGATCATGATGTCGATGCGATAGTCCTCCATCGCCGAGTAGAGGTATTCTTCAACGGTTTTGGGGAGACGATGGATTTCGTCGATGAAGAGAATGTCCCCTTCTTGCAAGTTCGTGAGCATGCCGGCGAGATCGCTGGCTTTTTCGATTACAGGTCCGGAGGTGACGCGAACATTGGTCCCCATCTCCGTCCCGAGGATGAAGGACAGGCTCGTTTTCCCCAGGCCGGGCGGGCCGCTGAGGAGAACGTGGTTCAAGGGCTCGCCTCGTTTGCGGGCGGCGCCGGACATGATGCGCAAGCGCTCGATTGTCTTTTCCTGACCGACGAATTCCTCGAAGGAGTGGGGCCTGAGAATCGACTCGGTCTGGTTGTTCAAAGAGGTTTCGAGCGCATTCGAATAGAAGTCGGCGCCGGTGTGTGTGGGTTCGCTCATCTGGGCTGGGATCCGTTTTCGGGATCGATTGAGAGTAAGATCAAGTGGGCGTCCGAGCGCAAGCGCTGGGAAACGAAAAACCCCGCTGCGGCTAAGCGGCAGCGGGGTTGAAAGGAATTGACCTATTCGGAGGGCGCTTGGTTGCGCTCGCCGCGTGGCCGGCGTCTACGGCGTCGGCGTTGTCCGCCGTCCTCGTGTCCGCCCTCGCCGCGTGGGCGACGGTTGCGGTTGGAGCGACGCCGGCGATTGCCGTTGGGACGTTCGCCCTTGAACTCGCCGTCGGGGCCGCGATTCGGACCTCCGCGACGTCTGCGCCGCCGGTTTTGCGAACGCTTGCGGGCCGGCTTCTTTGGAGGCTCGGGCTCGCTCGAGAATAGCGACTTGGGCCAGCCGAAAAAACCGGTCTTCTTCGCTTCGCTTTTAGGCGGCGTGTACGACGCTTCGGGCTCGGGGCGTTTCCGCGGCTCGGCTCGCTTTCCGTCTTTGGAAGGGCTGAATTCTTCAACCGGACGTTGAGCGACTCGCTTGGAGTTGTCGGCGGACGCAATGCGTTTGGGGCGATCTTCCTCGGTGGAAGTTGCGGTTTCCGCGGGCTCGGCGGAAGGGTAGGCTTCCAATTCGGAGTCTGCGGCGGGCTCGCTTGCTTCGTCGCTTTGACTCGCTTCGCGCGGCTCGCGGCGGCGGTCCTCGCGTCTTCCGCGACGTTCCCCTCGGTCACTTCGATCGCGCCGTCTGGACGGACCGTCGGATTGATCGCCTCCGATCAGCTCTTCGGGCGCCGTTGACCGGACGACGAGATCGTCCATCTCGACAATGTCGTCGTCCTCGTAGGGGCCTCGAATCTGGTCGAGCGTTTTCGCGGAAGGCGAGGTGGGCGCGCCCGGGCGGCGCTTGCGTGTTCCATACAAGATGGACTGGGTTTCTTTGGGGGCTGGTTCAGGAGTTTCCGCTTCGGCGGGATTCCCGGCGTCTTGCTCGGCTTCGGCCTCGGGGGCCGCCTCGTCAGCGCCGCTCTCCAGCTCCTCGTCTTTTTGTTCTTTTTCAGACATGTGTTTTGTTTTTGGCGTGTATCGGAATGGTTCCATCGATCACGCGGTGGATGTTCGTTTCCTTGTTCGGCGGCGTCGCCCTGCGTCGTGTAGGGTCATGCGTATATTCGCCGCGAGAAAGGGCTACTCTATGGATCTGGAGGAAAATTCAACCTTTATTACTGCTGACTGGATTGCGGGGGGTGTGTTTTAAAGTGTCGTCTGATGCGGCTTCCTTTCAGAACGAATCCCAGACCTGACCCTCGTATTCCCACTTAACTTTCCAAGGTTGGAAAGTTAAGTGGGGGCATGCAAGGGAGGGTTGTCCCTAGCAGGGTCCCGGGACGTTGCCGTCCGATGCGCCTTCATTTCAGAACGAATCGCAGACGTTGTTCTCGCAAAGCACTCGCGTGGCTTCCGTTAGTTCGGAGCGCTTGACATGGCTCGTCGTCGATTACAGCCAACCCTCGTATTCCCACTTAACTTTCCAACCTTGGAAAGTTAAGTGGGGATTTTCAAAGGAGGGTTGTGACTGAGAGGGGCTTGGGACGCTGCCTTCGGGCGCAGTTTTTTCGCGGAATGAAGCTCTTCCTGGATTCAAGGACTCCGCGTTGTCGCGAATCTTAAAAGGCAGACAGGCGATGGGTGGCTTCAGCGGTTTATGCGGGTCAGCGCGATAGGCGACACTTTGAAACATACCCGTATTGCCGGTGTTTTTGCCGGATTGCGGGCTGGTCCGGCTATTGGCTTGCCTGAACCGCCCGGGGGCAGTAGCGCTCATCCCATGGATAAGCTCACGCAGATTTTTGAAATGCAGGAAGAACTCAACGCCCGGATCGGAGTGCATCTCAAGGGCATCGACGATGCGGAAAAGGCCAAGTGGATATTGAACTACACTCGGGCTATGCAGCAGGAGCTGGCGGAGCTGACCGACTCGGTCCCGTGGAAGTGGTGGGCGAAATACCAGGAATTCGACGAGCAGAACGCGAAGGTCGAGGTCGTCGATCTTTTTCACTTTCTCGTGTCGCTCGCCCAGACCCTTGGAATGACCGCTGACGATGTTTTCGACGCGTATATCGCTAAGAACAAGGTTAACCACCAGCGCCAGGACTCAGGCTACACGGAAAAAGACGAGTCGGATTCCCGGCATATTTAGGCGGCGTCGCGTCGACTCGGTAAACTCGAATACGATTTGATTTCGAACCGCTTTGGCGTTTGCGTATCTAAGAATCGTAATATGTGTCGCGTCTCCCTAGTTCGCTGGTTTCGAGCGGTCGCCTTTCTTGGGTCGATCGCGTTTGCAATCGCGGCGCTGCCCGGCCAAGACGAACCGATACCGTACAGCGATTGGAAACCGAATGCGTTTGAGACGAGAACGGGTGGTTACTGGAGGTTGGATCGGGCGGAGCGGGCCCTCAAGTCGGGGATGTACGAACTTGCGGGCGCTTACGCCGGGGAGGCGCTCGCCAACGGAAACGTAGAGTCCGAACTGGATCGTGACCGGCTTGTCTTGATTCAAATCGACTCGCTGCTCGGCAGAGGGCTCGCGGAAGAGGCGTCGACGGTGATCGACGAGGCGATCGAGAGTGAATCCATCCGAGACGCGCTCAATCTGCGGTTGGCCCTAGTCGCGCTCGCCAGAGAAGACGAGTCGGCGACGGCCCGGGCTTTGGAGCGAGTGGACGAGACGAACTTGGATCCGGGGGAACGCGCCTGGAACGCGTTGGCCCATGGTTGGCTCGACTTGAGATCGGGCGATCAAGCGTCGGCCGAGATCGAGTTCGAGTCTGCCCGGTCCCGAGCGAGAGAATTGTCGCCGGCGTTGCATTCCCAATTGGCTTTCCTCGCGTTTCGGTATCAACTCGAATTCGACAGTGGAGCTTTGTCCCTGGCGGATTTGCGCGAGGCGTATGATTCGAATCGCGGGTCGGAAACGGGATACCGATTCGCCCAGCTACTCGCAGTGGCGTTGGCAGAACAAGGACGCAATCAGGAGGCGATTGGGTTGCTTGTCGCCTCGATCGAGGGGGTTCCGGAGGCGTATGGAAATTTTCGGGACGAAATTCTGTTGCTGCAGACATTGATCGCCGGACTGGACGAGGAATCGGGTCGCTCGGCAGCGCGTCGCCTCGTTGTCGAAGGCGAAGTCACACGACTACAGCGAATTGCGTTGCAACAGTTGATGGAAGAGGGTCTCGACGGCGATACGGCGATTGCGGAAACGCTCCAAAGCGTGTTGGACGAGGTGATCGACGGCGCTCCCGGACATGCGCTCACAGCCGAAGCCTTGTACTATCGCAGCGTCGGTAATTTCCATCGAGGCGATAGCGTAGCTGTCGAGAACGACGGTTATCGGTTGATAGAGGAATATCCAAATTCAGAATACAAACAGGGCGTATTGACCTTGCTTGCCTCGTCGTCCTGGCAGCGCAGCCGCTACCGGACGGCGGCGAGTTTGCTGACTCAGGTGAGGACCGAATTCGAGTCCAACATCGATCGGGACCGATTGAATATATTAATCGCCGATTGCTACTACCGGGCCGGCGATCAGGCGGACAATGAGGGCGACTTTTCGGACGCGGCGGACGCGTATCGAGTCGCCTTGGACGGCGAATTGAACGAAGAGGAATCGAGCCAGGTGTTTTTCCAACTCGTGCTTTCCCACTTGAACGCGGGCGAGCTCGCGGAGGCGAAACTGGTTTTGGACGACCCGGACCTGAGCCGGCGGGCGAATTCCGACACGGTTTGGCAAGCGGAATGGACGCTCGTGAAGCAAATGCGCCAGAGGGACGAGTCGATTGACGCGTACGAGCGAATCAACAGCTTTGTCAGCTTGGAGGGCTTGAGCCTCGGCTTGCAGGTTAAGATGTTCTGGCTGGGGGCTAAGCTCTCGTACGAGTCGGAGTTGTATGGAGAAACCCAGGTTTGGGTCGACCGTCTCTCTGCTCTGCTAGAGAATATCGGGGAGACGGAACATTTGAGAAATGTCGAATCGGACGTGCTGCTGACCTTGGCCGAATCCCTGTTGAAGGAGGGAGAGTCGGACGCTTCGTTCGAGGCGGCGGGACTGGAAATCCTGGGCCGGGTGAGGGACGAGTTTGGCGACACGGAGTCGGCGCAGCGCTCGTTCCTGGTGGAAGCGAGGCACCTTTCGGACAAGGACCTGGTAGTCGAGTCCTCGCAGCTCCTCAATCGGCTCGTCGACGCCAATCCGGACAGCAAGTTCGCTCCCTTGGCTCTTTACGAAATCGCTCTCAACGCCGAGAAGCGAGGGCAGGGGTACCTAAATCAGGCGGTCAATATTCTAGACCGCATCGCCAAGGAGTATCCCGATTCCGAAATCGCCTACTACGCGCGATTGAAGCAAGGGAATCTGGCTCGCATGTTGAACGAGTTTGAAACGGCGGAACTGGTATACAGGTCCTTGGAGAACACTTATCGCGAGCGGCCCGACCGGTATTTGGCCCAAATCGCTCTCGCGGACACGCTCATCGCTCGCTCGAGCGAGGATCCTGCCAAATTCGAAGCCGGGATTTCGCGTCTGGAATACTTGATGGACCTACCCAATTTGCCGATCGAATTGAGGATCGAGGCGGGTTACAAGATTGGCACCGCGTGGGAGAACCAAGGCGAGCAGTTGAAAGCCAAGAGCGCCTATTTCTCCTTGTACGACTTCTGGATTGCGGAGGAACTGCGCGTTGAGAGGCTGGGTGTAAAGGGTCGTTATTGGCTGTCGCGTTCCTTGTTCGAAATCGCGGAGATCTATCAAAGCGAGGCGAATCTCGACAGGGCGGTCGAATTCTATGAAAAGATCGAAAGTCTCAATCTGCATGGCGCCGAACTGGCCCGAGCCCGCATCGAGCAGTTGAGAGGGCGTTCCCCCTTCGCCAACCAACTTTAGTTTCAGAGCATGATAATTGCATCCATAGATTCAGTACACGTCGAGCTGTTCGGCAAGTTCCAGCAAGGCGGCGTGATTATGTGGCCGATGTTCCTCATGAGCCTCGCGGCGCTGGCGGTGTTCGTGGAGCGGACGCTTTTCCTCCATCGCAACCAGATCCGGTCCAAAGAGTTCCTCGCCGGAATCGAAAACTCTCTCAAAAAAGGGCGTTTGATCGAGGCGCTGACGGTGTGCCAGGATACGCCGGGGCCGGCAGCGTCGATGGTCAAGGCGGGCTTGATGGCGTTTCGCAAGTCGGACGGCGAAATTCGTGAAGCGGTCCGCGAAGCGGCAATCGTCGAGCTGGGCCCAATCAAGCGGCGCATCGGGGCGTTGAAAGCGATCACGCACGCCGCCCCGATTTTCGGTTTGCTGGGTACATTGATCGGTTTGATCGACGCGTTTTCCCAGTACGAGCAGCAGGGGGTGTACTTGAACGCGGGCTTTCTATCGGGAAGCATGTGGGAGGCGCTCATTTCGACGGCGACAGGATTGGCCTTGAGCGCGGTTTGCATCCTGGCCCACCACTTTCTCATTGGACGGGTCAACTCCATCGTCCACGAAATGGAGTGGCTGGGTTCGGAGTTGCTTTCGTCGATTGTCGAAATCAAGGCGAGTCGCCATATCGAGGAGGAGCTCGAAGAAGAAGAGGAGGGCGCGGATGCGGTTGTTGACGCTGAATCTGAAAAATGAGGTGCCACAGGCAGCCAAGTTGAACTTCTGGCCCTTTTTCGATCTGTGCGTGATCGGGCTCTTTGCCACGCTTTATGGATCCAACTTCGTTATCGCTCCAGGGATCACCATTGACTTGCCGCGCGTCAACCACGCTCAGTCGGCGGTTGCTCAGCGCCTCCAGGTCATGTCGATCGACGAGGTGAGCGGGGAGGAGCAGATTTACTTCGAGGATCGGCTTTTGAAAGTGGAGACACTGGACAAGATGCTCCGCTTGCGAGGGGAAGTGCCGGAGAACGTTACTTTGCTGATGCGGGTCGACGCGGCAGTTTCGACTCAAACGATGACGTCGGTGTGGGAAATCGTCAAAGCCGCCGGCTATTTAAATATCCAAGTGGCAACGGAGCGTCGGCCAGCCGAGACGAACGCGCTGGGCGCGACGGCGGAACAATGAGGCGCTCTACCAGTCGCTGGATCGTCGGCATTGCGACCGGAGGGATAGTCCATATCGGGATCTTCTGGGCGATCGTGTTTCTGGATTCGCAACCGGAAACGCTGACCCCGCAACGGGAGGACAAGGCCAACATCGTCTACGTGGGGCCGGACACGGACGACCTGTCGCCGATCATGCGCCAGCAAATCGAATTATTCGACCCCAAGCCGCTGATGCAGCCGACCGAGTGGAACACCTCGAATTTCGACCGAGTCGAGGCCTACTACGTCGAGGAAGACCTGCAGATTTTCGTCGACTACGAGCCGATCTACGAGTCCGAGGACGGCGACTTCGTCACCACGTTCGGAAACGCCTGGACTCCCGCGGACGCTCCTGCCCAAACCGCGCTTTCCTTTCCCGTCGACGCCACTCGCGGCGTCGGTCGCGTCTCGCTGAAGCTCTCCAGCGATTTCGAGGAGGGTGTGGCCCTCGAGGTGATCCGCATGGGTTCGGGCGAAACCGTGTTTCAAAACACCTATTATAATAATGCTGCGCTCGAAATCCTGGGGATCCCAGGAGATTGGGGAATCGCCTCGTTCACGGTTCTAGTGGTCGACTCCTTTCTGGCCGGTCTCCCTTCAATCGAGGAGTCCAGCGGCAACCCGGAGACGGATCGGAGAATCAGCGAATTAACGGTCCGTAAACTCCTCCCTAAAGGCCTGCTCGACAGCGGCGCTTATCGGGTGCGAATTGCCCGCTAAAAAACCTTGGATTTTTTATTGAAATTTCAGTTGACGGGAAAAATGCGGTTAGGCATCTTCTTGCTTCTTTTTTCGATACACACCACTTGGAAAGGCCCTTGTAGCTCAGTTGGTAGAGCACATCCTTGGTAAGGATGAGGTCGGCGGTTCAAGTCCGCTCGAGGGCTCCATTCGAGCGAGGACCTTTATTTTGGAAGTATCGGAAACGGAAAAACAATTTTGATAAACACAAAAAACTAACAACCAAAAATGGCTAAAGGAACCTTCGAAAGAACCAAACCGCACGTCAATGTCGGCACCATCGGACACGTTGACCACGGTAAAACTACTCTGACCACCTCCATCTTGGCTGTGCAGGCCGGCAAGGGTCTTGCAGAGCTTAAAAGCTACTCGGACATCGCCAAGGGTGGTACAGTGCGTGACGATTCCAAGATCGTTACCATCTCGGTCGCCCACGTAGAGTACGAGTCGGACAACCGCCACTACGCTCACGTCGACTGCCCAGGCCACGCGGACTTCGTCAAGAACATGATCACGGGCGCGGCTCAAATGGACGGCGCCATCCTGGTTGTTAGCGCCGCTGACGGACCGATGCCCCAGACGCGCGAGCACATCCTCCTGGCCCGCCAGGTCGGAGTGCCGAAGATTGTCGTCTTCTTGAACAAGTGCGACCTCATCGACGACGAGGAACTTCTCGAGCTCGTTGAAATGGAAGTGCGCGAACTGCTCGACAAGTACGATTTCCCAGGCGACGACACCACGATCATCCGCGGTTCTGCCATGCAGGCGCTCGAAGGCACGGACGAGGGCAAGGCCCACATCCAGGCCCTCATGGACGCGATCGACAATGACATTCCCGAGCCCGAGCGCGAAATCGACAAGCCATTCCTCATGTCCATCGAGGACGTATTCTCGATCACGGGTCGCGGCACCGTCGCTACCGGACGTATCGAGCGCGGCGTCATCAAGGTCGGTTCCGAAGTTGAAATCGTCGGCTTGAAGGCCACCGAGAAGTCGGTTGTGACCGGCGTCGAAATGTTCCGCAAGATGCTGGATCAAGGCCAGGCGGGCGACAACGTGGGAATCCTCCTGCGCGGCGTGGAAAAAGAAGCGATCGAGCGCGGTCAAGTGCTTGCCGATCCAGGCACGATCACGCCTCACAAAAAGGGCAAAGCGGAAATCTACGTTCTCTCCAAGGACGAAGGCGGACGCCACACTCCTTTCTTCAATGGTTACCGTCCGCAATTCTACTTCCGCACGACTGACGTGACGGGCGTATGCGAATTGCCTAGCGGTGTCGAAATGGTAATGCCTGGCGACAACATCTCGATCGAGGTCTCTTTGACCAAGCCGATCGCGATGGAGAAGGGCCAGCGCTTCGCGATTCGCGAAGGGGGACGCACAATCGGTGCGGGCCGTATCACCGACATCGTCGAGTAGGCGCGACCACACAGTTCAATTTGCTTGCCGGAACCCGCATTTTGGGGTTTCGGCAATTCTGTTTCTTAATTTTAAGGCATAGGGTAGTAGCTCAATTGGTAGAGTAGTGGTCTCCAAAACCATTGGTTGGGGGTTCGAGTCCCTCCTGCCCTGCCATCCTCGAAAATCCGATAAATGAAAAATCCGTTCACCAGAATCCGCACATTCTACAGCGAGACCATGGCTGAGTTGTTCAAAGCCACTTGGCCCACTTGGAGCGAGTTGCGCGAGAACACCGTCGTCGTGATCATCTCGATTGCGATTATGGGCCTATTCATCGCAGTAGCGGATTTCTCACTCGTTAATGTGGTGGAGCTGTTCACCAGCATGATGCGGTAAGCCTTCGAAACGATGACCGAGACAAGCGCAAGGACTCAAGGCGACTGGTACGTGATCCAAACCCTTTCCAACCAGGAAGGGAAGGTGAAGCGGTACCTGGACAAGTTCATCGTCGAAGAGGAAATGGAGGACTACGTCTTCGAAGTCCTCGTTCCCACCGAGAACGTCGTCGAAGTAAAGAACGGTAAAAAGACCCAGATCACTCGCAAATTTTATCCTGGGTACGCCTTCGTGCGGATGCGCCTGTACGACAACGATGGCAAGTTGATGAACAAGCCCTGGTATTTCGTGAGAGAAACCGCGGGCGTAATTAATTTCGTGGGCGGCGATCGGCCCGCCCCTCTCAAAAAGTCGGAGATCGACACCATTCTGAGCCAAATCGAAGCGGCTTCGGGCAAAGAAACCCCGAAGATCCAGTACGAAGTCGGCGAAGAGGTCAAAATCACCGACGGACCTTTCCTCAATCTCAATGGACGGATCGACGAGATCGATCCCGAAAAAGGCAAGCTCAAGGTTTCCGTATCCATTTTCGGCCGCTTCACGCCGGTGGAACTGGAGTATTGGCAAGTCGAACGCATAACTAGCTAGAAAATCAGATGGCAAAGAAAGTAACCGGAACAATTCGCCTGCAGCTCCCCGCTGGCGGCGCTAATCCAGCTCCTCCCGTGGGTCCCGCCCTCGGCGCGGCCGGGGTCAATATCATGGCCTTTTGCAAGGAGTACAATGCCAAGACCAAAGACCAGGCGGGCACCATCCTCCCCGTCGTCATTACCGTCTACCAGGACAAGTCCTTCAGCTTCGTGCTCAAGTCGCCTCCCGCCGCCGTGCTTCTCAAGAAAGCCGCCGGTCTGGCCAAAGGCTCCGGCGTTCCGAATCGCGACAAGGTCGGAACGGTGACTAAAAAGCAGATCCTCGAGATCGTCGAAGCCAAGAAAGCGGATCTCAACGCCAGCGACCCTGAAATGGCCTCCCGCATTATCGCCGGAACCGCCCGTTCCATGGGAATCGACGTCGTCGACTAGAATTTCTCTCTATATACTTTATATATAGAATACACACCCACAACGCAGGAGCTGAGAGGCGTTTGTACTGCAAGGAGTAATACATGGTAAAACTGACTAAACGATTTCGAGCTGCCCAGGAGGCGGCCGATCTTAGCAAAGAATATACAGTGACCGAGGCGGTCGAAGTGCTCGCGAAATTGCCCAAGGCGAATTTCGACGAAACCATCGAAGTCTCGATGAAGCTGTTGGTCGACCCACGCAAGGGCGACGAGATGGTGCGCGGCACAGTGATGCTTCCGCACGGCAGCGGCAAAACCGTTCGCGTACTGGCCTTCACATCCGATGTGGAAGCGGCGAAAGCGGCGGGCGCAACCGAAGCCGGGCTCGAAGACATGATCGCGAAAGTCCAAGGAGGCTGGGTCGATTTCGACGTCGCCGTCGCGACTCCCGACGCCATGAAGGAAGTGCGCAAGGTCGCCCGCGTCCTCGGCCCGAAAGGCCTTATGCCGAACCCGAAAGCCGGCACCGTGTCGCCTGACATCGACAAAGCGATCAAGGAAGTAATGGCGGGTCGCGTCGAGTTCAAGCTCGACAAGTCGGCCACGCTCGGAGTCGGCGTTGCAAAGCGTTCGTTTACCAATGAGCAGATCGCGGAAAACGTGGCAGCGATCCTGGAAGCGGTTGGGAAAGCCCGTCCCGCGGGATTCAAAGGCCGCTACATTCGCAGCGCGAGCCTGTCCGGTACCATGACTCCCGGCGTCAAGCTGGCTGGGTCCGAGTACTCGAAATTCTAGAACCTTTAACTGGACGCATTAGAAAATGAGACCGGAAAAACAATTTCTCGTAGACGAGGTGAACACCCACCTCGAAAAGTCCGACTACGTTTTCGTAGCCGACTACCAACGCGCCACCGTTCCCGATATCGCGGATCTGCGCAGCCAGCTCGCCAAAGAGGAGGCGGAGTTTCACGTCGTGAAAAACAACATCCTCAAAGTGGCGGCGAAAGGGCGCGGCTTCCCGGAAATCGACTCGCACCTGACGGGGCAGAACGCCATCGTCATCGGCGGCAACAACCCGTCGGGCGTGGCCAAGGTGTTGATCAAGTTCTTCGACAAAGCGGAGAAGATCGATGTCAAGGTAGGCGTCCTCGGCGAGCAAAAGCTGGAGAAGGACGACCTCAAGGCGCTGTCCAAGCTGCCTTCGCTCGAGTCGCTTCGGGCCCAGTTGCTCGGACTGCTCGCGCAGCCCGCCCAGCAGATGGTGTTCGTCCTCAACGCCGTACCTCAAAACGTGCTCAACGTTCTGCAAGCCAAAGTCGACGCGGAGGGTGGCAACTAGAGAACCAATTTGCGAGGGCATGCCTGCCTTCGCCCAATGAAAACCAAAAACAAAGATACAGGCTAGGGCCTTGGCGGCCTTAAATGAGGAACTCCGAACTAGCCGATCAAAATACAATGGCAGACCTAAAAAAAGAAGACGTAATCGAATGGCTCAGCAGCCAGTCCGTGCTCGACATAGCAGGATTGGTGAAAGACTTGGAAGAGAAGTGGGGCGTTAGCGCCGCCGCTCCTGTTGCAGTCTCTGCAGCTCCTGGCGCAGGTGGAGGCGAAGCCGCCGCCGCTGCGGAAGAAAAGACCGAGTTCGACGTAATCCTCGCCGAGGCCGGCGCGAAGAAGATCAACGTGATCAAGGAAGTACGCGGAATCACCGGTCTTGGCCTGAAGGACGCGAAGGACCTCGTAGAAGGAGCTCCGAAACCCGTCAAGGAAGGCGCTTCCAAGGAAGAAGCCGAAGAAATCAAAACCAAGCTCGAAGCTGCTGGCGCAAAGGTAGAACTCAAATAGCATTGCTCAGTACTGTTTTTAACAGCTTTTACTTTGAGACAGGCGCGTTTCCGCGCGCCTGTCTTTCCTGTCTCTAAATGCCAGTCGCGAATCCGTTCACTCGAGGCTGTTTTCCCAATATCATCCCGTATCTAATCTAGCTATTCACGTAAGGAACATCCATGGCCGACCGCATCAACTTCGGAAAACTTAAGGACTCGCTGAGCCCTCCCAATCTGATCGAAATTCAGATCAATTCCTACCTGGATTTTCTGCAGAAGGACACGCCGATCCTCGAACGCAAGAACGACGGTATCGAAGCGGTCTTCCGCGAAGTCTTCCCCATCGAAAGTTACGATGGACGACTGGTGCTCGAGTTCGTCTCCTACACCATCGGTGATCCGAAAGCGACCGAGATCGAGTGTATTCGCGAAGGGATTACCTATTCGGTGCCTTTGTACGTGAAACTTCGCCTCCGCGAAGAAGACAATATCAAGGACGAGGAAATCTACATGGGCGAAATGCCGATGGTGACCAGCCGCGGCTCGTTCATCATCAATGGAGCGGAGCGCGTCGTCGTCAGCCAGCTGCACCGCTCGCCGGGCATTTGCTACGAAGTAACGCCGCATACCAACGGCAAGCTCCTCCATTCCTACCGCATCATTCCGGACCGCGGCACCTGGCTCGAAGTCCAGTTCGACAACAACGACCTGCTCTACGTCTATCTCGACCGTCGCCGTCGTCGTCGCAAATTTCTCATTACAACGCTGCTCCGCGCCGTCGGATTCAGCTCGGACCTCGACATCCTGAATCTTTTCTACTCCATCGAGGAAGTGCCCATCAAGGACGCTCTCGACAAGGAGAACGTCAGCCAGTACGTCCTCGTTGAAGACGCGGTCGACTCCGAAAAGGGAGTCGTCATCGCTCGCGCATTCGAGCCGCTCACCAAGGCGATCGTTCGCGAATTCGAAACGCACGGCATTCCGGTGCTCAAAGTGATCGATACCTCTTCCGACGAAGGGGCCATCGTCCGCGCCCTCAAAAAGGACACCACCCAGAACGAGGAGGAAGCGCTCAAGGAAATCTACAAGCGCCTGCGTCCCGGCGAGCCGCCGACGACCGCCAACGCCAAGGCATTGCTCAAGCGTCTCTTCTTCGATCCCAAGCGCTACGACCTCGGTCGCGTCGGCCGCTATAAGATCAACCAGAAGCTGGAGATGGACGTGGACGTCGAGCAGCGTACGCTCGAGGGAGACGACATCGTTCTCGCCACCAAGTATCTCATCAAACTCAAGGGCGGGGAGGGCTACCTTGACGACATCGACCACCTCGGCAGCCGCCGTGTGCGTACTGTCGGCGAATTGCTCGCCAACCAGTGCCGTCTCGGACTCTCCCGCACGGAGCGTCTCGTTCGCGAGCGCATGACGCTCTACGATCAAAGCGTCGATTCGATCACGCCGCAAAAGCTGATCAACCCGAAGGCGTTGACGACCGTCATCCGCGACTTCTTCGCTCGCAGCCAACTGTCGCAGTTCATGGACCAGATCAACCCGCTGGCGGAGTTGACTCACAAACGTCGCCTCTCCGCTCTCGGACCGGGCGGTTTGAACCGCGAACGCGCCGGATTCGAAGTGCGCGACGTGCATCCTTCCCACTACGGACGTATTTGCCCGATTGAGACGCCGGAAGGACCGAACATCGGTTTGATCAATTCGCTTTCCACCTACTCGCGCGTCAACGAGTTCGGTTTCATCGAAACGCCCTACCGCGTGGTCGAAAAGGGGAAAGTCACCGACGAAGTTCGCTACTTGAACGCGGACCAGGAAGAGGGCAAAATCATCGCCCAGGCCAATTCCGAGTTGGACGACAAGAATGTCTTCGTCGGCAAAGTGACCGTCCGCCAAAGCGGCGAGTTCCTCGAAGTCGACAAGGAGCACGTCCATTTCATGGACGTATCGCCGAAGCAACTTGTATCCGTCGCGGCAGGACTGATTCCTTTTCTCGAGCACGATGACGCCAACCGCGCGCTCATGGGTTCGAACATGCAACGCCAAGGTGTTCCTTTGCTCAAAGCGGATTCGCCGTTTGTCGGAACCGGTATCGAGGAACGCGTCGCCCGCGACTCGAAAACCGTCTGCGTGACCGACCACGACGGAATCGTCGCCTCGGTCGACGCCAACCGGATTGTCGTAACCAAAGACGGCAAGCTGCCTGAACACTTCTTCAGCAAGCCCGTTTCCGATCCGGCCAACGACGTGCACGTGATCGAGCTGCGCAAGTTCATGCGCTCCAACGCGGGAACCTGCTTCAACCAAAAGCCAATTGTCTCGCAAGGACAGAAGGTCAAAGCCGGCGACATCATCGCCGATGGCCCGTGTACTCAGCAGGGCGAACTCGCTCTCGGACGCAACATCCTCGTCGCGTTCATGCCGTGGAATGGCTACAACTTCGAAGACGCGATCTTGATTTCCGAAAAGGTGCTCAAGGACGACATCTACACCTCGATCCACGTGGCCGAGTTCGAAGTGACCGCTCGCGATACCAAATTGGGTCCGGAAGAAATCACCCGCGATATTCCCAATGTGGGCGAAGAAGCGCTGCGCAACCTCAACCACGACGGGGTCATCCGCGTGGGCGCGGAAGTGCATCCGGGCGACATCCTCGTCGGCAAGATCACGCCGAAGAGCGAAACCGAACTCGCCCCCGAAGAAAAACTCCTCCGAGCGATCTTCGGCGAAAAGGCCGCGGACGTGAAGGATACTTCGCTCGTCGTTCCGTCGGGTGTCGAAGGCATCATCATGGATGTTAAAGTCTCCAGCCGCATCGACTACGAGCGCGAGCGCTTGAGCCCTTCCGATCGCCGCCGCCAGGTGAAGCAGATCAACGAGGAATACAAGACGCAGATGGACAAGCTCCGCGAAGGCTTGACCGAAGCGCTCTCCAATATCCTCCTCGGAGAAAAAATTCCGCTCGACGTGGTCAACGGCCAGAACGGAGAAATCATCATCCCCGCCAATCGAAAGATCACCAAAACGCTTCTGCGCAAGCTCGCCGCGGTTTCCAAGCACGTCGAGATCGATCCCTCACCGGTTCGTATCAAGATTATGGAGATTATCAGCTCCTACCAGAGCAAGTTCGACGAACTCGAGTCGGACCGCGAGCGCAAGACCGCCAACATCGAAACGGGTGACGACGCGTCTCAAGGCGTTATCAAGCAAGTTAAAGTCTACATCGCCACCAAGGAAAAACTGAAGGTTGGCGACAAGATGGCGGGGCGCCACGGTAACAAGGGTGTTGTCGCTAAAATCGTGCCGGAAGAAGATATGCCGTATCTTCCCGATGGTACGCCGATCCAGATCTGTCTCAACCCGCTGGGCGTTCCGTCTCGAATGAACGTTGGTCAGGTACTTGAGACGCACATGGGCTGGGCGTGCAAGGTTCTCGGCATGAAAGTGTCTACTCCTGTGTTCGACGGTATTCCGGAAAAAACCGTACGTCAGCACCTGGCCGACGCGGGTCTTCCGACCACCGGCAAAAGCACGCTTTACGACGGACGAACCGGTGAGCAGCTCGACCAGGAAGTGGTTGTAGGCTGGGTTTACATGATGAAGCTGAACCACTTGGTTTCACACAAGATCCACGCTCGCGCCGTCGGTCCTTACTCTCTGGTTACGCAGCAGCCTTTGGGCGGAAAGGCCCAGTACGGTGGCCAGCGTTTCGGGGAAATGGAGGTCTGGGCTCTGGAAGCGTACGGAGCCGCCTACACCTTGCAGGAACTTCTCACTGTCAAGTCGGACGACGTCCAAGGACGTACCAAGATCTACGAATCGCTCGTCAAGGGCGACTCGACTTTGCAGGCCGGAACGCCGGAATCGTTTAATGTATTGATAAAGGAAATACAGTCTCTCGGACTTGACGTTAAGCTCGGACGTCAAAGCGAGCTGGAGTACAAATAATCGCCAACCCCCTAGGAACAAACAATGTCTAGCCAAGAAGCTCAAGAAACACTCGGCGTCGAACGCGAATCGAATTTCGACTGCGTCACGATCAACGTCGCTTCTCCGGAAACGATCCGTTCCTGGTCTCGTGGAGAGGTCAAGAACCCGGAAACGATTAACTATCGTACCTTCAAGCCGGAGCCGGGCGGACTTTTCTGCCAACGGATCTTCGGTCCCGTTCGCGACTACGAATGCGCCTGCGGAAAGTATAAGCGTATCAAATACAAGGGCGTGATTTGCGACCGTTGCGGCGTTGAGGTTACCGTGTCTCGCGTTCGTCGCTCGCGCATGGGCCACATCGAGTTGGCCGTGCCTGTCACGCACATCTGGTTCCTCAAGAGCATGCCCTCGCGTTTGGGCCTGCTCCTGGATATGACCGCTCGCAGCCTCGAGCGCGTCATCTACTACGAAGCGTTCATGGTGACCGATCCCGGTCGCACGCCGCTCGAGGAAAAGCAGTTACTGACCGACCAGGAGTACTTGCAAGCGGTCGAGGAATACGGAGACGACTCCTTCGTGGCCAAAATGGGCGCGGAAGCGTTGCGCGAAGTGCTGTCCGTCATGGATATGGCGGGAACTGTCCTCGAGCTGCAAGAGTCGATGCGGAGCACCAAGTCGAAGCAGATCAAGAAGAAGTTGGCGAAACGCTTGAAGGTGATTCAAGGCTTCATCAAGTCGAAGTCCCGCCCCGAGTGGATGATCCAGGAAGTGCTTCCCGTCATCCCGCCGGACTTGCGACCACTCGTTCCCTTGGAAGGCGGCCGATTCGCGACTTCCGATCTCAACGATCTCTACCGCCGCGTGATCAACCGGAACAACCGCCTCAAGAACCTGATGCAGTTGAAGACTCCGGATGTCATTATCCACAACGAAAAGCGCATGCTGCAGGAAGCGGTGGACGCGTTGTTCGATAACGGACGCCACGGTCGCCCGGTTACCGGAGCGGGGAACCGTCCGTTGAAGTCGTTGAGCGACATGCTCAAGGGCAAGCAAGGTCGTTTCCGTCAGAATCTTCTCGGAAAGCGTGTCGACTACTCGGGACGTTCCGTAATCGTCATTGGACCGGAACTACGCCTGCACCAATGCGGTTTGCCCAAGAAGATGGCCCTCGTTCTCTTCGAGCCGTTCATCATCCGCCGTCTCAAGGAATTGGGCTTCGTGCACACGGTCCGCGGCGCTCGTCGCATGATCGAGAAGAAGTCTCCAGAGGTTTGGGACATTCTTGAAGAGGTCACCAAGGGGCACCCGGTTCTCTTGAATCGCGCTCCAACGCTGCACAGACTTTCGATTCAAGCGTTCGAGCCGGTACTCATCGAAGGGGAAGCGATTCGCGTCCACCCGCTCGTTTGTACCGCGTACAACGCCGACTTCGATGGCGACCAAATGGCGGTACACGTTCCGCTTTCGCTGGAAGCAACTCTCGAGTGCAAGACTCTCATGATGGCGAGTGGAAACATCTTCTCTCCGTCGAGCGGAAAGCCGATCTTGACGCCGTCGCAGGACGTCATTCTTGGCTCCTACTACCTGACGCTTGAGCCGGCGGAAATGGCCGACGAAGACACGCGCATTCCCCTGGCTGCCACGCAAAGCGAAGCCCTCTTCGCCCAGATGGACGGCGCTATGCAGACACACGACTGGATTCGCATTCCGAATCCGGACTACGGGCGCGAGACCATCTTCGGAAACAGCGACCGTAAAACGATTACCACTACGATCGGACGTATCCGTTTCAGCCAGATTTGGCCGGCGGAACTGGGTTTTGTTAACTTCCAAGTAGACAAGTCCGAGTTGGGCAACGTCATCAACAACACCTACAAGGTCGCGGGCGCTGAACAGACGGTAGTTTCACTGGACCGGCTCAAGAAGCTCGGATTCGACGTCGCTACTATGGCCGGTATCTCAATCGGTATCGACGACATGATCATTCCCGAGAGCAAGACGGACATCGTTTCGAACGCGTTCGAGAAGATCGAGGAAGTTGAAGGGCAGTACCGTAAGGGCATTATCACTACGGGCGAGCGCTACAACAAGATCATTGACATCTGGACCGTCGCTACCGACGAGATCAAGAAAGCGGTTTTCGAGAAACTGCAAAACAACGACGGCAAGGGCGGCGTGAATCCAGTCTACGTGATGATGGACTCCGGAGCTCGCGGCAATCCGAACCAGGTACGCCAGCTGTGCGGAACGCGTGGTTTGATGGCCAAGCCGTCGGGCGAGATCATCGAACGCCCGATCCTGTCTTCCTTCCGCGAGGGCCTCACCGTACTCGAGTACTTCATCTCGACTCACGGCGCTCGTAAGGGATTGGCGGATACCGCGTTGAAAACTGCGGATGCGGGTTACTTGACTCGTAAGCTTTGTGATGTGGCCATGGACGTCATTATCACGGAAGAAGACTGCGGCACCCGCGACGGTATCTGGAAGCGCGCGATTTTCGAAGGCGACGACGAGATTGTCAGCTTGCGTGAGCGCATTGAAGGTCGTTGCTCCTGCGAAGACGTATTCAATCCGAGCAACCCGGACGAGATTATCGTCTCCTCGGGAGAGCTCATTACGGAAGCGACGGCTCAACGCGTCGAAGACTGCGGTATCGAGCGCCTGAAGGTGATGTCTCCGCTGACTTCGACCGCCGACTACGGTATTGACTCCAAGTCCTATGGAATCAACCCGGCGTCCAACGATTTGGCCAAGCTCGGTGATTCGGTCGGAATCATCGCGGCCCAGTCGATCGGCGAGCCCGGTACTCAATTGACGATGCGTACCTTCCACATCGGTGGTATCGCCAGCTCGGTGGTCACCGATCCTCGTATCATCGCGCGTAATACAGGTCGCGTGAAGTATCGCGGATTGCGCCTCGTTCACATCGAGACGCCAACCGGTCCGGTTTACATCGCATTGAACAAGACCGGATCTATCCAAATTTTGGATAAGAACGATCGCGAATTGGAAGCCTACGACATCGTAGTTGGTTCCGCGATTCGTATCCCCGATGGGGAGACGATCGAGTCGGGCGACGTTCTGGCGAGTTGGGACCCGTACAACATCCCCAATCTTTCGGAAAAGGCGGGAACGGTTCGTTTCCGCGACATGATCCGCGGGGTCACGATCAAGAAGGAGCTCGACGAGAGCTCGGGTCGGATCGCCACCGTCGTTATCGAGCACAAGGAGGACTTGAATCCTTCGGTCGAAATTTGCGACGAGTCGGGCAAGGTCCAGGCGATTTACAGCATTCCAACCGGAGCGCAGGTTTCCGTGGCGGAAGGCGATGTGATCGCTCAGGGCGCGTTGCTGGCGAAAACGCCGCGTCAGGCGTCCAAGACGAAAGACATTACCGGGGGTCTCCCGCGTGTCGCCGAGCTTTTCGAAGCCCGCCGTCCGAAGGAAGCCGCGGAAATGGCCCGTCTCGACGGGGTTGTCTCGTTTGGCGGTACCGTTCGGGCCAAGCGCAAGCTTATCGTGACGAACGAAGAAACCGGCACGGACGAGGAACACCTGATCCCGCACGCCAAGCAGATCATCGTTCAAGAAGGCGACGTGGTCCACAAGGGCCAGCACCTGACCGAAGGGTCCGCAGATCCGCACGAGATCC